>NZ_JBTRCN010000001.1:7385000-8568854 GCF_054822705.1 Bradyrhizobium sp. USDA 4454
ATGTTTCAGTTCCCTGGGTTTGCTTAAAACCTCCTATTTTATTCGGAAGTCTCATACCTTCTCTTGATAACCGGAAATCCAAAACCTCGAGAGGTCATGGTTCCGATCATTTCTGGTCAAACCCCAAAACCACAAGGTCTTGGAGTTCCGGCTATCGAAGGTGGGTTTCCCCATTCGGAAATCCGCGGATCAAAGCTTCTTCGCAGCTCCCCACGGCTTATCGCAGCGTAGCACGTCCTTCATCGCCTCTCAGCGCCAAGGCATCCACCGAACACCCTTAAGGCACTTGATTGCTCTCATTATCAATGTCCACACACTCGGCAGAATGTTGTCTGCACAATTGCCCAAAGACCGAAGTCTCAGGCGCGCATCCTCGATGAATGCGATTGCGCAGCCGGACATTGACTAGAAAGACCAGCTTGCTTCGTAAGATCGGCCCGATAGCGAGGCGGTCAAGCTTCGCTACAAAGATCGTTTTACAACTCGCTCACCTCACTCATCTTGCGATGAGCTGCGATGCGCGAGCGCCGAAAACGATCTGGAGATTAGGAATGGTACCCGCGAATTGCTTCGCTGGATCCAAACTCGGATCGATCTCCTCTTTACGATGTCAGAAAACACGCACGTCACCGTCCATCCGGACCAATGCGTGCGAAGTGATGTTTCGCGGACGACGGTAACGCCGTTGGTGATCAAACCATCTGGTGGAGCCAGACGGGATCGAACCGACGACCTCATGCTTGCAAAGCACGCGCTCTCCCAGCTGAGCTATGGCCCCGTACCAGAAGACGAATGCTCCGCACTCGATCAAAATGGTGGGCCTGGGAAGACTTGAACTTCCGACCTCACGCTTATCAAGCGCGCGCTCTAACCAACTGAGCTACAAGCCCCTAACACGAGAGACATGCCGGCGCGCACCCGACGTGAAGTCGATGCATCGCACAGCGCTCAGCCCCTGGCGCGTGTTCGTCCGCGAAGAAAGAGAAACGAAGACGGCGAAATCCCGCCAATGGAGCTCAACAATCCTGAAACTGTTGGCCCCTGAATGTTTCTAAAACGATCCGATAGTGAGCGTGAGCTCGCTGAAGGATCATCCTTAGAAAGGAGGTGATCCAGCCGCAGGTTCCCCTACGGCTACCTTGTTACGACTTCACCCCAGTCGCTGACCCTACCGTGGCCGGCTGCCCCCTTTCGGTTAGCGCACCGTCTTCAGGTAAAACCAACTCCCATGGTGTGACGGGCGGTGTGTACAAGGCCCGGGAACGTATTCACCGTGGCGTGCTGATCCACGATTACTAGCGATTCCAACTTCATGGGCTCGAGTTGCAGAGCCCAATCCGAACTGAGACGGCTTTTTGAGATTTGCGAAGGGTCGCCCCTTAGCATCCCATTGTCACCGCCATTGTAGCACGTGTGTAGCCCAGCCCGTAAGGGCCATGAGGACTTGACGTCATCCCCACCTTCCTCGCGGCTTATCACCGGCAGTCTCCTTAGAGTGCTCAACTAAATGGTAGCAACTAAGGACGGGGGTTGCGCTCGTTGCGGGACTTAACCCAACATCTCACGACACGAGCTGACGACAGCCATGCAGCACCTGTCTCCGGTCCAGCCGAACTGAAGAACTCCGTCTCTGGAGTCCGCGACCGGGATGTCAAGGGCTGGTAAGGTTCTGCGCGTTGCGTCGAATTAAACCACATGCTCCACCGCTTGTGCGGGCCCCCGTCAATTCCTTTGAGTTTTAATCTTGCGACCGTACTCCCCAGGCGGAATGCTTAAAGCGTTAGCTGCGCCACTAGTGAGTAAACCCACTAACGGCTGGCATTCATCGTTTACGGCGTGGACTACCAGGGTATCTAATCCTGTTTGCTCCCCACGCTTTCGTGCCTCAGCGTCAGTATCGGGCCAGTGAGCCGCCTTCGCCACTGGTGTTCTTGCGAATATCTACGAATTTCACCTCTACACTCGCAGTTCCACTCACCTCTCCCGAACTCAAGATCTTCAGTATCAAAGGCAGTTCTGGAGTTGAGCTCCAGGATTTCACCCCTGACTTAAAGACCCGCCTACGCACCCTTTACGCCCAGTGATTCCGAGCAACGCTAGCCCCCTTCGTATTACCGCGGCTGCTGGCACGAAGTTAGCCGGGGCTTATTCTTGCGGTACCGTCATTATCTTCCCGCACAAAAGAGCTTTACAACCCTAGGGCCTTCATCACTCACGCGGCATGGCTGGATCAGGCTTGCGCCCATTGTCCAATATTCCCCACTGCTGCCTCCCGTAGGAGTTTGGGCCGTGTCTCAGTCCCAATGTGGCTGATCATCCTCTCAGACCAGCTACTGATCGTCGCCTTGGTGAGCCATTACCTCACCAACTAGCTAATCAGACGCGGGCCGATCTTTCGGCGATAAATCTTTCCCCGTAAGGGCTTATCCGGTATTAGCTGAAGTTTCCCTCAGTTGTTCCGAACCAAAAGGTACGTTCCCACGCGTTACTCACCCGTCTGCCGCTGACATATTGCTATGCCCGCTCGACTTGCATGTGTTAAGCCTGCCGCCAGCGTTCGCTCTGAGCCAGGATCAAACTCTCAAGTTGGACTTGAAACCTTTGAACCGGCTGATCACAACGTTTGACGAGGTCCCACCATTCTTCGTCGACCGAAGTCTACGAGCCGCCTGCGATTCACATCGTTGGCAGCGATGGTGTAACCTTTAAACGTGTACCGCCGAAGTCTTTCGTCCACTCTCAGAAATCAAAAGCCGAAGCTTTCAAGTATTCCGAGAGACGCAAGGACTCCGCCGTCCACGTTTCTCTTTCTTCATCTTCACTTGTCAAACAGCCCGGGATCGGACGACCCCACACCCTTAGAGGGTGGTTCTACCCTTCACCGGCAGACAGTGAACCTCAACCGATTTATGTCGGTTGTTGTGTCACTCATCTAAGTGAGGAGCATCAGAGGCGCGTTCGCTCGCCTTGGTCAGTGACCCGGCGGCGCCGCGCTCAGTGGTTGGTTTATAGTCCCCACCCCTCCGGATTGTCAACGGCCATTGTCAACAAATCGTCGCACGCCCAAATCGCTTGTGCAGTGCGAAGAAACTCTCGTTCTTTCCGAGACTTAGGTCGGAGGTAAAAACTCGCCGCCGGACGCGCGTGGCAAAAAACTTGAAAAAAAGTTTGTCTACGGGGAGCCCGTCAGGCCCCCTCGGAACGGGTTCCGGGCCGCTCCAGGCGGGGCGGCGGCACCGACCTGCTTCAGGAAACTTTTCCACCTTAAATGCCGCACTTGAGCCACAATCCTGCGACGTTCTGGCTATAAGAGATGCACTGAACCGCTCGTAACCTGTGGGGGCACGGGGGGTTTTCTGGGGACCAGGCGATTTCTTCGAGAACCCGTCGCCTCGTCCCTACGCGGCCGAGCAATATCGAGAGATCTGCACACCATTGATGTTCGAGAGTGCGGCCAGCGAATGGCCTTCGTCTCTTCGACTTCGATGCGTGTGGCTCGCCACGCTGCCGAAATCCCTCTCGGAGGGAGCGAGGCGGAGATGAGGACGAGCAGAGGACGATCGCAGTTGCTGGAATTTGGGGGGACATCGGGTTGAGCCAACGGGCGTCACGCGGAAGCGGCATTGGGCGCGAGACCGGGATGATCGATCTCGGTCACGAACCGCCGCTCTCAGTCGACGGCACCGAGGCCGCGGTGATCGATCGCCGCCGTGTCTCCGTTCAATGGTTCAGCGGCACCATTCTGACCGGACTGTGTGGCGCGGCCCTGATCGGCGGCGCCGTTTTTGCGTCGCTCGACGGCGAGATGACCTTCGCCAAGGTGCCGGAGCGCGTCGAAGGCGCGCTGCGCGGCGCCTTCACCGGCAATGATCGCGTCGTCAACCTGCACAAGGGTGACCGCCTGCCGCCGCCGAGCGAATCCTCCGCCTCGCGCAGCCTGGTGCGCGTCTCGACCGTGACCCGTGTCGGCAATCGCGACGTCATGCGGGTGCGGCCCTTCATCCGGATTTCCGGCAATCTCTCGATGACCACGAGCGATCTGTCGTCCAAGATCCCGCCGTTCAATGCACAGCGTCTGTTGACCGATGTCGGCTCCGACACGTCGGCGGCCGCCGAGGATCCGAATGCGGCCGACGCCGCCGAGCCCGACGCCGAGGTCTCTTTCGTCACCAAGGATCTCGGATCGGTGCTGCCGAAAGCCAAGCTCGCCGCCGTCGTCGCGCTCGACGACGTGCTGATGCGGGTGCGCGACGCCGCCAATTGGCGCGGCTCCGGCAATTCAGTGCGCTACGCCTCGCTGGCCAATGCCACGGCCGATGCAAGCGGCGCCGGCCCCGATATGCGGATGGCCTACGCCACCGAGGGCAACACTTCCGATCCCTATGCCGGCTTCGAGACCCGCGTGGTGCCGGAAAACGTCACCCTGCTGCCGAAGACCAAGGAGCAGGTCACCGGCGGAAACCCGGTCGGTGAACGGATTCATGTCGTCAAGAAGGGCGACAGCATCACCTCGATCCTGCGCGATCAGGGTGCAACGGCCGACGAGGCGAAGGCGATTGCCGCAACGCTCGGCCCGCGCGGCCGCGACGGCGGCCTGAAGGAAGGCCAGAAGGTACGGATCCTGATGGCGCCGGCAGCTCCCGGACCGAATGTCAGGCTGCAGCCCTATCGCGTCGTCGTCGCCAACGATTCCGTGGTCGAGGCCGTCGCCGCACTGTCCGATCTCGGCAGATACGTCGCGGTCGACGTGCAGAGCATGAACACCACGACGGACACCGCCGACACTTCCAGCGACGATGACGAGGATGATGGCAGCGGCGTCCGGCTCTATCAGAGCATCTACGAGACCGCGCTGCGCAACAAGGTGCCGCCGACCGTCATCGAGGACATGGTCAAGATCTACTCCTATGACGTCGATTTCCAGCGCAAGGTGCAGCCCGGCGATTCGTTCGACGTGTTCTTCGCCGGCGAGGACGAAGGCGTCACCAGCACCGAAAAGACCGAAGTGCTCTACGCCTCGCTGACGGTCGGCGGCGAAACCAAGAAATACTACCGTTTCCAGAGCTCGGACGACGGCCTCGTCGACTACTATGACGAGACCGGCAAGAGCGCGAAGAAGTTCCTGGTGCGCAAGCCGGTCAACAACGCGATCATGCGTTCGGGCTTCGGCGGCCGCCGCCATCCGATCCTCGGCTATGTGAAGATGCACACCGGCGTCGACTGGGCCACCGCCTACGGCACGCCGATCTTCGCGTCCGGCAACGGCGTGCTCGAGAAGGTCGGATACGAGGGCGGTTACGGCAAATATATCCGCATGAAGCATGCCAATGGCTACGAGACGGCCTACGGCCACATGTCGGCCTTCGCCAAGGGCATGGAGATCGGCAAGAAGGTGCGGCAGGGCCAAGTGATCGGCTTCGTCGGCTCGACCGGCCAGTCCACCGGACCCCACGTCCATTACGAAATCCTGGTCAACGGCCGATTCGTCGATCCGATGCGCGTGAAACTGCCGCGCGGCCGCTCGCTCGAAGGCCCGATGCTGGCGAGCTTCGAACAGGCCCGCGACAAGATCGAAGCCCAGATGTCCAGCCGCGGCAGCTCGCGCATCGTCTCGGATGCCACGAGTTCGACGTCGCAGACCCGCTCCACCACCAACCGCTAACGGCGGAACCTGCTTCAGACCGTTCCGAACGGAACGATCCGCCGTCGATTCGGCTTGTCCCGGCAAAGACCCCCCCTTGCAGAGGAGGTGCGCATGGCCAGCCTCACCCGTGATGACGTGCTGAAAGCCGTCGGCAATGCCGACGACGTCACGATCGCGAGAATCATCGCATCCGGAGCGACCCCCGCCGAGCTTGCCGAGGCAAAGGCCTGGCTTGCCAATGACGAACCGCTGATGAATGACGGCAGGCCGCTGGCCACGGGCCGCGCTCGCGACCTGGTCGATATCCTCGCCGAGCTGGAGCCCGTCGAGGATGACGACCCCTCACCGCCGATCGTCCCGCAGGAATGACTCGCAAAATGAAGACCCTCCCCGCAATCTGCGGAGAGGGTTCTGGCTGTTGAGCCGTCAGTTCAGTTTGCGCTTCGAGACCGGGGCGTCGAACTGCACGATCTCGGCGGTTTTGGACACCTGACCGTTGAAGGTCAGCACGTTGCCCTTCACCGAAATCAGCACGCGATCGCCGTCCTTGACCTCGCCGGCGAGGATCATCTCGGCCAGCGGATCCTGCACGTTGCGCTGGATCACGCGCTTCAAGGGACGGGCGCCGTAAGCCGGATCCCAGCCCTTCTCCGCGAGCCAGTCCCGCGCCTTGGCGTCGAGCGTCAGCTCGATCTTGCGATCCTCGAGTAGCCTGGTCAGCCGCGCGAACTGGATCTCGACGATGCGGCCCATCTCGCTCTTCTGCAGCCGGTGGAACAGGATGATCTCGTCGATGCGGTTCAGGAATTCCGGCCTGAAATGCGCCCGCACGACGCCCATCACCTGATCGCGGACATCAGCAGTGTCCTCGCCTTCGGGCTGGTTCACCAGGAATTCCGAACCGAGGTTCGAGGTCATGATGATCAGCGTGTTGCGGAAATCGACGGTGCGGCCCTGACCATCGGTCAGGCGGCCGTCATCGAGCACCTGCAACAGCACGTTGAAGACATCCGGATGCGCCTTCTCGATCTCGTCGAACAGCACGACCTGGTAGGGCCGGCGCCGCACGGCTTCGGTCAGGGCACCGCCCTCGTCGTAACCGACATAGCCGGGAGGCGCGCCGATCAGCCGCGAGACCGAGTGCTTCTCCATGAACTCGGACATGTCGAGGCGGACCATCGCGGTCTCGTCGTTGAACAGGTCAGCGGCGAGCGCCTTGGTCAGCTCGGTCTTGCCGACACCGGTCGGCCCCAGGAACATGAACGAGCCGGTCGGCCGGTTCGGATCCTGCAGGCCGGCGCGGGCGCGGCGCACCGCGGTTGCCACCGCACGCACGGCTTCGGCCTGGCCGACGACGCGCTTGGCGAGCGCGTCCTCCATTCTCAGGAGCTTGTCCTTTTCGCCCTCGAGCATCTTATCGACCGGCACGCCGGTCCAGCGCGAGACGACCTGCGCGATGTGGTTGGCGGTGACCGCCTCCTCCACCATCTCGCCGCCGTCCGACTTGGCGTCCTCACTGGCCTCGATGTCGGCGAGCTTCTTTTCCAGCTCGGGGATCCGGCCATAGGCCAGCTCGCCCGCCTTCTGGAATTCGCCGCGACGCTGCGCATTGGCGAGCTCGACGCGGAGCGCATCGAGTTCGCTCTTCAGCTTCTGGGCGTTGGAGAGCTTGTTTTTCTCCGCGCTCCAGCGCGCCGTCAGCGCCGCCGACCGCTCCTCAAGCTCGGCGAGTTCCTTCTCCAGAGTCTGCAAGCGGCTCTTCGAACCGGCATCGCTCTCCTTCTTCAGCGCCTCCTGCTCGATCTTCAGCCGGATGATGTCGCGATCCAGCGAATCGAGCTCTTCCGGCTTGGAATCGACCTGCATCTTCAGCCGCGCCGCCGCCTCGTCCATCAGGTCGATGGCCTTGTCGGGCAGGAAGCGGTCGGTGATGTAGCGATTCGACAGCATGGTCGCCGCCACCAGCGCGGAGTCGGCGATGCGCACGCCGTGGTGCTGCTCGTATTTGTCCTTCAGGCCGCGCAGGATCGAGATGGTATCCTCGACCGTCGGCTCGCTGACATAGATCGGCTGGAACCTGCGGGCCAGCGCCGCATCCTTCTCGACATGCTTGCGGTACTCGTCGAGCGTGGTCGCACCGATGCAGTGCAGCTCCCCGCGCGCGAGCGCAGGTTTCAACAGGTTGGACGCGTCCATCGCGCCGTCGGTCTTGCCGGCGCCGATCAGCGTGTGCATCTCGTCGATGAACAGGATAATGCCGCCCTCGGCGGTCGAGACCTCCTGCAGCACGGACTTCAGCCGCTCCTCGAATTCGCCGCGATATTTCGCGCCTGCGATCAAGGCGCCCATGTCGAGCGACAGCAGCTTCTTGTCCTTCAGGCTCTCCGGCACATCGCCGTTGAGGATACGCAGCGCCAGGCCCTCGACGATCGCGGTCTTGCCGACGCCGGGCTCACCGATCAGGACGGGATTGTTCTTGGTCCGCCGCGACAGCACCTGGATGGTGCGGCGGATCTCCTCGTCCCGGCCGATGACGGGATCGAGCTTGCCGTCGCGCGCAGCCTGGGTCAGGTCGCGGGCATATTTCTTCAGCGCGTCATAGGCATTCTCGGCGGTGGCGCTGTCCGCAGTGCGGCCCTTGCGCAGCGCTTCGATCGCCGCGTTCAGGTTCTGCGCTGTGACGCCGCCGTTGCTCAAGATATTCGCCGCCTCGCTGCCCTTCTCGAGCGTGAGCCCGAGCAGCAGCCGCTCGACGGTGACAAAGCTGTCGCCGGCCTTGTCGGCGGCCTTTTCCGCCGCATCGAAGGCGCGCGCCAGCTCCGGCGACAGGTAGACCTGTCCGGCACCGCTACCCGAGACCTTGGGCAGCTTGTTCAGCGCCTCTTCGGTCGATTTCAGGATCGCTCTGGAATTGCCGCCGGCACGGTCGATCAGACCGCCGGCGAGCCCCTCACTGTCGTCCAGCAGCACCTTCAACAGATGCAGCGGTGAGAACTGCTGGTGACCGTCGCGCATTGCGAGCGATTGGGCAGACTGGATGAATCCGCGCGCGCGCTCGGTGTACTTCTCAATGTTCATTTCGTTTTCCCTCGGCCTGCCGTCGTCACCCATGCAGGCATGACAACAGCATCTTCATTGGGTTTCCGCGGGCCGCGTTGACGTTCCTCAACCAGCCTCTGGTCGTCGCCATCATTTTTCAGGCTTGCCACAGATGTGGGCACTTGGTTCCAAAACGGAAGAGCCACTCTGCGATTTCGCCTGTTCGATCTCAGCGCCGCACAATGGCGACAAGGTAGCGGCAGGGCTGAGCAGTTTCGTTGCGGAAGACGATGTCGGACGGCGGGCCGAGCTCGACGCGGTCACCCGCAGCGAGCTCATGGCGCTCCGCGCCTTCCATCAAGGTGAGGCGGCCGCTGATCACCCAGACCACCTGACGGATCAGGTGATAGGCGCTGGCGGGAAAGCCGGCTTCCTGCTTGGCAGGCAGCTCGACCTCGACCAGTTCCAGCGGATTGGCCGGATGCAGGAACACCTGCCGCCGCAGATAGGCCGCCTTCGGATCGCGCCACACCGGCTGGTCCTCGGCCCGCTGCAGGCGGGAACCGGCTGGCGCAACCTCGAACATCGCCGCCATGGTCAGGCCATAGGCGGTCGCAATCCGCGACAGCGTCGCCGCTGTCGGGCTGGCCTCCGCCCGCTCGATCTTGCTCAGCATGGCCTTGGACACACCCGCCCGCCGGGCCAGTTCCGCCAGCGACCAGCCGCGCCCCTCCCGTTCGGCACGAACCCGCCGCCCGAGAGCCTCATCAGCCTTATCCTCTATAATTGACATATCGTCTTATATAGTAGACGATGCGGTCCATTCAAGAGGCTTGTCGAGGAACCAATGATTATCCGCGCCGCCACCGAGCAGGACATCCCTGCGATCACCGCGATCTTCAACGAGGCGGTCGCCAACTCGAACGCGATCTGGACGGAGAAGCAGGATTCCGAGGCCGAGCGGCTGGCCTGGATGAAGGCCCGGCTGGCGCTAGGCTACCCGGTGCTGGTCGCGGCCGAAGGGCCTGTGGTGCTTGGGTATGGCACGTTCGGCGATTTCCGGGCCTTCCCGGGATACCGCTACACCGTGGAGCACAGCGTTTATATCCACGCCGACCATCGCGGCCGCGGCCTTGGCCGGGTGATCGTCGACGAGTTGATCTCCGCGGCCACCGCGCTCGGCAAGCACGTCATGATCGCCGGCATCGACGGAGGCAATCCCGCCTCGCTCCGGCTGCACGCGCAGTTAGGCTTTGTCGAGGTCGCGAGGATGCCGGAGGTCGGGCGCAAGTTCGGTCGCTGGCTCGAACTCGTGTTCATGCAGCGCGTGCTGGACAGACCTGGCGCGTCGCGGCCCGACTAGCTGCCTCAGCGCTCCCGGCAGTTCTCCTCGCCCGCCAAACAAGCTAGAGCGAGTGGATGGACAGCACGCACACCTCCTCCGCCAGGATCACCGGCATCTATCGCTACCCCGTCAAGGGCCTGACGCCCGAGTCCCTGCCCCGTGCAGAGCTTAAGGTCGGCGAGACGCTGCGCTCAGATCGCCGCTACGCGATCGAGAACGGGCCGAGCGGGTTCGATGCCTCGGCGCCGACCTGGCTGGCGAAGCCGCATTTCCTGATGCTGCAGCGGGACGAGTGGCTGGCGCCGCTGCAGGCCCATTTCGACGATGACAGCCACGTGCTGACGCTGCGCCGGGACGGCGCGATGCTGGCCCAGGGCGATCTCGAGACCGAGGCAGGGCGCGCGGCGATCGAGCGCTATTTCGCCGACCGCCATGCCGATCAGATCAAGGGACCGCCCAAGGTGCTGGTGAGCCCCGGCCACAGTTTCTCCGATGTCCCGCGCAAGGTGGTCTCGATCATCAACCTGGCGAGCCTGCGGGCGATCGAGGAGATGGTACAGGCGCCGGTGCATCCCTTGCGCTTTCGAGCCAACCTCTATGTCGAGGGCTGGCCGGCCTGGCATGAAGCCAGCCTGCTCGACCAGACCATCGCGATCGGCAGCGCGCGCGCCAAGGTTGTGAAGCGGATCACACGCTGTGCCGCGGTCAACGTCGATCCCGATACCGGCGTGCGCGACCTCTCGGTCCCGAACACCCTAATGCAGCGCTTCGGCAACAATGAATGCGGCATCTACGCCGAGATCATCAGCGATGGCGGCGCGGCCGTCGGCGACACCATCGCCGCGGAACCGCGCCATTCACCAGCAGCGGCAGCAGCGTCGTCCTGAGCGAGGCCGGGCAATCGCCACTGCGCGAGGTTTCGCCGATCAAGCGCTACTGGAAGTACGGCGCGGGCGTCGCCGCCGCGGCGTTGGCGCTGGCGGTCTGGACCGTCGGGCCGGCGTTCGAGCATACCGTGGTGAAGCCGGGCGGACAGGATGACCAGGCCACCATCGAGCGCACGACGCCGCCGGCCGTGCCGGCGTCGGTCACGCAGCGCGCCAAGGCGCATGACGGCTTCCTCTTCCCGGATTCCGATCGGCGATTTCTCACCGACGCCGATCTCAAGGACATGTCGACGACCGAGCTGCGCATCGCGCGAAACGAGATTTTCGCGCGGCATGGCCGGTTCTTCAAGGATCAGGTGCTGGCGAACTACTTCTCGCAATTCGCCTGGTATCAACCCGCCGCGGTCGAAGTGCCCTTGAGCAACCTCGAGGCCACCAACGTCGACACGATCGAGGCGAAGGAGCACGAGAAGTGAGGCCAGCCGGCAGCGCCGGTTGACTTCGCCGCGCGTAACCACCTCTCCCGCATTCCCCGAGGAGAGGTGGATGGTCCCGCTTCAGCTTGTCGGCATCACATAGGCATAGATCCGGCCGCGCGAGACCGGCAGCTCGCGGACGCGATGGCTGCTGTTGCCCGAGATCATGATCGGATTGCCCCTGGCGTCGACACCGGTGATGATGCCGACATGACCGCCGCCGCGGCGGCCCATCACGGCGATGGCGCCGACCTGCGGGCCGGAGACGCGGGTCCCGTATCTGGCGAACGAGCTCGCCATGTCGGAGCCGGTGCCGCGGTGGCCGGTCTGCTGCAGCACCATGTTCATGAAGCGCGCACACCACAGGCTGGAGCGGCCGGTCGGGTTGCCGCCGCCGAGATAGCGGCGCGCCGCGGCGACGATGCCGGTCGAGCCGAAGCCGCCCGCCATGCTCACACCGCCGGTGTTGGGCACGGCTTCATCGTTCCCCGGCAACACCGCCGCATTGGCCTCGGTGAAATCACTCGGCTGCATCTGCCGCTCGCGGCGCTCGGCGCGCGTCAGCCTGATGTGATGACGGACCGAGTGGCGCGCGTGATGACCGGCATGGGCCGAATGCGCGTGACGCGAATGATGCGGACGGGCGGATGCCGAAGAGACCGAAACGACGGCAAGGGTGAGCGAACACAGAGCCAGCGCCAAGACACGAAGCGACCGGCGATACGCAAGCAACTGAACCATACTTCACGAGATCCTCTGTAACGCCCCCCAACTCCCCGTCGCATTCCCCTTGCAGTTCCCTTGGGAAACGCGGCGGTGGTATTGAAAATCCGGATGTGGCGAGAGGAAGATTTCGTGCGGCGCTGCGGAAACGATTTCTGGGTCATTCCGCGATGATTCGATGACCGGAAACGAACCGGAACTGCCGCATTGCGGCCGCGGAAATTAACTGCAAAGCTGGGAGCGGCCAACGAGAGGAGAATTCCAATGCCCTACGCCACCACGAAAGATCATGTCCGCCTCTATTTCGAGGAGGCAGGCCACGGCACCCCGATCATCTTCCTGCACGAGTTCGCAGCCGATCACACCAATTGGGAGCCGCAGATGCGCTACTTCTCGCGCGGCCACCGCTGCATCGCCTATTCCGCGCGCGGCTACACGCCGTCCGACGTGCCTGCGAGTGCCGAGGTCTACACCTACAAGCATTTCTACACCGACGCGCTTGCGGTGCTCGATCATCTCGGCATCGCACGTGCGCATTTCATCGGCCTCTCGATGGGCTCCTATTCGTCGCTGCAAGTCGCCCTTAACGCGCCGGAGCGCGCGCTGTCGATGACGCTCGCCGCGGTCGGCTCCGGCTCGTCGCTCGAGAACCTCGAGGCCTTCCGCGCGCAGTGCCGTGCCAATGCCGAGCAATATGAGGCGATCGGCTCGGCCGAGGTCGCCAAGGTGACGCGGGAGGCGCCGAGCCGGATCCCATTCCTGGTGAAGGATCCGCGCGGCCATGTCGACTTCTACGCCGCCCTCGCCCGCCACGACGCCAAGGGCTCGGCCAACACGATGCGCAGCTTTCAGGGCGGCCGGCCCTCGATCTACACCATGACCGACGCCATCAGGCGCGCCGCGACGCCGGCGCTGATCCTGTGCGGCGACGAGGACGACAATTGCATCGCGCCCAGCCTGTTCCTGAAGCAGCATCTGCCGGCTGCCGGGCTGTCGTTCTTCCCGAAGTCGGGCCATGTGCTCAATCTCGAGGAGCCGGCGCTGTTCAACGAGATTGTCGAGCGCTTCATCGCGCTGGTCGAGGCCGGCCGCTGGCCGGTGCGCGATCCGAGGTCGCTGGTGAAGGCACCGGTGTAGGCCGTCAGGCCGTCATTCCGGGGCTCGCGAAGCGAGAACCCGGAATCCATTCATCCACCGCGGCTGCGGCCCGATGGATTCCGGGCTCTCGCTTCGCGAGCCCCGGAATGACGACAGTGGTTGGTGGCGCAGCCCTTACTTCCCCTGCCCGCCCCGGCTGAGCAGGAACACGCCCTGCTCGCCGAACATGTTCCACACCCACCACGGCAGGTTGAGCGGCACCGGGCGGCCGTAGAGATCGAGCGCGACCGCGCGCTCCATCTTGACGTTGATCTGCTCGCAGAGCTCCACGAAATCCTTGATGGTGCAGAAATGGATGTTTGATGTGTCGTACCAGCTCGCCGGCAGATTCTCGGTGCGCGGCATGTGACCGCCGATCAGGAGCTGCAGCCGCATCTTCCAGAATCCGAAATTCGGGAACGAGACGATGGCGCGCTGGCCGATCCGCAGCAGGTTTTCCAGCACCACCTTGGGCTGCCGCGTCGCCTGCAGGGTCTGCGACAGGATCACGTAGTCGAATGCGTCATCGGGATAGTTGACGAGGTCGGTGTCGGCGTCGCCCTGCACCACTGCGAGCCCCTTGGCGACGCAGCCATTGACGCCCTCGCGCGACAGCTCGATGCCGCGACCGTCGATGCCGCGGCTCTCCAGGAGCTGCAACAGCTCGCCATCGCCGCAGCCGACGTCGAGCACGCGCGAGCCCGGCCGCACCATCTCGGCGACCAGAAGATGATCCCTGCGATAGCCGCCGGTCCGCTCCGGCGCGACGCCCGGCAAGGGCAGTGTCTGCTGCATGCTCATGACTGGCCGCCGTCCTTCAATCCGCGCGCCTTGCCTGCGGACAGCAGGAAGGCGCGGGAGATGTCGAGAAATTCGGGCACGTCGAGCAGGAAGGCATCGTGTCCCTTGTCGGTCTCGATCTCGGCGAACGAGACCCGCGCGCTCGACGCATTCAGCGCATGCACCAGCGCGCGCGATTCCGAGGTCGGGAACAGCCAGTCGCTGGTGAACGACACCACGCAGAACCGGGTCTTGATGCCGGCGAACGCCTTCGCCAGCACGCCGTTATGGTCGGCGGCGATGTCGAAATAGTCCATCGCGCGGGTCAGATAGAGATAGGAATTGGCGTCGAAGCGCTCGACAAAGGACGAGCCCTGGTAGCGTAAATAGCTCTCGACCTGGAAATCCGCATCGAACGAGAAGGTCGGCAGCTCGCGGTCCTGCATCCGCCGCCCGAACTTGCGGTGTAGCGCGGCATCCGAGAGATAGGTGATGTGCGCGGCCATCCGCGCCACCGCCAGCCCGCGATGCGGATGGGTGTCTTCGTCGACATAGCGGCCGCCGCGCCAGTCCGGATCGGCCATCACGGCCTGTCGGCCGAGTTCGTGGAACGCGATGTTCTGCGCCGAGTGGCGCGTCGAGCAGGCGATCGCGAGCGTCGCGAACACGCGCTCCGGATAGGCCGCGGTCCATTGCAGCACCTGCATGCCGCCCATCGAGCCGCCCACCACGCAGAACAACGTCGCGATGCCGAGGCGATCGATCAGCATCGCCTGCGCGCGCACCATGTCGGGGATCGTGATGATCGGGAAATCCAGCCCCCACACCTTGCCGGTCGCAGGATTCAGCGAGGCGGGGCCGGTCGAGCCCATGCAGCCGCCGATCACGTTGGAGCAGATGATGAAGTATTTGTCGGGATCGATCGGCCTGCCGGCGCCGACCATGGTCTCCCACCAGCCGGGCTTGCCGGTAACCGGATGGATGTTGTTGACGTGCTGATCGCCGGTCAGCGCGTGGCAGATCAGGATCGCGTTGGACCTGTCGGCATTGAGCTGTCCATAGGTCTGATAGGCGATCTGGAACGGCGCAAGATCGACGCCGCAATCGAGCTTGAGCGGCTGGTCCATGCCGAACTTCGCCACCAATGACGACGGATGATCGGCCTCATGGGCGCGATCATCGCTCTGGGTTTGCGGGCTCGTTATCGGACGCACGTTGCTCATCTCAGCGACCCTGCCTCCCGCGCGGGAGGCCTCGAACAGAAATCAGGCCAATAAAAAAACCCGGCCTGAACATAGGTTCGGCCGGGAGCTGATCTGTCCCCGGCCTGTTTAGCGAGTTGTTTAACGTGGCTGCAAGCCGGCCGGCTCAAATGACCACGGAGTGCAACGAACCTAGTCCCCGGGCCCCCCGCCGTCAAGGCGGCCAGCGAGCGCCCCCCTGCCGGGCGCCGATGGTTAACCGAATGCGCAAGGCACGCCTGCGACGTTTCTCTTTGCTTTCGGCGGCCGTCTTTCCTAATCAGGGACCCTGTCCGACGCGGCAACGGGCCGCCCTGACGACAAGGTTTGAGAGCATGGCCAACCCACCCCCGTCGCCGCCCACGCTGCAGGAGCTGCGCAAGGAGATCGATGCGATCGACGCGCAGGTGCATCGCCTGCTGATGGCGCGCGGCGACATCATCGACCGCCTGATCCAGGTCAAGAAGACCCAGGAGGTCGGCTCGGCATTCCGCCCGGCGCGCGAGGCCAGCATGATGCGCGAGCTGGTGCAGCGCCATCGCGGCATCCTGCCGCTCGACACCATCGAGGGCATCTGGCGCGTCATCATCTCGACCTTCACCTATGTGCAGGCGCCCTTCGCGGTGCATGCCGATGTGTCGGTGGGCGAGTCCGCCATGCGCGACTCGGCGCGGTTTCACTTCGGCTTCGTGGTGCCCTACGTCTCGCATTTCAGCGCGCAGGCCGCAGTCGAGGCGGTGGCGAAATCGAAGGGCGACCTCGCGCTGGTCTCCGCGATCGCAAGCCGCACGCCGTGGTGGAATGCGCTGGAGGCCGAGGGCGCGCCGAAGATCATCGCGCGGCTGCCGTTCCTGGAGCGCGCCGACCATCCCGCCGCGCTGCCGGTGTTCCTGGTCTCGCGGGTCGCCGACGATGCGATGGTGACGGAGGTCCAGATGTGGAGCGTCCGCGTGTCCGGCTGGAACGCCGATGTCGCCCGCGCGCTGGCGCCGCTCGCCGAGATCGTGGCGGTCCCCGACACCGCCTTCGATGGCGCGGCGCTGCTGGTCTCGGTCACCGGACACGATTTCGAGACCATCAAGCTTGCCCTGATCGAGGCCGGCGCCTCGGTGCGCTCTTCGGCCCTCGTCGGCAGCCACGCAACGCGCTATACGGTGCCCTCTAACGGGTCGGCCAAAGGCTAGCCGCCCGTACGGATTCTTGTTTTGACGCGTTTTCTTGACGCGAACCGGTATCCACTTCGCTGGAAAACGCTCTAATCGGAGTTGATGATGTCCCGCCCCGTGCCGAACCCCGGCATCCTCGATATTGCGCCCTACACGCCCGGCAAGAGCCCGGTGCCGGAACCGGGCCGCAAGGTGTTCAAGCTGTCCGCCAACGAGACCCCGTTCGGGCCGTCGCCGAAGGCGATCGCGGCCTACAAGGCGGCTGCCGACCATCTCGAGGACTATCCGGAGGGCACCTCGCGGGTGCTGCGCGAGGCGATCGGCCGTGCCTACGGGCTCGATCCCGACCGCATCATCTGCGGCGCCGGCTCCGACGAGATCCTCAATTTGCTGGCGCACACCTATCTGGCCCCCGGCGACGAAGCGATCTCGACCACCCATGGCTTCCTGGTCTACCCGATCGCCACCATGGCGAACGGCGCCAGGAACGTGATCGCGGCTGAAACCAACTTCACCGCCGACGTCGACGCCATCCTCAAGGTGGTGACGCCGCGCACAAAGCTGGTCTGGCTCGCCAATCCGAACAACCCGACCGGCACCTATGTCCCGTTCGACGAGGTCAAGCGGCTGCGCGCCGCGCTGCCCTCGCACGTGCTGCTGGTGCTCGACGCGGCGTACGCCGACTATGTCTCGCGCAACGACTACGAGCTCGGCATCGAGCTGGTCGCGACCACCGACAACACGGTGGTGACCCACACCTTCTCCAAGATCCACGGCCTTGCCGCGCTTCGGGTCGGCTGGATGTTCGGCCCGGCGCATATCGTCGATGCCTGCAACCGGATCCGCGGCCCGTTCAACGTCACGACGCCGGCGATGCTGGCGGCGGTGGCGGCGATCGAGGACACCGCGCATGTGCAGATGTCGCGGACCCACACCGGACAGTGGCGCAACTGGCTGACCGAGGAGATCGGCAAGCTCGGACTGAAGGTGACGCCGAGCGTCGCCAACTTCGTGCTGATCCACTTCCCGACCGACAAGGGCAGGACCGCGGCGGAGGCCGATGCCTATCTCACGCGGCGCGGCCTCGTGCTGCGCGCGCTCAACAATTACAAGCTGCCGCATGCGCTGCGCATGACCATTGGCACCGAGGAAGCCAACCGTCTCGTGGTCGAGGGGCTGCGCGACTTCCTGGCCGGAAAGTGAACATCGACGTGACCACCGCTCCGCTCTTCAACCGCATCGCGCTGATCGGCTTCGGCCTGATCGGCGGCTCGATCGCGCGCGGCGCCCGCGCGCAGGGGCTGGTCGGCGAGATCGTCACCACCGCCCGCTCGGAGAAGACGCGCGCGCGTGTCGCCGAACTCGGGATCGTCGATCGCGTCGTCGAGACCAACATCGAGGCGGTGAAGGACGCCGATCTCGTCATCCTCTGCATCCCGGTCGGCGCCTGCGGCGCGGTCGCGGCCGAGATCGCTGGCCATCTGAAGCCGGGTGCGATCATCTCCGACGTCGGCTCGGTGAAGGGCGCGGTGGTCAAGGACATGGCGCCCGCACCTGCCTGACACCGCGCACTTCGTGCCCGCGCATCCGGTGGCCGGCACCGAGCATTCGGGGCCGGATTCCGGCTTCGCCGAGCTGTTCATCAACCGCTGGTGCATCCTGACGCCGCCCAACGGAACCGATCCCGCTGCGACCGACCGGCTGCGCGCGTTCTGGGCCGGGCTCGGCGCCAAGGTCGAGATCATGACGCCGGATCATCATGACCTCGTGCTCGCGATCACCAGTCATCTGCCGCATCTGATCGCCTACACCATCGTCGGCACCGCCGACGAGCTGGCGCAGGTGACGGAATCCGAGGTCATCAAATTCTCCGCCGGCGGCTTCCGCGACTTCACCCGCATCGCGGCGTCGGATCCCACGATGTGGCGCGATGTGTTCCTCGCCAACAAGGACGCCGTGCTCGAGATGCTCGGCACCTTCACCGAGGACCTGTCGAAGCTGACCCGCGCGATCCGCCGCGGCGACGGCGAAGCGCTGTTCGACCACTTCACCCGCACCCGCGCCATCCGCCGCGGCATCGTCGAGACCGGCCAGGATTCCGCCGCGCCCGACTTCGGCCGCCCGCATGCGAATTTGAAGAAGTAGGATGGGCTTCGGCCCACATGCTCGCTGTCGTCCCCGGTGCAGGCCGGGACGCATACGCCGAGGCCTGTGTCGTGAACGAGACTCGTCGTTCCAGCATTGCACAACAATGATCGGCTGTGGTTATGGGTCCCGGCCTGCGCCGGGACGACGAGGCGGATAGTTCGCGCGGTAGAGCTCAACCCGTCATCCTGAGGAGCGCGGAATGCGCGTCTCGAAGGATCGACGGCCACCAGTCGGGCCGTGCATCCTTCGAGACGCCGCTTCGCGGCTCCTCAGGATGACGGGGATACGTTTGCGCAAACATCCGCATTCTCGCGACATGATTTGCCCGAGCTTTACATTTCGTTTCGCCGCTCCGGAGACAGAGGGCGCAGGGAAAGCCGGGTGCCGATCGCACCCATGGGTCCGGTGCAAATAAAAAAGCACCGGAGGTCGGACCACAGGTGTAACCGGAAACATCCCGGCTTTCCCTGCGCGATGGTTTTACGGCTTATACGTGCTCGCCCCGGTGAGACTGGGCTTGTTTGTCACCGTCCTTCGCGAGAACGCTTGCGCGTTCCGCTAGGAGACACCTGCCGCTAGGGCGTCAGGTCTGCACGACTTCGCCGTCCGCCTCATTGTGCACGTCGTCAGTGCGCAAGCAGCGTCCACCGCATCTCACCGCAACACTCCTGACGATGCGCAGCGCCCCTCGATCGGGTGAGACGCGCATATTGAACATCTGAGTTGGGTCCAATGTCAAGTTAAATTCTGTAAATCGGAACGACAGGCTCTGGGCTCGCGACCGTCGCCGTGGCAGCCGCTAATCCCGGATCGGTCCGGCCGACGTCGCCGCGATTTTCTGTGCCGGCCGCAGGCGCGCGACGAGGCCGGCGGTTAATGCCGATATAGAAGCCGACGGCACCGATCACGATCGTCGTCGCGATGAAGACAAGCGTACCGAAGAAAGCGACGTGCCCTTTCGCGAGCTGGGCGGCGACGAAGGTGCGGCCCATGGCACCGGCCATCGCCAGCCCGGTCCGCTGCAGCAGATGCGCGGCGCCGCTGACCATCATTATCTCGCGGGCGATCACGGCCCTCCCCTCGGTCTGGTCACGATGTGCGATCTCCTTTGCCGGCGCAGCGCTCCATCTGCAGGTTGCTACGGCGAGAACGGGTAGTAGCGGAGCTGCGACATGATGATGTGATCGTCGGTCCTCGGCGCGCCGCCGACGCCCTCGAAGGCAAAGCGCTGGGTGTAGGAATATTGCGCGCCGGCCTTGATGGTGCCGTAGGCGCCCTTGAAGATCGTGTCGTAGAAGCCGACGGTATACTGCCTGACCTCCGAAGTGTTGCCGTTGCAGGTCGCGGCCGGAGAGTTCTCGATGCTGCAGCCGAGATTGTTGTAGAGCGGATTGCCATAGCCGAACGGCACCGTGCCGACATTGGAGAAGGTCGCCTTGGTCTTCTCGAGCCCGGCATAGGCGTAGAGATCGAGCTCCGGCGTCGTATGCCAGACCGAGCCGACCAGGAAGGCCGTGATCGGCAATGGCTGGATCGAGCCATCCTGGCGCACCGTCGCATCCGGAAACGGCGTCGCCGTGAAGCGGCCGAGCGCGCCGTAGGATGCCGAAGCCTGCACTTCCAGCGTCTTCGGCACGATCTCGGCCGAGAGATGGCCGCCGAAGCTCACCGTGTTGACGTCGTGATTGGCGAAGTTGAAGCGATCATAGAAGTCGCGATACAGCGCCCATGCCTCGACATGCACCTTGTACGGCCCGAGCCGCGGATCCCACGCCCCCTTCACGGTGACATCAGGCACGTGGTTGAGGCTGACATTGTTCAGGCTGTTGAAGAAGCTGCCGCCCGGGCCGGTCAGGTTCACCAGCAGGTTCGGATTGAGAACGCCCTGCGGCCCGACCGCGGGCGTGCCGACCAGCGGCGTATTGCCTCCGAAGAACGAGGTTTGCGGGTTTTCGGCCGAGACCGCGAGCTTGAACTCGGGCCCGATATCCTGCCAGACACGGACGCCCGGCTGCCGCGCACCGAGGAAGCCCGGCACCAGCTCGAAATCGATCACGCCGGGCGTATCGGCGCCACGCGGATCGATGCCCGCCTTGCTCGGTGTGTTCAGCGACCAGGACTGGCCGGCGAGCACGTGCAGGCCGAGATCGCTGCGGTCGATCTCGATGCTGGCCTGCCGCAGCCGTGGGTTGAACGAGTTGGTCGCGACCGAATTCGCGGTCTGCGCCGCGCCCTCGAAATCGAGCTCGCCATAGCCGGCGACGTGGATGGTCTCCGTAGCATTGGCTTCGGCGAGCACCGAGAAGCGGGTCTGGCGCGCGGTGAAGCGCGACTCGCCGGTGTTGAAGTTCTTGCTCTGCGGGAACGGAATGAAGTTGTAGATCGAGCCCGAATCGGAGGCGAGGTTGCGGGTGCGATAGATGCCGGTGAGATCGACCCAGCCGCCAAAGGTGAAGGTGACGCCCTTGTAGCAGAGCTTGCCCGAAGCGCAGGGATCGAACGGCACCGGCGCCTTCGCCGCCATCTGCGTGTTCTGTATCGCGCTCTGCCTTGCCGCCAGCGCCTCCTCCTTGCGCGCCTGCACTTCCATCCTCTGTTCGAGCTGCTTGAGACGTGCCTTCAACGCCTTCAGCTCGGACGCATCGTCCTCAGCCAACACCGGACCTGCCGACAGCAGCATGCTGCTGCCGAGCAGAATTCCCCCGAGAATTCGCATCGCATTCTCCACACGAGGTTGTTTCCTCAGGCGAGAGAGCGGCACTCGGGGAATGATATTCGCAGTCGGCCGCAATATTCCGGTCACGTTTTTCTCATCGCGACTGCGGGAATAGTTTGCCGCGACGGACGATATCGCGCGCGAGGGAATCATGAATAGTAGGGCGGATTAGCGGAGAGCGTAATCCGCCATAGCCGCGGCGGGTTACGGCTTCGCCTAACCCGCCCTACGACACAAGCGTCGCGCCTTCGCGTGAGTTTTTCTCGCGCTATGCGCGAGTTTTGCAGGATTGTCCGGTTCGGATTTTGGCGATACGTCATGTCGCGATCAGGCGATCAACAGGGACACACGACATGGCGGACAAGGCGAACGTTCGGGCTGGCCAGTGCCATTGCGGCGCAGTGCGCTTCGAGGTGACGCTGAGCGACGGCTTCCATTCGATCCGCCGCTGCACCTGCTCCTACTGCCGGATGCGCGGCGCCGTCGTCGCCATGGCGGAAATGGGCGGGATCAGGTTCCTGCAAGGCGAGGACAGGCTGACCAGCTACCGCTTCCACACCGGATCGGCGCAGCACTTCTTCTGCTCCCGCTGCGGCATCTACACCCATCACCAGCGGCGATCCGACCAGAGCCTCTACGCCGTCAACGTCGCCTGCCTCGACGGCGTCAGCCCGTTCGATTTCCCCGAAGTGCCGGTCATGGACGGCGTCAACCACACCAACGACACCGGCAAGCCGACCCGTCGCGCCGGCACGTTGCGCTTCATCCCGGCCGAAGGTACGTAGGGCGCATTAGCCAACGGGTCCGTGCGAAGCGCGGTCCGATGACAGGCTCCGCGTAATCCCCATGTAACCGAGCTGAAGGACGGCGGATTACGCTGACGCTAATCCGCCCTACAATACTGAGCGCGCCGCTCAGAACAGCGGCGGGATCTGCGCGACTTTCAGCGGGCCCAGGAACACCGCGCCGTCGGCGAAGCGCAGCGGGAAGCTGCGTGCCTTCTTGCCTTCGAGCACGGCCTCGGTGCCGAGCGAATTGATCCCGGCGGAGATGCCGGCATTGGCGTTCTGCTTGATCACCTTGCCGAGGCCGGGGATCGCGCGATCCAGCGCACCGAACAGATTGCTGAGGTCCTGGCTCTTGACGCCGGGCGCGACGCGATCGAGCGTCGACTGCGGCACGCCCTCCTCCAGCATCTTGTCGATGCCAAGCGCCGGGATCACGCGTTCGAGGCCGGCGACCGTCATCTGCAACTCGCCGTCGATGCGGCCTTGCGCATTGAGGCGCAACGTGCCGGCCGCGACCGACAGCACGTCGCCCTGCTCGATCCGCGACTGCTGGATCTCGACGCTGCCGCCGGCCGCCTGGATCTCGCGGAAACGATCGGGCCACGGTTTTGGCGAGAAATCCTTCAGGCCGTTGAGCCGGGCATGGATGTCGGCGTTGAACGGCTGGGTGAGCAGCGGATGCACCTCCTGCAAGGTGCCGCCTGCGATCTGCAGCACGGTCTCGATCGCGGGGTTGTCCGGGGCCGAGCCATCGACCTGCCGTCCGTGCAGCTCGATGTGATTGACGCGCATCAGCGGCGTCGGCGCGGGACCGCCGGTGCGGTCGATCGCGAGATTGTCGAACACCAGCGAGGCGCGCTGCGGCACCGCCGGCAGGCCGACCACGCTGCTGCGCCCAAGGCTCCAATTGACCAACAGCGTGGGCTGCGCGCCGCGCTCCGCGATCGTGGCCGGGCCCTTGAACTCGGCGATCACGAGCTTGGGGTCATAGACCTGCGCCACCACCAGGATCTCGGCGAGCCGCGCTACGAACGCCATCTGCGGCGAAGCGGTCTGCGAGACCAGCATCACGCTCGGATCGGTGCAGCGGACCTCGAAGCGGAACGGATACCCCGCCACCGAACGGTTGCCGCAATCATAGACCCGGCCGGCCTTCGCCTCCTGGGCGCGCCAGGCGTCGGCCTGCACGCCGACCTGCGAGGCGGCGAAGAACCAGAAACCGCTCCACGCGACCGCGGCGATCAGGACCGCGACGGGGACGGCGTAGAGGCCGAAGCGCGAGCGGCGGCGGGGGGCGGAGGTGATATCGGACATGCGGGTCCTTTGGCGGGCGAATTTGTCAAAATCTAAGCGGCGGCAAGCCGTGGGCAACCCCGACACAACCATGGGGTACCCCTTGCGCAACTCTTGGAAACATCACGGAATTTGCTTCGCTTCGATGAGCTGTTCTGCTAGCCCATCAGCGCGATGGCAGCAAATCCTCCCCATTCCGAAACCGACGGCGATCTCTGGGTGTTCGGCTACGGCTCGTTGATGTGGAAGCCGGGCTTCGAGTATCTCGAGCAGATGCCGGCGCGGCTGATCGGCGAGCATCGCGCGCTCTGCGTCTATTCGTTCGACCACCGCGGCACGCCGGAGAAGCCGGGCCTGGTGCTCGGACTCGACCGCGGCGGCGCCTGCCGCGGCATCGCGTTCCGCGTCGCCGCCCGGCTGCGCCACGACACCATCGCCTATTTGCGCTCGCGCGAGCAGACCACCAACGTCTATCGCGAGGTGATGCGCTCGGTGTGGCTGGAGAATGCGGCGCGCGATCGCGTCTCCGCGCTGGCTTACGTAGTCGATCGCGGCCATGTGCAATATGCCGGGCGGCTGTCGCTGGCAGAGCAGCAGCGCCTGGTGCTGCAGGGCCATGGCCGCTCCGGCAACAACCGCGACTATGTGCTCTCGACGGTGGCCGCGATCGAGAAGCAGGGGTTTCGCGATGCGCAGCTGCACCAGCTTGCGGCGATGCTGCACGATGCAGGCCCGCTGCACCGGGATGGGCGCGCGGCGGATGGCGTGGATCCGAACTGAGGCGCGGCCGAGCGGCGTTATCGCTGCATCAGGCCGATCTCGTAGGATGGTTGGGGCCAACGGGTCCGCGCAACGCGCGGCCCGATGATAAACTCCGCGATACCCATCAATTTTCTCCACAGAGCGAATGATGGATATCGCTTCGCTCCACCCATCCTACACAATCATCCGCGCGGCCACTGCGCGCCCAATCGCGATCACAGCCTCGATCGGGTTTTGTAAACGGCTTGTTGCCAGATCGTGCTTTTTCGGTCAGCGGCACGGCACATCCGACACATCGCGGCTTCTCTAAGGCGGCGCCCTGTGACATTTAGGCTTTTGCATCGCGGCGCAGACGGATAGAAGCTGATCCGCAAACATCGCTTGCTGATGCAATGAACCTCTCCGCCCCCTTCGTCCGCCGACCGGTCGGCACCACGCTGCTGTCGCTTGGACTGGTGGTGGCGGGCATCATTGCGTTCTTCAAGCTGCCGGTGTCGCCGCTGCCCGACGTCGACATCCCGACCATCATGGTGCAGGCGACGCTGCCCGGCGCCAGCCCGGCCGACGTCGCGGCGACCGTCGCGAGCCCGCTGGAGCGCCACCTCGGCCAGATCGCCAGCGTTACCGAGATGACGTCGCAGTCCTCGCTCGGCTCGGCGCGCATCACGCTGCAATTCGACATCGACCGCGACATCAACGGCGCCGCGCGCGACGTGCAGGCCGCGATCAACGCGGCGCGCGCCGACCTGCCGACCAACCTGCGCACCAATCCGACCTACCGCAAGTTCAACCCGGCCTCGGCGCCGATCCTGATCTACACCTTGACCTCGGACACGCTGACGCCGGCCGAGCTGTATGACGCCGCCTCGACCGTGCTGGCGCAGAAGCTGTCGCAGGTCGAGGGCGTCGGCGAAGTCTCGGTCGGCGGCGGCTCGCTGCCCGCGGTGCGCGTCGAGCTGATCCCGCCGGCGCTCTACAAATACGGCATCGGGCTCGAGGACGTCCGCGCTGCGCTCAGTAGCGCCAATGCGCACAGCCCGAAAGGCGGCATCGACGTCGGCGACCAGCGCTACCAGATCTACGCCAACGACCAGGCCCGCAAGGCGGCGGACTACAGGCCGCTGGTCGTCGCCTACCGCAACGGCGCCGCGGTGCGCCTGACCGACGTCGGCGACGTGATCGATTCCGTGGAGAATGTCCGCACGCTGGGGCTCGCCAACGGCAAGCCGGCCGTCGTGATGATCGTGTACCGGCAGCCCGGCGCCAACATCATCAAGATGGTCGACAATGTGAAGGGCCTGATGCCGCAGCTTAAGGCCTCGGTCTCGCCCGCGGTCGACATCACGCTGGCGATGGACCGCTCGAAGACGATCCGGGCCTCGCTGCACGATGTCGAGATCACGCTGTTGATCGCGGTCGCGCTGGTGATCCTGGTGGTGTTCGCCTTCCTGCGCAATGCGCGGGCGACGTTGGTGCCTGTCGTGGCGGTCGGCGTGTCGCTGATCGCGACCTTCGCGGTGATGTACCTGCTCGGCTACACGCTCGACATCTTCTCGCTGATGGCGCTGACGGTGGCGACCGGCTTCGTGGTCGACGACGCCATCGTGGTGCTGGAAAACATCACCCGCCACATGGACGCCGGGCTGTCGCGGCTGGAGGCGACGCTGCTCGGCACAAGCGAGGTCGGCTTCACCGTGCTGTCGATGAGCGTGTCGCTGGTCGCGGTGTTCGTGCCGATCCTCCTGATGGGCGGGCTGGTCGGCCGCCTGTTCCGCGAATTCGCTATGACCATCACCATCGCGATTCTGATCTCGCTGGTGGTCTCGCTGACCACGACGCCGATGATGTGCGCCGTGCTGCTGCGCAAGCAGGAAGGCGAGCCGCACGGCCGGGTCTACCGGATCAGCGAGCGCATCTTCGAGCTGATGCTGAACGGCTACCGCACGACGCTCGGCCTGGCGCTGCGCCATCCGCTGCTGGTGATGTTGATCCTGGGCTCGACGCTCTATCTGAACGTCCACCTCTACAAGGTCGTGCCCAAGGGCTTCGTCCCACAACAAGATACCGGGCTGCTGGTCGGCTCCATCCAGGCCGACCAGAGCACCTCGTTCCAGCTGATGCGGCAGAAACTGACCCAGTTCATCGACATCGTGAAGTCGGATCCGGCGGTCGAGACCGCGGTCGGCTTCACCGGCGGCGGCGGCATCGGCCCGGGCGGCACCAACACCGGCACGGTGTTCGCCTCCTTGAGGCCGATGGGCGAGCGCAAGCTGCGCGCCGACAAGGTGATCGAGCGCCTGCGCGAGCCATTGACGAGCGTCGCCGGCGCCACTTTGTTCCTGCAATCGATCGGCGATCTCGGCGCCGGCGGACGCTCGGGTAACGCGGCGTATCAGTACACGCTGAAAGGCTCGACCTTCGCGGAGCTGAACGAGTGGACGCCGAAGCTCGTCGCCGCCCTGCAGAAGGAGCCGACGCTCGCCGACGTCAACAGCGACCAGCAGAACAAGGCGCTGCAGGCCAATCTGGCGATCGATCGCGACGCCGCCTCGCGGCTCGGGATCACGGTCGCCCAGCTCGACAACACGCTGTATGACGCGTTCGGGCAACGCCAGGTCTCGACCATCTTCGTCGCGCGCAACCAGTATCACGTGATCATGGAGGTCGCGCCGCGCTTCTCGCAGGACCCGCAGACCCTGAAGGAGGTCTATATCTCGACCTCGGGCGGATCGGCGACCGGCACCCAGAGCACCAATGCGGTGGCGGGAACGGTGGCCTCATCGTCGCAGAAGAGCTCGGTCTCTTCGATCGCCGCCAACGTGGTGCGCAACCAGGCGACCAACTCGATCGGCGCCACCGGCAAGGGCGTCGCCTCGACCGGGACCGCGGTCTCGACCAGCGCCGAGACGATGATCCCGCTGTCGAGCGTCGCGCGCTTCGAGCATGGCGAGACGCCGCTCTCGGTCAACCACCAGGATCTGCTGGTCGCCAGCACCATCTCGTTCAATCTGCCGCCGGGCGTCTCGCTGAGCACGGCGACCACCACGATCGAGACTGCGATGCACGCCATCGACATGCCGGCGGGCATCAATGGCGGGTTCGCCGGTTCCGCGAAGATCTTCCAGCAGGCGCTGGCGAACGAGCTGTTCCTGATCCTCGCTGCGCTGGCGACGATCTACATCTCGCTCGGCATGCTCTATGAGAGCTACATCCACCCGCTGACCATCCTGTCCACGTTGCCCTCGGCGGGCGTCGGCGCGGTGGCGGCGCTGATGCTGTCGCACACCGATTTCGACCTGATCGGCGCGATCGGGGTGATCCTCTTGGTCGGCATCGTCAAGAAGAACGCCATCATGATGATCGACTTCGCGCTCGATGCCGAGCGGCTGCGCGGACTGTCGTCGCGCGATGCGATCTACGAGGCCTGCCTGATGCGCTTCCGCCCGATCATGATGACGACGCTGGCGGCGCTGTTCGGCGCGGTGCCGCTGATGATCGGGCTCGGCGAAGGCAGCGAGCTGCGTCAGCCGCTCGGCATCGCGATCTTCGGCGGACTGATCCTGAGCCAGATCCTGACGCTCTACACCACGCCGGTGGTCTATCTCTATCTCGACCGTGCCCGGCTCTGGACCCAGCGGCGCCGCGCCGCGCGCCGCGCACGGCGGGCCGCGTCAAGCGCCGCTATCCGTTGACAGAGCGCCGGTCTTGCCGACGTGCCGGTCAATCCGTTCGTCAGGCATCCTCGCACAGGAACACGCAAAGGTCGGTTTCTGGCGGGTTGATGTTGGACTCGAAGAACATCTCGCTGACCCAGCCACGGTGATAGGTCTTGTGGTTCACGATATGCAGGAACATGCCGCCGCGCGTCATCTCGGCGGACTTGCCCGATACGAAGCTGAAGTTCAGGCGCTCGTTCAGGCTTTCGACATTCTGACGCCCGGCCCAATCGATGTACCAGCGATTGATCTTGGTTTGCTCCCCGATCAGAGCGCCGAGGTCCGGATGCAACAGATCGCGGCGTGTCGAGAAGCCGTGCTGCTCGCCGAGAAGATGCGCCCGCCAGATCAGATCCACCACGTAGTTGTGATTGAGCGTGCCGATCATCGAGCCAAACAGCGTCTGCCGTGTGCGATAGATCGCGTCTTCCGGCAGCTCGGTCATGGCTTTGAACAACACCTGGTCGGCCCAGTTGCTATAATTCGCCAGCATGACAGCCGTTTCCGTCGTCAGCATTGCAACGTCTTTCGTTTGGGTTCGCGGTCTTATGGCTCACGCGCGGCCGCAAGCGAGCCGTCCGGCGCCGGTCAAGCGACCTTCCGGCCGTGATGGCTGTGCAGCTTGCCCGATAGCATGCCGCGCCATTGGTTGAATTCGAGACTTGCGATGTCGCGGGGGCGCTGCAGGTCGATGAGATACTCGTTGTCGATTCGGCCCGGGCCCGGCGACATGACGACGACCCTGTCGGCCAGAAAGATCGCCTCTTCGATGGCGTGGGTGACGAACAAGACCGTCAGCTTGGTGCGCGACCAGATCTCCACCAGCTCATCCTGGAGGCGCTCGCGCGTCATGGCGTCCAACGCGCCAAAGGGCTCGTCCATCAGCACGATCTCGGCGTCGTTTGCCAGCACACGGGCGATCGCAACGCGCTGCTTCATGCCGCCCGACAACTGATGCGGGTAGGCGTCGGCAAACCGCTGCAGGCCGACGAGCTCGATGAATGTCTCCACCGTCTGCTTGACCTCCTTGGCGGCCCGCCCGCGCGATCTGGGACCGAAGCCGATGTTGTCCTTGACGGTGAGCCACGGAAACAGCCCGTAATCCTGGAACACCATGCCGCGGGACGGGTCGGGACCGGTGATCGGCGTGCCCCACATCAGGACCTCGCCGCTGGTCGCCGTTTCGAACCCCGCGACCATGCGAAGCAAGGTGGATTTACCGCAGCCGGACGCACCGATCAGGCAAATGAACTCCCCCTTGCGGACCATCAAATTGGCATTGCGTAAAGCCTCGATCGATTGCCCGTTGAGGGCAAAGGTCTTGTTGACGTGCTTGATTTCGAGAATCGGAAGCGCGCTGTCAGACATGAGAGGGACTCCAGGCAAGCAGGCGCCGACCGATCAGCATGACGATCTGATCAGACAGGAAGCCAAAGACGCCGATGACGAGCATTCCGCAGATTACGATTTCGGTGCGTGACAGCTGGCGCGCTTCCATGATGATGGCCCCGAGACCCGTCGGCACGCCCGTCATCTCGCCGACGACGATGACCACCCAGGAAAAGCCCAGGCCCAGGCGAAGACCTGTGAAAATCGAAGGCAACGCCGCGGGCAGGACGACGCGAAAGAACTGCGCCGTTCCCTTACAGCCCAACATGGCCGCAGCCTCGAACAGACGCGGCTCGACCGAGCGCACGCCGAGCACGGTGTTGAGCAGGATCGGATAGAACGCGCCGAGGAAGACCAGGAAGAAGGCCGAACGCGGGCCCAATCCAAAGATGATCATGGCGAGCGGCAGCCATGCCGTGACCGGGATCGGGCGCAAAATCTGCAGCAGCGGTTCAAGGAAGCGCCGGACGAGCTCGACCCGCCCGATCAGCATCCCGAGCGGAAGGGCGACGATCATTGCGAGGCCGAAACCGCCGAGCACGCGGCTGACCGACGCGATGAGGTGGGTCATCAGCGTGCCGCTGTAGGCGTCGTCGTTGATGCCGCCGACCGCAAGGTCGCGAAGCTCGATCCACACGTCCAGCGGCGGCGGAATGAGGCTTGCCGGGCGCCCTGCGGTCGCGACATGCCAGATCGCAAGCAACACGACCGGCAGCGCCAAGGCCTGTGCAAGCCTCACCGCACGCCGCCTGGCGGTCGCCGAGACGATCGACGGACGCAGCTGGCCAGCCGCCTTTTCCGACGTCGACACCAGAATGCTGCTCATGAGGGCCTCAAGGCGTCCACGAAGCTGGTGTCGATGAAGGTGTTGAAGTCGGGCAGACGCTTGATCTGCTTGAGCGCCAGCATGTGCTCGGCATAGACCTTGGCCTGCTCGACCTGGGTCGGACCGAACCGCCAGGTCAGCTCCACGTTTGGAATCGAGGCTTCGATCGCCTCCTTCTTCTGGCCAAGCTTGGCGGATGCCAGCGCGACCATTTCGTCCCTATTATTGGTCGCGAAATCCGTGGCCTGCTGATGGATGCTCAGCATCGTGCGCACCAGGTCCGGCTTGCCGGTGACGATGTCGCGGTGGGTGCCGAACACCATGTTCAACGACCCCATGGCCGTCGAATACGGATATTCCACCAGCTGGCCAACGCCGGTCGACAGCGAAACGCCGGGCCCCGGTTCGGCGCCGACATACGCATCGACATCGCCGCGCGCCAGCGCGATATGCATCTCGCTGAACGAGACGCGGACCGGCTCGACGTCCTTGATCGACATGCCTTCCATCCGCAGCCGCTCGAGGAAGAACACTTCCTGCGTCGTTCCCGGAAATACCGCCACCCGCTTGCCCTTGAGATCCTTGAGCGCGTGAATCGGGCTGTCCTTCTTGGCGACGATGGCCATCCCGCGATTGCAGGTCGAAGCGATCACGACGATCGGCTCGCCAGCCGCGGCGCCAAGCTCGCCGGCGGCGATGCCGAAGGCGCCGAAGTCGACCGACTTGGTGACGACGGCGGTCTTGCATTCGGTCGGCGTCTCGAACGGGAGGACCTCGACCTTGAAGCCGGCCGGAACGAAGCGCTCATAGAAATACGGCGCGATCGAATGGATCAGTTTCAGCGCGCCCACGCGGATCACGACAGAATCCTGAGCGCGAACGATCGCAGGAGCGCCAACGAGACTTGTGCCAACGAGGCTTGCACCTAGTCCCGCAATCACGTGTCGGCGGTGGAGGACGGTTCGCATGGCCACACTTTCCTTGAGGGGGCGCCGACCGCCGGAGGTCAGCGGTTTCATCGGGCGCTTTGGGTTGGCCAAACGATAGCTACTCGACCGTTGCAAGCCAGTGCTTGATTCCGACCAAGCCGTTGCTAGAAACGCAACAGGACCACGTCGCGCCGAGAGCATTCCATGCGTCACCAGAGAATCCTGCTCTACATCGCGGAGGTTGCCCGCCGCGGCTCGATTCGGGGCGCGGCTGAGCATTTGAATCTCACACCATCGGCGTTGACCCGCCAGATCCAGGATTTCGAGGATGAACTGGGCACGGCGATCTTCGAGCGGCTGCCCCAGGGCATGCGCTTGAATTCGGCCGGCGAGTTGCTGATCCGGCATATCCGGGACCAGCGGGCGGATTTCGAACGGCTGCGGTCGCAGATCGCCGACCTTTCCGGGGTCCGCCTCGGCCACGTCTCGGTCGCCTGCAGCCAGGCTTTTGTCGACAATGTGCTGCCCGACGAGATCGCAACCTACCGTGCCAAATTCCCCAAAGTGACGTTCTCGGTCGTCGTTCGCGATCACATCCTGGGGGCGACGGCGCTCAGCACGTTCGAGGCAGACCTTGCGCTGCTGCTCAATCCGCCGCCGGTCGCCGACATGCGCGTGCTGCTCTCGACCGACCAGCCGCTCTGCGCGGTCTTTCGCGCCGACCACCCATTGGCGATTCCCGGTTCGGTGCGCTTGCGGGACTGCTTTGCGTTTCCGACGGCGATGCCGGACCGGACGCTTGCGATCCGTCATTTACTGGATGTCGCAACGACCCGGCGCCAGATTGCGACGAACACCCAGGTCGAGTCGGGGTCGCTCGAGTTCTTGCGCAACTTTGTCATGCGCGAGCACGCGGTGACCTTTCACGCCCTCAGCGCCGTTCCGCGCGAGGATCGCCGCATCTATGCGAGGCCGATCGACCCTCGCGACCTTCCACCGATCCAGATTGTGCTTGGCCACCTGCGAGGCCGAGCGCTATCCGTGGCCGCCGCAAAATTCGCCGACCAGCTCAGCAATCATCTGGCGCGGCACGATCCGGTCGCCGAATAGGCGCGGTGCCGGTTGCTTTCAAGGCCGCTTATGCCTTTGTCTTACTCGGCACCTCGCCGAACAGCCGCTGTTGCTCGGCGCGGCCGGCGTCGACGATGCGGGTGGTGGCGGTTTCGATCGCCTCGCGCAGGCGGGTCATGAACTCGTCGCGCGGCAGGCCCGGCGGCAGCGGATCGAGGAATTCGACCACCAGCGTGCCGGGATAGCGCATGAAGGTGCGGCGCGGCCAGAACAGCCCAGAATTGAGCGCGATTGGCAAACACGGCACGCCGCTCTCGGCATAGATCTGCGCGACGCCAGCCTTGTAGTTCGGCGGCGCGCCCGGCGCGGTGCGGGTGCCTTCCGGAAAGATCACGAGCTGGCGCCCAAGCTTCACCTCGGCCCCGGCGCGCTTCAGCGTCTTGATCAGCGAGCGCGGACCGCCGCCGCGTTCGACCGAAATCATGCCGGCCTTCTTCAAATACCAGCCGAACACCGGGATCATCATCAGCTCGCGCTTGAGGATGAACAGCGGGTGGTCGAAGAAGCGCATCAGCGCAAAGGTCTCCCAGAACGACTGGTGCTTGGCGGCGACCACCAGCGGTCCCGCCGGAATCTTCTCGACGCCGCGAAACTCGATTCTGATGTTGCAGATCGCGCGCATCAGGAACAGGCTGGTGTTGGCCCACGCGGCTTCCAGCGCCATCAGCGCGCCGCGCGGCAGCAGCAGTGTCGGCAGCGCGACGATGCAGAGCATCACCAGCACCAGATAGAACAGCACGTTGAAGATCAGCGAGCGCAGGAAGATCGAAGTCATTTCAGCACTATCCTCTACACCGTCATTCCGGGGCGATGCGAAGCATCGAACCCGGAATCTCGAGATTCCGGGTCTGGTGCTGGCGCACCATCCCGGAATGACGATGCTAACAATATCAATTCGCCTGCGCCGTTGCCGGGCGGCGTGGCGCGGCTGCCGGCTCGGCAAGATCCGAAGTCAGGTCGAGGCCGAGATCGGCCAGCCGCACCCGGACCTCCGCGGCGACATATTTGGCGTATTCCGATAGCAAGAGACGGAAGGTTCCGCCACTCGTCCACCACGGCTCGTCGCGCCATTTGTCGCCGATCACCGCGAACGGGATCAGCGTGACCTCCGGCATCGCGTGTGACAGTTCCACGATCGCCCTGGGCATGTGGTAGTTCGAGGTCACCACGATCAGCGACTTGAAGCCGCGCTCGCGCGCCCAGCGCCGCGTCTCCGCCGCATTGCTGCGGGTGTTGACCGCCGAACGGTCGAGATCGACGCAGCAGCTCATCAATCCCTTGCTGTCAGGCACCGAGCGGGAAATGTCGCCGGCGTCGTTGGTCGGGTGCACGCCGGAGATCAGCAGACGCTTGCCGTAGCCGGCGGCCAATAGCTCCATCGCATCCGACACCCGCGACGAGCCGCCGGTCAGCACCACGATCCCGTCGGCATTGTGCGGCGGATCGGTCTCAACGCCGCGCAGTTGCGACAGGAAGCCGATGAAGCCGACCGCGGCGGCGACGAACACCAGCGCCAGCGGCGCGACGATGACGGCGCGCAGCCAGCCAGCCGGGCGCGCGGCATGGCCGTTCGGCGACGTATCGTCGTGCTGCAAACTCATGTGATGCGGTCGTCCTTCCCCCCGGGCGATTTTAAGGCATGATCCGGCAAAGTGGAAACCGGTTTTGCCGCGGCCCGGGCCGCGTGCATGCACGCGGAAGCACACTCAGGCGAACCAAACGCGATCACGAAATCGGCTCCATGATTGCACTGTCGCAAGCCGGTCAGTCGATGTCATCGAGCGTGGCGAACAGGGTACGCCGCGACGCCCATGCGGTGATCGCCGCGATCAGCACCGCCTGCATCGCCAGCACCAGATAGCCGGACGGGCGCAGCGAGAACGTGCCCAGCAGCGCCGCGAACTGGTCGCCCACCGGCGTGCCGGAGAACCAGTTGGCGATCGATTCCGAGAAGCCGAACGCCAGCATCGCCGCGCCGCCGCCGATCAGTCCGCCCTCGAGCCCGAGCCGGAGGAAGTGCCGCAGGAAGCGGTTGGCGATGAAGCTGTCGCCGGCGCCGACGAAATGCAGCACCTCGACGATCGGGCGGTTGGCGGCCATCGCGCCGCGGGTCGCGAACGACACCGAGATGATGGTGGCGACGATGACGAGGATCAGGATCCCGACGCCGGCAAACATCGTGGCGCCGGTCATCGAGCGCATGCGTTCGATCCAGGCGCGGTGATCGTCGAGGCTTGCGGTCGGCGCTGCCTGGGTCAGGCGCGCGCGTAAGCCGGCGAGATCGAGCGTGGTGCCGGGCTGCACCCGCGCCACAATGACGCGCGGCACCGGCAGATCATCGATCGACAGCCCGCTGCCGAGCCACGGCTCCAGCAGCTTGGCGGATTCCTCCTTGCTGAACGGCCGGACCTCGAGAATGCCGGACTGCGCCCGCATCGTTTCGCTCGCCGCCTGCGCGTCGCGATCGAGGTCGCGGCCGGGCGACGGGCGCACCTGGATGGTGATCTCGCTCGACACTTCCGACTGCCATTCGGCCGCCGAGGCGCTGACCAAAAGCACCGTGCCCGTCGTCAGCGAGGCGAGGAAGGTCATGATCGCGACCACCGCGACCAGCGCGCGGCCGGAGATCGAGGCGCGCGGCACGATCGGCGACATGTTGCGCGCGGTGGCCGGGACCTGCGGGCGTTCGCGCCCGAGATCGACCAACGACACCTTCTCGTCGCCGCCCCTACTCATAGATGTGCAGCCGTCCCTGATGCAGCACCAGCCGCCGCGCCTCGTACTGATCCATCAGCGTGATGTCGTGGGTCGCGATGATCACTGCGGTGCCGGATTTGTTGAGCTCGATGAACAGCCGCAGCAGGCGGCGCCCAAGCGTCGGGTCGACGCTGCCGGTCGGCTCGTCCGCCAGCAGCAATTGCGGCCGCGAGATCACCGCGCGCGCGATCGCCGCACGCTGCTTCTCGCCGCCCGACAGGATCGGCGGCAGCGCGTCCATCCGTTCGCCGAGGCCGACCCATTTCAGCAGGTCGATCACCTCGCGGCGATAGCTGGATTCCTCGCGGCCCATCACGCGGAACGGCAGCGCGACGTTCTCATAGGTGGTCATGTGGTCGAGCAGCCGGAAATCCTGCAGCACGATGCCGATCCGCTTGCGCAGGTCGGCGACCTGGTTCTTGTTGAGCAGCGAGACGTCCTTGCCGAACAGATTGACCAGCCCGCGGGTCGGCCGCAGCGACAGGAACAACAACCGCAGCAGCGAGGTCTTGCCGGCGCCGGACGGCCCGGTGAGGAACTGGAACGAGTGCGCCGGGATCATGAAGGACAGGTCGCGCAAAATCTCCGGGCCGAGCCCGTAGCGCAGACCGACATTTTCGAACCGAACCAATGCGCTAGCTCCGTTCGAGAGGGCCTGTGGCCCAATACCCAACACTAGACCATGATGCGTTTCCACGGAATCGCATCATGCTCTCACCTCTTTGTTTGAGCATGATTTTTTCGGAAAACCGGCTTCCACTTTTCCGGATCATGCTCTATAACGGCGGCCCGAACACCCCGCCGAGCAGCCGCGAACCGCACGGAAAGCTTGTGCGACGGTTATGGTTTCCGATTCGTTAACGGTCGCTCAGTAGCATCCGGGCATACCACACGGTGGAGATTCGGCTCCATGCATATCGTTTGCCCGCATTGTACAACATCCTACGCCATCAATCCGGCCACCCTGGGCGAGGCCGGACGCACGGTCCGTTGTTCCCGCTGCCGCGAGGTGTGGCTGGCCCGGCCGGAGGATGCGATCGGGGCGACCGCGCCGACCCTGGCCTATCAGGCCGCCGGCTCCGCTCTCGCCGCGGAATGGGAGGCGATGGGCCGCGAGGAGGCCGACGCGACCCCGGTGGTGGACAGCCCCTCGATTTCGGCCGATTTGCCCGAGGCAAGCGATGCCGCCACGGACTGGCCGGCGGTCGCCGCGGCGGATGCCGCGGCCCATGCCGACGGTGAGGCACCGGCCGGAACCCGGCGCCGCTTCCGCCTGCCGCGGCTCCCCCGGCTGTTCCGGCTGCCCCGAATTCCGTTCATGCCTGTGATCGGCGCCCTGCCGACCACCTGCGCTGCGATGGCCGCGCTGATCGTCGCGCTGTTCGTCTGGCGCAACGACGTGGTGCGGCTATTGCCGCAGACCGCGCTGTTCTACAAGATGGTCGGGCTCGACGTGAATCTGCGCGGGCTCGCCTTCAAGGACCTCAAGATCACCAACGAGACCGTCGACGGCAAGCCGGTGCTGGTGATCGAGGGCGCGATCGTCGGCCAGACCAGGAAGCCGGTCGAACTGCCGCGGCTGCGCTTCTCGGTCCGCGACGCCAAGGGCGCCGAAATCTACGCCTGGAATGCGGTGCTGGAACAGCCGGTGCTCAATCCCGGCGAGCGCGCCTTCTTCAAGTCGCGCCTCGCCTCGCCGCCGCCCGAAGGCCGCAATATCGACGTACGCTTCTTCAACAAGCATGACCTCACCGGCGGCCGCGCCTGAGCCGGCCGCTTACACTTTCGGGACCTGACCCATCACCATGACCCGTGTTCTGATCGCCGACGACGAAGACTCGATGCGCTCGCTGGTGGCGCGCGCCATCGCCATGGACGGCCACGAGACCGTCACCGCGCAGGACGGCGCCGAGGCGCTGGAGGTCTTGACGCGCGATGAAGGCGCGTTCGACCTGCTGCTCACCGATATCCAGATGCCTGTCATGGACGGCATCGCGCTGGCGCTGACCGCGGCGCGCGACTTCCCCGCGCTGAAGATCCTGCTGATGACCGGCTTCGCCCATCAGCGCGAGCGCGCCTCCGGCCTCGAGGCGATCGTGCATGACGTGGTGACCAAGCCGTTTTCGGTGGCCGCGATCCGCACCGCGGTCGCGGACGCGCTGGCGGCGCGGAAGGTAGCGCGATGAGATTGCGTTGAATCGGCTTGGCGCGGTCTCGATCCACCTCTCCCCGTTGGGGAGAGGTAAAGTTCCGACGCCGTTCCAGCTCAACCCAATTTCATCATGCTTGAGTGAGCTCAGCTTGGGAAACACGCCTGGGCCGTCAGCACGATCGGCGGCACGTTGAGAAACTGCATGAACTGAAACGTGTAGCTGGCGGTGACCTGATTGCCGCAGGCGGACGCGGCATGGGTGAAGGTCTGCGTCGGGAAGGTGAGGCCGAACGCCTGCTGCGCGGCGTAGGTCGTGATCGCGTTGCTGTTCGGACAGAGCGTGCTGTTGACGGTTGCGCAGCGCGCCGCCATTTCCGTGCCGTGCTGAAGCCCGAGCTGGGTCCAGAACAGCAACCCGAATTCAATGATCCCGAAGATGAACAGGAAGAACACGGGAGCGGTCAGGGCAAATTCCAGCGCAGAGGCTCCGCGATCGTCGTGCCACAACGCCGTGCTTTTCACTGCAGCCTCGCAGTCGACTGGGCGTTGTAGGTGTAGGTGGCCGCGACGATCTGATAGTTGATCAGCGTATAGTAGGTCCCCTGCGCCGAGACCATTACATAGGTCCCGGCCTGCGCGCCGCTCGGGCACACCGCGCCGCAGTTGACGGTGCTGATTCCCGCACTCGTTGGACATCCGCAGAACTGCAGCGGCTGGGGCGAGGCGGTGATGGCCGTGGAATTCGTGGCGGCGATCACGGCGTTGGACACGCCGGTGGTATCGAAGCCGCGCACGATCGCGTATTGCGCTCCCGCCTGTGCGGCATTTTCGACCTGCATCTTGCGGAACAGCGCAAGCCCGATGTCGGTGACCGAGACCACCATCAGGGTCAGCAACGGGATCATCACACCGAATTCGATCGCCGCGACGCCGCGTCGGTCGCGAACGCCGGCGCGCAGGCGCCGCATGAGAGGGCGAAGCACTCGGCTGTGACGGTTGGATAAGCATCTCTGGGTCTGCATCGGCCTACCTCATTCGATGAGTTGCGCGGTTTGCGTGCCAATCGTCGCGGTGCCGAGCGCGGCACAATTGACCTGAAGGTTCGACGTGCCGGTGAGCGTCAAGGTGTCCACGATGATCTTGGTGCAGGATGTGCTCGTGCCGTTGCCGCCACTGAAGCTGAGATTGGCTCTTGGCAGGTAGATCGCGCCACCGAAGTTCTGGGTCGCGCCACCGGTGAGGTTGAAGGCCGTGCCGACCGGCATGTTGCGATCGCCGTACATGACGATGCCCTTCGTGGCGCCGGAGGTCGGCGCCGTCAGGTCGATGATCGCGTTGCTGCCGATTGAAGCGGTGCCCCAGTTGCTTCCCGACCCCGTAAAGACAAGGGTCACGCCGCTGCCCGTGATCGTGGCGTTGCCCGCGACGCTCAGATTGGAGCCGTCCAGGTAATAGATGCCGGGATCAAGACTGAGGGTTGCGCCGGCGTTGACCGTGATGTTGCCCTTGTAGCAGCCGGGGCTGAGCGAATTTGTCTTTCCGTTGGAGTTCACCGTGATCTTGGCGTTGGTGCAGCTCGGCTCCGACGGGGGTGAGATATTCGCATACGGATCGGCGATCGGCTGGATGTGCGTCCTGATGCCGTTGGTCGTGGTGATGCTGCTCGCGCCGGAGACGTCGCCGACGACCCCGACCTGATTGGCGGAAACCGTCGCACTGCCGGCGACGTTGAGGGACGGACTTGCGCCCGAGTTGCTATAGAGGTTGCACTTGATCAGATTGAGCTGATTGCCGCCGCTCACATTGACGGCGGGGCTCGCCGTCGGATTGAGGGCAAGGACGCAGCCGGTCCCGGAATTCGGCAGCGCGACCGCGCGCGCGGTGACCATGACCGGATTCGAGCCGAACAAGGCCGACAGCAGCCGCGGTTGCGGCTGGGTCACGACGACTTCGATCGCCTGCAGATTGGACGTGAAATTTCCGGCCTTCGGCGGCTGATTCACGGTGATCGTGACGTTGTTGACCGTGTTGGCGTAGCCGTAATTTGCCGTCACCGCGTTGGCTTCGGACAACAGGTCGGCGCCTGCACTGGCCGCAGTCGCAGCACTGACGGCCCCCGAGTCGGCCGCGCTCTGCATGTTCTTGTGCTTATAGTACCACCAGCCCACTTCGGTGCCGAGCCCTGCGGTGCCCACCAGGACCGGCATCAGCAGCGCTGAAATAATGACATAGCTGCCCGACTGGTCGCGAACGAAGCGTCGGAGCAGGCTGGTCTTCTCGAGGTTCCGGCGCGCTTCAAATAATGGCCGGCATGACGATGCAATGAATAGACGGCTGCACTGCCTCATGTGATCTCCTGAGACGCATGCCAATTATCCGAAACAGAATGACGCAGGCGACTTAAATGCGCGCCAACGGGAACCCGAGAGTTTTAAAGAAATTGTGCGGGCAGCGGGGCCGCCTCCGGGACCTGCTCGCCCCCGTCCAAATGCGAGCCGGCCTGGCGGCCGGGCTCAATAGTCCTTCAGCAGGCGCTCGATATAGTCGAGCTCGATCTGCGGCCGCGACGGGTCGGCGAGGCGGCGGCGCAGCTCTTCCAGGATGCGGCGGACGCGCTGCACGTCGATCTCGCCGGGGATCTTCACGGTGTAGTCGTCGCCGAATTCGCGGCCATGCAGCGGGCGGCCGAGCGGATCGGTCTGGTTGCCGCCGCTCTGCTGCCGGCCGGCGCGGTTGCCGGGGCTGTCGCCCGGCTGGTCGCCGTCGCCCTGCTGCATCGCGTCCGCCAGGCTCTGCGCGCCCTTGCGCAGTGCATCGAGCGCACGGCCCTGCGAGTCCACCGCGCCGTCGGCATTGCCCTCGCCGAGCCGGCCGGAGGCATCGCCCATCGCGGAATCGGCCTGGTCGAGCCCATCACCGCCGTCATCGCCCTGATCGCCGCCCTGGTCGCCCTGCTGCGCCTGGTCGCCCTTCTGACCCTGGCCCTTCTGCCCTTGCTGGCCCTTCTGGCCGCGCTGATCCGGGCCCATGCCGCGCTTGGCGAGCTCTTCCTGCAGCTTCTTCAGGCGGTCGCGCAGCGCCTGCTGATCCTGCTGCAGGTCGCCCATCGACTGCTCGCCCTGCTTGCCGCGCATGCGATCGCGGCGGGAATCCTGGCCCTGCTTGAAGGTCTTGTCGCGCAATTGCTGCTGCTTGCGGATCATGTCGCCGAGTTCGTTGAGCGACTGCTGCATGTCGTCGTCGCCCTGATTGGGCTGCGCCATCTGCAGGTTTTCCAGCATCTGCTGCATCTGCTCGAGCAACTGCCGTGCGGCATCCTTGTCGCCGGAGCGCGACAGCCGCTCCATGCGATCGAGCATGTTCTTGAGATCCTGCTGGCTCAGCACCTTGGCGTTGGGATCGAGCGGCCGGGCGAGCTGCTGCGGGTTGTTGCGGAACTGCTCGACCATCTGGCGCAGGAAATTGTCCAGCGCCGCGCGCAGATTGTCGGTAAGCTTCTTGATCTCCTCGTCGCTCGCGCCGCGCTCCAGCGCCTGCTTGAGCGCGTCCTGCGCCGCGCGCAGCGCCTTGTCGACGTCGCTGATGTTGCCGTCCTCGATGGTGACGGCGAGCGCCCACAGGCTGGCGACGACCTCGCGCAGCTGGTCGTCGGTGCGCGCCGCCTCGAGCTGGCGGGCCACGGTGTGCAGGCCGAGATAATAGCCGGTCTCCGGCATGAACATTTCGGGCGCGATCATCAGGGCGTCGAGCGCGGCGTAGACCTGGCCGTTCTGGTTGGCGTCGAGCGCCAGGATCCGGCGCTGCTCGATCAGCGCCCGCGCCAGCGGCTTGGTGAACAGGCGCTCGGGCAGCCGCATGGTGAACGGCTCGCTCTTGCCCTCATTGCCGGCCTCGTCCTTTGCGGTCAGGGTCAGCGTCACGTCGGCGCCGGCATAGGGATCCTCGCTGAGGTCCTTGACGGTCTGGCCGACGCCGTTGCGGGTCCGCGCATTGGGCAGCACCAGCGGAAATTGCGGCGGCTCGAACAGCGGACGCGGCTGGGTGGCCTTGCCATCGGCATCCTTCGTTGCATCCTTCGCTACATCCTTGGGCGCATCAGTCGGCCGCGGCGCGAATTGCGCGCGCGCTTCGGTCACGCCGTAATCGTCCTCGAGCCGGTAGGACATCTGCAAGGCGCCGCGCGCCTGCCGCTCCGGATCCTTGGCAAGCGCGATCGAGGGCGGACGGTCCGGCGTCGCGGTGAATTTCCACTGCGGCTGACCGGCCGGCGCGCGGACATGCGCGGTGCCGTCGCCGCTGATCTTGAAGTGGCGCTCATTGGTGCCCTTGGGCGCCTGTCCCTCCGGCGCGACCTCGGCAACGCCGCCACCGACCACGACGTCGATGGTGCCGCCGCTGGAGCGCACCAGCAGCGTGCTACCGGCCGGAACCGCGAGCGGGGTGGTGTCCGCCGCGGCAGCGTCCTTGTTGGCGTTCGACAGGATGATCGGCGGCTTGCCGGTGTAGTTCGGCGGCGTCACCCAGGCGTCGACCCGGACGTTGGCCGGAGCCATGATCCCGTTCCAGTCGAATGCGGAGGCAACCCGCAGGCCGCGCTCGTCGCCGGCGGCGACATAGCTCGCGACCAGCATCACGATGACCAGCGCGCGCAGCGCCCAGGGGTCGTGCAGCGAGACGCGCGGCCGCGGCAGGCCGGCGCGGATGCGCTTGATCGAGGCCAGGGTGCGCTCGCGTTGCGCCTGCCACAGCGCCAGCGCGAACGGATCCTTGTTGGTGAGCGTGTCGGACAGCGTGGTCGCCGGACGGTGGCGAATGCCGGCACCGCGGTCGAGCCGGCTCAGGCCCTCCTCGCGGCTCGGCCAGCGGAAGCGCACCAGCGGCCACAGCGCTGCAAGCGCGACCAAGCCGAACAGCCCGGCGCCGGCCAGGCGTGCGGCAAACGGCAGCACCAGCCACAGCCCGGCCCAGGACGCGACCAGGAACAGGCCTACGACCGTGAGGAACCGCGCCAGATGCGGCCACGCCCGTTCCCACGCAATCGCTACTCTTGCCCGCTGTAGAGCCTCGGTCAGCTTCAGTCGCGCGATCGCATCGCTGTCACGGACGGCGTGAGAGGCGTTGTCAGACGGGTCGATGTTGGCTCCGCTCAATAAGATCTCCGGGGTAGCCGGCAGGACAGCCTAGCACGGCGGCAGCTTTGAGGCACCCGTTCCCCGACGTAACCCACACCGGGAAATACGCATAACACGAAGGCGTGACTGCGGCGGTTCGGCCCCGTAACTTCCCAGCCCGAACCAACGCGTTAACGCATGAGGAAACGATATGGACCAGAAGACGCACGACAAGGGGCTCGAAATCCGCAAGGCGGTGCTCGGCGAGGCCTATGTCAACAATGCGCTGAAGAATTCGGACAGCTTCAACAAGCCCTTCCAGGAACTCGTCACCGAATATTGCTGGGGCGCGGTCTGGGGCCGCGAGGAACTGCCGCGCAAGACCCGCAGCATGCTCAACCTCGCCATGATCTCGATCCTGAACCGGCCGCACGAATTGAAGGCGCATATCAAGGGTGCGCTGACCAATGGCGTGTCCCGCGACGAGATCCGCGAGATCTTCATGCAGGTCTCGATCTATGCCGGCATCCCGGCCGGCGTCGACAGCTTCCGCATCGCGCGCGAGGTGTTCTCGGAGCTCGACAGCAAGGCGTGAGGCGCACGCTGCCTCCGCATCGTCGTCCCGGCGAAGGCCGGGACCCATAACCACAGGCTTTCGTAGTGAGAACACGCTGGAGCTCCAGCGAGCAAGGCAATCAAGCGCGGTGGCAATGGGTCCCGGCCCCCCGTGCGCAATTGCGCACTAGGCCGGGACGACATTGAATTTGGGGCAACCTCGCGAATAACGACGTAAAGGAAACGAACCATGGAAATCGGATTCATCGGCCTCGGAAAGATGGGCTTCCCGATGGCGCGCCGGCTGATCGAGGCCGGCCACACGCTCACCGCGTTCGACATCAACAAGGGTGCGCTCGACAAGCTTGTCGCGCGCGGCGCTGCGGCCGCGACGTCGCCCAAGGACGTCGCCGACCGCGTCGAGACCGTGATGGCGAGCCTGCCCTCGCTGCAGGCCTCGCTCGAGGTCGCAACCGGTGCGGGCGGCGTGATCGAGGGCAAGCGCGTCAAGCGCTTCATCGATCTCTCCACCGTCGGCTCGCGGATGGCGGTGAAGATCCACGACCTCTTGGCCAAGAAGAGCATCGTGCAGATCGACAGCCCGGTGTCCGGCGGCGTCTCCGGCGCCGAGAAAGGCACGCTGGCGGTGATGGTGTCGGGCCCGCGCGCCGATTTCGAGCTGGTGAAGAGCGCGCTCGGCGTCATCGGCAAGGTGTTCTTCATCGGCACCAAGCCGGGCTCCGGCCAGACCATGAAGCTCGCCAACAACTTCCTGTCGGCGACCGCGATGGTCGCGACCTCGGAAGCGGTGGTGATGGGTGTGAAGTCCGGGCTCGATCCGGCCGTGATGATCGACGTCATCAATGCCGGCTCGGGGCTGAACACCGCAAGCCGCGACAAGTTTCCGCGCTCGGTGCTGCCGCGCAGTTTCGACTTCGGCTTCGCCACCGGGTTGATGGTGAAGGACGTGCGGCTCGCGGTCGAGGAGATGCGCGCGCTCGGGCTCTCAATGGAGGTCGCCGAAGCGGTCGGCCGGCTCTGGGAAGTCATCATCCGCGACGAAGGACCGGAGTCGGACTTCACGGCTGCGATCAAGCCGATCGAGAAGGCCGCGGGCGTGATCGTAGGTGGCGGCAAAGGCGGCAGTCACGCGGCGAAGTGACGCTGTCGATACAATAGACGGTGTCGTCCCAGGCAAGCGTAAGCGCGACCCGGACCATCACAGCCACGGCGCCGGCTTGTCCATCGCGATCAGGGCGTCGACGTCGATGCGCGGGCGGACCACGGCGTACTGGTCGTCCTTGACCAGCACCTCCGGCACCAGGGGCCGGGTGTTGTAGGTGCCGGACTGCACCGCGCCGTAGGCGCCGGCGGTCATGATCGCCAGGAGATCGCCGGCGTTCGGTTGCGGCAGCGCGCGGTCGAGCGCGAGATAGTCGCCGGTCTCGCAGACCGGGCCGACCACGTCGGCGACCATGGTCGGCGTGCCCTGCGCGGGCTGCCGCACCGGCAAAATGTCGTGATGCGCTTCATACAGCGTCGGCCGGATCAGGTCGTTCATCGCGGCGTCGATGATCACGAAGTTCTTGGCGTCGCCCGGCTTCACGTGGATCACGCGGGCAACCAGGATGCCGGCATTGCCGACGATCATGCGCCCCGGCTCGAACATCAGCGTGCAGCCGAGATTGTGCGTGACGCGCTTGACCATCGCGGCATAGGCACCAGGTTCCGGCGGCGCGGCGCGGTCCATGTAGTAGGGAATGCCGAGGCCGCCGCCGAAATCGACATGCGAGATATCGTGGCCGTCGGCGCGCAGCGTCTGGACGAATTCCGCAAGCAGCCGGAAGGCGGCCTCCAGCGGGCCGAGATCGGTGATCTGGCTGCCGATATGCACGTCGGTGCCGGTGACCTTGATGCCCGGCAGCTTCGCCGCGCGGGCATAGACTTCACGGGCGCGGGCGATCGGGATGCCGAACTTGTTCTCCGACTTGCCGGTCGAGATCTTGGCATGGGTGCGGGCATCGACGTCGGGATTGACCCGCACCGAGATGCGGGCGGTCTTCTTCATCTCGACCGCAAGGCGCGACAGCATTTCGAGTTCCGGCTCGGACTCGATGTTGATGCAGAGGATGTCGGTGGCAAGCGCGGCACGCAGCTCGTCCTCGGTCTTGCCGACGCCGGAGAACACGATCTTCGACGGCGGAATCCCGGCCGCCAGCGCCCGCTTCAATTCACCGCCCGACACCACGTCGGCGCCGGCGCCGAGCTTGGCCAGCGTGCGCAGCACCGACTGGTTGGAGTTCGCCTTCATGGCGTAGCAGACCAGCGCCTTCTCACCGGCGAAGGCTTCGTTGAAGACGCGGTAGTGCCGCTCCAGCGTCGCGGTCGAATAGCAGTAGAACGGCGTGCCGACGGCTTCCGCGAGCTCAATGAGATTGACCGCCTCGGCATGCAGCACGCCGTTGCGATAGTCGAAATGGTTCATGACACGCTTTATTGTTCGAGCATGATCTCTTCGGAAACCGGTTTCCACTTTTCCGGATCATGCTCCAGATACTAATTGCCGAGCAGCGGATCGAGGACGAAAGACCGTTTATTACCTCTCGTCGCGGCCGGCGCGGCATCCGAGCCGTAGGTCGGATTGAAAACGCTCGGCTGCGCCGCCCGCTCGGCCTCGGTGTCGGTCGGAGCCGCGCCCGGCGCGGCGTTGGCGGTCGGCGGCAGGTCGAGCGGTCCCTTGCGGCCGCAGCCGCCGAGCGCAAGCGCGGATACGCTCAGCACAATGATGGCCCATCCCGACGGGGTCAGGCGGTTCTTGCTAATCACGACGAATTCCCCAATTCGGGCGGCACCATACAAACATTGACGTGCTCTGGCGAGAGGCCGAGGCCTGAGAAATCACCGCCAAATTTTCCGGTTCAGCCCAATTTTCGCTCTTTTTCCAGCCGCTTGGCCCAGGCCTTGGCCTGCGCCATCACATTCTTCGGCGCCGTGCCGCCAAACGAGGTCCGGCTCTGCACCGAAGATTCGACGCTCAGCACCCTGAGCGCGTCAGCGGTGATCTTGGGCTCGACCTCCTGCATGGCCTTGAGCGGCAACTCGTGCAGCGCCACGCCCTGCTTCGAGGCGAGGCCGACGATACGCCCGGTTACGTGATGGGCGTCGCGGAACGGCATTTTCAGGGTGCGCACCAGCCAGTCTGCCAGATCGGTCGCGGTGGCATAGCCCTCGCCGGCGGCGGCCTTCATCTTCGCCTCATCCGGCACCAGGTCCTCGACCATGCCGGTCATGGCCCGGATCGCGAGCGACAGCGCCTCGAACGCCTCCATCGCGCCCTGCTTGTCCTCCTGCATGTCCTTTTGATAGGCGAGCGGCAGGCCCTTCATCACGATCAGCAGTGCGGTCAGCGCGCCGATCGCGCGGCCGGTCTTGGCGCGCACCAGCTCGGCGGCGTCCGGGTTGCGCTTCTGCGGCATGATCGACGAGCCGGTCGTGAACTTGTCGCTGAGCTTGACGAGACCGACCAAGGGCGAGGTCCAGATCACGATCTCCTCGGCGAAGCGCGACATGTGCACGGCGCAGATCGCGGCCGCCGACAGCGTCTCCAACACGAAATCGCGGTCGGACACCGCATCCAGCGAATTGGCCATCGGCCGGTCGAAGCCGAGCGCCTTGGCGGTCGCCGTGCGGTCGATCGGAAACGAGGTGCCGGCGAGCGCGGCGGCACCGAGCGGCGATTCGTTGAGCCGCTTGCGCGCATCGGCAAAGCGGCCGCGGTCGCGCCCGGCCATCTCGACATAGGCCAAGAGATGATGGCCGAAGGTCACCGGCTGCGCGGTCTGCAGATGAGTGAAACCGGGCATCACGGTTCCGGCATGCTCCAGCGCGCGGGCGACCAGCGCCTGCTGGAACGCGGCCAGCGCCGCGTTGGTTTCATCGATGGTGTCGCGGACATAGAGCCGGAAATCGGTCGCGACCTGGTCGTTGCGTGAGCGCGCGGTGTGCAGCCGGCCCGCCGCGGGCCCGATCAGCTCGGACAGCCGCGACTCGACATTCATATGGATGTCCTCGAGCGCGCGCTTGAAGTCGAAATCGCCCTTGCCGATTTCTGACAAAATCGTGTCTAGACCTTTGCCGATATTTTTCGCATCAGCTGACGTGATGATGCCTTGCGCGGCGAGCATCGCGGCGTGGGCCTTGGACGCGGCAATGTCCTGGGCATAAAGGTGCCGGTCGACGTCGATGGAGACGTTGATTTCCTCCATGATCGCGTCGGGACGCTCCGAGAACCGGCCGCCCCACATCTTGTTGCTCATGACATCTCGCTCACGAATTTGTATTTCAGGCCGTGCTGTTCCCACGCCAAGGCGGCGAAACGGCAGGGTGGTTCCGGTCGTAGTCCCGGCACTGCTTAGCCACATCTGACGCTGGATGACAAACGATATGCCCGAGACGACCCCGAGCGAGCCGACCGCCAAGCCGACGGCCAAATGGCGCATCCCATTGGTGATCGGCGCCGTGCTGGTTGGGACTGTGATCGGCTATGTTGGGGTCTCCGGCCTCAAGCATCCGCCGGGCGGCGACATCGCCTGCAACAGTGCAGTGGATTTGGCCAAGAAGATCGCCCCACTCGCCCATGGCGAGGTCGCGGCGCTCACCATGGCCACCACCCCGCTTAAGCTGCCCGACCTCGCCTTCGAGGACGCCAACGGCCAGCCGAAGAAGCTCTCGGACTGGCGCGGCAAGACGGTGCTGGTCAACCTCTGGGCGACCTGGTGCGTGCCCTGCCGCAAGGAGATGCCGGCGCTCGACAGTCTGCAGACCAAGCTCGGCGGCAAGGATTTCGAGGTGGTCGCGATCAACATCGACACCCGCGACCCGGACAAGCCGAAGACCTTCCTCAAAGAGGCCAATCTGACCAGGCTCGACTATTTCAGCGACCAGAAAGCCAAGGTCTTTCAGGATCTTAAGAACATTGGCAAGGCGCTGGGGATGCCGACCTCGGTGCTGGTCGACGGCAAAGGCTGCGAAATCGCCAACATCGCCGGCCCCGCCGAATGGGCGAGCGACGATGCGATCAAGCTGGTGAAGGCGGCGCTCGCCCCGGCCGCGGCCGGGTTCTAATCAGGCGACGGCGTTGAGATTGCCTCCGATGCCGGGACCGAGATTGGCGGTCGACGGCGTGCCGAGCAGGGTCTGAACCGCGAATTTTTCCGCGTCGAGGTTCTGCTTCGTGACCCGGGTCGCGATCTCACCCTGCAGGTTGCCCTGTTGCATCGACAGGATGCTGGTGACCAAGCTCATCGTGTCCATACGCGGTACTCCCAATTCCGGACTTGGCGTAGCGCGCGAAAGTTAAGGCATGGGTAACGGACGGCCGCGTCAGGCTGACGCATCGTCTGAATAAGGCTCAGGCCGCATTCGCCGCGAAGGCCGCGCCGAGGGTGCGCAGCGCCTGCCGGGTCCGGGCATCCGACAGCTTCGAATGCAGCATGACGTCGCGCGACGGCAAGGGCGGCAGGCCAAGCCGCGGCCCGAGGTCGACGGTATCGGACGGCGCCACCCGGCGCGCCAGCGCGGCGACCGCAAGTCCTGCGGATATCGCAGCCCCGATCGTCGCAAGCCCGCCACCGACGAACGCCTCGGTCCAGGCGATGCCGGCGGCGTCGAGCGCTTCGACAGCCATGGCGCGGACGCTGCACGGCTCGGCCTGGGTCGCCAAGCGCAGCGGCTCGCCCGGGCGGTGGTGAAAATCGGGCGCGGCCATCCAGCCAAACGGCTCCTCGAACAGCACGTCTCCGTCGCGGCGCTTGGCGTCGTGGCGCAGCGCGATCGCGGCATCGAGCTTGCCGTCGTCGAATGCGCCGAGCACCGCGCGCGACGTGTCGACGTGCAGCTGGATTACGAGGCCAGGATCGGTGGCGTTCATCCGCTTCAACAGCGAGGCGAGCTCCGTTCCGACGATGTGGTGGCTGATGCCGACGACCAGCCGCCGATGCGCGACCGCGAACGACCCGATCGCCGATTGATGCGCGGCAACCAGATTGCGCGCCGCGCCGAGAAAGGCCGCTCCTTCGGCCGACAGCCGAACCAGCCGCGGCGTGCGCTCCAGCAGCCGCCGGCCGAGCCCGTCTTCCAGCCGCCTGATCTTCAAGCTGACCGCGGACTGCGTGGTCTCCATGACCAGCGCCGCACGGGTGAAACTGCTGAGGTCGGCGACCAGGACAAAGGCCTGCACCGCCTCGAGATCGAGAGCCTTCATGGCCATTCATTGGAAAATGCAATCATTGAAATAACATTCCATACGATTTTCCAATGATCAAGAAGCTCCTAGGCTTAAGCGGCAGACAACGACCGACCTCAGGAGACCCACTCTGGCCATCCCGACCCTCTCGCCGCGCATGAGCGGCATCAAGGCTTCGCCCGCATCGGTGCTGCGGCGCCGGGCCCGCGAGCTGCGCGCCAATGGGCGCGACGTCATCGAGCTGTCGTCGGGCAATCTGGATTTCCCGACGCCTGCGCATGTCATCGCGGCAGCGCATGACGCGGCCTTGCGCGGCGAAACCCGCTACACCGACGTCGACGGCACGCCGGAGCTGAAGCGCGCGGTGCAGGCCGCGCTGCTGCGCGACCATCGTCTCGACTATCGGCTGGATGAGATCGTCATCACCAACGGCTCGACGCAGGCGCTGTTCAACGCACTGCTGGCGACGCTGGCACCTGGCGGCGAGGTGATCATCCCCGCACCTTACTGGGCGCCCTATCTCGATCAGGTGCGGCTCGCAGCCGGGGTGCCGGTGGTCGTGCCGTGCACGCAGAACAACGGCTTCAGACTGCGCGCGGAGGATTTGCAGGCGGCGATTTCGCCGCGCACGCGCTGGATCGTGCTCAACAATCCGGTCAATCCCTCCGGCGCGCTGTATTCGCGCGAGGATCTCTCCGAGATCGCCGCGGTCCTGTCGCGGCATCCGGAGATCTGGGTGCTTGCCGACGGGCTCTACGAGCACATCACGTTCGACGGCATGCCGGCGCCGACGCTCGCGGAGATCGAGCCGCGCCTGAAGCCGCGGACGCTGACCGTCAGCGGCCTCGCCAAAAGCTACGCGATGATGGGATGGCGGATCGGCTATGCCGCCGGACCATCGGCGCTGATCCGCGCGATGATCACGATCCAATCGCAGACCACGTCGGGCGCATCGTCGATCAGCCAGGCTGCCGCGGTCGCCGCGCTCAACAACGCCCATGATGTGCTGGCCGAGCGCGCTGCCATCCTTCGCGCGCGGCGCGACCGCTTTGCCGAACTCGTGAACGGATGCGCAGGCCTGTCCTGCACGCCGCCGGACGGCACCTTCTATCTGCTGGTCAGTTGCGCCGGCGTGATCGGCAAGCGCGCACCCGACGGCAAGGTCGTCGCGACCGACCGCGATTTCTCGGCCTATCTGCTTGAACAGGCCGATGTGGTGGTGTTTCCCGGTGAGGATCTCGGGCTGTCGCCCTACGTCCGAATAAGCTTCGCCAACCCGTCAGCGACCATCGAGGAGGCCGCCAGGCGGCTGAAGCGCGCCTGCGAGGCCCTGCAATGATGCCTCAGGGATACGGCCAGCGTCTCGCGCTGGCCGCGCATCTGCTTGGACTTGGAATGGGTGCGACTGTCATCGTCAGCCTCGTGCCCGCGACGCTCGCGCTGCTGCGGGCACTGACCTGACGACGCAGCGACTACCGCGTCGGGATCGGCTTGTCGCCGCGATAGTCGTAGAAGCCACGCTGGCTCTTGCGTCCGAGCCAGCCGGCCTCGACATACTTCACGAGCAGCGGGCACGGCCGATACTTGGAATCGGCGAGCCCCTCATGCAGCACCTGCATGATCGACAGGCAGGTGTCGAGGCCGATGAAATCGGCGAGCTCGAGCGGGCCCATCGGATGATGCGCGCCGAGCTTCATCGCGGCGTCGATCGCCTCGACGTTGCCGACGCCTTCATACAGCGTGTAGATCGCCTCGTTGATCATCGGCAGCAGGATGCGGTTGACGATGAAGGCGGGGAAATCCTCCGACACCGCGACCTGCTTGCCGAGCTTGGCGACGAACGCCTTGGCGGTGTCGAAAGTCGTGTCGTCGGTGGCGATGCCGCGGATCAGCTCGACCAGCTCCATCGCCGGCACCGGATTCATGAAGTGAATGCCGATGAATTTCTCCGGGCGGTCGGTCGAGGCCGCGAGCCGTGTGATCGAGATCGACGACGAGTTGGTCGCGACGATCGCCTCGGGCTTCAGCGCTGCGCAGACCTCCTGGAAGATCTTGCGCTTGGTTTCTTCCTTCTCGACCGCGGTCTCGATCACGAGGTCGCAATCGGCCAGCGCATCGAGCGTCTCGGCGGGGGCGATGCGGTCGAGTGCCTGCTTGCGCTCGGCTTCGCTGATCGCCTTCTTGGTGACCTGGCGGGTCAGATTGCCGTTGATGGTCGCCAGCGCCGACTTCAGCCGGTCGCCGGACACGTCATTGAGCACCACGTCGAAGCCGGCCAGTGCAGCCACATGGGCAATGCCGTTGCCCATCTGGCCCGAACCGATCACGCCGACCTTTTTGATTGCCACCGTCATCTTGTCATCCACCGGAACGGCGCGCATGTCGCGCCTGCCCAATCCCAACGATACCCGAAGTGAAGCCTTCCGGGTTGCCCAATCCGCCGGCCGGAAACGCTTCCCGGGACCATGATGTGATGACACGTCATCACGTCAGGACCCCATTCTCCCCGTCGAGCATGATCCTTTCGGAAAAACGTTTCCGGATCATTGCCTCGAAAATAACAACACCGGCCGGAGCTTAGCCACCCGGCCGGTGTCTTGTCGCTTACTTTCCGAGCTTGCCGAGCGCCTCGGTCAGTTCCGGAACCGCCTGGTAGAGGTCGGCGACCAGGCCGTAATCGGCGACCTGGAAGATCGGCGCGTCTTCATCCTTGTTGATGGCGACGATCACCTTGGAGTCCTTCATGCCGGCCAGATGCTGGATCGCGCCGGAGATGCCGACCGCGACATAAAGTTCCGGAGCCACCACCTTGCCGGTCTGGCCGACCTGCCAGTCGTTCGGCGCATAGCCGGCATCGACCGCGGCGCGCGAGGCGCCGACGCCGGCGCCGAGCTTGTCGGCGAGCGGCTCGATGTATTTGGCGAAGTTCTCGCGGCTCTGCATGGCGCGGCCACCCGAAACGATGATCTTGGCCGAGGTCAGTTCCGGACGGTCGCTCTTGGCGACTTCCTCGCCGACGAACGTCGACAGGCCGGGATCGGCCGCGGATGCGGCGTTCTCGATCGCCGCGCTGCCGCCTTCGCCGGCGGCGGCGAAGGTCGAGGTGCGGACCGTGATCACCTTCTTGGCGTCCTTCGACTTGACGGTCTGGATCGCGTTGCCGGCATAGATCGGCCGCTCGAAGGTGTCGGGCGCGACGACCTTGATGATCTCGGAGACCTGCATGACGTCGAGCAGCGCTGCGACGCGCGGCATCACGTTCTTGAAGCGCGAGGTCGCGGGCGCGACGAACGCGTCATAGCCGGGCGCCAGCGCGACGATCAGCGCAGCCAGCGGCTCGGCGAGGTCGTGCTCATAGGCAGGGCCTTCTGCCACCAGCACCTTGCTGACGCCGGCAAGCTTGGCGGCCGCTTCCGCCGCCGCCTTGGTGCCCTGGCCGCCACCGGCAACCAGCACATGAACGTCGCCGCCGAGCTGGCTCGCCGCAGTCAGCGCCTTGTTGGTCGCGTCCTTCAGGGTCTCGTGGTCGTGTTCGGCAATCAACAGCGTCGTCATCAGAGAACCCCGGCTTCGGTCTTGAGCTTGTTCACGAGTTCGGCGACGTCCTTGACCTTGACGCCCGCCTTGCGGCCTGAGGGTTCCGCGGTCTTCAGCACTTCCAGACGCGGCGTGACATCGACGCCGTAGTCAGCAACGCTCTTGTCGTCGATCGGCTTCTTCTTCGCCTTCATGATGTTGGGCAGCGACGCATAGCGCGGCTCGTTGAGGCGCAGGTCGGTGGTGACGATCGCCGGGCCCTTCAGCTTGATGGTCTGCAAACCACCGTCGACTTCGCGCGTGACCTTGAAGTCACTTCCTTCGACCTCGAGCTTGGAGGCGAAGGTCGCCTGCGACCAGCCGAGCAGCGCGGCCAGCATCTGGCCGGTCTGGTTCGAGTCGTCGTCGATCGCCTGCTTGCCGAGAATGACGAGGCCAGGCTGCTCCGCCTCGACCACCGCCTTCAGGATCTTGGCAACCGCGAGCGGTTCGACATTGCCTTCGGCCTTGACCAGGATGCCGCGGTCGGCGCCCATCGCAAGCCCGGTGCGAATGGTCTCGGAGGCCTGCGCCGGTCCGATCGACACCACCACCACCTCGGTCGCCTTGCCGGCTTCCTTCAGCCGCAGCGCTTCCTCGACGGCGATTTCGTCGAACGGGTTCATCGACATCTTGACGTTGGCGAGCTCCACGCCCGTCCCGTCGCCCTTGACGCGGACCTTGACGTTGTAGTCGACGACCCGCTTTACCGGCACAAGAACCTTCATCGATCCTCTTTCGCTTTGATTTTATGGGTTTCGGTTGGCTGGCGCGGAACCTAAAGGTCCCGTTTCCCCCGGTCAACGCGCCAAAGCCAAAAAACCGTCCCCCGGTTTTGAACCAGTTTAGCGGTTTTGGCCCGGCACCCACAACACGTCCCCCGCCCCCTTGTTGTTCTGGAAGCGGCTGGCAACGAACAGGAAATCCGACAGCCGGTTCATATAATGAATGCCAGCTGCATTGACCGGCTCGTCGGGCCGGGCAGCGAGTTCCACCATCATCCGTTCCGCGCGGCGACATATCGTCCGCGCGAGGTGCAGATATGCCGACGCAGCCGTCCCGCCGGGCAGCACGAACGAGGTCAGCGGCGCGAGCTGGTCGTTCAGGCTGTCGATGTCGCGTTCGAGCCGCTCGACCTGGCTTGCCAGCACACGCAGACGCTCGGCCTTGCCCTCACGCTCGGGCACCGCCAGGTCGGCGCCGAGATCGAACAGGTCGTTCTGGATGCGGCCGAGCATCGCATCGACCTCGGGGCTGCCGGCGAGATGCAGCCGCACCACGCCGATCGCGGCATTGGTCTCGTCGACGGTGCCATAGGCGGCGACGCGCAGATCGTATTTCGGCCGCCGCTCGCCGGAGCCGAGCGCGGTGGTCCCGTCATCACCGGTGCGCGTATAGATCCGATTGAGAACGACCATGGCTGGCTCCAGTGTTCGAGTCTCCCATCGAAGTCGGATACATCCGACTTCGATGGGAGAGGTGAAAAGTGTACCTCAGCTAGCGCCCCATCGCCCACACCGCGAGCATCGCGATGACGATGGCGACGAACTGCAACAGCACACGCAGTCGCATCAGCCTCTGCGACGTGTTCGGCGAGCCGCCCTTCATCATGTTGATGAGGCCGAGCAGGAGCACCAGGGCTACTGCGCCGACGGCAATGGGAAGAATGATCGTGCTGAGGACGGATGTCATCTGCGGTACATAACACCGCAGGACGCTGACTTCCACACAGCTCCGCGATGCAACCAACTGGCTTTTCAAGGCGTAATATCAGATGCTGGGTCCGTCCTCGGACCGAGCGGTTGTCGACAATGCCGGGTGGAATGTGAATCAGCTTCGTTACGTCACCCACGTCGTGATGGATGCCTTTTACACGTTCCTCGCCGATGACGGCTGGGCGATCGCGAGCCACATCGCGCTGTCGACCCTGATGGCGCTGTTTCCGTTCCTGATCGTGCTGACGTCGGTGGCTGGCTTCTTCGGCTCCAAGCAGCTCGCCGACCAGGCGGTCGGGCTGCTCCTGCAAGTCTGGCCGGATCAGGTCGCAGGCGCGCTGTCCGGCCAGATCCACGACGTGCTGACCAACACCCGTGGCGATATCCTGACCATCGGCGCGGTGCTCGCGGTGTACTTCGCCTCGAATGGCGTCGAGGCGCTGCGGGTGGCACTGAACCGCGCCTATGCCGTGATCGAGCCGCGGCGATGGTACTGGCTGCGGCTGGAGTCGATCGGCTACACGCTGGTCGCGGCGTTCACCTCGCTCGCGATGGCGTTCCTGATCGTGCTCGGGCCGCTGATCATCGAGGCGGCGCGGCGCTATATTCCGTTCTTCGTCGAATCCAACGAGAGCCTGCTCAACACCGCCCGTTACGGCATCACGATGCTGGCGCTGGTGGTTGCGCTGTTCATCCTGCATGCCTGGCTGCCGGCGGGCCGCCGCAGCTTCACACAGATCCTGCCCGGCATCATCTTCACGATGGTAGCGTCGCTGATCTCGGGCATCGGCTTCGGCATGTACCTGGCGCGCTTCGCCAATAATTACGTGACGATGTATGCGGGGCTCGCCTCGGTGGTGATCGCGCTGGTGTTCATGTATTTTATCGCCGCGATCTTCGTGTTCGGCGGCGAGTTGAACGCCGCAATCATGAAGTCGCAGCTCCCGCACGGCGTGTCGCTTCATGCAGCGCAGTTGCGAGTGCCCGCGGAGAAACAGGCTTGACCAGGAAGGCATCGGCGCCGGCGGCGCGCGCCGCCGCCTCGTCCTCGGCACGCCCGGAAATCCCGACGATCACGATGCGGCCGTGCGGTGGCGGCAGCGCGCGGATGCGCTTGATCGCCTCGACGCCGCTGATGCCGGGCAGCACCATGTCCATCAGCACGGCGTCGAACGCGCCCTGTCCGAGCCGATCCGGCGCGGCCTCGCCCTGACCGATGAATTCGGCGTGGTGGCCGAGCTCGGTCAGGATCGTGTTGAGCACGACGCGGCCGAACGGGTTGTCCTCGACGCTGAGCAGCCGCAACCCCTGCGGCGCAAGCACCGCGGCGCCTTCGCTCGACACGGCACCGGCCGGCGCTCCGGCCCGGGCCAGCACGACATTGAGCGTGAAGACGGTGCCGCCGCCGGCGCGCTGCGCCGCGACGATGTCGCCGCCCATGGCACGCGCGAGCTGCCTGACCGAGGACAGGCCGAGCCCGGCGCCGCCGAACCGCGCGGCGATCGAGACATTGGCCTGCGAGAACGGCCGGAACAGGCGCTTGACCTCCGCCAGGGTCAGGCCGATGCCGCTGTCGGAAATTGCAAAGGCAACGCCGACTTTGCCGCCGTTTTTGCCGCCGATCTTGCCCTTGGCCGCGTGCACCGGCGCGACATGGAGCTCGACGCTGCCTTGCTCGGTGAACTTGACTGCGTTGTCGATCAGGTTTTCCAGCGCCGCGCGCAACCGGACGGGATCGCCGACCGCAAACGCCGGCAGCTGGTCGGAGATCACGACGGAGGCTTGCAGCCCCTTGGCGGCGGCGCGGCCGGCCAGCGAATCCCCGGCATGGCGCGCCAGCGTGCGCAGGTCGAAGAAGTCCTGCCGGATCTCCAGCCCCGGCCCCTCGCTGCGGGCGGCATCGACGAACAGGGTCGCAAGGCTCGCCAGATGCTCGGCGCCGGCCTTGATGGTATCGACCCAGCGCCGCTCGCGCTCGCCGAGTTCCGACGTCGCGAGCAGATTGCTGATCGCGAGAATGCCGGTCAGCGGCGTCCGGACCTCATGGGCAAAGGCGGCAAGCGCAGTCTCGACCATGCCGGCACTGGCCTTCGCGGCCGCCTTTGGTGCGGCTCGCTTACGCCGTGGCTTGGTTGCCGGCTTCGCGGCGCCGGTCTTGGCGCTGGTCTTGGCGCTGGTCTTGGCCGTGCGCGTTTTGGCGGCGCGGGTCTTCGGCGGCGGCCTTTTGGATGGCCGCTTGCTGCGCCGTGCGCGCGATTTTGACGCCATGGTTTCCGTGATCCCCGCCCCGGACGACAACATGGCATGCCAGGCGTCCCGGAGTCACGGCGGCGTTTGCGGTCCCGTCCGCCGCAAAGCGCGATGATCGTCACCAGCCGCGTTACGGCAGACCGACCAGGCGGCGAATATCGGCCGGGCTCGCGCCTTCCGCCCGCAATTCGCGCAGTCCGGTCGCCCGGGTCGATTTCGACAGTTTCTGGCCGGCGGCGTCCCGGATCAGCCGGTGGTGCCGGTACGCCGGCACAGGCAGGCCGAGCAACCGCTGCAACAGCCGATGCACGCTGGTCGACCAGAACAGGTCAACGCCCCTGACCACATCGGTGACACCCTGCAAGGCATCGTCGATCACGACGGAGAGATGGTAACTGGTCGGGGTCTCCTTGCGCGCCAGGATCACGTCGCCCCAGGCCTCCGGCCGGGCCATCACGTCGCCGCTCTCGCCGGCCGGCCCCTCGCCCGCCTCGTGCCAGCGCAGGCCACCGGCGCTCGCGCCGGCCGCGGCCATGTCGAGCCGCAGCGCGAACGGCGCGCCCTGCGCGGTCAGCCGGTCGCGCTCCCCGGCCGAGAGCGATTTGGCCGTCCCCGGATAGAGCGGCGCGCCATCCGGATCGCGCGGCCAGGCGCCATTGGCCTCACGTTCGGCGACCAGCCGCGCGATCTCGGCACGGCTCTCGAAGCTCGGATAGACCAGCCCCTGTGCCGACAGGCGGTCGATCGCCGCGCCATAGGCGGCGAAATGCTCCGACTGCCGGCGCACCGGAGTTTCCCAGGCGAGGCCGAGCCAGGCGAGGTCCTCATAGATCGCCTGCTCGAATTCGACCCGGCAGCGCGCCGGGTCGATGTCCTCGATCCGCAGCAGGAAGCGCCCGCCGGTCTGCCGTGCGAGGTCATGGTTGAGCAAGGCCGAAAAGGCGTGGCCGAGATGCAAATAGCCGTTCGGACTCGGCGCAAAACGGAAAACGGGTGGCGGCATCAGACCGAGCCGGCGTGACGAAACACCTCGGATGGGGTTCCCGTCTCCCGTTCCAACCGCTCGACGACCATTCGGTAGAACCGTCCAGCCTCCAGCATCATCTCCTCAGGGGTTTCTGTCGCACCGTTCTCGAACCCATTACGTGCAATTTCAAACTCTGAATCGATGAAGCTCGCAACCGCAGGCGACAACGGCGTGGTTCCCAGTTCGTGCGTGACGGCCTTGCGGGCCATCAGGTCACCTACCTCCTCCGCCAACTCGGCCGGAGGCGCGCACTCTGCCATCAGCGTCGGGAAATGCATCGGAGCCACAGCCTCGGTCGGATGCATCCGCAACCAGCGCAGCGCCGCCGCCGGCCGGAGCGCATAGAACACCTTTTTCTGCGGAATACTGCTCTCGTCGCCGAAATAGACCCTGCGCTGCCGTTCGCCGAGATGCAGGTAGTGACGGCAGATCGCTTCCCGGCTCGCCGCATGCCGCGCAAATTCGAGAAAGCTGTCGCGGAACCAGACCTGCCCGCGATAGACCACCGGAGAACAGAGCCACTCCACGATGACCGCGTTGCCCTTCAGTAGCAGTTGAAGCGCCTTGCGCAAATCCCAGCCATTCGCGTCCAGATCGCCTTCGAGCGGAAGCTCGATCACATCCCGTACGGTCCAGGGCGTAATATGATCGATGGCGCGGCGGACATAAACGAAGCGGCAATCGTAGTCGCTATCGGGTGACGAAAAGCCCCACGCCCGGCTTCCACTCTCGATGGCCAGCGGCAAGAAAACCCGGTGTTCATCCGCGATGCCGTCGAGCATCGCATCGATCGCCGCGACCTTTCCTGCGTCCATGTCGGCAGGAATGCTTCTCAAGCTCATCGAGCACTTCCGAAATCAACTAGTGTTGTCATACTCTGACCCCCCCTGAACCGTCCACAAGGCGTGGAGCCCGAGCTGCTGCGAGCGCCCGTCTGAGGAAGCATCCCGCAATGCTGATTCATCTCGAAACCCAAGCCGACCTCGACGACGCGGTTCAGAAACTGGTCGACCAGGATCGGCGCCTGCGCCCGATCCTCGAAGCCACCGGCATGCCGGCGATCCGGCAGCGTGAGCCCGGGTTTGCCGGGCTCGCCGCGATCATCTGCGGCCAGCAGCTCTCGACCGCAAGCGCCGCGGCGATCTGGGCGCGCGTCAGCAAGGCGATCGACCCGTTCCATCATGATGCGATCCGCAAGGCGCGCGCCGACCGGCTCGGCCGCCTCGGGCTGTCGGCGGCCAAGATCAAGACCTTGAAGCACATCGCGCGCGAACTCGCCGAGGAGCGGCTGAACCTCGACGTGCTCGCCAACGAGGAGGCCGATGCCGCGCACAACACGCTGACCGCGCTGCCCGGGATCGGCCCGTGGACCGCCGACGTCTATCTGCTGTTCTGTCTCGGCCATGGCGACGCATGGCCGGCGGGCGACCTCGCCGTGCAGGAGGCGATCAAGGTCGGGCTCGGGTTGAAGGAGCGGCCGACGCCGAAGCAGATGGCGCCGCTCGCCGAGCCATGGCGTCCGCTGCGCGGCGCTGCCGCCCATCTGTGGTGGGCGTATTATCGCGTGCTGAAAAACCGCGAGGGCGTGATCGCCGCGGCGAAGTAGCTGTCACCAAGAAAAACATACCGTCACGCGATCGCGTGATATAGCATCAGCCGACAGATACTTTTTCAATTTGCCGGCCCTGCCCATTCAGCACGCCCAGCACATCCTTCCGGCAAGGAGGACGGACCTGGTTTCTCCCCGTATCCCGCTGACGCTGCTCGCGATCTCGCTGGGCGCCATCGCCGCTGCGTGGTGGTGGCTGGGCATCCCGGTGAACCTCGCGCGCGCGCCGATCGATCCGAACGACAAGGTGCAGTGCATCTCGTACGCGCCGTTCCGAAACAATCAGACATCACTTTCGCCGGCGACGCAGGTCTCGCCGCAACAGATCGCGGAGGATTTGGCCCAGCTTGCCAAGATATCCCATTGCATCCGGACCTATGCGACCGATCTCGGTCTCGATCAGATTCCCGGCCTCGCAGCCAAGGCGGGCCTGAAAGTCATCCAGGGCATTTTCCTCGACCGGGATCGCAAGAAGAACGCGACGCAGGTCGCAACGGCGATCCGCCTCGCCAGGCAGTATCCGGACACGATCATCGCACTCGTAGTCGGCAACGAAGTTTTGTTGCGCAAGGAAATGTCGGCGTCCGACCTCGCCGCCACGATCCGCGCGATCAAGGCGCAGGTCGCCGTCCCCGTCACCTATGCCGACGTCTGGGAGTTCTGGCTGAGCAACCCCGAACTGGCCGACGCCGTCGACTTCGTCACGATTCACATCCTGCCCTATTGGGAGAATATTCCAATCGCCGCGGAACATGCCGCCGCGCACGCCGACGAGATGCGCCGGCAGGTCGCCGCGGTTTTTCCGGGCAAGGAGATATTCATCGGCGAAATCGGTTGGCCGAGCGAGGGACGCATGCGCGAATCCGCGCTGCCGTCGCGCATCAACCAGGCACGGGTGGTCTCGGAAGTGCTCGACCTCGCCCGCCGCGAGCAGTTCCGCGTCAACCTGTTCGAGGCCTATGACGAAGGCTGGAAGCGCGAGATCGAGGGCACCATTGGCGGATCCTGGGGCCTGTTCGATTCCGAACAGCGCACGCTGAAATATCCGGCCGGCATGCCGATCAGCAACTTTCCGTCCTGGAAATTGCAGATGGCTGGCGGAATGGCGCTGGCGATCCTGGTGTTCGGCGCGGCATGGCTGGGCTTGCGCCGCAAGCCGACGACACCCGAACTCGCCTCATGGCTTGCGGTCGGCGTATCGGCGACCACGGCCGGAATCCTGTTTGGGGTCGCCGCCCAGCGAATGATCTCTGAAAGCTACGGAACGGGAGGCTGGCTTATTTGGGGCTCGCTTCTGGTGGCAGCGACGGCGTCACCGCTGTTCGCCGCCAACGCCCTGATATCGGGCCGCGCACCGCCCAGTTTCCAGGAGCTGTTGGGACCGCAGGGCTACCACACCGAAACAGTGCTGGTAACCTTGCACGGATTGGCCCTGATCGTCACCGTTGTGGTCGGCACGGCGGCCGCGATCGGCCTGGTGTTCGACCCGCGCTTCATCGATTTCCCGTTTGCGCCGCTCACCATGGCGGCGGTGCCGTTTGCGGCGATGACGCTGCTCAATCCGCCGACCAAGGGAATCCGCCCGCTGGCGGAATCGATGTTTGCCGGCATCTTTGTCGGAGCTGCCATCTATACGCTCCTCAACGAAGGAGTTGAGAATTGGCAGGCGCTGTGGACATGCGCAGTCTTTGTCCTGCTTGCGGGAACGCTGTGGCGGGCGCGCGCCTGAGACGGTGCCCAAAGCGCCATTCCGATTGAATCGGAACGGCGCTCTAGATTCTTGTTTTGACGCGTTTTCTTAACGCGAACCGGTATCCACTTCGCTCGAAAACGCTCTAGCCGCGCAGCCTGACGCGATCTTCCCGCGCGCAGTCGGTGACGAAGCCGATCACGGCGCGCACCGACGGCAATTCCACCAGATCCGGATGGGCGAGCAGCCACAGATCGGAGAGGCTTGCGAGCTTCTGCGGCGCGACCCGAACCAGATCGGGATAATCGGCTCCGACCAGGCAGGACAGTGCGCAAATCCCGAGCCCGGCCCGCGCCGCTGCCAGCATGTCGCCCTGCGAGGAGCAGCGCATCACCAGCGTGCCCTGCCGCGTGATGACATCGCTCCACCGCGCCAGCCGCACGTTGGAGGCCTGGTCGGCAAATCCGATCACGCTATGGCCCTTCCATTCATCCGGCCGCTCCGGAAGCTTGCGCCCGGCTGCGTAGGCACGTGAGGCATAGAAGCCGGCGCCGAGCCGTCCGATTCTGCGCCCGATCAGGTTCTCGTCCCCGGCATCGACCGGCCGCAGCACGACATCGGCCTCGCGGCGGCGCACGCTGGCCGGAAACGGATGCGTGATGATCTCGAGCTGGATGTTGGGGTGATCGCGCAGGAACGGCCGGAGCCGCGGCATCAGCCAGTGTGCGGCGAGCGTCGCGCCGATCGACAGCTTGACCACGCCACGGGCCTGCTCGCCGGTGGCGGACGCCGAGGCTTCCGCGCGCAAGGCGGCTGCGGCCATCACCTCCGTGTGCTCGCGGAACTTGCGGCCGTGCGAGGTCAGCGACAAGCCGTCATTGGACCGCGCGAACAGCCGGGTGCCGAGCTGCTTCTCGAGCGCCGCGACGTTACGGCCGACGGTCGGATGGCTAATGCGCAGCCGCCGCGCCGCGGCGGCGAAGCTGCGCGTCTCCGCCACCGCGACGAAGGTCTTGCAAAGCTCCCAATCCATGCCGCCCGTCCGCCTATGTTCATTTCTGGGCAATCGACTGTTCAATATTGAACGCCATCGCGCGGCCGTCCAGCCCTATATTGCGACGCAAGAGAGCCGCTGCTCCAGCCATCACAACAAATCGCGAACCGCTCCGGCCACCGGCCGAGCGGTCCACCCATGGAGGATCCGAACAATGCCGCTGCCCGCGTCGCTCGCCAACAAGCTCGAACTGCCGGTCGTCGGCTCCCCGCTGTTCATCGTCTCGGGGCCGGAGCTCGTGATCGCGCAGTGCAAGGCCGGCATCGTCGGCTCATTCCCGGCGCTGAACGCCCGCCCGGCCGAGAAGCTCGGCGAATGGCTGACGCAGATCGAGAACGAGCTCGGCGAGTACCAGGCGCTGCATCCCGAGAAGAAGGTCGCGCCCTACGCGGTCAACCAGATCTGCCACGCCTCCAACGACCGTCTGATGCGCGACATGGAGACCTGCGTGAAGCACAAGGTGCCCGTCATCATCACCTCGCTGCGTCCGCCGTCCGAGATCGTCGAGGCCGCGCATTCCTATGGCGGCGTGGTGTTCCACGACGTCATCAATGTGAAGCATGCCCGCAAGGCCGCCGAGCAGGGCGTCGACGGCCTGATCCTGGTCTGCGCCGGCGCCGGCGGCCATGCCGGCACGCTGTCGCCGTTCGCGCTGGTGCGCGAGGTGAAGCAATGGTTCAAGGGCACGATCCTGCTGTCGGGCGCGATCTCCGACGGCTGGAGCATCGCGTCCGCGCTCGCGCTCGGCGCCGACCTCGCCTATATCGGCACCCGCTTCATCGCGACCGAGGAAGCCAATGCCGATCTCAAATACAAGCAGGCGCTGACCGAATACGCCGCGCACGACATCGTCTATTCGAACCTGTTCACCGGCGTGCATGGCAACTACCTCGGACCGTCGATCGCAGCGGCCGGGCTCGATCCGGCCAATTTGCCGGTCGCCGACAAGTCCAAGATGAATTTCGGCTCTGGCGGCAACATGAAGGTCAAGGCCTGGCGCGACATCTGGGGCTCGGGGCAGGGCATCGGCCAGATCGTCGACGCCCCGCCGGTCGCCGAACTGGTGGCGCGGCTGAAAGCGGAGTTTAATGCGGCACGCAGCGAGTTCCTTCAGGCCAGCGCCTGAGGTCCGGACGACCGCCTGGGGAGGCCCATTATGATCATCAGCGGCGACCGACAGATCAGCTACGCCGACATCCACGCCCGCATCGCGCGCGCCGCCACCGGCTTCCGCGCCCTCGGCGTGCAGGGCGGCAAGCCGATCGGCATGATGCTGCGCAACGATTTCGCGCTGTTCGAGGTGGTCGCGGCCTCCGCCGCGCTCGGCAGTCCGGTGGTGCCGATCAACTGGCACCTGAAGGCCGACGAGGTCGGCTACATCCTTACCGACAGCGGCGCCGACACGCTGGTCTGCCACGCCGATCTGCTGCCGCAGATCCGCGACGGGTTGCCTGCTGGACTAAAGCTGCTGGTGGTGACGACGCCGCCGGAGATCGCCGCGGCCTATGGCGTGGCGCCGGCGCTCACGGCTGTGCCAGACGGCATGACCGACTGGGACATCTGGCGCGAGACGCATCAGCCGCTGACCGACGCGCCGATCGGCGCAGCGCCGATGTTCTACACCTCGGGCACGACCGGACTGCCGAAGGGCGTCAGGCGCAAGCCGATGCGGCCGGAGCAGCAGGCGGCGGCCGCGCGGGTCGGCGCTCTCACCTACGGCGTCAAGCCGAACGAGGACCAGGTGATCCTGATGAACGGCCCGATGTACCATTCGGCGCCGCACTCCTACGGCATGCTCGCGTTCCGCAGCGGCTGCGCGATCGTGCTCGAGCCGCGCTTCGATCCCGAGGATCTGCTGCGACTGATCGAGCGCCACCACGTCACGCACATGCACATGGTGCCGACCATGTTCGTGCGGCTGCTGCGGCTGCCGGAGGAGACGCGCCGTCGCTACGACCTGTCGTCGCTGCGCTTCATCGTCCATGGCGCGGCGCCCTGCCCGGTCGACGTCAAGCGCGCGATGATCGAGTGGTGGGGACCCGTGATCAACGAATATCTCGGCTCCACCGAGACCGGCATCCCGGTCTGGCATTCGTCAGCCGAAGCGCTGGCCAAGCCCGGCACGGTCGGGCGCGCCATCGAGGGCGGCATCGTCAAGACCTTCCGGCCGGACGGGACGCAATGCGACGTCGGCGAGCCCGGCGAAATCTTCATGCGTCAAACATTGATCTCGGATTTCGACTACCACGGCAACGCCAAGGCGCGAACGGAGGCCGACCGCGACGGCCTGATCAGCGTCGGCGATGTCGGCTATCTCGACGCCGACGGCTATCTGTTCCTGTGCGACCGCAAGCGCGACATGGTGATCTCGGGCGGCGTCAACATCTATCCCGCAGAGATCGAGAACACCCTGATCGGCATGGACGGCGTCCGCGACTGCGCGGTGTTCGGCGTTCCCGACGACGAGTATGGCGAGCGGCTGTTCGCCTGCGTCGAGCCGGACGCCGGCAGCACGCTGTCGGCTGCAGCGATCCAGGATTTCCTGCGCGGCAAGCTCGCCAATTTCAAGGTGCCGCGTGACATCCGCTTCATGGACACGCTGCCGCGCGAGGCCACGGGCAAGATCTTCAAGCGCAAGCTGCGTGACCTCTACCGCGAAGGACAGCTCGGCTGAACGGGTGGCGGTGAAGCGAACGGCGTTTGAAACTTAGTTGCTGTTGCAAAAGGCCGGCAATCGACGCAACGATGCGCCCGCATCCAGAAGCTGGGATCATCGCCATGAACGCGACCGACTTCATCGTCATCCGCAACGATCTGCAGCAGTGCAAGCTGATCGAGACGAAGCTGCCCGATACCGCGACGCTGCCCGCCGACGCGCTGCTGGTCAAGGTCACCCGCTTCGCCTTCACCGCCAACAACATCACCTACGCCGTGATCGGCGAGCAGCTGAAATACTGGCAGCTGTTCCCGGCGCCCGACGGCTACGGCATCATCCCGGTGTGGGGTTTTGGCGAGGTGCTGGCCTCGAAACATCCCATGATCGCGGTCGGCGAGACGCTGTTCGGCTATTTCCCGATGGCGACCCATCTGGTGATCGAGGCGGCCGACGTCAGCAAGCGCGGCCTGCGTGATGGCGCCGCGCACCGGCAGGAGGTCGCACCGGTCTACAACGCCTATGCCCGCGTCTCCGCTGACCCGACCTATGCCGGCCGGCAGGGCGACTTCCGCGCACTGATGCTGCCGCTGTTCATGCTGTCGTTCCTGGTCGACGACGCCCTCGCCGAGAACGAATTCCACGGTGCGCGCCGCGTCATCCTGTCCTCAGCCTCGAGCAAGACCGCGTTCGGGCTCGCGCATCTGCTGCACAAGCGGGGCATCCACGTGATCGGGCTGACCTCGAAGGGCAATGTCGATTTCGTCTCCTCGCTCGGCTGCTATGACGAGGTCGTCACCTATGACCAGGTCGCCGCGATCCCGCAGGCCGAGCCGGTCGCCTATGTCGACATGGCCGGCAACAGCGCACTGCGCGAGAGCCTGCACCGGCACTTCGGCGCGCAGATGGTCTATTCCGGCCGGGTCGGCCTGACCCATCGCGCGAGCGAGCCGGACGAGCCGACGCTGCCCGGCGCCAGGCCGGTGTGGTTCTTTGCGCCCGACCAGATTCGCAAGCGCGCCAAGGAATGGGGGCCCGGCGGCGTCGAGCAACGCTTTGGCGCCGCCTGGGCCGAACTCGTGCCGCAGCTGCCGGATTGGCTCGATGTCGTCGAGCGGCGCGGCCCGGCCGCGGTGCGCGAGGCCTATCTCGATACCCTGCAAGGCCGCGTGCCGCCGGATCAAGGCCTGATCCTGTCGCTCGCCGAATAGGCGCTATTCCGTCACGCCCTTTCTGCGGCCTTGCCGATGGGTATAGGCTTGCAGCCCAGGGAACGCCGCCAAGAAAATCTCACCAAGCGGCCGATGACGAGAAACGCTCGATGCTCGACAAGACGGACGATATTTCGGTCGCCGCCGACAATTGGCTCGTGCAGTTCGAGGATGCGTTGGCCGGCCCCGACGATGTGCTGCTGAAGCCGCTGTTCCACCCCGACAGCTATTGGCGTGACGTGCTGGCGCTGAGTTGGAACATCCAGACCGTCAACCGCGCCTTCGCCATCATCGAGGAACTGCCCGCGCATGCGCGTCGCAGCACGCCGCACGACTTCCGCATCGATGCGGAGCGTGCCGCACCGAGGCACGTGACGCGCGCCGGCACCGAAGCGATCGAGGCGATCTTCAAGTTCGAGACCGCTGTTGGCCGCGGCCACGGCATCGTGCGGCTGATCCCCGATGCCGCCGATTGCGACCGGCTGAAGGCCTGGACTTTACTGACCGCACTCGAGGAGCTGAAGGGGTTCGAGGAGCAGCAAGGCCATACGCGGCCGCGCGGACAGGCCTATTCCCGCGACTTCCGCGGCCCCAACTGGCTCGACCTGCGCAAGGCGTCCACCGAGTATGCCGGCCGCGACCCCGATGTGCTTGTCGTCGGCGGCGGACAGGCCGGGCTTGCGATTGCCGCGCGGCTCAAGCAGCTCAAGATCGACGCGCTGATCGTCGACCGCGAGGCGCGGGTCGGCGACAATTGGCGCAAGCGCTATCATGCGCTGACCCTGCACAACCAGGTGCAGGTCAATCACCTGCCCTATATGCCATTCCCGCCGAACTGGCCGACCTACATCCCGAAGGACAAGCTAGCCAACTGGTTCGAATCCTATGTCGACGCCATGGAGCTGAACTTCTGGACCGGCACGGAATTTCTCGGCGGCAGCTATGACGACGCACACGGACGCTGGACCGTCGAGCTGCGCCGCGCCGACGGCACGACACGGACGATGCAGCCGCGCCATGTCGTGATGGCAACCGGCGTCAGCGGCATCCCCAATCTGCCCGAGATCTCCGGCCTGAAGAATTTTTCCGGCAAGGTCATGCATTCCAGCCGTTACGAGGACGGCGAGCACTGGGCGGGCAAGCGGGCGCTGGTGATCGGCACCGGCAATAGCGGCCACGACATTGCGCAGGACCTGCATTCCTCCGGCGCAGAGGTCACGCTGGTGCAGCGCTCCTCGACCCTGGTCACCAATATCGAACCGTCGGCGCAGCTGGCCTATGCCGCCTACAATGAAGGCTCGCTCGAGGACAATGATCTGATTGCGACCTCGATGCCGCTGACGCTCGCCAAACGCAGCCATGTACTGATAACCGAGCAGTCGAAGCAGTTCGACAAGACGCTGCTCGACGGCCTGGCGCGCAAGGGCTTCAAGCTCGATTTCGGCGACGGCGGCACCGGCTGGCAGTTCAAATACCTGACCCGCGGCGGCGGCTACTATTTCAATGTCGGCTGCTCCGATCTCGTCGCAAGCGGCGCGATCGCCCTGAAGCAGTTTGCCGACATCGAGACCTTCGTGGCCGAAGGCGCGCGACTGAAGACCGGCGAAACCGTGCAAGCCGATCTGATCGTGCTCGCGACCGGCTACCGGCCGCAGGAGGAGCTGGTGAAGAAGCTGTTCGGCGAGGCGATGGCCGCGCGCGTCGGCCCGATCTGGGGCTTTGGCGACGGCCAGGAGCTACGCAACATGTACACCCGCACGCCGCAGCCCGGCCTGTGGTTCATCGCCGGCAGCCTCGCGCAATGCCGCATCAATTCGCGTTACCTCGCGCTGCAGATCAAGGCGATCGAGGAAGGCCTGCTGCCGCGCGACGTCGGGCCGGTGGCGAAGCTACCATAGCCATCACCGTCATTCCGGGGCGATGCGCAGCATCGAACCCGGAATCTCGAGATTCCGGGTTCGCTTCGCGCCCCGGAACGACACCCGAGAGGAGAGGCCAAATGCCGACCATCCTGGGCACCGGCGAGCACCGCTACCGGGTCGTGGAGAACTTCGCAAAGCTGCCCGACGGCTGGAGCCTGACCGATGTCGCCTCCGTCGCGGTCGACAGCAAGGACCGCATCTATGTCTTCAACCGCGGCGACCATCCGATGGTGGTGCTCGACCGTGACGGAAACTTCATCCGAAGCTGGGGGGAAGGCGTGTTCACGCGCGCCCACGGCCTGCATATCGACGCCGACGACAACCTCTATTGCACCGATGATGGCGACCACACCGTGCGCAAATGCTCCGTCGACGGCAAGGTGCTGCTGACGATCGGCATCCCGCACAAGCCGGCGCTGTTCATGAGCGGCGAGCCGTTCCACCGCTGCACCCATACCGCGCTGTCGCCGAACGGCGAGATCTATGTCTCCGACGGTTACGGCAATGCCTGCGTCCACAAATACACGCCGGACGGCAGACTGATCAAAAGCTGGGGCGAGCCCGGCACCGATCCCGGCCAGTTCAACATCGTGCACAACATTGCGACCGACGCCGACGGCTTCGTCTACGTCGCCGACCGCGAGAACCACCGCGTCCAGGTGTTCGACGGCAACGGCAGATACGAGACCCAGTGGAACAATCTGCACCGGCCTTGCGCGCTGTGCTGTTGCGGCGGCGGCAAGCAGCCGAACTTCGTGATCGGCGAGCTCGGCCCCGGCATGGCGGTCAACCGCAAGGTGCCCAATCTCGGTCCGCGGCTGTCGATCGTCGATCACACCGGCAAGCGCATCGCCCGGCTCGGCGGCGAGCACGGCCCCGGCGTCGAGACCGGAAGATTCCTGGCGCCGCATGGCCTCGCGCTGGATTCCCGCGGCGACATCTATGTCGGCGAGGTCGGCGTCACCGACTGGAAGACCAGCTTTCCGGACACCGAGATGCCGGCCGCGGTGCGCGTGACGCGGTGCCTGCAGAAGCTGGAGCGGGTGACGGGGTAGCTGTCGAGACCACTCTCACCCCGTCACCCTGAGGAGCGCGCATCGCGCGCGTCTCGAAGGGTCCACGGCCCGGCTGGTGGCCGTGCATCCTTCGAGACGCGCTACGCGCTCCTCCAGCGACAAAGGCAAAGCCTTTGCGCGGGGATGACGGGTTGAAAGCGACTACGCCGAACATCAAATCTCGCCGACCACCTCGCGGCGGCGCTGCTCGGATTCTTCCGCGTAGCGCCGCATGGCGTGCGCTTCGGTGAGCAGGCCGATCGGCCGCCGGTCGTCATCGCCTTCGATCACGGCGAGCGATTCGGCTTCGGCGGCGTCGAACACCGCAATCGCCTCCTGCACGTTCATGCCGGGATGCAGCACGACGTCGGCGTAGCGCAGGATGCCGGCAAGTCCCTTGTCGGCCTCGAGATCCGGCGCATGCGCTTCGGCGACCAGCGCCAGCCCGGCATAACCTCCGTCGCCGTCGACCGCGACCACCTGGGTCTTCGAGCCCGGCGGAAATTCCTCGCGGAACGCCTCGATCGACATCGCGGCACTCACTGTCGTCATGTCCTGCCGCATCATCTTGCCGACCGTGAGATCGCGGATCCAGCCGATGTCGGCGGCGCTGCGGATGGTCTCACCGCGCAGATGCAGCCGCCAGGTCGCGAACGAATAGCCGAACAATTCGCGCGTGATGGTGGTCGAGATGATCACCGCGACCAGCACTGCGGTGGTGAGCCAAAGATTCCCAGTGGATTCCAGCGCGATGAACGACATCGTCAAGGGACCGCCGATCACTGAGGCCGACAGCGCGCTCATGCCGATGACGGCATAGGCGTTGGGATCGAGGTTGAGCCCCGGCCACACGATGTCGACGCCGGCCGCGAACAGCCGGCCGCCGAGCGCGCCCATGAACAGCGTGGCGAAGAACAAGCCGCCGCGGAAGCCGGAGCCGAGCGAGATGATGGAAGCCACCGCTTTCAGCACGAACACGCCGGCGATGAAGGCGAGCGGCATCGCCACGATGCCGGCGAAGCGCAGCGCGCCATGGCCGGACGACATTACCTGCGGCGTCAGCAGCGCCATCGCGCCGACCACAAGCCCGCCGAGCGCCGGGCGCAGCGGCGGCCAGAGCCGGGTCTTCGTCAGCAGCGCCTCGCACAGCGTCACCCCGCGCATGATCGCAATCCCGGTCAGCGCTGCGACCGTGCCGAGCAGCGCGGCAATCGCGAGATCGCGCCCGAGCACGTCGCCGACGGTTCCGACGCCGACCCCGAGCGGCAGCGGCTCGAAGGCATGGGCGACGAAGTAGCCGGTCACCGCCGCCACGCCGACCGGGGTCAGGCTCGCCGGCGTGTAACCGCCGATCACAAGTTCGAAAGCATAGAACGCACCCGCGAGCGGTGCGCTGAAGGCCCCGGCGATCGCCGCCGCCGCGCCGCAGCCGACCATGATGCGCTGGTCGTTGCGACGGAGGTGGAAGCCGCGGCCGAGCGAGGCGGCGAGTCCGCTGGACAATTGGGTGTAGCCGGCCTCGAGCCCGACCGAGCCGCCGACGCCGCTCGACCAGATCGTCTGCAGCGCCACGATCACGCTGCCGCGGAACGACATCCGCCCGCCATAGAGTGCATTGGCCTCGATCGGATCGATCTCGCGGGCCGGCCGGACCCGGAGCAGCAGCAGGAACGCAAATCCCAGCAGCAGGCCGCCAATTGTGGGAACCAGCAGCGCGCGCACGGGATCGATGCTGGGCTGGCTCGACAGCCGGTCGCCCAGCGGCAGATTGAACAGCACCGAATGCAACACCGTGACGAGGCCGCTCATGACCGCCACCACCAGGCCGCCGATGGCGCCGATCAGCACCGCCAGCACCACGAGGCTGGTCTCGTGCGCACGCACGAATGCGCGCAACCGGCGCGGCGCCTCGAGATAGCGTGATGTCGCGGTCATCGGCAGGGTCCGTCACTGGCCGAGGGGCTTGCGGCTCCCTTTACGGGCCTCGCGGGCGGCAGGCAATCGGGGCAGGAACATGGCAGGGGACGGCGGATAAGCCGCTCATTGCTCTTCACAATCCCGTCACGCTGCCTGTAGTATGTGAGTGCATGCTGCTTCGCAGCTAATGGGAGTCAGGAGCGTTATTTGAACGCACATGTCTCGCAAGGCGGTTGGCCGGTGCTGGTCTTGAATGCGGACTTCCGGCCGCTGAGTTATTACCCGCTGTCGCTCTGGTCCTGGCAGGACGCGATCAAGGCGGTGTTCCTCGATCGCGTCAACATCGTCGAATATTACGACCGCGCGGTACGAAGTCCTTCGTTCGAAATCCAACTGCCGAGCGTCGTATCCCTCAAATCCTTCGTCAAGCCGACCACCCACCCCGCTTTCACCCGGTTCAACGTCTTCCTTCGCGACCGATTCAGTTGCCAGTATTGCCTGTCGGGCGACGACCTCACCTTCGATCACATCATTCCGCGCAGCAAGGGTGGCCAGACCACCTGGGAGAACGTCGTCGCCGCCTGCTCGCCCTGCAATCTGCGCAAGGGCAATCTGACTCCGCAGCAGGCCAAGATGTTTCCGAAGCAGACGCCCTATGCACCCACCGTGCATCAGCTCCATCGCAACGGCCGGCTCTTCCCGCCGAACTATCTGCACGAGAGCTGGCTCGATTATCTCTACTGGGATACTGAGCTCGATCCGTAAGGCGCGTTGAGCAGACGTCCTGCTAAAGCTTGTGATAAATAGCGCGCGGCGACGATGCTCGTTGTCGTCGCGCGCGCTGCGGTTTGTACGCGCTATGTCGGACGCTTGGTGAGGGCCGCCTCGCCCTCTTCGCGTCCGGGAACGCTGACGTGGACCTCGTGCCCCAGCCTGATTGCCAGTGCCGCGGCAGCGGCGGCCGACTCGAATGCAGCTTCCTTGGTGGCGTATCCCGCATTGAGATTGCCGTCGTGCAGGACGCCCCATTCCTCGCCGGCTGCTATCACCGCATATTGAGCCAGTCCCATCGTCTGCTCCTTGCGCAAGCTGCGCTGCGCATCTGCATGCCTCCGAATGAGGCTTCAACAATGCCCTCGGATAGAGGTTCCTAAGCCGCTTCGGTTCGGCCCTCGCACAGTTAGGAACGAAGCTGCACCGGTCGCGTCGGACTATGTGTCGGAATATTTTGTGACAAGCAGGACGCCAAAGATGGTCCGAGAAGGTCCCGCTGAACCAGCTCCCGCAAGCACCGCCGAGACGACGCAGGGGATCCGGGCGCGTCCCTATGGGATGATGATCACCTCTGCGATCATCGCGCTCGTGGTCATCGTGCTCGCCTACACGCTGATGCGGTAAGGAGGCGAACGTCTGTCCCACTCCGCCTCGCAGAGGCGTGGGAGCAAGCGGCCTGCGCCATGCAAATTGCGCCGCTGCCGGTTGCGCAGAAATATCAACTCATCACCAGTCCGTTCGGCATTCCCGCGCGTTCATGGAACATGCCCGATCGCAACGCAAAAAAATCTTCTGCGCCTGCGCGCCTTTGGCCGCTGCTGGCCGTGAACTTCTTCATGGCAGACATGCAGTCGGGAATCGGGCCGTTCGTCGGCGTCTTCCTTCAACTGCACGGCTGGACCAGCGGCCTGATCGGGACCGCGCTGACGCTCGGTAACATCGCGGGCATGCTGATCACGACGCCGATCGGCGGCTGCATCGACACGACGAACCACAAGCGGGCCTGGGTGATCGCGCCCGGCGTCGCGGTCGTGCTGGCATCCGCAGTCATCCTGATGTCGCAAAGCTTCTGGGCCGTGGCACTGTCCCAGGTCGCGACGTCGATCGCGGGGGCCGCGATCGTTCCGGCGGTCACCGGTATCACGCTCGGCATCGTCAAGCAGCGCGGGTTCAATCGGCAGAACGGCCGCAACCAGGCCTTCAACCACGCCGGCAACATGGTCGGCGCCGCGGCATCGGGTTATCTCGGCTGGCAGTATGGCTATGTGGCGGTCTTCGCGCTCGCCGCCTTGTTCGGCGCGGTCACGATCGCTTGCGTTCTCTTGATTCCGCCCGACAGCATCGACCACCGTGCCGCACGCGGCAAGGAAGAGGATCCGGACAGCCAGCCCAGCGGCTTCTCCGTGCTGGTCAGGCACAGGCCGCTGCTGGTGCTCGCGGTCGCATTGGCCGCGTTTCATCTCGGCAACGCGGCGATCGTGCCGCTTTACGGCCTTGCCGCGGTCGCCGGCCATCATGCCAATGGTCCGAGCTTCGTCGCGACGACGATCGTGGTTGCGCAGGCGGTGATGATCCTGGCATCGATCGCCGGCATGCACGCAGCCGAGCGCCGGACCTATTGGTCCGTCCTGTTGCTGTCGTTCCTGGCCTTGCCGGCGCGCGGCGTGCTCGCCTTCTTCCTCTCGGGCTGGTGGGGCGTTCTCCCTGTGCAGATCCTCGATGGCATCGGTGCCGGTCTGCAGAGCGTCGCGGTGCCGGGAATGGTGGCGCGCTCGCTCAGCGGAACCGGCCGCGTCAACCTTGGACAGGGAGCGGTCATCACGATTCAAGGCATTGGTGCCTCACTGAGCCCGGCGCTCGGCGGCTGGATCGCGCAATGGGTCGGCTATGGCCCAGCCTTCCTCATGCTCGGCGGGTTGGGATTTCTGTCGGTCGCGATCTGGATCGTCTTCCGGTCGACCGTGCAGAAATACTGACGACCACGATCGCATTTGCGTGAGCACCCGCGCCGATCGGGATTCTATTATTGCATCCTAATAGTTCGTATCCTATCTAATTTTCCATGCCTCCGTCGCAGTCCCATATCCACGCCGAGATCGGCCGCCTGATCACCCGGCTTGGGCGGATCTGGCGCCGCGAGTCGGATCGGGCGCTGTCGGATCACGGCCTGTCCTACGCGACGGCGATTCCGCTGCTGGTGCTGTCGCGGCAGGGCGCGAACGTCCGTCAGGGCGTGCTGGCCGACGAGTTGGGGATCGAGGGGCCGTCGCTGGTGCGGTTGATCGATCTGCTGCAGTCTGAAGGTCTGGTCGAGCGTCGCGAGGACCCGACCGACCGGCGAGCCAAGACGTTGCATCTCACCCCAACCGGCGCAGCCAAGGTCGAGGAAACCAACAGGGTGCTGCGCCGCGTGCGGTCGAGCCTGCTGAAGGATATCGGCAGCGAGGAACTTGCGGTAACCTTCGAGGTGCTCCTGCGCATCGAGCAGCGCGCGAGCCGCTTGCAGGACGCCAAGACGACTCCGGCCGCAACTGCCCAAGAGGCGAAATAGTCATGCGCGCGGAAGAGCCGTTCCTGGTCCGCCACGCGGACCTCATCTTCGCGTTGAAGACGTTCGCCGCGTCGATGCTGGCGCTCGTCATCGCGTTGATGATCGATTTGCCACGTCCCTATTGGGCGATGGCGACGGTCTATATCACCTCGCAGCCGCTGGCCGGCGCGACCAGCTCGAAAGCGTTCTTCCGCGTCATCGGCACGCTGGTCGGCGCCAGCATGACGGTCGCGCTGGTGCCGAGCCTGATCGATGCGCCGGAGCTGCTGTGCCTCGCGGTCGCGCTCTGGGTCGGGCTCTGCCTGTATCTGTCGCTGCTCGACGGCACGCCGCGCAGCTATGTCTTCATGCTGGCCGGATACACCGTCGCATTGATCGGCTTTCCGTCGGTATCCGCCCCGGGCAGCATCTTCGATATCGCGCTGGCGCGGGTCGAAGAGATCTCGCTCGGCATCATCTGTGCGAGCCTGGTGTCGACCGTGGTGTTTCCCCGCAGCGTCGCACCCGCAGTCGGCGGCCGGGTCCGGAGCTGGCTGGCGGATGCGCGCCGCCTGTCCCGCGATGTGCTGCTTGATCGCGGGAGCACCGAGACGCGCCGGGCCGAACGCCTGCGCCTTGCGACCGACATCGTCGAGCTTGATACCCTGGCCACCCATCTCGCCTATGACCGGCTGGCCGACGCCGGCCTTGTGCGCGGCCTGCGTGAGGTCCGGCTGCGCATGCTGATGCTGTTGCCGATCATCACGTCGATCGAGGACCGGCTTCTCGCTCTCGGCGAGGCGGCACTGCAAAGGCAGCCGGAGCTGCGGCGCCTGCTCGGCAATCTCGCCGATTGGATCGTGGAAGAGGATCGCCAGCGGCAATCCGGCGAACAGATCAGGGTTGCGATCGCCGAGCGGCAATCCGCGCTCGACGGGCTCGCACCGCGGGAGCGCATCATCACGATCAGCCTGCTGCTGCGGCTGCGCGAGCTTGTCGACATTTCGGCCGATTGCCGCGCGGTGGGCGATGCGATTGCCGCGGGCCGGGATATCGCGACCGTCCCGCTGGCGTTCCGTCCGGAGTCGGGGGCAGCACCAGTCCGTCATCGCGACCACGGCATGGCGCTTTGGTCGGCCGCGGGAGCGGCGGTGGCGATCCTGATCTGCTGCGGCCTGTGGATTGCGACCGGCTGGCCCGATGGCGCCTCGGCGCCGATGATGGCGGCGGTCGCCTGCTCCTTCTTCGCCGCGCAGGATGAACCGGCGCGCAGCATCCGGGCCTTCGGCATGTTTTCGCTGGTCGCGATCGTCGTCGTCGCGATCTATCAGTTCGCGCTGGTGCCGGGCATCACCCATGTCGAGGTCCTGATCGCCGCGCTGGCGCCGACCTTCCTCGCCTACGGCGTCCTGATCGCGCAACCGAAAACCGCGCCGATCGGCATGGCGCTCGCTGTCAACACCGCGACGCTGCTCGCGCTGCAATCGACCTACAGCGCAGACTTCGCCAGTTTCGCCAACAGCTCCGTCGCCTTCTTGCTCGGCATTGTGATCGCCGAGATCGTGACGCGGATCGCGCGCGGGGTCGGCGCCGAATGGATCGCCAAGCGGTTGATGATATCGACCTGGCAGACGCTCGCTGACGCGGCCGAGCGGCGCGGCCGCGGCGATCGGGCGCAGTTTGCCGGCCTCATGCTGCATCGGCTCGGGCTGCTGGTCCAGCGCATCGCCTTCATCTCCGAGAGCGACCGTCGCGATGCCGACAGCCTGGTCCAGCTGCGCATCGGGCTCAACATCATCGACCTCAGGCGGGCGCGCTACGGCCTCGCTGCCTCGACCGTACGCGCCATCGACGACATGCTGGACGATCTCGCTGCGGCGTTTCGCGCCCGTACCGGCGAGGAGATGCGGGCCGAATTGCTGTCGCGCGTCGACGCGGCGGTGACCGCGGTCATCAAGGATCCCAATGAGCGCGCACGGGACGATGCGCTGCTCGGCCTCGTCGGCATCCGCCGCGGCCTGTTTCCGGATGCGCCCGCGTATCGATCGCAGCCCGAGGAGAGCTTTGCGGCATGAGATATGAGCTCGACATCTACGGTGTCCTGGTCCCGGCGCTGCTGCTGTGGCTCATCGTCGCCTATGCGCTGAGCGCGGTGGTGAGCCGGATCATGCAGCGCTTCGGGCTGTACCGGCTGGTGTGGCACCGCGCGCTGTTCAATTTCGCACTGTACGTATGCCTCCTGGGCGGCGTCGTTTATCTTTCGGAGTTTCTGCCATGAAAGGGAATTTCGCCTGGCTCGGCCGGGTCGCGTTGACCGCGGTCGCGCTCGTCGCGGCCATTGCCGTCGCGCGCGCACTCTGGATTTATTATATGGAGTCGCCGTGGACCCGCGACGGCAGGGTGCGCGCCGATGTGGTTCAGGTTGCTCCCGACGTGTCCGGCTTCGTCACCGACGTGCTGGTCAAGGACAACCAGCCGGTGCATCGCGGCGATATCCTTTTCCGGATCGATCGCGCGCGCTTTGCCCTGGCGTTGCAGCAGGCCGATGCCGCGGTCGCCGGCCATCGCGCGACGCTGGATCAGGCCGAATCCGATCTTAAGCGCTACAGCTCGCTGACCACCGATGCGGTGTCGCAGCAGAAGCAGGAGCAGGTGCTGGCCACGCAGCTCCAGGCCAAGGCCGCCTACGACCAGGCGGTCGCCGATCGCGCCGTGGCGCAGCTCAACCTCGAGCGCAGCGAAGTGCATGCATCGGTCAACGGTACCATCACCAATATGGATCTGCGGCCCGGTGCCTACGTGTCCGCGGGCAAGGGCGTGATGGCGCTGGTCGACAGCGACACGTTGCATGTCGAAGGCTATTTCGAGGAGACCAAGCTGGCGCGCATTCACGTGGGCGACAAGGCACAGGTCCGGCTGATGGGCGAGCCAGTCCGGCTCACCGGACATGTCGAGAGCATTGCGGCCGGCATCGAGGATCGCGACCGCGGCCAAGGCGCGAACCTGCTCGCAAACGTCAATCCGACCTTCAGTTGGGTTCGGCTGGCGCAGCGCGTCCCTGTGCGCATCGCGCTCGACCATCTGCCGGATCGCATTGCGCTGGTCGCCGGCCGTTCGGCGACGGTCGAGATCATGGACTAGCCTGCCGGGCCACGCAGGCGCCAACGGCAGCAAGCCGGCTGTCCTTGCTTACGGTGGCTTCCTTCGCCAAGCGCGTCTATTGCACGCCGTAACGTTTGAAGTCGTCGCCGATGCCGGCTTGAATTGCCTTGGCGGCTGCGATGTCGCTATTGCCGCCGGTCTTGTCGCCCTGCTTCAGCTTCGCGAGCCCGCGTCCATAGAGTGCACTGGCGAGCTTCGGGTCGACGCGAAGCGCCGAACTGTAGTCGTCGATCGCCGCGCCAAGCGCGCCGGTCTTCAGATAGACCAGGCCGCGCGAGTCATAGGTGGCAGCGTTGGCCGGTTCCGACTGCAGCGCCTTGTTGCAATCTTCCAGCGCCTGCTGCAACGCGCCGAGGATGGCCCGGCTCCAGCAGCGTCCGTTCCACACCCCGTCCAGGTTCGGCTCGAGGCGAATGGCCTGATCATAGTCCTGGGCTGCGCGGGCATAGTCATGCTTCTTCAGATGGGCGCCGGCGCGGTTGGCGAAGGCCTCGCCGTAGTTCGGGTTGAGCTTGATGGCCTGATCGAAGGCGTTGGTGGCGCGATCGTAGTCGCGCTTCCCCAAATAGGCCACGCCGCGGTTGTTGAACGGCTTGGTGTAGGTCGGATTGAGCTCGATCGAATGATTGAAATCCCGGATGGCGCGGTCGTAATCCCCCTTGGTCGCATAGGCGTTGCCGCGATCATTGTAGGCGATCGCGAGGCCAGCCGGCGTCATGTCCTCGGCGGCATCGATCAGCGCCGTGCATGCAACAATGCGCGCGTCGACCGCCTTGCGATCGTGGCTGCTGCACAGCTCGATATTCTGCAGATAGTTGCCCTTTGGCTTCGGATTCTGCGCGGCCGCCGGCGATGCGAGCGGCAGCAGGAGCAACAGCGCCGCCAAGCCGCCACTCGCAGCGGGACCCGCACGAGGCTTCATGTCTGGCTCCGGTCTTGATGACGCGAAGCCGCCGATTTCCGTGAGTAGCCGCACAAGACCGACGCCTTGCTTGCCTAGCACCCTCGACAAATCCCGGGGTTGAACCTGTGGTAGGTGTTTTGTTCGGATTGCGGCGTCGCGCGTGTCGCGGGCTTTCTCACGAGCTTGCTCTTGCCCTCTTCGACCAGCGTCGCGAACCTGACCGTTCCATCGTCGGAAATCTCGATGCGCGGCGTGGTGCCTCGAATTCCCATCGTCGCGGCCGGCGTGTCGATCTTCATGTCGCCGGTCTTGGCGATGTTGCCGGCGACGAAGGTGAAGGTGCCATTGGCCAATTTGAACAACGTCGAATTCGACTTGCCGTTCGGGTCGTAGACGAACTCGGTCATGGCCATCTTGGCGTTGCTCGACAGATTGAACGAGGTGCCGTCGGTGAAGTTGATTCCGACCCGTCCGTCGGCCCCGGTCTGCACCACGTCGCCCATATAGATGCGGTCGCCGACCTTGGCCTGCGACGGCTGATCCGACAGAGCGGCCTGCACGACGACAGCACTCGGATGCTCGATCGTGACCGAGCCCGTGGCCGTCACGACTGTCCCGATGAAGTTCGCCGAGGACGTTTGAACCGCGGGTTGGGCGCGCTCGGTTTGCGCCCGCACCGGACCAGCCGTCAGCGTCACGAGCGCCAAAACGAGACTTGTAAGCAATTGAGCAATCAAACGGATGCGCACGATCCCCTCCGTTGAGAAGATCTTGTCGTGTCACGGCGCGATGATGATCTGGACCGCCGGGCCGGGACCGCAGGACCTTTACCGCCAAACGAGTTGTCGCAAAAACAGGCCTAAGGGCCTGGTGTCGCTCGACTAAAAATTAATAAGTGGACAATTTTCATGGTAAATATACACTAAATTTCGTGGGGCTGCACCCGCGATAATGGACAGCTGGTCTGTCATTTCCGCGATGGCTCCCCGCCGCATTGGAAGCCGATTTTTCTCTACCGAATACAGTTTCAATCAGGACGTTTCGGCGGGCAAGCCTATGGCTGCGGGTGCGAGGTTTTTTCACCTCGCAGCGCGCGCAAGCCAGACCAAGAAAACGACGGCAGCACCTACCGCCTGAGCGTTCAGCAGGCGAAAAGCCAATGTTAGTCGCGTCCGGCGTAACGTTCGGGGGCGCGAGCTCGGCCGTTTTAGGCCAGCTGCCCCGAGTGGTTGGTATTGTTGATACGGTGATCGGTCGCGGCACCATTATGCGTGCGCGCGACATCGCCCTTTCAGCCGTGGCCGGCGATCCGGTTTGCCAGGGCGACATCATCGAGGTCGCGGCCGGCGGACGGGTCGAAATCCGCTTGAACGATGGGGCAATGCTCGACCTGCCAGCCGGCAGCCGGCTGGAGTTAGGCGACTTCGCGCAGGGCTCCGGCAGTAGTTCGCATCGGGGCCTGTTTGCCAAAACCAGAAGCATCTTCCGCTTGATCGGCAGCCGGCTGGCCGGGCCAGGTGTCCTGACCGCGGACACGCCGATTGGCACCGTCAGGGCCAGCGGCTTCAGCCTGCTGTCGTTCGCTGCGCTGACCTTCTCCCTCGCGAAGGACGCCCGGGCCGCCGAGCCCAACGTCACCTTCCTGGACGACGACAACATCGCCTACAAGGACATGCACCACGGCGTGTTCGAACTGGTGACCAAGGAGGCGAACCCCCGGCATATCGTCGTCGACGACCCCGGGGTCACGGTCATCCTGACCACAAGAGGGTCGTCGGTCAGTGTGAGCCAGGTCTCGAACAGCCCTTCCCACATGGAGGATTTGCGCTACGCCCAACAGGAGGCGCTTGCCGGTTACGCGAAAGGCGTATGGGCAAAGGGATCCGGCGCGCCCACCTACAACGGGTCGCCGCTGCTGCAGCCGATCAATTTTTCCGACCCGGACCCCCCGCCGGTGCCAAACCAGCTCGGGCCGCTCCCCGGGGCTGTCCTCCCCTATGTCATCATCTACCACCCGCCGCCGCAGCCACCGAAGCTGAACCTTGGCGCGGCGCCGATGGAGGTCGATACGTCGATATTCGACGATTTCAGCAGCGCGCACGGGACCTTCGCCGCCTCCACCACCAACGGCGGCGCACTCACCTTCGGCCTCGTCGGCGGCGTCGCAAGCAACATGGTGCGGGGCGCGCAGAACTACGACGTCTCGAGCGTCGGCACGTTTGGCACGTTCTACCTCAACAGCGCGAGCGGCGCTTATACCTTCGTTCCCAACAACGATGCGATCAACGCGCTGAAGGTCAACGCGATCCAGAGCTTCGTCGTCACGGTATCGGACGGCACGCTCATCTCCAGCGAGAGCTTCAACATCACGATCGTCGGCGTCGATGACGCGTCCATCATTTCCGGCGTCACCAATGGTTCGGTGGTCGGCGCGGTCGGCGTCAACGGTGCCTCGCCCAACCTGCTTATCGCAAGCGGCGCCCTGACCGATACCGACGTCGACGATCCCGCCAACACTTTCACGGCAGTGAACACGCCGACGACAAGCGCGGGCGGCTATGGCTCGTTCACGATCACCACGGACGGCGTCTGGACCTACACGCTCGACAACGACAACAGCACGATTCAGGCCCTCGGGGTCGGTGACGTGCTGACCGACAGCTTCACGGTGACCACGATCGGCGGGACCCCGCAGCTCATCACGATCACCATTCACGGCCCGCTGATCGGGGCCGGGACGGCGCCGGCGCTGACGCTGAGCGAGACGCATCTGACGGCGACCGCGCTGGACGACAACATTGGAGGCTCGGCGCCCAACGCGGCATTGACGACGATTTCGGCCGACTTCTCGGCTGCATTCGTCACCGCAAGCGGTTTGAGCGGCACGACAGTCAGCTACGCGCTGATGATCACCGGCGGCAACGGTACCGCATCGGGACTGATCGATTCGCATACCGGCCTCGCCGACCTGCTGGTTTTGAACGGCAACACCATCGAAGGCCGTGTCGGCGCCATCGACGGCGCGCTGGCATTCACCATCGCGCTCGATCCGGTCACGGGACGCGTGACCTTCACCGAATTCCGCGCGGTCGCACAGCCGCTCGGCACCAGCCCGGATGGCGGCGAAGGCGTGGCGCTTGCGACCGGGGCCGTCACCCTGATCGGGACCGTCACGAAGGACGGCGAATTCCAGGATGTGACGCTCGATCTCGGCAGCAGATTGACCATCACCGACGATGGCCCGAGCATCAGGACCAACGGAACAGCTCCGTCGCTGACGTTGAGCGAGACACATCTGACCGCAACGGCGCTGGACGACAACATTGCAGGTTCGGCTCCGGACCTGTCGCTGACGACGACCTCTGCCGATTTCTCGACGGCCTTCACCTCGGTCCAGGGCGCGGACAGTGCGGCAATCCGCTATTCGCTGACAATCGCGGGCGGCAACGGCGCGGCGTCAGGTCTGATCGACTCGCATACCGGCCTGGCCGACGTGCTGATCCTGAACGGCAACACGATCGAGGGCCATGTCGGCACGACCACCGGCACCTTGGCGTTCAGCATCGCACTTGATCCGATTACGGGCCGGGTCACCTTCACCGAATACCGCGCGGTGAAGCAGTCCGGCACCAGCTCCGAGGGCGGCGTTACGTTGAGCGCCGGAGCTGTAAGCCTGGTCGCCACCATCACCGACAGCGATGGCGATTTCCAGATCGCGAGCCTCGATCTCGGCCAGCAGCTCACGATCACGGGCGACAACCCGAGCATCAAGACCAATGGCAACACTCCCTCGCTGACGCTGAGCGAGACGCATCTGACTGCAACCGCGCTCGACGACAATACCGCAGGCTCGGCGCCGAACGCGGCGCTGACGACGACGTCTGCCGACTTCTCGACGGCGTTCAGCTCGGTTCAGGGCGCGAACGGCGCGACCATCGGCTACGCCCTGACGATCACCGGCGGCAACAATACCGCCTCGGGCCTGATCGACTCGCACACTGGGCTTGCCGACGTGCTGGTCCTGAATGGCAACACCATCGAAGGCCATGTCGGCACAACCGGCGGCGCGCTGGCGTTCACCATCACGGTCAATCCGGCGACGGGACGCGTGACGTTCACCGAATACCGCGCGGTGGTGCAGCCGCTCGCCACCAGCCCGGACACCGGCGAAGGCGTCGCTTTCGGCATCGGAATCGTGAACTTGGTGGCGACGATCACCGACAACGACGGCAATGCGCAGAGCGCGAGCCTGGACCTCGGCAAGCAACTCACGATCACCGACGACGGCCCGAGCATCGGGACATCGGGCACGACCCCATCGCTGTCACTGAGCGAGACTCACCTCACGGCGACGACATTCGACGACAACATCGCAGGCTCGGCGCCGAACGCGGCGCAGACCACGACATCAGCCGACTTCTCGACCGCCTTCACCTCGTTCCGGGGCGCCGATGGGGCGACCATCAGCTACGCTCTGGCGATCGCCGGCGGTAACGGCACCGCGTCGGGCCTGGTCGATTCGCACACCGGCCTCGCCGACGTGCTGGTCCTGAACGGCAACACCATCGAGGGCCATGTCGGCGCCACCACCGGCACGCTGGCGTTCACCATCACGCTTGATCCGGTGACCGGGCGCGTGACCTTCACCGAGTACCGGGCAGTGACACAGCCGCTTGGCACCGATCCGGATCACGGCGAAGGCGTCACGCTCGCCGGCGGGATCGTCAGCCTGACGGCCACCATCACCGACAAGGATGGTGACTTCCAGAGCGCGAGCCTTGACCTTGGCAAGCAGCTGACGATCACCGACGACGGCCCGAGCATCGAGCTGAGCGGGACGACGCCGGCGCTGTCACTGAGCGAGACGCATCTGACGGCGACCGCGCTGGACGACAACATCGCGGGTTCGTCGCCGAATGCGTCACAGACGACGACATCAACCAACTTCTCGACCGCGTTCAGCTCGGTTCAAGGCGCCGACGGCGCGACCATCAGCTACGCGCTGAAAATCACCGGCGGCAACGGGACCGCGTCCGGCCTGATCGATTCGCACAGCGGCCTCGCCGACGTGCTGGTTCTGAATGGCAACACGATCGAGGGCCGCGTCGGCACGACCACCGGCACCCTGGCCTTCACCATTACAGTCGATCCGGCGACCGGGTTCGTCACCTTCACCGAGTACCGGGCGGTAACGCAGCCGTTCGGGACCAACCAGGACAACGGCGAAGGCATCTCGCTCGGCAGCGGCATCGTCAGCCTCACGGCGACGATCACCGACAAGGACGGCGACTTCCAGAGCGCGAGCCTCGATCTTGGCAAGCAGCTGACCATCACCGACGACGGCCCGAGCATCAGGCTGAGCGGGACCAGGCCATCGCTGACGCTGAGCGAGGCCAATCTGACGGCCACAGCGTTCGACGACAACACGGCCGGTTCGGCGCCGAATGCGTCGCTGACGACGACGTCGACCGACTTCTCGACGGCATTCTCCTCTGTTCAAGGCGCGGATGGTGCATCCATCGGCTACGCATTGACGATCACCGGCGGCAACGGCACCGCCTCCGGCCTGATCGACTCGCACACCGGTCTCGCCGATGTACTGGTTTTGAACGGCGACAAGATCGAAGGACATGTCGGCTCGACCACCGGTACGCTGGCATTCACCATCGAAGTTGACCCGGCGACGGGTTCCGTGACCTTCACCGAGTATCGCCCGGTGACGCAACCGCTCGGGACCGACCCCGATACCGGCGAAGCCGTCGCGCTGAATGCCGGAACCGTCAACCTGGTTGCGACCGTCACCGACAAGGACGGTGACTTCCAGAGCGCGAGCCTCGACCTCGGCAAGCAGCTGACGATCACCGACGACGGCCCGTCGATTGGCGGCTTCTCGGACACCGACATCGCCGCTCAGGACAACCAGACCGTCAACGGCACCTACACCATCAATTTCGGTGCGGATGGCGACGGCGGGATGTCCGTTGCGGTCCACAACGGCGCGGTCGGCAACACCGGCTATAATCTGGCCACCTCAAGCCTCGGCGGCGGCATCACCTCGGTGCATGTCACCGGAAATGGCGATGACTACAATTTCTACTACACGACCCACGCGGTGGGCGGCGGCGTCGAAATGGACGCCTACCTGTCGGACTCTAGCGGCGCGCTGACTGATCCCTACTTCAAGCTGCTGATGGATCCGGACGGGACCTTCTCCTTTAATCTGGAGAGCGTCGATGTGCTGAAGCAGGTGACCGTGGCCGGTTCCACGTTCGGCGCCTCGGGCAGCGGCACGCCCTCACTGACGGCTCCGGATGGAGTGCTTGTCATCACCGGATCCGACAACGGCGGTCATCCGATCGATGTCAAGGCGTCAAGCAATGGCATTGCGGTCGGCGATACCGGGCTGAGCATGGATCCCAATGAACAGTTGAACCTCGCATTCTCCAACGAGCAGCCACAGATCAGCTTCATGCTGACGCAGTGGCAAGGCAATGGCACGGCAGGCGTGGTCTTCAAGGTGCTTAACGGCAGCTCCGACGTACACGACTTCAGCATCGACATTCCAAAGCCACATAGCGGCAACGCCACCGTCTTCGTGCAGGAAACGTCGGATACCTCGCTGATCAACACGTCCACCTTCGACAGCGCGACATCGACCTACACGCTCTATGTTGGCGGGGAGTTCAATAAGGTCCAGATCGACTACGATCAGGCGGCAAGCGGCAACGCCACCTTCACGATCAACAACATCACCTATATCGAGAAGACGACCATTCCGGGCACCGATCTTCTGTTCGACGTGCTCGCCACGGACAAGGATGGCGATTCAGCCGCCGCCGGCCTTCAGGTCGATATTCTGGGCACCACGACCGCGGCGCCCGCGCCCATCATCGCAATGGGCGGCAGCAGCATTTCAGACCCGGTTACGCACGTGCAGCACGATCTGATTTTGTAGAGGCCCTGAAGCCTGGCAGAAGGTCCTGGCCCGCGCCAGACGTTGACGCGGGCCAGGATTTTGTCTCGAGACCATTGTCGTATCAGTGCCAGCCCTCGCCGGCCTTCAGCGCCGCCGAGAGGCTGCGCACAGGGCGCGTCACCAGCGGCTCAAGGTCGAAGCGCTTCTCGAGCATCTTGAGGATCGACGTGGTGTCGAAGTCCTCATGCGCGACGCCCGACTTGTTGAAGCGCTTGGCGATCAGCAGCGCCGGAATGCGGGTGCCCGGGCCCCACTGGTCCGCAGCCCTGGCTTCGGCGCCATGGCGGTTGTGCGGCGGCGGCGGAACGTGGTCCCACTGACCGCCGAACTCGTCATAGGTGATGACGATCAGGGTGTCCTTGCCGTCCGGCCCCTCGACGATCGCCTTGACCAGATCGACGAGATGCTGGCTGCCTTCGGACTCGCTGGTGTAGCCGGGATGCTCGTTCTCCTCGCCGATCGGCTTGATGAAGCTGACTTGCTTGAGCCGGCCGTTCTTGGCCGCCTGGATGAACTCCGCCTCGTCCTTCAGATGATCCCGGCGAGCCTGCGTACCTGGCGCATAGTTGGCGAAGTAGTTGAACGCCTGATGGTGATACTGGAAGTCCACGTCAGGGCAGTTCGGGAACACTGCGGTGGAGGCATGGTTGGGATCGGTGCAGGTCGTGCCGCTGCCGTTGGTCCAGCCGGAGGCGCCGACGTCGCCGTTGGCGTTCGACCAGCCGCCGGAATACCAGGCCCAATCAACATGCTTGGCCGACAGCCGATCGCCAATGTTCGGCGTATGCAGCGGCGGCAGGCGCTTGATGTCGGGGGTACCCGGAGAATAGGGCTGGTAGGTCGGCTGCGTGGTGTTGATCGCGTAGTCGCCGCAGGCAAGGCCGGCCGGCAGACCGGTCTGGTTGCACTTGGCGGTCAGCTGCGCATCCTTCACGGTGGAGAGCGGGGTATAGAGCGGCGTGCTGGTCGGCATGCCGTTGGCATCGACGATCGAGTGGAAGTCGTTGGCGCTGCCGTCGTTCAAGGCGCCGACAAACTGCGGCGCCGCAGCCGCGACGAGGAACTGGTGGTTGAGGAACGAACCGCCGAACGCACCCTGGAAGAAGCTGTCGGCAATGACGTAGTTCGGCGCGCCGTGGCCGTGGAGATAGGTGTAGATCGGCAGCTTCTTGGTGTCGTAATAGCCCATCACCAGGCCCGCAGCATCGCTGCCGGTCATGTAGCGGTTCTGCCGGCCGCCATTGAGCTGGTACTGCTCGCTGTAAAAGCGGTGCACGATATCAGCGGTGCAGCCGCCGGGGGCGCCGGTGCCGTTGAGGAAGCCGTGCGCCGCGAAAGCGCCGAGCGGCTTCGGACAGGTGGTCGCCGAGGTCGGGATGAAATCGTTGATCTCGAACGGCTTGTTCTTGAAGGCGCTGAGAATCGCAACCGAGCCCGTATTGTCGGTGCAGGTGGTCGGCTGCGGCGACGGCGAGGTCAGGTTGACATCGTTCTGCAGCAGGCAGGCATAGACGGTCTGATTGTCCTGCCGGACCTGCAGCGTGTGGGCCTGGTCGGCGTCGGCGGTGCCGTTGATCCGGTCACGGCCGACATCGCCCCAGTGCCCGTAGAGGTTATCGAAGCTGTGGTTTTCCTGATAGATGACGACGATGTGCTTGTACTGATGCACGCCTTCATGGCCGCGGTCGCGTAGGTCACGCAATTCGTCCCGCACCTCGTGCTTGAACTCATCAACGATCTTCTCGACCAAATTCTCGGCGTTTGCCACCGGCGAGATGGCAACGGCGCCAGCAACAATCGCGAGCGCCGGAATGGCTCCCCAAAGCCGCATAGTGCTCTCCTGATTTCAGAAAGAAATAGAAATGGAGTTACACGCTATGCAAAACACATTTCGCTGGGATGACCGTTTTTCGACGCGCGCACAAACCCATCACCGGAGCGCTTTCGCGCCGATAAAATTTTGCCCGATGAGATGTGCAGATCGGTTTCTGCTTGGTTGCCGTCATCAAACCGCAATCAACGGTCGTCTATTCAATCAGACGGTCATTGATCCTGCCGACAGGAAACTGTCACACGCGTGACATCTTCCGAGGCACGGCGGCGCATATGCATTGTGACGGGGGCATTCATCTCGCAATGGCTTGGGATATTCTGGCGTCCGACATCGGAAGATGTCGTGACACATCCGCCGATCGCGCAAGACCGGCGCGGGTCGTCTTGCTGGCACTCGCCGTTTCCCTTCTTCCGTTGCGCGCGATGGCCTTCCCGCTCGGCGGCGACCAGACCGTGCTGCCGGCCGGCACCGAATTGTCCGAAGAGGCGCTGGCGCGGCCGCGAGCTGTTTCATTCGGAAGCGATGGGCGGGCGAAAGTCCTATCTGGTCAATCTCGGCGATCTCGCGTTCAACTCGCCCTCCATCCTGGGCGGCAATGCGCGCCAGGCCGAGATGAGCTGCGGCACCTGCCACGTCAACGGCGCATCGAACCCAAAGCTGTTCGTTCCGGGCGCATCCTCCCGCCCGGGCACCTTCGACACCACGAGCCTTGTCTTCAACGCGAAGACATTCAACAGCATCCTCGATCCGGTCAGGATTCCGAGCCTGCGGGGTGCCCGCTTCCTCGCCCCCTACGGACATGACGGGCGCATCACCTCGCTGCGCGAGTTCGTATATAATGTCATCGTCAATGAATTTTCGGGCCCGAAGCCGAGCGACCAGGTGCTCGACGGCCTTGTCGCCTATATCAACGACATCGATTTTCTGCCCAATCCAAAGCTTGCTCCAGGCGGCAGGCTCGGCACGCAGGCCAGTGTCGAGGAACGGCGCGGCGAGCAGTTGTTCTTCAAGCCGTTTCCGAAGCAGGCCGAGCTGAGCTGCGCCGGCTGTCATGTCCCCGCGGGCACCTTCAACGACCAGCTGCGTCACGACGTCGGCTCTGGCGGACTGGTCAAGACCCCCAGTTTGCTGAACGCCAATTTCAATGCGCCCTACTTCCACGACGGCCGCTACGACACCTACGAACAGGTGATCGAGCATTTCGATCGGGTGTTCGACCTCGAGCTGTCGGCCCAGGACACGCGGGACCTCGTGGCCTATCTGAATGCGGTCGGCGACGGCGAACGCCCCTTCGACAAGGACGGCGTCGTGCTCCGGATGAAGGAAGTGCTCGAGCTCTCGAGCGTGCTCGAGGTCGCGATCGCGGCCGCCGATACCGCGGTGGTGTCACTGGCCGTGACCGGGGTAGGCGCCGAACTGCGCGAATTGACCGAGCATATCCCCGACATCAGGAACGCGACGGTCGGCGGCAAGGACGAGCGGCTGGCGGCGCGCGCGATCCTCAAGGATCTCGTCCTCACTTTGCGCCGCATCGATCTCGAAGTCGCGGCCGGCCATACCGACGAAGCGCTGGCCGAATATCGCAAGTTTGCCCAGCTGGTGAATTTCGACGTTCCCGTCGCCCTGAAAAAGGCCGAGCCCTGGTCGCTGTTCAACAGCAACGTGCATCAGGCGCACTACTCCGCACTCGGTCGGATGCTGCCGGCGACCAGCCAGCAATCGCAATGACGCAGCGCATGCTCATTGCGAGGCCGGCGGCGCGACCCACACATCGCTCTGCTGGATCCTGCGGATCAGCGCCTGCGGATCGAACTTGCGCAGACCTGCCGGGATTTCGAACGCCTGCGCCGGCTGCGGCTCGTCGCGGATGTGATCGGCGGCGATCACGGTCCCTTCCGCGGTCTTGATCCGCACCGGAAATCGACGCGCGCGGTCGATCCAGCCGACAAAGCCGGCACCGGACGGCGCCGCGATTCGATAAACCTCCGTATTGCGGCCCGCGATGGCTTCCGCGCCGTCGCGCTGGCAGTGCCAGGTCGCAGGATCGACCGGCGCAGCTAGCTGCGCGATCGCCTGCCATTGCCGGCACGGATCGTCGGGATCGACGACAACGAACATCCCTGTCAGGGGGCTGGACTGCCTCGCGTCCATGAAAACATGTGCGCCGGGACGGACGAAAACCGCTACAGGCTTGGCCGCATCGACCAGGAAGAAGCCGTCCGGCAGCGCGCTCGTCTCCAGGCGCACCCTTCCGTCCAGGACCCGCAAGGCTCCCACGGTGGTTGCCGCGCCGTCTTTGCTGGCAACGAGGTCGGCGGAAAATTGCTGCGCCACGGCCTGCGTCGCGGCATTCGCCAAAATGGCTATGGCAAGCAGGCCGGGTGCCGCTCTCGTCTTCGCGTGACGCTTCATCTGAAGTTTTCCAGTCGATCGGGTGGTCGATGGGCAGAACATGACGGCGCCGACCGAACCATCGGTTCGATCGGCGCCGGCGTTGGTTCGGATCAAGAGCTCGCTGCGAACGAGCGCTCGATCACTCGGTATAGGACAACGTGACCGGCTTGCTGAAGTCGAACGCGTCGAACAGGTCGGACAGTGCCGGGCTGTTGGTCGGCACGTACTCGTTGTTCTTGGCGTAGCTCGGGTTTGGCAAATTGTCGCGGCTGCGGTTCGTCAGCGGCTGGAGACCCCAGTTGCGCTCGATGAACTTCAGCAGCGAAACGTGGTCGGCGTAGTTGTGGTTGACCTTGCCGCCGGTCGAGTAGGGCGAGAGGATCAGGGTCGGGATACGTGGTCCGTCGCCGAAGAAGTCGATCGACTGCGTGTAGCCCGAGTCCCAATAGCCGCCGGCCTCGTCCCAGGTGATGAAGACAGCGGTTTCAGCCTTGAGCTCCGGATTGTTCTCCAGGGCGTTGAGCACGTTCAGGACATAGGCCTCGAACAGATCAACCTTCGAGCTCTGCGGGTGACCGTCGAGCAGACCGTCCGGCTTGCCGAACGACACCGCAGGCAGCGTGTTGCCCTGGATCGCCGTGATCAGATCCGCAGTGTCCTTCATGTGAGCCTGACGCACGGCCGGGTTGGCCATGATCGAGGTCGCATACTGGAACGGATTGCAGATCTGGCAGTAGGCAACACCGAGCGCGTGCGCCGGATCGGCGACCGCAGCGGCGCTGAGATTCGGGTTCGACGGATTGGCGGCAACCGCGGCGTTGGAAAGCGCCACGGCGTCGTTGAACGCACCGCCATAGTACGCCCAGGAGATGTTCTTCTCCATCAGCGCATCGCCGATCGTGCGAACCGGCGACGGCGGCACGTTGTTGCCACCCGACAGCGCGCCGTTCGGAAGATAGCCCGGATTGACGTTGTTGAGCATGTAGTAGTGGTTCGGCTTGCAGTTCGGCTCCGCCGCGTACGGCAGGTTGTTGAGGTAGGTGACGATCGGCTTCACGCCGGGCTGGAAGATATCGGAGCAATTGCTCCAATTGCCGTCGACGGTGTAGCGGTTGACCGAGCCCGCGACCGGATTCGGATTGGCGATCAGGTTGGCCGGCGGCGTCACCGGGTTGCCCTTGCCGTCGCTCCAGAACTCCGCGTCGCCGGTGCCGAGCATGAAGTGGTTCGCGCCGGTGCCGCCGTGGAATGACTGGTGGAAGTTGTCGCTCAGGGTGAAGCGGTCGGCCAGCATCTTCAGGACCGGAGCCTGACCCTGCTGGGCGTTGTAGAAGCCCATCGAGTTGGCCATGCTCTTGTTGGACGCCGAATAGGTCGCCATCACGAACGGGAACAAATCGTTCAAGCAGCCCGAATTGTTCTTCTTGGTGGCATTGGCGGCGCTGCAATCTTCCTGCTGCCAATCCTGATAGAAGCGATGCGTCGAATCGCCGGTGTAGTCGTCGTCGCTGATCTGCTCGCCCTGCAGCGGGAAAGGTCCGTTGAGGCCGCCGGCGCCGGGAACGCGGGTATCAAGCACACCAGTCGGCAGGCCGCTGAAGCCGGTGGTGAGGATATCGAGATCGGCCGGGTCCATGTCCTTCTCGACGCTGGCCTCGGCGATCGTCTTGAACGGAGGCGACGTGTCGCTCTGCGCGGTCGGCGTACCGTTGGTGTTCGGTTGCGGCATCAAATTGGTCGCGTTGTAGGGCGACTTCGAGATCGCAGGCGCGCCGATATAGTAGGCGTTCTGGCCCGCAACCGAGTACTGCTGCGCCTGCGCGAAGTTCGGTCCCGGCGTTCCATCCTCGTTGACGATACCCTTCGACAACAGGTTGGAGATGGTCTGCCCCTTGCCCTTCGGCTTGTACACACCGAACGTGTGATCGAGGCCGCGGTTCTCGCCGATCAGGATGATGACGTGCTTGATCGGCGAAGCCGTCTTCACGCCATGATCGCCGTCGCCATGATGGCCATGGTCCTCATGCTTTGCACGTTCGCCCTCTTCGTGCGCCTGGTGATTGTGATGAGACCGCTTGTCCCAATCGCTGCGACCGCCGGGATAGTGAGCGGCATATGCGGCTGTTGCGACGAGCACCGTTGACGCGATGCAGAGCGCGGTGCTGGTTCGCCAGTGCTTTTTGTAATTCAAACTCATTGTCGACCTCAGGGTGTTTTGCGGTTAGCAACGCACCCTGCTTAGTGCGGCAGTATGACGCATGCTTTTCGCTTACGTGAAAGCCGCGAGAAATTTCGAAACGTTCAAAGATTTTTTGTGGAGACAGCCGCAACCGCGCGCGGCTTGGCCACGAGTCAGCATTTCAACCCATGATCGAAATTGATCGAGCGATCCGCGCGGCGACGCGGATCGCAAATGCACCGCAAGCGAAGCTCGATCAATGCGCAATATGCCTGGAGCGCATCACCTGGCGAAGCGCAGCATAATGTTGGTCATGCACATCCTGATTGAACAGCGACCACGGCTCGGCGCTCGCCAAAAGCGCCGGCACCGCGGCGGCCATCAGGTTGCGATAATTCCTGAACTCGTTCGCGGCATCGGCGCTGCGTCCGGCGGTGACCGCCATCTCGATGCGCCGCAGCGTCAGCACGAGCTCCTTGAGGCTGTTGCGCGCCAGCACGCGCTGCTGCTCGCCGCCGGATACGCTGGTGTTCTTGCGGTCGGGATATTGCTCGGTCAACTCGCGTAGTTCGCGCCCGATCGTATCGACCGCAAGCGCGACAATATCCTTGTCGCCGGCAGGAATCGCGGTCGCGAGCACCGACGAGAAATCGTTGATCTCCTTCAGCGTCGCACCGGCCCCGTCACGCTCGTAAGGCTGCACGCCATCGCCGATCGCCGTGAGATAGGCGACGAGGTCGCCCTTGTCCTGCGCCGAGAGCTCCAGTTGAAAAGTCCGGTCGAAATAGTCGACGACCTGGTTGTAATTGTCGAAGCGGCCGTCGTGGAAGTACGGCGCGTTGAAGTCGGCGTTGCGCAGCGTCGGCGTCTTGAACAGGCCGCCCGACCCGATGTCGTGCTGCTGGTGGTCGACGAAGCCGGACGATGGAACATGGCACCCCGCGCAGCTCAGCGCCGCATCGTGCGGGAACGGTTTTGCGAACAATGCTTCGCCGCGACGCTCCGCGTCGGTGATCCTGCCGGCCAGCCGCCCGGCGGGACCGAGGCTCGGATTGGACAGGAAGTCGATGTCGTGGAGATAGGCCACGACGGCATCGAGCGTTGCCGGCGACGGCTCGGGACCCGCGAACTCGTTGGTGATGACGTTGTGGACGAAGTCGCGCAGCGAGGCGAAGCGGCCATCGGCGCCGTAGGGCGCCAGATAGCGCGCGCCGCGCAGGCTCGGGATCCGCACCGGATCGAACGCCAGGTTGTTGGCCTTCGGATTGAACAGCGGACCCGTGGTGTCGAACGTGCCGGGCCGGCTCGACATCTTTGGCATGAAGAACTTGGCGTTGTTCGCGCCATTGACGTGGCAGGTGCCGCAGCTCACGCCGGCCTGCCGCGCCACCTCGCCGAGCAGCCCGGGCGAATTGAACGCGAGATCGCCGAGATTGACCAGATACGACTTGGCGCCGGTCCGCTCGGACTGGAACACCTCGCGTGGCTTGTCGAGCGCATCCTCGTTCAGCTCGGTCGTGACCGGCAGCACGGTCTTGTCACCGTCGACCGGAAACGCCGCGACACGCCCGAGCAGCGCAAGGGCGAAGGCAGCGGAGAGCAGCGCAGCCAGACGCAGGTGAAGCGATCTCATCGCGCCTGGGCCTCCAGGGTCGGGCGCTGCAGCCCGAGTTTTGCGGACGCGCTCTGCAACGCGACGACCAGCTCCTCGCTGGTCTGGCGCAGATCGGCGATATTGACATGCGGCAGATCGGGCGTCGCGACGATCGCCTCGAGCTGCTCGATCCGGTTGGTCACCATCTCGTCGAGCTTGCCGTCGACGGTGTTGAGCGCGGCAGAGAAGATCGTGTGGTAGGCGAAGTCGATGCCCGCGATGTTGTTGCGCATATCGTCCAGCGAGGTGCCGCTGATGCGCGACTCGCCGCCATCCGCCTTGCTCTCGCCGACCTCGTAGGCGAGCCGCACGGTGCCATCCAGCAGGCCCTGCGGCGTCAGCTTGATATCCTTGAGCTTGCCGTGAAGATCATAGAGGTGCTCGACGAGGCCGCTGGCGTCGGCGGCAACCTCGGTGTTGCCGGCTCCGAACAGCTTCGCCTCGATCGCATGGAACCCGCTGTCTGCGTTCGGCCAGGCGTCGATCTGCGCATCGAGCTCGGGCACGAAGCCCGCGGTGAACACTTCCGAGCGCTCCCAGCCGGCGCGTGCCGACAGCCAGGCCTTCTTCGCGCCGGGCAGATCGGCCGCAGCGGCGCGCTCGCGCAACGCGCGCGCGCCTGCCAGCGCGCTGGCAACGCCCTCGATCAGATACGGCCGATAGCGCTCGGCGCCGTCCTCGAGAGCGCCCGCGTTCGCGGCGCGCACGCCTGCCGACGCTGCCAGCAAAGCCAGGCACGCCGCCACTCGCATCTTGTACATAGTCAACCCACTCATCTGCCACGAAGGGCTCGCGGCACGTCGCGGAGCGAACTATTGTCGGTATCCACTGCGGATTTGTGACAGCGCAGACTTTTTGTCGCATCTTTTCCGCTTTGCGATCGCGGTTGACGATCACAATCGCGCAAAATATCGCGTGGTGCTTGGTCGATTGAAAATGCACTGTTCAACGCGCACGTATTGTTGCAACACAGGGCCGGCACGCCGCACACTTGTCCCGCCACCATGCAGATCGATCGCGAAGTTCTTTATTTCATTACGTCTTATGGCGCGCTTTGCGCGCTCTGCTGTGCCGTCGCGCTGATCGATCTGCGCCACGGCATCATTCCCAATTGGCTGAACCTTGCGATCGCGGCTCTCGGGCTGGCGAACGTCGTGATCACGGGAGGCCCGACCGCCGCCATCCCTGCGATGGCGATCGCCGCCCTCGTCGGCCTGCTGTTCTTTCTGTTGCAGCGGCTTTACTTCGCCGTGCGGCATGTCGATGGGTTGGGACTGGGTGACGTCAAGTTTCTCGCCGCGGCGACGATCTGGGTCGGTGCCTTGGGCATTCCGACCCTGCTGCTGATCGCGGCGCTCGCGGCCCTTGGTGTTGTCGGCGGCCTGCAGCTTGCAGGACGTGAAATGAAGCGCCAGACCTCACTTCCGTTCGGTCCGTTTCTCGCGCTTGGGCTGCTCGTGACGCCGGCCCAGCAAAGCTGGCTCGGGTTGAGCTAGCTCACGCAATTACTTCTGGCGCCGCGCGGCAAGCGGCATCCTCTCGGTGCTGACCGGAACGATGCGTGCATCGCCGTTCTCGTCGCCGCCGGGCTCCGGCAATGTGAGCACGGCCGCCTGCTCGTCCTTCTGCATCGTAACTTCGCGTCCGTTGATCGATCGCAGCTTCCATCCCTGGAACTCGTCGCCGAGCTTCAGGCGCAACGCGGTCCTGTTCGTTTGGTCGAGAAATATCCCGAAGCTCTCATCGCCGCCGGCGATGGTGCCGACCAGCGACAACGGCGGCGGCTCGGCCGCGACCTTGCGCGGCGGTGGCGGCGGTGGCTTGCTGACTTCCGGCTCCGCGACCACGGCTGGCGGCGGCCGCCGCGACGGCGAGAACACCGGGCGGTCGCGCGTGTTGGACAGTGTCTTGAGCGGAATCCCCCACAGCGGATTTGCGCTGAGCGGCCGCGGCGTCGGGGCCGGTGCGGGCGCAACCCGGACCGACGTCACCGGTTCGGAGGGCGGCGGCGAACTCAGCACCGGTCCGCCCAAACGGGTGTCGTCGAGCATGCCGGCGTCCAGGGCGTCGCCGGCCCGGTCCGGCACGGCCGCCGGCGCGGAAGAGGCTGACACCGCCAACAGCACGATAGTCGCTGCAAAGCGTCGCATCATTTGGCTCCTCGCCATTGTCCGGATACGCCGAGCAGCACGCGCAGCTTGCCGGGATCGGCGCCCTTGGCGGCTTCATCGGCAACGGGCTGCACGACCAACTGGTCGATGAACAGGAACGGCATGCCGGCCTCGAGATCGTAGAGTACCTGCTGCAACTGCGCCTGTTCGATCTCGGAGTTCGCGACCATGCTGATGAAGCCGGCCTTGGCCGGCGCGTTGGGAACGTCGAGCTGCGTCGACAGCACGTTGCCGCCGGCCTTGATCACCGCGCCCGACACGCGTTGCAGCAAGGTGGCGCCGGCGACGGTGACGGTCGCGCCCTCGAGATAGGCCGATCCGGTCGGCATCGCGGGCTGGCCGGGCGCGGTGTTCGCTTTGGAGCGCCCCTCCAGCTGTTCCAGCATTCCGGCCGATGCCGCCACATCGCTGCGCAGGCCGATCAGATCGGACAGCGACGAGATGACGACGAACAGCAGCAGCACGAACAGGCCGAGATAGCTCGCGCTCGCGACCAGCGGCGAGGTGCTGACGGCGGTCAGCGATCGGGATGCTGCGTTCATGAGCCGGACCCGAAATAGGCTGAGATGTTGGCTTCGACGTGGAACCGCTCCGCCGTCTCATTGGCCGCACGCGTCGTCGGCGCGAAGAAGGTCGCGCGGGTGAATTGCGGCGACTGCTCCAGCAAGCGGATCAGCGACGGCGCATCCTGGGTCAATCCGACCACCTGCACCTTATTGTTCTCGATGCGGAGCTCCGTCACATAAGTCGCATCAGGCAGCACGCGCGAGATCGCTTCCAGAACCATGACGCTCGACGGCGTGGTCTGCTTGCGCCTGGCCAGCAGCCCAAGCCCGGACGAGTCGCCACTGGCATCGAGACGCAATGCGGCGCGGCGCTGCGAGATCCGGTGTTGCAGGTCCTCCTGCTCTGATTGCAGCCAGCCGCCGAGATAGACGTTGAGCAGCAGCGAGATCGCCGCGGCTGCCGCCGTCGAGATCAGCCCGATGCGCAACAGGCGGGGAACCTGAGGTCCGGCCAGGCCGCGCAGCGATTTGTCGAGCAGCGTCACCTGCTGCGTCGCGCCGTCGCTGCCGACCGCCGGCGCCGAAACTGCAATCGAGGCGGCGCCGAGCAGTCGCGCCATCCGGACCAGCGGGTCGACCTTGGCCGCCGCGGTCGCACCGAACGCGACCGCGATGCGGTCGTTGGCGATCGGCTGCGGCGCGCCCCAGCCGAACACCGCATCGGCGGCGGTCCATGGCGTCAGCCGGTCGACCTGGGCGCGGATCATGCCGTCCAGGAAGTCGCCGGCCTGGCTCGGGAAATCGAGCACACGGCTGACGATGTGATCCGAGCGGAGGCGCACCTCGATGCGGCTGCCGTCGAAGGCGGTCTTCCACTCCGCCGGCAACGCAGGCTGCGGCGCGTCGTGATCGAGCCGGAACGAAACCGGAGCCGAGGGCGAGCCGTCCTTCGCCGCCGCAAGGCGGGCGGTGAAGCTGCCGTCACCATTCTCGTCGAGCGCGACGCTGCGCCGGCGCATGAACCTGCCCGCGACGCCGTCGACGGCCGTCGCAACCGCGCCAATCCATTGCTCGAACCAATGCCGTGCTTCGGCAAGTATCGCCATCAACCTCTCCCCCGCGGCAGAACCGTCACGCGCGGTTCGACATCGTTCTGCCAGGACAACACACGATAGGGCTCGGCCTTGTCGCCGAGTGCAATCACCGCCTCCGAATTGGTGCGGTGACCGTTGCGGAACCGGATCGACACGGCGATCCGGTAGCACGGGCTTTGCGCGGTCGACGCCGCGCTCTGCGGGCTCGGCGCCTGCGCGCCCGCGGCGAGGCCGGCATTCGGCGAGGGCCCAGCCGAGCCGAGCGAACTCGACCCGAAACTGTCCTGTTGCTTGCCCGATACCTTATCTACGGCCAACGCGACTTCCGGCGCGGCGATGGCCGGATCGACATCCGGACTGCCGTTGAACACCGTCACGAACGGCAGCACGCGATCGACAAAGGCCTTGGGGATGCCGGAGACCAGCGCCAGCTCATTGACATGGGTGAACAGCCCCTGCCGCGGCGCATAGCCCAGCGCATTGTAGCGTGCGGTCTCGACATTCTCGCTGCCCGGCGTGGGCCGGGTCCGCCAGCCGACGATCCGGTCGGCATATTCGCCGGCGACGTCCTTGCGGGCCCCGAGCACGACGAACAGCCCGCTCAGCATCTCCTTCGACGCGTAGTTCAGATCGAGCCGGGCGGCCTCCGACGTGAAGCTGACATTGACGCTGGCGTCGTCGAGCCCGAAATGAAACGCGCCGTATTGCGGCCGCGTCTTGTCGTCGGTCAGCGTCAGCTGATAGGCGGAGAGCTCGAGCCCGGCCGACACCAGCGCCTCGGTCTGCAACGAGATGTCGCTGGCCGCCAGTGCGCGTGCCGAGGCGGCCAGATAGGCCGCGAAGATGATCGCGAGCGACGACAGCGCAAGCAGGATCCAGAGCACCGCGACGATGACGAAGCCGCGATCGGCCGGCGATCGGCCGCTGTTGCCGGACGCGCCCATCACGTCTTCCCCTGATCGGTCGCAGCAGCACCGGAATTCGGCTTGTCGCCGCAATTGCCGTCCGGCTTGGTGCAGTCGCTCGGAATCTGGACGTGAAGCGGTGCGATGGTCGACACCGACAGCACGCGCTGGCTCGCCGCGTCACGCACGGTCAGCCGGATCATCGCCGGCAGCTTCTCGGCATCCTTCCACGCGCCCTTCCAGGCCCGGTCAGGCCCGGCATAGGCGAAAGACAGCCGATAGGGCGCGCGCAGCAGCACGACCGGGCTGCCGAGATGTACCTGCTCCGACAGCGACACCCCGTCGGCAAGCGGCGTGAAGCGCATCTGGGTACGAACGGTAACGAACTCGTCGCGATCCCTGACCTCGCCGAGGCGCACCACGTCGAGGCCAGGCCCCGCGTTCGGTCCCACCGACGTCCGCACGAACGTGACCGACAGCTCCGATCCGTCGAACAGCGGCTTGTGGGTATCGCGGTTGGCGGCGACGAATTCCGCCGCAGCGAGGTCGGCGCCGATCCGTTCCAGCGCAATCCCGATCAATTCGCTGCGCTGGATCCGGTCGAGCCCCTTGTTCCAGCTCGGCAGCCATTGCGCCGTGATGCTGGCGAGGGCCGACAGCAACAGCCCCATCAGTGCCAACGCGACGATGGCCTCGATCAACGTGAAGCCGCGCTCACCGGTGCGCTGTGCCGTGCTGGCGCGGGTCATTCCGACGACCTCGGCATCAGGCGCACGGTGCGGATGTCGGACAAGGCACCGCCCGGCGATTTGACCCGAATCCGCACCAGCTCCGGGGCCCAGGGCACGTTGCCTTCGGGCACCGTCCAGTCGCCGCCGAGCGGACTGATGTCGATGGTCCAGCGGTAGCCTTCGGCCTGCCCGGTCGAGCTGCCCGGCTGCAATTCGGCGCGCGGCGGAATGCCTACCGTCATCAAGGTGCGCACCGCCTGCATCAGCGCGACGTGCTGCTCCATGGCCCGCACGCCGCGCGTCTTGACGCCCATCACGGCGCCGATCGCAACGATCGAGACAGCCACCAGCGCCAGCGCCACCAGCACTTCGATGATGGTGAACCCCGCATCCGCGCGGTCAGTTGGCGGCGACGTCGCGAGCAACGATTTCAACCCTTCCGGTGAGCCAATTGACGCGGACCTCATAGCCCGCATCGAGCCGCGTCAGCGCGATGGAGCCGCCGCAGGAACCGCCATTGGCGAAGAAGCGAATGGTCGACAGTGCCGCGTGGCGCTGACAGCTCTGCGGCAGCACGGCGTCGAACCGCACGTCATCGGGAATCCGCACCGTCATGCGCGACGCCCCCGAATGGATCACCCGGCTCGGCGCGTCGACCAGCGTCGCGACGCTGGTGCTGCGCTCGATGGCTGCATTGCGGTCGGCCTTCAGCAGCGTCGCGGTCTGCAGCGCATAGGCCTGCAGGCGCGACCGCGAGGTCTGGTGCGGAATGAACGGAAGCAGCACGGCCGAAAGCAGCGCGATGATGGCGAGCACGCACACCATCTCGAGCAGGGTGAAGCCACGTTGCGTCCAGTCATTCATGCGCGCCATGCGTCCTTACTGGTCATTGTTCGCGGCTGTCGTTTTCTCGAGCGAGATATCGGCTGAGGTGCCGCTGCCGCCCTCCTGGCCGTCGGCGCCATAAGAGACGATGTCGTAGGGCCCGTGCTCGCCGGGCGAGCGATAGAGATAAGGGTGATTCCACGGATCGTTCGGGACGTTGCCGCCCTTCAGATACGGGCCGTTCCAGGCGGCCACGCCCGGGGTGCGCCTGACCAGCGCGGCAAGTCCCTCCGCCGTCGACGGGAAGCGCCCGGCGTCGAGATAGAACAGGTCGAGCGCGCTGGAGAAGCTCTGCAGCTGAATGCGCGCGGTCTTGACCTTGGATTCGCTGAGATAGTTGAGCACGCGCGGCCCAATCAGCCCCATGATGAGGCCGATGATCGCGATCACCACCAGCATCTCGACCAGGGTGAAGCCCGCTTCGCCCGAACGCCTTGCCGCTTGCGATCGGGTCTGATCGCGTGCCGCTCGCGTGGAAAATGCCTCGATGATGCTGTTGCGCGATATCATGACCGACGACCTCTGCTCTAACCGACTAGCTGCGTAACCGAGAGCAGCGCTGTCATGACCGACACGATCAATCCGCCGACGACGGTGCTGATCGTGATGATCGCCAGCGGACCGACGATGCCGACGACCCGGTCGAGGCTGCGCTGCAATTTTGCTTCGTAGAATTCCGCGACCCGCCCGGCCAGCACCGGCAACTGGCCAGTCTCTTCGCCGAGCCGCAACATGCGGACCGCCATCGGCGGCAGGCTGTCGGCCACCGCGAGCGCTTCCGACAATTTTCCGCCATGGCGGACGCGGTCGGCGGCGGCAGTCCAGTTCGCCTCGCTCCCGGTCACCGCCATGATGTCGACCAGGATGCGCAATGCGGCCGTGAGATTGACGCCACTGCCGAGCAGGACGCCGAGATTGCGGCAGAACAGGCTGGCGCGATAGAACTGGAAGGCGCTGCTGATGCCCGGCACCCGCGAAATGCCGTTGACCAGCGCCGCGCGCACCCGCGCCTGCCGCAGCAGCCACCACGCAAGCGCAATCGTCGCCGCGCTGATCAGGCCTGCCGCCGTCGCATTGGCGCGCAGGAAGTCCGACACCGCGATGAAGCTGGCAAGCGCGGTATCCGACTTGCCGCCGAAATCGCCCAGCACGGTCGAGAATTGCGGCAGCACGAACAGCAGGAAGAACAGCATCACGCCCGATGCCGCGACCAGCACGAAGGCCGGGTACTGCATCGCGTCGGTCAGCTTGCGCCGCATCTGCTCGGAGCGTGCGCGCTCGGTGCCCAGCATCTCCAGCACGGAGTCCAGCGTGCCGGAGATTTCGCCGACCCGGACGAGGGCGATGTACATCGGCTGGAACAGGGTCGGATGATCCGCCACCGCGTCGGCAAAGCTCTCGCCGGTGAGCAAAGCGGCGCGGATTTTCGCCACCACCGGACGCATCCGGCCGACGTCGGCATCGCCGGACAGCAGCTCCAGTGCATCGTCGAGACGCGCGCCGGCTTTCAGCAGCAGCGCGAGATCGCGCGTGAACGTGGTGACCTCGGCGGCGCTCGGCCCGCCGAACAGGCTGCGGCCGCCGGCTGCACTGGATGCGCGCCTGTCCTCGGTGGTCTCGATTGGCAGCAGCTTGAGATATTCGATCCGCCGTGCCACCTCGGCCGCTGTCGGGGCGGAGATCGTGCCGTTGACGATCTCGCCGGCCTGGGTCAACGCGCGGTAGCGATAATTCGGCACGGCGTCACCGCACCGTCGCGACGCGGAGGATCTCGGCGGGCGAGGTCAATCCGGCGCGGCATTTGGCGACCCCGTCGTCGAGCATCGTGGTCATGCCCGCCTCGATCGCCATGGTGTCGATCTTCAGCCCGTCGGTCCGCTCCCCGATCAGTTCGCGCAATTCATTGGACAGCTCGAGCAATTCGAATGCGCCGAGGCGGCCGCGATAGCCCGTCCCACCACACCGCTCGCAGCCGCAAGGCTCGTGAATGATCTCGCCGGCCTTAAATCCGATCGCCGCGAGCCGGGGATCCTCGGTAAGATCCGCCGCTGCCAGCGGCCGCGCCGTCTTGCAGCGCTCGCACAATTGCCGAACCAGGCGCTGCGCGATGACGCCGCGCAGCACCGAGCGCAGCAGATAGCCTTCGACCCCAAGGTCGAGCAGCCGCGGCACCGCGGCCGCCGCAGTCTCGGTATGCAGCGTCGTCAGCACCAGATGCCCGGTCAGCGCCGCATGCACCGCGACATGCGCGGTCTCGGTGTCGCGGATTTCGCCGACCATAATCACATCAGGGTCCTGGCGAACGAACGAGCGCAGGGCGGTCGCGAAGGTCAGGCCGATCGCCGGCTTGATCTGGGACTGATTGACGCCCGGCAGCTCGTATTCGACCGGGTCCTCGATCGTGAGGATCTTGCGGCTCGGCTCGTTGAGGATCGACAGGATCGTCGCCAAGGTCGTGGTCTTGCCGCTGCCGGTCGGTCCCGTGATCACGATCATGCCGTGCGGCAGCTTCAACAGCCGCCGCAGCTTGGTTTCGTCAGGCCCCGAAAACCCCAGCTTCTCCACCACCAGCAGGCCGCGATCCTTGGGCAGGATGCGAATGACACAGGACTCGCCGTGCTGCGTCGGCATGATCGCGACACGGATATCGATGTCGGTCCGCCCTGCCCGCAGCCGCGCCGCGCCGTCCTGCGGCAGGCGACGCTCGGCGATATTGAGGTTGGCGATGATCTTGATGCGGGAGATCACCGCCTGCGGCAGTACGCCAGACAGCGCCGCAACCGGCCGCAGCAGGCCGTCGATCCGCAACCGCACCATGAGGCCCGCGGAAAACGGCTCGACATGGATGTCGCTGGCGCGGAGCTCGACGGCCTTCTCGATCAGGTCGTTGACCGCGCGCACCACCGGTGCGCCGCTGGCGAGATCGCGCAGGCTCTCGATGTCGTCTTCGCGGGGCAGCGCCGCCGCCGGATCGGCGCCTTCCGCCTCCTCGGCGCTGGAGGAGTTGTTCAGCGCGATGGCGACGTCTTCCGACGACGCCACCTTCACCTCGATGCCGGCGCCAAGCACGATCTGTGCCGCCCGCAAGGTTGCCTGATCGGTCGGATCGACGACGGCGAGCACGGTGACCCCGCCGGCCGTCCGGCACGGATAGACCATGGTCTCGCGCAGGAAACGCGGCGAGAACGACCCGACCAGCGGCTCGGCAGAGGTCATGTGCTGAAGCGTCAGGCGGCCGAGCGCGAAGAAGCGCGCGGCCTCGTCGGCGAATTCGGTCGGCGAGAGACTGGTGATCTCCCACAGCTTCAGCTGCCTGACGTCGGCGCCCGGCCCGGTCCGCTCGGCCGATCCGTCGAGCGGCGCCAGGTGATTGTTCTGACGCAGATAATCCACGAACCGAACGGACAGGTCCTTGGCCATTCCCTATATCCCGCCACACTATCCCGGATCAGTCCGTGCCAGGGGCTGCTGCGCGCCGCCACGTTCGGCTCCCGGCAGTTCTGCGGTTATCGATCCGAAGTGTGACAGCTGTGCGAAGTCACACCGCTCGCCGCGCTCAAGAAACCTTGACGTGGCATCGCGGACACGGTGCACGATCTTGGTGCGATGCGTGGGGAGGGTCGCGAACGACAATCATGTAACCAATTTATTTCTGTCATGTTCGATCGCTAAGAGTCCCTGCGGGGTAGGACCGATCGTCGCGGACAATCGAAATATCAGTTAGTAAAAGCGAAGGGCCTTCATGCAACGCGTAGGCACAGTGGGCCGCTGCCCGACGATCCGTGGCGGCCTGGTAGCCATTTTTGCCTTGGCGTCAATGGGGCTGTTGGCGTCGTGCAATTCCGCGACGGTCAGCGAAAGCGTCGATGCGTCCCAGCTCGACGTCAGCGACAAGGTACGCTCGCTGGATTTGCTGCCGCGCCAGCCGCAGCAGGTGAACGCGCTGGCGGCGACACAGGGCGGCCAGAACGGCAGCGTCCGCGCGTCGATGTATGAGGGCAGCGAAGTCACCGCGGTGGTCGATGCGCGGCCGCAACCGGCGTCGAACGGCAACGGCTTCGACCTGAATTTCGAGAGCACGCCGGTGGCGACCGTCGCCAAGGTCGTGCTCGGCGACATCCTGCACGTCGGCTACACCATCGACCCGCGGGTGCAGGGCACGGTGAGCCTGGTGTCGGTCCGCCCGGTGCCGAAATCCGACATGGTCTTCGTGCTCGAGAACGCGCTCCGCCTGAGTGGCGTGGTGCTGCTCAAGGACACGGCAGGCTACCGACTGACGCCGCTCGGCGACGCCGTCGGCGGCGGCCGCGTCGATGCCGCAGCGGCCAATCCCGAGCCCGGCTTCGGCATCTCGGTGGTTCCCCTGCAGTATGTCTCCGCCCAGACGCTGCTGAAGCTGACCGACAGCTTCGCCACCAGGGCGGGCGCGATCCGCGCCGACACGACCCGCAACCTGCTGCTGATCCAAGGCACAGGCGCCGAGCGCCGCACCGCGGTCGACACCGTGCTCAGCTTCGACGTCGACTGGATGCGCGGCCAATCGGTCGGCATCTTCCCGATCTCGAGCGGCTCGCCCGCGCCTGTGATCGCCGAGCTGGAGAAGATCGTCGATTCCGGCGAGAACGGCCTCAGCCAGAACGTCATCAAGTTCATGCCGATTGCGCGCCTCAACGCGATCCTGGTCGTGACCAAGAAGCCGGACATGCTGCACACGGCTGCGACCTGGATCAAGCGGCTCGACCGCAACGACACCGCGCGCACCACGGTCCATGTCTACCGCGTCAAATACGGCGATGCGCGCCAGATCGCGCGGGTCCTGACCGACATGTTCCTCGGCGGTTCGTCCGGCAATTTGCTCGACAGCGCCGACAGCCAGCTCGCGCCCGGCTCCGGCACCTCGTCGAGTTCGAGCGTCGCCGACCGCCTGTCACTCAACAACAATGGCTCGAATTCGAGCATGGGCGGCTTCGCATCCCGCGGCGCGTCAGGGACCGGCTCGACGGGCCAGGGCCTCGGCCAGGGATTTGGCGCCGGCGGCCAATCGAACAATCCCAACAATCAAGGCCAGGGCAACAACGCCGCGCTGGACAGCGGCCGCGGTGCCGGCGGCGGCAACGGCCAGCCGGTCATGCAGGACGTCCGGATCACGCCCGACGTCGTGAACAACAATCTGCTGATCTATGCCGACCAGGCCAACTACCGCATCATCGAGTCGACCTTGCTGCAGATCGACGAGCCGCAGCTGCAGGTCGCCATCGACGCCACGATCGCCGAGGTCACACTCAACAACACCCTGTCCTATGGCGTGCAGACTTATCTCACCAGCCAGAACCTCGGCCTGAAGCCGAACACCGGCTCGATCCTCAACACCCAGGCCACCGCGGCGCCCGCGACCACCACGGACGCGACCACCGGGATCGTCAGCGCCGCAGGCTCGCTCACCAATGCCTACATCAACCAGGCCTTTCCCGGGTTCAACTTCCTGATCGGGAACGCGACGCAGCCGAGCCTGATCCTTGATGCGCTGCACGCCGTCACCAGCGTCAAGGTGCTGTCCAATCCCTCGCTGGTCGTGATCAACAACCAGGTCGCGACCTTGCAGGTCGGCGACGTCGTCCCGGTGTCGACCGGCAGCGCGACGGTGCTGACCACCAGCAACACGGTGGTCAACACCATCGACTATCGCAACACCGGCATCATCCTGAAGGTGTCGCCTCGCGTCAGCGTGAACGGCACGGTGCGGCTCGACGTCGAGCAGGAGATCAGCAACGTTCCCCAGAGCAACGGCAGCACGGTCAACCTGACGCCCACGGTGTCGGAACGGCGGGTCAAGAGCCAGATCTCGGTGGCCAACGGCCAGACCGTGCTGCTGGCCGGCCTGATCAGCGAACAGCAGAGCGGCGCCCGCAATGCGCTTCCGGTGCTCGACCAGATTCCCGGCCTCGGCGACGCTTTCGGGCATCAGAGCAACGGCACCCAGCGCACCGAGCTGATCATCTTCATCCGCCCGCAGATCATCCGCAACGGCACCGACGCCCAGGTCGTGGCCGAGGAGCTGCGATCGAAATTGCGCGGCAGCATCGCCACGACATCGACCAATGCGCCGATCACCACCAGTTTCCACTAAGCGGAGCGACAGGATGCGCCGCATGCGTGCGCCACGGAAAGGCCTCTGCGCTTCGCTTGCGGTCGCGCTTTGGGCCATGAGTGCCTCCGGCGCCAGTGCCGACAGCCTGGCGCGCGGAACCGCCGCCTTCCATCGCGGCGACTACGTCAGGGCATCCCGCGAGCTCGCGCCGGCCGCCGAGCGCGGCAATGCTCGCGCCCTCGGCCTGCTTGGCTTCATGTATGAGCACGGTTTTGGCGTGCCGCAGGCCTATGACGCCGCCGCCGATTGCTACTACCGCGGCGCCGTGCAGGGCGACCCGTTCGCTCAAGCCATGCTCGGCCTGACCTACGACAAGGGCCACGGCGTTCCCGTGGATTTCGTGCTGGCCTACAAATGGCTCAACCTGGCGGCGGCCCGCGCGAACGGGCGGCAACGCGATGCCTATCTCCGCTTCCGCGATGCAGTCGCATCAAAGCTCTCGACCTATGAGATCATTGCCGGTCAGCGCTTTGCACTGGGATGGGTTCCCGACCGGCCGGCGGCAGACGTGCACCTGACGGTCAAGTAGCTCCCCAGGCGCGGGTGACACGGGTCTCCTTAGCGCGGCGCAGCCGACGCCAGCCGATCACGATGCCGCTGATCGAAACAATTGTGCCGACCGCTGACAGCAGCCAGACCACAGCATCGCGCGCCGGCCAGTAGTACAGCAGCAGCGGGAAGTCGAGACTGTGCAGCGCATTGAACAGCCAACGGTAGGACCGCCGGTTGTCGTCACTGCGGTCGAGAATTTCACCAGTAACCGGGGAGATGTGTAGCCAGGTCTGCGCCGGATCGTCGAAGCCGATCCGCAGCACGGGAAGCTCGCGCGCCTGGTGCAGCGTGTACCAATAGGCATCGGGTTCATCGAGTTGCAGCACCGAGGTAACCGCGGCGCCGGGCATCGCGCGCCGGGCGGCGGCGATGATCTCGTCCCGCGCGAGCGTCGCGGGCGCACCGGTCGAGGGATCGGCGAGGCTGCGACGGCCTTTGCCGTCGTCGAGCATCATCAGCTTGCGATCGCCAATCCAGACGAAGCGCGCCTCCGCCGCCGGCACCGACGGCGACGACCGGAAGTCCGCGACGATGCCGGGCGCGTCATGGCCGCTATAGGCCACCGCGATCTCCCGGGTGACGCCGCGAGCGGAGAACGCACCGCCGGGATTGAGCGACAGCCAGCCGCTGAGCATCCAGGTTAAGACGAAGATGCCGCCGATGAGACCGGCGATGTGATGCCAGGCCATCCAGCCGCGATACGGCGAGATCGCGCCGCTTGCGTAGCGACGCACCAATCGCAACCGGAGAATGCCGATCCAGAAGCCGGTGACCGCGACGACGAGGCACGCGCCCGAGATCCACAGCACCACGTCCCGCCACAGCGGGCCGTCCTTGCGCAGCACGGTCGGATAGATCCAGTGCGGGATCGAGCCGAGCCAGTTCCAGATGCGCTCGCGCCGCGTGGTGTCGAGCGCGATCTCGCCGCTGGGCGAGGAGACGTAGAGCTCGGTGACATCGGGATCACCGAGGCCGATCAGATAGAGCGGCCGCATCGGATCGAAGCGTGCGGTGACCGACCATTGGTCGCGCGTCACCGTATCGCGCAATTGCGGCCGCACCGCATGCGGATGATGGCGAGCGACCGCGAGTGCCTGATCCGGCGTGACATGGTCGATGACAGCACCGTCGATCGCCGAAATGGTGACGGCGCCTCCCTTCCAGCCGGTCACGCGATAGACTGGCGTGTCATCCATCATCGCGAGACGGAGATCGCGGGGATAATGCTCCATCTCCGCGATCGCCATCGCCCGATCCGGCGTGACCTGCACCTTGCCCCACGAAATGACCGGGAGCGCGGCAAGTCGCTCGCTGTCGGTGAGGCGCGGAAACGCCACATACATCATGACGAGGCCGGAGATGAACCACATCGCGAACAGCAGACACGTCGCAATGCCGATCCAGCGATGGATGACATACAGCCATCGCCGCCCGCGCCGGATCAGAGCGTTGCGCATGATCAGAACTTCACGTTGACGGACAATTCGGCGGTGCGCGGCATGCCGAGCAGCCACTGTCCGGTGCCGTTCGCGGTGACCGCGTAGACCTTGTCGAACAGATTGTAGACGCGGAACGCGACCGTGGTGCGGTCATCCGGTTTCCACCTGATGCCGCCGTTGACGACGTTGTAGCCGGGCCGCAACTGGGTGTTGGCAAGGTCGGAGTACATGGCGCCGACGATCTGCACGCCGCCATAGACCGACCAGTTGGGCGCGAAATCCCAGGTCAGCCAGACGTTCGACACCTGCTGCGGCACGTTGACCGGAACATTGCCGTTGTAGCTGACGATCTTGCCGCCGACCACCTGGCTGTTGTTGTCGTACCGGGCGCGCAGCAGCGCAAGATTGGCATCGACGCGCCAGCCGTCGTTCAGCGCGAGCCCGATCGAGCCTTCGACGCCGCGGGATGATTGCTGGCCGATCTGCAATGCCAGGCCGGCGGTCGGATTGCTCGGATCGGGAATCGTCAAGCCGGTCTTGACGATCTCGTAGCCCGCCAGCGTCCACTCGCCGCGGCCGCCCCAGAACGACTGCTTGACCCCGATCTCGGTCTGCTTACCGGTCGCGAGTTGAAAGGTCTTCTGCGAGGTCGACAGCGAGATCAGGTTGCTGACCGGATCGACGCCGACCGCATACTGACCATAGAACGCGAGGTTCTTGATCGGCTCATAGACGAGGCCAGCGCGCCAGCTGGTGCCCGACAGCGTGGTCTCAAAACTGTTCGCCGGCGTCTTGTAGTCCGTCCGGTCGACTTCGGGGCGGTCGTACCTGACGCCTGTCACGAGCGACAATTGATCGGTCAGCGACAGACGATCCTCGGCGAACAACGCATACTGATTGACCATCGCATTGAAGCCGGGCGTGGTCGCCGTCGTGGTCGCGAAGAACGACCCGGGATCGAACACGTAAGGATTGACCGCCGACGCGCCGCCATAGGGCGAGTTGTTGGTGTGGGTGAAGTCGATCCGGTTGACGTCGAACCCGGCGACGAACTGATTCGCGAGCCCGAACACATGACCGCTGAAGCTTGCATCCATCCGGTTGCCGAGTTGCTCCTGGTCGTGGAAGATCTCGATATAGCTCGTGCGATCGATCAGCCGGGTGTTCGGATTCCAGGTGTAGTTCTCGATGTCGCGCCAGTGCCGCTCGCTGGTCAGGTAATACAGCGTGTTGTTGAGCTTGATGCCGTCGATGACGTCCCACTCGGTCTTGAACTGGGTCCAGCTGTCCTGGTAGCGGATCGCGCTGTCCGATGCGTTGTAGTTCTTGGAGCGCAGCGCGTCCTGGATCGCGCCGCCAACCAGCGGCGTGCCGAAATAGCGCGACGGGCTGCGGTCGCCATAATCCTCGGCCAGCGTGAAGGCGAGATTGTCCGAGGCCTGCACCCGCACGGCGGCGGAGACCACCGCGTTCACGGTCTTGTCGCGATCGACCCAGCCGTCCGACATGTTGCCGGTGGCGTTGATGCGATAGGACACATTGGGATTGACCGGACCGGCGCTGTCGACCGAAAGCCGCCGCGTCATGTTGCTGTCGAGCGAGACCTCGGCCTCGTTGTAAGGTGTGCTCTGCGGCTTCTTCGGGATCACGTTGATAACGCCGCCGATCGCGCCTTCGCCGTACAGCACAGAGGCCGGGCCGCGCAGCACCTCGATGCGCTGCGTCGACCAGGTGTCGTAGGGGAACGTCAGCGTGCCGGAGCCGATATAGAAGCGCGTGCCGTCATACAAGGTCATCACCGAGTTGCTGCCGGCGAAGCCGCGGGTGCTGAATGACAGGCCGCCATTGCCGGGCGCCGGTGTTGCGATGAACCCGGCCGCGTTCTGGGTAACGGCATCGAGCACATTATGCTGGCCGCGTTCGGCGATGGTCTGCGCCGTGACGATCTCGACGCTGGCCGGCGTCTGTAGCGGCGTCAGGTTGAGGCGGCTGCCGGTGCTTCCTTGCGTGGTGGCGTTGAGCGTCGGCGATGCCGTCCCCGATGTGCCCGACGCTGCAGCACGCGGTGGGCCGTCCGCTGCCGCTGACGGCGCGGGTCTGACGCGCGGCCGCGACGCCGCCGCCAGGTTCTGGCCTCGCGCCGCAGGCTTCGGCTTCGCTGAGGCCGAGGGTGCGACCTCGATCGGATCGAGCGCGGTGGGTGGCGGTGTTTGTGCTGAGCCTTCGGCCGGCAGCAGCAGCGATGACAGGGAGCAAACGAGACCGAGGCGCCATTTGCGCGCAACGGGAGCGGACGGAGACATGAAAACGACTCGCGGTAACGTGGCACGTCACCGCGAACGCGGACAGGGCCTTGCCGAAAGGGCAGTGCTCCGATCCCACCAGGACGCCCCCGCCCGATGTGCTCGCGTGTGACCACGACTGACGGCAGGTCTCCTGGCTCACGGGTCATCGCCTGTCGACGCCTTCCCGGACTGAACAGCCCAGTGGCAAATTGACGAAAGGCTCGCCGTTTACAGTTGCGGGGACAGCTGCGGCATTGGGGCACCCCCGCACCGCATTCCCTTTTGATCCCCGAAGGGAACCGTCGGCAAAAACGATAGGTGGTGCGGGATGGGCTGTCAATTGGTGGGCCGTGCATCCTTCGAGACGCCGCTTCGCGGCTCCTCAGGATGACGGGAAACTCCGCTTCACTCCGCTTCGACGCATCCCTGCATCACCTCATCGATCTCGGCGCGCGAGAGCGCACCCATCTCGGCGATGAACACGATCCGCGTGCGTGGCACGCCTGCTGCCGGCACGCCGCCGGCAGCCAAGGTCGCGCGGCCGCCGGCGAGTTGAAATACCGTCAGCCGTCCGGGCTGCTCGACCGTTTCGAACAATCCCTTCGCGCGCGCCAGCTTCGGCGCCAGTTTGCCGATCGCCTGCTGCAAGCGCGGCAGCCGCACCGGCCGCTCCGATGTCCAGCTCAGCGTCTCGAACCGATCGGACACCGGCCGTCGCGGTGCGGTCTCGCGCGGCGCCGGATCGAGATCCGCGGGAAACAGCAGCTCCGTCGGCACCTCGCCGTGCAGCGCATCGACGATCACCGCCGCCGGACGCACCGCGCGCACGGCGTCGCGGATCGCGGCGCACGCGGCTGCATCGGCCAGATCGACCTTGCTCAGCGCCACCACATCGGCGGCCCGCAGCTGCGCGCGCAGCAGCGCATCGTCCAGCGCGGCCACCGGCTGCGTGGCGTCGACCACGCACAGCACGGTCTCCAGCGGCGCCTCCCGCCAGATCACGGGATCCATCAGATTGCGCACAATGTCCGAGGGATCGGCGATCCCGCTGGTCTCGATCACGATGAATTCGGGACGCGGATCACGCCGCAGCAAATTGGCGAGCGTGCGCAGCAGGTCGCCTTCCAGCGTGCAGCAGATGCAGCCATTGCTCAGGCTGACCACGCCATCGCTGCTGCCTGCGATCAGCTCGGCGTCGATGTTGATGGCGCCGAAATCATTCACCACGGCGGCGATGCGCTTGCCTTGCGCATGCGCCAAGAGATGGTTGACGACGGTGGTCTTGCCCGCCCCGAGAAAGCCCGCGACCAGCAGGATCGGGACCGGCACCTCAGCCCCCGGTGACGGGCCGGCGCACCGGCCGACCGGGACGCGCCGCGACATCGAGCACGCCATCATTGATCAGCGGCTGGCCGCTGACCACGAGGTGGCGCACGCCTTCTGCCGGACGGTTCATCGCCGAGAAGGTCGCGCGATCGCTCAGCGTCTCGTAGTCGAACACCACGACATCGGCGTCGGCACCCGCCTGCAGCCTGCCCTTGGCACGCATCGCCGGCGTGCTCGCCGACAGGATCTCGGCCGGGATCAGCGCGCATTTGCGGATGCCCTCGAGCAGCGACAGCTTCTTGCGCTCGCGCACCCATTCGCGGATGAAGCGGGTGAAGCAGCCCGCAGAACGCGGATGCGAGGTGGCATCATCCGGCAATGGCCAGGCATCGCCGCTGTAGGGGCGGCCGTCCGACAGCGTCCACGGCATCGCGTCGGAGGCGATCGCGCCGCCCGGATACAGCACCGCCATGTCGAGCAGGTCGCGGTGATGCGAATTGTTCTCGATATCGAGCACATGCCACAGCACCAGCGCCGAGGGATCTGCGGCTTGCGCAGCGAGCAGCTCCTCGCGGCTGCCGAAACGGTGACCGTCGGTCACACGCTGCACCGAATCGTAACCGAGGCCGTTGCGCTCCTCGAACTTCGGATCGCTGAAGAAGGTCGCTGCCAGCACGGTCGAGCCGGTGCCGTAGGGATAGGCTTCCACCGTGATCGGCAGGCCCTGCGCCTGCGCTTTGGCGATCAGCGCGACACAGCGTTCGATGTCGGTCTTGCTCGACGAGTTGAAGTGGCAGATGTGCATATGCGCACCAGTGGCGCCGGCATAGCCGATCAGGCGGATATAGGCCTCGGCCGCGCTCTCGGGGTCGATGCGCGACATGTAGGCGACGTGGGTGAAGGTCGGCACCGCATGATTGGCGGCGAGCTGGCACACCGCGGTTAATTCCTGCACGCCGGCGCCCGGCGCATAGGCGTTGAGGATGCCGATGCCGATGCCGCCCTCGTTCAATCCATTAGCGAGACGCTCGAGGATGCCGCCGACCTCGCTTTCGGTCGCGACGTTCTCGATCCAGCGGCGATCGCGCATCGCGGCGCCGAACGATTCCAGCGAGCTTTCCGAATTGGATCCGGTCATCGCGCCGATCCGCGCGAACGCCCAGTTGGCGGCGGCACCGTAGTTCAGCACCCGCCCCTGCTCGGCCTGGCGCTTGTACCAGGACGCCACCGGCAGCACGCCGGCCTCGAGGTCGAGCGATGTGGTGACCCCGTCGAATGCCTGCATGCGGTCGGCCGGAATGGTCTGGCCATGCGCGTGCAGGTCGATGAAGCCCGGCGCCACCACGAGCCCGGTCGCGTCGATCTGCCGCTCGGCGCCACCGAGCCCGGTGCCGACCGCGGCGATCTTGCCGTCGACGACAGCGACATCGCCGACCGCGTCCATCCCGCTGGCCGGATCCACCACCCGGCCGCCGCTGATCACCAAACCACTCATCTCGTCACTCTCCGCCTTGTCCAGAGCCGCGGTCCCGGCCGGCCGCTCCAATCAAGGCTTACGTCCCCTCCGACGTCGGGCCAACAGCCAAAAATGCATCGCTTCCATCGCGACGCTCCGACCGGATCGTTGCGACGTGGTGTAGCGCGATCATCTCTCGCGCGATGCGCGAAGGCGGCGTCAATCGGCTTGATCTTTTTGCGCGCTCAAATGCCCTCGAACTGCAGCCGCGCCAGCCGCGCATAGAGGCCGCCCGCGGCGACCAGCTCGGCATGGGTGCCCTGCTCGACGATCCTGCCCTGGTCCATCACCAGGATGCGGTCGCAGGACAGCACGGTCGCCAGCCGATGCGCGATCACAAGCGTGGTGCGGTGGCGCATCAATTCCTCGAGCGCGGTCTGCACCAACGTCTCACTTTCGGCATCGAGTGCGGAGGTCGCTTCATCAAGCAGCAGCAGCGGCGCGTCGCGCAGGATCGCGCGGGCGATCGCGATGCGCTGGCGCTGGCCGCCGGACAGCGTCACGCCGCGCTCGCCGAGCTGGGCGTCGAAGCCTTCAGGCAGGCGGCGCAGGAATTCGGTGGCGTGCGCAAGATCGGCCGCACGCTCGACCTCGGCGTCGGTGGCATCGGGCCGGCCGAACCGGATGTTCTCGCGGGCGCTCGCGGCGAACACCACGGAATCCTGCGGCACCAGCGCGATCCGCGCGCGCAGCTCGGCCGGATCGGCCTGCCGGATCGGCACGCCGTCGAGCGAGATGGTGCCGGATTTCGGATCGTAGAATCGCAGCAGCAGATGGAACAGCGTACTCTTGCCGGCGCCGGACGGGCCGACGATCGCGACCTTCTCGCCCGAACGCACCTGCAAAGACACGCCGTCGACCGCAAGCGCATTGGGCCGGGTCGGATAGGCGAAGCTGACATTGTCGAAACCGACATCGCCGCGTGCCGGCTGCGGCAGCGCGCGCGGCGACGCCGGCGCTGCGATCTGCGGCCTGACGCGCAGGATCTCGAACAGCCGCTCGGCAGCGCCCGACGCGGCCGAGACCTCGCCCCAGACCTCGCTGAGCTGGCCGAGGCCGCTCGCCGCGAACGCCGTATAGAGAATGAACTGGCCAAGCCGGCCCGGGCTGATCGTGCCGACCAGCACGTCATGCGAGCCGACCCAGAGGATCACGACGACGCTGGCGAACACGATGAAGATCACGATCAGGGTCAGCACCGCGCGCGCTTTGGTCGAGCTGCACGCGGCCTGATAGGCCTGCTCGACCTCGCCGGCAAAGCGCGTCCTGGCGAGCCGTTCGCCGGTATAGGCCTGCACGGTGCGGATCGCGTTGACCAGCTCGCTCGCATAGGCGCTGGCATCGGCCAGCGTATCCTGGGCAGTGCGCGACAGCCGCCGCACCCAGCGGCCGAACGCCACCAGCGGAATCACGATGATCGGGATCGCGAGCAGCACGAAACCGGACAGCCTTGGGCTCGTGATCACCATCATCGCCGCGGCGCCGAAGAACAGCATCAGGTTGCGCAGCGCGATCGACACCGACGCGCCGACCGCGGACTTGATCTGGGTGGTGTCGGCGGTGAGCCGCGACACCAGTTCGCCGGAGCGTGCGGAATCGAAGAACGAGGGCGACAGCGAGATCAGGTGCGCGAACACGTCGCGCCTGATATCGGCGACGATGCGCTCGCCGATCGTCATCACCAGGTAGTAGCGCGAGGCGCTGGCACCGGCGAGCACCGCGACCACCGCGATCATCACGCTGAAATAGCTGTTGATCATCGCGATGCCTTCGGGCGTGAAGCCCATGTCGATCATCCGCCGCACCGCGACCGGCACGATCAGCGTGGTGATCGCCGCGATGGTCAGCGAGATCAGCGCCAGGGTCGCCCGCCCCTTGTAGCGCGCGACATAGGGCGCGAGCGCAAGCAGCGGCCGCAGGCGGGCGCGGCTCTTCGCCGGCTCCGTGAGCTGGCTCTCGATGAAGGCTTGCTCATCGAGCAACGCGTCGCGCGGCGGCTGCGCGTTGCCGCGAGGGGTCTCAAGCTGTTCGGCTATGCTCATCAATCTAGACCGGTTCTATCGCCCCTCACATAGGCCCGCCGACCCCCGGCTGGCAAATCCGGTAAAGTCCCAATCCGGTGATGGGCTTAAGCTCCCTTTCCCGGCTTGTTTTGGGGGGCTCCATGGGTTATAGAGCCGGCCAAATCCCGTACCTGAATGTCTTGAGATGGGCGCCGGCGCGCCGAAGGAACTGTCATGAAAGCCGATATTCATCCGAATTATCATACGATTAAGGTCGTCATGACCGACGGCACCGAGTACCTGACCCGCTCCACCTGGGGCAAGGAAGGCGACACGCTGAACCTCGACATCGACCCCAAGTCGCACCCGGCCTGGACCGGCGGCACCCAGCAGCTGATGGACCGCGGCGGCCGCGTCTCACGCTTCCAGAAGAAGTTTTCGGGCTTCCTCAAGAAGGACTAAAGTCCGCTTCGGGATCGCCCTCATGGTCGAACGCAAAACGCCTCCGTCTCGGGGGCGTTTTTGTTCTTGGGGGGGCGGGCCGGATTGGTTGGATGGGCAAGCGCGCCACTCCCTCCACGCTGTCGTCCCGGCGAAGGCCGGGACCCATAACCACAGGGTTGAGTTGGTGAGGAAAGCTGTGGCCCCAGCATCGCGCAACAATTGAGATTTGGGGTAATGGTCCCGGCCTTCGCCGGGACGACAGCGAATGTGTTGCGCGGCCGGTGAGTCATACTCGCGCGTTCTCGCGACATGATTGCCCGAGCTTTGCTCTTTCGTTCCGCCCTCTCCATCAGCAGAGGGCGCAGGGAAAGCCGGGTGCCGATCGCACCCATGGGCCCCGAGCAAAAGGGTAGAAAGCTCGGGGGTAGGACCACAGGTGTAACCGGAGCAATCCGGCTTTCCCTGCGCGATGGGTTACGGCTTATACGTGCTCTCCCCGGCGAGACTGGGCTTTGTTGTCACCGTCTTCGCGACGCGCAATTGCGCAATCCGAAAAGACACCTACCGCTAGGGCGTCAGGCCTGCACGACTTCGCCGTCCGCCTTGCGTGCTCTCGTCAGGCCACGCGCAGCGTCCACCGCATCTCGACCCGCGTTCGTGACGACCGCGAAGCGCCCCTCGTGTCGGGCGAGACGGGGAAATTCATACACTGAGTTGCTCTTCGGATAAAGCGAAATATTTTTGCTGCAGGGCCTTGACGCGTTTTGTTGAGTTGCCCGTCGGGTTGTTTTGTCGCACCCGTCGCAAGCAATTGCTCGCGCAGTCTGTAGGATCTCTTCGGAAAACCGCTTCGCACTCTTCCGGATCATGCTTTAGCGCGGATGTCTTGCTCGCTTCAGTTCGGCGACCTTGAACTTCTCCGCGGCCTGCAGGCTGCTGCAAAGCCACCAGGCCCTGTTTCGGTACTCACCCAGGAACCATTTGGTCTCGACGCAATCGACATAGGATTTGTAGGTCAGGTTGTCCCGGCACGTTGTCGAGAACGGTCCATGTGCTTGGCCGCCCGCCGACTCGCTGCAGCCGACCCAGGGGTCCTTGCCGTGCGGCATGCTCGACTCGCAACCACCGTTGCAATTGCTGGCGACTTTCTCCAGCGCGGCAATCCTGCCCAGCACCGTATCCGGTGCCGGCGCCGGCGGGCGCGCGGTTGACGATCTCGTCTGGGCGGTTCGCGATCTGCGGTGCGGTACCCCCATGGTCGCCGCCTGCGTCGGGCGATTTGGCCGTGCCGCCGGCTTGGGCGCCTCGACCGTGATGGACGGAAGCGGCTTTGCGGAATCGGTTTGCGACGCGGCCGGGCCGCACAGCAACACGATCGACAAGACGGCGGCAGCTGAAGGCGCGACAAAGCCTGACGACAATCTCATGACATGCCCTCCCAAAGCCGGGACGGAACAGCCGTCCCGAGAAGGGCACGGTAGCATAGATCGCGAGTTGCGCTACCGAGGGTTGAGGATATTTCTACCGTTGACCGGCCATTTCCGGGATCGATAACAGGCGCCGGCCTGCCGATGTCGTTCGAAGCGCCGGCGACGAAGCGTTGAGTGGACGTTGTCACGCTGTTGAACAATGGCTAACCCTAACGATCCCCGAACGCGAGCCGCGCGCCGAGCGCGACCAGGATGCTGCCGCCGATCCGCTGCATGATCCGTTGCGACGCGCGCGAGCGCTCCAGCTTCGACATCACCGCGCTGGCGAAGAACACGCAGACGATGTCGACCGCCGAGAAGGCCAGGTTGACGATGGTGCCGAGCAGGAACAGCTGGGCCCAGACCGGAACGCAGGCCGACGCATCGACGAACTGCGGCAGGAACGCCAGGAAGAAGATCGCGGTCTTCGGATTGAGCACCTCGACGACGATGCTCTGCGCGAAGGCGCGCTCGGCGGAGAGCGGCGCCAGCTCGGGGCGTTTCGTTGGATCGCGGTCGCGAAACAGCGACAGCCCGAGCCAGACCAGATAGGCCGCGCCGGCGAGCTTCATCGCTGTAAACAACGGCGGCACTGCATGAAACAGCAGCGCGACGCCAGCGGCCGCGGCGATGACGTGGACATAGCCGCCGAGATGCAGGCCGAGCGAGGCCATCAGTCCCGCGCGCCTGCCGCCCGCGAGCGTACGGGCTGCGGCATAGAGCATGGCTGGGCCCGGGATCAACGCGAAGGTCGCGGTGGTGATCGCAAAGGCGAGATACAATTCCATGTGCGGGCGTCGATCTCTGAAGGGGTTGGGCGAGCGCAACTTCCTCCGCCGTCATTGCGAGCCAACGGGTCGCGCGAACGCGCGCCCGATGACAGGCTCCGCGAAGCAATCCATCTACCCGCATATGCCGATGGATGGATTGCTTCGTCGCTGTCGCTCCTCGCAATGACAGACTGCACTTTGGTTAGAGCAACTTAGTTCGCCGGGATCATCGCCGCGACTTCGCGATCGACCGGATTATCGCTTTCGCCGAGCCCCGCGATCACGCCGGCGCGATCCTCAAGCTTGCGGTTCTGGCTCATCTTCTTCTTGGCGTCGATGCGCGTGATCGGCATCCGCACGCCAACGATGCCGCGAAGCTGCGCCTTGATGAAATCGGCGGGCGCGTCGCTGACCTGCCAGACCTCCTTGCGCGAACTCTCGTGCAGCGAGGTCAGCCGGGTCACGACATCGAGCAGGCGATCGGCATCCTCGAAAAACTCGGCCGCGCCATAGGCGTGCACGGCGAGGTAATTCCAGGTCGGCACCACCTTGCCGTGCTCGGCCTTGGTCACATACCAGGACGGCGTCACATAGGCGTCGGGGCCCATGAAGATCGCCATCGCCTCGCCGGTCGCCGGCAGCTTCCACTGCGGATTGGGCCGCGCGACGTGACCATACAGCGTGCCGTACGCGCCCTCGTTCTCGTTGAGCATCAGCGGCAGCGGGGTGCCGATCAGCCCGTCGGCGGTGGCGGTGACCAGCGTCGCCAGCCGCGACGCCTGCATGGCGGCGTTGATCGCGCCGAGTTCTTCCATCTTGAAATGCGGCGGCAGGTACATGACAGACCTCATCAATTGCTGCTCGCACAATAGCGCCGAAGTGGCCTATGATAAGGGCCACTTCCGATCATATTGATTGGTCCACTATGTCCCGCCTTCGTGCCACGATCAGCATCCCCTCGCTCGGCGCGGTCGACCGCGCCGCCGGACAGGTCGGACGGCAGATCGCGCAGGCGCTGCGGGAGGCGATCGCCAACGGCGAATTGAAGGCCGGAGAATTGCTGCCGTCGACGCGCGCGCTGTCGGCCTCGCTCGGCGTCGCGCGCGGCACCGTCGCGGAAGCCTTCGCACAATTGCAGGCCGAGGGCTATCTGGAAGCGCAGATCGGCGCCGGCACAAGCGTTGCACCGACACTTGCCGCGCAAGCACGGCCGGTCCGGCCGGCCGGCCGCAGTCCCGACAAGCCCGCGCCGATCCAGCTGCCGCCGCGCGCGATGCGGCTTGCCGAGGTGGCGGCGGCCTTCACGCCGATGCCCGAAATCCCGTTTGCGATTGCGGTCCCCGGCGGCGCGGTCGCCCCTGACGACAATTGGCGCCGGCTCGGCAACCGGGTGCGGGCATCGCGCGCGGCGGCGCCTGCGAGCTACGGCGATCCGCGCGGCCTGATGGAGCTGCGGCAAGCGATCGCCGACTATGTGCGCAAATCCCGCGCGGTGCATTGCGAGCCCGGGCAGGTCGTGATCACGGCCGGCACGCAGCAGGGCCTTTATCTCGCCGGCCGCGTGCTGCTGTCGTCAGGCGATCGGGTGTGGGCCGAGGATCCGGCCTATCCCGGCATGACCGCAGTGCTCGACGATCTCGATCTCGTCACCACGCGCGTTGTGGTCGATGCGCAAGGCATCGACGTCGAGGCCGCGATCGCCGCGTGTCCCAATGCACGCGCGGCATTCGTGACGCCGTCGCATCAATATCCGCTCGGCATGCCCTTGAGCATGGCCCGCCGCAACGCGCTGGTGGCGTGGGCCAAGCGCCGCGAGGCCTGGATCGTCGAGGACGATTACGACAGCGAGCTGCGCTATGCCGGCCATCCCTTCCCGTCGATGCAGGGCCTCGCGCCGTCGCGCGTGATCTATCTCGGCACCTTGAGCAAGGTGCTGTTCCCCTCGCTGCGGCTCGGTTACGTCGTGGCGCCGCTGCCGCTGATCGACGCCTTCGCCGGCGCACGCGCCCTGCTCGACCGGCATTCGCCGACCGCCGACCAGCACGTGCTGGCAGCCTATATGCGCGAAGGTCTCTTCGAGGCGCATATCCGGCGGATTCGCGGCGTCTATGCCGCGCGGCGCGCGACACTGATCGCGGCGCTCGAACGACACATGCCCGATGACGTCACGCTGCAGCCGAGCGACCAGGGCATGCATCTGTTGCTGTGGCTGCCGCCGCGCTTCGACGATGTGCAACTGGCGAAATCAGCGCTCGCCGACGGCATCGTGGTGCGGCCGATTTCATCGATGTACAAGGCAGCCGCGCGGCCCGGCCTGATGCTCGGCTTCGGCGGGTTTGAGCCGGAGGAGCTGGCGGCAGCGGCGATCAGGCTGCGGCGCGTGATGGATGAGCACGCGCTGTCACGGCGGGGCAAGCCACGCCGTGCCGGCGCTTCACGCTGATTTCGATTACTGCTCGAACGCAGCCTTCAGCCGGTTGAGCTGCGGCACCAGCGGGTTGCCGATCAGCCCGTCGGCGGTGGCGGTGACCAGCGTCGCCAGCCGCGACGCCTGCATGGCGGCGTGGATCGCGCCGAGTTCTTCCATCTTGAAATGCGGCGGCAGGTACATGGCTGCCTCCTGGCAAATCGCGTCAGCTATGGCTCACACAATAGCGCCGAAGCGGTCTATGATAAGAGCCACTTTCGCTCATATGACGCTGTCTCGGCGGACCGCCGCCGGCCGCAACGGCATAGCGAATTGTACGCCGCACTATTCTGGCAGCCCCGCTGCCCGCAACGCGCTGCCAAGCGCTTCCGCAAGCGCGGGCGCACAGTTCACGCCCGCAAACTGACGGCTGTAGCGAAAGGCGGGTTGAAGCTCGAGCACGCGCGTCGCTGCCGCCCGCGCCTCATCCAACCGGCCCAGCTTGGCCAGCGCAGCCGCCAATTGCACGTAAGTGATGCTGTGTGTCGGATTGGCTTGAACGGACCTGTAGGCCGCGCGACAGGCTTCGTCGTAGCGGCCGCGCAACAAGTGACTCATTGCCTGCGCATCAAACGCCGCCCACACCCAGGAATCGAAGGGACTTAGCCGCATACCCTTGCTGCTCCATTCGATTGCCCGTTCTGCCTCGCCGCCCCATCCGAGAATCACGCTGCCGAGAATGTAGGTCAGCGCGGATGACGGGCTGAGGGCGAGAGCAGCTTCCAATGCCGCGAATGCAGCAGCGCGATCGTGCTCATCCATGCCGATGGAAAACCCGGCCCATGTGAGGGCAAGCGCGTCGTCCTGTCCATAGGCGATGGCCGATCGGGCGTGACGGATCGATGCAGCACGATTGACCTCTTGCAGACCGGCGCGGAGGAACAAGCAATGGTGACACATCGCGGCATTGCCATGTGCAAGCGCATAAGTGGGCTCGAGTGCGATCGAGCGGTCAAGAAGCGCTAGCGCTCGCGTCACCTGCTCAGGCATGCCTGAATCGACGTCCGGCTGAGCCCGCAGCACGAGATCATAAGCATCCAGACTGTCCGGCCGTTTCCGCCTGACGCGTTCAATCTCGGCTTTCCGCACGCTCGGCGCAATCGCACCCACCGCCGACAGCGCGATCTCATCCTGAAGCGCGAAGATATCGTGGGAACTGCCGTCGTAGCGCTCAGCCCAAACGTGCGCGCCGGTCGATGCATCGATCATCTGGCCGGTCACGCGCACATGATCGCCAGCCTTCCGCACGCTGCCTTCCAGGACATACCGCACGCCGAGTTCGCGACCGACCTGCTTCACGTCTACGGCGCGGCCCTTGTAGGTGAAGGTCGAGTTTCGCGCGATCACGAAAAGCCAGTTGATGCGGGCGAGACCGGTGATGATATCGTCGACCATCCCGTCGGCGAAGTACTGCTGCTCCGGATCGTCGCTCAGGTTCGAGAACGGCAGAACGGCGATCGACGGCTTTTCGGGCAGTGCCGGTGTCGATGCGACGCGACCGACCGCCGAATCGAAGCCCTTGGTGACGGCCGGTCCGACATACCGATAGCCGCGCCGCGGCAACGTCTCGATCCAACTATCGGCATCCGCGGCCTCCGCCAGCACCCGGCGCAGGGCTGCAATCTGAACCGTCAGATTGTTATCGGAGACGGCCAATCCGCCCCAGCCGGCCTCGATCAGCGCGTCTTTTGACACCGGCACGCCGGCGTTTTCGAGCAGCCGGCGGAGCAGGGCGACAGCACGCTGCCCAAGCATGGTCGGCTCGGCGCATCGGTAGAGGATGCCCGCCTTCGCATCGAGGCGGAACGGGCCGAACTGGTAGATGTCGTCCCCGGCTGTCATCCGGCGAATTTAGCAGATTTTTAGGAAGGGATTCAGGACTTCCGGAACCCGATGGCCGATGTTGCACACGTGCCTGCCGGGCGTAGGCGCCTGCTCAGTGGAGGATCGCATGGCCGATGCCATCATTCGTATGCCCGATGAGAAGAACGGGGTCATGCTGCGCGGTCATCCCATGGTCTTCCTCGTCACCGGCGCGAACACCAAGTACACCAGCATGTTCGACTGGACGATCCCGGCAGGGTTCGCCACAGGCCGACACGTTCACCGGATTCAGGAGGAAACCTTCTACCTGATCGACGGCGAGTGCGAGTGGCACGTCGGCGACCGCACGATCCATGCAACGCCCGGCACCTATCTGTTCATCCCGCCGGGGGTGCCTCACAACATTACCAATGTCAGCGAGAAACCGGCGCGCGTGCTGATGACCGTTTCCCCGCCCGGCCACGAACACTATTTCGAAGAGCTCGCGAAACTTACAGCGCGGGGTGCGCCGGATCCCGAGACGCTTGCTGATCTTAGAAACCGCTACGACACGGATCAGCTCTCGACTTTGACGACGCGGGCGTAAACGGCCTTACTGCTCGAACGCAGCCTTCAGCCGGTTGAGCTGCGGCACCAGCGGGTTGCCGATCGACGAGCGATCCGGCGCCGGCGCGTGGATCGTGGTGTCGAGGCGGCGGACGCGGGCCTGCAGATCCATCGAGCGGGCGATCAGCTGCTGCAATTGCTCCGGCAGCTTCATCACCATGTCGGCCGGGCCGGGATCGGCGGCCGACAGCTTCACCTTGGTCTTCTCGCGATTGGCCTGGGTCAGCGTCATCTCGCCTTCCTTGACCGCGCGATGCAGCAGCAGCCAGGAGGCGAGTTGCATCAGCCGCGTGGTCAGCCGCATGCTTTCGGTGGCATAGGTCAGGCTGACGGACCGTTCCAGCGCCTTGGCCTCGGTGCGTCCGTCGCCGTCGAGATAGGCGGCGGTCTGCTCGACCAGGTCCATGCCTTCCCGGAACAGCACGCCGAATGCCGCAGAATTGGTCAGCCGTTCGCTGAACAGCACAAGCCCGGCTTCGTTCTGGGAACGATCGGCCATGGTTAACGCCCTCACACCATCGTAACGCCCGCTGGCATCTCACGCGCCAGCTTATGATGAACAAATCATTGCGCGGGCGCGCCGAAGAGTCCAGCCGCAACCGGATTTATGGTTTCCAGCCGCGGACGCAACAAAAAAGAGCCGCCGTTTCCGGCGGCTTTGAAGTTGATAACAGGGAGGCGTCAAACAGAGTGGACAGGAGCCACTCGGTGTCCAAACGAGGACAATGCAGTCATAATCGAGAAAGCTTAACCGATCGTAAATGAACGAATTTCTTCAGGCTTTGTTTGCCATGTCGGCCATTGACCTAGTTTGGGACAGGCGGCCGGAGCACGCGAATGCGTGGCGCTCGGAGGCCCGGATGAAGCGCAGCGAAATCGGGGCCGCTCCAACCCCGGACAGCGCAGCCCCGAATTGCGCTTCGCTCCATCCGGGCTATGAAGCGATGTGATGTCGCCGGCTACGACTTGAAGAACGCGTTCGCGGCATCCTTCGACGCACGCTTCTTGGTCATCGCCTCCTTCAGGCGATCGACTTCGGCGGTGAGCAGCGCGATGCGCTCGGTCAATTCCTCGACCGACAGCAGCGAGAGATCCTGTCCGATCTCGTGACTGATCTTCTTCCGCGGCCGGTCCTCATCCTCAATCGGCATGTATCCTCCCGGCGATGTGAATATCCGCGCGCAGGAGAATTTTGCAGTGACTTTGGCGTGCGTGCAACATCCGACGCGCATCCGCGCCACGCTGGCGCAATGGCTCACTCCGGCCGCGCGGCTTCCCCCGCCGGTCGAGAAAATCAGCCCTGAAAAAGCCGCGCATCTGACGGCCCGGTTCGGGGCTTAATGGCGTTTCGCTCCGGCGGAAAAGGCGGTATGCCATCGCCGATCCTCTCCACCGACCAGGGACGAACCATGCCAAACCTGCCCGCGCAAATGACCGTCGTCGCCATCAGCAAGCCCGGTGGCCCGGAGGTGCTGGTGCCCGAGACCCGCGCGGTGCCGGTGCCGAAGGCCGGCGAGATCCTGGTCAAGGTCGCGGCCGCCGGCGTCAATCGCCCCGACGTCGCGCAGCGCTCCGGCTCCTATCCGCCGCCGCCCGGCGCCAGCGACCTGCCCGGCCTCGAGATCGCGGGCGAAGTGGTCGCGCTCGGCGAAGGTGCCAAGCACAAGATCGGCGACAAGGTGATGTCGCTGGTCGCCGGCGGCGGCTACGCGCAATATTGCATCGCGCAGGACGCGCAGGCGATGACCGTGCCGCCCTCACTGTCGATGCAGGAAGCCGGCGCGATCCCGGAAACGCTGATGACCGTGTGGCACAATGTGTTCGAGCGCGGCGCGCTGCAAGCCGGCGAGACATTGCTGATCCACGGCGGTTCGTCGGGCATCGGCACGATGGCGATCCAGCTTGCCAAGGCGTTCGGCGCCAAGGTGATCGTCACCGTCGGCTCGCAGGACAAGGCCGATGCCTGCCGCAAGCTCGGCGCCGATCACGCGGTCAATTACAAGACCGAGGATTTCGTCGAGGCGGTGAAGAAGGCAACCGGCGGCAACGGGGCCGATGTGATCCTCGACATGGTCGGCGGCGACTATATCGATCGGAACTACGATGCCGCCGCCGTCGAGGGTCGCATCGTGCAGATCGCGTTCCTGTCGGGAACACCGAAGGCGTCAGCCAATTTCGCCAAGCTGATGGTCAAGCGGCTGCACCACACCGGCTCGACTCTGCGCCCCCGTAGTAATGCGGACAAGGCGGCGATGGTCGCGGCGATCGAGGCCAAGGTGCTGCCGTTGCTGCGCGAGGGCCGCGTCAAACCGCTGATGGACAGCACATTCCCGCTGGAAAAGGCCGCCGACGCGCACCGGCGCATGGAGACCAGCGAACATATTGGCAAAATTGTGTTGGTGGTTTAACTCTCACAGCGGAAGCAGGGGCGGAAACCCTTTGATTCCCTTCGCTTTCGTGTCATTTATCGCGCCACATCCGGGCCGGTCGCCGGGCCCGGGCAGTTTGTCGATCGCGGAGTACTGACATTGCGTCCGATCAGGTGCCTTGCGCTGCTGGCGCTGGGCCTCATGATGTTTGCTGCTGCGCCTGCCGCGTATGCGATCGACGCGGTGAGCGTGCGCAGCGACGCACCGGCGATCGACCTCACGGCGGTGCTCGACCATCAGCGCAGTGAAACCGACCGCATCCAGGTCTCCACCGCTCCGGGAACCGACGGCATCGTGCGCCGCATCGAGGTGCGCGCCCGCGAAGGCGGCCAGAACTGGGTGGTGTTCGCGCTCGCCAACAACACCGACGACCAGCTCGACCGCCTGATCGTCGCGCCGCATTATCGCATCGTGTCGTCGGGCCTGTTGTGGCCCGACCTCGGCCTGTCGCGCATCGCCACCATCACGCCGTCGGTCGGCGATCGTCCCGAGCGGCAGGAAAGCCCGACCGCCGACGTGTTCCGCATCACGCTCGATCCTGGCGCGGTCGTCACCTATGTCGCGGAGCTGCGCACCGACAAGCTGCCGCAGCTCTATCTGTGGGAACCCGACGCCTACAAGGACAAGGTCAACTCGTTCACGCTGTACCAGGGCATCGTGATCGGCATCTCGGGCCTGCTCGCGCTGGTGCTCACGATCTTGTTTGTGGTCAAGGGCAGCATCATGTTCCCGGCCGCCGCAGCGCTGGCCTGGGCGGTGCTGGTCTATATCGGCGTCGACTTCGGGTTCTGGGGCAAGGTGCTCGACATGTCGAACAACGCCGAGCGCGTCTGGCGCGCGGCGGGCGAGGCGATCCTCGCGGCGACGCTCCTGGTGTTCCTGTTCGCCTATCTCAATCTCAGCCGCTGGCACGTGCGCTACTCGCACATCACGATCGGCTGGCTGGTGTTCCTCGGCTCGCTGGTGGCGCTGGCGCTGTTCGATCCCGCGGTCGCCTCCGGCATCGCGCGGATGTCGCTGGTCATGATCGCCTTCGCCGGCTTCGCGCTGATCGTCTATCTCTCGACCCACGGCTTCGACCGCGCGGTGCTGCTGATCCCGACCTGGTTCCTGCTGGTGGTCTGGGTGGTCGCGGCCGGCATGACGGTTGCCGGCTCGGTCACGAACGACATCGTCGGTCCCGCGCTGCTCGGCGGCCTGGTGCTGATCGTGATGCTGATCGGATTCACGGTGATGCAGCACGCTTTCGCCGGCGGCGGCGCCACCACCGGCGTGGTCTCCGACGTCGAGCGCCGCGCGCTGGCGCTGACCGGCTCAGGCGACCTGATCTGGGACTGGGACGTCTCCGCCGACAAGGTGTTCACCAGCCCGGAGACCGAAGCCCTGCTCGGGCTGAAGCGCGGCACGCTGGAAGGCCCCGCGGCGAAATGGCTCGAGGTGCTGCACCCGCTCGACCAGGACCGCTTCCGCGCCGCGCTCGACAGCGTGCTCGACCAGCGCCGCGGCCGCCTGGTGCAGGATTTCCGGCTGCGCACGCCCGACGGCCACTTCATGTGGTTCGCGCTGAAGGCGCGGCCGGTGGTCGGCTCCGACGGCGAGGTCTCGCGCGTGGTCGGCACCTTGACCGACGTCACCGAGTTCAAGAATTCCGAAGAGCGGATGCTGCACGACTCCGTGCACGACAATCTGACCGGCCTGCCCAACCGCAAGCTGTTCATGGATCGCCTCAGCGCGGTGGCCAATCTCGCCAAGACCATGCCGAACCTGCGGCCGACCTTGATGGTGATCGACCTCGACCGCTTCAAGCAGGTCAACGATTCCGTCGGGATTGCGGTCGGCGATTCCATCCTGCTGACGCTCGCGCGGCGCCTGACCCGCATCCTCAAGCCGCAGGACACGCTGGCGCGGATGGCTGGCGACCAGTTTGGCCTGATCCTGCTGTCGGAGCAGGACCCGGCGCGGATCACCAATTTCGCCGAGACCATCCGCAAGACCATCCGCGCGCCGATCGCCTTCAACGACCGCGAGATCTTCCTGACCGCCTCGATCGGCCTGGCGCTGTCCGATCCGGCCGCGCCGCTCACCGACGAGATCATCAAGGACGCCGAGCTTGCGATGTATCACTCGAAGCGGATCGGCGGCGACCGCATCGACGTCTACAAGCCGGCGATGCGGGCGCGCAAGACCGACCGCCTGACCCTGGAGAGCGACCTGCGCCGCGCCATCGAGCGCCAGGAGATCACAATCCTGTACCAACCGATCGTGCGGCTGGAGGATCGCGCGATCGCCGGCTTCGAGGCCTTGGCGCGCTGGGATCATCCGAAGCTCGGCCGGATGTCGCCGTCGGAGTTCATCACCGTCGCCGAGGAGACCGGCCTAATCGTCGATCTCGGCATGTTCGTGATGGACCAGACCGCACGCCAGCTCGCGGTGTGGCAGCGCGCGATGCGCGCCCGCGAGCCGATCTTCGCCTCGGTCAACGTCTCCTCGCGGCAGTTGCTGCGCCACGACCTGATCCACGACATCCGCACCGTGCTGTCGCGCTCCTCGGTGGCGCGCGGCACGCTGAAGCTGGAGCTGACGGAATCGCTGGTCATGGAGAATCCGGAGCACGCCGCCCAGATGCTGGCGCGGATCCGCGAGCTCGGCACCGGGCTGTCGCTCGACGATTTCGGCACCGGCCACTCCTCGCTGTCCTATCTGCAGCGCTTCCCGTTCGACACCATCAAGATCGACCAGTCCTTCGTCCGCACCACCAGCCGCGGCACCCGCCCGGTGATCCTGAAATCGATCATCGCGCTGGCGCACGACCTCGGCATGGACGTGGTCGCGGAAGGCGCCGAGACCGATTCGGACGCCGTCGAGCTCTACCAGCTCGGCTGCGAATACGCGCAGGGCTTTGCCTTCGGCGAGCCGATGGACGCCGACGCCGCGACGCGCCTGCTCACCGAGGAACGGCTGGAAGCCGCGAGCTAGGCCCGGGCCGGGGCACTCTGCCTGCCCCACTCACGAATGTCATGCTCCGCGAAAGCGGAGTATCCAGTGCGCCGCGGCTTATCCGTATCACTCTGACGTCTCTGGAATACTGGATCGCCCGCTTTCGCGGGCGATGACGACCTATAGTGTTGCTCTTCTAACGCGGCTTCGGCATGCGCTTGAACTTGACGCTCTTGCCGTCGGCCTGGCGGGTGGCGATGTAGCCGGCCTCGATGCAGGCTTCACGCTGCGGCATCTTCTCCTGCGGGCTACGCAGGGTTTCCCACCACGACGCCCGTTGCGCGGCGCGCGGCAGCGCCGCGTCGATGATCTCCTCGATCTGCTCGAAGGTCAGCACGAACTCGGGAAGATGCTGCTTCTTCAGGTAGTCCCGCAGCGCATCGTAGTCGTTCACATCGTCCTCAAGGCTCAGGGTTCCGGCAACCACCCGTTAACCCATTCGGCGACCGCTGTCGCCATTTAAGGCGACGACAAGATTTCCCGATGCATGACGGCGCATTGGAGCTGAAAATGCCATTTCGACGGGGAAACGAGGCAAGGCGGCGCTGGCGGCTATCGGCAAAGCTGCTGATCGCGGCATCGATTGCCACCGTGCTCGGCTTCTCCGCGGTCTGCGCCGGCGTGATGTTCGACATGCGCCGCGGCGAGGAGGAACTGGCGCGCCGGACCCTGGAGAATCTGGCGTCGGGCATCGAGGCCGACATCAGCCGCAACATCGAGCTCTATGATCTGTCTCTGCGCGCGGTCGCCAGCAATCTGCAGATGCCGGAGATCCGCAACGTCAGCAAGGAACTGCGCCAGCTGATCCTGTTCGATCACGCCGCGACCGCGCAGCATTTCGGCGCGATCCAGGTGTTCGATGCGGAAGGCAACCTGACCATCGACGCCGCGAGCCTCGACCCGCGCCCGGAGAACCGCAGCGACGAGCAATATTTCACCATCCAGCGCGACCATCCGGACACCGGCCTCTATGTCAGCCGGCCGATGCTGCACCGTGGCGCCTACGCCATCGTGCTGAGCCGGCGGATCTCGGCGGACGACGGCCGCTTCCTCGGCGTCGTGGTCGGCTCGATCCGCTTCAGCTATTTCCACGACCTGTTCGGACGGCTGAACCTGGTGCCCGGCGACACCATCACTGTGCTGCGCAACGACCGCACCATCATCATGCGGACGCCGTTCGACCTCGACGTGATCGGCAAGAACCTCGCGGAACAATCCAACTGGAAGGCCGACAATCTGAAGGTCGGCGGCGCCTTCTCCGGCAAGGGCCCGGTCGACAATACGCCGAGGCTCTATGTCCGGCGCGGCAGCTCCGGGCCGCTCTATGTCGTGGTCGGCAAGCCGCTCGACGCCGTGTTCAACCTCTGGCGCACCGAGGCCATTCGCATCGGCGCGATCATGGCTGTCCTGATCCTGTTCGTGCTCAGCGCGACCCTGGTGCTCGCCCGCGAGATCGTCCGGCGTGCTGACGCCGAGGACAAGCTCGAGGAGCTCGCGACCACCGACGCCCTCACCGGCCTGAAGAACCGGCGCAAGTTCGATGCCGAGATCGAGCGCGAATGGCGTCGCGCCGGCCGCTACGGCCAGCCGGTCGCGCTGCTGATGATCGATGCCGATCATTTCAAGGCCTACAACGACACCTACGGCCATCAGGCCGGCGACCAGGTGCTGGTCGGAATCGCGATCTGCATTTCGGATGCGGTGCGCCGCGCCGGCGATTGCCCGGCGCGCTTCGGCGGCGAGGAATTCGCCGTGCTGTTGCCCAACATGACTGCGCTCGAAGCCTTCAAGCTGGCCGAGACCATCCGCGGCAAGGTGCAGCAATGGTGCGAGGGCGAGCTGAGCACGACGGTGAGCATCGGCGTCGCCAGCATGCGGCCGGGCGCAGGCCAGCCATGGGCCGACCTGATCGAAGCCGCCGACAAGGCGCTCTACGCCGCCAAGGCCAACGGCCGCAACCAGTCGGTGCTGGCCACGGTGCCGAAGATCGCGCTGGTGGCGTGAGGGGCGTAACGGCTGCAAAATGCCGGACTGCACGCGCGCATCGCAGTTGTAAGGGACGTACTGGCGGAAGGGCTCCCTCCCCCCTTGCGGGGGAGGGCTGGGGAGAGGGGTGCCACGCGGCAAGCTCTCTCCCACTCACTCGAAGTGTGCAACGCTCATAGCCGAAATCGCACGGGCTGATCGATCATCTCGCCCCGGGGCCACCCCTCTCCCCACCCTCCCCCGCAAGGTAGGGGAATCGCATATGGCGCTAGCGGGGTGTTGCCAAGCGATTGGAACTGGATTCTTTGGGTGTCTCTCGATTCCCGAGGGAGCCCTGAATGCGCAAGCTCAAGCGCCTGTTTCGACCGCTCAAGGACCCGCGCGCTAGCAACACCCGACATGATCTGGTGGAGATCCTCGTCATCGCCTTGGCGGCGACGCTGGCTGGCGCCAAGACCTGCACCGAGTTCGAGTTCTTTGGCCAAGGCCGCGAGGAGCTGTTGCGGCGCTTCCTGAAGCTCGAGCACGGCATCCCGAGCCACGATACGTTCAGCAATGTCTTCCGTGCTCTGGACCCGAAGGGGCTTGAAGCGGTTTTGCGCAAGTTCAGCAAGAGCTTCGGCGTCAAAGGGGTGGTCAGCATTGACGGCAAGGCGCTGCGCGGAGCCTACACACGAGGTCGGCAGGCCACGCCGCTGCATATGGTCAATGTCTGGGCCGCAGGCACTCGCATGGCGCTGGCTCAGAGAAAGGCTCCCGACCGCAACGAGGTTGCCGGGGCTCTCGAAGTCCTCGCCCTGCTCGATCTGGATGGGGCTCTTGTCACCGCCGATGCCTTGCATTGCCGGCCCGACACCGCGCAGGCCATCCGCGACCGAAAGGGGCACTACGTGTTGGCCATCAAGAGCAATCGTGGCCGGCTGTTCAAGGCCGCCAAGACGCTGGTCGACACAGCCCGAAAGCCCGCGCGAGCGAGTCAACGAAGAGCCACCGCCCACGGCCGCGTCGAGCGCCGACAGGCCCTCGTCGCGCCGGCGCCTCGGTTGGCGAAACAATACGGCTTCCCCGCCATCGCCGCAGTCGGTCGCATCGACAGTTGGCGCGCCAACTCTGGCAAGGCTGTCAAACACACGGTCCGATACTTCCTGGCATCGCGCCTGCTGTCGGCCAAAAAGCTGCTCGAGGCCGTGCGCGCTCATTGGAGCATCGAGAACAACCTGCACTGGGTCCTCGACGTTCTGTTCGACGAGGATGCCTGCCGCAGCCGCAAGGATCACGCTGCGGAAAATCTTGCTCTTATCCGCAAGCTGGCCATCAATGCTCTGCAGGCGACACCCGGCCCCGCGCGCATCAGCCACAAAATGCTCCAAGCCAGGTGGAACAACGACTTCCTTCTCTCGACCCTCGGCCATATGCGATAGCCCTACCCCGCAAGGGGGGAGGGAGCCTGAGCAGCCTGCTCACCTCACGTAACGTGACACCAATCACAGCTCAACCCCGCCGCTTCTTCTTTGGCTTCTTGCCGAACTTCGGCTTCACCGCCACGTCCGGCCACTGCGTGCGTTCGGCATGGCCGGGCTTGCCGCGATGTTTCTTTTGGTTGCCGAATCTCGGCTCGCCGTCGAATTTGGCTCTCGTCTCACGGTCCGGCTTGCCGCGTCGCTTGGCCGTCGCCTCATCATGCGACCGATCACTGCGCGGCGGGCTGTGTCGGTCGTCACCCTCGTCGCGCCACGGCCTGCGCGTCGGCTTTTCCGCGTGCCCATTCCCCTGCGGAGCCTCCGCCAGCGGCTCGATGCGGATGCTGTCCTCCTTGTCCGGGCGCTTGATCTTGACGGCGAAGGAGTCTGCGACCCGCGCGGCGATCTCGAACTCGGTGGTGGTGTCCATGATCTTGATGGCGCCGATGTCGCGCTTGTCGATGCCGCCGCGGCGGCAGATCATCGGCAATAGCCAGCGCGCTTCGGCGTTCTTCCTCCGTCCGATCGCGGCGCGGAACCAGACGGTCGCCTCCTCCATGCCGTGGCGCGGAGACTTGCTGGTCTTCGATCGCGGCCCGGCGGCACGCTCCTCACGGCGCGCGGCGCGCTCGCCGCGGTCGCGGCCCCGCCCCTCGCCGGGATCGAGGATGTCTTCGGGCGCCGGCAGTCGGGCGCGATAGAGCCGGGCCAGCGCCGCGGCGATCGCCTCGGGCGAGCGTTCGGCGAGCAAGGCCTGCGCCAGCGCCAGATCGTCCGAAGTCGCCTCCTCGGAGAACACGGCATCCTTCAGCAAGCGATCATGGTCGAGCTTGCGGATCTCGTCCGCCTGCGGCGCGGTGCCCCAGACGATATCGATGCCGGCGAGATCGAGCAGCAGTTCGGCGCGGCGTCGCCGGGCCGGCGGGACCAGCAGGATGCTGATGCCCTTGCGGCCGGCGCGGCCGGTGCGGCCCGAGCGATGCTGCATCACCTCCGGGTCCTTCGGCAGATCGGCGTGGATGACGAGATCGAGGCTCGGCAGGTCGATGCCGCGCGCCGCCACGTCGGTCGCGACGCAAACCCTGGACCGTCCGTCGCGCAAGGCCTGCAGCGCCTGGGTGCGCTCGTTCTGGGTCATCTCGCCCGACAGCGCGGCCACCGAGAACCCGCGCTCCAAGAGCGCCGCCTGCAAATGCCTGACGGCTTCTCTTGTGTTGCAGAACACCAGCGCGCTCGGCGCCTCATGGAAGCGCAGCACATTGACGACCGCATGCTCGACATCGTCGGCGGCCACCCGGATGGCGCGGTACTCGATGTCGGCGTGACCACCCTCGTCGCCCGCCACCTCGATCCGTAACGCCTGCTCTTGATACTGCTTGGCCAGCGCGACGATGCCGCGCGGGAACGTCGCCGAGAACAGCAGGGTGCGGCGGGTATCCGGCGTGGTCTCGAGGATGAATTCCATGTCTTCGCGGAAGCCGAGATTGAGCATCTCGTCTGCCTCGTCGAGCACGACAACCCGCAATCCCGAGATATCGAGGCGGCCGCGCCGCAAATGGTCGCACAGCCGGCCGGGCGTGCCGACCACGATGTGGGCGCCCGCAGCCAGCTCGCGCTGCTCGCGGCGCGGGTCCATGCCGCCGACGCAGGAGACGACCCGGGCGTCGGCATGTTCATAGAGCCATGCGAGCTCGCGCTGCACCTGCAGAGCAAGTTCGCGGGTCGGCGCGACGATCAGCGCCAGCGGGGCGGCAGCCGGCTCGAACCGCTCGGCGTCGCCGAGCAGGTCCCTGGCCATGGCCAATCCGTAGGCGACGGTCTTGCCCGAGCCGGTCTGGGCCGAAACCAGGAGGTCGCGGCCGACGGCATCGTCCGCCAGCACGGCGAGCTGGACGGGGGTCGGCTGTTCGTAGTTGCGCTCAGCCAAGGCGCGGGCGAGCGGCAAACTTGTGGTCGGAAAGGGCACGAGATGGGAAACCTTGATTGGTCCGGGCGCAGAACGTCGAGCGGGACGACCTGAAGCTGCGACCCCGGCAGGCGGCACAGCCGCATGATGACTTGGCGTGCTTTACGCCAAGACCGCCGAAATCGCCATGCCTCCGTGGCAGAAAAGCTGCCGCGGATCAGGCCGGCTGTCCGATCGGGGCCGCCCGTTCATCCAGCCGCATCGGAAGCATCGTAGGGGGGTTAGGCGAAGCCGTAACCCGCCGAGGCTTCATCGCGTAGCGTTGCGGCGGGTTATGCTGAGCCTGTCATCGGGCCGCGCTTTGCGCGGACCCGGTGGCTAACCCGCCCTACAGAGCTGACCCGTATCGGCCGACCTCACTTCGCCTTCAGCGCTTTGTCGTGGCTCTCGAGCGCCGACGCCATCAGCTTCGGCAATTGCGCGGCATAGACCTCGATGAAGGTCGCGTCGCCGCAGGCCTGCGGATCGTGCGCGGCCTGCTCGGCGACACGGGCGGCTTTGGCCTCGCATTTCGCGAACATGTGCCAGAACCAGTCCGGGCTCTTGCCGAGTGCCGGCTTGTTCTTCTTGATGACGGCGGCGCCGACCGCGCTCATCGCGCTGACGACGCCGGCGCCCAGCGTGCTGATGGCGTGCGCGTTAAGGATATCCTCGCGCCCCTGCGCGGTGGCGTTCGCGGTCGTACGTGCCGTCGTTCGAACCTTGGCCGGCATGCTCAAGCTCCTTATCGATCCCGTTGGCGGACAAAGCATCGGCTGCGGAAGTTGAGGAAGGCTCAAGGGGCATGGTTGAAAACCGCTATGGATTTCATTCCGGTTTTAGGCGCTTCCGAGCAATCGAGCCCATACGGATTTTTGAGTTCCCTCCGGCGCGCAATGCGTCAGCGACCGTTACCCTTTGCGCCCTAGATCATGATGCGTTTCCACGGAGCCGCATCATGATCTCCTCTCTTTGTTTGAGCATGATCTCCGCGCAAGCGCCTTTGGCGTTTGTCGCGAGGGAAAACCAGTTTCCACTTTTCCGGATCATGCTCTAGCGACGGGCAACTGATCGGCGGCGTCGAGAGTGTCACCCACGACCTGCTCGGGTTTGGTTTGTCTTCTTAAGCATGATTTCTTCGGAAAACCGCTACGCACATTTCCGGATCATGCTCCCCTATCCTTCATCCGGCTGCGGTGCGCGGCCTGCTTGGCGCGGTTGCCGCAGATCGCCATGCTGCACCAGCGGCGCGCGCGCGCCCGGGTGTGATCGGCGAACATCAAGGTGCACGCCGGGCCCTCGCACGCCTTGATGTCGGAAAAGCTTTCCTCGCAGACGACTTTGGCCATCGCCTCGCCGATCGGCAGCAGCAATGCTTCAGCCGAGCGCCAGCGCCGTGTCCGCTCCAGCGCGAAGCCATCATGGTCGCGACGCGGCACGATCTTGCTGAACGCCTGATCGCTCTCGAGCAACCGGTTCAGCGGCTCGATCTCCTTGAGCGCGCGAGCCGCCAGCGGCTTGCCCATATGCTTGCGCACGAAGCCACGGAACCATTCGCGCAAGTCTCGCGCCTGGCCGGCAACATCGTCGAGCTCGCCCGGCTTCGCGCGGGCCGTCAGTTCATCGAGCACGTCTGGCGGCACCAGCCTGGCCTGCGCGAGCCAGCGCAGCAGGCCGTCGCCATCGGCGATCCAATCCACCGGCGTATCGACCGGGGTCGCGATCGAATTGATGAAATCAAGGCCCAAGCTGTCGGCGATGAACATCGCGGGCGGATGGGATTGCACGGTGATGTCCTCCTGGGCGCCTGCTCCGAACGTCAATCCACATAACCTGATTAATAGCCATTGACAAGTTACGAACATTGAGCCACAAGCGCTGTAACCTGCATATTAGCATTTTACAGGTTACGTGCAATCGGCCTGAAACGAGGAGCTGAAGATGTCGAACAAGGATGTCAGCGTGGTGCTCGCCCATGGCGCATGGGCCGACGGATCGAGCTGGGCGCGGGTGATCACGGCGCTCGATGCCGAGGGCATCACCGCGGTGGCGGCGCCGCTGCCGCTGACCTCGCTGGCGGACGACGTCGCCGCGCTGAACCGCGCGCTGGATCGCGTCGAGGGACCGGTCGTGCTGGCCGGCCATGCCTATGCCGGGGCCGTGATCGCCGAGACCCGCGCACCGCGCGTCGAGGCGCTGGTCTATGTCGCGGCGCTGGCGCCCGACGAGGGCGAGACCGTCGCCGACGTGTTCTATCGCACACCGCCGCATCCGTTCGCGCCCAGGCTCGCGCCCGACACAAACGGCCTGATCTGGCTGCCCGAGTCCGCCTTCGCATCGGCGTTCGCGCACGGCGCGCGATCCGAGGACCTCGCGGTGCTCGCCGCCGTGCAGCGGCCGATCTCGCCCGCCTGCATCACCGTGCCGGTCGGCCGTCCGCTCTGGAAAGATATCCCGAGCTGGTTCCTGGTCGCCGAGGAGGACCGGATGATCGCACCCGCAACCCAGCGCAGCATGGCGGCGCGGATGAAGGCTGCGATGCGTTCACATCCGGTCGATCACACCCCGATCGTCACGGCGCCGAAGCTCGTCACCGACATCATTCGGGAAGCAGTCAGCGCGGTTTCCGCGCAGACCAGGCCGTAATCCCAAAGCCCACCACATCACAGGGAGTGACAAATGTCCGAGATCAAGTATCGCACCGTCGATGTCGACGGCTTCAAGGTGTTCTATCGCGAAGCCGGCTCATCCGGCGCACCGAAACTGCTGCTGCTGCACGGCTTCCCGAGCGCGGGGCACATGTTCCGCGATCTGATCCCGCGTCTCGCGGACAAATTCCACATCGTGGCGCCCGACCTGCCCGGCTTCGGCCAGTCCGACATGCCGCCGCGCGACGCGTTCGGCTACACTTTCGACCGCATCGCCGGCGTGATCGACCGCTTCACCGAGGTGATCGGCTTCGACCGCTACGCGGTCTATGTGTTCGACTACGGCGCGCCGACCGGATTCCGTCTCGCGCTCAAGCATCCGGAGCGGATCACCGCGATCATCTCGCAAAACGGCAACGCCTATGAAGAAGGCCTCAGCGACGGCTGGAGCCCGATCAAGGCCTATTGGCAGGATCCGTCGCAGGCGAACCGCGACGCGCTGCGCGCCCTGCTGACGCCGGAGACCACGTGCTGGCAGTACACCCACGGCACATCGGATCCGCAGGCCGTGTCGCCGGACGGACAGAACCTCGACAATTACTACATGGCGCGGCCCGGCGCGCATGACGTGCAGCTCGATCTGTTCGGCGACTACAAGAGCAACGTCGCGCTCTATCCGGCCTTCCAGTCCTACTTCCGCACCCACCAGCCGCCGTTCCTCGCGGTGTGGGGCAGCAACGATCCGTTCTTCCTGCCTCCCGGCGCCGAGGCGTTCAAGCGCGACAATCCGAACGCCGTCGTCAAGTTCTTCGACACCGGCCACTTCGCGCTGGAGACCCATGCCGCCGAGATCGCGCAGGACATCCGCAAGTTCCTGAGCCACTGACGCCGAGCGCGGCAAGACTTCACAAAAGCGGAGGAACCCTTGCCATGGCTGGGATGTTGAACGGCACTGCGACAATCGAGGAGGAAACTCGCATGAGGAATCTGTTATTGGCCGGTGTCGTGGCGGTGGCCGGTTTCGCGATCGTCACGCCGATCTCCATTGCGCCCGCGACCGCTCAAGTTGCCGTCGATACGCCGCTCGGCGGCGTGAGGGTAGGCCCCGAGTCGCGCTACTACCGAGACTACGATCGACCCGCTTATCGCGCCTACGGATACGATCGCGGATATCGCGGATGCCGCACAGTGACGATCGAGCGCGACGACGGTTCGGCGCGCAGGATCCGCCGCTGCGACTAGCAGCACCGGACTGGAAGATCGCCGCCGGCGCTCACGAGAGCGCCGAGCCGGCTCTCGCGATCAAGCAAGCCGGACCAGTCCACCAAGGCCGCTGCGACTGGCGGCCTTCTTCATCTTTGCGAATGCCCGGGCTCGCTGGCAGCCGACGCGCCCGTGACGCGCCAGATCACGTTGCCGACATCGTCGGCGACCAGCAGCGATCGGTCCGGGCCGAGCGCGACGCCGACCGGGCGGCCGTACGACACCTTCTCGTCGGGTGCGAGGAAGCCCGACAGGATGTCGCGCGCCGGCCCCGACGGGCGGCCGTTCTCGAACGGCACGAACACCACCTTGTAGCCCGACAGCGTCGAGCGATTCCACGAGCCGTGCTGGCCGATCACCATGCCGTCGGGGAAGCCGGGCAGCGTGCCCTTGGGCATCCAGCACAGGCCGAGCGAAGCGGTGTGGCCGCCGAGCGCGTAGTCCGGCTGGATCGCCTTGGCGACCATCGCCGGATCCTGGGGCACGCGGTCGTCCACCGTCTGACCCCAGTAGCAATAGGGCCAGCCGTAGAAGCCGCCGTCGCGCACCGAGGTCAGGTAATCCGGCGGCGTCTCGTCGCCGATGCCATCGCGCTCGTTGACGACGGTCCACAGCACATGCGTGTTCGGCTCCCACGCGAGCCCGACCGGATTACGCAGGCCGCTGGCGAAGATGCGGCTGGTGCCGGCGGCGAGATCGAGTTCGTAGATCGCGGCTCGGCCTTGCTCGACCTCCATGCCGTTCTCGGCGATGTTGCTGAGCGAGCCGACGCCGGCATAGAGCTTCTTGCCGTCGGCGCTCGGCAGGAGGCTGCGCGTCCAGTGGCCGTCGGGCTTGAAGGTGACGAGCTTGCGTCCCTCCGCGGTGATGCGATCGGCGCCCGCGGTGTAGGGAAACGCCACCACGCCGTCGGTGTTGCCGACATAGAAGGTGTCGCCGATCAGCGCCATGCCGAACGGCTGACGCAATCCTTCCATGAAGGCGCCGCGGCTTTCGGCGACACCGTCGCCGTCGCGATCGCGCAGCAGCGTGATGCGGTTGGCGCTGACGCCGAGCGCTGCGGCACGGCGCATCGTCGCCTGCATCGCATAATGGAATACGCTGCGCGGGGTGCCTGCGATCTGCGTCGCCTCCGCGATCAGCACATCGCCGTTCGGCAGCACGTTGATCCAGCGCGGATGATCGAGCCCGGCCGCGAAGGCGTTAACCTTGAGTCCGGGTGCTGTAGTCGGAAGCTGGCCCTTGTCCCAGCCGCGCGCCGTCGGCATCTTCAGCGTCGGGATCGCGCCCTGCGACTTCGCCGCCGGAATCTGCGGCGCGCTGCCCCAGGCGGGCGCGGGCTGTGCGCCCTGCATCCGCCGCCACGCCACGGCGCCGGCCCCGATCGCCGCGACGACGCGGGCAAAAACTGAAGACGTGCTCATGTACTTCCCCTGTTGGTCCCGGTTGTGCTTGCGCTTTGTCGGCCGGCAAGCAGCATTCGCATAATGCCGGCCCTGATGACAGTAGTTATACGATCTTCGCAACTGCACGCGAATCGGGGACGCTGACCGCGCGCTCCCTTGTCAGAGCGTTTTCCTCCCTGAGACCTTGCCCGCCCCGGTCGGCGGGCTTCCTTTTCCGAAGCGCCGGGCTCTCCAGGCACTGCGGGCGCAGCCGGCGGCTCGTTATAGCCAGAAAAGTATAGCGAATCTGCTGCGGATGCATTCTACCGGGCAGAGCGACGGCGCGGCCCGCAGAGCGCAAGCCCCCTCACCAAATCCTGATCCCACCTCCGTGCAAATTCACCTTCGTCAGCCGCATGGCAGATGAGGAACGCCGGTCCGCGGCATCCGTTGGTCGCGACACCAGCAAGGAGTGCATGAATGCAACGGAAGACCACGATACTGACCCTGGCCGCGGCGTCGCTGATCGCAACGACGGCAGGTGCGTTCGCGCAAGGCTATTATCCTTATGGGAACCCCGGCCCACGGTACTATGGCGGCCCGCGCTATCAGACCTACGAGCCGCAGGTGATGTACAATCAGGTTGAACCGGGCTGGTATGGCGCGATGAATGGCACCAACCATCCGACGCCGGGTTCGACGCAGGGTGACGTTGGCCCTGAAGGAAACAACAACGGCACGCTGACCGGCGTCTACCGGCAGTGGTAGCCCACGCAAATGTGAAGGCCCGTCGCTCGGCCTGAGCGGCGGGCCTTTTGCCTGAGTCGTTCCACGCGCGGGGAGAGCAGTAATTATTCTCCGCCCTCGTAAAACAGTTCAAGCGGCAGGCCGACCACCGCCTTTCCGATCCAGTCGCGCGCGATGACATTGGACGGCCCCATCGCGATCGCCGCCCGGGCGTCGCGATAGGCGCGCTCGATCGGACCGCGGTGATAGCCGTAACCGCCCGTCACCGTCAGCGCCGTCGCCGCGACCTTGTTGGCGACCTCGGCGGCGTGCACCTTGAACTCGGTCAGCGGAATCAGGATTTCGCTTTGCGCCTTGCCGGCACGCCAGAGCGCGTCGAGCTTGCCCGCGAGCTCGTTGCGCCACGGCCGCAGCGTTTCGACCAGCACCTTGGCGGCACCGAGCTCCTGGCGGATTGCCTGATAATCCGACAGGCTCTTGTTCCTGTCCTTGTGCACGAAGCTCGTGGTGTGGGCGATCGCCGCATTCAACGCGCCGCGCGCCACGCCTTCCCAGACCGCGCCGAGCCCGATCAGATAGACCGGCGAGACGCCGTCATAGATGATCTCCTTGCCCTGCCCCTCGGCGCCGAGCCGGTCGCGCTGCGGCACATGCACATTGCTGTAGCGGATCGCCCCGGAATGGTTGGCCCGCACGCCGAGCGCATCCCAGGGACGGGACTCGATGCCCTCGGCCTTGCCGTCGACGACGAAGAAGATGATGTCGGCCTGATCCTTGGCGCCCGGCGTACGGGTCTGCACCACGTAATAGTCGGCCTGGCCCGAACTCGTCGTGAACGATTTCTCGGCGTTGACGCGATAATCGTCGCCGTCGCGCGAGGCTTCGGACAGATTGTACCACCAGTGCCCGCCGGTGGCGCGTTCGCTGGTCGAATAGGTGCCGAGCAGGCCGCCATTATTCGCCTTCAGCCAGCGCTCCTTCTGATCGGTGTTGCCGAACAGATTGATGGTCTGGGCCGCGCCGACATGCATGACGTAGATGAGCCCGGTGGAGGCATCCGCCTGCCCGATCCGGTAGGCGGCTTCCGCGAAGTCCAGATGGCCGAGGCCGAGCCCGCCGAACTGCGGCTCGTTCAGCACGCCGGTCCAGCCGGCCTCCGCCAGTGCGCGAAGGTTCTCGCGCGGAAAGCGGCTCTCGCGGTCGTTGCGGTCGGCATTCACCTTTACCGTCGCGTCGATGGCGGCATCGAGCCTGGCATAAACGTCGTCGTCGATCCTGCGTGCGAGATTGTCGTTAGCCATGGTCAGTCTCTCCCGGGTTGCAATCATGCGACAGCCTCGCGCGGCTGCCTTCGGCGCGGATCGCCCTGCGACGATCCGCCGAGATAGTGGGTCTTGATGTCGGCGCGCTGGCGCAGTTCGGCCGCGTGGCCGGCCAGCACGCTGCGGCCGTTCTCGAGCACGACCGCATGGTCGGCAAAGCGCAGCGCCACGGTCGAGTTCTGTTCGGCGACCAGGATCGACAGTCCCTGCTCGGTGTTGAGCTGCTTGAGCGCGCGAAAGATCGCCTCGACGACCAGCGGCGCGAGGCCCATCGACGGTTCGTCGAGCACCAGCAGCCGCGGACGCGACATCAGGGCCCGGCCGATCGCCGTCATCTGCTGCTCGCCGCCGGAGGTCAGTCCGGCGAGCGAGCGGCGATGCTGCTTGAGGCGCGGAAACAGCTGATAGACGCGGTCGAGGTCTGCAACGATCTCCGCCCTGCGCGCATCGCGCCCCATCGCGCCGGTGATGAGGTTCTCCTCCACAGTCAGCGAGGCAAAGCAATGCCGCCCCTCGAGCACCGGCACGAGGCCGGCGCGCACCAGCGCCGCCGCCGACGTGCCCGCGAGATCGCGGCCGTCAAAGACGATCCGTCCGGCGGTGATCTGCCCGCGACTCGCCGAGAGCAGCGCCGAGACCGCCTGCAGCGTGGTCGACTTGCCGGCGCCGTTAGCGCCGAGCACGGCGACGATCTCGCCGCCCCGCACGGCAAGCGACACGTCGCTGACCGCCGCGATCGCGTGGTTGTAAGTCGCGGCCAGGCCTTCGACCGAGAGCAGCGGTTCACTCATCTGTTGATCCATCGTCTTGAGGGGCGCGGGAGCCGGATAGCTCCCGCGCCTGTCGCGACGTCAGTTGCTGACGGCCTCGTCGCCGGAGGTCCGCACCTTGATGCCGTGCTCCTTGGCATAGGCGGCCGCCGACTTCTCGATGATCGGGCGCAGGAAGGCCCAGTCCGGCGCGATCCAGCCGGAGACCACCTTCCACTTTCCGCCGTCCCACTGCTGGAAGGTGACGCGACCGTCGCCTTCGTGATTGTCCCAGGTGACGTTGATCGAGTGGAACAGATCCTTGGCACCGAGCGCTTCGACCCGCGCCGGATCGAGCTGGAGATGCTCGAAGCCCCAGCGCACCTCGTCGCCGGTCAAGGTGCGCTTGCCGAACTTCGCCTGCGCGATCCGGATCGCCTCGACATTAAGGATGCCGTTCACGATGCCGAGGTTGTGGTAGACGCTGCCGATCCGCTTCTTGTCGTCGAGGTTGCCCTTGCCGGCACCATAGACCGTCTTGATCACCTCCTGCAGCACCGGATACTGCTCGCCGGAGGCCTGCGTCGTGATCGCGATATAGCCCTTGGCGGCATCGCCGGCCGGGATCACGTCTTCCTCGGAATTGGACCAGACGTTGCCGATGATGTGGTCGGCGGGGAAGCCGACCTTCTGCGCGGTCTTCAGCGCCACCGGGTTCATCACGCCCCAGCCGCGCAGCACCACGTAATCGGGCTTCGCGCGGCGGATCGACAGCCACTGCGATTGCTGCTCGTTGCCGGGATGCGGCACCTCGATCTGCTCCAGGCTGAACTGGTACTTGTCGGCCAGCAGCTTGTAGATCGGGATGGTTTCCTTGCCGTAGGGCGAGCCGTGATAGAGCACGACGATCTTCTTGTCCTTCAGCTTCTCCACCCCGCCCTCGCGGCTCGCAATGTAGTTCACGATGCCCGAGGTCTCGCTGTAGGGATTGAGCAGCAACGGAAACACGTAGGGGAATACGCGGCCGTCGGTCGAATCGGTGCGGCCGTGGTTGATGGTGATCAGCGGCACCTTGTCCTTGGTGATCCGGTCGATCATGGCATAGGCGATGCCGACCGACAGCGGATTCCAGGCAGCAACGCCCGGGCGCCCCTTCAGCCGTTCATAGACCTCGACGCCGCGCTCGACCTCGTACTGGGTCTCGCCCTCGTCCCAGGTCAGCTTGACGCCGTTGACGCCGCCGTCGCGGATGTTGATCAGATTGAGATAGTCGATGAAGCCGCCGAAGAAGCCGGTGCCGCCGGCCGCATAGGGGCCAACCCGGTAGCTTTGCAGCGGAAAGAACTGTTCGTCGGCGCGTGCGGCCGGCGCTGTCGCCAGCATAGAGGCGACTACCGCGGCGAAGGCGAATTTCAGATATTTTGATCTCATCATCTTTGGTCTCTCCCTTGGTGCAAAATGTCAGGTGGTGCGGATCGCGACCGACCGCGCGACCGCTCGCCAAAGCCGGTCCCACAGCGCGATCAGGCCGCGCGGCTCGGCGATCAGGAATGCGATGATGAGCGCGCCGACGACGATGCGCTGGCTCATCTCCAGCACGCCGGAATCGAACATGCCGCCGAGCAAGGCGGCGCCGGCGCGTGACAGAAGCAGCGGAAACACCACGATGAAGGCGGCGCCGAGAAACGCGCCCCGCAGCGAAGCCAGCCCGCCGATGATGATGATGAACAGGATCTGGAACGAGCGATCGAGATTGAAGCCGGCCGGCTCGACGGTGCGCAAGTAAGCGAAGGCCCACAACACGCCGGCGATTCCGATCAGGAACGAGGAGACGCCGAAAGCCAGCAGCTTGGTGCGCAGCAGCGGCACGCCGATCACCTTGGCCGCGAGCTCGTGATCGCGCACCGCGATGAAGTTGCGGCCGCTTTGCGAGCGCAACAGCCGCAGCGTCAGGAAGGTCGCGACCACCACGATGCACAGCGAGAACAGGTAGCGCCCCGCCGGACTGGTGAAGGTGAAGCCGGCCACGCCGAGCACCGGGGCATCGATCACGCCGGACGGATTGTCGTTGGAGAACCAGCCGAACTTGGTGAGCGCCCATTGCACGAAAAACTGCGCGGCGAGCGTCGAGACCGCGAGGTAAAAGCCGCGCAGCCGCAGGCTCGGCAATCCGAACACGATGCCGATCGCGGCCGCGATGAGGCCGGCGAGCACCAGATCGACGATCAATGGCAGCTGCGGCAGCCGGAGATGCAGGTTGTAGGTCGCATAGGCGCCGACCGCCAGGAACGCGGCGGAGCCCAGCGACACCTGCCCGGCATAACCGGTGAGCACGTTGAGCCCGACGGCGGCGAGCGCCAGCGCGAGAAACGGCGTCAGAACGGCGTCCAGCAGATAGTCGGAACCGAACAGCGGAACGACGCCAAAGGCGACGATCGCTACGGCGATGATCGCAATGGTCCCAACGCCGGACGGGCGCTGTGCTGCCGATGATGTGTTGCCCATCGCCTAGACCCTTTCGACCAGCTTCTGCCCGAACAGCCCCGACGGCCGCACCAGGAGCAGCACCAGCGCCACGACATAGGCGGCCCAGGCCTCGATCCCGCCGCCGAACAGCGGCCCGACATAAACTTCGGCGAGCTTCTCGATGGCGCCGATCAGAAGTCCGCCGATGATCGCGCCGGCGATCGAATCGAAGCCGCCGAGCACCAGCACCGGCAGCGCCTTCAACACCACGAGCGACAGCGAGAACTGCACGCCGAGCCGCGCGCCCCACAGCAATCCTGCGACCAGCGCGACGATGCCGGAGGCGGTCCACACGCTGGCCCAGACCCGCGGCAGCCGCAGGCCGACGGCCAACGCCGCGAACGGATCGTCGGCGACCGCGCGGAACGACAGCCCGGTCCGGGTGTAGCGGAAGAACAGCGCGAACAACGCCACCAGGCTGCCCGCGACCGCCGCGGCGAACAGGTCGAACCGGCTGATGAAGACGCCGGCGATGTCGAGCGGCACGTCGCTGATCCCGATGTCGAGGCCGTGAACCTGGGTGCCCCACAGCAGTTGCGCCGCGCCCTCGATCACATAGGACAGCCCGAGCGTTGCCATGAACAGTGTGATCGGCGGCTGGTTGACCAGCGGCCGCAGCACCGCGCGCTCGACGCTGACGCCGAGCACGACCATGATCGTTAGCGTGATCAGGAAAGCGAGGGGAAACGAGATGCCGCGCTCGATCAGGCTGACGAAAGTCAATGCCGCGAACAGCAGCATCGCGCCTTGCGCGAAATTCAGCACGCCCGAGGTCTTGTAGATCAGCACGAAGCCGATCGCGACCAGCGAGTACATCACCCCCGACAGCAGACCGCCGACCAACACCTCGATCAGGAACTGATAATCGAACATCAGACCGCGAGCTCCGTGACGTCCTGATGCGCGACGCCGAGATAGGCGTCGATCACGGCCTGGTCGGCTCTCACCTCGTCGGGCGTGCCGTCGGCGATCTTGCGGCCGTTGTCGAGCACCGCGATGCGATCGGACAATCCCATCACGACGCCGATGTCGTGCTCGATCAGCACGATGCTGGCGCCATAGCTGTCGCGCGCATTGCGCACGTGCTCGGACAGCTCGAACTTCTCACTCAACGTGACGCCGGCGAACGGCTCGTCCAGCAGCAGCAACGTCGGTCGCGCCACCAGCGCCCGCGCCAGCTCGACCCGCTTCTGCAAGCCATAGGGCAAGGTTCCGGCGGCGCGCTCACGGACGTCGTCGAGATGCAGGAAGCCGATGACGTCCTCGGCGGCGGCGCGATTCTCCGCCTCGATCCGCCGCGCCAGCGGCGAGCCGATGATCTGGCGCAGGAATCCGGCGCGGACGCGATGCGCAAGCCCCATCAGGACATTGTCGAACACCGACAGCCCCTTGAAGATCGCAAGATTCTGGAACGTGCGCGCGACGCCGTGCGCCGCGAGCTCGGCGGTCGGCACCTGGGCGAAGGCGCGCTCGCCGAGCCAGACCTGGCCGCGGTCGGGCCGGTAGAGCCCGCTGATGACGTTGAGCAGCGAGCTTTTGCCGGCGCCGTTGGGCCCGATGACGGCACGGATCTCACCGGACGCCACCGCAAGATCGACGTCACGCAGTGCGGCGACGCCGCCGAATGCCAGCGCGATATCGCTGAGGCCCAGCACCGGCCGTGCCGCGCGATCCGCAGCCTGTGCAAGCCGCCGATCCGGAACATCGGCGGTCGCCGTTGGACGCGTCTTGCCATGCGCTGGGGCCGTCTCCAGCGCAAGGACCTCAGCGTCTGTCACCACCACCGTCACGTCGAAAGGCTCCCCGTCACTCGGCAGCCTCGGCATGCGCGGTGGTCTTTGCCTCCAGCGCACGGACCAGCGGAATGACCCGGCGGCCGAAATATTCGACCTCCTCCTGGAAATGCAGGAAGCCGAGCAGCACGAGATCGACCCCGACCTGCTTCAGCGCGACGATGCGCTCGGCGATCTGCTCCGGTGTGCCGATCAGGTTGGTCTTGAAGCCGTCATTGTACTGGACGAGATCCTCGAAGCTCGATTGTGCCCAATTGCCCTGACCCTCGGGCGACGCCTTGCCGGCGTTCTTCACCTCATGCCCGAACGCATTGACCGCCTCCGGATCGGCCTTGACGATGATCTCGTCGAGCACGGCGCGCGCCTCGGCCTCGCTGTCGCGCGCGATCGCAAAGGCGTTGACACCGATCTTGACCGAGTGATTGTTGGCGCGCGCCTTCGCCCTGATGTCGTCGACCTGCTTCTTGATCTCCGCCACCGAATTGCCGTTGGTGAAGTACCAGTCCGACACCCGCGCGGCCATGTCGCGCGCGGCGCGCGAGCTGCCTCCCTGGAAGATCTCGGGCAACGGGTGCGCCGGCTTCGGCTTCAGCGTGTAGTCGGAGAAGCGGTAGAAATCGCCACGGAACGTGAAATTGTCCTGAGTCCAGATCCCGCGCAGCGCGCGGATGAATTCCTCCGAGCGGCGATAGCGCTCGTCGTGATCGAGCCAGGGCTCGCCGATCGCGGTGAACTCGCCGCGGAACCAGCCGCTGACGATGTTGACCGCAACGCGTCCCTCGGTGAGCTGGCTGATGGTCGCAATCTGCTTGGCCGCGACCGCCGGATTCCACGGTCCGGGCAGCAGCGCCGCGATCACCTTCAGTTTCGTGGTCGCAGCAAGCAAAGCGTGGCTGAAGGCGACCGGCTCATGCTGGAACTCGGCGCCGTAACCGGCGGTGAAGCGGATCTGGCTCAGCGCATAGTCAAAGCCAGCCTGCTCCGCGATCTGCGCCAGGCGGCGGTTGTAGTCGATGTCCCAACCGGTTCGCTGTTCGATCTTGCTGATGACCAGACCTCCGGAGACGTTGGGCACCCAATAGGCGAACTTGATCGGATCATTGCTGGCGGTCATTCGAATGTCCTCATTTCGGTTGGCGTGTGACGACGCGCGCCATGGGAAGCGGGCATCAGGATGCACTCACGCTGCGCGGGCAGCGAGTTGGGAGGGGACTGACTGAAACCTTGTCAGTCCGGATGTATTTGAAAGGTCGGAGCGGTCAGCAATTCCGATCCGCAACGCACCGGCGGTGCGTCAACAGCAGATCGTGCGACACGACGTTCGCAATGCGCAGGCGTTGATTTCGTCGAAGACGTCGGTGCAGACCATCAGAATTTCCCCTCGCAAGCACCATCGGCTGACGATCAAGTGTCTCAGAGAAATTGCGGACGAGCGAGTCCAAGCCAAACTCTTTTTCATCGAGTTAGGGAAAGCGGTATTCTCTTCTTCAAAACGAAAGGCGTGGTTTGTTGCTGCGCGGCTGAAATCACCTCGGCGATGACGCGGCGGCGAATGGCTCGATGCTCACGATCGTGAAATGAATGGGTGCAGGAGAATTGGCTTCTCCTTTCGAAAGGCTCGTGTGCCTGGCACGGCTACGCGGACGCAGGATAACGTCGAAGACATTTCGTCAACGTGATCTGCTCTGGTCGAAATGCATCGGCGGCCATCACCGCACAGGAAAACGTCGGGAACTCTGGGGTTGCCGACGTTCGAAGCGGAATGCCGGCAGCCGGTCTTACTTCACCATCGCGCCGTAGACAGCCCGACTCGACAACTACACCAGGGGCGTGCGCACCCGCGAGATCGGCGCGGTGCTCGCCGACTGCCCCGTCGACTTCATCGGCGGCGGCTGGAGCGATCTCGACGTCAGCGGACGTCCGGCCCGCGTGCTCGGCGCCACGACCTTCGATGCGATGCGCGAGTTCTATCCGCGCTTCTCGATGCAGCGCTCGGTGCAGGACATCCACGAGATCACGATGTCGATCGCGGGCGCCGCCGGCGCCAATCTGCTGCCGGCCGAGCCGGTGCCGGCGGGCGTCTGGACGCCAAAACAGGCGGCCTGACCGCCCAGCCATTTCCATGGCCGCGGCGCGCCGGCTGCGATACCCTGTGCCGGTCACCTCCGATCGGGTCCAGCATGAACCGCCGCGCGTTCGTTTCGGGACTGGCTGTTGTCGCGGCGCTCGCGGGCCTTGCCGCGCCGGCCGCGGCCGACGGCAAGCGGGTGGCGCTGGTGATCGGCAACGGCGCCTACAAAAGTGTGCCCACGCTATCGAATCCGCCGACCGACGCGGGCGACATCGCCGCGGCGCTGAAGCGCCTCGGCTTCGCGGTGACGCTGATCACCAATGGCGGCTTCGACGAGATGCGGCGCGGCCTGATCGCGTTCGGGCACAATGCCGCCGGGGCCGACATGGCCGCGGTGTATTTCGCCGGCCACGGCATGGAGATCAACGGCGACAACTGGCTGATTCCGGTCGATGCCGAGCTGAAACGCGACACCGATGCCGGCAATGAAGCGATCAGCCTGCAGAGCGTGATGCTGCAGGTCTCGAGCACCGGAAGTCTCGGCCTCGTCATCCTCGACGCCTGCCGCAACAACCCGTTCGCGGCCAAGATGAGCCGCTCGCTCGCGACGCGCGCCGCCGCCACCAGCGGGCTCGGCCGCATCGAGCCGGTCGGCAACGTGCTGGTCGCCTATGCCGCGCGCGACGGCACCACCGCGCTCGACGGCGACGGCCGCAACAGCCCGTTCGCCGCGGCTTTATTGCGCAACATCGAGACGCCGGGCGTCGAGGTCACCTTCATGTTCCGCAACGTCCGCGACGACGTGATGGAGGCGACCCGCAACGAGCAACAGCCGTTCGTCTACGGCTCGCTGTCGCGCAAGGCGATCTATCTGGCGGGCGCGCCGCCGGCCGAGACGGCGAAACAGGCGAACGCGGCGCCGGCCGCCGCGGCTCCGGTCGTATCGACAGCGCCGGCAACCTCAACTGGCGCGATCGATCCCGCGCTGATCGGCACCTGGGAGATCATGGTGGCGAGCGGCCGCGGCCAGTCGCGCTGGATCTGGCAGATCCTGGCCGACGGCAGCTACAGATTCCACGCCGAGCCGTTCCGCTCGGCACAAGCCCACGAAGGCACCGTCACCTTCGTCAACGGCCGCTGGACGCTGCATGCGTTGAAGGGACTGAGGAACTACAGCGACGCCGGCTCCTACGAGGTCCGCGACAGCATTGCCGTGATCACCGGCAAGCTCGGCACCGGCTACTGGAAACGCAGTGGGGAGTGAGGCGCCTGACGCGATTGACCGGTCGCAAGGCCGCCACCCCAATGGTGCGCCACTTAAATAAATCCGGGACCTGCATGCCATTGAAGTCGCTATGGTTTTCGCGTCTCCACACCAGGCCGCCAGGAGCCGGATGGCGGGACCATTTTCGAAGCAGTTTCAAATCTTTAGCCTCCGGGCGGACGGCCTCCGCGCGGCAGGACGACTTGAGCTCAAATCGCAGTCGACCCTTGCGGGCGACGAGGCGAGAGCGCATCTCCTGGGTGACCAACGCAAAGGTGCCTCAGATCAACCCATGATCAGTTCAGGACCGGCCCGCGAAGATTCAATCGAACCGGACAGGGCGCGAAGCGGACAAATCAGCCAGCGAAATAAATCGATGAGCTTCCTTCCGGGCTGAAACACTCAGCAACCGCAGAACGATGCGTAAACACTATCGCGACTTGGTTTGGTTAACCGCTCGAATTGGGCCTCCCTATGGTTGTGCGGCTGAAGAGCTGCATCTAGTTTCCGCATCGGCCGGATTTCTCATGTTTGCTGCCTGAGGACGATTTCTTTCGCGCAACGCGGCTTTCACGCCCGCGCTGCCTATGCGGCTCCCCTTTGGAACCGCCAGACCAGGAGACGACTGCAATGTCTACGTCTACCTCTGCATCCCCGAAACTCGCCGAATCGACCGCGCTCAATGAAGCCGTCAAGGCGCGGATCGCGCCGAAGCAGGCGGCGCAGGCAGCCCCGGTCGACATCACGGCCAATCCGGTCGCCAAGATCGTGTTCAATCCCGAGGCCGCGCCGGAAGAGCGCAGCCGCCAGATCGGAGCGCTGCTCTCGCCCGACCTCGCCGAGGAGTGCAAGGCGTCGATCAAGCAGCTCGAGAGCTACAAGGAATATCTGGCGCAGCAGCGCACGCTGATGCAACGCAAGCTGATCGAGCTGTCGTCGACGACCGTGTTCGCCAAGATGAAGCAGACCTTTGCCGACATGAACAAGGGCGTGCTCGATTTCCGCGAGATGATCCGGCCGCTGGTCGACAATCTCGATGCGCTCTACACGCTGCGCACCGCCGGCGACAATGTCGTGCTGGATACCTTCGCGGAGATCGAGGAGGACCGCAAGCGCGAAGCCGATTGGGACCGCCGTACGGCGCAGGTCGAGGCCGAAGCGCGGCAGATCAACGCCGACAAGGACAAGCTCGATCGCGACATCGCCCAGCTGAAGACGCAGACCGGCCTGTTCGGCGGCATCAAGAAATCCGCGCAGGCCGAAATCGCCGCCAAGGAACTGCTGATCGCCAAGGGGATCGAGGCCCTGAAGACCTGCCGCGACAAGGCGCAGGCGATCGTCACGGAGAAGGCCGAGCACGACGCCAAGCAGGGCAAGTTCAAGGCCGAGAAGGACCAGGTCCGCAAGATGCTCGACATCTCCGGCCCCGAGCACGTCAAGCGCGTCGAGGGCATCATAAAGGCGGCGCTCGACTATATCGACAAGTCGCAAGTTACGGTCTCGGAATTGCGCGACGAACTCGGCGGCATCGAGGGGCAAGCCGACAAGCTGGTCAAGATCAACTCGCAGATGATCACGGTGGTCGCGATTCTCGACAAGGGCATCGATCTCGCCTGCGCCGCGAATAAGGAGAAGGTGCAGGCGCTGTCGACCGCGAAGGAGGGCGAGGATACGCTCGCCCGTCTCGAGCGCGAGCGCAAGAAGAACGATTTCGAGCGCCACGTCACCGCGCTGCTGGACAGCGGCCGCGGCACCAAGAAGACCGTGGCCGATCTCGAAAAGGACGCGGTCGACGCCAACACCTTCCACGACGCGCTCGGCAAGCAGAACGTCAATTTGCGCGAGCTCTCCAGCGACGGCATCGCCAGCGTCGCCACCAGCCTGAACACCACCATCCAGGCGCTCAACAACTCGGCGCTCAATGAGGCCTCGGAGAGCGTGCGCGATTCGATGCGGGCGATGAATGCGGTGACCGACGACGTCGCCAACAAGGAGGTCATCCGCCAGGCGCTGCAGGTCGACGAGGCATCCAAGCGGATCATGGAGAAGGTCGAGTCGATGTCGAACATCGCCGAATCGCTGCAGGCCGCCAACAAGCTGCGGGAAGACGGGCTCTCCAATATCCAGAGCCGGCTCGGAGAGCTCAGCGATGTCACCGCGACCGTCCGGGCGCGGTTGCAGGAGAGCATCGGCATGGACGCCAAGGATGCCGGCACGCCGGCCGCTTCCACGACGCCGAAACCGGTCGACGACAAGGAGATCACGTTCGGGCAGATCTGAGGCCCGCCTGCCGGACCGGCACGGCCGGTCCGGGCTCCTTGATGTGCAAGCCTGACCGATGGACATCCCAATGGCCGACAACTTCCTGATCACCGGAAGCGAGAAGCTCGCCGAGCGCAAGAACTTCAAGCTGGTTGGCTGCGCGGACAAGTTCGAGGAGCTGTGTACCATCCTGACGCGGATGGAAGCCAACAGCGTGATCGTGTCAGGTCCGAGCGGCGTCGGCATCACCACGCTGGCGCAGGCGCTGCAGGCGCGCAAGGCCGACCCCGACGCGCCGTTCGACATCGTCAACAAGCGGCTGTTCTGGCTCGACACCGACGGCCTGTTCGGCCTCGGCGACAACGACGCCATCGTCAAGCAGTTCAAGACCATCTTCGCGCGGTTGAACCGCACGCCCGACAGCGTCCTGATCGTCGAGGACACGCTTGATCTGATCGATGCGCTGCGCAACAGCGGGCTGATGCACATCGTCAACGCGTTGACGGCGATGGTGAAGGCGAAGAAGACGCAGGTCTTCCTCGAGGTGCGCGAGGCCGACCTGACCCAGGTCCTCAAATGCCATTCCGACTTCCGCGATCACTTCACGCTGATGGACCTGACCGAGCCGGTCGGCGCCGAGCTGGAGGAGATCGCGCTGCACGGCGCCAAGGACCTCGAGGAGAATTACGGGGTCCGGATCGATCCGGCGGCGGTCAGGGCGGCGATCGACATGTCGAGCAAGTACCGCTCGCTCGACACCGGCCTCAGCGCGGCACAGCCCGCGCGCACCCGCACCCTGCTCGACCGCGGCATGGCGCGCTATCTGTTGCGGGCGCATTCGACGCCGCCGCTGCTCGCGGAGCTGGAAGCCGAGCTCGCGCGCCTCACCGCCGGCGGATCGGCTTCCGGAAACGAGGACAAGGCCGCCACCGTGCGCGCGGCCATCGCCCGCCACAAGGCCGAGTTCGCCGAACACCAGGCCAGGATCAAGGGCTATTACGCGGCACAACGCGAGGGCGAGAAGTCGATCGCGCACATGGAGGCCCAGCTGCGCACCCTCGAGGAGGAGGAGAAGAAGCGGCACCTCGACGAGCCCGCCGGCAAGGCCTCCGCCGGCGATGCCGACTTCGACCTGATCGCCAGGGCGTCCGGCTATGCGACGCCCGAAATCCTCCAGCTGCGCGGCGAGATCGCGCGGACCCAGGCGGCCGTCGACGAGAACCGGGTGAAATACAAGGCCGTCACCAAGGAGATCAACGATCGGCTGCTGTTCACCGCAGACATGGTGATCGACGAGTTTTCGCTGATCTCCGGCATCGACGCCTCCAAGCTGAAGCAGAATGACGCCGTCAAGCTGCTCAATCTGCACGGCTCGCTGAAGCGGCGCGTGTTCGGCCAGGACGCGGTGCTCGATCATGTCGATCGCGCGGTCAAGGTCTGGCGGCGCGGCCGGCGCACCGACAAGCCGCTGCCGTTCCTGTTCTGCGGCGCCAGCGGCGTCGGCAAGACCGAGGTCTCCAAGGGGTTGGCGGAGGCGCTGTTCGACACCGACAAGGCGCTGAACCGCTACGACATGGGCGAGTTCATGGAGAAGAACGACGTCACCAAGCTGATCGGCGCGCCTCCGGGCTATGACGGCTTCGCTGCCGGCGGCGAGATGACCAATTCGGTGCGGGCCAATCCGTACCAGGTCATGCTGTGGGACGAGATCGAAAAGGCTCACCCCGACATCTTCAACATCTGCCTCAACATCCTCGACGACGGACGCTGCCGCGACAATCTGGGCCGCAAGGTCGAGTTCGGCGACGTGGTGATGCCGATGACCACCAATATCGGCGCGGATCATGCGCTGCGGGTCGGCACCGGGCCCGGCGATCTGAGCCAGGAAGAGGCCTATGAACTCACCATCCGCGACCTCAAGAAGTCGTTCCGGACCGAATTCCTGAACCGCTTCGAGGGACGCGAGAACATCATCCTGTTCCACAAGCTCAACATGGAGACGATCGAGAAGATCGTGTTCCGCGAAATCTCGCGCATCAACGCCTTCTACAAGGCGCAATCGATCGAGGTGCGCTTCCCCGAGGCCCAGTTGCGCGAGTTCTGCGACAAGACCTATTCGCCCGAGATCGGAGCGCGCGGCCTGCCCGGGCGCATCAAGCGCATCGAAGCCATGATCGTCGAGAAGACGATGGCGGACGCCGCCTTCAGCGGGACGCTCGACATCGGCTTCGATGCCGCGAGCCGCAATTTCACGTCGAACTGGATCGCCCATGACCGAAAAGCCGCATAACGACGCTGATGCGTTGCTGGACGGCATCGACAAGACGCTGTCCGACTTCAAGACCAAGGCCTATGAGGCCAAGAAGTCCTACGACCAGTCCGATCTCGGGCGCGCGCACCGGGAATTGAGCATGCTCGGCCGGTTCTGGTCGCAGTTCGTCCGCTCCTGCGGCTGGATCTACCTGCAGCTGATCGCGCCGGTGACGTGGCGGATCTACCGCTTCCTGCGCTGGGTGTTCGCCGGCTACCGCGCGCTGTGGGCGCGCTGCGTCTATGCCAAGGACGCCTATGGCGATCCGGAATTCAGCAAGGCGCGCGGCGGAATCATGATCCTCGCGACGATCGCCGTCTGCTACCTCATCTACGGCGCGGCGACGGTCGCGGTGACCTTGCCCTGGTACCTCGCCACGGTGCAGCGCGACGAGCAACTCTATCTTTCCAACTCCCAGAATCTCTCCAGTTCGCAGACCGAAGGCCAGGAAGTCCACGAGGTCTATGGTTGCGAAACGCTACCCTGCACCGAGCAGAACACTGTGACCTTCCGGGTGCGCGCGACCTGGTTCAACGAGATCTGGAGCGTGCTGCATCATGGATCGCTGTTCTATCCCGGCTACGTCGCCGCGGCAGTCAGCCCGGTCCTGAACCGCTGTGTCATCACCTCCTACGGTATCCGTAGGAAATTCCTGGTGCGAACCTGGGAGCTCTATCCCGATCTCGTGCAGGTCGAATGCATGCCGACCGATGCCAGCGGGAGCAAGGACGGCAAGGTGATCGACAACAAGGACTATCGGTAGGAGGCTCAGTCCACCGACCCGCAAGAGTGAGGCGACCTGCCGGGGCTGCATTACGGTGACAGTCCAGCACTGTCACAGTAACTCGCCACCGTAACTTGCACCCAATCTCGGTTGCGGGTGCCCCATCCAGCGCGCTAGCATGAGCTCGTGTCTGGAACATGTTAGCGGAGGTCTTCCGTGGAACATCGTGGCATCGGCTTCTCGGTCGTCGAAGTGAGCTATCCTCACGGATGGAGATGGACCGTTGGGAAGGGCAGGACGGTCTCGGTCGGTATGTGTGCGACCACGGGATGCAATCTATCAGGCCAAGACATTCATCGATGCGATAGTTGACTGGGCCGCGTAGATCGGCTCGGGATGGGCCCGCAACTATTGCGGGCGCCCGCCAGATGGTGGCTTCGCCACATTCGTACGCGCCGCGGGCGAGCTCGGCCATGGTCTCGCCGGCAGCATAGCGCACGGCGATGGTGCGGCGTTGGCTGGGTCGAGTGCGGACGGCCGGCCGAACTTGGTTTCCTTCGTGTGGATGGCTTATCGGCTACGGCAGCATTGAGCTGAATGGTGCCCAGGGGCGGGATCGAACCACCGACACTGCGATTTTCAGTCGCATGCTCTACCAACTGAGCTACCTGGGCAAACCCGCGGGGCCATAAAGGCCGGAGCGAGCGGGCGGTTTATAGAGAGGTCGGGGCGCCGTGTCCACCCGCCTTCGCCGAAGGCTTCGGCGGGGCGGGCCCGGCTTTTGTGATTTCCCCAACTTGTTGGGAAATCTTGGCTATTCCGGGTCCTCGGTGTCGTCCTCGCGGCCGGGAACGACGTAGCGGCCGGTCAGCCAGCGGTTGAGGTCGACATCGCGGCAGCGTGGCGAGCAGAACGGGCGGAAGGCGTGCTCCACGGGCTTGCCGCAGATCGGGCAGGCGCGCGGGGTGGCCGGTGGCGTTCGGGCTTGGTCGGTCATGGCTGGCACGTAGCCTACAGCAAGCGAGATGCAAGGGCGCCAACGCCGCGAGGTTCCTCGATCTCACACCGTGGCCGTGTTGAGCCAGCCGTGGCGGATCGGGAAGCCTTCGCCGCCGAGCAGGGTCACGGTCTCGTAGAGCGGCAGGCCGACCACGTTGGTGTAGGAGCCGACCATCTTGACCACGAACGATCCGGCGATGCCCTGCACGGCGTAGCCGCCGGCTTTGCCGCGCCATTCGCCGGAGCCGATATAGGCCTGGATGTCGTCCTCGCTGAGCCGCTTGAAGCGCACGCGGGTCTCGACCAGACGCTGGCGGAATGCCTCGCGTGGCGTCACCACGCAGATCGCGGTGTAGACGCGATGGTTGCGGCCCGACAACAGCCGCAGACACTGCGCGGCCTCGTCGACCAGATTGGCCTTGGGCAGGATGCGCCGGCCGACCGCGACCACGGTGTCGGCGGCAATGATGAAGGAGCCGCGCAAATCGTCGTCGAGCTGAACCGATTTCAGCGCCGCATCCGCCTTGGCACGCGCCAGGCGGTTGGCGCAGGCGCGCGGCAACTCGCCACGCCGCGGGGTCTCGTCGACATCGGCCGGGCGCAGCGCGTCGGGCTCGATGCCGGCCTGGTTGAGCAGGGCCAGCCGGCGCGGCGAACCGGAAGCAAGAACGAATTTGGGACGGCCTAGCATGCGGGCTTTTGGGCTGAATCGGGGGGACGACGCGGGCGGAACCTATCGGATGGGGCATGGATGCACAACCTTGGAACCGGCTTGCGAATCGCGCTCCCGCCTGGAGACAAGGCCCCATAAGCACAGTCGTTTGTCAGTCTGGCGACAAGGCGCGGTTCTGCCAATCGGAACACGCATCGCGAAGTTTCACAGGTTCGCCGCGCCCGCCTGGGCAAAACGGCGGCGGATCCGCAACAGCAGGCCGTCGCAGACCTCGCGATAGGCGGCGAGCTTCTGCTCGCGCGAGCCCTCGGTGCCGGTGGGGTCCACCGTCGGCCAGTATTCGACATCGGCCGCGACCGTGCGGGTGAGGTCGAGCGCCTTGTGATGGGCCTCCGGCGCCAGCGTGATGATCAGGTCGAAGTTCAGGCCTTCCCAGTCCTCGAGTTCCTCGAAGGTCTGCGGCTTGTGAGTGGAGATGTCCTGGCCGAGCTCGGCCATCACGGCGACCGCGAACGGATCGAGTTCGCCCTTCCGCACGCCGGCCGAGCGGACATAGAGGCCTTGCGGGAACATCTGCTGCAACAGGCTTTCAGCCATCGGCGAGCGCACGCTGTTGAGGCCGCATGCGAACAGCACGGCCTGCGGGTTGCGCGCGCGCGGCGCCTCCATGCGATCAGGCTTTTTTCGACCGGGGTACGCCCCCGTCAATCATCGCTTCCCCGGTCATCCGCCCTCGCCTTTCCAATGAAGAACGGTGATCAGCGTGAACAGCCGCCGCGCGGTCTCGAAATCAACGCGCACCTTGCCCTTGAGCCGCTCCTGCAGCGTGCGCGAGCCCTCGTCATGAATGCCGCGGCGGCCCATGTCGATCGCCTCGATCTTGTCCGGTGTCGCGGTCCGGATCGCCTGGTAATAGCTGTCGCAGATCATGAAATAGTCCTTCACGACGCGGCGGAACGGCGTCAGCGACAACAGATGCGCGACCACCGGCGTGCCGTCCTCTTTCCTGATATCGAACATCAGCCGGTTGCCGCTGATCGCGATATGCAGGGTATAGGGCCCGGCCGCAGCGCCTTCGGGCGCGAACAGATTCTGCTCGACCAGGTCATAGATCGCGATCGCGCGCTCATGCTCGATGTCGGGCCCGGAACGGCCGATCGATTCCTCGTCGAGCGTCACCGCGACGATGCGATTGTTGGAATCCTCGTCGTCTGGCGGCTTGTTCATGAGAGGTTGAGGCGCAATCCGACGGAACGTGAATGTGCATCGAGACCCTCGGCCTGGCCGAGCGTCATCGCGGCGGGCCCGAGCGCACGAAGCTGATCCGGTCCGCACCTCAGGATCGAGGTTCGCTTCATGAAGTCAAGCACCCCGAGCCCCGAGGAAAACCGCGCCGAGCGCGCGGTCGGCAGCACGTGGTTGGAGCCGCCGACATAATCGCCGATCGCCTCCGGGGTATGGCCTCCGAGGAAGATCGCCCCGGCGTTGCGGACCTTGTGCGACAGGCCCTCGGCGTCGGCAGTCATGATCTCCAGATGCTCGGCCGCGATCGCATTGGCGAGCTCGACCGCGTCGTCGATCCTGGCCACCTTGATCACGGCGCCGAAATCGTTCCACGAAGCGCGGGCGATCTCGGCGCGCGGCAGCGTCGACAGCTGCGCTTCGACCGCGCGCTCGACATCGGCGGCGAGCCGCGCGCTGTCGGTGATCAGGATCGACTGCGCGCTGACGTCGTGCTCGGCCTGCGCCAACAGATCGGCCGCGATCCAGTCGGCATTGGAGGTCGCGTCCGCGATGACAAGCACCTCGGAGGGGCCCGCGATCATGTCGATGCCGACCTTGCCGAACACCAGCCGCTTGGCCGCGGCGACATAGGCGTTGCCGGGACCGACGATTTTTGCCACCGGCGCGATCGTCGCGGTGCCGTAGGCCAAGGCGGCCACCGCCTGGGCTCCGCCGACGCGGTAGATTTCCGAGACGCCGCCGAGATGGGCTGCCGCGAGCACCAGCGGGTTGAGCTTGCCGTCCGGCGCCGGTACCACCATCACCACGCGCGGCACGCCGGCGACCTTGGCCGGCACCGCGTTCATCAGCACCGAGGACGGATAGGCCGCGGTCCCGCCCGGCACGTAAAGCCCGACCGCATCGACCGCGCTCCAACGCCAGCCGAGCTCGACGCCGGCGGCGTCTGTGAAGCGCTCGTCCTTCGGCAGCTGGCGGCGGTGGAAGGTCTCGATCCGGTCGCGCGCTAATTTCAGTGCCTCGACGGTCCTGGGGTCGCAGGCCGCGACCGCGGCGTCGATCTCGGCGGCGGTGATACGCAGGCCGGCGGCATCGAGTTCGAGCCGGTCGAACTTCCTGGTCGCCTCGAACAGCGCCGCATCGCCGCGGGCCGCCACGTCGTCGACGATGGCACGGGTGGCCCGTTCGACGTCGGCCGACACCTCGCGCTTGGCCGCCAGGAAGTCGCGGAAACGCTGGTCGAAATCGGCGCTCTGTCGGTCCAGGCGAACGGGCATAACGGCTTTCTTAGATGGAATTCAGCTCCCTGCTCAATGGCGCGGCGGATAATGGCCGTCAACCCTTGGCGCCCGTCGTCCCGGCGAAAGCGGGGACCCATAACCACCGAATCCGGTTGTTGGAGCCGGACGCGGCCCCAGTCTGCCGCAACCGCTGACTTCTGGGGTAATGGGTCCCGGCCTTCGCCGGGACGACGCAATCAGGGCCCCACGCCGAGGTCGTCTTCCCCAAGATCGGTCAATTCGCACTCCAGGCATTCGACATCGAGCCGCAGCGCCGCCCCCTGACCGAACATCAGCAGCGCGCTGCCGCCCGGCGGGTCGGAGGCATGGAATTCGATCCCGAGCAGTTCCAAGGTGGCCTCCGGGGCCTCCAGATCGATATTGCGCGACTTGCATGCCAGCACCCGGTCGAACCGAAGCGCGGCAATCAGCCGGCGCGAGCAGGTGCCGCCGGACAGGGTCTGTTCCCAGTCGAGCCGATTCAGGCCGACCACCAGGCGCTTCTCGCCCTGGCGCCAGACGATGTCCGCAGCCTGGACGCGGGCGTCCTGGACATGGGCGGAGATCACCGCGAGGTCATCGGCATCGAGGGCGATCAGTTTCAGCGGCGCGGGTGGCGACATGACGGTGGTTATAACGCCTTGCGGCGCTGGAGGTAGCAGGTCGCCTTGAGATAATCGCGTCGGAGGAACCGGAGTTGCGCGCGAAACAGGTGAGGTGAGCACGCTCTTCAAGCTCCCTCCCCCCTTGCGGGGGAGGGTTGGGGAGAGGGGTAAGCCCCGGGCGAGAAGCGTGACGAAACGATCGACTTCGCATTCGGTTGCAGAGTCGAACAGCCAGTTCGAGAGAGCGTGCCGTGTGGCCACCCCTCTCCCTAACCCTTCCCCGCAAGGGGGGAGGGAACCTGCCATCGGTGGCTTCCTCACTTCAGCGCATTCAGCAGCTGCATTGCGCTGGCAGGCAACGCTGAACGCTTGCTCCGCGCCTCAGCCCTTGATGAACGCCAGCAGATCCTTGTTGATGGTTTCGGCTTCCGTGGTCGGCATGCCGTGCGGAAAGCCCTTGTAGGTCTTCAACGTGCCGTTCTTCAGAAGCTTGGCCGAGAGCGGGCCGGAATCGGCATAGGGCACGATCTGGTCGTCGTCGCCATGCATCACCAGCACCGGCACGTTGATCTTCTTCAAATCCTCGGTGAAGTCTGTCTGCGAAAAGGCGACGATGCCGTCATAATGCGCTTTCGCGCCACCCATCATGCCCTGCCGCCACCAGTTCTGGATCACCGCTTCCGACGGTTTCGCACCGGGCCGGTTGTAGCCGTAGAACGGCCCCGCCGGCAGATCGCGGTAGAATTGCGAGCGGTTGGCCGCGACCTGGGCCTGCAAGCCGTCGAACACCGATTTCGGCAGGCCGCCCGGATTGGCAGGCGTCTGCACCATCAAGGGCGGCACGGCCGCGATGATGGCGGCCTTCGCGACCCGGCTCTCGCCATGGCGCGCAATGTAGTGCACGACCTCGCCGCCGCCGGTGGAATGGCCGACATGGACAGCGTTCTTCAGGTCGAGATGCGCGGTGACCGCAGCGAGGTCGTCGGCATAGTGGTCCATGTCATGACCGTCGGCGACCTGGGCGGAGCGGCCGTGGCCGCGGCGATCATGGGCGACGACGCGAAAGCCGTGGTTGAGGAAGAACAGCATCTGCGCGTCCCAGTCGTCCGACGACAGCGGCCAGCCATGGCTGAACACGATCGGCTGGCCCGAACCCCAATCCTTGAAGAAGATCTCGACGCCGTCTTTGGTGGTGATGGTGGGCATTTGATTGCTCCTCTTGTTGATCCGTCATTCCCGGTGCGCAATTGCGCACCGGGAATGACGAGAATGATCAGGCGAACGTAACCGGCCTGAACCGGCGCCAGGCGCCGATGATCACCAAAGCGAAGAACACCAGCACGATGCCTTGCACCACCGCGAACACCGGCCCGGACGGCGGATTCGGCGGCACCGCAGGGGCCAGCGCCTGCAACGCCGGCACCTTGAGGAAGCTCTGGATGACCAGCACGAAGACGTTGAGATAGAGCGAGACCATCGCGGTCACGACATAGATCGGGCGCCAGGCGCCCTTGAGCTGCATCGCATACAGCGCGATGCAGGCAATTGCGAGCAGCACCAGCGAGAGGCCGCCGATGATGTGCGACGGCAGCAGCTTCTCGGTCACCAAGGGCGGGATCACGAAGCCGGTGGCGTTGGTCAGGATCGTGAGGATCAGGAAGATCGAGGTCAGGCCGGGCATCGCGCGCGAGCCGAGCAGGCCGAACATCACGATCACACCGGCAACAATTGCGATCAGGCTGATGATGACGTGGACAAGCACGATCGTCGACATGTGGCGCACTCCCCGTTGAGGACCCGCATCACGTTACGATGCATCTTGGAGAATTACCACACGTTGGGTGGCAGGACGGCCGGCATCTCATCCGAAATTTTTCCGGCGCTAACTTTGAACGACCCGCGCCTATCGGATGCAGCGACCCGTGCGCGAATTGAGACGTTGAATCAATAATAGCGCGGGATCGGGCCGTTATGCGGCGTCTTGCGCTTCGACAGGTCGAACAGCACCTCGTCGACATAACACCAGCCCCAGCCTTCCGGCGGATCATAGCCCTCGATCACGGGATGGCCGGTGGCGTGGAAATGCGCGGTCGCATGGCGGTTTGGCGAGTCGTCGCAGCAACCGACATGGCCGCAGGTCCGGCAGATCCGCAGATGCAGCCAGCGGCTGCCGCTCTTCAGGCATTCCTCGCAGCCGAGCGCGCTCGGCGTGACGTCCTGAATGCCAGCGATATGGCTGCAGCCTGTTGTCATTTCTGGCCTCCTACTTGTGCGTCTCTCTAACCCGTCATCCTGAGGAGGCCGCGCAGCGGCCGTCTCGAAGGATCGACGGCCACTAGCGGGGCCGATTCATGCTTCGAGACGGCCGCTTCGCGGCTCCTCCAGCGACAAAGGCGAAGCCTTTGCGCGGGGATGACGGGAAAAAGCTACAACGACGGACTCCCCGCATCGGCGAGATAGCCGTGCAGGGCGGCGACGACCTGGGCGCCTTCGCCGATCGCGCCGCCGACGCGCTTGACCGAGCCGGAGCGGACGTCGCCGACCGCAAACACGCCGGGCACCGTGGTCTCGAGCAGCGGCACGGCGCGCGCGCCCTCGCCGGTCTGCATGCCGGTCATCACGAAGCCGCCGCGGTCGACCTGCACCCCGCAGCCTTCCAGCCAGCCGGTCGCCGGGTCGGCGCCGACGAACAAAAAGAGATTGCGGATATCCATGGTGAACTCGTCGGGCGCGAGCCGGCTGCGCCAGCGCACGCGCTCCAGCGTCTCGGCGCCGTCGAGCCCGATGACCTCGGTGTTGAACATCAATTCGATGTTCGGCGTCGCCTCGATGCGCTCGATCAGATAGCGCGACATGCTGGCGCCGAGCCCGCCGCCGCGGATCATCATGTTGACCCTGCGCGCATGCGCCGACAGGTACACCGCGGCCTGGCCTGCGGAGTTGCCGCCGCCGACCAGCACGACGTCCTGGTTAGCACACAGCCGCGCCTCGATCGGCGAGGCCCAGTACCAGACGCCGCGGCCCTCATAGCTCTCGAGATTGTCGATCGCAGGCCTCCGATAGCGCGCGCCGCTGGCCACCACCACCGACCTGGCGCGCAGCGTATGCCCGCATCCGGTTGAAAGCGCGAAGGCGCCCGACGCCTGCGTGCAGTCCAGCGATTTGATCGAGACCGGGATCAGCATCTCGGCGCCGAATTTCTGCGCCTGGTTGAAGGCGCGGCCGGCCAGCGCCTGGCCGGAGATGCCGGTCGGGAAGCCCAGATAGTTCTCGATCCGCATGCTGGCGCCGGCCTGGCCGCCGAAGGCGCGGGCATCGAACACCGCAACCGACAGGCCCTCGGAGGCCGCGTAGACCGCGGTGGAGAGCCCGGCCGGGCCGCTGCCGACCACGGCGACGTCGTAGAGCTTGTCCTGCGTGCTGTTGCCGATCATGCCGAGCGCCATCGCCAGCGCGGTCTCCGAGGGATTGCGCAGCACGGTGCCGTTGGGACAGACCACCAGCGGCAGCTCAGCGCGGGTCGGCGAGTAGCGCGCGACGAGGTCGGCGGCATCCTTGTCGGTCTCGGGATCGATCACGTGATGCGGCTGGCCATTGCGCGTCAGGAAGTTCTGCAGCGGCGCCATGTTACCGACCGAGGCGGAGCCGATCAGCACCGGCCCGCCGGCGCCGCCCTGGATCAGGCTGACGCGGCGCAGGATCAGCGCCCGCATAATGCGCTCGCCGAGATCGGCCTCGGCGACCAAGAGCGCGCGCAGCCGCTCGGGCGGCAGCAGCAGCGTCTCGACAACACCGTCGGCATGACCGTCGACCAGCGCCGGGCGGCCGGAGAGCTGGCCGATCTCGGCAAGAAACTGCCCCGGTCCCTGGTCGATGATCGGCGTGACATGGCCGAGACCGTCGCGCTGGGTGATCGCGACGTTGCCCGACAGCACCACGAACATGCCGGGACCGGGCGTGCCGGTCTCGAACAGCGCTTCGCCGTCCTGATACGAGCGCGGCTCGCCGAAGCGGCGGATCCGCTCGATCTCATGCGCCGTCAGGGTCGGAAAGGTCTGCTCATGGCGCGGGAACGCATAGGCGGTGGCATTCAGCCGGTTGATCGTCGTCTCATCGATAGCCATTTTCGGCGTCCCGCTTCTCGTTGCATCACACATTAGGAGTCGGGTTAGCGGCCCGGCTCGTTTCCGCCGGCGTCATCCAGCGAGCCGTCATCTGGCGAGCGGTCGGCGAGTTCGGAAGCAGCGGCATCGTCACGACCGCGCGCCTGCGATTTCCGCCGCTTCAGATTTTCGCGCAGCGCCAGCTTGAGGCGATCCTGTCGTGAATCCTTCACGCGGGCTCCGGCCTGCCCGCCGCCTCTGTCCTGCTCGCCTGTCATTGCAAACTCTCGAACCGCCGTCGCCTCAAGGCGACCATAGCCAATGGCGGGCGCCCGCGCACCCTGCCCGGTCGGCCAGTTGCGCAGTCTGTGGCATGATTCGGCGGCGTGGCGGATCAGGAGCTTCCGGCCGGATCGGGAACCCAATCGGGCCCAAATCGACCAGATTGGCCGGAATCGATCGACGGAACGCCAATTTCCGCCCATTTCATCGGCAAGAGGGGCGCTGTTTCGCTTGCGCGAAAGGGAGGCCTGTGGCAAGAACCGCCCGCTTGGACGGGCCCTCGAGGCCGATTCAATTTTTCCCGGGCATGCTGCCGTAGCTCAGTGGTAGAGCACTCCATTGGTAATGGAGAGGTCGACAGTTCAATCCTGTCTGGCAGCACCATCTATCCTATTGGATATGTTGATTTTATTGGAAATTCGGTCCTGAGTGCCACACGAAAGTGCCACACAGACCAATGGTTTCCTTGAACTTCTCGATGTCCACTCGCGCCCGATCCAGCATCCCCCAGTTCCGCGTTCGCGTCCCCACCAAAGTCGTCGCTCAGCTCCGCGGCAAGCGCGTGCTCCTCAGCCTCGGCACCGAACGCCCCTTTATCAAGGTGGTGAAGATCGGGAACGATGTTTCATTCAGCCTAGAAACGGATGATCGGCTTCTTGCGGAGGCGCGGCAGGCGAAGGCACTGGATCATCTTCGCCGACTGTTCGAACTGACAGAAGCTGATCCCGTCACTCTCTCGCACAAGGCCTTGGTCGCTCTGTCTGGCGAGGCGTACCGGATTTACAACGAAATCCATTCCGACAGTCCCGGCGACCCGGGCCCCTGGAGCTTTCACAAGGCGCTACATCGCGCGGCGCTGGAGGGCCGCATACAGTCTCCGCCACCTGCCGCGCTCATGCCGAACGAGATGACGACTGCAATGGAGCTGTTTGGTGAGGGGGATCTCACCGCGTCTGTGAATGCCCTCCCGCCCGGCCAGTTCGATAGCTTGGAGGACCGGTTCGGCTTGATCGGCGATTGGGTGTTAATCCGACAGCGCATCCATCTTGCTCAGAGTGACCGTCGCCGGTTCCTGCATCTCGTGGGCACCGCTGCATTAGATGCTGGCTGGCAGCTCCGCCGTAATGCAGAGGGAGACTATACACCCGACATCAAGGCGCTTCGCTTTCCGTCCATCGAGAGCGTCACAGAGGCCAAGCCGAAGCATACAATCACCGGGCTGTTTGATCTTTGGTGGCAGGAAGCAAAGGCCACGGGCCGCTCACGAAAAACTCATGATACCTACCGGGGGGCGGTGGATAGGCTGATCAAGCATCTTGGTCATGACGATGCCGGCCGCGTAACCGACCAGGACATGCTCACGTTCAAGGATGCTCGACTCAAGGTGGTGACCGTCAAATCCTTGCGAGATGGTGATCTCCCAGGCATTCGATCAGTGTTCGGCTGGGCCGTTGACAATAAGAAGCTGATAAAGAATCCAGCCGACGTCATCAAGATCAAGGCGGAGAAGAAAATCCGCACTCGATCAAAAGGCTTCACGGAAGACGAGGCCAAGGCGATATTTGAAGCCTGCCTCTCATACGTGCAGAAACCGAAAGAGGACGCACGGACCGCTGCGGCCAAGAAATGGGGTCCGATCATCGCCGCCTACACCGGTTGCAGGATTGGTGAGGCGCTGCAGCTTCGAAAAGAAGATGTTCGCAGGGAGTCCGGACGCCATATCTTCGACTTCAACCCGGCTGCGGGCAGCATCAAGTCAGGACTGTTCCGGCTGGTTCCCGTGCATCAGCACTTGATAGATATGGGTTTCTTAAAGTTCGTTGGGACCTCTAGCGATGGCCCGCTGTTCGCGAAGGGCGCTTACGAACGTGTCGTGGCGTTCGTCAGAAGTGTGGTGACAGATGATCGTGTTCAGCCCAACCATGGCTGGCGGCATCGCCTCAAGACGATCGCTCGAAACCTCGGGCTGGATCACCGTGTCGTTGACGCCATACAAGGACACGCGCCGCGCACCTCCGGCGAGGATTACGGTGACGTGACAGTGATGGCCATGGCCCGTGTGATTGCCGCTATCCCACGAATTGCGGCCGATATCGACGCGCGTGGTCCCCGTCAAATAGCTCCTCGGGCGAAGGCTCGATCACGACGAAATAGCCGGCCTCAGCCAGACGCCTAATCGACCTCAGCACCGTGCTGCGGCTAAAGCCGGTCCTCTGGCAGATCGCCGGCTGCGATAGCTGCGCGTCTCTCCGCTCAGGGTCGAGCGCGGCGAGCAACACCTTAGCAACGGCGCGATCAGCCGACCTCAAATCCTGGTCGCTCGCAATCGCCTGCATCAGCGCAAGCGACGGACCGGTCAGAGCACCGAATACACCGGTAGCAACCAGATGCCGGAGATTGTGAGCGGCAGCACGGGCGAACGCGACAGCTCCGCCATCATCATTGCTCAAATTTTCGAGGGCAGGCAGGAGTCGGCAGATTTGTTCCTCGATCGAGTGCATCAGCAAGCACCGCGAGCATAGGCGGCATCGAGATCGACGTGGCTGGTCGGATGGGTAATCCACTCCCTCAGCCAGCGCGGCGCCGGCATCCTGTCGATGGCAGATTGATCGAGGTCACTGAGCGATCGGATATTGTTGAGCACCTTCCAGAGTGCGTCCACAGCGTCCAGCACACGGGGCAGATAGACTGAATGGATTGCGAGGTCGTCGCCATCGGTCGACCGGGCGACATGCCGGCCGTTCTCGTTCGCGATGCTGTAGCCGCGATTGGATTGGATCATGGGAATAAACCTTGTTGGTGGTGAAGTGGTCGGCGGCATTGTGATGAAGCTGCGTTTGCAAGTCCATTTGCAGTTTCAGTTTCCGATTTGCATTCAAGCGAATGCGACCATCACTACCGGGAGTACATCCGTCCCGGCAGTCATGATTTACCCGACAGCGATCAGGCGTACTCGCTTGCGGTGTCGTGCGTGCGCCAGTTCATGCTTTCGTCGATCCGGCGCTGCACCAGTGTGGCCAGCGCTTCTGGATCGTGACTGCTGCCGTTGATGTGGATCGCCAAGTTGCCGGGCACGGACCGAATGTCACCAGCGCCCGCCCCAGGCCCCGCGGCTGAGGGGATCGGAACATTCTTGATCATGTCGGTTGGGGTCGGCACGTTTGCGATTGGCGCATCACTGCTGCGCGCTATGCCCTGCTCGACGAGATGGCGGTAATTTATCGACTTGCTTCTACCGCCGGGACCAACCCAATCCGTGAACTCGTTGCCGTCTTTCCGACTGATCTTGAAACCGGGGATGCCGGTTCGCCGAGACCCGTTGGGATCGGTAGGTAAGCCCTGGTCGGTGTAACCACCAATGACGTGGCTGCCCGCGAGCGCTCGGTTGGTGTAGGCGTCGTACTTGGAGAACTCCTTCGGGTTGGCCTGCAGCCTACGGATCGCTCCATAGATTTCACCCCGCCGGATGGGGCCATAGAAGCTGTCTGGCTTGCCCTTCAGATAACCTTTGGTGCCGAGGTGCCGAACGCCATTGGCATCCATGCCGATCATCTGGCGGAGCGTCTTGCCCTCCATGTCGGCGCGGTTCATCAGGCTCTCGACGGTACCGCCTCCGCTGATGCCCTCCGTGGCCTGTATCGCCGCGAGATGCATCCTAAGGGTCGGATCACTGTCTATCTCCCTCTGGAACCGCGCACGTCGAGCGGCGAGGTATCTGTTGCCGCTGAGACCCTGACCCGTCGTCGTATCGAGAGAGCCCCCGATCGACGGGACCTTATCGGCACCCGTGATGGCGCCAACACGTTCACGACTGGTCCGCATGATGCTGCCACTACGGCCGACTCCGAAGTCTGGCAGCGCCGCGCCGGGTGTGCTCTTCACCAGGTTGGGGACGCCGCCGATGAGGCCTTCGCCGCCCAAGCTCGCACCAGACCGGTTCAGGCCGCGGCCGGAGCCGCCGCCAGTGGTGATGGCGGCATACTGCAAACTTCCGGCTCCGTTGCTGATGAACGCCGCGCGCTCGATCTTGCCGGTGAACTTGTTCAAGTTGTCCGACAGCTCGCTGGTGCGGCGCATGCCAGAGAAGTCAGTCGCTCCGCCGAAGCTCGTTGGCTGAAACAGCGGATCACCTGATGGCTTGTAGCCTCGAAGCTTCTTCTTCTCTTCAATGCGTTCCTGCCAATCCTTGTAGGACTCGCGACGGCCAGTGTTAGAATCAGTCCTGCGGATGTGTTCGTCCGCAACACCCCGGTCCTGATTCCGTGCAGCGAACATGCTGAGCAACGCAACTGCGGCCGCGCTGCTGCCGATGAAGGCGAGTACTTGGCCGAGGCCGGTCAAACCAAGGGCGAGCGTCGTGAGGACGCCTAGCAATGGCGACAAGGTCGCCAACACCACGGTGAGTCCGGTCAACTGCGCGACCAGATTGCCCATCTCTCGCGCGTCGGCCGGATTTTTACCGGCGAGGAGTCCGAGCGCAGAGAATACGGTCTTGAGTCCGCTGGCGAACTCGCGAATGCCCTCAGCAAGGCCGGTCCCGAAGGCGCGCCATTTCCCGACGGTGCCGGCGTCGAACTCGCTCGCGAGCGACCGAACAGCATCGCCCCAGTCCTTCAGCCCGAAGCCCTCGCGAGCGCCATCGATCAGCGCTTCAACGTGTTGCTTGATCGTGTTGAAATCGAACGTCTCCGCCAGGCCGATGACCGAGTCGGAAATCTGATCGAACCAGTTTTCTAGGCCAGCACCGACCTTCTCCCAAACGAGAACCAGGGCGGCGCTGATCGACGCCCACCGGCCCTGCATCGAACGGATTTTTTGCAACGCTGTCCTATCGAGGAAGCCCGGCTTGCTCTCGATGTCCTTCAGCACGTCTCGCAGCTTATCTCGCCCCAATACAATTGTAAGTAGTTCGTCCATCCACTCGCGGCCGCCGATCTGATTTGCGACCTTCGTTCGCAATCGCTCCGGTAGTTTGGCGAGACCGTCGAGGATTTGCTGGATGGCTCCCATCGGCCGGTCCCGCATGGCCTTAGCCATGGCACCACGGCCACCGAAACCGAGTGCATTTGCAGCAGCGTTAAGGTCATTCGCTTGCTGACCACGGGCAGAATCTGCACCAGCAATCTGCGAGGTCAGAAAGCTAACGAACGTTCCCATCTTGAACGGCTGGACGCCGAGGGAGATACCGGTCGCGTCAATAGCGGCAAGTTGCTCAGGGCTCATCTTGGTCGTCGCGAGGGCAGACAGACTGCGGCGCATCGCCTCGATGATCTCACCTCCATCGGCAGCGGTGCTGTTATTGGCTACGGCTACCGCATTCAGAACTTTACTGAAGCGCTCCGTGTTCCACGGCATCTGACTCGACAAGCGGCCCAGCAGCTTGCCAACCGCTTCCGGGTTCACGTCCAGACCAGCCTGTGCCTTCAGAGCGAGGTCTGCAAAGGATTCAGCGTATTTCTTGGCGACCCCGGCCTTAAGACCTTCGACTGCTGTATCGATGACCTTGGTGCTGCCGACTCCGTACTTGATGCCGGCCTTGTCCGCGAAGTCCACTCGAAGTTTCTGGACCTCGATCTTGGTGAGGTCACCGAACATCTCGGCACGGACTTCCGCTGCCTGCACTTCCATGCGCTTCCGGATGGCGGATACAAGACCGGCGCCCGTGATGGCAGCGCCGGCAGCGACGGTGCGGACGTTCGGCGCGGGCAGACGACCACCACCACCGTAGGACCTACCGGAGCCGACGCGACGTTCTGCGGCAGCACTGCGAGCTAGTTGCCGCTGGTAGCCAGCCTCAAGTCGCTCAAGCGTGGCGTAGGTCCGGCGCGTGTCGTTCAGGCGCTGGGTGTTGGCGCGATTCCAGTCAGCAGCATAGGTGCGTGCTGCGGACCGGCTGAGGTTCTCCATGCCCTTCAGTTGTGCGCTGGCAGCGCGGATGGTGCGATCAAAACCGGCCATCGACTTCATGCCGGCTTCGCCAGCCCCGTTGAAGGCATTGCTGATGCGCTTGGCAGCGGACTCGAATTTGCGCAGGTCGGCGAGCACACTCTTGAGGACCGGCGACATTTCGTTGGTCGCGGTCAGGATTGCGCGGACGTTCAAGTTCTCGGACAAGGTCGTTCCTCGTTAATTGCTCTTTTAGGGCGCGCTCTGAGAACGCGACCGGTTGATGGTGGGGGTCTTTAGAAGGCGGGGGGCGGCCCGAAATTCGTCTTTTGTGGAATCGAAGTCTGGGGCGGTCGGCCGACCCAGCCCCCATGCGGTCAAAAAAACTGACAGCTTCGCAGCCCCGCCCGCGCGGCACCGCTGGGAAACCTCACAGCGTCTCATGCAAGCGGATGATGGTTGGCGTGGTGGTGCAGCTTGGCGCCCCGGGGCGGCGTCAGTTCTGGCGAGGGAGTTTCGCGATGGCCCGCCTGAGTATGATCTCGACGCACCGCGCGCAGATCAGTTCGCCGTCACCGGCGGGCGGTGCGAGAACCTGCAGCTCGTCTGGCGCAAACTCTTCCTCGCAGTGGTGACAGCGGCGGCTTGTGTCGAGCGACATTCTGGAACTCACGAAGAAGGCATACAGGCGTTCACCTTCAATAGTCGAGGAGCATGGCGGCGGGCTGTGACCACACATGCCTGGTCGGCCTGCCTGACCATGCATGGCGGGGCGGTAGCACAGGAGCCAAGCGGCGGTGTGATGAGGGCCAGGTCGGTTCGCTTTGGGTATATCCCAGCAGCACCGCCTCAAAGGTTCGGGAAAACAGTTCTTGAACTACTCAAACGGAACTCATATAAGAGAACCACTCAAACGGAACTCAGGGGTTTCCAATGTTCGTTCGTGCATATCTTCGGGCCAGCACTCAGGATCAGGATGCGAACCGGGCGGAGGGCCAGTTGAAAGCCTTCGCCAAGGACCACGGGCTCAAGATCGCCACGTGGTATCGCGAGAACGAGTCTGGCACGAAACTTGATCGGCCTGAGTTGTTCAAGCTGCTATCCGATGCGCAGGAGGGGGACGTACTCCTGATTGAGCAAGTTGATCGGTTGAGCCGACTCGACGAGTCCGATTGGAAGAAACTGCGGGCGATGATCGATGCCAAGGGCGTCCGCATCGTCGCTATTGATCTGCCAACGTCGCACCAATTCATAGGGGCTAACGCGGATAGCTTCACTGGCCGCGTCCTGGCGGCTGTGAACGGCATGGTGCTCGACATCCTGGCCGCGACCGCACGGAAGGATTACGAGGACAGGCGCCGCCGTCAGGCGCAAGGGATTGCCAAGGCCAAGACGGAAGGGAAGTTCAAGGGGCGGCCTGAGAACGTGGATCGCAATGCCGGCATCGAGGGGATGCTGAATTCCAAAATGTCCTGGGGCGATATCCAGAAAGCGACTGGATGCGGCCGGGCGACGATCGCGAAGGTCGTCAAGCGCATGAAGGATCAGAAGACAGCCTGATCAATTATCTGAACGCCTTGCACGCATCCGCGCTGCGGAACGTTCCGGGCGGACAGGTCTTGCCCGGGATCACCGGGAAGGCGTGCGGCGTGTCCTGGTGCAGCGCCTCGCAAAATGCGCCCTTACCAACGTATCCGGTTGGGCAGGTGCCGGTGCGCGGGATACGCTCCCGGCCATCGCGGTCCGGCACTGGATACGGGCCTGCCATAGCTGTCGTGAGGGCTGGAGGCGCGGCGAGAGCCACAGCAGTAGTAAGCAGCATTGCGAGTCTCATATCGATCACCGCGCCTCCGAATGGACGGCGGCCCTCTGGAGTGAGGCGAAACCGCCGTCCGATCTTAGTCGGTCATTTCGTCCTGAACAGACCTCAGCCGAGCCCGCGCATCGGCCAGTGCCATCTCCTGTGCGGTGAAGTCGCGACGTGCGTACCTGAGCCGATCCTCCGCCTCCGCCACAGCATGCTCCGCGCTCGACAGGCGGCGACGTCGATCTAGGTCTAGCAGCGCGGCTGCCCTCGCCTCTCGCACATTGTCATCGACGTCATACGTTTCGGCATTCAGCTGCGCGGCGTGCTGCCGGGCGATGATTCCAGGTCGTTTCATTTCCGGTTTTCCTTGTTCCACTCAAACGCGATCGCGTCGATTTCGTCGGACACCTCTTGGCGTCGTTCTGGGGTCTGTGCCGTAACGGCATCCAAGCGGGCGGCGCGAAGCCGGTCCTGTAAGCGCTCGATACGCTGTGCTTGCGAGAGGGGCACCGGGAAGCCCGGTGGTAGATCGCGGGTTCTCATCGCCAATCCCGTTCCCGCTCTGCCATGTGCTCAAGTGTAACACCCGTGGCGTTCTGGCGCCGGGCCAGCCAGTCGGCCGGCAACGCTCGCTCTCTACGATTGGAGGCGACTTCCCGGCGCATCTCGTCCGTCAAGTTGCCGGTCGGCTTGTTGTCGGTCGCTGGCGTGAATGCGGCCGGCATAGTGCTGCGGAGCGAGCGCACGAAGTCGGCGGGCGAGATCGCGCCACGGCCCGGAAGGTGGATCAGTCCTTGGCTGGTCATGGCAGCTCCGGCGAGATCGATGCCGGCCTGCCGTATGGCGTCCTGGTTGGGCTGGTGGCCTTGCCTGCGCGCTTCCTTCGCAATCAGGTCTTCGAGGTGGTCTGTCATCACGCGGCCTCCTGACGACGCAGGAACTGGATCACGGCGCGGCGGACAATCGAGCTTCGATTTGGCGCGCTCGGATCGTCGGCGGCGGCTGCCTTGTCGATAGCAGCGAGCAACACTTCGGGCATTGTGAAAGCGGCCGGCCTCATTGGCGACGTGATCAACGCCTCCGACTCCGGGCAGAATCGTCGTTTCATTTTCGTTGGTTCCTAAATTACAGAATCCCGCCGGGCCAGTGTGGCGCGACGGGCGGTGGAGAGATGCTGATTGGGGTCTAGAAATACGAACGGCTCCCCTAGGGAGCCGAAATTGCCATCGTTCGTATCTGTGGCAAGGTAGTGCATATTATGGGGGCATACCCCGTAATTGTCAAAGGCAGCTGCCTGGGGAGAAAAGGGAGATATATTGGCGCAAGTGAAATTAATTAGCTTCTTTTTAAGGATGTGAAACTTGCGCAGCAGCAGCCGTCGTATTTGACCTTGTGGATCCAGTCGTCGCTGGTCGGCGCCAACTCGAACGCGCTACGCATAGGGGCAGCTAACCGGCGGGCAGCGGTTTGAGGCAGCACGGACAGACGGCGTCTTCGACGATCGCCGAGACGTACTCGATCCGCTTCTGATCATCCCCATCCAGCGCTCCTGCGCCCCGCAGCCGCTCCAGGAGCTTCTTCTCCTGCATGCAAGCCTTGACGAACTCGACATACCCTTCCTTCGATGTGAAAGAAGCGTCGCTCGCAATGATTTGAAGCTTGCCCGGCCCCTTGCAGTGAGCGCACTCGGGGTCAAAGAAAATCGGCTCCTTTGAAAGGTCGACAGCCTTGTCGTATGCGGGGCAGTCATCGGTCTTGCAGGTGAAAAGGACTGTGGCACGCACGATCTGACCTCCGGATCATCTTCCAGGTGGGAGCTTTACGTCGTCATCTAGGCATCTTCACTAGCTTTTCGAGGTCTTATCGCCAATGCTGCGGGCGCTGGGGGGCGTTTCGATGATTTGTGCTCCTCTGCGGCTCACTATCGGAGCAAACGTCTGGGCGGCGCTCCGGCGGGCTTGCTGGCCTGATTGATGGTCGTGGTGGCTGTCATGGTCATGGTGGCTCTCGGCAATCGGTGGCGCCTTCGAGAGCGCGGCACCACGTAGGGCGCATAGGGCGATCCGCCGGACCATCGCAGGATGGACCGGCATGCCGTCATAGGGTGGGGTCAGATCGCCGCGCGCTTTACAGGCTCCCTCTTTGGTACTGGCTTGTGGTTATCCTTCCACGGCTCATCGGCCAACCATTTCACCGGATCGCGGTAGTAACCGACATTCTCTGTCCGACACCTTCGCCGAGCGGCGGTCAAGATCGCCTCGAACTTCACTCCAGCCTTGACGACGGCAATCAGCGCTTTCTCAGTCGCTGCTACGTTCTTGCGTTCCGGCGAGGCGTTCCAGAACTCGTTGCGCCAGTCCGTGGGCAAATCGGCCGGCTCGTTGTCTTGAGCTACCCTGTCTTGTTTGATCTCGCGGCTGCGATCGTCCTCCGGTAGCGTGGTTTGGCTTCGATCATCAGAACCAACATCCAAAATACCAGCCGGCCCATCCGAACGCGGAGCGTTCAGTGTGTTCTCTTCACTGTGTTCATTCTCTGGGTTCAGTTCACTGTGTTTATGGGTCATCGGTGACCTATCGTTGAGGTCATCTGTGACCGAGCGTGACGCGCACCCATGACCTATCGTTGGGTCGTCGGCGACCGATCGATCGGTCGTCAGTGACCCATCGCTATCGGGCTTGGTGATCCATGGTTCACCCTTCTGGAATTGGATATCGACTTGGCTGCTGGTCTTGAGACCCTTGAAGTATTTGGCGGTCGTGGCGATGAAGCCGGCATTGGTGAGTCGCTTGAACGAACGCTTCGCGGTCGACTCCGAGACCCCTATCTCACGGGCGATCAGCGCATGAGACGGGTCACACTGACCGGTTTTGTTGTTGCGATGGCCGATCAGGGCCACCATGACGAACAGGTCGACTTGCTCCAGGAGCTTCTTGTGCTTCTTACCCTTTGCCTCTTCTTTCGCTTGCGCCTTGGTCAGAGCGAATAGCAGGTCCAAACGCTCTGTGGGCGACACGTAGAATTTGGTCTTGCCGTTGTGGTTTTCTCGGTTTTCAGGCATAATGTTTGCGGTTCGATCTCAGCGGGTTGAACAAAGGACGGATGAGAAGCCCATGGCGCGCGAACGCCATGGGCTTTCTCGTTGATGGTCACTCCGCAGCAGTGTGAAGCTGTTGCAGATGCGCGGCCACGACTTGCCGCATGAACTCAGACCGAGACAAGCGCAGTTCGATCCGCGCATTCTCTAGGGCGGCGAGTTGGTCCAGCGGTAAATGGAACCCGATATAACTGCGTCGGGCGTCGGGGTTGAAAAGCATGCTCACGTTCGTTCTCCTCAAAACTAAAAGGCCCCAGCGGGATTGCTGAGGCCTAGGGCAGACGCAAAAAGGCCCCACTACGGGCGGGGCCTTTGTTCAATTAATTAGCGATGTCTTGACCTATATAGCACATACGCCTCCAAATTTCAAATTTTGATGCCGAGCGAAACGCTCCGCACCCCGACCTGGGACTAAACAGGCTTCGACACCTCGTTATCATTCATCAGTGGGAGGAATCGCTTCGACTACTCCTCACGCCCCGGCAATGGCAACAGTCCCAGCTCCTTCAGGAAGGTGTTGTGCCTCGCCGTTGAGTCCTGAATCTGCTTCTCGATCTCAACTAACTGCCGGCGTGTCGCCGACAGATCGATTGCGATCTCCTGCTTGGCCGTGCTGACATAGCGGGAGATACTCAGGTTGAAGTCGTTGGCCTCAATCTCGTGCATCGCCACGCGTCTGGCGTAGCGGTCAATGTTCTCCGGGCGTTGCTGGTAGGTGGTGATGATATTCTCGATATGCGCATCCGATAGGTAATTCTGTCGCTTGCCTCTTTCGAAATGCTCGGACGCGTTGATGAATAGGATATCATCGGGCTTCTTGCACTTCTTTAGGACGAGGATGCAGACAGGGATGCCGGTCGAGTAAAACAGGTTCGCCGGCAACCCGATGACGGTGTCGATGTGGCCGTCGTCGACCAGCTTCTTACGAATGACTGCCTCCGCTCCACCGCGGAATAGCACACCGTGTGGCAGAATGACCGACATCACGCCGTCATCTTTTAGATAGTGAAACCCGTGCAACAGGAAGGCGAAGTCCGCAGCAGACCTCGGGGCCAGCCCATAGTTCTTGAAGCGGATATCCTCGCTCAACGTTTCGTTTGGGTCCCAGCGGTAGCTGAACGGCGGGTTAGCGACGACCGCATCGAAGTAGGGCTTCTTTGCCGGGTTAGGCTCGCGGAGCATGTCCCAGTCGTTCGTGAGCGTGTCGCCGTGGTAAATCTCGAACTCCGAGTCCTTCACCCCGTGCAGCAGCATGTTCATTCGCGCGAGGTTGTACGTGGTGATGTTCTTCTCCTGCCCGTAGATCTTGCCGATACCGTGCTGGCCCATGCGCTTGCGGACGTTCAGCAGCAGCGAGCCCGAGCCGCAGGTGAAGTCCATCACACTGGCGAGGTGCTTACGCTTGCCGGTCTTCGGCTCCTGGCTATCGAGCGTAACGATCGCGGAGAGGATGTCCGAGATCCGCTGTGGCGTGTAGAACTCTCCGGCCTTCTTGCCTGAACCCGCGGCGAACTGGCCAATCAGGTACTCGTAGGCATCTCCTAGAGTATCGTTGTCCGGGGAGAACTCCGCGAGACCCTCGACTATCTTGGTGATGATTGTGCAGAGTTTCGCGTTCCGGTCAGTATAGGTCTTGCCTAGCTTGTCGGAGCCGAGATTGATCTCCGAGAAAAGCCCTGAGAACGTGCTCTGGAACGATTCGTTCTCGATGTATTTGAAGCCGGCCTGGAGCATGTTGAGCAGTTCGCCGTCCTGGGTGCGGGCCATGTGGGCGATGCTGGCCCAGAGATGCTCGGGGCGGATTACGTAATGAGCTTTAAGCCGCATCTGCTTCTCGAAGGCTGGCACATCGCTGAGGTTCTGCTCATACCAGACCGACAGGGAGGACCGCCCGCCGTTGCTGATGGCGCTCGGGTCAGGATAGTCGCGGCCAAGCTCCTTTTTCGCGGCCTGCTCGTAGTTGTCCGAGAGATAGCGAAGAAACAGGAACGCGAGCATGTAGTCACGAAAGTCGTCTGCGTTCATCGCTCCGCGGAGCTGATCAGCGATGGCCCAGAGCGTCTTGCCGAGCTGCTTTTGGTCTTGGTCGGTCATGAATTGACTCTCTGCGGGGCGACGTCGGGATCAAGTTCGGGAAGAGCAAACTGGAAACGGTCAAGAACATCATTAAGAATTCTGCGGAACAACTCTTTATTGTCATCTACCATCTCGACCGGTTCGTTGATTGCGTACTTGCCATGGCTGAGCAGATTCAGAGCCCGGTTGTAGAGAGCTTCGTCCTGTAGCCCGGACAGGCAGATTCGGAGGTCGTCGTGGCCGAGGAAGCTCGCCGTCTTCTCCAAGATGCTGCGCAGGGCGTTGAAGTGGTACGTGTAAAGGGTTCCTGCCTCCAAACACTTCCGAAGCTCAGCAAGAGTCGCCACATGTTGAAAGTAGGGCGTATCTCCAGTGGCTCGTAGGGTGAACACTCCCTCGGAGTTCGGTCGGTGCAGAAAGTATCGTTTAATGATTACCTTCTCTTGATCTTCCCTTGTCCGTCCAAGCTCGTTGCACATGACGTTGAAGAATAATGCGTGGTGAGACGAGAAGACCGTTCTAAGCGGATCTCGCTCGCCGTTAGCGCTTCGGCGAGTCGCGGCTTTGCGAACAAGTGCCGCTAGGTCACAGGCAACAGCGATGGCATTGTTGTCGTCAAGCGACGAGATGGGGTCATCGATGTACAGGTGCTTCACCCACTGATACGAGGGGTGGCCATCAATGACCCGCTCGCAGATCGCCATGAACATGCACCAGATGAAGATTTTTTCCTCCCCACGGGAGATCTTGATTTGCTCTTCATCACCTTTGCGAAAATTCACCATCCACTTTTTGTAGTCGATGTCAAAATCGAAATCGGCGTAGCGCGATAGGTAGCCCGCGATGGCCTCGTCCAGCGCAAGTTCAGTAAGACCACTAGTGAACGATGAGCTCTCGTTGATCGTCAGATGCCGATCCGCGTCCCCATCAAGATCGTTATGCCAGACAAAGAGGTCCTCAGTATACGCATTGAAGTAAAGAGTATCCGGCGCCCCTCGGCTTTTTCTCTTCCCCTGATCCTTGAATTCCATCGACAGACGCGTCTTCCCCGTTCGATTATAAGCGTAGAGTAAGACGCAGTGGAAATCATTGATGTCGCTACGGAGCCTTTGCGCGAGAGTCGTCAAATTCTTGAACCGATGGATTTTCGGCGTCCCGCTCATTGTTCAACCCCATCAAGCGATGGGAACAGCTGCTGCATCAGGCCATCCTTGTGCTCTTTTAGGACACTGAGCTTCTGCACTTGCGCGGCGAGCCCGGCATCGACAACAGAGAGGCAATCGCCGATACGTTGCTGCTCTGATGTCTCACTCGGGATAAGCACGCGATACGGAATGATGTGCTTGTTATTGATCTGCGGGATACTTGAGGTATCCGCAATCTGGGCCAACCCGACACGGACAATATAGTAGTATAGGAACTCTGTTGCCGCTGTGTCGTGAGGCGTTAGTGCCATCAAGTTCGTGTCGATCAGCATCTCTGCCGCGGTAACCCTGATCTTGTTATTTTCGATAGCTGCACCGCGCTTGGGAAACAGAATCGAACCACCTGGCACCGCATCTCGAACGTCATCGCAATACTCTCTGCCGTAGACTTGATATTTCGTGCAGTTGTTCAGATCCTCGACTTTGACGAAGGCACAGTTGCCTTGAGAGAATAGCGTATACTGAGACGGGCTTTTGCCGCTCACTATTGTGACCATGTCTCCAAGCCTCTCCTCTTTCCACACAGGCGAGTCCTTAAACTCGGGGAAGCGAAGACGAGGCACGGTCTCGCCAGGCAGAGGGAAGAGCTGCTGCATCAACCCTTGCTTGTGTTGCTGCAGGGTTTCGAGCTTCCGGTCCTCGGCCGCGATTAGGTCATCCAACGAGCTGAGGCAGTCGGCGATCTTCTGTTGCTCTTGCGATGCTGGAGTTGGGATAGGCATCCGCATCAGGTCGTCGGAGGTGATAGCCATGCGGTCATGTCGAGCGCCGCTGTTGGACACCAGCCGCAGATACCCGTGCCAGTGGGACGACTTGAAATAGTGAGCGAAGAAATCGTTGGCGTCGTTCCGGAAGCGGAAAACTGTGTAGAGGGGGGACATGACGCCTGTTCCCAGCCGGTTCTTGGAGATGGGTCCGACGGGAGCGGCAGAAGAGGTGCGGGGATTGTAGACGTAGTCGCCAGTTTCAACGATATAGTAGTTGTCTGTGTTCGTAGCGATGTCCTTGTCGAAGTACTCCCGCTGATCGACAATACCGTATTCTGCAGAGTTGGTCAGGGCCCTAAGCTCAGCACCGCGAGTGCTTCGCTGCGTGACTCGGTTCGCCAACTTCATCAGGGCGGTGCACTCCCAAGGCGGATCATCAACGAACTCTGCGAATCGCAGCTTCGGCACAAGGTGGGGTGGCGTATCGACGGTCATCGCACATCCCCGTGCTCGTAGGCGTTAAGTCCCGAAATGTCCCGGCCGTGGGCCCGCTTGTTTAGGAGCGGAACGAGGTCGACCATGAGGGCAAGTTCGCGCTCGCGGCGTTCACGCCAACCGAGGTTGAGTGGCTCCATCAAGTCAGTGAGTTGTTCTCCATCGAAGATCATTCGCTGTAGGATGGTCTCGACGAAGGCCGCGAGGGTCTCGGTGGCTAGGCCGTGGGCCTGAGCAAGGTTGGCGATCTCCTTGGCCTGCTTCTCGGCCTTGAATTGCTGGTAACCGGCGCGGATAGCGGCCTCGTCGAGGCCTTCGCCCTCGTTGAGTGAGAGGACGTACTCGGTGATCTCCTCCCGCTCATCGAGAAACTTAGCGTCAGACTGGATCAGCCCGATGAGCTGCTCGCGGCTGATTTGGACCTTCTTGGGATCCTGTCCGGAGTACTTGGCGATCAGCTTCATGATGTAGTCGTAGTCGATGACGGCGGACGCGAAGAGGACGAACTCGAAGTCAAGCTGGTCGACCTCGGGGTTGGCAGGCTCGCCGTCCTTTCCAGGCGTGCCCCGTTGCTCCTTGAGGCGCTGGGCAGTTTCGAGATAAACGCCGCGGAAGGCGCGGAGGTCGTCTTTGGGAAGCGCCTGCTCGACCTGCTCCCGCTGATCGTCGGTGAGGTCGGTGTACTGGTCCAGCTGCGTCTGGAGGCGCTGGACCTCCTTGAAGCGCTTGATGAACTGACCACGAGCGTCGTCGCCCATCAGATTGTTCACCTGGTCAGGCTTGGCTTCGAGACCCTGCGACTGCATGAACTCGCCGAGTGCAGAGACCGCCTGCTTGAAGTTTTCAATGACAACGGGCCCCTTGTCGACCAGCCAAATCTCGCGGGCCCGATCGGGCTGGGCGCCGGAGAAGAGAGCGATGGCGGCATCGACGCTGTCCTGCTGATTGCGAAAATCGAGAATGTGCCCGTAGGGCTTGGTCGCGTTGAGAACACGGTTGGTGCGGGAGAATGCCTGGATCAGGCCGTGGTGCTTGAGGTTCTTGTCGACATAAAGCGCGTTAAGATACTTGGCGTCGAAGCCGGTGAGAAGCATGTCTACGACGATGGTGACGTCTATTTTTTCCCGTCCTTTGCCAGGCAGGTCGCGGTTGGGGAACTGCTGATCCTTGATGCGCTGCTGGACGTCTTGGTAGTAGAGGTCGAAGTTGTTGATGTCGTGGTTCGTGCCATACTGCTGGTTGTAGTCAGCGACGATGGCTTTGAGCGCGGCTTTCTTTCCCTCGGGGTCGTGCCGGTTGTCCTCCTTCTCCTGAGGGAGATCTTCCTGGATCTGCTGCACGTCCTTGTTGCCCTCAGCAGGCGGCGAGAAGACAGCGGCGATCTTGAGAGGGACAAACTGGGGATCGGCGGCCTGGCGCTCGGCCTGGAGCGTCTTGAAGACCTCGAAATACTCGATAGCGTCATTGATCGAGGCGGTAGCGAGCAATGCATTGAAGCGTCGGCCTCCGGTTGCGGCATCGTGCTTATCGAGAATCGCTTGGGCGACCGCCTGCTTCGTGAGAGCCTGGCCCGGCTTGAAGGCAGAGGCGTCCTTGGGCTTGTAGTAATCGACGTGGAACCGGAGGACATTCCGGTCCTCAATCGCGTGAGTGATGGTGTAGGCGTGAAGTTCTTTCTGGAAAAGATCCTTGGTCGTTCGAAGGGTGGCGACGTCTCCTTCGATCTGCTTAACCGTCGCGTTGTCCTCGAAGATCGGGGTGCCAGTGAAGCCGAAGAGCTGCGAGTTCGGGAAGAACTCTTTGATGGCCTTGTGGTTCTCGCCAAACTGAGACCGGTGACACTCGTCGAAAATGAAGACCATCCGTTTGTCTCTAAGCTGCTCGAGCCGCTGCTTAAACGTTGACCGTCCCTGAGCAATGTTCTGCCTGTTGTGCTTGCTGTTCTCGTCGAGGGCGAGCCCAAGCTTTTGGATGGTCGTGACGATGACCTTGTCCGCGTAGTCGTCGGACTGGAGGCGGCGGACGAGCGCAGCGGTGTTGGTATTTTCCTCGACGCAGTTCTCTTGGAAACGGTTGAACTCCTCGCGGGTCTGGCGGTCGAGGTCCTTGCGGTCGACGACGAAGAGGCACTTGTGGATGCTCTCGTTGGTCTTGAGGAGCGTCGAGGCCTTGAAGGAGGTGAGCGTCTTGCCCGAGCCGGTCGTGTGCCAGATATACCCGTTGCCGCAGTTCTGATCGATGCAGTCAACGATCGCCTTCACGGCGTAGATTTGGTACGGGCGCATCATCAGGAGCTTCTGCTCGCTCGCGATGAGGACCATGTACTTGCTGATCATCTGGCCAAGCGTGCACTTAGCGAGGAACCGATCGGCGAAGTCGTCGAGGTGAGTGATCTTCGTATTGTCCTCGGCCGCGAACTGATAGATCGGCAGGAACCGCTCGTCCGCGTCGAAGGCGAAGTGTCGTGCGTTGTTGTTGACGAAGTACCAGGTGTCAGTGCGGTTGCTGACAACGAAGAGTTGGAGGAAGCAGAGAAGCGTCTTGGTGTACCCGTTGCCGGGGTCGTTCTTGTAGTCGACGATCTGCTCCATCGCCCGCCGGGGGCTGATACCGAGTGTCTTTAGCTCGATCTGAACGACGGGTACGCCGTTGATCAGGAGTATGACGTCGTAGCGGTGATGGCTGTTGTCCGTGTTAATGCGGAGCTGATTGACAACCTCAAAGACGTTCTTGCACCAGTCCTTGATGTTGACGAGGGTATAGTTCAGCGGTGTGCCGTCGTCGCGAATGAAGGCTTCCCGGTTCCGGAGAGATCGGGCGGCTTCGTACACGTCCGGTGTCACGATCTCGTCCAGGAGTCGCTGGAACTCGCCGTCGGTGAGTGTGACACGATTTAGGGTTTCGAATTTTGCCCTGAAGTTTGCTTCAAGCGTGACTCGATCGCGGATATCGGGGCGATACTCATACTTGAGGTCCCGTAGCTTCGTGACAAGCGCCTCTTCCAGTTGGCGTTCGGGTGCGATCATCGCCATCGCAGCAACTCACTCTTCATTGGATCTATTGAACGCGTCCGACTGCCCGGAGTGAACTGCGAACGCGAGTTGGAGTTGATGACGCGGATGAACGCGATCTCGCTCTCTATGGCTTGATCCATCATTCTGCCTTTCCGGTAGGCGGCTATCGAACGTGGCCTATCAAAATCTTCAGCCGCTCGCACCCCTCGACCGGCAATTACCATCACAATGGGTCGTCCATGCTGGAGACTGCCACCAGTTGGCACGGCCATGTCGATCGGTCGGGAATTTCGCGTGGTCCGCGCTCAAGATCTGCGGTTGATTCGCCGCCAATGCTCTACCGTTTTGGGCAATTTGACCAAAAAAACAAGGGGTCCGGGTTTTCAGTGCCGAGCCATTCCTCAAATCTGCACGTATTTCGGTCATAAGGCGACATGAGCGAGCGCCAGGAAGCGTGCGCTGCGGCTCATGAGCGTCGATAACGATCAAATGAGCCAACTTCCGCTTTCGGTCAGGACAGCGCCAAGAGGACCGCATAGGCCGTGCACCCCCTTTGTCGGCGGAGACACGAACGCCGTGCAGGACGTGACTAGCTACCTCATTCCTACTCGCGAACCGGCGTGGCCATTCCAAGGAATCGGAAACTCGATTAACCTCACGATGCACCTTCCGATTCCTGCAACCTTTTTGGCGGGCGTGCGGCGCCCCTGATGGTCCTTACTCATGCCCGATTTTTCGACCAGCGAAGCGACGGTACTCGCTGGCCTCGTCAAATGGTCGGAAGAATGTCCCGACTGGCAACGTGACGCGCTACGCCGCCTTTGTGCGGTCCCCGATCTCGACGACGCGGACCTAACCGAACTTCTCGCGATCTGCAAAGGCGACGCCGCGGGCAGACCACTGGACGCCTCCCATGTGAAGGCCATCGCCGCGGGTAATCCAGTCGTGACGCTCAGACATGTCCGCGACGTCAAGCACGTCAACGCCCTCGCGGAAGACGAGAGGCTGACCTTCACCAAAAGCGGGCTGACGGTTGTCTACGGCGACAACGGCTCGGGTAAATCGGGCTATGCGCGCATCCTGAAGCAGATGTGCCGAGCACGCCTCGGAAGCCGAAGCGAGGCCGTCCTTCCAAACATCTACGATCCGAATCCGGGAACGCCGACGGCAACCGTCGACTTCGCTGTGAACAATCAGAACGCCTCGTCGACGTGGGTCGCTGGAAATCCGGCTGATCCGGTATTATCCGCCGTCAGCGTCTTCGACAGCCGGACGGCAAGCGTGCACGTCGACGTGGTCAATGATGTCGCCTACACGCCTTTCCCTCTGCGGATTCTGGGACAACTCGCCAAAACGTGTCAGGACCTACGCGCAAAGCTTGAGGAGGACGTCAAGAGGATCGAGGCTCAGACACCTCAGGTGATAAGGCAGCCGCCCTGCCGGCCCGATTCTGAAGTCGCTAAATTGCTCGCTCTCGCCCGTCTCGGTAGGTGTACGCCCGCACAGGTCCAGAAGCTTGCAAGGCTCGACCCTGCAGAAAGCGAACGACTGACGCAGCTCAATAGTGATCTAGCGAGCGATCCGATCAAGGCTGGCCGTCAACTGAACGCGCAGCGGGAAAGAATCGAAGCTCTGGGACTGCGAACTGCAGCGCTCGCCGAGGCTGTCTCTCGGGAGAAAGCCGAGGCGCTGAATGCGGCCGCCGAAGCATATGCAGTCGCACGCGAGGCGGCCGCCGCCGCCTCCTCGGCTCTCTTCGCGGCCGAACCGTTGCCCAACATTGGCTCCGACGCCTGGCGGGCACTGTGGCAAGCGGCCCGTCGATATTCCGAGACAGAAGCATATCCGGGAAAGCCGTTTCCCGTCGCCAGTTCGCCCGGCGTCTGCGTACTATGCCAACAGGAGATCGGCAGCGAGGCAGGTTCTCGACTAAAGCGCTTCGAGGAGTTCATCAAGAACGAAAGCCAACGCCGCGAGAGCGATGCGAAAGATGCCTACGACACCAGCGTTAACGCGATTATCACTGCGCGAGTATTGCCATCGGAGTGGAAGGAGGCGACCAAGTTCGTAGCCAACGAGCTTGGCGACGAAGTCTTGGCAGCAGCTTTTCGCCGGTCGATCGTGATCAATTCGTGGAGCATGCGGCAGATCACTCGCGATAACGGTCGAAATGGTCATCGCGGCGTCGAACCTCCTCCCGTCGATATCGTGACGGCGAAGCTCGCGGATATATCCGCTCGGGTGGCGGTCATGACGGCAGAAGCGGATTCGCCCGAGCGTCGCGGCATGACCGCGGAGTGCAACGCCCTTGCAGACCGGAATTGGCTCGCGACCGTCGAAGCGGACGCTCTCGCCGAGATCGACCGCGCCAAGCAGATCGCCGCGCTCAAAGCCGCGGTCCAGGACACGGCGACAACGAAGATAACGCTCAAGAGTACGGAGGTCGCCGAGTCGCTCGTCACGAATGCGTTGAGGGCACAGTTCGCGAGGGAAATCGGACGGATCGGCGTGGCACCTCTAGCGATCGAGTTGAAGCGCGAAAAAAGCCTGCACGGAGTACCGCGCTTCAAGGTGACGTTGACACGGAAGCCCACAGCTGGAGTCGGCACGGTCCTGAGCGAGGGTGAATACCGATGCGTGGCGCTCGCGGCGTTCCTGGCCGAGTTAGCCACCAGCGACAGCCGGTCGACGATCGTCTTCGATGATCCCGTATCATCGCTCGATCACATGCACCGCACCAGCGTCGCGAAGCGGTTGGCCGAGGAGGCGGTCCATCGCCAGACAATCGTGTTCACTCACGACATCGCGTTCCTGTTCATGCTGGACGAGGCGTGCGGCGACCTCGACCCGAAGCCGACAATGACGGTCAAGTCCATCAGCCGCGGCCTCGACAACACAGGCTTCTGCAGCGCTGAGCCACCTCTGCGGGCGAAACCTCTCGCATTGGTCATCGACGGCATGCAACATCGCTTGGACAACGAGCGGATCAAGCACGACCGCGGTAATCAAGCAGAATGGGAAATCTCGGTGCGCTCCTTCCAGGAGCAGCTTCGGACCTCGTGGGAGAGAGCGGTCGAAGACGCCGTAGGCCCCGTCTTGCGACGACTTTCAAACAAGGTTTCGACTGATGGACTGGTGAAGTTAACCTCTATCACCGTTAAGGATTGCGAAGAGGTCCGCGACGCCTTCGGCAGGTGCTCGGCACTTCTACACAGCGAAGCGCGGGGGCTGAATACGCCCTTGCCCACACCCGACGTAGTTCAGGCAGAGATCATAGCCTTGAGGACCTGGGTAGAGACAATGGCGCTGAAGCAGAAGGCCATCAAGCCGGTTTGACGGGGTCCAGAGGGTCGGCGTCGCTCGCGACGGCTGGAGAAGGCGGTCACAGCGGTTCGGCGATGTAGTCGGCAGACCGCCTGCGATTGGGCATGGACTTGAAGTGCCGCTCCCGGGTGTTCTGCGCCCGCCAAATCCGAGTACCCGATTGTGTTATCGTCGCTGTCGAGCCACCGGAGATCGCTGCCAGTGAAAATTATCATGACATTGTCTGCACGCGGCGTCCTGGTTGTATGGTAACATGGATGCGAAAACGTCACACAAGAGTGCCACACAGAAGCAGATCGCCGGACCGAAAAACACAATAATATCAACGCGAAGCTGGATTGAGGGCTCAGTTCAAGCCTGCCTGGCAACCGGCTGTCCGAGCCTGCGTCAATACATTGACCAATGACAGGTGTCGCTACTTCCTCCTTTCCCTAGCCCTCGCGACTTCCCCGAGTTCGATTCGGCGCGATTATGACTAAATGTCCCCGCGCATCATTCCGATCCCGCTCTCCGGCGACCTGAGAAAGGCCCAAGCTAAGGGCGTTCGTCATGCAGACGGGCTGCACGATACCTACTTCGAGCAATCGAAGCTGATCCGCAGTGCAGCGGAAGCCAAGATCCGCGAAGCTGATAGGCTGGAATGCGAGGCTTGGAATGCACTGATGTGGGCATGGACGACTGGTGAAATGCGCCCGATCATCGAACGATCGGCAAGGCCATCAACGGCGGATACGATCTGCTTGAGGCCAAGTGCCGTTGCCGGCGGCTTTCACTGGTTTCACTGCGTGATATTAGGCGGCCCGCGCGGACGCCGATCTTGATGCTTGAGGATGCACTGTTCTGCCATCCGAAGCGATGCCTGTGATTTTGACGACGTCCCAAGAGGTCGAGACCTAGATGACTGCGCCCACGGGCGAAGCGCTGAAGCTGCAGCGGCCGCTTCCGGATGGGGCGTTAAGAATCGTCACGCGCGGCGTGAAGGAGGATCCTGCGCCGGCGCGCTGACGCAGGCGCTTCGTCAGGCGGTCCTCAATCTGCTATGAGTCTTCTACTTCTGGTCGAAGGCTCTGACGAGGGCGGAACACGGTGGACAGGCTCCAGCCCTGCCGATCGCGAATCCCTGCTGCGTGCTAACTGCGCGGAACGAGCAGCTGGCGAAAGGATTCGTCCAGGCAGGAGCGATCTCAATGCTGATGACGAAGGAACGACGGCCGGCGATTCGGACGCTGAGAGGGTGGGCCATCCAAGTGCTGCAGGAAGCCGGCGCGACTCACGAATGCGAGGAGCACGGCTGGGCGAAGGACCGAGCCGACCCTCATGCACGCGAGCGAGCCTTCGAGATCGCCCGCCAGGATCCGCCGCCCGGCGCCTCGCCTGGCGAGGCGCAAGCCGAGGTCCGCAGCGTGTTGGACTCGATCGGCGACACCTGTCCGGAATGCTGATCAGCCCGAGTCGGCGGCCCTGGCGTCGCCGGCGGACATCGCACGAGATGCACTAGAGCATAGCAGCATGAACAGCGCCCGCCCCGCCTTGTACCTTGCGCCCGCACGGCTGCACTCGGAGCCGGTTATCACGGCTTCCCCTTCGTGCCCACAGACGGCCCACTTCCACCGCCCGCGCCCGCGCTGCTTCAACACGATGTCGTAGCCCGGATAGCGGTCTTCATCCATGTCGAGCTTCATGCCGCGGACCTCCGTGGCAAGCCGTCTCGAAGCTGGCCCAACAGCCTCTGCTCGCGCTCGATCCGGCTCAGATAAAGTTCCCGCTCCTTCTCGGTCTTTGCGCTCGCAAGCAGCTGCCGGTAGTGGAAGATGACCTTCTCGCTGCCGTAGATCAGCATCTCCCGCATATCGGTCACGGCGCGCCCCCCGTCGTCGCCGGCGAGACTCGGCTCGGGGGCATGGAAAGGGCCATGGGAAACGTCTGGGAAGTCAACGCCTCCAACGCCGAGCTCTCCTCCGACAGACGCCGCTCGACGAACTGGCGCTCGATGTCCGACAAACCCGTCTTTCTTCAGCAGACTGCGATAGCGGTGGATGTTGTTGAGGTGTGCACGGATGCGGGCAAGGTTCTCATCGAGAATCTTCATCGCTCCCATCCTCCTCCTAGGCTGCGGCCCGTTCGACCGGCCACAGTCGCATCGGCTTGCCGCCGGGCGGATGCCGTGGGCCTTCGTCTAGCGCGCAAAGCGCCTCCAGTATCTCGTCGATCGTGACAGGCGCCTTCAGCCCCTCGGGTGCACGCAGCGACGGGCACGATGCGATCGCGGAAGCGTCCGATGCCCACGAAGCCAGGATGGCGCGTTTCTCGGACAGGCTCAGAGTGGAGTGAGAGACTACGTCCAGGGGATGTTCGAAGACCGTACCGGGATGGATGATGGCGTTGAGATCGACAACGTTATCGTGAGAAGCGGTCGTCGGCCGCATGGCTTCCTCCATTTCAAAGACGAGTTTAGGAGATAGCCGCGCGGGAAGACTCGCGCGGCCTGGTCGATAAATCCGAAAGACGACCTCAGGCTGCCCTGGATTCGATCTGCGTCACGTTGCTGGGCGCAGTACCGTTGATCGCGATGCGCCGCGGCTTCATCGCCTCGGGGATCTCCCGCTGGAGGTCGATGACCAGCAGGCCGTTCTCGAAGCTGGCGCCCTTGACCTCGACGTGGTCGGCGAGGGTGAACTGCCGCTTGAAGTTGCGGGCCGAGATGCCGCGGTGCAGGAAGGTCTTGCCCTCCTTCTCGCTCTTGTGGCCCTCCAACGTCAGGACGTTCTGCTCAACCGTCAGCGCGACTTCCTCCGGCGTGAAGCCGGCGAGCGCGACCGAGATCTGGAAGCGGTTCTCGTCGAGACGTTCGATGTTGTAGGGGGGATAGGTTTCCTCACCCGCGCGCTGGGCGGCTTCGGCGAGGTCGAAAAGACGGTCGAAGCCGATGGCCGACCGGAAGAGGGGCGAAAAATCTACAGTGCGCATAGCCAGATCCTCCTAGGAGCAAAATGGTTTCCAGCGGCACCGGACACGGCCGGAGCCCGTCTCAAGTGGCGGGACCCCAAGGGCATCCCGATCGTCGTAGGACGACGCCGAAAAAATTTGGAAGCGAGAGAAAAGTTTCAAGGGCCCGCAGCGATTTTTTTTCGACTCAATTCCGGAGGGTAAATGACCGGTTTTTGCGGGTGCCACGAATGCCCGAGGGGGAAGCCGGCCGTACCTGCCCCGAAAGCCAAGCGGGTCTTTACGCTCGAAAACAATGTGCTAATTTTTTGCCAAGGTACCTTTCAGAGTAGTCGAGAGGGGGTCCTGCCATGCAGCAAGGCGACCCGGCGACGTTGGCCGCAGCGGTGGATTCGGCTTTGGCGCGTCTGCGCGCGTACATCCCTCCGGGATCCCCGAGATCGTATGCCTTCGCTCTGGCCTGCGCTTTGGTCGCCGGTCTTTTCGAGTGTTGGCTTATGTGGCTCGATCAAAATGCCTCGCCGCTCATCGCCTATTACCCAGCCGTGGCTTTCACAGCTCTTCTCGGCGGCATCGGTCCGGCAGTTCTGGTGGCGGTCCTCGGCGCGGTGACCGCCTGGTGGGCCTTCATGCCTCCCGCCTTCAGCTTTGCCCTGGACCGCAACGGAGACCGACTGACCCTCATCGTCTTCGCATTCGTTTCGATGCTCCTGGTGTTGGGAGCCGACCATTTTCGACGCATCGCGAAACGCCTCGAGGACGAAGAGCATCTGCGGAAGTTAGCGGTCCAAGAATTGGCCCACAGACTCAAGAACAAAATCGCGACCATACAGGCGATCGTCAGCGTGCAGCTCAGGGAGCAGCCGCAGGTACGCGACGGCATCCTCAGCCGCCTCGCGGCCCTGACGGCGACGGATCACCTGATAGAGGAAGCTAACGGACAGGGTGCGTTCGTGCATGACATCGCGACGACCGAGTTGGGGCCGTACGTCGCGTCGCGGGTCGTAATCCAAGGACCCGACGTAAGGCTTCCGCCCAAATACGCCTTGACGCTGGCGCTTCTGGTCCACGAGCTTGCGACCAACTCGGCAAAATACGGCTCTCTGTCCGTACCGGGCGGTGTGGTGCTTCTCATCTCGAGGATGGCCGGCACCCTCCTCGAGATCGATTGGCAAGAAAGGGACGGACCGCCGGTCGTCGCTCCCCAAAAACAGGGATTTGGACTCCGGCTCTTGTCGCGCGCACTCGCTCAGTTCGGAGGCGACACTCAACTTCTGTTCGAACCTTCGGGGGTCGTCTGTAAGATGAAGATCAATCTGCCGCCCGACACGGTCGCGGATCGGTCGGGGAACGACCAACGACCTGCAACCGCGGCCACAACCTGACCAACCGCCTGAGGCTGTCGACCGTCCCATATGAAGACAGCGTCCGGCTCAGCGATCCGGTCCGGTGCGCCACCGACGCCGCGATACCCTCGAGCCGCACCAGCGTCACCGACTGCCCGGCATCAGCGAGGCCGCCGAGCGCGCGGCTAGTTCCGCGGTCAGATGGAGAATGTCGGGAAGGAATCCGAACCGGGCGCCTGACGGTCGCGAAACGCCTTGCCTGCATGTCCGTATCTCCAGCGAGATGAGGGCCGAATTCAGTACGATGGTAAGCGGATGGTTCGGTGACGACGCCGTCGCGCTCGCGACGCGACTGCAGGCCATCGAAAACTGGCTTGCGCGGCAAGAGCGGAGCGAGCCAAGCGGAGGACGACGAGCGCAAAACCATCGAACTGATGGCGAAGCGCCTTACGCTCCTCGCGGGAACGTCTCGAGACGTCATCCGGTAGGATGGAGGACAGGTCATGCGCAGGCCGAGCTCGACGTCGCCGGATACTCAATCGGACCAGGTCAGAACGGACGAAGGCAAATGGTCCGCGAAGATATCGTGGGGCAACGGCAGACCGTCGAAAGACTGCTTCGCAAATTGGATCCGCGGGAGACTCTGAAACTGAACTAGGTCTGCCACCTTACCCCGATCGCGCGTCTCCTATTCCCGCGCGCGGCGAAGCGCGTCCTTGAGCTTCTCCCTTTCGGCTTCCCAGCGCGCGTCCTCCGCCTCTATCCGCTTCTCGACCTCACGCCGCTCTGCGTCGAGCGCCACGGACCTTTCTTCGTGCTCCCGTTGCGCGGCGTCCAGCGCCGCCTGGGCTTTCGCGACCAGCTTCTCGCGCTTTGAGCGCTCCTTCTCCCGAACCGCCTCCTCCTTGCGATGTTTGGCGTCGCGGCGCTTCTGCTCGCGCTCGAAAGCCGCAGCGGCCTTTTGCGAACCCTCGACGCTGGCCTTGGGAGCCGCTCGTCGCTTCGGCTCCGGACGGCGGCTCTTCTTGGGCTTGGCTCCTTCGTCCACATCCGGCAGATCGGCATGCTCGGCGAACCGCCCGCTGGAGCCAGCGGGCCGCTTAAGGACCACACCGGGCTTCGCCATGGTCGCGGCGACAACGTCGCGATCCTGGGTCTCCGTTGCTTGTCCCTGGTGGAAGAGGTTGCTACCGGCGCCCCACGCCTCCAGCGCAGCCTTCATGGAAGGCGCGGCGATCGCGAGATCGTAGAAGCCGAGGGAGGTCTTGTAGGTCTTCAGTTTACGCGGCACCGGAGCCCACCTGCGCGACCGTGAAACGTCAGTGTAGCACGCGGCGTAGCATCCAGCAGGTCCGACCGCTACCGGTCGCCTTCGCTTGTTTGCCAATTTGTCGAAAGTTGCTCACCTCCGCTGCGCGTCCGCCAGTAGCGTGAGAATCTTAAGTGACCCCCGCTCCAAGAAGGCGCAGGGCCGTCTCGATCTTTGCGAGCAGCGCCTGGATTTCGGTTCTTTCGTTGGGCCCTGGCTATGCCTCGAGTCGCTCCAAAAGCTGCCTCCTCTGTTCCGTCAGTTTCGCGATCGCAGACATATGGAACCCTCTTGATCGGAAGGGCCGCGCGGGCGGCCCTTCCTTCTCAAACAAGCCCTTTCTGTACGGTCAGTCGATCTCTTCGATGACGCGGCGCTCGCGCGGCTCCACGATGTAGGTGTGACTGTCGCGGTTGATGTACCGGTACTCCCGCAGCGTCGGCGCGTCGCGATAGACTTCCTCGGGGAAAGTCTCGACCTCGACACCCTCGGGCACGCGCTCGCCGGTCCGGATCTCGGTGCGAACCGTGCTGCCGGTGGTCACATGCTTCTCGCGCTCGACCGGGCGCGCCTTCGCGTGCTTTCGGATGACCTCGCGGTCGCGATCGCTGAAGGTGGTCTTGCGCTCCTCGCTGCGGGCGGGCGCGGAAGCCGTGGACCTGCCGGCATACGGTAGCGTGGCGACGATCTTGTAGCTGGAAGGCTCGACGATGACGATCTCATCCTTCACGACGACGAAGTCATAGCCGCGGTATTGCGGGACGATCTCGACGACGTCGGCCGGCAGCTGCTGCAGGCGAACGTCGCGCGGAACGACGGTGCCGACGGACACCGAGAAGTTCACGCTGGTGAGCGGCCTGACGTCGAGACGCGCGATCGACTGGCTGACCCGGGTGCGCTGCTGGTCGTTGATGTTGACCGAAGCGTTCACGTTGGTTGACGAACGGTCGGCGTTGTTCTGCCGGTCGTCGGTTCGCTGCGCGGCATTGGTGGAGTTCGAGCCGGTCTGGTTCTGCTGCGCCTGATTGCTACCCGTCGCCGGCGGATTGGCCGACTGGGTCTGGGTCTGGCCGCTGGACGGCTGGCTGGTCTGGGCCTGGTTCGCTGGCGGATTGGTGGTGTTGGTCTGCGCCTGGCTCGGCGAATTCGAAGACGCCGGCGCCTGCGACGTGTTGGTGTTGGTGTTGGTGTTGCTGCCGGAACCAGTCGACTGACCCGCGGCGCTCTGGTTAGAGCTCGAAGGGGCCTGCGTCTGCGCCGAATTGGTCGACGAAGGATTCGAAGTCTGCGCGGAGCCGGTCGGCGTCGTGCTCGACGTCGACGGACTGGTGCTCGAAGCGGACGGCGAGTTCGCAGTCGAAGGCGTCGAAGTCGACGTCGTAGAATCCTGCTGACGCTGCGCCGACGGGGCGGTTGTCGAAGTGTTGGGCGAAGATTGGGCGAAAGCCGAAGTAGCGATAGCGACGAGGGCGGTGGTCGCCAACAACAGACGCTTGTTCATCTGAACCTCCTGAAACATGGGTGCCCATCAACATTCCATGGTGCCAGCGGTTCCAAGTCGGGAATTAGCGGCAATCCTTCGCCTTGTAGTGTCCGGAAGCGCGAAGCGCTCGCAGAAAAGCGCCTCCACGCTCGTTCCGACTTCGGGAAAAAGAGGAACTTTCCGTTTTGGCTCTCGTTTGCGTGATACTTAGTCGCTAATGGAGGAGAGGACATCATGAAGAAACTGATCGTGTGCGGCGCTCTCGCCGCTTTCGCTCTTGGTACGCAGGCCGCAAGCGCCGCGGAGTTCTACATCGTGCGCGACGCCACCACGAAGAAGTGCACTGTCGTCGACAGCAAGCCGACCACGACCACCACCACGGTCGTCGGCGACGGCGTGTACAAGACCAAGGTCGAGGCGGAATCCGCCGTGAAGACCACGAAGGTCTGCACCGAACAGTAATCGCATCGGGCCGCGAGGCCCTTCCTTAACAACAGAGTAATCGAGGAGAAGATCATGCCCGTCATCTTGTTGTGGGCGGTCCCCGCAGTCATCTTCGTCGGCGGTGCCGGATACTTCCTGGTTCACATGCACTGAACCGGTTGACGCTGGCGCGGCCCGACCGGGAAAAACCCGGCGGGCCGCTTTTCTTTGGATGAACGCATCCCTTTTTTAGCCCTCAACCACGAAGCGCAGCGCCATGACGATCGCGGCGGAGGCGAGGCAGGCCATCGCGAGCAAAGTCCAGTAAGGCCTGGTGCTTCCGCGAGCCATCCGCGCAACGAACGCTTTAATTCCTTTTAGCATTCCTCTCTAGGGAGACGGTCGAGGTACGCTATTCCGAAGCTCGCGAGTTCTTCGGAGTCGCTTCGTCGCTCTTCCCATCTCCTCTGCAGATGACGCTGCAGCAGGCAGCGCCCATCATCTCGCGCATTGACGTCGGGGTGACGCGATCGGTATGCCGTCCACTCGGTTTCCGCAGCCGTCTTCAAAACTACATCATCGAACATGTTCGGGCTCCGGCCGCCGCCGCACTGCTATCGACGCAAACTCCACGCGCAGGCGAAAGTTTCCAGTTTTTCCCGATTTGGTGCGCAGAGCCTTCATACCTGCGCCCTTGCCTTTTCGCGTGCCGCCCGGCGGCGCTGCAGGCGCCTCGCTCGGGCGACCCTCGTCGAGGCGAGGAGCCTCGGAGTGGCCTTCTCCGAGGCGGGGATTTCGGCGGAAGCGCCAAGCTCCGTTTCCGCGTCAACGGGCCTTGCTTCCATGAAGTCGAGCAGGGCGCGTCCCTTGTCGGTGATCCGCCATCCGCCGATCAATCGCTCGACGAGCCCTTGCGAAAAAAGGTCGAGATCGGGAACGCGGGCGGCGAGGCGCCGGGTTCTGTCCGCCCACTCGTGGCCGCTGGTGGCTAGGATGGCCATGTCCCGCTTGAGATCCGCCATGACGGCGAACCCGTCGGGGATAGCTGACGAGGATCTTGAGCACCGTGACCTGGAAGTTCACGCCGTATCCCACTTTGCCTCAAATGTCGCCGCCGCAGCAACTATTGCCTATTTTTCCCGTTAACGGCCGGGGGGCACGCAATGAGAAAGGAATTCCGATGAGGAAGATTGCAATGTCGGCGCTCATGGTCGGCGCCCTCGGTCTGGCTTCGGTGGCCACGACATCTCCCGCCGAAGCTCGCTGGCGGGGCGGTGGCTGGGGCCCAGGCATCGCCGGCGGGCTGGTCGCCGGCGCCGTAATCGGCGGGCTTGCATCCTCGGCGTACGGCTGGGGCCCGGGCTACGGATATTACGGCGGTCCCGGCTACTACGGCGCCAGCTATTACGGAGGCCCGTACGCCTACGATTATGGGTACGACGAACCCTATGGCTGGGGCGGCGGCTACACCAGCACGTACTACAGCGCCCCTGTCTCTTACGGCTACCGCTATCGGCGCGTCGTGCGACCCGCCTACGCCTACTATGGCGGATCCTATCCGGTGGTTCGGCATCGCTGGCATCGTCACCACTGGTGAAGCTGTCGGTCCGACGCAGAAGAGGCCGCGCTGCGTAAGACGCGGCCTCTTCCTTTTCTCTACCACCATTCGGCTGAAAATGTGTCACGCCGGTCGAAGGCAAGCTGTCGCTCGGGTGCTCTTTTTGCCGGCTTAGCAAGGCGCTTGGGGCGTGGATGGCGCGCTGCGGAAACGCGGATCGGCTGCTCTTTCTTGGCCTCCGGAAGAGGCGCTGCGGGCGCGGCGGCCATGGCTTCGCGTACAAGCTGCTGCGGCCGTTCAGTCACCGGGTCCGCCTGCGCGACGGCTGGAACGTCGGACGGTGGACGCGTATCGAACACGATCTTGTCGGGCAGTCTTCTCGCCGAGGCGATCCGGATGATGGTTCTGTCCGGGTCGGTCGCCGCCGCGCGTCCGACGGGAGCCGGCAGGTATCGGTCGGCCGCGAAGAGCAACGCCAGCAGCAGCGCGCCGACGAAAACGAAGTATCGGATGATGGGCATGGACGGCCGCTCGCGGGGAAGGAATCAACACCCGGCGGGCGCCGGATTGATGTCGGGGCGGGCCGCCCATTCGGCGACCCGCCCCGAAGGACTCAGTCGATCTCCTGAACGACCGTGCGGGTCGACGGGTCGACCAGCATCACCCGTTCCCCGGAGTAGACGTAGCGATACCTGGTGAGCGAGGGCCCCCACTCGGCGGGCACGGCCTCGAGCTCCACCTCGCGCGGCACCGGCTGGCCGATCACGATCTTCTCGCGGCTCTCGACCGGGCGGATCTTGTGTTCGGTCACGTAGGTGCGGATCTTCGTGCGGTATTCCGGCTCGATCTGGACCGCAGCGGTGTGACCCGTGCCGGTGGTGGTGACGACCGTGGACTGCGCCATCGCGCCCGTCGAAATTAGCGCGGCAATCGCGCATGTCAGCATCAGCTTCTTCATGAATGTCTCCCTCTCCGCAACAAGCGGCATGCGAGAACACGCGGATGGTGGCAAGGTTCCAGATTTGTGACTGGGCAATTGCCTATTTTTCCCGACTGCATCGCTCGCAGCCTCGGCGTACTGCGGCCGCCGTCGGAGGAAGGAGCGATCCGGAAGATCGGCAGCTTGCGTTCTTAGAGCGCTTCGGTGTTTCCGTTGAGACAAGACGAACCAATGGCGCGTGCCCGGCGTTCCTGTCGCGTGAATCGAGGATCGTCGATGCGGGATAATTCAAAATCCGTCGTGCGGGTGCTGGTCGTTGACGACCATCCTGTCGTCGTGACGGGATGCCGCGCGCTGTTCGCATCGGACCATTCCGTCGAAATCGAGGAGGCCTTCGACGCGAAGACGGGTCATCAGGCGTACCTGCAGCAGCATCCGGACGTGACCGTCGTGGACTTGAGGCTTCCCGATCTGACGGGCTTCGAGCTGACGCGCCGGATCCGCAAGGACGATCCCGCCGCGCGGATCGTCATGCTCAGCGTGAGCGATGATCCGGCCTTCGTGGTGCGCGCCGTCGAAATGGGCATCCAAGGATACGTCTCAAAGAGCGACGATCCCAAGATCCTGTCCGAGGCGATACGGAAGGTTGCAGCGGGCGGGCGCTTCGTATCGCCTCGCTTGGCCGAAGCGACGACCTTCGCCGGCGCTGAGATCAAAGCCAACCCGTTGACACGGATGAACGCGCGCGAACTCGAGATACTTAGGCTGCTGGGGAGAGGTGACAGGATAGCGGAAGTCGCGTCCGAACTCGGCCTCTCCTACAAGACCGTCGCGAACGTCACTTCGGCGCTCAAGACGAAGCTGGGCGCCAAAAGCCACTCGGACCTCGTCAGGGTGGCGGTCGAGATCGACCTGCAATGACCGTGCAGCCGACAGGGCTCGCTTCACGCAACTTGCAAACCTTACTGCACGGCGCTGAGAGCGTTCCAGCATCGGAACATTTGCCATTTTATCCCGTTGGATGGGTCCATTACGAAATGAGGAGTTCGGATATGAAGAAAAATCTTGCAATCGGATGTCTGCTGGCCGCGACGACGGCAACCGGGGCCTTCGCTGCTACCACCGTGCTGAGCGCGGCGCCGACGGAAAGCTGGACCGTCACGAACTACTACAAGCAGGCCGTGTACGATCCGAAGGAGAGCAAGATCGGCGACATCGACGACGTCCTCGTCGACAAGTCGGGCAAGATCACGGGGCTCGTCATCGGGGTCGGCGGTTTCCTCGGTGCGGGCGAGAAGGACGTCATCGTGCCGTTCACCGCGGTCAAGACCGCCAAGAAGAACGACAAGTGGTGGCTCACGCTCGACGAAACCAAGGACGACCTGAAGGGTGCGCCAGGCTTCAAGTACGATCGCGCCAGCACCACTTGGGTGCCGGAAAAGACGTAACTGGGCATCGCGGAGAGCGAATGCGAGCGAAGCGTTCGCTCTCCGATCCAGGCGTGGAAATCTCGGTTTGTGCGCCGCCGTCGCCAATCCAATCCATGAGAGGCAGCTTCTCGATGTGTTCGATGCAATGAGGGAAGCTCGGCAGGAAAATAAAAGCGGCTCGTGAACCGATCCCTGAGCCACTCGTTTGGTGGCGGAGGTTCTGCCGATGATCCCGTCTGACCCTGCCCAGATTGCGCACAACGGACGCCAAAGACGGTTGCTGGCGGTGCTCGCGATGGGATTCATCGTCTTCGCGGCCGCCGCGGGCGCTCTCTACTACATTCTGCAGCCCGAGACCCTCCGGATAGCGGTCGGCCCGGCGGGCAGCGACGACCAGCAGGTTGTGGATGCGATGGCCGAGGCTTTCGGCGAGGAGAGCAGATCAGTCAGGCTTTCCGCGATCAAGACCGAAGGCGCGGCCGAGTCGCTCGCTCTGCTGGGCGCCGGCAAGGCCGATCTGGCGGTCGGTCGCGGCGATCTGAGCATGCCGGCGGATGCGCAGACGTTGGCCGTACTGCGGAAGAACTACGTCGTCCTTTGGACGCCCTCCGGACGACCGGGCAAGGACTCCCGGAAGAAGGCAACTGGGAAGATCTCGGAGATCGCCGATCTGGCAGGCCACAAGGTCGGCATCATCGGAAGGAGCGGCGCCAATTTAGCGCTCCTGCGCACCGTTCTGATCGGCTCGGGCGTGGAGCCCGATAAGGTTGCGACGGTCCAATTCGGGACCGACGAGATCGGAAAGCTCGCGCAGGATACCACCCTCGACGCCTTTCTCGCGGTCGGTCCTCTCGACAGCAGGATCACGGCCGAGGCGATCGCCGCGACCTCGCGATCGCGCGGAGCTCCTAAGTTTCTCCCGGTCGATGCATCCGAGGCCATCGCGTTGAAGCAGCCGCGTTACGAAGCCGAAGAGATTCCTGGAAGCGTCTTCAGCGCGAACCCGGCCTGGCCGGAGGACAAGGCCGACACCATCAGCGTCAGCCATCTCATCGTCGCAAGGCGGAGGCTGTCGGAGGCCAAAGCGGCGGCCTTCTATCGCCAGCTTTTCGCTGTCCGCGACACCATCACGCGTCGCGTCGTCGGCGCCGCACACATCACCAAGCCCGATACTGAGAAGGAAGTCGAACCCTCCGTGCACCGCGGCGCCGCTGCGGTCATCAACGGGACGGAGCGGACCTTTCTCGACAAGTACAGCGACTACTTCTGGTTCGCCTTACTGCTTCTCTCCGGCATCGGGTCGGCCGCCGCGTGGCTGCGCCGCTATCTCAACAGGGACGACCTTGACGACGATGCCGGCCACCGCAACCGTATCCTCGCCCTGACATCCAAGCTCGTGGAAGCTGGGTCCGAAGATGACCTGCTGGCAGCCCAACGAGAAGTCGACAGTATCATCGGCGAAATGCTGAAGTTTTACGATGACGGTGCGATCGAACAAGACGACATGGTGGCGTTCGGCCTCAGCCTCCATCTGTTCGACCATGCCGTGGCCGAAAGGCGGTCGGCGCTCGAGAGCGGTCTGGTCGGTTCGGCAAGACGCGCAGGCACTCCACTGGCGTTGCGCCCGTAAATCCTAAAGGGACGATGCCCGGTCGATCCTGATTTGCGGAGTGTTTCTCAGCGAACCGACTGCGTCTACAGCGCGAGTGCCATGAATTCGAACCTCAGATAACTGGTGTCCTACGCCCAGCCCATGCCGCAAGGCGTCACCGATACTTCAAGCCGACTTGCGCCGCGCGCCAGCGGCAGGCTTCTTGGCGGCGGCCTCCTCGGCCGGCTTCTTGCCGGCGATCGGCATCAACATTTCCTTCTGCCCTACGACCGCCTTCTTGCCCTTTTTGACCGGCTTCTTCGAAGCCTTGGATTCGGTAGCCGCAGCACCGCCGACGCTTCGGCGCAATGCTTCCATCAGGTCGACCACGTTCTCGCCCTTCGGCCGGTCCTTGGGCACTATCGGTTTTCCGGCCCGCTTCTGGTTGATCAGTTCGACCAGGGCGCTCTCGTACTGGTCCTCGAACTTGCCGGGCTCGAACGAGCCGGACTTTTGGTCCACGATGTGCCGGGCGAGATCCAGCATGTCCTTGGTGACTTTGACGTCCTGTATCTCGTCGAAATATTCCTTCGGATCCCGCACTTCGTACGGGTACCGCAGCAGCGTGCCCATGAGGCCCTTGTCCAGCGGCTCCATCGCGATGATGTGCTCGCGGTTGGTCAGCACCGGGCGCCCGATCGCAACCTTGTCCATCTCCCGGATGGTGTCACGGATCACAGCGAACGCGTCGTGGCCGACCTTCCCGTCGGGGCGAAGATAGTAAGGGCGGATCAGGTACCGCGGATCGATGTCGCTGCGGTCGACGAACTCGTCGATCTCGATGGTCCGCGTCGATTCGAGCGCCACGTTCTCGAGCTCTTCCTTCATCACCTCGATGAACGTGTCGGTGTCGACCTTGTAGCCCTTGACGATGTCTTCGTTGGGTACCTCGTCGCCGGTGTCGGCGTCGACCTTGACGTACTTGATCCGATGGCCAGTCGCCCGGTTCAGCTGGTTGAACGAGATTTTTTCCGACTCGGACGTCGCCGGGTACAGCGCCACCGGGCAGGTGACCAGGGACAGCCGAAGAAAACCTTTCCAGTTGGCGCGGGGGGCCATGAACGCAGAACTCCAAATCGGGCTACTCGGATTCAAGACGAACGGGGCCTGCCGGTTCCGACATGGGCCGAGCCGACCGACAGGAAAATCGACCAACGGCCCGCCGCCCCCCGGGCACCTCCGAAAACATCGGGAATCGCTTGTCTTACGAGTACCTCGTGGAGATTTTGACCGGTAGTATGGATCCATGGGACGCGCTGACCGAGCCCCCGAAAACCACGCTGTTTCAGGATCCGGCAGCTTGAGTCCGCCAGTTGTTGTGATGGAGTTTAGTTGCGTGGCGTTTCAGCGTCGAAAACCGTTGGCGATAGGCGTCAAGGCGCCGTTCCCCGGCTTCGTAGAACCGGCCCTGGCATTCTCGATCGAGAAGGTGCCGACCGGTATCCGATGGATTCACGAAATCAAGTTCGACGGCTACCGGGTCCAGGTCCATTTGGCGAACGAAGCCGTGAAGGTCTTCACCCGCCGCGGTCACGACTGGACCAACCGTTTCAAGAAGGTCGCCGACGACGCCTGGCACATCAAGGCGGCGTCGGCGATCGTGGACGGCGAAATCGTGGTCCCCGCCGCGGACGGCACGACGAACTTCTCGGTCCTTCAGAACGAACTGAAGGGTAGGTCGACCAGCATCGTACTGGTCGCCTTCGACCTTCTCTATCTGAACGGCGGCGACTTGCGGAAGCTGCCGCTCTTCCAGCGAAAGGCCGAGCTCAAGAAGATCGTCGGCGGCACCGAGATTCAGTTCAGCGAGAGCTTCGAGATCGAGGGCTCCGAGATGTTCGCACACGCCTGCAAGGTCGGCCTTGAAGGCGTGGTCTCGAAAGTGCGCGACAGTCTCTATGCCAGCGGCCGCGGTAACAACTGGGTCAAGAAGACCTGCGCGCTGCGTGAGACCCTGCCGATCGCCGGCTTCGCGCTCACAGAGGGAAAATGGGACGGCATCTACCTCGGCCGGCGCAAGGGCGACGATCTGGTCTACGCCGGCAAGGTCGACCACGGCTTCGACAAGGCCTCCGCCGCCGACCTGCAGAAGCGGCTCAAGCCACTGATCCGGAAGACCCAGCCGTACGCGAAGCGGATCGCCCACAAAGGGATCTGGGTCGAGCCGAAGCTGCTTGCCGAGGTCGAATACCGGGCCAAGTCGGCGGAAGGGAAGGTCCGACACCCGTTCTTCAAGGGACTGCGGGAAGACCTGCAGTAGCATCCTCTCGCGGCAGGGTATCCGCATGGGTAGGGCCCTAGGGCGCCTATTTGACGGGAAAGGTTTCAGCGAATGTTTCCCGCCTCTCGCGCAGCACCGATAAAGCCGCGCGGGCAAGCCGGGCCGCGCCCGGCGTCGTCGATTTCGGGTCGACCTTAGGGATGGAAAAGCCGCAGTGCTCGGGCCGCATGTATGGCGTTGTGCCGCGCATCCGCCCGCCTGAAGGGACTGCATCTTCGATCCTCAAAGAGCGCTGCCGAGACGGCAAACGCCCGGAGCCCGCCGTCGAGTGGCGGCTCTGTGCGTCGAAAAGCAATTCACTTCTCTTCCGAACAATCTCGATACGCCCGGGTTAGCGAGGCGATGAGTGTGGATTCTTGAGGAAACAGCTGTGCGCGTGTTGCTGGTGGAGGACGATCCGCTGATCAGGGAGTTCGTGGTCGAGGCGCTGCGGGAGGCAGGCCTCGAGGTGATCCATGCGTCGAATGGGCGCGAGGCGCTCGCCTGGCAGGATCGGCAGGCCGTCGATGTTCTGGTGACCGACATCAAGCTGCCGGGGCCGATCGACGGGTGGCAGATCGCAGAAGGCTTCCGGCTGCACGATCCACTTCTGCCCGTGATCTACGCGACGGGATTTTCCCCGGTCGCCCCGCGGCCGGTGGCCGGCAGCGTGCTTCTGCAAAAGCCTTTCCACCCGGAGGAGATCGTCGCGCCGTGAAGGATCTCACCGATCGGCCGCGGTCCCGGTAGCACGGGACCTCCCTCGTAGAGAGAAACGCACGGGCTCTCGTCGGCGAAAGAGAGTCCCTCATCCGCTGCTCGATAGGCTGGCTAGTTTGGCAGCAAGTTCGTTGCTGCTGAATGGCTTGACCATCCGCGGAAGATCAGGCGCGACGCCCTCGCTTTCGGCGTAGCCCGACATCAAAAGCACCTTCGTCCCAGGCAGTTCGGAACGAACGAACCGGGCCAGATCTGTGCCGTTCATTCCTGTCATGAGATGATCGGTAATGAGCAGCTGGGGCTTGACGCCGCCGCCGATCAGCCGGATTGCCTCTTCCGCCGAGCCGGCTTCAAGAACCGCGTATCCGAGATCCGTGAGCATGTCCGCGGCTGCTGCGCGCACCAGGGGCTCGTCATCGACGAGAAGTGCGGTGCCAAAAGCCCCACCGGTTTGCACACAGGCCGGCTGCTGATTCTCTGACGCTACAGGCTCATCGGTCGAAGGGAGCCAGATTTCAATATTAGTTCCAATCCCCAGGCGGCTTTGAATGGTCAGAGCCCCGCCCAGCTGCGATGCCAGGCCGTGGGCCATAGAAAGACCGAGGCCCGTGCCCTTTCCGACGCCCTTTGTCGAGAAGAACGGCTCGACCGCCCGGGCCCTCACAGATTCGTCCATGCCGACGCCGTTGTCCGCAACGGATAGCCTGACATACCGCCCCGGCCTCAAATTGGTCCGGTGTCCCGCGTCAAGCTCTTGGACGTCCGCGGTGATGCGTAACGTGCCTCCGTCGGGCATCGCGTCGCGCGCATTCACCGCGAGATTGAGGAGAGCCATCTCCAACTGGTTCTCATCGACCTTCGCGGCGGGTAGGTCCTGCTCGACTTCTACCGAAACCCTGACCTGCGGACCGGACGTACTCGCGATCAAATCGCCCATTCCTTGAATCAGGTCCCCCATCCGGATCGCCCTGGCTTGGAGCGGTTGGCGTCGTGCGAATGCGAGCAACCGCTGAACAAGCGTCTTGGCTCTGTCTGCGGACTGCACGGCGCCGGCGATCAATCGTTGCTCGCGCTCCCCGCCTACGCCCCTGCGTTGCAGAGCATCGAGGGCGCCGACGATCGGCGTCAACAGGTTATTGAAGTCGTGGGCGACGCCACCGGTGAGCTGGCCCATCGCTTCCATTTTCTGTCCCTGACGCAGCTGCTCCTCCGCCCGCGCCAGCCGCTCCTGCTCCCGGATACGTTGCGTCACGTCGTAGACGAATTGGTACGCGCCGATCCGCTCACCTTTGCTGTTCCGGAGCGTGTTGTACTTCATTTCGTAGTGGCGACGTACGCGACCTCGGTCGCCGAACGTCCCGACTTCAGTGAATTCCTCTCCGGACAAAGCGCGGGCCCAAATCGCGCGGACCGCTTCGCGTTCGGTAGGAAGGTGGGCCAACAGATCGAGCATGCTTTGCCCCGTGTGCGGACGAACTCCGAATATCCTCTGGAATTCGTCTGCCGAGGCCTTGTTGATGGCGAGCCAGCGAAATTCGAGGTCTACGACCTGAACGAAGGCATCAGTCCCTTCGACGATGTCCGCCAAAACCTTCCTTTCAGCCAGGACCTCCGAGATGCGGCGCTCCAACGTCTCGTTCAGCTCTTTCAGCTTTGCTTCGTCCGCCTTGCGACTAGTGACGTCGATCGCGGTGCCGGTCACCCGGACACAGCGGCCCCCGGCATCGAACACACCTCGCCCTTTCGCCGCGACCCAGCGAACCCGACCGTCCTCTTTGCCGACGGTTCGATACTCGACGTCATAGAGGGCTCGCTTGTCGGGGTCTGCCGCGGCTGCGTAAGCTGCGCTGACGAACTCCCGGTCCTCAGGGTGAAGACCCGAGTAGAAGTCCAGCATCGACACGGCTACGTCCGGCGAGATACCGAACATTGCCTTGACCAACGGAGGCCAGTGCAGGACTTGATTGACCTCGTCGACGTCCCAGAAGCCGACGTCCGCGTTGGCCGTCGCCAGGCGCAGCCGTTCCTCGTTCTCTCGCAAGGCAATGTTCATCGTCTGCAGTGCCTCGTCGGCACGGCGACGTTCGGCCTCCGCTTCCTCTCTCTGCGTGATATCGACATTAACGCCGATCATCCCGAGGAATTCACCGGAAGGCCCAAAGCGAGGATGGGCTACGGTTTCCAGCACCCGGTATGCCCCCGAAGCGCTGCGGTATCGCCCTTTCAGCTCTACCGGAGTCCGTCTCGCGACTGCGGCCCCGACCTGTTCGCCGACGGCTGCGGCGTCGTCGGGATGTATCGTGGAGGACCAGTCGAAGTCGGGAATTGCTGCTTCCTCCACGCCCCAGAAGCTACGGAGCAGCCGATTGAGGTGGAGGCACTTGCCAAAGGAATCGCTTATCCAGATCATGACCGGAGCGTGCTCCGACATGAGCCGGAAGCGTAAGTCGGACTCCTTCAGTTGCGCTTCGGTCATTATTCTGTCGACTGCCAAGCTAAGCTGGCGCGCAATCGTGCTCGCTAGTCGGGTCTCGCGCTCGCTGAATTGGTGCGGACTACGATAATAGGTCATGAACTTGCCGAAGACGTGCCCGTTGGCGAGGAGCGGAATGAAGGCAAGGCCACGAATTCCTTCTCCCTCGATCATCTTCTTCAAGGCATCGGGTTCGTTCGTATCCCGAATGTCGGTGACGAAGATCGGGACCGCTTCGGTCGTCTCGGGCGTCCATGGCGAGTGACCGTCCACGGCTTTGCGGTATTCCTCGCTGATGCCCTTCCATGCGACGAAGCGCATGACGGAGGTCGAGTCGAACAGAAGGATCGACGCCCGCTCGCATTCGAGCGCTCCGGTAATCGCCCCTAGCGCCGCCTCGTAGACCTCTTCGGCGGATTTAGCGGCCTGAAGACGCTCGGACAGGTGAAAGAGTGTTTCGAGCTCCCGGATCGTCCGCGATAGAGATTCCGAGACGCTCTTGCGTTCACTGATGTCTCGGCAAAATGAGGCTCCGCCCACGATCGATCCGTTCTCATCGCACAGCGGGGCGACCGTAATCTCCACGGCGAGGGCTCTGCCATCCTTATCCACCCTGACGGTTTCGAACGGGCCGAAGGATTCGCCGGCGCTGACGCGATCGATCATATTCTCGGCGGTCGAGCGCTCCGCTTGCGTGACCAGGTCAAGTAGGGAGCGACCGGCTATTTCCGAACTCGCGAACCCCAACAGGCGTTCTGCCGCTGGATTCCACTGCGTGATGATGCCGTCGGTGCGCCAACACCAGATCGCGTCGGGGGACCCGGCGATCGCCGAAAGCGCCACCGGTCCTGGCTCTTCCGCCGCGTGGACATAGGATTTCCGTTTGACTGCGGAAACTGGCCTATCAGCTCCACTCGACATCATTCACCCCTGGCGGCCGCCTTGGACAGAAGGCGGCGCTTCAGCTTGTGCCCCGAAAAACAACCTCGTCTAACGACAGGGATCCGGGTTGGTTCCTATCGAGCCCGCCGAAGTCGAACTGCGGCTCCTCACACGAGGCATTCTGCTTTCGCCGCTTGCGTGGTCGGGAAAAATCAGTTTCCGTCAAGCGATGCACACTGATCCCGGCCATTCCCAGGGTAAAGGCACCTTTCCTCCCGGCGGGGGCGAATTGGCCGAACGTATCCGCTCGCTCGATTGGTCGACTACAAGCCTCGGCCCGACTGTCGATTGGCCTCAGCACCTGAAGGCTGCCGTCACACTCATGCTGCCCGCCCAAGCACAGATCGTGCTGTTCTGGGGGCCGGAGTTCGTGGCGTTGTACAACGATGCATATGCCCCGACCATCGGCGAGAAACACCCAATGGCTCTTGGCCGCCCCGCCTCGGAGAGCTGGGCGGAGCTATGGGACGATCTGGAGCCCCTCCTCCGACGCGTCCTCGAGACCGGGGAGACCGTGTCCGCCAAGGATCGCCCCTTTTACATCGAGAGACACGGCTATCCGGAGAATGTCTATTTCGACATCTCCTACTCGCCCGTCCGCGGCGAGACGGGTGAAGTCGATGGAGTTCTCTGCATCGTCAGCGAAACCACCGAGCGGGTAGTCGCGCAGGCCGCGCTGGCGAGAGCGCAGGAAAGGCTGACCCTGGCTTTGGGCGCCGCCGGAATGGTGGGGACCTTCGACTGGCACGTGCAGTCCGATACGCTGTATTCCGATGCCCGCTTTGCGGAAATGTTCTTGGTCGATCCCGACAAGGGCGACAAGGGTGCCCCACTGAAGGAGTATCTTGCCGGCATCTATCCGGAGGATGTCGAGCGAATCGCCAAGGCTATCGAGCACACAGTGAACACTGGGGAAAGATACGTCCAGGAATACCGAGTCCTAAAAAAGGGCGGAGACATTCGCTGGGTCGAGGCACGCGGCGAATGTCTATGCGACAAGGCAGGAAAGCCCGAACGCTTCGTCGGCGTGGTGGTTGATGTGACGAGCCAGAAGAACGCGCAGGAGCGACAACGGCTGCTTGCACGCGAGGCCGACCACCGAGTGAAGAACATTTTCGCGAATTTTCACTCCTTGATCAGCTTGAGCGCTCGCTCTTCGCGCACTCCCCAGGAGATGGCTCGAGCACTTCGTGGGCGCATGGACGCGCTGTTGCGGGCAAAGGATCTCGTCCGACCCGGGATCATGGGTACGGAGCACGAGAGTGAGCGCACGACAGTAGACGCGTTGGTGCGCACCGTGCTTCAGCCGTATGAAGACGGCTCGCCCGGTCGCATCGTTTTGAGCGGACCCGAGGTGCCGGTCGGGGCCAAATCCGTGACGGGCCTTGCTTTGGCTCTCCATGAGACCGCGACAAACGCGGTAAAATACGGCGCGCTCTCCCAGCCGAATGGATCAATCCATGTCACGTGGGGCGCCAATCATGATGAATTCCATCTCGAGTGGGACGAAGCCGGCGGCCCCCTCATCGAGACCACGCCGTGCGCCAAAGGCTTCGGCACGGTTCTTACCGAGCGGAGTGTGGCTTCCGAGCTTGGCGGCAAAATCGAGCACGATTGGCGGCGCAATGGTCTGAGGCTGATTCTCAGCGTCCCACTAAAACAACTAGCGGCCTGACACCAGTCGCCAACTTGGTCGGAGGCCGGTCCGCGGTCGCATCAGTGCTTGGCGCAGTTCTGCTCGCTTCCCCGGCTTCCTCGTTGATCGGGGACGCTCTCGGCGGCGCCACTCAGGGGCGGCGAGCGCGACGAACTCGGGTCCGATGGCCGGCTACGTCGACGCGCTGCTGCGGCCCAACGATCCGTCCGCGCAGGGGCAGCAATCGTCCGATTCGCGACCCGAACTGGTTCGTCTGCTCACGGCCGACTTCCGTTCAGCCAAGGATCTCAAGGCCGACGATCGCACCTACGTCGTCAAAATCGTTGCCGCACGCACGGGGCTGAGCCAGGCCGACGCCGAGAAGCGCGTGAACGACGTCGTCACGCAAGCCAAGTCCGACCTGGACGCCGCACGGAAGGCCGCGATGCAAACCGCGATCTGGCTGACGCTCTCGCTCTTCATCGGAGCGCTTTCCGCCACGCTCGCGGCGATGGAAGGCGGCGGCGTGCGCGACGGTACGAGGGGTCGGAAGGCGCGCATCTCAGGTGAACCATCATTCAATCGCAACTAGGAGAGAAACCATCGGCAGCTATGAGTTTTGAATTGATCACTCCTTGGTAAGCTTGCACGGAATGTGCTAAAAGTCGGCGTGCGGCGCCTCCCAAGGGTGCCACACAAAAACAGATCGCCGGATCGAAAAATTCAATAAAATCAACACTAAGCGGGATTGCCACCTCAGTTCAATCCTGTCTGGCAGCACCAGTCCTTTCCACCGACACATCAGTCACTCACTGACGAAATTGGGCCCGGCCACGCGGCGCTGGCTGTGAGCTGCCGGCTTGGTCACTCTTGTTGCAACTCCGCGATTGGGGCGAGGGCCGGCTCCGGGGCGCGCGGCGCGCAAAGTTTGAAAATTTGACGACCAAATGTCGCAAGTAGGTTGAGAGAATCAAAATATTCGCGTCATGTAGTCCGATAGTCAGGCTGAGAATCCCGAGTGCATTCCCCCCGCTACAACATTTTGCTGCTGTGCGCCGCCGCAGCCCTGAAAACCAATACGGTATCGGATCATATTCGTGCGTTTCGCCAATATGGTCGGCACAATTTTACGATTGTGGATTCGCTGGCGTTCGAGGCGATCGGAACGGATCTCGATGCCTATGACTGCATCGTATTTCACTATTCCATCGTGATCTCGATGGACAACTACGTTCCCGCCTCTTTCCGCGACAAGATAAGACGGTTCAAGGGGGTCAAGGTCGCGTTCATTCAGGACGAATATCGCTTCATCGATCGTCAAAACGCTGCTCTGGCCGATTTGCAGGTCGGCGTGGTTTTCACGGTCACGAATCCCGACGTGACCCGAAAGATTTACCGCGACCCGTATTTCGACGGTGTCCGCTTCGAGCACACGCTCACGGGATTTGTGCCCGAACATTTGCTGTCGATTGACGTGCCTGACTACGCGGCGCGCCCGCTCGAGGTTTCGTATCGCGCACGCAAGGCGCCGGCCTGGCTCGGATCGTTCGCCGAGGAAAAATGGCGAATAGCCGACAGATTTGCCGCCGATGCAGCCCAGTACAACCTGGTCTGCGACATCGACACCAGCGAGACGTCCAGGATCTATGGCGGCTCCTGGGTCGACTTTGTCGCGAGCTCGAAGGCGGTGCTCGGGACGGAAAGCGGCGTCAGCTTCATCGATTTCACCGGGGACACCCAGGTCGAGGTGGAACGGTTCTGCGCAGAAAATCCCGATCTCCCCCACGAGGTGGTAAGACAGAGATTTTTGGGAGACGACGACGGCAAGATCGTTATCCGGGTGGTTTCTCCGCGCATTTTTGAAGCTGCCGCGCTCCGCACCCTGATGATCCTCTATGAAGGTGACTATTCAGGTGCGGTCCGGCCGTGGGAGCATTACGTGCCGCTCCGGCGCGACCACGGCAACATGGCGGAAGTGGTCTCGATCATCCGAAATCCGTCCAAGGCACAATCCATCATCGATCGCGCGTATCACGAAGTTGCCCTGTCCCCTGCGTGGACGTTCAAGCAGATGATCGAGCGATTTGACCAGGTCGTCACCGACGAAGCGCAGCGGCTCGGGCTCACGCCCAGCGCGCTTCCTGAGACGCTCGGCCCACTGGAGCTGGCCATCAGCACAAATGGGATTCAGTGGGTCGCCCGCGGCCAATATCTCGAGGAGCACGTTGTCCCGGTCTACAACAACCTGGTCGATGGCCATCTGGAGTTGGTCGGACACTACGAGCGCCTGAACCAATACTATCAGGGGCTGGTTGAAGACTACCAAAGTCTGGCCAAAGACTACCAAAGGCTGGCCGGAAACCATCAAAGCCTGGCTAAAGGCAACCAAAATCTGGCGGAAAGCTACCAGGAGCTCGCGCGAGACCCGCTCAGCCGCATCGCCTATCTGCGGCTGCGGCAACGCCTCAGTTTATTGAAGATGAAACTGACGTTGGCCCTTCAGCAGGTGAAGGCGCTCCGCGGCAAGCAATTGCCCTCGTCCGCTTCGCTGGATCAATGCGCGAGCAGCGCGCCGACCCCGCCGATCATCAGCACGACGTAGAACGCGAACACACTGCCGACCCATTTCCAATCGATCTGTCCGTGTTCGGGGCTGAGGCTTTCGATGATGCCGTGCATGATGGTTTCCTTCAGAAGCGTTTTCGAGCGAAGTGGGTACCGGTTCGCATGAACAAGACGCGTCAAAACAAGAATCCAGAGCCCCGTTCCGATTCGATCGGAACGGAAAAGGCTCTAGAAGTCACATGCGCGGCGTATAGACCCGACCTCGATCACGTCATGTGACTTACTTCACACTTTGCGGACTTCAGCGTGACCGGCCCAGAATTAAGAAAATTGCGCGAACATCTCGGCGAGGCGCTTGGCCGGGAGCTGACGGCCGCCGACATGGCGAAACTATGCGGGTTGCCCGCGGCCGGCGGCGCCGAGAAGCTGCGCCGGTGGGAAGTCACCGGCCCGACCCCGAAGGTCGCCGGCCTGCTGCGCGTGCTGGCGATGGCGAGTGAGCGCTATCCGATCCTGGAGGAGTTCGACGTGTTCGATCGCCACGACGTTCCGGTCGGGGATCGCGCCGCGCGCCGCGAGGCGTTCCGCCAACAGATACGCGACGACGTGCGCAGGCGGCTCGCCTGAGGCGCGATGAGTTTTGATTGAATCGGCTTGGCGGTCTCGGTTCACCTCTCCCCGTCGGGGAGAGGTGAACTTTCGATGCCGTTGCAGCTCAACCGAATCTCATCATGCCCTAGCTAACGGACGGCTTGGTTAACGGAAGACGCGCGCCGTGCGCGGCGCGTTAAGCCTTCCGTCATCCCGGCTTAAGCGTTCGTTAGGCACAACAAAACGTTTCGCCGCAAAGGCTGCGACTTAACGCACCAAGCCGTCTTTCGATGAGAAATTTTATTCAAATGCGGGCTAACCCAGCGGTGGCGCCATTCACGCTGCGCCTCATGACTTGTCCGGAGACTGCCCCATGAAGACGTTCCTGCTCGCAACCGTAGCCGCATCTGCCGTCGCTGCCCTTGGCGCGACCGCTCACGCCGCCGACCTCAACCGCGGCTATTACCAGAAGGCGCCCGCGCCTGTTTACGCCGCGCCGCTCTACAACCGGACCGGCTTCTATCTCGGCGGCCATCTCGGCGGCGTGTTCTCGGGCAACAACAATTTCAACGGCCTCGCGCTGTCCGACTCCGACGCCCGCTTCATGGGCGGCGTGCAGGCCGGCTACGACTGGCAGCTGTCGCCGATGTGGGTGATCGGCCTCGAGGGCCAGTATTCCTGGCTCAGCGGCCATCAGCTCAACGCGATCTTCCCGGGCGGCTATGTCTACAACAACAACCAGCGCGGCATCGCCTCGATCACCGGCCGCGTCGGCTACACCTGGGGTCCGGGCCTGATCTATGTGAAGGGCGGCTACGCCTATTCCGACAACAACGAATCGGTGACGCAGGGCGGCGTGCCGACCGGCTTCGTGTTCTCCGACAACCATAGCAACGGCTGGACCATCGGCGGCGGCGCCGAATACATGTTCGCGCCGAACTGGTCGGCCAAGGTCGAGTATCAGTACTATGATTTTGGCGACAGCCGCTTCACCGCGCCGGGCGCGCTGGCGCAGTATGGCAGCTTCCACAATGACGAGCATACGGTGAAGGCCGGTCTCAACTACCGCTTCAACCTCGGCAATCTCGGCGGCCCGGCTTACGGTCGCTACTGAGACGACGGACCATCCCAACCAAGAGTGGAAAGGCCGGCTCGCGCCGGCCTTTTTTACGTCCAGTCACCCACATCGATTCCGCACAGCGGATCCGAACGGCGCGCGGCGGCCCCGAAAAATCCCGCAGATCGTCGCAATTTTCCCGATTTTGTTAACCCGCCGCACCGATACTCCCGCGCCGGGGAAACATCCAAGAGTAGTGGCCGGGTAGTTGGCCGGGGGGTACAGGGGCAATGGCGTTTCGGTTCAAGCTCGGCAAACCAAATCTCAAGCGCATCCGCCTGCCGCAGATGGGCGTCAGGGGCAGTCTGTTCGCGGCGTTCGCCGTGATCGCAGGCATGGCGCTCGTGATCAGTGCAGGCGCCGGCATCGTGCTGCATCGCCTCGGCGGCACCATGAGCGATCTCTCCGGCCGCGACATTCCGCGGCTCGCCGCCAGCCTGCAACTGTCCGCGCAGAGCGCTTCGCTCGCCGCCCAGGGACCCGGCCTGCTCGCGGTGCAGAGCGAGGAGGCGCTGAACGAACGCACTAGGAAGGTGCAGGAGGTCGCGCAGCAGACCACTGCCAAGCTTGGCGAGATCATCGAGCTCGGCGCCGACAAATCCGTCGTCAGCGCGCTGCAGGAGAACGTCAAGAACACCGACGAGGCAACCAAGAGCCTGATCTCGGCGGCGCACGAGCGGCTCGACATCGCGGCGCTGCGCGACAAGCAATACAACGCGCTGCGCAAGGCGCAGAACGCCTTCGTCTCCGCCGCCGGTCCCGCGATGCTCGATGCGCAGACCCGGCTCAACGCCATCCTCGCCTCGGCCGAAGTCTCCGCCGACGACGCCACCGAAGCGGCCCGCACCGTCGGCCAGATCAGCAATGTGCTTGCCGTCGGTAATCTGATCGCAGCCGACATGACCGCGGCGCTGTCGGCCAATTCCAGCGAGATGCTCGATGCGATCGAGGCGGAGTTCAAGAACGGCCGCGAGCGCGTCAAGTCGAACCTCGAGGACCTGCCGAACAATCCGGCGATCGTTGCCGTACGCGACGCCGCCTCGAAACTGCTCGCTCTCGGCGAAAGCAAGACCGGCGTGTTCAAGGTCCGCCAGAAGGAGCTCGATTCGATCGATTACGGCCAGACCATCCTGGAAGAGACCCGCAAGCTCAATGTCGGGCTCGGCATCAGCGTGCAGCAGTTGGTCGAGGCCGTTCAGAAGGACACCGACGCCTCGACCTTCCAGGCGCGGCAGCAGATCTCGCTCGCGACCACGGTCATGATCGGCCTCGGCGCGCTGACGCTGGTCGGCTCGTTCCTGTTCGTCTGGCTCTATGTCGGCCGCAACATCCTGCGGCGCATCCGCGGCTTGCAGCGCTCGATGCAACTGTTGTCCGACGGCGATCTCGACACCGAGATCCCCCAGAGCCGGCAGCGCGACGAGATCGCCGTGATGGCCGACGCGCTGCAGGTGTTCCGCGAGAGCATGATCGAGAGCCGCGAGCTCACCGACAACCAGAACAAGGACCGCTCCGCCAAGGCCGAACGCGCCTCACGCATGGAGACGCAGATCGCAGCGTTCGAGTCCAACGTCCAGAGCGCGCTCGGCAGCCTGCAGACCGCAGCCAATTCGATGCAGTCGACCGCGCAGAGCATGTCGGCGACCGCCGACCAGTCGAGCGCGTTGGTCAACGCGGTCGCCTCGGCCGCCGAGGAGACCTCGGTCAACGTCCAGACCGTGTCGGCCGGTACCGAGGAGCTGTCGTCGTCGATCCAGGAGATCGGCCGCCAGGTCGTCACCTCGGCGGAGATCGCCCGCAAGGCGGTGGAGGAGGCCAGCGCCACCGACACCACCATGCAGGGGCTTGCCGACAACGCCGCGCGGATCAGCGTCGTGGTCGACCTGATCCAGACCATCGCCTCGCAGACCAACCTCTTGGCGCTCAACGCCACCATCGAGGCGGCGCGCGCCGGCGAGGCCGGCCGCGGCTTTGCCGTGGTCGCCTCGGAGGTAAAGAACCTGGCGAGCCAGACCGCGAAGGCGACCGAGGAGATCCGCCAGCAAATCGTCAGCATGCAGGAGGTGACGACGACGGCGGTCTCCGCGATCCGCAACATCTCGAGCACGATCGGCGAGATCAACGACGTCACCACCGCGATCGCCGCCGCGGTCGAGGAACAGGGTGCCGCGACCCGCGAGATCGCCCGCAACATCCAGCATGCGGCGGGCGGCACCAGCGAGGTGTCGAGCAACATCGTCGGCGTCTCCACCGCCTCGGCCGAGGCCGGCACTGCTGCCGCCGAGGTGCTCAGCGCCTCCGACGCGCTGCGCCGCGAGGCCGACGTGCTGCGCTCGGAGATCGACAGCTTCCTGTCGAACATCCGCGCAGCCTAACTCGCCGCCGTCGTTCAGGGGCGATGCGACAGCATGGTGCGCAATTGCGCATCTCGGGGTGACGGAATTGGCTTACTCAGCTTGCTCAGTGTCATCACCCGCGCATGCGGGTGATCCAGTATTCCAGAGACGGCCGTGCTTGAGCCGATAGGCCTCGGCGTACTGGGTCGCCCGGTCGAGCCGGGCGACGACAACAGTGGATGAGGATAAAGCTTCACATCCTCTCAGGTGCGCAATTGCGCACCATGGTTCGCCTCAATGTTCTGTCGAACGTTGTATAGCCCGCTGATCGCCCGACTACAGTCTTCGGATTGCATTCGGGCGTCTAGCCGTGCGGCCAGGCCTGCATTGCCAAGCGGCCGATCTTGCCCAACTTCTCGCGCGGTGCTCCGTCGCGCGCCTGGACAGCCATGCCGCGAACGACCGCGCTATAATAGGCGGCCAGCATATCGCAATCGGTCGCCGGCGGCACATCGCCGTTGGCAACGCCCCTGCGCATGCGGTCGGCCATCACGCTTTCCGAGAACGCGCGATGCTCGACCATCATCTCACGAATGTTTTTCATCCCCGGCGAGCAATGCGTGCCGGCCAGCGAGATCATGCAGCCAAGCGGATGATCGCCTCGCGTGAACTCGTCTGCGGTGGCCGCGAGCAAGTGCGCGAATGCGGTTCTGGTGTCGATCGACGGATCATTGAGAATGGCGAGAAACCATTTGCCCGCCCAGTCGAGATAGCTGCTGGTCGCTTCGCAATACAGCGCTTCCTTGCTGTCGAATGAATTGTAGAAGCTCGAGGCACTGATCCCCATCGCGTCAATCAGCTCGTCGAACGACGTGCCTTCATAGCCGCGTTCCCAGAACAGCTTCATCGCAGCCTGCAGCGCGACGGCGCGATCGAAGACCAAAGGCCGCCCTCGGCCGCGCTTTGGGCTGCGCACCTTGCGGTTACGGACCGTGTCGTCCTTGATGTCGTCCTTGGCTTTCTTCCCTTGAATTATTTTTGGTGTCATCGCTCCAAAATTCCTTGAACGGCGCCTCCCCGAGGTTATATCGCCCCAACGATATTGGAGGGCTTGCTCCAGATATCAACCCCACGCGGTATTTTTCCACTCCGGCGATGACAGTGACCAGGCAACACCGACTCGATGCGCCGCAAGGCTCAGCCTGCCGTTGGCGGCACCGGGCCCGGCCAAGCCTCGGGCGGCCAGGGAAAGAATGACGGACGTCTCATGGACCAGATCACCGACACCACAAAGGTAGCACGCGAGCCGCTCAATCGACCGGCGGGGCAGCCACGGAGACGCAGCTGGCGAACCGGCGTCATCGTTGCGGCAATCGCACTCGCCGTCGGATCGGTCTATTTCGGCTTCGCGCCCCATGGAGGCAACAAGGCGGCAGCGGTAGCGCCGCCGGCTCCGCCGGTGACAGTCAGTCAGCCGCTGCAGCGTGAGGTCAGCAACAGGATTGACTTCCTCGGCCAGTTCTCCGCGGTCGACCGCGTCGAGCTGCGTGCCCAGGTCGGCGGCACTCTGACCGAAATTCACTTCAAGGACGGCCAGATCGTTCACAAGGGCGATCTTCTGTTCGTCATCGATCCGCGCCCCTATGAAATCAAGCTCGCTCAAGCACAGGCCGCGCTGCAGACAGCAAAAGCCCGCGTCGAGCTCGCCAACAATCAGCTGACGCGGGCGACGTCACTCAAGCGCAGTGACTTCGCGACGCAGGAAACCGTTGATCAGCGTACCAACGAGCAGGACGCATCGCAGGCCGCGGTCGAAGATGCCAAGGCGCGCGTGCGCGACGCCGAGCTTGATCTCGACTATAGCCGCGTGCGGGCGCCCTTTACGGGACGCATCGGCGCGCGGCAGGTTTCGATCGGCAGCCTGATCGCGGGCAGCCGCGCCGCGACCAGCCCGACGACATTGCTGGCGACGCTGGTCTCGCTCGACCCGCTCTATGTCGATTTCGACATGAGCGAATCCGATTTCCTGACATTCTCGCGCGAGCGTGCCCACATTCAGGGGCCGCTTGCCAACAAGGTCCTGATCCGGCTTTCCGACGAGAACGATTTCAAGCGCGAGGCAACGCTCGATTTCATCGATAACGCGCTCGATCGCTCCAGCGGCACGATCCGGGCGCGCGCGACGGTGCCGAACCCCGATCTGCTCCTGGCGCCCGGTGCGTTTGCGCGGCTGCGGGTCGAGATCGCGCCGCCGGCGCCTGCTTTCTTGCTTCCCGATGCCTCGGTCATGCTCGACCAGTCGCAGCATCTGGTGATGACCGTCGGGCCCGACTCCGCGGTCAAGCCGAAGATCGTGACGACGGGCGATCTGCGCGGCGGTTTGCGGGTTATCCGATCGGGCCTCGAGCCCAGTGACCGCGTCGTCATCGACGGCCTGGTACGTGCCATTCCCGGCTCAAAGGTCACGCCGCAGGACGGCACTATTCGCTACGACACGAGCGCCGACGGCCGCGGCTAGATCAAAGACCGACAGCGAGACCAGGCGTCGCTTTCCTGACTTCCGGAGCTTCAAATGAGCCACAGCTTCATTGACCGGCCGATCTTCGCAACGGTCCTCAGCGTGTTTGTGACGCTGATCGGGCTCGGCGCACTCGCGATCCTGCCGATCGCGCAGTACCCGGAGATCGTGCCGCCCACCGTTCAGATCACCACAAGCTATCCCGGCGCCTCCGCCGAAGTGGTCTCGCGCACCGTTGCGACGCCGCTCGAGCAGGAGATCAACGGCGTCGAGAACATGCTCTATATGAACAGTCAGGCGACCGGCGACGGCAAGCTCACCATTACGGTCACGTTCCGGATCGGCACCGACCTCAACGTCGCGCAGATGCTGACGCAGAACCGCGTGCAGGATGCCCTGCCGCGGCTTCCGGAGGACGTGCAGCGGCTCGGCGTGCAGGTCAGGAAGGCGACCCCGAATATCCTGCTCGCCGTGCACCTCTATTCGCCGGATTCTTCACGCGACCTGCTCTACATCTCGAACTACGCGACATTGCATGTGAAGGATGTGCTGGCGCGGTTGCCGGGTGTCGGCGACGTGACGATGCAGGGCGGCCGCGAGTACGCCATGCGCATCTGGCTCGATCCGGACAAGGTCGCGGCCCACAATCTGAACGCAAGCGAGGTGCTGGCCGCGTTGCGCGCCCAGAATATCCAGGTATCGGCCGGAATTCTGAACCAGCCGCCGGTCGCCTCGAAGCAGGCCTATCAGCTCAACGTGCAGACACTCGGCCGGCTCTCGACGCCGGAGCAGTTCGCCTCCATCGTGCTGAAGTCGGATGGCGAGGGTCGCGTGACGCGGTTGCGCGACGTTGGGCGGGTCGAGATCGGCGCCTCCGATTACGGCTCGACCGCCTTCATGGACCGGCAACCCGGCTTGCCGCTCCTGATCTTCGCCCAGCCAGGCGCCAATTCGCTGGCCGTCGACAAGGAAGTGCTCGAGGCGATGCAGAAGCTCGGCAAGGAATTCCCGCCGGGCGTCGAATACAAGATCATTTATGACCCGACCATCTTCGTCGGCAAATCCGTCGATGAGGTGATCAAGACGATCTTCGTTGCGATCCTGCTCGTGGTCGGTGTGGTATTCCTGTTCCTGCAGAGCTGGCGTGCCGCGATCATTCCGGTGATCGCGATCCCGGTCTCGCTGGTGGGAACGTTCAGCTTTCTGTATCTGCTCGGCATCTCGCTGAACAATCTTTCGCTCTTCGGACTCGTGCTCGCGGTTGGCATCGTGGTCGACGACGCCATCGTGGTCGTGGAAAATGTCGAGCGCAATCTCGAGCGTGGCATGACCCCGGTCGAGGCCGCTCACGTCACCATGACGGAAGTCGGGGGCGCCTTGATCTCGATCGCCCTGACGCTGTGTGCCGTGTTCGTTCCGTCAGCGTTCCTGTCGGGTATCACAGGCCAGTTCTTCCGCCAGTTCGCCGTGACGATCGCGGCGTCCACCCTGATTTCCTGCTTCGTGTCGCTGACCTTGAGCCCGGCACTCTGCGCGGTGCTGTTCAAGGCGCATGAGCCTGGCCACAAGGCGCGGGGCTCGTGGATCGCCCGGCTGGTGCAGGCAGGATTTGCCCGCTTCAACATCGGCTTCGAATGGCTGTCGACCAGCTATGGACGCCTGACGCGCCGGCTGGTGCAGATCACGGGGGTCGTGCTCGTGATCTATGCGGCGCTGATCGGGCTTGCCGGCTTTCAGTTCGCACGGGCGCCGACCGGCTTCATTCCCGAACAGGACCAGGGCTATCTGATCACGGTGTTGCAGCTGCCGCCCGGCGCGACGCTCGACCGGACCGAAGCGGTCGTGAAGAAAGCGATCGAGATCATCATGTCGACGCCGGGTGTCGAGCACGTTGCGCCGTTTGCGGGTCTCGATGCCACGACCTTCACGATCGCCTCCAACGCCGGAACGATCTTCTCGGGCCTGCCGTCGCTTTACAACCATGAGGTCGACGGCGTGACCGCAGCCAGCGTGCTCGCCGATTTGCGCAAGCGGCTGTCGGTGATCCAGGAGGCTTACGTGCTGACGATCCCGCCGCCGCCGGTGCAGGGCATCGGCAATGCCGGCGGCTTCAAGATGATGCTGCAGGATCGTGCCGGGCTCGGCTCGGAGGCACTCGCCAAGGCGGCGCAGACGCTGGTCGCTGCCGCCAACAAGGATCCGAGCTTCGCCGGGGTGTTCACGCTGTTCGGCACCCGCGCGCCGTCGGTCTATGCCGACATCGACCGCGAGCGCGCCGAGAAAGTCGGTCTGACGCCGACCGATGTGTTCAACACCCTGCAGGTCTATCTCGGCTCGCAATATGTCAACGACTTCAACTATCTGGGCCGAACCTACCAGGTGATTGCGCAGGCCGATGGTTCGTTCCGGCAGGACCCGCAGGATGTCGCGCGGCTGAAGGCCCGCAACTCTTCAGGCGAGATGGTGCCGATCGGCACCGTGGCGCGGATGAAATCCGAGAACATGGCCTATCGCGTGCCGCGCTATGACCTGTTCCCGGCGGCCGAGGTGATGGGCGTCGCGGCGCCGGGCGTGGCGACCGGCAGCGCGCTGCATCGGATGGAGGAGTTGGCCCATCAAGTTCTGCCGCCCGGCATCGGCTTCGAATGGACCGAGCTTGCCTTTCAACAGCAGCTGCCAGGAACATCATCGTTGCTGGTGTTCGGCGCCGCCGCCCTGTTCGTGTTCCTGGTGCTCGCCGCCCAGTATGAAAGCTGGAATCTGCCGCTTGCGGTCGTGATGATCGTGCCGATGTGTCTGCTCGCCTCCGTGACGGGCCTGCTGTGGCGCGGCATGCCGATCGACGTGCTGGCTCAGATCGGCTTTGTCGTGCTGGTTGGTCTGGCAGCCAAGAACGCGATCCTGATCGTGGAGTTCGCGCGCCAGACCGAAGAGACTGGTGCGAGCCCGGCTGAAGCCGCCGTCACGGCGGCACGCACGAGGTTGCGGCCGATCCTGATGACGTCGCTCGCCTTCATCTTCGGCGTTGCGCCGCTCGTCGTCGCAACCGGCGCCGGCGCGGAGATGCGCCAGTCGCTCGGCACTGCGGTGTTCGCCGGAATGCTCGGCGTGACCGCCTTCGGCCTGCTGTTCACGCCAGCGTTTTATACCGTGGTCCGCAGGTTCGGGCGCAAGCCGCAGCGCGTGGCAACGCACGAAGCCAAATCTTCGGGGAGTGTGAGCGGACACAGCCATCCCGTGGGGAGCGTGCATCCAGCCGAATGATCCTGTCGCAAGCGGGCGGTGAAGCGACCAGCGCAATCCGGGCTACGGAATTCGGGCGCCGCTTCACCGCAGTCTCCGGACGACTATCTGATTTTTCGGCTGGCGCGGCGGGCAATGTGCCGCTAAGCCGGTAGCATGCACACGAAGACCGACAGCCTTCCCTCCTCCGCGGAGGCACTGCGATACCCCTGGGAAAACCATCCCGGCCACGACCAGGTCGTGGAGGTGGCGCCCGGCGTGCTGTGGGCGCGGCTGAAGCTGCCGTTCCGCCTCAACCATGTGAACATCTACCTGCTCGCCGACGGCGACGGCTGGACCATGGTGGATGCCGGCTTCGGCAACGAGGAATCGATCGCGGCCTGGACCACGCTGTTCGAGGGACCGCTGAAGCACGTCAAGGTCACCAGGCTGATCGTGACGCATTCGCATCCCGACCATGTCGGTCTCGCCGGCTGGATCACGGAGCGCTTCGACTGCCCGCTGTTCATGTCGCAGGTGGAATATCTGCAATCGGTCTATCACCAGAACCGCGGCACCGAGGAACGGCGCAACGCGCAGCGGCTGTTCTTCCGCCGCCACGGCATGGACGAGGACCTCACCGAAAAACTGCTCGGCCGCGGCCAGGACTATCTGAAGCGCGTCTCGGTGCTGCCGCCGTCCTACCACCGCCTCACCCATGGCGACGAGGTCGTGATCGGCACAAGGCGCTTCAAGGTGATCACCGGCGGCGGCCACGCGCTCGACCAGGTGATGCTGTATTGCGCCGCCGACAAATTGTTCCTGTCCGCTGACCAGGTGCTGAGCAAGATCTCGCCCAACGTCAGCGTCTGGGCGGTCGAGCCCGAGCAGAACTCGCTCGGCGAGTACTTGGCCTCGCTGGCCAGCCTGACCACCACGCTACCCTATGACGTGATGGTGCTGCCCGGCCACGGCGTGCCGTTCTACGGGCTGAAGACCCGGATCAAGCAGCTCGCCGACCACCATGAGGAACGCTGCCGGCTGATCGCCGAGGCCTGCCGCGAGGTGCCGCAGACCTCCAAGGAACTGGTGCCGGTGGTGTTCCACAAGCACGTGCTGGACGAGCACCAAATGGGCTTTGCCGCCGGCGAACTCGTCGCCCACGTCAACTACATGCTGGTCGAGGGCCGCCTCACGGCCGCGATGCACGCCGACGGCATGCTGCGGTTCAGGACGACCTGAGCCCGGCCAAGCCGTAATGCCCCGGGCGATTTGACCGAAATCAAGCCGGATAGAGAGCCGCTAGGGCAATTTGCCCAACTGCGACGGATGCCCAAATGTGGGCCAACGCATAGACATTAGAGCTGGAAAAGCTCTAAGAAGAGGCAGTCGTTCCGGTCAGGTTCCGCTTTGGGTTTGCCGATGGATTACAGCCAGTTCTTCAATACCGCCCTCAACCGCCTGCATGACGAGCGGCGCTACCGGGTGTTCGCCGACCTCGAACGGATCGCGGGACGCTTCCCGCACGCGACCTGGCATTCGCCGAAAGGCAGCCGCAACGTCGTGATCTGGTGCTCCAACGACTATCTCGGCATGGGCCAGCACCCCAAGGTGGTCGGCGCCATGGTCGAGACCGCGACCCGGGTCGGCACCGGCGCCGGCGGCACCCGCAACATCGCGGGCACCCATCATCCCCTGGTGCAGCTCGAGGCCGAACTCGCCGACCTGCACGGCAAGGAAGCCTCGCTGCTGTTCACCTCGGGCTACGTCTCGAACCAGACCGGCATCTCGACGCTCGCCAAGCTGATCCCGAACTGCCTGATCCTGTCGGACGCGCTGAACCACAATTCGATGATCGAAGGCGTGCGCCAGGCCGGCTGCGACCGCCAGATCTTCCGCCACAACGATACCGCCCATCTCGAGGAACTCCTGATCGCCGCCGGCCCCGACCGGCCGAAGCTGATCGTCTGCGAGAGCCTCTATTCGATGGACGGCGACGTCGCGCCGCTCGGCAAGATCTGCGATCTCGCCGAAAAATACGGCGCCATGACCTATGTCGACGAGGTGCATGCGGTCGGCATGTACGGCCCGCGCGGCGGCGGCATCGCCGAGCGCGACGGCGTGATGCACCGGATCGATATCCTCGAAGGTACGCTGGCGAAAGCGTTCGGCTGCCTCGGCGGCTACATCGCGGGCAAGGCTGCCGTGATCGACGCCGTGCGCTCCTATGCGCCGGGCTTCATCTTCACCACCGCGCTGCCGCCGGCGATCTGCTCGGCCGCCACCGCTGCGATCCGCCACCTCAAGACCTCGACCTGGGAGCGCGAGCGCCACCAGGACCGCGCCGCCCGCACCAAGGCGATCCTGACCGCCGCCGGGCTGCCCGTGATGTCGAGCGACACCCATATCGTGCCGCTGTTCGTCGGCGATCCCGAGAAGTGCAAGCGCGCCTCCGACCTGCTGCTCGAGGACCACGGCATCTACATCCAGCCGATCAACTATCCGACCGTCGCCAAGGGCACCGAGCGGCTGCGCATCACGCCCTCGCCCTACCATGACGACGGCCTGATCGACGCGCTGGCGGAAGCCCTGCTCCAGGTCTGGGACCGGCTCGGCCTGCCGCTGCACCAGAAGCCGCTGGCCGCCGAGTAACCTTATCCGTTTCCGAACCGGAATTCGGGCCGGCCGTGCATCGCGCGGCCGGCCCTTTGCGTTATAATCCTGACATCCGGCCGCTTTGTTTGAGCATGGATCTTTTCGGAAAACCGCTTCACACCTTTCCGGATCATGCCTGGAGGCCGGGACAGGAGATGAGCAGCGATGCTGCACGATTGGGGCGTGATCGCCACGGCGTTCGCCTACATCGGATTGTTGTTCTTCATTGCCAGCCGCGGCGACCGGATGTCGGCGGGCGCGCGCGGCCGCGCCAGCCACTGGATCTATCCGCTGTCGCTGGCGATCTACTGCACCTCCTGGACCTTCTTCGGCTCGGTCGGCTTCGCCACCCGCACCAGCATCGACTTCCTGGCGATCTATGTCGGCCCGATCGTGATGGTCGGGCTGTGCACGCCGCTACTCCGCCGCGTGATCGCGCTTGCCAAGTCGCAGAACATCACCTCGATCGCGGACTTCATCGCCGCCCGCTACGGCAAGAGCCAGGCGGTCGCGGCCACCGTGGCGCTGATCGCGATCATCGGCTCGGTGCCCTACATCGCGCTGCAGCTGAAGGCGATGGCCTCCTCGCTCGAGACCATCCTGAGCGAGGACCAGGCGTTCTCGAAAATCCCCGTCATCGGCGACATCGCGCTGATGGTGACGCTGGCGATGGCGGTGTTCGCGGTGCTGTTCGGCACCCGCCACACCGACGCCACCGAGCACCAGCACGGCCTGATCCTGGCGATCGCCGCCGAATCCATTGTCAAGCTGGTCGCCTTCATCGCCGCCGGCGCCTTCGTCACCTTCTGGATGTTCTCCCCGGTCGAGCTCTATGAGCGCGCCCTGAAGACGCCGGAGGCGGTGCGCGCGATCGAATACGTACCGTCGATCGGCAATTTCCTGATCATGACGCTGTTGTCGTTCTGCGCGATCATGCTGCTGCCGCGCCAGTTCCATGTCAGCGTGGTGGAGAACTCGACGCCCGCCGAGGTCACCCGCGCGCGCTGGCTGTTCCCGCTCTACCTCGTCGCGATCAATATCTTCGTGATTCCGATCGCGATCGCGGGCCTCGTGATCTTCCCGTTCGGCGCCGTCGACGCCGACATGTTCGTGCTGGCGCTGCCGATCGAGGGCAATTCGCAATTGCTCAGCCTTGCGGTCTTCGTCGGCGGCCTGTCGGCGGCGACCGCGATGGTGATCGTCGAATGCGTCGCGCTGTCGATCATGGTCTCCAACGACATCGTGCTGCCGCTGGTGCTGCCGCGCAGCGACGACGCCCGCGCCGGCCAGAAGGATTTTGCCGATTTCCTGCTGAAGGCGCGCCGCTTCTCGATCTTCGCCATCATGGTGCTGGCGTATTTCTATTACCGCGCGCTCGGCAACACCCAGCTGGTCGCGATCGGCCTGCTGTCCTTTGCCGCGATCACGCAGCTCGCGCCGGCCTTCTTCGGCGGCCTGTTCTGGCGCAGAGCCACCGCACGCGGCGCCATGGCGGGCATGCTGGTCGGCTTCGCGACGTGGCTCTACACGCTGTTCATCCCGAGCTTCCTGGAAAACTCCACCGCCGGCCTGATGCTGCTGCAGCACGGGCCGTTCGGGATCGAGGCGCTGCGGCCGCAGGCGCTGTTCGGTGCCGACCTGCCGCCGCTGCTGCACGGCGTGCTATGGAGCCTTGCGCTCAACATCCTCACCTATGTGCTGCTCTCGCTGGCGCGCGCGCCGTCCGCGATCGAGCTGTTGCAGGCCGACCAGTTCGTGCCCAACGCGCTGGCCCCGATCGCGCCGAGCTTCCGGCGCTGGCGCACCACGGTGACGGTGCAGGACATCCAGAGCACGGTGACGCAATATCTCGGCCCCGACCGCACCCGCGAGGCGTTCGCCTCGTTCGCCGCCGACCGCAACATCGTGCTGCAGACCGCAGCACCGGCCGATTTCGAGCTGCTGCAGCACGCCGAGCGGCTGATCGCCTCCTCGATCGGCGCTGCGTCCTCGCGCCTCGTGATGTCGCTGTTGCTGCAACGGCGGACGGTGTCGGCTAAGGCCGCGCTGAAGCTGCTCGACGATTCCCACGCCGCGCTGCATTTCAACCGCGAGATCCTGCAGACCGCGCTCAACCATGTGCGCCAGGGCATCGCGGTGTTCGACGCCGATCTGCAGCTGATCTGCTCCAACCGTCAGTTCTCCGAATTGCTGGCGCTGCCGCCGCATCTGGTTCAGCTCGGCATCCCCTTGCCCGAGATCCTCGAATACATGGGCGCGATCAATCCGCCGGCGGCCGGCGACGGCGAAAGCCAGCTGCAGCTGCGGCTGCGCGCCTACACCACCGAGGGCGAGCCCTATCTGGAGCGCTTCACCGACCGCCATCTGGTGATCGAGGTGCGCGCCAACCGGATGCCGGGCGGCGGGCTCGTCATCACCTTCTCCGACGTCACGCCGAGCTTCGAGGCCGCGGAGGCGCTGGAGCGCGCCAATGCGACGCTGGAAAAGCGGGTGCGCGACCGCACCGAGGAGCTGACGCGGCTGAACTCGGAGCTCGCGCTCGCCAAGGGCATCGCGGAAGACGCCAACGCCTCCAAGACGCGGTTCCTGGCGGCCGCCAGCCACGACATCCTGCAGCCGCTGAATGCGGCGCGGCTCTATGTCACGAGCTTGGTCGAGCGCCAGAACGGCGGCGAGGATTCGCGGCTGGTCGAGAACATCGACGACTCGCTCGAGGCGATCGAAGACATCCTGGGCGCGCTGCTCGATATCTCGAGACTCGATGCCGGCGCCATGACGCCGGCGATCACGAGCTTCCGGATGGCGGATCTGATGCGCTCGCTGGAGATCGAGTTCATGCCGATCGCCCGCGACAAGGGCCTCGACCTGCGCTTCGTCGCCTGCTCGCTGCCGGTCGAATCCGACCGCTCGCTGCTGCGCCGGCTGCTGCAGAACTTCATCTCCAACGCGATCAAATACACCCCGCGCGGCCGCGTGCTGATCGGTTGCCGCCGCCGCGGCGACACGCTGCAGATCAGCATCTACGATACCGGCGTCGGCATCCCCGTGCAGAAGCGCGGCGAGATCTTCAAGGAGTTCCACCGGCTTGAACAGGGCGCCCGGATCGCCCGCGGCCTCGGCCTCGGGCTATCGATCGTCGAGCGGCTGGCGCGCGTGCTCAACCACCGCATCGCAATCTCGGCCAATGTCAGCGGCGGCTCGGCGTTCTCGGTCACCGTGCCGGTCGCGACCGCGGTCAACCACACCGCGGCCGTCACCAGCGCCACCCCTCTGGCGAAGACGCCGATGAGCGGCTCGCTGATCGTCTGCATCGAGAACGACCCTGCCATTCTCGACGGCATGAAAACGCTGCTGACGGCGTGGGATGCCGAGGTGATCGCGGTGCTCGATGCCGAGGGTGCGATCAGCGCGATCGAGGCCGCCGGCAGCCGCGTCACCGGCGTGCTGGTCGACTATCACCTCGACCGCGGCAACGGCGTCGCCGCGATCCGCGAGATCCGCCGCCGCTTCGGCGACGGCATCCCGGCGATCCTGATCACCGCCGACCGCAGCCCCGCCGTGCGCGCCGCCGCGCGCGAGGAAAACATCGCGGTGCTGAATAAGCCGGTGAAGCCCGCCTCGCTGCGCGCCCTGCTCGGGCAGTGGCGGACGCAGCAGATGGTGGCGGCGGAGTGAGCGCGGCGCGCGATCCGGACCGCGCATCAAGCCTCGACTTAGATGATGATGCGTTTCCACGGAATCGCATCATCATCTCATCTCTTGTTTGAGCATGATCTCCGCGCAATCGCCTTTGGCGTTTGTCGCGAGGGAGAACTGCTTTCCAATTTTCCGGATCATGCTCTATCTGACCAAATTAGATTAGTTCGGTCCCATTCTGGCCGACGCCGGGTGGCCCGGCACCTGAAAGCGCTTGCCGGTGTCGGTGACGTTGGTTCCGTCGACCTTGAGGATCGAGAAGTCCTGGCTGAGGTAGTTCCCGACCAGGAGATATTTTCCGTCAGGCGTGAAGACGGCGGCCTCGGGCAACCCGCCAACTTCGATATCCCCGATCTTGGTTACCTTCTTGCCGTCGATCTTCAGGATAGAAACGCTGCCGTTCTTGTCATGGAAGAACGCATTCTTCATGTTCGAGCCGCGCAGGATCACTGAGACCGCAAGATCCCCCTTCGGGCTGACGGCAAGGCCTTCCGGACCATCGCCGACCACCACGCGATCGACGATGCGCGGCGGCTTCGCTTCGAGATCGATGACGCTCGCCGTGTCGACGCTGCCGTCGGACGCGCCTGCGTTGCCATTGTCGGACGTCAACGCGATCTTGCCGCCGGGGGTTACTGCGACGTTGTAAGGCCATTGGCCGGTCGCCAAGTCTATCTTGCTGTAGGTGACCTTGTCGCCGGCGACGTCGAGCACCGATATCTTGTGCGCGGGAAAACGCGCAGCCAGCGCGCGCTTGCCGTCTGGCGCGAACGCGACATGCGCGACACTGTCGGGCATCGATACCGTATCGGTGATCTTGACGTCAGTGCCGTTGACCGAAAGCACGCTGATCGAATTGTCACCGCGATTTGCCACCAACGCCATCTTGCCATCGGGACTGAAGCTCAACCCTGATGGCTGCTTTCCGCCCGCGATGGTCGCTGCGAGCTTGGGCGGGGTCGCCTTGAGATCGATGACATAGATTTTGTTGTCCGGCACCTGCTTCAGCGCGTCGCCTTCCTTCACCACATCGACCGAATCCGCGGCCAGCGCCACTGTCCCTGTCGGATCGATATCGACGTTGACCGGCGGGCCGACCACCGAGTTCTTCAATGGCAGAGAAGCGGCGATCTTCGGGCTCTCGGGATCGGCGAGATCGACGATCAGCACCTGATCTTTGCCGGGCGCCGACAGCACCGGCTTGCCGTCGTCGTCCCACAAAAGCTTCTCGTCGAGGCCGACGATCATCAGAGGCCTGGCCTGAGCGCAGTCGAGCGAGCCGGCACCGAGAAGGATTGCCGCGGCCAGAGACAATCCGGCAGCGCGAGTTGCAGAGATCATGGCGTTCTCCCCAAAAGTCCACGGCCTCTCACGGGCCGGTGCCGGGCACGATAGCCGGTTTTCGAGGGATGCGCACTTTGAGCGGAGAGCTGGATGGCTTGGCCAAAGCCTGCCGACGGACACGCATCCACGCCGGCCGTTGGCTTACCGTGCCGTGGCTCGAGTCCCGGTAGTCACAGATCGGGTTGCGGGGAATTACGTCGACGGCGTGCCCTGGCGCCACTGGCCGCCGGCGATCTTGGCGGCGGCGATCACGGCTTGCGTCCGGCTTTCGACGCCAAGCTTCTGCAGGATGGCCGAGACATGGGCCTTGATGGTCGCCTCGGAGACGCCGAGCTCATAGGCAATCTGCTTGTTGAGCAGTCCCTCGGACAGCATCATCAGCACCCGCACCTGCTGCGGGGTCAGCGTCACCAGGCGGTCGCGCAGCCGCGTCATGTCGGGATCGCCGGCCGCCGACAGGTCGGTGTCCGGCGGAACCCAGACGTCGCCCTCCATCACCTTCATGATGGCGTCGCGCAGCGTCTCGACGCCGAACCGCTTGGGAATGAAACCGGAGGCACCGAAGTCGAGCGAGCGGCGGATGGTTCCGGCATCGTCGCTGGCGGAGACGATGACCACGGGGATCGCCGGATATTGCGCCCGCAGATAGATCAGGCCGGAAAAGCCGCTGATTCCCGGCATGGTGAGGTCGAGCAAGATCAGGTCGACCTCGGAGTCCCGTTCCAGCAGCGCGGTCAGATCCTCGAACGATCCGGCCTCGCTGATCGTGGCCGAACTCACGACGCTTCCCACTGCCTGACGCAACGCATCGCGGAACAGCGGATGGTCGTCGGCGATGACAAGATGAGTATTGGCGGCAGCAGTCATCTCAGTCCCACTAGCGGATCTCGGCAAATCCGCGCCGTTTGGTTGTGACCCGCGCGCCAGTATCACGCAAGGGCTCGATAATACCAGATGCCAACGCAGTTAACCCGCCACGCTTGTGCGACGCAACAAACGCACGCGGCGGCGTTCCATTCGCTTCTCCCCTTGAAGATAAGTTCAAGCGTACAAAAGCCAAAAGTCTTATTGGGGCAGGTTTCGCTGCGATGTTACCCTGAAATGAAGCGTCAGGCTCAATCGAGCCTGGTCAGCCAAGCGGGGGCTCGCATGGCAGCAATAATTCGGGGGGAGCTATCCAGATGTCCACAATGACTGCAACTTCGGCGCGGCCCGCCGGCATGACCAAGGATGAGCGATTCGTCATCCTGGCCTCGTCGCTCGGCACCGTGTTCGAGTGGTACGACTTCTATCTTTACGGTTCGCTGGCCGGCATCATCGGCGCGCAGTTCTTCTCCGACTATCCGCCGGCAACCCGCGATATCTTCGCGCTGCTGGCCTTCGCCGCCGGCTTCCTGGTGCGCCCGTTCGGCGCGATCGTGTTCGGCCGGGTCGGCGATATCGTCGGCCGCAAATACACCTTCCTTGTCACCATCCTGATCATGGGCCTGTCGACCTTCATCGTCGGCCTGCTGCCCAACGCCAAGACCATCGGCATCGCGGCGCCGATCATCCTGATCTCGCTCCGTCTGCTGCAGGGCCTCGCGCTCGGCGGCGAATATGGTGGTGCCGCGACCTACGTCGCCGAGCATGCTCCGCCCGGCAAGCGCGGCTACTACACCTCGTTCATCCAGACCACGGCCACGCTCGGACTATTCCTGTCGCTGCTGGTGATCCTGTTCACCCGGACCATCACCGGTGAGAAGGACTTCGCCGACTGGGGCTGGCGGATTCCGTTCCTGGTCTCGGTGCTGCTGCTCGGCATCTCGGTCTGGATCCGGCTGCGGCTGAATGAATCCCCGGTGTTCCAGCGGATGAAGGAGGAGGGCAAGACCTCCAAGGCGCCGCTGACCGAGGCCTTCGCGACGTGGAGCAACGCCAAGATCGTGATCCTCGCGCTGCTCGGCCTGACCATGGGCCAGGCGGTGATCTGGTACACCGGCCAGTTCTACGCGCTGTTCTTCCTGCAATCGATCCTGAAGGTCGACGGCTACACCGCCAACCTGCTGATTGCCTGGTCGCTGCTGCTCGGCACCGGCTTCTTCCTGGTGTTCGGCGCGTTGTCGGACAAGATCGGCCGCAAGCCGATCATCCTGGCGGGCTGCCTGATCGGCGCACTCACCCTGTTCCCGATCTTCAAGATGATCACGACCAACGCCAATCCGGCGCTGGAAAAGGCCTATGAGTCAGTCAAGGTGCAGGTCGTTGCGGATCCCGCCGGCTGCGGTGATCTGTTCAACCCGGTCGGCACCCGCGTGTTCAGCGCGCCTTGCGACACCGCCCGTGCCTACCTTGCCCAATCGTCGGTAAAATATTCGACGGTGCCGGGCCCGGCCGGCGCGCCGGTGAAGATCATGGTCAACGACAAGGAAGTGCCGTATGCGGACGCCAAGACGTCCAACCCCGCGATCCTCGCGGCGGTGCAGGCGGCGGGCTATCCGAAGCCGGGTGACGCCGGCATCGTGAAGATGTCGAACCCGTTCGACATCTTCCGTCCGCAGGTGGCCTCGGTCATCGGCCTGCTGTTCATCCTGGTGCTCTACGTCACCATGGTCTACGGCCCGATCGCCGCCATGCTGGTCGAACTGTTCCCGACCCGCATCCGCTACACGTCGATGTCGCTGCCCTACCATATCGGCAACGGCTGGTTCGGCGGCCTGCTGCCGGCGACCGCGTTCGCGATCACCGCCTCGACTGGCGATATCTACTCCGGTCTCTGGTATCCGGTCATCTTCGCGGCGATCACCGTCGTGATCGGCGCGCTGTTCGTTCCGGAAACCAAAGACGTCGACATCACCAAGACCTGACCGGTCGACGTCGCACTCAAAAATGCATCGGCCGCGGAGCGATCCGCGGCCGATGTCGTTTTGGGTGCGACGCCAACGCGTCAGCGCGTGGCACCGATGAATTGCAGCACGATCTCGCGGCGGTGCGGCCGGGCGCGATGCTCGATCAGATAGATGCCCTGCCAGGTGCCGAGCGCCACGTCGCCGTCGAGCACAGGGACCTGGAGCGAGGTCGCCGTCAGCATGGTCTTGATATGCGCCGGCATGTCGTCGGGGCCTTCGGTGTCATGACGCCAGCCGCCGTTCGCGGGCGCGGCGCGATCGAGCGCCGTCATCAGGTCGACCAGCACTGTCGGGTCGGCTTTCTCCTGGATCGTCAGCGAGGCTGAGGTGTGACGGATGAACAACGTCACCATACCCTCGCCGGCGCGCGCCTCGCGCAGGAATTGCGCGACCTCGCGCGTGATGTCGATGAAGCCGGTTCCCGGCGTTTCGACCGTCAGGCGCGACGACACGATGCTGGTTGCGGCGACCGAGGACGGCGCCGAGCGCGTGATGGTTTTCGGTTTGGTCATTTGAACTCTTTCAACCCGTCGTCCCGGCGAAAGCCGGGACCCATACGCCGCGGCCCCTCAAGTTCGAAGACTCGCAGTGGATATCCTTTGCAACCAATACGCTTCGGTGGTTATGGGTCGCGGCCCGCGTGCGCAATTGCGCACAGGCCGGGACGACGTTGAGGCCTCAAATCTTGCCGCCATTGAAGTCGCGCTGCACGCGGTTGGCCATCTCGATCAGCCGCCGCCAGGCCCGCTCCACGAACGACATCATGCGGTCCATGTCGCGGTCGCTCGGCAGCGGGATCTCGATCTTGCGCTCGCCCTCGGCGACCTTGGGCTCCGGCTTCTTCAGTTGATCGGATTTCGGCAGCGCCTCGTCGGTCTTCGCCGACGGTGCGCGCGCGGCGAGTTCGCCCTTGAGCTTGTCATTGTCGGCTTGCAGGCGTCCGATCTCGGCGTCCAGCGCGGCGCGCTCGTCCGGCACCATGTAACAGGCCCAGCCGGCGCTGGAATTGGTGCAGGTCGACACCGCACCGGTGCGCGTATCGAGCCGCAGGAATCCGTCGCCGGCCGGAGATAACGCGTAGCGGCCGTTCTCGGTATCGGGCGCGGTTTGCGCGGAGACCGCGCCGCTCGAGATCAGCACGGCAACAATTGCGACGGACAATTTCGACGGCGACATCGCGATGGGCATGGCTTGCTCCGCCTCAACCTGATCCCGCCCCTACTCCCCGGAGCTATAGGGCTTGCGGCCTGACTTCAACGCGTCCTCGAGCAATTCGATCCGGTCCTGGCCCCAGAATACCTCGCCGTCGAGCACATATCCGGGCGAGCCGAACACGTCGGCGTCCAGTGCATTCTGGCGATTCCGCTCATAGGCCGCGCCGATCGCAACGGAGGCCGATCGCTCCACCAATTGCCGGCCCGGCAGGCCCACATCGTCGGCAAGCTTCATCAGCGTCGCTGGATCGGCAAGGTTGAGCTCAAGCTCCCACACCGCGGGATAGGCGCGTTGCAGGAACGGCTCCGGATCAAGCCCAGCTTCGAGTATTGCGATCACGACGCCATCGGCGAGGCGTCCGTTGAACGGCCAATTGGCCGGCTGCAGATGGAAATTCAGCCCGCGCTTGTCGCGCCAGCGCTGCAACTCGATCATCCGGTAGCGCTGCCGCACCGGATGGCGCTGGGCAAGCGGCAGCCCACCGGTTTCCGAGAACAGTTCGACCAGCAGCACGGGCCGGTAATTTACCTTGAGATCGTAAGCCTTTACGAGCCGAGTGAATGGCTTGTGGCCGATATAGGCCCAGGGTGATTGCAGCGAGAAGTAGTAGTCGATCTGGCGCGGCATGCGGAACCTTGACTTGCACGAGAGCTGGGGACTTTCGTCGATCCCAGCAGAGCGCGAGAAGCCAGGCAATATCGCTCAACGCCACGCAAGCTGTTGCACTGCGATCACTGCGTCACTCTGACCTTGAATATCTTCAAATAAAACCAGCAGAATCAAAGCAATAACTGGTTACGACGCAATCTTGACTTGATTAGACGCGGTAAGTATGGTCCGCGCGGCTTTTGACGGGGACGGGCGCAATTTCCATCATCCGCGGCATCGGTTAGTGTTTGCAGCATGGCTGAGAACACCAACCACGGCGCAGGTGGAAGTCGCGATCAATCGCCTCCTGACGAAGCTGCGCTTTCCGCAAGGCTCGGAAGTCTCGATCATCGGTTGTCAGAAATTCGCGACAGCCGCAGGAGCAAGACTGATCAATCCGATAATGAAAGCGGGGACAGTGCGGCCAGAGCTTCGGCGATGGCGCTCGGTTTTCGCCTTTCCTCGGAGCTGATCGCGGGCGTTGCCGTCGGAGCGGCGCTTGGCTGGGGGGTCGACCGTTTGCTGTCGACGTCGCCATTCGGATTCATCGTGTTAACGCTGCTCGGCTTCGTCGCCGGCGTGGTCAACGTGGTGAGGTCCGCGGGCGTGGCCTCGGGCAAGCGCTGAGCGCTGGCGGAAGTCACGACATTTGAAATTCGATAACCGGCAGGACGGCCGGTGGACCAAGAGCCGCGCGGATGAAAATCGACCCGATCCATCAGTTCAATATCGAGCCCCTCTTCACGCTCGGCCACATCGGCAATCACACGATCGCCTTCACCAATTCGTCGCTCTTCATGTTCATCGCGGTGCTGTTGATTGCGCTGCTGATGCTGGCGAGCGGCCGTGAGCTGGTTCCGGGACGGCTACAGTCGGTCGCCGAGCTCTCCTACGAGTTCATCGCCAGCACGATTCGCGGCAACGCCGGCGCGGAAGGCATGAAGTTCTTCCCGTTGATCTTCTCGCTCTTCATGTTCATCTGCGTCTCGAACCTCGTCGGCGTCATCCCCTACACCTTCACGATCGCGAGCCATCTGATCGTCACTGCGGCGCTTGCGCTTTTGGTGTTCTTCACCGTCCTGATCTACGGCCTCTACAAGAACGGCCTGAAATTCTTCAGCATCTTCGTCCCCTCCGGCGTTCCGATCTACATCCTCCCGCTGGTCATGTTCATCGAGGTCCTGTCGTTCTTCCTGCGGCCGGTCTCGCACAGCGTACGTCTGTTCGCCAACATGCTAGCCGGCCACATCGCGCTGAAAGTGTTCGCGGGCTTCGTCGCGATGCTCGGCTTCTCGCTCGGCGCGCTCGGCTGGTTCGGCGGCGTGCTTCCGCTGGCGCTCACGGTCGCGCTGTACGCGCTCGAACTGCTGGTCGCGTTCCTCCAGGCCTATGTGTTCGCGATCCTGACCTGCATCTACCTCAACGACGCCATTCATCCGGGACACTAAGCGGTCCGGGGAATCTCCACCCACCAATCTGTCTATCTTTCTCAAGGAGCTACAAATGGAACCGGCAGCAGCAAAACTTATCGGCGCGGGCATCGCGTGCATCGGCATGGGCGGTGCGGGCGTCGGCGTGGGCATCATCTTCGGCAACTACCTCGCCGCTGCGGTGCGTAACCCCTCGGCCGCGCAGGGCCAGTTCGGCAACCTGATCTTCGGCTTCGCCGTGACCGAAGCGCTCGGCATCTTCTCGCTGCTGATCGCGCTGCTTCTGCTGTTCGTTCCGCTCTGAGCGGCACCCCGGTTTCCGCGTCAGCGGCAACCCGGTTCCGCTCTCGCGGTAACCCCTTCGCGCCGCCCAACGATCGTTCCAAGGATCGTTCCACGGGCGGCGCGCATGACAGCAACAGGAGAACACCGTGGCTGAGAGTCATGGCGAGGCAAAAGGCCAAGCGGCCGGCGCCCATACCGAGGCTGAAGGTGGACATCACGGCGGAACCTTTCCGCCGTTCGATTCCTCCAACTACGCCTCGCAGCTGGTGTCGCTGGCGATTGCATTTGTCGCGCTCTATCTGATCGTGTCGCGTATCGCACTGCCGCGCGTCGGCGGGACGATCGATGCACGCCAGAACAAGATCGAGGGCGATCTGGCCGAGGCGCAGAAGCTGAAGGACGAGTCCGACGCGGCGCTGAAGGCCTATGAAACCGAGCTGGCGAATGCGCGCGCCGACGCGCAGGCGATCGGCAACGAGACCCGCGAGAAGCTGAACGCGGCCTCGGAAGCCGAGCGCAAGGCGCTGGAAGAGAAGCTGGCGGCCAAGCTCGCCGACGCCGAGAAGCAGATCGCAGCGACCCGGACCAACGCGATGGCCAACGTCCGCGGCATCGCGGCGGATGCGGCCGGCGCCATCGTCCAGCAACTTGCCGGCGTCACGCCGGACGCCAACGCGGTCAACAGCGCCGTCGACGCGTCGCTGAAGGGATAGACGATGTTTTACGAACCGGAAACCTGGGTTGCGATTGCCTTCGTCATTCTGCTGGTCGTGTTCGGCTATCTCGGCGTCCATCGCACCCTGCTGACGGCGCTCGACCACCGTGCCGAACGCATCAAGGCCGAGCTGGAGGACGCCCGCCGTCTGAAGGACGAGGCCAACAAGCTGCTCGGCGAGTACAAGGCGCGCCGCGCCAGCGCTGAGCGCGAGGCCGAGGAGATCATCTCCAGCGCCAAGGCCGAAGCCGAGCGGATCGCGGCCGAGGCCAAGACCAAGATGGAAGATTTTGTCGCCCGACGGACCAAGACCGCCGAGAGCAAGATCGCCCAGGCCGAGGCCCAGGCGGTGGCCGATGTCCGCACCGCCGCAGCCAACGCCGCGGTGACCGCCGCCTCGACCATCCTGTCGCAGTCGGTCAAGGGCTCGGTTGCCGACGATCTCGTCGGCAAGGGCATCGCCGAAGTCCGCTCCAAGCTGAACTGACGCGATCTCAACTGCTTCCGAAATAAGGCCGGCGCGAGCTGATCGCGTCGGCCTTTTTCTTTATTCCAGGGCGCTATTTCTTCTTGTGTGGGGCGGCGCGGGGCTTCGGCTCCGGCTTCAGCGCCTGCGGGTCGAAGCCGATATAGAAGATGTAATTGTCGTTGTCCGCCGGCGACGGCGCCGGATAGACCACATCCTCGGCGACCAGGCTGAACGGCACGCTGCCGCTGTCGTCCATCTGCACCGTGGTGGTGTAGGCCTTGGTCATGATCGTCTTCTCGCCGACGCCGCCCTGCACCACGGCGACGCGGAGCGGCACCTGGATCGACGGCGGCGCGCCCTGGGGACCGACGATGATCCGCCCCTGGATCCCGATCTTGGCCGTGATCTGGCCGCTGTTCAGATTGCATTGTCGCGCCGTGCGCGTAATCGAGGCCAGGAACTTGACGTCGTTACCGACCGCCTCCTTGCCGTTCGCGGCCACCGAATAGGTCGAGGCCCCGGAGCGGATCTGTACCGGCGGACAGGTCAGCTCGGCGTCGGCGTCGTTGAGCTGCTGCGGCGCGGTGGACGCGGCCGGCTTGTCCTGGTCCGACGAGCCGCCGCCGAACAGGCTCTTGAAGCGGTCGCTGAGCGACTGCGCGGACGCCGCCGACGGCAGCAGGGAGGTCCCGAGCCCGATCGATACCGCCGCCGCGAGCGCGAATCTGATCACCCTGTCACCCATGCGATATTCCTACACTCTCCAAATCCGGGTTCCCCGTTTCGCGGGCGTTATAGCAAGCCAATGGCGGCGAACCCAAGGCATCTCGAACCCAAGGTATCCCAGCGGCTCCGCGCGGGCCTGGCATCAGCCAATGGGCTTAGGGATTCAGCCGCGGAAATCCTCGTGCAGCAGGCCGAACAGCAGATGGTCCTGCCAGATGCCGTTGATGCAGAGATAGCGCCGCGCCAGGCCCTCGCGGGTGAAGCCGCACTTCTCCAGCACCCGGATCGACGAGGCGTTGGACGGGATGCAGGCCGCTTCGATGCGGTGCAGATTGAGCTCGCCGAACAGCGAGGGCAGCAGCACCCGCAGCGCTGTCGTCATGTAGCCGCGATGGGCGTGCGGCAGGCCGACCCAATAGCCGATCGTGCCGGCCTGCACGATGCCGCGGCGGACATTGGCGAGCGTGATGCCGCCGATCATCACCCCGTCCGATTCGCGGAAGATGATGAACGGATAGGAGCGGTCGGCCGCGATATCCTCGGTGTAACGCCGCAAGCGGCGGCGGAAGCCGGCGCGGGTCAGGTCGTCGGAGGGCCAGATCGGCTCCCATGGCGTCAGATAGGCGCGGCTGGATTCGCGCAATTGCGCCCATTGCGGGAAGTCCGACATTTGCGGCGCACGCAGCAACAGCCCGTGACCGCGCGGCATCAATGCAGCGGGTCCACTGGACGGCAAACGAAACAGGGCCATGGCCCAACACTCCCCGACTTCTCCCTCGCCCCGCTCTTGCGGGGAGAGGGTCGGGGTCGTTCCGCAGACTCGATGTGCGGATAGACCCCTCACCCGAAGCCTTCGGCCATAGCCGAGGCTCTGCCTCGGCGTATGTCCGTCAACGACCGCCGGTAGGCGGCCTATGCTCTCCCCGCAAGCGCGGGGCGAGGTGAACCTCAAATCAATGCAGCAGCGTCTTTGCCTTCGCCTTCGTCAAACCTTCCGCAAAAGCCACCGCCGTGTCCAGACCTCTTCCGCTGCCGAGGGCGACAACGGCGGGCCGGCTGCGCGACAGCAGGGCGCGGGCGGCGTCGCGGCTGGAGTCGACGCTGACCGCGTCGATCCGCGCCACCAGCTCTTCCACCGTCTGCGGCCGGCCATAGGCTAGCACATGCCGTGCCAATTGTTCGGCCCGGGATGAACAGCTTTCCAGCGCCATCAACAGCCCGGCCTTCATCTGCGCCTTGGCGCGAGCGACCTCGGCCTCGGTCAGGGTTTCCACCGCGTCATTGATGACGTCGACGATGACTTCCATCATTTCCGGCGCGTCGGCCGGATCGGTGCCGGTGTAGAGGCCGAAGAAGCCGGTGTCTGTGTAGGGGGCGTGGAAGGTGTAGATCGAGTAGCACAGGCCGCGCTTCTCGCGCACCTCCTGGAACAGCCGCGACGACATCCCGCCGCCCAGCGTGTTGGTGAACACCTGCAGCGAGAACAGCGACAGATCGGTCTGCGGCACGCCTTCGAGCGCGAGCGTCAGATGCGCCTGCTCGAGATCGCGGTGCACCACGCGCGAGCCGCCCTTGCCGAACATCGCGACCTGCGGCTTCGGCGCCGGCGTGGCGTCGAAGCTGGAGAACTTCTGCACGACGTCCTCGACGAGCTGCTTGTGATCGACCGCGCCGGCAGCCGCGACCACCATGTCGGGCGCGCGGTAATGCGTCGACAGATAGCCGCGCAGCATGTCGCGGTCGAACGCCTTCAGCGTCTTGGCGGTGCCGAGCAGCGAACGGCCCATCGGCTGGTCCGGATAGCAGAGCTCGTTGAGATGCTCGAACACGACGTCGTCGGGCGTATCCTGCGCCGCGCCGATCTCCTGCACGATCACGCTCTTCTCGCGCTCCAGCTCATCCGGCACGAAGGACGGATTGGCGAGGATGTCGGAGAGCACGTCGAGCGCCAGCGGCACATCCGCCTTCATCACCCGCGCATAATAGGCCGTGGTCTCGGTCGAGGTGCCGGCATTGAGGTCGCCGCCGACCGCCTCGATCTCCTCGACGATCTCGCGCGAGGAGCGCCGCGCGGTGCCCTTGAACGCCATGTGTTCCAAGAGATGCGAGATGCCGTGCTCGTTCGGCTTCTCGTCGCGGCCGCCGACGCCGGCCCAGACCCCAAGCGCCGCGGTTTCCAGATGCGGCATGGTGTCGGTGACGATGGTCAGGCCGCTCGGCAGCTTGGTGATTTCAAGGCTCATTCAGGCAACTCCCTGCTTGGCAGCACGGCTGACCGACAGCACGAAGCGCTCGACCTCGGCGGAATCATTCTTCATGACCGTGATGTGTTCGGACTTGGTCATCAGCCCACCGAGCCAGACCGGCAGTTGCGGACGCACGCCGCAGGCGGCCTCGACCGCGTCGGGGAATTTGGCCGCATGTGCGGTCGACAGCACGATGTTCGGGATCTTGGAATCCGAGGTGTCGCGGTCGGCGACCGCGAGCGCCACCGCGGTGTGCGGATCGACCAGATCGCCGGCCTCGCGCCAGGCGGCACGGATTGCGGCCGCGGTCTCGGTTTCGTCGGCGCGGCCGGCGTCGAAATCGCGGCGCACCGCGGCCAGCGTCGCATCGGGCAGCACGAAGCGGCCGGACTGCTTCAGCGAGGCCATCAGGCGGCGGACCTGGTCGGCGTCGCGGCCAGACGCCTCGAACAGCAGCCGCTCGAAATTCGACGACACCTGGATGTCCATCGACGGCGACGCCGTGGCGTGCACCTCGCGCACCTCGTAATTGCCGGTCTTCAGCGTGCGCGGCAGGATATCATTGACGTTGGCCGCGATCCGCAACCAGCGGATCGGCAGCCCCATGCGCTTTGCCACATATCCGGCGAAGATGTCGCCGAAATTGCCGGTCGGCACCGTGAAGTCGACCGTGCGCTGCGGCGCGCCGAGCGCGACCGCGGAGGTAAAGTAGTAGACCACCTGCGCCACGATGCGCGCCCAGTTGATCGAGTTGACGCCCGACAGCGCCACCTGATCGCGGAAGCGATGGTTGTTGAACATCTCCTTCACTAGCGCCTGGCAATCGTCGAATGTGCCTTCGATCGCAAGCGCGTGGACGTTGGCGGCGCCCGTCGTCGTCATCATGCGGCGCTGCACCTCGGAGATGCGGCCGTTCGGGAACAGCACCACGAGGTCGACATTGTCGAGATTGGCAAACGCCTCGACCGCGGCACCGCCGGTATCGCCCGAGGTCGCGACCACGATGGTGGTCCGCTGCGCGCGCTTGGCCAGCACGTGATCCATCAGCCGCGAGATCAGCTGCATCGCGACGTCCTTGAACGCCAAGGTCGGCCCGTGGAACAGCTCGAGCAGGAACTGGTTCGGTCCGGCCTGATCGAGCGGCACCACCGCGGGATGGCGGAAGGTGGCATAGGCCTCGTTGGCCATGCGGCCGAGCTCGGCATCGGAAATCTCGCTGGCGACGAACGGGCGGATGATCTCGACCGCGACCTCCCAATAGGGACGGCCGAACAAGCCGGCGATGGTCTCGTGCGACAATTGCGGCCAGGTCTCGGGCACGTAAAGCCCGCCGTCGCGGGCAAGCCCGGTCAGCATCACATCGCAGAAGCCAAGCACCGGGGCCTCACCCCTGGTCGAAATATACCGCGTCAAACCGCCCTCCAAAGGCCTCGATCCGAGCCTTAAGCCTTTGATATCATGGATTTATCGAGTACGCCGCATGCGAACTGGATAGGCTCACCATAGAAGATCGGACCGGCAATGGGTAGCCCACAGCGTGCTGCGGGGGCGTGAGGCGTGGCGGATGGCGTTGCCCGCAACCGATGTCCGCGACACATACACCGCCGTCGTCCTGGCGAAAGCCAGGACCCATAACCACCGCGTTCGGTGATGAACGGGATCGCGGCCCCAGCGTCGCGCAACAATGCGCATTCGGGGTAATGGGTCCTGGCTTTCGCCAGGACGACAATGAGGATGGGTTTCGATTCAATTGCCACACTGTCGGTGTCATCACCCGCGAAAGCGGGTGATCCAGTATTCCAGAGACGGTTGTGCTTGAGCGGAGAGCCGCGGCGTACTGGATCGCCCGGTCGAGCCGGGCGACGACAGTTGAGGATGGAATATAGCATCGCATTCTCGCGACATGATTGTCCGAGTCTTGCTGTTCGTTCCGCCCTCTCCGTTGGTGAGGGCGCAGGGAAAGCCGGGTGCCGATCGCACCCATGGGCCCCGAGCAAAAGGGTAGAAAGCTCGGGGGTAGGACCACAGGTGTAACCGGAGCAATCCGGCTTTCCCTGCGCGATGGGTTACGGCTTATACGTGCTCTCCCCGGCGAGACTGGGCTTTGTTGTCACCGTCTTCGCGACGCGCAATTGCGCAATCCGAAAAGACACCTACCGCTAGGGCGTCAGGCCTGCACGACTTCGCCGTCCGCCTTGCGTGCTCTCGTCAGGCCACGCGCAGCGTCCACCGCATCTCGACCCGCGTTCGTGACGACCGCGAAGCGCCCCTCGTGTCGGGCGAGACCGGCAGACCATACACCGAGTTGCTCTTCGGATAAAGCGAAATATTTTTGCTGCCGAGGCTTGACGGGTTTTTACTGAGTTGCCCGTCGGGCAACTCAATGACACGCGCGCGTGAGGAAGGCACCGGCGGAAGGGCTCCCCCCCTTGCGGGGTAGGGCTATCGCATATGGCCGAGGGTCGAGAGAAGGAAGTCGTTGTTCCACCTGGCTTGGAGCATTTTGTGGCTGATGCGCGCGGGGCCGGGTGTCGCCTGCAGAGCATTGATGGCCAGCTTGCGGATAAGAGCAAGATTTTCCGCAGCGTGATCCTTGCGGCTGCGGCAGGCATCCTCGTCGAACAGAACGTCGAGGACCCAGTGCAGGTTGTTCTCGATGCTCCAATGAGCGCGCACGGCCTCGAGCAGCTTTTTGGCCGACAGCAGGCGCGATGCCAGGAAGTATCGGACCGTGTGTTTGACAGCCTTGCCAGAGTTGGCGCGCCAACTGTCGATGCGACCGACTGCGGCGATGGCGGGGAAGCCGTATTGTTTCGCCAACCGAGGCGCCGGCGCGACGAGGGCCTGTCGGCGCTCGACGCGGCCGTGGGCGGTGGCTCTTCGTTGACTCGCTCGCGCGGGCTTTCGGGCTGTGTCGACCAGCGTCTTGGCGGCCTTGAACAGCCGGCCACGATTGCTCTTGATGGCCAACACGTAGTGCCCCTTTCGGTCGCGGATGGCCTGCGCGGTGTCGGGCCGGCAATGCAAGGCATCGGCGGTGACAAGAGCCCCATCCAGATCGAGCAGGGCGAGGACTTCGAGAGCCCCGGCAACCTCGTTGCGGTCGGGAGCCTTTCTCTGAGCCAGCGCCATGCGAGTGCCTGCGGCCCAGACATTGACCATATGCAGCGGCGTGGCCTGCCGACCTCGTGTGTAGGCTCCGCGCAGCGCCTTGCCGTCAATGCTGACCACCCCTTTGACGCCGAAGCTCTTGCTGAACTTGCGCAAAACCGCTTCAAGCCCCTTCGGGTCCAGAGCACGGAAGACATTGCTGAACGTATCGTGGCTCGGGATGCCGTGCTCGAGCTTCAGGAAGCGCCGCAACAGCTCCTCGCGGCCTTGGCCAAAGAACTCGAACTCGGTGCAGGTCTTGGCGCCAGCCAGCGTCGCCGCCAAGGCGATGACGAGGATCTCCACCAGATCATGTCGGGTGTTGCTAGCGCGCGGGTCCTTGAGCGGTCGAAACAGGCGCTTGAGCTTGCGCATTCAGGGCTCCCTCGGGAATCGAGAGACACCCAAAGAATCCAGTTCCAATCGCTTGGCAACACCCCGCTAGCGCCATATGCGATTCCCCTACCTTGCGGGGGAGGGTTGGGGAGAGGGGTGCCACACGGCGTGAGCTCTCCGAAGACCTCGCAACGGTAAGGAAGCAAATTGCAAGGGCGTGCAGTCCATCGATCACCTCGCCCGGGGCCACCCCTCTCCCCACCCTCTCCCGCAAGGGGAGAGGGAGCCTGAGAGCGTGCTCACCTCACGCAGCAGCGTCGCGCTACCCCCTACCCCTTCGGCGGCGCCAGCGGCTGCACGATTTCCTGGAACGGCGGCAGCGCTTCGCAGCGTGCGGCGTGGGCCCTGAGCGCCGGATAGCGCGCGTCGAACAGATGCGGATGCGCCTCGCCGGTGAAGCGCAGCGCGCAGGCCACCGCAATGTCGGCATGGCCGATGCGATCGCCGCGCCAATACGGCGACGGCACCGCCGCGCGCTCCTGCTCCAGCACCGCGAGCACGCGCGAGATCTGCCCCTCGCAGCGCTCGACCCACAGCTTCAACTGCTCCTTGCGCAGCACGCGCTCGTAGACCAGGCTCACCGCCTTGTCGGCGAGCCCGGTCGCCAACGCCGTGATGCGCAGATGCCGGCGCCGCTCGATGCCCGAGCGCGCCAGCATCGCCTTCTCCGGCCCGACCAGCTCGTCGAGATAATCCAGGATCGCGCTGCTCTCGATCAGCGCCTGGCCATCGTCAAGCACCAGCGTCGGCACCCGCTGCAGCGGATTATAGGCCGCCACCTTCTCGGCATCGCCGAAGGTCGACCACGGCTTGTGCTCGAACGGCAAACCATAGAGCCGCAGCGCGATCGCGGTGCGACGGACAAAGGGCGAGTCATACTGGCCGATCAGGAACATCTGTCATCTCGTCGGTCATGCCGCGGCAGGCCACTGCGCTCGAAAGCAGGGCCTTCGAGATGTAGCGGCCAAGCCGAGGTCAAAGGTTGCGCTTTGCACCATCCTAGATGGCCTGCGTCGCGTTGCAACCGGATCATGATCCGATCTGCGTGACGAGCTACCCAATCACCGGCACATGCCTCGCCGCATCGCGCGGCAATTTGCCGTCGAGCCTCGGATCATCCGCGACCTCGATCTGGCGCAGGAACGGGCGGAAGCCGGAGCGCTGGTAGAACGCGACCGCGGAGGGATGATCGAAGGTGCAGGTGTGCACCCAGAAACGACCAATGTCGCGCGACCAGGCGAGCTCCTGCGCGCGGTTCATCAGGAAGCGCGCGGCGCCGGTGCCGATGAATTTTGCGGTGACGCCGAAATAGAGCAGCTGGCATTCGCCCGATACGCTGAAATCGAGCTCGAGCAGGCCTTCGTCATGGCCATCGACGACGAGCCCATAGAGCTCGATGCCGGGCCCGTGGATCCGCGAGGCGAGATCGGCGTCGTCGAGCCCGGTGCGGGTGAACCACAGCCACTCCTCGCCGACGCGACGGTAGAGATCGCGATACCAATCGAGCGCCGGCGCAGCGACCTTGCGCAGGCGCCACGCGCCGGGCGGATCGTCGCGCAGTGCCGGCGGCTCGTGCATTTCCAGATGGGTGACGACGGCGGCGATCTTGCCGGGAGGGATGTCGGAGTAGCCGTCAGGCAGCATTCAGCGACCTTTGTTTGCAGATTGCCGGCCGGAGATATCTGCATGTCGCGGCGGATGCAATGCGACCGCTTCGCTTGCCCGGGACGACGGCGAAGTGTTGGCCAGCGCCCTCGCCTTTCACTCCCCCTCGTCGCTCGCCAGCACGCCCTTCACCGCGCGGGCCCAGCCGGCGAGCTTGCGATCGCGCGTCGCCTCGCTCATCGCCGGACGGAAGCGGTGCTCGAGCCGCCAATTGTCGGCGAATTTCGTGGGCTCCGGATAGACGCCGGCGTCGAGGCCAGCGAGGTAGGCGGCGCCAAGCGCCGTGGTCTCCTGAATCATCGGCCGATCGACCGGCGCGTTGAGCAGGTCGGCGAGCCGCTGCATGGTCCAGTCCGATGCGGTCATGCCGCCGTCGACGCGGAGCACGGTGTTGGCGGCGTTCGCCTCCGGCCAGTCGGTGCGCATCGCGGCCCACAGGTCGAAGGTCTGGTAGCAGACGCTCTCCAGGGTCGCATGCGCGAGCTCGGCCGGGCCGGTGTTGCGGGTCAGGCCGAACAGCGCGCCACGCACCCGCGGATTCCAGTACGGCGCGCCCATGCCGACGAAGGCCGGCACCAGATAGACGCTCTGCATCGAGTCGGATTTGTCGGCGAGCGGCCCGGTCTCGGCGGCATGCTTGATGATGCCGAGCCCGTCGCGCAGCCACTGCACCGCGCTGCCGGCGACGAAGATCGAGCCTTCCAGCGCGTAGGTGCGCTGGCCATTGAGCTGGTAGGCGATGGTGGTGAGCAGCTTGTTCTTCGAGGCCACCGGCGTGGTGCCGGTGTTGAGCAGCGCGAAACAGCCGGTGCCGTAGGTCGACTTCATCATGCCGGGCTCGAAGCAGGCCTGGCCGATGGTCGCGGCCTGCTGGTCGCCGGCAATGCCCGAGATCGCGATCGGGCCGCCGAACAAATCAGCGGTGCTCTCGCCGAACCGGGCGGAGGAATCCTTCACCTCGGGCAGCATCGAGCGCGGCACGCCCAACAAATTGATGAGGTCGTCATCCCAGGCGCCGGTGTGGATGTTGAACAGCAGCGTGCGCGAGGCGTTGGTGGCGTCGGTGGCGTGCACCCGGCCGCCGGTGAGCCGCCACAGCAGATAGCAGTCGACCGTGCCGAACAGGAGCTCGCCGCGCTCGGCGCGTTCGCGCGCGCCGGGCACGTGATCGAGGATCCAGGCGACCTTGGTGCCGGAGAAATAGGGGTCGATGATCAGGCCGGTTTTCGCCGAGATCGCGGGCTCGTGGCCTTCGCTCTTCAATCTGGCGCAGATGTCGGCGGTGCGGCGGTCCTGCCAAACGATGGCGCGGTGCACGGCCTGTCCGGTGGCGCGGTCCCACACCACGGTGGTCTCGCGCTGGTTGGTGATGCCGATCGCGGCGATGTCCCGCGCTTTAAGCCCGGCCTTCTCCAGCGCCTCGCGGCACACCATGACCGTCGAGGTCCAGATGTCCTCCGGCTCGTGCTCGACCCAGCCGGAGGCCGGGAAATGTTGTGGAAACTCCTGCTGTGCGACGGCGGCGATGGAAATGTCGCCGCGAAACACCATGGCGCGCGACGATGTGGTGCCCTGATCGATGGCCAGCACGAAAGACATGAGCGTTTCCCTTGGCTTGGTAACAGGCGCCAAGGGAGCGGATTACCGCGGCGAGGTCAAGCTGGGGGGCGCGGCAAGTGTTAAACCCGTCATCCCCGCGCAAAGGCTTCGCCTTTGTCGCTGGAGGAGCGCGTAGCGCGTCTCGAAGGATGCACGGCTCGGCCACCAGCGGGGCCGTCGACCCTTCGAGACGGCCGCTACGCGGCCTCCTCAGGGTGACGGGACTAAGGGCAAGGCCCGATCACATCGGCCGGTAAGTGCGCACGTCGGCCGGGACGTTGACGCCGATCTTGATCGCGCCGACCGAGCGGATGATGTCGTCGCCGAGCAGCTGGGCGAAGCAGGCGTAGCCCCAGTCGTTCATGTGCAGGCCGTCGGCGATGACGAAATCGTCGATCGGGATCGCCTGTTTCTCGTGCCAGTCGCGCATCACCTCGAAGCGCGGGAAGATGCCGACATGGCGCAGCGCGGCGATGCGGCTGAGCAGCTTGACCATGCCGCGCGCGCTTTCGGGACGCTCGGTGACGCGCGGCGAATATTGCGGATCGACCAGCACGAGATCGGCGCCGTCGGCCTGGATGCGGGCGACACCGTCCTCGACCTGCTTTGCGGTCTCGGTGGGATCGAGGTTGCGCAGCACCGCATTGGTGCCGACCTGCCAGATCACCATGTCGGGATGCATGTCGATCACTTCGGTCTGCAGCCGCTTCATCATCTCGGGCGCATCCTCGCCGCCCTTGCCGCGATTGAGCACGGTGATGTCAGCCGACGGATACTGCCGGCGCAGCTGCGCAGCGAGCCGGCTCGGATAGGTGAATTCCGGCGCCGACGAGCCGTAGCCCTGGGTCGAGGACGAGCCGAACGCGATGATCACGACCGGCTTGCCGGCCGCGAGCTTGGCCGCGACATGCGGCAGCGAGCCGGTGGTGTTCGGCACGCCAGTGGGTTGATGACAGGGCACGCGGTGGAAGATGTCGGAGGCCGACTTCGCAACCTGCTTGACCTTGTCGAGCGCCTTGGCGGCGACGCCCGGCTGCTGGTCGGATGTATCGGCGGCCATCACGGCGGGCTTCACTGAATCAGATCTTGCACCCTCGGCCTTTGGAAGTTCAGCCTTGGCACCGGGCGCCAGCGCGGCGTGCTGGCCGGCCTGGCCGGTCTGTGCGCGCGACGGCCCAACCGCAAGCGGCGCCAGCAGCGCCAGCACTGCCGCGGCGCACAGGCTCCGCGGCAGCGACGCGCGAAAAGGGAAGGCAAAACGCATCACAACTCTGCTTCCTCTAATTCTGCTGCACCGGGCCCAGATGGGCCGCATCGATCACGAATTTCGCAAGGGCGCGGCCGAGACAGGCGTGAACCTTCTTGGCCAGATCGACACCATGCGAGGTGCTGAACAGGTCAAAATATCCGGCGTCGCTCCACTGCTTCATGATCGCGAACCGGTCGAACAGCGGAACGTCGTGCTGCTGCGCCACCACCTTCATGTTGTCGAGATATGGCGGTGCAGAGATCATCGTCTCCGTACGCGGGCTGTATTGCAGGTTGACCAGCACCACGTCGGTCCCGGCGCCCCGCAACGCAACAACGCCGTCGTTGATGGCGGTACGAAAATCGTCAGGATCGACTGCTCGCATAGCATCGACCGTGCCGGTCTGCCAGATAACCAAAGTAGGCTTTTTTGCCTCAACAAGCTTAACAAGAGTTCCTGCGGTCTCCTCGGCGGTGTTCTTTCCCTGTAATTCTACGGATAGATCGATGGTCGCCGACGGAAATGCCTCTTTCAGCGCCGCCTGCAGCTCGGCCGGATAGGCGCTGGCCTCGTTGCCGGGGATGGTCGAGGAACGGCTGCCGACCACCAGCACGCTGAGCGGCCGGTTGGTCTTCACCGCATCGGTGACCTTCGGCAGCGAGCTCTCGCTCGTCAGCAGGTAGGCCGGCACGTCGCAGGGCGGTGCCGGCGGTGCCGGCTCGGGGTTGTCGCCGGCGCGCGCGGGCGCTGCCGCCAAACTGGCGGCCAGCAGCAGCAGGCCCAGCATCGTCCGCGCGGACTTCATGCTCCTCCTCCCGCCAGATCGGCGTTGCCGACAGCACCTTTTTTCGAGGCGCCTTTGTCGGCGGAGTGCTTGTACCACGAGATAATCCACGCCATGCCGCACATGATGAGGATGCCGCAGATGCTGATCAAGGCGTGCAGTGCGGCACCGCCGGACACCTCGGCAAGCACGAAGTGACCGGCAAAGGCAAGGAATACCCCGAGACAGAATATCTCAAGCGAATGCTGGCCACACAGGATCAATGGTCGCAGCCAGCGCGATTTCAAGCCCGGCCAATCCCGGGGCAGGAAGCGCACCGTGAGGGCTGCGAGCGCCAGGAAGTGCGCGAACCGCAACACGTCCAGGTCGGTCTTGTTGATCGGATACATCCATTGCTCGATGAGCTTCGGCATGATGTGGCCGAGCTGCGGCACGTACCAGGTCAGCGTCACGAAGAACGCCGCAACCAGATAGACGATGCAGATCCACATCGTGATGTTCGACGACAGGATGCGCGACATCCGCCGCGCACCGCCGAGCGCGCACCAGGCGCCGAACACGAACAGCAATTGCCAGGCGAACGGATTGAACGCCCAGAAGCCGTTCGGATAGGCCGACAGATACAGGTCGAACTGCCAGGTCAGCGCGTAGAGCAAGACCGACAGGCCGAGCGTGACGTCGGGCTTCCATTTCATCAGCCACAGGATCAGCGGCAGGAACAGCATCAGCACGATATAGAGCGGCAGCACGTCCATGTTGACCGGGCGGAAGCGCAGCAAGAGCGCCTGCACGATGGTGACGTCGGGCTGCTTGAGGAAGTCCATGATCCCCATCTCTTCCGAGTAGAGCGGGTTCTCGAACGAGGTCGCCACATAGGAGATCTCGGCGAGGAAGATCGTGAACAGGAAGACATGCGCGACATAGATCTGCCAGACCCGGCGCAGGATGCGCGCGGTCGCGATCACGACGCCGCCCTCCAGCATCGCCCGGCCATAAACGAAGGCCGCGGTATAGCCGGAGATGAAGATGAAGATCTCGGTTGCGTCGGAGAAGCCGTAATTGCGGATCGTCAGCCAGGTCAGAAGATTGGTCGGCAGGTGATCGATGAAGATCAGCCACAGCGCGAGCCCGCGGAACAGGTCGAGCCTGAGCTCGCGCTCGCCGGTCACCGGCAGCGTGATCGCGGGCGCGGCGACCTTCGCCTTGACCTCGCTCTTGGCGTCGCTCTTGGCGTCGGCCGCCGGCGAACCGGCTATGGGATCGGCAATCGAGCTCATCAAACACCGTGTCGGTCGCGGACGCCCCGCCTGCCCAGCCGAAAAGATCATATCGGTCCGCGACTTCCCGAGAAAGCCTTGCCGACCAGGCGCGCGGCGACATGCGGCCGCGCCTTAAAGCGGAACTATGTTGAAACAAGGATGAACGGTCCCGGCCTGGACCGGCTTTTCAGGGCCCGGCAGGCAATTGGTTCCGGCTGACCAATTCGCTATGATAGGCGCCAGTTTGCGCATGATCCAATCGAAAGCGGATTTTGCACTGAGACCATCGGATTGAGCCGCATGTATCGCGCCGTTACCCGTCAGATCGAAGTCACCGTCGAGCCCAACTTCATGCCGGAGCGCTCGTCGATCGATCGGCGCGAATATTTCTGGTCGTACAGGATCGTGATCGTCAATTCGAGCACGGAAACGGTGCAGCTGCGGACACGGCACTGGATCATCACCGACGCCACCGGCCGCCGCCAGGAGGTCCGTGGCGAGGGCGTGGTCGGCGAGCAGCCGGTGCTCGCGCCCGGCGAGCGCTTCGAATACACCTCAGGCGTGCCGCTGCCGACCGCCTCTGGCTTCATGACCGGCAGCTACCAGATGGTGACCCAGGGAGGCGAGCGCTTCGAGATCGACGTGCCGACATTCTCGCTGGACAGCCCGAGCCCGGATGGGAAGCGGGTGTTGAATTGACACCTGCGTAGCCCGGAGAAGCCACCGGGTCGCGCGAACGCGCGCCGGATGAGTTCCGCGCAATCCGGGGCGGCTCCAACCCCGGATACACCTGCCCCGGATTACGCTTCGCTCCCTCCGGGCTACGATGACTACGATTTTTGCTCCACGCCCGCTTCCTGCGGCGTGAATTCGTACACCGACGAGCAGAACTCGCAGGTCACGACGACCTTGCCGTCCTTGACCATCTCGGCGCGATCGTTCGGCGCAAAGCTCTTCAGCATCGAGGACACCGCATCGCGCGAGCAGGAGCACTGCGCGCGCAGCGGTTGCGGGTTGAAGACGCGGACGCCGCGTTCGTGGAACAGGCGATACAGCAGCCGCTCGCCGGAGAGATCGGGATCGATCAGCTCGACATCCTCGACCGTCGAGATCAGCGACTGTCCCTCGACCCAGGCGTCGTCATCCGGCACCGAATGCGCGGCCGTGCCCTCCGGTGCGTCGCCGGGATGCAGATCGGCCTGCTTGGCGCGCTCGGGCGCCTTGGGCAGGAATTGCAGCAGGATGCCGCCGGCGCGCCAGTGCAGCTTGCCGCCCTCGCCGCCGCGCATCTCCTCGCCGACGGCAAGCCGCACCCGGGTCGGGATCTGCTCCGAGCGCAGAAAATATTCGTGCGCCGCCTCTTCGAGGCCGCCGCCGTCGAGCGCGACCAGCCCCTGGTAGCGGCTGGTGTTGGAGCCCTGATCGATAGTCATCGCAAGGTGGCCCTTGCCGAGCAGCTCGCCCGAGGTCTGCCCCGGCTTGAGCTGCGCCGCGTCGTAGCGCGCATAGGCCCGCAGCCGGTCGGGCGCCTGGAAATCGACGATCAAGAGCGACACCGGACCTTCGGTGCGGGTCTGCAGGATGAAGCGGCCCTCGAACTTGACGGAGGAGCCGAGCAGCGTGGTGAGTACGATCGCCTCGCCGAGCAGCTTGCCGACGGCCGGCGGATAATCGTGCTTGTGCAGGATCTCGTCGAGCGCCGGGCCGAGCCGGGTCAGCCGGCCGCGCAGATCCAGCGCGCCGACCTCGAAGGCGAGCACGGCATCGTCGACAGGAACCGAAGACGGCGCGCGAACCGGCGCCTCGGTGGTGATTTTGATGTCGGGGGATTGTGAAATCATGGCGCTCTATCTGGGGTCTCGGACCGTGAAATAAAGGGGTTCACTCAACGAGGGATCGTCGTCCCGGCGAAGGCCGGGACCATAACCACAGGATTTTGTCGCGGCACAAGGTGTCTCCCCTCGTGCCTGTTTCGTTGGCCGCGGCGTATGGGTCCCGGCCTTCGCCGGGACGACAGTGTTGAAGCGGCCCTACGCGACTTCGTTAAAGCACCAGGCCAGAATGCCCTTCTGCGCATGCAGGCGGTTTTCCGCCTCGTCGAACACCACGGATTGCGGCCCGTCGATCACCTCGTCGGTGACCTCCTCGCCGCGATGGGCGGGCAGGCAGTGCATGAACAGGGCATCGGGCTTGGCGAGCGACATCAGCTTGGCGTTGACCTGATAGGGCCGCAGCACGTTGTGGCGGTGCTCGCCCTCCTTGTCGCCCATCGACACCCAGGTGTCGGTGACGACGCAGTCGGCGCCGCGCACGGCGGCTTCCGGATCGGTGCCGAGCATGATCGGGGCATTGGTCGCCTTGATCCACTCGCGCATCGGCTTCTTCGGCGACAGCTCCGGCGGGGTTGCGACATTGAGCTGGAACTTGAACCGCTCGGCGGCATGCGCCCAGGACGCCAGCACGTTGTTGTCGTCGCCGGTCCAGGCCACCGTCTTGCCCTCAATCGAGCCGCGGTTCTCCTCATAGGTCATGAGGTCGGCCATCACCTGGCAGGGATGCGAACGTCGGGTCAGGCCGTTGATGACGGGAACGGTGGCGTGGGCGGCGAGCTCGAGCAGCGCGTCATGGTTGAGGATGCGGATCATGATCGCATCGACATAGCGCGACAGCACGCGCGCGGTGTCGGCGATGGTCTCGCCGCGGCCGAGCTGCATCTCGGCGCCGGTCAGCATGATGGATTCACCGCCGAGCTGGCGCATGCCGACGTCGAACGACACCCTGGTGCGGGTCGACGGGCGCTCGAAGATCATCGCCAGCGTCTTGCCTTCGAGCGGCTTCCTAGCCTTCTCGTGCGCCTTCAGCTTCGCCTTCATGGCGGCGCCGGCGGACAGCATGTTGCGCAGCTCGGCGAGCGGCAGCTCGTTGATGTCGAGGAAGTGACGGACCGGCTTGCTCATTATCCGGCCTTCCTCGGCTGCGCTGCCGACAATGTCGCGCAGGCGCGCTCGAGCGAGACGATCGACTGGTCGATCTCGGCTTCGGTCACGATCAGGGGCGCCAGGAACCGGACCACATTGTCGCCGGCGCCGACGGTGAGCAGCTTCTCGTTGCGCAACGCGGCGATCAGGTCGCCCGACGGCACCACGGCCTTGACGCCGATCAAGAGGCCCTCGCCGCGCACTTCCGCCAGCACGCCGGGATAGCGGTCGACGACGGAGGCGAGCTTCTGCTTGAGCAGCAGCGACATCTTCTGCACGTGATCGAAGAAGCCGGGCTTGAGCATGACGTCGAGCACGGCATTGGCCGCGGCGACCGCCAGCGGATTGCCGCCGAAGGTCGAGCCGTGCGAGCCCGGCGCCATGCCTTCGGCCGCTTTCGCGGTCGCGAGCACCGCGCCGATCGGGAAGCCGCCGCCGAGCGCCTTCGCGAGCGACATCACGTCCGGCGTGACGCCGGTGCGCTTGTAGGCGAACAAATCGCCGGTGCGGCCCATGCCGGTCTGCACCTCGTCGAAGGCGAGCAGCAGGCCATGCTCGTCGCACAGCGCGCGCAGCGCCTTGAAGAACGCCTGCGGCGCCGAGCGGACGCCGCCCTCACCCTGGATCGGTTCGATCAGGATGCCGGCGGTGTGCGGGCCGATCGCCTTCTTCACCGCCTCGATGTCGCCATGCGGCACCTGGTCGAAGCCGTCCATCGGCGGGCCGAAGCCTTCGAGATATTTCGCCGAGCCGGTCGCGGCCAGCGTGGCCAGCGTGCGGCCATGGAAGGCGCCTTCGAAGGTGATGATGCGGTAGCGCTCGCCATGCCCCTTGGAGAAGTGATAGTGGCGGACCAGCTTGATCACGCCCTCCATCGCCTCCGCGCCGGAATTGCAGAAGAACACGAAGTCGGCAAAGCTCTGCTCGCACAGCCGCGCGGCGAGCGCCTCGCCGTCCGGGCTCTTGAACAGGTTCGACATGTGCCAGAGCATGGTCGCCTGTTCCTGCAGCGCCTTCACCAGATGCGGATGCGCATGCCCGAGCGCGTTCACCGCGACGCCCGAGGTGAAATCGAGATAGCGGTCGCCGTTGGTTGCGATCAGCCAGGCGCCCTCACCGCGCTCGAAGCCGAGATCGACCCGGGCGAAGACGGGGAGCAGATGCGACGAGGCGTTGGTCATGGCGTTCACTGCCGGTTTGAAGCCGACAATTGCCGCGCGCCTTGACGCCAGCGCAGCAACGGCCAGCTTCGGAAAACAAAACGGCCGCCTTTGCGGGCGGCACGTGGCGGGCATTCTATGCTGCGGCGGGTCCGTGTCAATCGCCAGGAGCCGGCCCTTTGCCGGGCTTCCTGCGCTGCCAAGCGAGCGCAATCCGGAGCATTCCGGTGCGGTGGAAAAGCCTCACAGCAATGCTTAACTTTCCGGAACATGTGGACGCACGGCCGCGGACTCTTGCGCCAGAGTCACGCCATATTGTAGCGTTTGGCCTGTCGGGTACGACATCTCGTGCGGCAGTACTGGACCCTCTAAGTAGCCTTTGTGTCTCGCGTAAACGTTCGGGCGCAACACCGCGCCCGGCGAGGGCTAAGGGATTCTGGCCGCAGGGATATTTGTCCAGATTTGGCTCGCAGCGCCGCTCCGATAACTGGCCGGCGCCATGCGAAAGGAAGAATGCGATGACGGTATTGACCTGGTCCGACGATCGCGTCGAGCAGCTGAAGAAGCTCTGGGAGTCTGGCCTGTCGGCCAGCCAGATCGCAGCGGAACTTGGCAATGTGACGCGAAACGCCGTGATCGGCAAAGTGCACCGGCTCGGCCTCTCCGGCCGCGCCAAGGCACCCTCCACGGCGGCGCCGCGGCAGCGCAAGGCGCGCCCCGCCCAGCACATGATGCGGGTGGCGCGCCCGGTCTCGCGCGGCAACACCGCGCTCGCGCACGCCTTCGAGGTCGAGATGGAGCCCGATCCGATCTCGTTCGACAATGTGGTGCCGATGAGCCAGCGGCTGTCGCTGCTCGAGCTCAACGAAGCCACCTGCCACTGGCCGGTCGGCGATCCATCGAGCCCGGAGTTCTTCTTCTGCGGCGGCAAGGCGCTCGCCGGCCTGCCCTATTGCGCGCATCACTCGCGCGTCGCCTACCAGCCCGCCGCCGATCGCCGCCGGCCGTCGGCGAAACCGCAGATCAAGTAGCACTCGGGAAAACTACGGAAGACCTGAAAAACAAATCCCCGCACAAGCGGGGATTTTTTTGTGGGGGCAAAGTCCGGAAGCATCACCAGTGTCGTCCCTGCCTAGTGCGCAATTGCGCACGGGGGCCGGGACCCATAACCACGAATGGGTGTTGTTAGAAAGCCGTCTGGCCGCTTGCCTATTGCGCCGGCCGCGGCGTATGGGTCCCGGCCTGCGCCGGGACGACGCCGTGTTGTGGCGTGTGATCGCTACGCAACCGCTACGGCTGCGGTTCGGCTTTCGCAAAGCGGTCGTCGAGCGCGTAGCCGGCGCCGCGCACGGTGCGGATCGGATCCTGCTCGCGGCCCGGATTGAGCAGCTTGCGCAGGCGGCCGATATGCACGTCGACGGTGCGCTCATCGATGTAGATGTCGCGGCCCCAGACGCTGTCGAGCAGCTGCTCGCGGCTGAACACGCGGCCGGGATGCTCGAGGAAGAATTCGAGCAGCCGATACTCGGTCGGACCGAGATCGATCGGACGGCCCGAGCGCGCCACGCGGCGCTTCTCGCGGTCGAGCTCGATGTCGCCATAGGTCAGGACGGTGGCGAGCCGCTCCGGGCTGGCGCGGCGCAGCAGGCCCTTCACCCGCGCCAGGAGTTCCGGCACCGAGAACGGCTTGACGATGTAATCGTCGGCGCCGGTGGCAAGCCCGCGCACCCGCTCGCTCTCCTCGCCCCGCGCGGTCAGCATGATGATCGGAAGCTGCTTGGTCTCGGGCCGCGCCCGCAGGCGGCGGCACAGCTCGATGCCGGACAGGCCCGGCAGCATCCAGTCGAGGACCACGAGGTCGGGAACGCGCTCCTTGAGGCGGGTATCGGCATCGTCGCCGCGCCCCACCGTTTCGACATCGTAGCCTTCGGCATCGAGGTTGTAGCGCAACAGCGTCGTCAGCGCTTCCTCGTCTTCGACTACCAGAATGCGTGCGCTCATCGGTCTAAATTCTCTCTCTGTGGTGATCCGTTGCCCAGACGCAAAACCGAAACGCCGTCGACTAGCTGTTACCCGGCACCGTGGTGGCAAAATTGGTCATGTCGCCCTTCGGGCGCTTGTCGGTGATCTGCTGGCCCTCGATCATGTAGAACACGGTCTCGGCGATGTTGGTGGCGTGATCGCCGATCCGCTCGATGTTCTTGGCGCAGAACATCAGATGGATGCAGAACGAGATGTTGCGCGGATCTTCCATCATGTAGGTGAGCAGCTCGCGGAACAGCGAGGTGCAGATCGCATCGACCTCCTCGTCGCCCTTCCAGACGTTCATCGCCGCCGGCAGATCGTGCGCGGCATAGGCGTCGAGCACCGACTTGACCTGCGACAGCACGAGATCGGTCATGTGCTCGAGGCCGCGGATCAGCTTCAGCGGCTGGAAATCGCTCTCCAGCGCCGCGACGCGCTTGCCCATGTTCTTGGCGAGATCGCCGATCCGCTCGAGGTCGGTGGCGACCCGCATCGCGCTGACGATCTCGCGCAGGTCGATCGCCATCGGCTGGCGGCGGGCGATCGTCAGCACCGCGCGCTCTTCGATGACGCGCTGCAGATTGTCGATCTCGATGTCGGCGGCGACCACGCGCTTGCCGAGCGCGACGTCGCGCCGGATCAGCGCGTCGACCGACTCGGTGATCATCCGCTCGACGAGGCCGCCCATCTCGGCGACCAGGCGGGTCAATTCCTGCAGGTCGCTGTCGAATGCCTTGGCGGTATGTTCGGAAGCCATCATCTCTCTCCTCAGCCCGGTCAACCGAACCGGCCGGTGATGTAGTCCTGGGTGCGTCGATCGCTCGGCGAGGTGAAGATCTTGTTGGTGTCGTCGAACTCGATCAGCTCGCCGAGATACATGAAGGCGGTCTTGTCGGAGACCCGCGCCGCCTGCTGCATGTTGTGGGTGACGATCGCGATCGTGTAATCCTCGGAGAGCTCCTGGATCAGCTCCTCGACCTTGGCGGTCGAGATCGGATCGAGCGCCGAGCACGGCTCGTCGAACAGGATCACCTCGGGACGCACCGCCACGGTGCGCGCGATGCACAACCGCTGCTGCTGGCCGCCGGACAGCGACAGGCCGGAGGCGTTCAGCTTGTCCTTGACCTCGTTCCACAGCGCGCCGCCGCGCAGCGCCTTCTCGACCCGGTCGTCCATCTCGGACTTCGAGATCTTCTCGTAGAGGCGGATGCCGAAGGCGATGTTCTCGTAGATCGTCATCGGGAACGGCGTCGGCTTCTGGAACACCATGCCGACCCGCGCGCGCAGCAGATTGAGGTCGAGCTTGGGATCGAGAATGTTGGTCTGGTCCAGCATCAGCTGGCCGGTGGCGCGCTGGCCCGGATAGAGATCATACATCCGGTTGAAGATGCGAAGCAGGGTCGACTTGCCGCAGCCGGATGGGCCGATGAACGCGGTGACGCGGTTGGTGCCGAGCGTCAGGTTGATGTTCTTGAGCGCGTGGTGCTCACCATAATAGAAGTTGAGGTTGCGCGCGGTGACCTTCGGCGCCGCTTCCGGCAATGGCACGTGGGGAGCGTGACTGGCGGAGGCTGTCGAAACTGAAAGCTCGGTCATTTTGCGGCCCTTTCGGCACCAAGGATACGCGCGCCGATATTCAACGCGAGCACGGTGAAGGTGATGAGCAGTGCGCCGCTCCACGCCAGTTCCTTCCAGTAGGCGTAGGGGCTCTGCACGAAGTTGTTGATGGTCACCGGCAGGTTGGCCATCGTCTTGGTCAAATCCCAGCTGAAGAACTGGTTCGACAGCGCGGTGAACAGCAGCGGCGCGGTCTCGCCGGCGACCCGCGCGGTCGCCAGCAGCACGCCGGTGATCAGGCCCGACCGGGCCGCACGATAAGCGATCCGCTTGATCACCAGCGAACGCGGCAGCCCGAGCGCGGAAGCCGCCTCGCGCAGCGGATTGGGCACCAGCAGCAGCATGTCCTCGGTGGTGCGCAGCACGACCGGGATCACGATCACGGCGAGCGCGAGGCTGCCTGCGATCGCCGAGAAGCCGCGCATCGGCACCACCACCGCACCATAGATGAACAGGCCGATGATGATCGACGGCGCGCTGAGCAGGATGTCGTTGATGAAGCGGATCACCGAGGTGAGCTTGTCGTGCTTGCCGTATTCGGCAAGATAGGTGCCGGCGAACAGGCCGAGCGGCGCGCCGATGCCGACGCCGATCACGGTCATGATGACCGAGCCGACGATGGCGTTGAGCAGGCCGCCCTCAGTCGAACCCGGCGGCGGCGTGTTCTGGGTGAACAGCTGCACGCTGAGGCCGGCGATGCCGTTGTAGAGCAGCGTGATCAGGATCAGCGCCAGCCAGGTGACGCCGAACAATGCGGCGCCGACGCAGAGCGTGCGGATGACGATGTCGCTGCGGCGGCGGGATTTGTAGATCGGGTTCATGGCGTCACTTTCCCGCCTTCTTCTCGAGCCGCATCAGCATCAGCCGCGCGCCGGCGAGCACAAAGAAGGTCAGCACGAACAGCAACAGGCCGAGCAGGATCAGGCCGGACTGGTGCAGGCCGTCGCTCTCGGCGAATTCGGAGGCGATCGCCGCCGAGATCGTGGTGCCCGGCGCGAAGATCGACGACGAGATGCGGAACGAATTGCCGATGATGAAGGTCACCGCCATGGTCTCGCCGAGCGCGCGGCCGAGCGCCAGCATGATGCCGCCGATCACGCCGACCCTTGTGTAGGGGATCACGACGCTGCGGACGACTTCCCAGGTGGTGCAGCCCATGCCGTAGGCGGCCTCCTTCAGCACCGGCGGCACGGTCTTGAACACGTCGACCGAAATCGCGGTGATGAAGGGCAGCACCATGATGGCGAGGATCAGCGCGGCGTTGAACAGGCTGAGATAGGACGGCGGGCCGGCAAACACCGCGCCGAGCACCGGAACGCCCTCGAAGATCCGGATCATGAACGGCTGGAACGTGTTGGCCAGGAACGGACCGAGCACGAAGAAGCCCCACATGCCGTAGATGATCGAGGGGATGCCGGCGAGCAGCTCGATGGCGATGCCGATCGGGCGACGCAGCATCTGCGGGCAGAGCTCGGTGAGGAACACGGCGATGCCGATGCCGACCGGGATCGCGATCAGCATGGCGATGATCGAGGTGATCAGCGTGCCGTAGATCGGGCCGAGCGCACCGAGCACCGGCGGATCGGCCGAGGGCGCCCAGCGCTGGGTCCAGAGGAAGGCGAAGCCGTATTCCTTCATCGCCGGCCAGGCGCCGACGATCAGCGACAGGATGATGCCGCCGAGGATCAGCAGGACCGAGATCGCCGAGATGCGGGTGATCCAATAGAAGGTGAGATCACCGAGCTTGAAGGCACTGAGGGCCTTGGCGCGATCGTAAGATCCCGCGGCTTCCATCACATCGCCCTGAACAGCCATGTCTGCCACGCCAATTCCCTCTTTACTATGTGAAAGCCACGCAAACCGCTACGCCCGAAGCGATCTTCAGTGACGCTCGTGACCGGGCACCGTTCCGGCCGCGCCGGCCGGAGGCGCGAACCCCGGACCCCTCCCGCGCTTGTTGCCGCGGTGATCGGAGCCCGGGTCTTAATCGCTCAACATCTTGGTCGTTCAACCTGTGCCGCCCTTGAGCGGCGGCACAGGCGTTGTTCGATGCGTGGCACTTAGCTCTTGATGTCCGAGGACCAGGTCTTCTCGATCAGCTTGACGACCGAGTCCGGCATCGGGATGTAGTCGAGTTCTTCGGCCGCCTTGCCACCCTTCTCGAAGGCGTACTTGAAGAACTTGATCGCTTCCTGCGAGGCCGCCTTGTCGGTCGCGTCCTTGTGCATCAGGATGAAGGTCGCCGCGGTGATCGGCCAGGAGGCTTCGCCGGGCTGGTCGGTCAGGATGACGTAGTAGCCGGGAGCCTTGGCCCAATCGGCATTCGAGGCGGCGGCCTGGAAGGCAGCGATGGTCGGCTGCACGGTCTTGCCGGCCTTGTTGACCAGCGCGGTGTAGGTCAGCTTGTTCTGCTTGGCGTAGGCGTATTCGACATAGCCGATCGCGTTCTTGGTCTGGCTGATGTTGCCGGCAACGCCTTCGTTGCCCTTGGCGCCGACGCCGACCGGCCACTCGACCGCGGTGCCGGAACCGACCTTGGACTTCCACTCGGCGTTCGACTTGGAGAGATAGTCGGTGAAGTTGAAGGTGGTGCCCGAGCCGTCCGAGCGGCGCACGACGGTGATCGCGTCGGCCGGCAGGGTCAGCTTCGGATTGAGCTTGGCGATCGCCGCGTCATTCCACTTGGTGATCTTGCCGAGGTAGATGTCGCCGAGCACTTCGCCCGACAGCACGAGCTCGCCCGGCTTGACGCCCTCGACGTTCACGACCGGAACGATCGCGCCCATCACCATCGGCCACTGGACAAGGCCGTCCTTCTCGAGCTGCTCGGCCTTGAGCGGCGCGTCGGTGGCGCCGAAGGTCACGGTCTTGGCCAGGATCTGCTTGATGCCGGCGCCCGAACCGATCGACTGGTAGTTCAGACCGTTGCCGGTCTCCTTCTTGTAGGCGTCAGCCCACTTGGAATAGATCGGGAACGGAAACGTCGCGCCCGCGCCGGTAATATCGGCAGCGAAGGCCGACGTCGATGCGGCGATCATGCCGGCAGCGACGATTGCTTTGATGAAATTCATGGGTCGTCTCCATCTTGTGGGCGAAGCGCCGAATGCGCCCGATCGCGCCCACGCCGGTCCATCTAGGAGCGGTCGGTGCTGCTTTTACGAAGGTTGGATGACAGTTGGATGACAGAACCAAGCGATTGAAAACGCTTAGCTTTGTGTCGGTAACGGGGCCTTCGGCCGGGGAAAACAGGCCGTAAAAGTCGCGCCATTGTTCGGCACGCTCTCGATCAAAAGACGCCCGCGATGACGGTTAAGAATATGTTTCACCAGCGATAATCCGAGGCCCGTTCCGCCCTGGTTTCGGCTGTCGCCGACGTCCACCCGGTAGAAGCGCTCGGTCAGCCGCGGCAGGTGCTCAGGCGCAATGCCGGGGCCGAAATCCCGTACCATGACACGGATTTCGGGGGGCCCCTCGCCCGATGCGCCCGATGCGGCCTGATTGAGCGACACTATGACGCGGCCTCCGGAGGCGCCGTATTTGAGCGCGTTCTCGATCAGGTTCTCGAACAGGCGCAGCAGTTCCTCGCGGTCGCCGGCGATCGTGACCGGGGTCTGGGGCAGGTCGACGTCGATCTCGACCTGGCGCTCGCTGGCCAGCGCCTCGAGCCCGTCTGCCACCTGGCGGATGATCGGCACGATGTCGATCGAGGCCTCGGGCCGCACATGGGCCGACAGCTCGACCCGCGACAGCGACAACAGATCGTCGATCAGCCGGGCCATGCGGGTGGCCTGGGTGTGCATGATGCCGAGGAAGCGTTCGCGCGCCCGCGCGTCCTCGCGCGCCGGCCCCTGCAGCGTGTCGATGAAGCCGGACAGCGCGGCGAGCGGGGTGCGCAGCTCGTGGCTGGCATTGGCGACGAAGTCGGCGCGCATCTCCTCGACCCGGCGCAACGGCGTCAGATCGTGGAAGGTCATCAGCATGCACTTCTCGGTGCCGCCGAACTGGGTCGGCACCGGCACCGGCGTGATCACCAATTCCATCCAGCGATCGACCGGGACGTGGTCGGTGTAGGTGGCGCGGCGCGGCTCGGTGGTCGCGATCGCCTCGCGCAGCGCGGTGATGATCTCCGGCGAACGCAGGGCAAATTGCGCCAATTCGTTCTTGCGCAGCGCCGGCGCGAGCTCGGCCGCGGCGGCGTTGAGATGGATGACGCGGCCGGCGCGATCGAGCAGCACGGCCGGGTCCGGCATGCCGGCGACGACGGCGCTGACGGCAGCGGCCTCCACCGGATTGACGCCGCGGACATCCTCGCGCGAGGTCCCGGCATCATGCAGCCGCCATGGCACCAGGGCCGCGGCCGCGATGCAGGCGAACACCGCGCAGGCGCGCACCAGCGACAATTCGCCGAGCGCGACCACCACGCTCAGCGCCAGCGCTGCGGCAAGCAGGATCAGCGCGGAATGGCGCAGCCGGTCGGGCCAGGGCGAGAAGATCGATTGCGGCGTATCGTCAATTGCCATTGCGGCGGCTTTCATCCCGTCGGTTCATGTCTCGCCCAGGCGCGGTCGCATCGACCTTCCCTCGGGAGGCATCGGGCCGCTTCATCAGACGCCGGAGTCACCGCGCTTGCGGACCAGAACCGCCTCATGATGCGGCTCGGCGCGGGGACCCGAATCAGCCTGCGGCAGCCGTTTGAGTCGGGCGCCGACGATAACCTCCCGAAACGTCAGCAAGATTACAGATATGACGAACGGCGCAATATAGTAGAGCAGGCGGAACAGCAGCATACCGCCGAGCAGGTCCTCGCGGTCCATCTGCCACAGGCCGACCAGCATGGCGGCGTCGAACACCCCGAGCCCGCCGGGCGAGTGGCTGGCGAAACCGAGCAGGGTCGCCGACACGAAGATGACCGCGACCACAACGAAGCCGAGATTGGGCTCGTCCGGCACCAGGACGTACATCGCCAGCGCGCAAAAGCCGAGGTCGACGATGCCGATCGCGACCTGCAGCAGGGTCAGCGGCCCGCCCGGCAGGGTCACCGTCCAGGGGCCGCGGCCGACCACCCGCGGCTGGGTCCAGACCCAGACCACATAGGCGACCAGCGCGATGATGATGCAGAATGCCAGCGTGCGGTTGAGCCAGGGCGGCAGCTGGTCGATATTGGCGGCGGCCTCCGGATGATAGGCGATGCCGAGCCCGAGCACCGCGGCATTGCCGAGCCAGAAGGTGAGGCCGGCGAGAAAGCAGATCTTGGCGACGTCGATCGCGTTCAGTCCCCAGGCCGAATAGATCCGGTAGCGCACCGCGCCGCCGGTGAAGACGCTGGCGCCGACATTGTGGCCGATCGAATAGGAGGTGAACGCCGCGAGCGCGTTGACGCGATACGGCACATGGGCGTGGCCGATCGCGCGCACCGCGAACAGGTCGTAGAAGGTCAACGTGAAGTAGCCGGCTGCGACGAACAGTCCCGCCAGCGCGATTTGCCGCGGCTCGGTGCTCTTGATGGCCTCGAGCACCTCATTGGTGTCGATGCCGCGCAGCATGTGATAGAGGACGTAACAGGCGATGCCGATGACGGCGATGCTGATGACAACACCCAGCCGGTGCAGGATTTGCTTCTGGCGCAGAAACGCCATCGCCCTGCGGATTGCTTCCAGCATCTAGACCTCGAATTGCGATCCCGCGACGACGGCTCCCGGGCGAACCCCGCCGGCGCTTCGCTGTGCCCCGCCCCGTGTAGCGCGTTTTAAACCGGAGTGGAATTCGTCAAAAGACAATAAAACGCGCATCTTCAAGATATTAGGGATGATTCATGACAGCGGATGCACAAATATGCGCGTTTTCTCGCCACCTTCGACAAGCTTGACGTGCAACGTGCGCCAGTTAGCCCGGCGAACGGTCTGCAGGGCCATCCGGTAAACTACGGGACGACAGCCCAAGGCGCCGTGATGGAGCGCCATGTCAGCTCGCCGGCTTGCTGCGCGAGACCACCCAGTCGCGCAACCAGGAGCCGATCGCGCAGCCGACGAGATAGAGCGCGAACATGATCAGGAAGAGGTCCAGCCAGTAGCCGAAGCGGCCGGGCACGATCCGTGCGAACGACGCGGCGACCAGCGCGGCGGCGAGCACCGCCAGCCAGATCATCCAGACCTTCGAGACGCCCTGCGCCCGGTGCACCACCGCGATCCAGCCCATGCAGAAGCCGAGCAGCGCGGCGCCGAGCAGCCAACCCCAGAAGAATGTCGCGAGCACGGTCATCGCTACTTCACCACGAATTCGATGCGGCGGTTCTGCGCCTTGCCGTCTTCACTCTCGTTGCCGGCGAGCGGCTGCGTGCTGCCATAGCCGACCGGCGTGAAGCGGTTGGCGGGCAGACCGGCGCGCACCAGGTAATCGACCACGGCCTGCGCGCGGCGCTCCGAGAGTGCCTGGTTGGCCGCCTCCTCGCCGTCGCTGTCGGTATGGCCGGCGACCTCGATCGTCGCATTGGGACAGCGCATCGCGGTCTCGATCAGGCGGTCGAGCAGGCCGGCGGAATCCGGAACGATGTCGGCCTTTCCGGACTCGAAGCGGATCTTGCCCTTGGAGAGGATCTCGGAAAACAGCTGCTGGCACACGGTTGGATCGACCGGCGCCGCCGCAGGCTTCACCGTGACCTCGGCCTTATACTGCCAGCCCTGCGGAAAGTCCTTGCCGAGCCCGTCGCGGATCTGGCCGGCCGCCGCATCATAGAGCGCATCGCCGGACAGCTTCACCTCGCGGTCCGACACCACGAGCGTTCCGGTCGACAGCCGCGACAGCGCGCCCAGCGCCGGCACCACCGCCGCCGCAAACCCGGAGGGCGCGCCGATGCTGGCCTTGAGATTGTCGACCACCTTCTCGCTGAAGAACTTGCGGCCGGCGGCGGCGACCAGCGCGGCGTGCACGTTGTTGTCGGGCACGTAGCCGGTCAGCGTCAGCGTCACCGCGACCGGGTCCTTATAGGCCTGGAACACGTAAGGCGGCGCCTTGATGTCGTTGGCGGCGATCGAATAGCCGTCCGGCAGGTTCTTCAGCGCGGCGGCAACCGCTTCGCGTCCGCCGAGCTCGCGCGCCATGCCCGTGAGATTGACCTTGTTGTCGGTCAGCGTGACCTTGCCTTCCTTCAGCTTGCCGATCTGGTCGAGCAGCAGCAGCGCCGCCGCATCGAACCGCGGCGGCGCGCCGCGGGCGAGCGTCATCTGATCGGCCACCTCGACCCCGCCGAGACCGGCCTTCGCGGCCTCGGTCAGCTTGCTCTTGCTCGCCGGCAGCGGCGCATTGCCGCCAAGCGTGACCCGCACCACGTCGCGTTCGGCGGACCAGACAAAGGGCTTGGCTTCGGGAACAAGGCGGGTCTCATCGTTGACCAGCCGCACGCCCGGCACCGCCTCGACCGAGGCCACCGCGCTGAGCCGGCCGTCTTCGGAGAAGGCGTTGGCGGCAAAGGTCACGTCGCGGCCGTCGACGCTGATGCGGCGCTTGTCGAGCACGGTGTCCTTGAGTGCGGCATTAGAGCGCGCGGCGAGATCCGCTTCCACCGTTGCCGTCGAGCTCCAGGCCGCGAACCCCCACAGGACGACCAGTGGAATCACCCCCGGCCACCACTTGCTACTCCACTTGAAAAGTCCGTGCATTCAGCGTCCTGCGGGTCGGGAACCAGAGAGAAAACAAACCCTTGGCTGACTGTCAAATCCCAAATCACGCGCCCATATCAAGCGCCACGGCGGGGGCCATGTCGGACCGGGATAACAGTTTCTTCAGTGGTCTTTCGCTAAGTTTGCGGCGGAATGCAAATCGGCCGGCCCGCCCTCATGAAACAACTCCGCAACACCGTGATCCGTGCCGGGATGGAGGCGTTGTATTTCTCGGGCGCGCATATCCTGCTGCGGCCGATCTTCGCCGGTGTCGGCGCCATCTTCATGCTGCACCACGTCCGGCCGCGCCGCGACGATGCGTTCCAGCCCAACCATCATCTCGAGGTCACGCCGGACTTCCTGCGCGCGATGCTGATGCATCTGCGCGCGCTCGACGTCGACATCGTCAGCATGGACGAGGCGCATCGCCGCCTCTCCGAGCGGAATTTCGCGCGGCGCTTCGCCTGCTTCACCTGCGACGACGGCTATCGCGACAACCGCGACTTCGCGCTGCCCGTGATGCGCGAGTTCGGCGCGCCGTTCACCGTCTATGTCGCGAGCGACTTCGCCGAGGGCTGCGGCAAATTGTGGTGGATCGCGCTGGAGCGGGTGATCGCGGCGGCGTCCGCCATCGAGGTGCCGATCGACGGCACGACGAAGATCGACACCGCGACGCCGCAGGCCAAGCGCGCCGCATTCGGCCGACTGCACGACTGGCTGCGTTCGCTGCCGGGCGAGCAGGAGATGCAGGCCGCGATCTCCGCGCTGTGCGTCCGCCATGGCGTCGACGAGGCCAGCATCGCGCGCGAGCTCTGCATGTCCTGGGACGAGCTGCGCGGCTTCGCCGACGATCCGCTGGTCACCATCGGCGCGCACACCATCAGCCATTGCAATCTCGCCAGGCAGAGCGAGACCATCGCCGCGTTCGAGCTCGCCACCAGCCGGGCGCGGATCGAGCAGGCGCTGCAGCGGCCGGTCGCGCACCTCGCCTATCCCTATGGCGACCGGATCGCCGCAGGCCCGCGCGAATTCACGCTCGCCCGTTCGATCGGCTTCAAGACCGCGGTGACGACGCGGCCGGGCATGCTGTTTCCCGAGAGCGCCGACCACATGACTGCGTTGCAGCGGGTCTCGCTGAACGGCAATTACCAGGACGCCCGCCTGTTGCCGGTCTTGACCTCCGGCGCCGCCACCGCCGTATGGAACGGCTTCCGCCGCATCGACGCGGCGTGAATTCCGCCTGCCTGTAGCCCGGATGAAGCCAAAGGGTCGCGCGAACGCGCGCCCGATGACAAGGCTCCGCGCAATCCGGGTCAGTCCATCCGCGGATAGCATCCCGGATTTCGCTCCGCTCCGTCCGGGCTACGGACTTCACGACAAGCAACAGCCCCGGCGCCGGCGGCAGGCCGAGGCGTGCAGGGATGATGTATGAGCCGGAGCGATGCTAGTCGGTGTGAATCGCCCTCGCCTCCTGCGGCACGGCTGCATCTGCCGTGGCCGCGGGCATCAGCAATGTCGCGGTGAGAAGATGCAGCACAAGAAATCCGACCGCGATGACGGTCAGCAGCGTCATCTCGCCGATCTCCGGGAGCCGGACGATCGATTTGCGGGGCGGCGACCGGTCAGTGAGGGACATTGCCGCCGCTCTCCAGATTGGAACGGCGCCGATCGGCGCGATCGATCAGATGCCGGTACTGCTTCAGAACGCGGCGCGCCTGAATCCGCCGCGAGTAATAAATTGCGCCGAGGATGGCGGCGAACAGCCCGTTCCGCCGTCGTCGAAACTGAATGTGGGTGACAGGCCTCACGCCGGTCACCGGTAATGAAATGTGCTTCACTCCTGGAACTCCTTGATCTGGAATTCCACCCCGGACGCATGATGCCACGAGTCGGCCAATTAATTTGTGCACTGCATCACATCTCGAGAATGCTTGATCCACGAAAGCCCGATCGATGCGGCGCCCGACCTTCGCGGGTCGCGTTCGCCGGGCGTCGCGGTTCCTTGACTAGCTCCATCAACCCGGCCAGAACGCTCGGCACAGCCAAGGAGACAACATGTTCAAGGATCTGTTCTCACTGAAGGGCCGCGTCGCGGTGGTGACCGGGGGATCGCGCGGCATCGGCAAGATGATCGCGGCCGGCTTCCTCGCGCAGGGCGCCGCCAGGGTCTACATCACCGCGCGCAAGGCCGGTCCCTGCGAGGCCACCGCGCAGGAGCTGTCCGCCGCCTATGACGGCGAATGCATCGCGCTGCCGATCGACATCTCGACCGTCGAGGGCTGCGACAAGCTCGCGGGCGAGATCATCAAGCGCGAGCCGAAGCTCGACATCCTGGTCAACAATGCCGGCGCGGCCTGGGGCGCGGATTTCGACGAATTCCCGGAAAGCGGCTGGGACAAGGTGATGAACCTCAACGTCAAGTCGATCTTCTTCCTGACCAAGGCGCTGGCCAAGCCGCTGCGCGCCGCAGCGTCCCATGACAGGCCAGGCAAGGTGATCAACATCGCCTCGATCGACGGTATCTTCGTCAACCCGATGGAGACCTATTCCTATGCCGCGAGCAAGGCCGCGGTGATCCATCTGACGCGGCGGATGGCGACCCGCCTGATCAAGGACAATATCAACGTCACCGCGATCGCGCCGGGCGCCTTCAAGTCGGACATGAACCGCGCCGCGCGCGACCACGCCGACGAAGTCGCGCAACGCGTTCCGTCGCGGCGGGTCGGCAGCGACGAGGACATGGCGGGCACCGCGATCTACCTCGCCTCGCGCGCCGGCGACTATGTGGTCGGAGCGACGATTGCGGTCGACGGCGGCGTGGTCTACGCGACGGCGGGACTGGAGATCGCGGGGTAGGACGGTATCGCGACGATCGATCTTGGACGCCGTTCCACCGCTGTCATGCCCCGGCTCGACCGGGGCATCCAGTACGCTGCGGCTTATAAGTTCAATCACTTCCGTCTCTGGAATACTGGATCACCCGCTTTCGCGGGTGATGACGGAACAACGCAAAAGAAAAGGGGCGAGCCAGGACCTTCTCGGCTCACCCCTCTTCGATCTCTCCGCAGAGAGGAACCGTTAGCCGTCGATCAGCTCTCGATCCTCACATATTCGAAGTCGCCGGGCTTGTTGTCGATGCCGACCTTGGGCGCCGAGATCCAGGAGGCGAACTCGCCGGGTTCGGTCACCGGCTTCATCAGCGAGGCGATGAAGTCGCCGTCCGCGGTTGACGGCAGCCAGTCGTTCTTGCGCTTGGCCCAGGTGTCGTCGTCGATCAGGATGCCGTCGGGCGTCGCATGGATGTCCTTGAACTCGCCGATCTGGCGGTGGAAGGCGGTGTGCGGCACCGCGAGCTTGTAGTCGATGCCCGCGGTCGAGATCACCTTGTTCCAGCGCAGCATGCCCTTGACGCAGTCCTGCGTGTAGTCGTCGCGCAGCCGCATGTTGAGCGCGGTCAGCGCCGGCTCGTCGACCAGCTTGATCTGGCCGTCCACCATCTTCATGACCGGATAGGTCGAGCTCTTGAGCTGGTGATCGTCCTCGATCGTGGTTTCCTTGTAGCGGCCCTTGATGCCGGCGTTGAAGGCGTTCGCCGCATTGGTCGACACTTCGGAGCCGAACAAATCGAGCGACAGCGAATAGTGCAGGTTGAGCTTCTTCTGGATCGTCGGTAGATCGATCACGCCGAGCGCGCGGACCTTGGCGATATCGTTCGGATCGGTGATGCCGGCTTGCTTCATCGCATCGCAGGTGCGCTGCACGACGCGGGTGATGCCGGTCTCGCCGACGAACATGTGGTGGGCTTCCTCGGTCAGCATGAAGCGGCAGGTGCGCGACAGCGGATCGAAGCCCGACTGCGCCAGCGAGTGCAGCTGCATCTTGCCGTCGCGATCGGTGAAGTAGGTGAACATGAAGAACGACAGCCAGTCCGGCGTCGCCTCGTTGAAGGCGCCGAGCATGCGCGGTGAATCCGCGTCGCCCGAGCGGCGGCGCAGCAAATCGTCCGCCTCCTCGCGGCCGTCGCGGCCGAAATATTTCTGCAACAGGTAGACCATCGCCCAGAGATGGCGGCCTTCCTCGACATTGACCTGGAACAAATTGCGCATGTCGTAGAGCGAGGGCGCGGTCTTGCCGAGATGGCGCTGCTGCTCGACCGAGGCCGGTTCGGTGTCGCCCTGGATCACGATCAGGCGGCGCAGCGTGGCGCGATGCTCGCCGGGGACTTCCTGCCAGGCCGGCTTGCCGAAATCCTCGCCGAACGGAATGACGCGGTTCTCTTCCTGCGGAGCGAGCAAGATGCCCCAGCGATATTCGGGCATCCGCACGTAGTCGAACTTGGCCCAGCCGCGCGGATCGACCGAATAGGCGGTGCGCAGATAGACCAGCGATTCCTGGAAGCCGTCCGGCCCCATGTCCTTCCACCAGTCCATGTAGCCGGGATGCCAGCCCTCCAGCGCCTTCAGCACTTGGCGGTCCTCGGCGAGATTCACATTGTTCGGAATCTTGGTCGAGTAATCGACGTTCATGATGTTCATGTTCATGGCAGCCTCCTCTGCATCCTGGCTCGCATCGCATCTTGCTCCGTCGTCATCCTGAGGTGCTCGCGCATCTTTGCGCGAGCCTCGAAGGATGCTGTTTGGCACTGTTGCCTCCAATCATCCTTCGAAGCTCGCAAACGCTCGCACCTCAGGATGACGGCGGTGTGCGCCTTCACACGCGCGTCATGTCGAATTGCGCCTTCTGGCCGGTGCCGTAACGGCGCAACGCGCCGTCCTCGCCGACCGCGTTGGGCCGCTGGAAGATCCAGTTCTGCCACGCGGTGAGGCGGGAGAAGATCTTCGATTCCATGGTCTCGGGCCCGACGAAGCGCAGATTGGCTTCCATGCCGGTGAGACCGTCGGGCGAGAACGAGGTGCGTTCCTCGAAGAACACGCGGACCTCGTCGTCCCAGTCGATGTCGTCGAGCGCGAAGGTGACGAGGCCGAGCTCCTCGGCCTCCTCGGCGTCGAGCGCCTTGCCGATCGAGCCTTGCGCGCGCTCCAGATCCGATGGGTCGGCCTGGAAGCGCGATTGCAGCCGGGTCAGGCCATGGCTCATCGGATAGGGCCCGAAATTCATCGCGGTCAGCTCGATCGCCGGCGGCGGGCGGTTGTCGCCCTGCTTCTGGCCGATCAGCATGTAGGAGCGGTCGGCGGCGAACACGAGCTCGGCGAGCGTGCCGACGAAGCAGGAGCCGGGCTCGACCAGGGTCACCAGCGTGCGCGAGGTGACGTCGATGCGCTTGAGCACGCGCTTCCAGTAATGCCTGACCTCGTTGACCAGCCAGTGCGCCTTGTTGGCCTCCAGGAACGCGTCGTAGGACACCACATTGGCGCGGTCGCCATGGCTCTTGAACACTAGCATCGCGATCTGAAGCTCGTTGATGCGCAGATGCAGGATCGCATCGTCGAGCTCGCGGGCGACCTGCAGCGGCCAGAATGCGGCGCCCTGCCGGATCATGCCGTCGATGTCGGCGGGCGCCACCGTTTCCGGCGCCTTGATCGAGATGGTGGCGATCCGCGCGGCGCGATCGATGTCGACGCTGACGAAGCCGTAGCGGATCGCGCTGTCGTCGATGGTCCGCGTCAGCGGCGCCAGCGTGACGCCTTTACCCGAACCATTGCGCTTCGACCTCGCGGCGAATTCCCTGACGCGCTCGGCAAGCTTGCCCTCGAGCTTGGAGTTCGGCGCGATCTCGTCGACCAGCCGCCACTGCACCGCGCGCTTGCCCTTGATGCCTTCCTCGATGGTGCAGAAGAAATCGGCGTGGTCGCGGCGCACCTTGCGCTTGTCGACGACGCGCGTCAGCCCGCCGGTGCCCGGCAGCACCGCGAGCAGCGGCACTTCCGGCAGCGCGACGGCGGCCGCGCCATCGTCGGCCATCATGATGTGGTCGGTCGCGAGCGCCAGCTCATAGCCGCCGCCGGCCGCGGTGCCGTTGACGACGGTGATGAAGCTCTGGCCGGAATTCTCGCTGGAATCTTCCAGACCGTTGCGGGTTTCGTTGGTGAACTTGCAGAAGTTGACCTTGTGGGCGTGGGTCGAGCCCGCCAGCATGCGGATGTTGGCGCCGGCGCAGAACACCCGGTTCTTGCCCGAGCGCATCACCACGACCTTCACCTCGGGATGCTCGAAGCGCAGCCGCTGCACGGCGTCCGCCAGCTCGATGTCGACGCCGAGGTCGTAGGAATTGAGCTTGAGCTGATAGCCCTCGAACAGGCCGGCGTTCTCGTCGACGTCCATGGTCAGCGTCGCGACCTCGCCGGCGACGTCGAGCTTCCAGTGCCGGTAACGCGACGGCTCGGTCTGGAAATCGATGTACTTCGCCCCGCCTGCAAGGACGCGATCGTCACCAGCCATGGGCCACCCTTATCTGTTGTCTTGCTGTTGTTCGTTGCCGAAGCCTTCATGCAAAATAATGCATGTTTTTGATCGAGTCCAGCTCAAAACGTAAAAACATGCATTTTGTTTCATATTCCGGAAAATCACTCGCTGGGCCAATGACCTGGCGCCGGCATCAAAGGTCAGGCGGCCAGCGCCGGGTCGTCCCGCAGCGCCGCTTTGGCGAATTCGGTGACCGCGGCCAGCGACACCGCTTGCGCCTCGCGATGCGGCGAGTGGCCGGCGCCGGCGATGGCCGCGACATCGACGGGGCAGTAGCACTCCTCCCGGGCGATCTCGACCTGGCGCATCGTGCCGTACTGATCGTCCGCCCCCTGCACGATCAGCACGGGCACGCGGATATAGGCGAGATAGTCGGAGATATCCCAATCGCGGAATTTCGGATCGAGCCAGGCGTCGTTCCAGCCACGGAAGGCCTTGTCGACATCCTTGTGCCAGCGCGCGAGCTTCTCTCGCAGATTGGTGGTCTCGTACGCCGTCTTGATCTCGGCGATCGACTTGACCGAGATGTCCTCGACGATGAAGTGCGGCGCGAGCAGCGCCAGGCCGTGCAGGCGATGATCCTGATGCGCGCCGGCATAGATCGCCGCGATCGACGCACCGTCGGAGTGACCGAGCAGAAGGCCGCGGCGGAAGCCGATCCGGTCGAGCAGCTTCGGCAGCACGTCGAGTGCCTCGCGATGCATGTAGTCAACCGGGCGCGGCAGTTTCGCCGGCGACGAGGCCCCATAACCCGCGCGCGAATAGGCCAACACGCCGGCGCCGGTCGCCGCCTGCAATTTTTCCGCGAAATCGCCCCATAGCCCGACGCAGCCGAGGCCTTCATGCAGCATCACGATGGTGGGTGCTGACTCGGGCGACGGGCCGATCATGCGGTATTCGAGCTCGGCGCCGTCGATGCTGAGGAAGCCTGTGGGTGCAAGATTTGTCATGCCGAGTTTCTTTCCTCAGTCATTCCGGGGCGATGCGTCAGCATCGAACCCGGAATCTCGAGATTCCGGGTTCTCGCTTCGCGAGCCCCGGAATGACGGTGTTACGTCTGGCTTTAGTGCCGCAACTTGAACCGCTGGATCTTCCCGGTCGCCGTCTTCGGCAGGTTGTCGACCACGTCGATCCAGCGCGGATATTTCCACGGGCCGATCTTCTGCTTGACGTGCTCCTTGAGCGCCTCGCGCAGACCTTCGGCTGAGCTCTCGGGCCGCAGCACCACATAGGCCTTCGGCTTCAAGAGCCCTTCCGGATCGGCCTCCGGCACGACCGCGGCTTCCAGCACCGCGGGATGGGTGATCAGCGCGCTTTCGACCTCGAACGGCGAGACCCAGATGCCGGAGACCTTGAACATGTCGTCGGCGCGGCCGCAGAAGGTGTAACGGCCGTCGGCGTCGCGGATGTATTTGTCGCCGGTGCGGGTCCAGGCGCCCTCGAAGGTGGCGCGGCTCTTGGCACGCTGGTTCCAGTAGCTCTCGCCAGCCGAAGGTGCATCGACCAGCAATTCGCCGACTTCGCCGTCAGCGACGTCGGCGCCGGCCTCGTTGACCAGCCGCACCTTGTAGCCGGGCACCGGACGGCCGGACGAGCCGTATTTGATGTCGCCGGGCGCGTTCGACAGGAAGATGTGCAGCAGCTCGGTCGAGCCGACGCCGTCGAGGATGTCGACGCCGAACCTTGTCTTCCAGGCATTGCCGACCGATTCCGGCAGCGCCTCGCCGGCCGAGGTGCAGACCCGCAGGCGATTGCCGCCGGACTGCGCCTTGGTCGCCTCGTCGTTCAGCATCGCCGCGAACAGGGTCGGCACGCCGAAGAAGATGCTGGGATTGTATTTGTTCAGCAGCGCGAACATCACCGCCGGCGTCGGACGCTCCGAATTCAGGATCGTCGTTGCGCCGACCGACATCGGGAAGGTCAGCGCGTTGCCGAGCCCATAGGCGAAGAACAGCTTTGCCGCCGACAGACCGACATCGTCCTCGCGGATGCCGAGCACCTGCTTCGCATAGGTCTCCGCGGTCGCAGCGAGATTGCAATGCAGATGGCGGACGCCCTTCGGCATGCCGGTCGAGCCCGACGAATAGAGCCAGAATGCCGGCTCGTCGGCATGGGTCGGCACGGTCGCGAACACATCGCTCTCGCGCGCGATTTCGTCGGACAGCTTCTTGTGGCCGTGCGCATCCTTGCCGGAGACCACGACATGCTCGAGATCGGGCATGCGCGGGATGATGTCCTTCACGACCGGCAGCAGCGCCTCCGACACGAACAGCACCCGCGCGCGGCAGTCGCCGAGGATGTAGGCGTATTGCTCCGCGGTCAGCAGCGTGTTGAGCGGCACCGGCACCACGCCGGCGCGGATCGCGCCGAGGAACACGATCGGGAAATCGACCGTGTCGAGCATGATCATGGCGACCCGCTCCTCGCGGCGGACGCCGAGCCGGCGCAGCATGTTGCCGACCCGCCGGGTCTGCCGCTGCAACTGGCCATAGGTGACTTGCGACACCGTGTCGTCGAACACGACCTTGTCGCCGCGGCCCTCGTCGACGTTGCGGTCGAGCAGCCAGGAGACTGCGTTATAAGTCATGCCCCGCTCCTTGGAGCCTCCTTGGACCCAGACGCGCCACGCTTCCCTCTCCTGTGAATTTTAAGAATTATAATTCATACAAAGCCACCAGCTTGGCTTGCTGTCAATCCTTATCGGCACTATGTTTCCTAGAACCTCGGTCTGATTCAGCCAGGACCGCGCGTCGCACAGGGATCATGACCGCAGCCAACGATCCGGAAACCGACTTCCTCGAACAGCTCGGCCAGCGCGTGCGCACCACGCGCGCGCTGCGCGGCATGTCGCGCAAGGTGCTCGCCAAGGTCTCCGGCATTTCCGAACGCTACATCGCCCAGCTCGAAAGCGGCAAAGGCAATGTCTCGATCGTGCTGCTGCGTCGTGTCGCAGGCGCGATGGGCGCGCATCTCGAGGACCTGATCCCCTCCAGCGAGCCGGTGCCAGACTGGGCCGTGATCCGCGATCTCCTGCGCAAGGCATCGCCGAGCCAGATCGCCCAGGCCAAGGACATGCTTGCCGGCGGCAGCGCGCTGGCGCCACGCCGCGCCGCGTTCTCCGGCATTGCGCTGATCGGCCTGCGCGGCGCCGGCAAGACCACGCTCGGACGGATGCTGGCGAAGAAGATCGGCTGGAGTTTTGTCGAACTCAACAAGGAGATCGAGGCGCAGAACGGCCTGTCGGTTGCCGAGATCATTGCGCTGTACGGCCAGGAAGGCTTTCGCCGCATGGAGCAGGCCGCGCTGACGCAGCTCTTGGCGCGCAAGGAATTGATGGTGCTGGCGACCGGCGGCGGCATCGTCTCCGAGGCGCTGACCTTCGATTTGATCCTGTCGTCGTTCTACACGATCTGGCTGAAGGCCGAGCCGGAAGAGCACATGGCCCGCGTCCGCCGCCAGGGCGACCTGCGCCCGATGGCCGACGATCGCTCGGCAATGGCCGAGTTGCGCAACATCCTGGTCAGCCGCGAGCCGCTCTATGCCCGCGCATCGGCCGTGGTCGACACGGCTGGACTCTCGGTCGACGCGGCCGCGGCAAGGCTGATCGATTCGGTGCGGCCGGTGCTGCAGAACGAGGCGCGCTCGTTCGGCCTGCGCAGCGTGGCGCTTTAAAGGCGGCGCTACAGCAACCGGCTCTTCACATCCTCCGCGCCCTCGCGCAGCAGCGGCAGGAAGCGATCGATCAATTCCTGCATCGGCACCCGATCGACATGCGCGCCCATGTTGATGGCGGCGACGATGGTGCCGTCGTAGCGGCGCACCGGCACCGAGATCGAGCGGAAATGCGGCTCGGCTTCGCGATCGACCAGTGAATAGCCCTGCGCGCGATCGGCGATGATAGTGGCGAGCAGCTTCTTCGGATCGGTCGTGGTCTGCGGCGTCACGGCTTCGCGGCGCATCGCCTTCAGCCGCGCCGCGAGCTCGGCATCGTCGAGCCGGCCGAGCATGGCGCGGCCGACCGAGGTGCAGAACGCCGGCAGCCGGTAGCCGATGTCGAGACCGGCAGAGAACACCCGCGTCGGGCTCGAGCGCGCCACGAACACGACGTCGTCGCCGTCGAGCAGCGCGAGCGAGGCGATCTCCTGCGCTGATGTGGCGATGCGATCGAGCACCGGCTGCAACACCGTCACCACCTGGTTGGATTGCAGGAACGAGCCGGCGAGCGTCAGCACATGCGGCGTCAGCGTGAACAGCTTGCCGTCGGTGGCGACAAAGCCGCCATGCGCCAGCGTGAATAGGATGCGGCGCGCGGTGGCGCGCGGCAGGTCGGCGGCGCGCGCGAGGTCGCTCAAGGTCGCCGGACCCGTCACGGTGCCGAACACCTGCAACAGGCGCAGGCCGCGATCGAGCGCCTCGACGAAGTCGGTGGCGCGCTCGTCCTGGTCGGTCCGCTTCAGCTTGGGCATTGGGATCAGGTTGGGGCTTTGAACGGTTCAAAAATTGCGCTTGCTGTCCCGTTCAGACATGGCATAATTCGCACATTCGTTCAATAGGCGAACAAATCCAAATTCAGGAGACGCCGCCATGATGAGCCAGGAAGCGAACGATCTGATCACCCGCACCGGGCGCAAGGACCCCTGCGGAAAGCTGATGCGGATGTACTGGCAGCCGGCGGCGCTGGTCGACGAGCTCGACGGGCCGCGCCCGGTCCGGCCGGTGCGGCTGCTCGGCGAAAATCTGGTGCTGTTTCGCGGCGATGACGGCAGCTACGGCCTGATCGACCGCCACTGCGCGCATCGCGGCGCCGACCTCGCCTTCGGCCGGCTGGAGAATGGCGGGCTGCGCTGCGCCTTCCACGGCTGGCTGTTCGACACGTCAGGCCAGTGCATCGAGACGCCGGCCGAACCTGTCGGCTCGCAGCTCTGCAAGGGCATCAAGCAGCGCTCCTATCCCGTGATCGAGAAGAGCGGCATCCTGTGGGCCTGGCTCGGCGAAGGCACGCCGCCGGCATTCCCCGAGCTCGATTGCTTCGTCGCGCCCGGCAGCCATACGTTTGCGTTCAAGGGCCACATGAACTGCAACTGGCTGCAGGCGCTCGAGGTCGGCATCGATCCGGCGCACGCGTCCTTCCTGCATCGCTTCTTCGAGGACGAGGACACCTCGGCGGCCTACGGCAAGCAATTCCGCGGCGCCTCGGCCGGCAGCGACATGCCGATGACCAAGATCCTGCGCGAACACGACCGGCCGATCATCAATGTCGAGCACACCGAATATGGCCTGCGCCTGATCGCGCTGCGCGCGCTCGACGCCGAGCGCACCCATGTGCGGGTGACGAATCAGTTGTTCCCGCACGGCTTCGTGATTCCGATGTCGACCGAGATGACCATCACGCAGTGGCACGTGCCGGTCGATGACGAGAATTGCTACTGGTACGCGATCTTCACCAGCTACACGGCGCCGGTCGACAAACAGAAGATGCGCGACCAGCGGCTCGAGCTCTATACCCTGCCCGACTACAAGTCGCGCAAGAACAAGAGCAACGATTACGGCTTCGATCCGCACGAGCAGGCCACCGAGACCTATACCGGCATGGGCACCGACATCAATGTCCACGACCAGTGGGCTGTGGAATCGATGGGGGCGATCCAGGACCGCACCAATGAGCATCTCGGCCAGAGCGACAAGGCGATCGTGCAGTATCGCCGTCTGCTGCGGCACGAGATCGAGAAGGTCTCCGGAGGCGAGAAGCCAATGCTGTTCCTCGATGAGGCCTCCGCGCGCAGCATCCAGGGCCCGGCGACAATGGACGGCATCGGGCCGACGCAAGGCTGGGAGCTCTACTGGATGGAAGTCGACGTCAAGCGCCGCCGCGGCGCGCCGTGGGCCGCCCCCGTGCCGCGCGAGATCGCCGGCAAGGTGCAGCATCTGACGGCGGCGGAGTGATAATGGCTTCGGCCGCGCCGCACAGTATCCTTCACCTCGCCCCGCTTGCGGGGAGAGGTCGGATCGCGTCAGCGATCCGGGTGAGGGGGTACAGGTCTATCGACAAATCGAGGCGGCGGAGAGAGCCCCTCACCCCGACCCTCTCAGGGCGAGCTCTGCTCGTCCCGGCCCCGCGAAGAGCGGGGCGAGGGAGAAGCGAAGGAGTGACGCGGTGAGCTTCGTCGAGCGCCACGGCCTGTGGTCGGATGAGCAGAAGGAGGCGGCGCAGCGCCTTCGCCGCATCGTCGAGGACAAGAACCTCGAGGTCATCCGCCTGTCGTTTCCCGACCAGCACGGCATCCTGCGCGGCAAGACGCTGATCGCCACCGAGGCGGTGCGCGCGCTGGAAGGCGGCTGCTCGATCACCACGACGATGCTCGCCAAGGACACCTCGCACAAGACGGTGTTTCCGGTGTTCACGTCAGGCGGCGGCTTCGGCATGAAGGAGATGGAAGGCGCGGCCGACGTGCTGATGGTCGCCGACCCCACCACGTTCCGCCTGCTGCCCCGGGCGCAAAATACCGGGTGGCTGCTCTGCGATCTCTATTTCAGCGACGGCCGCCCGGTGCCGTTCGCGACCCGCAACCTCTATCGCAAGGTGCTCGATCAGCTCGCCGGCCGCGGCTACGATTTCGTCGCCGGTCTCGAGGTCGAATTCCATCTGTTCAAGCTCGACGACGCGCATATGGCGCCGGAGGATGCCGGTCAGCCCGGCCGGCCGCCGTCGGTCAGCCTGCTGTCGCACGGCTATCAGTACCTCACCGAGCAGCGCTACGATCAGATGGAGCCGGCGCTCGAGATCATCCGCCGCGACATCATCGCGCTCGGCCTGCCGCTGCGCTCGGTCGAGGTCGAGTTCGGCCCGAGCCAGTGCGAATTCACCTTCGCGCCGACCGTGGGACTCGCGCCCGCCGACACCATGGTGCTGTTTCGCTCCGCGGTGAAGCAGATCGCGCGCCGCCATGGCTATCACGCCACCTTCATGTGCCGGCCGAAACTGCCCAATGTATTTGCGAGCGGCTGGCATCTGCACCAGTCGGTGGTGTCGCGCACGGGCGGTGAGAATGCCTTCATGGCCAAGGAGAGCGGCGAGCCGCTCAGCCCGCTCGGCCGCGCCTGGCTCGCGGGCCTGATCGAGCACGCGCGGGCCTCGACCGTGTTCACCACGCCGACCATCAACGGCTACAAGCGCTACCGCTCCTATTCGCTGGCGCCGGATCGCGCGATCTGGGGCCGCGACAACCGCGGCGTCATGATCCGCGTGCTCGGGGCGGCCGGCGATCCGGCAACGCGGCTGGAGAACCGGATCGGCGAGCCCGCCGCCAATCCCTATCTCTATATGGCTTCGCAAATCCTTTCCGGCCTCGACGGCGTCGACCGCCAGCTCGATCCCGGCCCGTCCGCCGACACGCCCTACGAGACGAAAGCTGCGCTGCTGCCGAAGTCGCTGCGCGAGGCCGTCTTCGCGCTCAACGACGATCCGTTTTTCCGCCAGGCATTGGGGCCTGAGTTCGTCGACTACTACGTCTTCATCAAGAACGCGGAGATCGAACGCTTCCAGGCCGAAGTGTCGGACTGGGAGCACCGCGAATATTTCGAGATGTTTTAGCAGCCGTCTCTGCCGGTCCCGTCCTCCTGAGGAGCGGCGTCTTCGCCGCGTCTCGAAGGATGCACGGCCACCAGCCCGGCCGTCGATCCTTCGAGACGCCCGCTGCGCAGGCTCCTCAGGATGACGGTCTGAGAAATTGTAGCGAGCGGCCCCCCGCGCCGTCGTCCTGGCGAAAGCCCATAACCACCGAGTTCGATTGAGAGTGTGATAGTGGCCCCAGCGTCGCACAACAGCAAGCGGGTTGGGGATCCTCTCAGGATGACGGTGATAGAGCAACGCTTGCTGCTCAAATCCCCCTATCTCTACATGGCAAGTCAGATCTTCTCCGGCACCGACCGCAAGCCCGCCCTCCGGCGAGGACGGCCTGACCTCAATGGCGTGAGCTGTCGCGCAACAGGCACGCCGCCAATTCGGTGCGATTGTGCGCGCCAAACCGCCGGCAGAGATTGGCGACGTGTTCCTTGACGGTCTGATCCGAGATACCCATCTCGCGCGCAATTTCCTTGTTGGTCTGGCCGCGGCAAATCCGGATCGCGACATCGGCGGAGCGCGGCGGAAGCCGCAGCGCGAGCATGGATGGCTGCGGCAACGCCGCACGCTCCGGCAGCGCGATGGCCTCGTGCTTCTGCTCGAGCTCGCCTGATTTCATCATGTTCGTCACGGCCAGCGAGCCCGCCCGGCACAACATGTCCATGCGCTGCTGCAACAGCGGCGTGTACGGAGCTCCGGCATCCGTCGTCGCGGTGAACAGCACGCCAATGATCTTGTGGCCGCAGCGCAATGGGCCGCCCATGTTGTAGCTGAAGCCCCACTCCCGCAGCATCTCGAACGACGCGCTGCGATGCCAATGCGCTGAGCCATGCAGCGACGCGCCGTCGACGACCCGGCCTCCGGTCAGGATGCAGTCGAGCACCGGATCGCGCTTCCAGAAACCAGCCCGGTAATTGTCGAGCAGGCCTTCCGCGACATGGCGGCTGTAGACCAGTTCCGGCTCGGCGCCGTCGAGCAGATAGAGACCGACGGTCGGAGAGCCGGTCAGGCTGCTGATCGCCGAGCAGCAGGCCACGCCGAGTCCATGCACCGACCGGCTCTCCGCGATGGACATGAGCCCATCGGCGAGCCGGCGCTCAGGCAGATGATCCAACTGCATTCGTCCCGCAGCCACCACCACTCCTTGCGCGCTCGCGCTGCACCTGCCCCCCGGACAGCTGCGCCGTTGACGGATCTTATAGGATTAAAATTTCTGCGCTGCCTCACGATTGGTCAAGCGAAAAGAAGCGGCAGCGATGCTTCGGATCGGACCGATCGCGTGCCAAGACTGCCTGCCACAGGCGCGGATACCCCCCATGTTGGGGGATTGCCGCATTCGCGCGCCGTCTCCTACCATTCCAAACATCGCAATCGCGCGACGCGCGAGGACCGGCGCCGACCGCCCCTCGTGATCGCGCAATCTGGCGGACACGCCGACATCGATCGCAGCTGCGCGCTCTCGCCGACCCAATTCGCGGCCGGCGAACGACGAGCCGTGCCCGCGATCGGCGGGTTCCTGCATGCAACACCCGCTCCGCGCCACCGATCGGTGAATGCGGCGGGAACGTCCTGACGTGGAGATCTTGACCATGAACGTATCTGCCCAGCGCGCCGCCAAGCCATCCGGCACCACGACCGCTGCCGAGTTTCACGCCCGTCTCGACGCGCTGCTGCCGCTGGTGGAGGCCAAAGCAGCCGACGCCGAGGCCCAGGGCTATCTCACCGACGACGTGGTCGCCGCGCTGCGCAAGGCCGGCATCTACACCATGCTGTTTCCGAAGCAGGTCGGCGGCGCGGAATTGCTGCCGTTCGACGCGATGACGGTGATCGAGCGCCTGTCCTACGCCCATGCCTCGGCCGGCTGGTGCGTGATCGGCAACAACATGGAAGGCACCACGCTCGCAATCTATGTCGAGGACGAAGGGATCAAGAAGGTCTTTGCCAACGGCCCCGACATCACCATCGCCGGAAACGGCGTGCCGCGCGGCTTCGCCCGGCCGGTCGATGGCGGCTACATGATCCGCGGCAATTGGGCCTATGGCAGCGGCATCCAGCACGCCGAATGGGTGCATTCCGGCTGCTTCGTCACCGATCCGACCGGCAAGGACATGGTGATGGCCCCCAACGGCCAGCCCAAGATCGTGGTCACCCATCACCCGCGCGCGACCATCAAGCTGATGGGCAATTGGGATGTGCTCGGCCTGCGCGCCACCGGCAGCTTCGATTACACGATCAGCGAGGGCACCGAGTTGTTCGTGCCGACCCACATGACCTACGACTTCGACATCGGCGCGCCCCGCCGCGGCGGCGTGCAGGGCGCGCTCGGCCTTGCCGGCTACAGTGCCTGGGCCCATTCCGGCTGGGCGGTCGGCGTCGGACGCCGCATGCTCGATGAACTCGTCAAGGTCATCGTGCAGCGCCAGGATGCTTTCGGCAAGTCGAGCGAGAGCGCGAGCTTCAAGTTCCAGTTCGCCCAGGTCGAGGCGCGCTTCCGCGCTGCGCGGGCCTTGGTGCACGAGACCTGGCGCGAGGTGTCGGAAGCCTGCGCGCGCGGCGAAGCTCCGACGCTCGACCAGATGACGATGATCAAGCTGTCGCTGCGGCACATTCACGACGTGATCTCCGACACCGCCACGTTCGCACACCGCGCCGCGCGTGGCGCCTCGCTGCACAACACCCCGATGCAGCGCTTCTATCGCGACATCCATTCCGGGACGCAGCACATCCTGATGGCCGACCAGATCGTCGAGGAATGCGGCCGCGCCCTGCTCGGCCTGCCCGCTCCCGGTTCGCAATGGACCGTGTTCGGCGTCGCAGGCTGAGGTTTGCCATCGGATGAGGATGGTCACGTGACGAAGCCACGCATCGTCGGTTTCTGCGGCAACACCTGGCGACCGTCCAAGGCGCGCGCCCTGGTCGAGGCCGTCGGCGCCGAGCTTCATGCACGACATCCGCTCACATTCGAGGTTCTTGATCTGGTCGATGCCGGTGCCGGCATCGCCGGATTTACCCGGGCCGCGCTCGACGACCACGCCCGCATCGTGATCGAGGCCATCGAGCAAGCCGACGGCCTCGTGATCGGCTGCCCCGTGTTCCAGGGCTCCTATCCGGGCTTGTTCAAGCACGTATTCGACCTGATCGAGCCCAGCACGCTGCGCAATCGTCCCGTGGTGCTGACGGCCGTCGGCGGCGGGCTGCGCCACTCCCTGGTGGTCGAGCATCAGCTGCGGCCGCTGTTCGGCTTCTTCGAGGCCTGCACCGTGTCGACGGCAATTTACGCCAGCCGCGGCGAGTTCGTGTCCGGCGCACCGCTGCCCCCGATCATCACGGCGCGCATCGCCAACGCGGCCGAACAGTTCGCCGCCCTGTTGAGGGGCCGTCGCGCCGACGCCGCATGAGCAACCTCAACGCCCGCTGCATCGCCTTGGCGCCTTCAACCGGAGACCTCGACCATGCCTGATGCTGCCGTCAAGGCTTTGCCTGACCTGACCGGCTTCACCCGTTCGGAATACGATATCAACGGCGCGCGAACCGTGGTCCACAGCATCGGAAGCGGGCCAGCGCTGGTGTTTCTGCACGGTACCGGCACCTTCACCGGCTTCGAGATGGCGCGCGCGTGGGCCGCCCGGCACACCGTGGTCATCCCCTATCATATCGGCTTCGGCGATTCCGGCGATGCGGATGTGATCGACACCACTGAGGATCATGTCCTGCACTATATGGACCTGTTCGACCGGATGGGTCTCGACACGTTCGACCTCGCCGGGTTTTCCCTCGGCGGATGGCTTGCCGCCGAATTTGCGATCCGCCAACCGCAACGCGTGCGCCGGCTCGTGCTGGTCGCACCCGCCGGCCTCGTCGTCGCTGACGCGCCGGCACCGGGGCTGTTCGAGATCGCGCCGCACGAGTTGCCGTCCTACCTCGCGCACGATCCGGCGGCGGCCCTGCGCTATTTTCCGCGAAACCCCGATCCCGCATTCGACGCGCGGCTCGGACGCGAGGTCACGAGCTTCGCCAAGCTGATCCGCAACGACCCGCAGGGCAACCCGAAGCTCGCGCATTGGCTGCACCGGATCGCTGCGCCGACCCTCGTTCTGTGGGGCGCCGAGGACCGCCTGCGTCCGACCGCTCAGGCCCACGCGTGGATCGCCGGGCTTGCCGACGGGCGTCTCGTTGTGGTGCCGGCGACCGGACACCTCGTCTTCGAGGAAACACCGGCGGCCGCCGGTCACGTCAGCGATTTTCTCGCCGGTTTGAACCGGCCGAACGCCACAAAGGACAGCACCATGATCGACATGCCTCCCGGCGTCACGGCAAGCAACGAAGGCTTCGGCGATATCGTCTGGAACATCCTGGGTCAGACCTACACCTTAAAGCAGCAATCCGAAGCGTCGATGGCCTGGCACGCGGTGTTTCCCGACGGCACCTTCGTCCCCCCACACGTGCATTCGACCCAGGACGAATTCATCTACGTCCTGAGCGGCCGCTACGAGCTGTGGCTCGACGGCAAAGATTTTGTCGCTAGGGCCGGCGACCTCGTCCGCATGCCCAAGGGAGTGCCGCACGGAATCTTCAATCGATCGGGCGAGACCGCGACCAGCCTGTTCTGGGTGGCGCCGACGCGCTCGCTGAAGACGTTGTTCGAGCGCATCCACAATGTTCCGGACCCGCAGGAAGTAGTGCGCATCGCCGCCGAGCACGAGGTCGATTTCCTGCCGCCACCGGCCTGACGGCGCATTCAACTCCACCTGATCGCGATCACCGAGAGGACCCATCATGAGCTGGACCACCATTTCCGAGACCGATCGCCAGAGGATTGCCGGCTGGCAAAAAGGCATGCTGCTGCTCGCGATCCTGTGCGAGATCTTTCTTGCCGCGGATTGGTACGCGTTCGCCGCCGTGCTTCCCTTCGTATCGGAAACGCTCAAGCTCAACCCTGCCGAGGCCGGCCTCGCCCAGGGCATCTTCGCCCTCACCTACGGCATCGGCATGGTGGTCTGGTCTCCGGTCAGCCGATCGATGTCGGCGCGCAACATGTTGCTGATCGGGCTCGCGGGCACCGGGCTCGGCATGGTGTTGCAGGTGTTCGTGCAGAGCTACATCGAGCTCGTCGTGCTGCGGCTCGTGATCGGCTTCTTCGATGCCGGCATCTTCATCGGCAACATGAAGCTGATCTTCGGCTGGTTCCCGCAGAGCCGGCGCGGCTCCGTCGTCGGCATGATCCTGGCGGCCTATAGCCTCGCCATCACCATGGATTTCGCACTCGGCATTCCGCTGACGCTGGCCACGAGCTGGCGCATTTTCTTCGCGGTGCTGGCAATCGGCACGCTGATCGTCGCGGCAATCGACGCCTTCGTGGTGCGCAACGGTCCACGCGAGCTCGGCATTGCCAATTTCAGCTGGGGCAACGAACCGGCGCGCGAGTCGCTGCCGCTCGGCGAGATCTTCCGCTCGAAATGGATCGCCGTCGGCGGCTTCGGCATCGTCGCCTGCACCTTCGCGATCGCCGGCACCGCCACCTGGGTGGTCCCGGCCTTCATCGCAGTCCAGCATATGCCTGCGGAAGCCGGAGCCGTGATCGGCACCGTCATGGGCCTGTCCCAGGTGGTCTTCCTCGTGATCGGCGGCTACATGTCCGATCGGCTCGGCAAACCCTTCATGATCAAGCTCACCGCCGCGCTGGCGTTGCTGACCGCGCTGATGTTCCTGTGGAGCGTCGTCACGCCGATGCCTTTTGCCGCCTTGCTGCTGCTGGCGGCACTCAGCGGCATCGCCCTGCTGGGCGGCGGCGCGATTTTCGCGTTGCTGAGCGAGAAATATTCCGACGCCCTCGCCCCCGCCGCGATCGGCTACGCCGAAGTCTTCGGAATCTTCTCGGCGTTCGTGGCGCCGTGGTTGATGGGCGCCATCATCAACGCCTCAAGCGGCTCATTCACCGGTGCCTTCGCCGCCTTTGCGATCATCGAGGCCGTCATCGTCGCGCTGCTGGTGATCCTCGCCCGGGAAAAAATCGGCCGGACCGAGGCGATCCAAAGCCCCGCGGAATAACGACCCACAGATTGCGCGCTATGCGGAGATCGAGCGTCTCGAGGCCGAGGTGTCGGACCGGCAGCACCGCGAATATTTCGAGACGTTTTGAACGAGACCCGTCTGCCCGTCCCGTCATCCCGAGGAGCGCATCTTCGCGCGTCTCGAAGGAGGCACGGCCCGGCCGGTGGCCGTCGACCCTTCGAGACGCGCTACGCGCTCCTCAGGGCGACGGGACGCCCTACGAATCAACCGCATTCAGCTGCTCGCTGCCGCCCTATTCGTCCACATCGCTCTAGAGATCCGCAAGGTTTGCAGCCACCGCCCCCTCGTTCCATTCCAGACCGACGCCAGGCGTGTCGGGAATATGCAGGAGACCATCCTTGATTTCATACGGCCGTTCGAGAATCGGATCGGCCCAATCCTGCCATTCCAGCCAATGAGCGGTCTCCGTCGCGCGCATGACGTGAGCCGCAACTTCCGGATAAAGATGCGTTGACATGGGGATGCCCGCTGCGCCGGCGATCGCCGCCGCGCGCATCCAGCCCGTCACCCCGCCGATGCGCATGAAATCCGGCATCACCAGGTCGCAAGCCTTTTTCGCGATCGCCTTGTGCATCTCCCTCGGACCATAGAAGTTCTCCCCGATCTGGATCGGCGTCTTCAGCTCCGCCGCCAGCTGGGCATGCCCGTCGAGATTGTCGTAGAGGACCGGTTCTTCGATCCAGTCGAGGCCATGGTCGTCGATCATGTGGCATCGCGCGATGGCCTCGGCGAGATTGAGCCCCTGATTATAGTCGACCATCAAATGCATGCGATCCCCGACCGCTTTTCGAACGGCGTCGAGGGTCGCCAGATCCTGGCGCGGATCGCTTCTGCCGAGGCGCAATTTCAGCGCTGAGAATCCGCCCTCGTCCCGCAACTCCAGGGCTTCGGCGGCGACGGCGGCCGGCTCCTTCAGCCAAAGGCCGTTGCTGTTGTAGGATTTCACGGCGCCGACCGTCGCTCCCAGCAGCACGCACAGCGGCTTGTTTGCGGCTTTCGCCAACGCGTCCCACGCGGCCATGTCGAGGCCCGACGCCGCGATCATGGACAATCCTTCATAGCCGACAAAGTGAAGCGATTTGCGCGCCGCCTCGAACAGCTCGACAGGCGCCACACTCCGACCTTTGAACAATTCGCTGAGATCGTGCAGCGCCGGCACCAGATATCTCAGCGATTTCACGATATAAGGCTCGAGATAACTTCGCCCGACAATACCCTCCTCCGTCACGAGATCGACGAGAACGAGCGGCCACTCCGATATGGTGACAATGCGCGCGACCACGGGTCGCTTCAGCTTGAGCACCACCGGACGGGCTTTGATCTCTCTCAGCGTCAATGAGTCGGGCATGGCAATTTGCTTTCGCAGCTCGAGGAAGCTGACTGGAGCGGGCCCAAAAAATCCCGACTGCCATTCCAATTGACTTTTCGACCAATGTAAATTCACTACCCGGTATACTTAAAAAGGGTGACTGCATGGCGCGATCTGCAGAACCGACCCGGCAGCGCATCCTTGCTGCCGCATACATCCTGTTCCGCCAGCGCGGATATAGCCGCGTCAGCATGGACGAAATTGCGTCGGCGACGAGGGTAACGAAGCGCACGCTCTACAATCATTTTCAAAGCAAGGATCAGCTGCTCGCCTCCGTGCTCGAAGCCCAGAACGAATTGGCCCTGGCCGCGTTCGCGACCTTCGGCGACAAGCTGTCCGGCTCACCGGCGGCGATTGTTGACGGCCTGTTCCGCGACCTCGCGGTCTGGGCGGACAGGCCGCGATGGGCCGGCTCAGGGTTTACCAGATTGGTCATCGAACTGGCGGATCTCCCCGGTCATCCCGCACGCGCAATCGCGCGCCGGCACAAGGCACTGCTGGAAACTCAGCTCGGTGCGCTGCTGAAGCGGGCTGGCGTCTACGACGCTCACCGCCGCGCCCGCGAGATTTGGCTGCTGTCGGAGGGCGCGATCTCCCTGATGCTGGTGCACGGCGATCGAGCCTATGCGACGGCGGCAGCCGACGCCGCCAAGCGACTGCTGCGAAGCTCGTCGCGGCGACGCGGGTGTTAGCTAGATCCCGAGATACTTATGCTGCAGCTCCGGCTCGGCGATCAGCTGCTCGCTGGTGCCGCTCCACACCGTCTTGCCGCGCTCGATGATGTAGTGGCGGTCGGCGATGCGGGCGAGGTTGCCGACGTTCTTGTCGATCACCAGCACCGATTGCCCGCGGCCTTTCAGCATCGACAGGCAGCTCCAGATCTCGTCGCGGATCAGGGGCGCGAGGCCTTCGGTCGCCTCGTCGAGGATCAAAAGCTTCGGGTTGGTCATCAGCGCGCGGCCGATTGCGAGCATCTGCTGCTCGCCGCCGGACAGCGTGACGCCCATATTGCCGGTGCGTTCGGCGAGCCGTGGAAACAGCGCGTGGATTTTTTCCAGCGTCCACGGAGCGGAGGCATTGAGCCGATTGCCTGATGCCGCGACGAGGTTTTCGCGCACCGTCAGGTTCGGGAAGATCTGGCGTCCCTCGGGCACCAGGCCGATGCCGAGCTTTGCAATTCTGTACGACGGCAGGCCGCGCACGGCCTCGCCGGCGAAACGGATGGCGCCGGCGCGGGCAGGCGTGAGCCCCATGATCGAGCGGATGGTCGTGGTCTTGCCCATACCATTGCGGCCCATCAGCGCGACCATCTCGCCGGACTTGATCGTGAGCGACAGGCCGAACAGCACCTGGCTCAGCCCGTAGCAGGTCTCGATGCCATCGACTTCAAGCAAGGTTTCAGCATTTTTCGATTCAACCGATTTTGCTTCAGCCATGGCGCGTCACCGCATGCTGCTCGCCGAGATAGGCGCGCTTGACCTCTTCATCCCTGCGGATCGCGTCCGGCACGCCGCAGGCGATGACGCGGCCATAGACCAGCACCGTGATGCGATCGGCCAGCGCGAATACCGCCTCCATGTCGTGCTCGACCAGGACGATGGTGACTTCCTTGCGCAGCTCCTTGAGCAGCGCGACCATCCGCGCCGACTCGGTGACGCCGAGCCCGGCCATCGGCTCGTCGAGCAGCAGGAGCTGCGGCTTGGTGGCAAGCGCGACCGCGAGCTCGAGCTCGCGCTGCTCGCCATGACTCAGTTGCGACACCACGATATCGGCGCGCCTGCCGAGGCCGACGCGCTCCAGCGCCGCCCGCGCGGCCTCGCGCAGATGCCGCTCCTTGCGCGCATTGCCCCAGAAGCGGAAGGAGTGGCCGTCATGCGCCTGCGCCGCCAGCGCGACATTGTCGATCGCGGAAAAGTCCTTCAGCAGCGAGGTGATCTGGAACGAGCGCGCCAGCCCGAGCCTGGAGCGCTTGTAGGACGGCAGATGCGTGACGTCGCGGCCGGCGAAGCGGATGGCGCCGGAATTCGGCATCACCTGGCCTGTCAGCTGGCTGATCAGCGTCGTCTTGCCGGCGCCGTTGGGGCCGATGATGGCGTGCAGCTCGCCCGGGATCACCTCCATCGAGAGGTTGTCGGTCGCGGTGATGCCGCCGTAGCGACGCACCAGATTGTCGACACGCAGCAGGGGCTCAGCCAAAGAATCAGACACGGCGCATCCTCCCGAGCAGGCCCATGATGCCGCCGCGTGCGAACAGCACGATCAAGAGCAGCACCGGGCCGAGGATCAGTCCCGAATATTCGGTGAATTGCGAGAGCAGCTCCTCGAGCAGGAGATAGACGATCGCGCCGATCACGGGGCCGAACAGCGAGCCCATGCCACCGAGGATCACCATCACCATCAAATCGCCGGAGCGGGTCCAGTACATCACCGCGGGGCTGACGAAATCGGTGTTGTTGGCCAATAGCGCGCCGGCCAGGCCACAGATCGTGCCTGCGATGACGAAACAGACCAGCCGATACCGGTTGGCATGGAAGCCGATCGCCTGCATACGCTGCTCGTTGGAGCGGACGCCCTGCACCACCAAGCCGAAGCGCGAATTGACGATGCGCCAGATCAGATAGAAGCCGCCGAAGAGGCAGGCCAGGCAGAGATAGTAGAACTGGGTGCGGTCGGACAGGTTGATCAGCCCGGCGAAATCGCTGCGCTTGTAGACCGTGAGGCCGTCGTCGCCCCCATAGCGCGACAGCGCGGAGGCGACGTAATAGGCCATCTGCGCGAAGGCGAGCGTGATCATGATGAAATAGACGCCGCGGGTGCGCAGTGAGAGCGAACCGATCAGGAGCGCAAACAGCGCGGAGACGGCGAGCGCCACCGGCCACTGGATGAAGCCGGAGCCGATGCCCTCGGCGGCGAGGATGCCGACGGCATAGCCGCCGATGCCGAGATAGGCGGCATGGCCAAAGCTCATCATGCCGCCATAGCCCATGATCAGATTGAGGCTCGCAGCCGCCAGCGCATAGATCGCGATGCGGGTGAACAGCGTCAGGATGAAGATGTTGCCGGTGGCCGCCGAATAGACCGGCAGCAGGATCAGCGCGGCGCATAGCAGCGCCGCGACGGCGTTGGGGACGTTGAGCTTTCCCGTCATCGTTTGGCCGCCGGGAACAGCCCCTCGGGCCGCAGCACAAGGATGATCGCCATCAGGAGGTAGATCAGCATCGAGGACAGCGCCGGCGCCGCGGTCGAGGCCGCCGCCCCGCTCAACACCTTGCGCAGGAGGTCAGGCAGGAAGGCGCGGCCCATCGTGTCGATGATGCCGACGAAGATCGCGGCCATGAAGGCACCGCGAATCGAGCCGATGCCGCCGATCACGATGATGACGAAGGCCAGGATCAGGATGTTCTCGCCCATGCCGATCTGCACGGTGAGGATCGGCGCCTGCATCAGCCCGGCGAGGCCGGCGAGCGCGGCGCCAAGGCCGAACACCAGCGTGAACAGCAGCTTGATGTTGATGCCGAGCGCCCCGATCATCTCGCGGTTGGAGGCGCCGGCGCGGATCAGCATGCCGACGCGGGTGCGCATCACAACGAGATAGAGCAGTGCGGCGACGGCCAGCGCGACCAGGATGATCGTCAGCCGGTAGGCTGGATAATACACGCCGGGAATGATCTGCACCGGCACGGTGAGCCAGGCCGGCAGCGGCAGCGGCAGGCCGGCCGGGCCCCAGATCAGCCGGACCGCATCGTTGAAGAACAGGATCAGGCCGAACGTCGCCAGCACCTGGTCGAGATGGTCGCGGCCGTAGAGATGCCTGAGCGCGACATATTCGAGCACGATGCCGAGCAGCAAGGTCGCACCCAGCGCCATCAGCGCGCCAAGCACAAAACTGCCGGTCCAGGCCACGAAGGTCGCGGCGAAATAGGCGCCCATCATGTAGAGCGAGCCGTGCGCCAGATTGACGAAATCCATGATGCCGAACACCAGCGTCAGTCCGGCTGCCAGCAGGAACAGCAGCAGGCCGAATTGCAGGCCGTTCAGCAGTTGTTCGACGACGAGATACATGGATCCTTCATATCGGGCTGAAACAAAACAGCGGCAGCGCAAGCACGCCGCCGCATTGCACCTTGCGGGTTCTCCCTCGCCCCGCTCTTGCGGGGCCGGGACGAGCAAAGCTCGCCCTGGGAGGGTTGGGATGAGGGGCTGCCTCCGCAGACCAGATTCGCGGAGAGTTCCCCCTCACCCGATCGCTTCGCGATCGACCTCTCCCCGCAGGCGGGGCGAGGTGAAGAGAAGCAAGCTGCGCGCCAAGACGGCGCAAAAGATCACTTCATCGGACACTTGTCGTGAAATTTGTCCTGGTCGTCCTTGACGATGGTTGCGACCGTCTTCAGGGAGAGCTGGCCGTCGGCGTCCTTGACCACGTCCTGCAGATAGAAGTTCTGGATCGGGATGTGGTTGTTGCCGTACTTGAACGGGCCGCGCAGCGACTTGAAGTTGGCCTTCTCCATCCCCGCCTTCATCGCGTCCTTCTTGGTGAGGTCGCCCTTGACAGCGACGACCGCGCTGTTGATCAGCTGGGCGGCGTCATACGCCTGGGCGCCGTAATAGGTCGGACGCAAGCCGGGATACTTCTTGCGGTAGTCCTCGACGAACTTCTTGTTCTCGGCGTTGGGCAGGTCGTTGACCCATTCCTGCGCGCCGGGGATGCCGATCGCGTTGTCCTTCTGCAGCGGCAGCGACAATTCGTCGATGGTGAAGGCGGTGTAGAGCGGGATCTGCGCCTTGATGCCGGCCTGGGCGTACTGGTTCAGGAACTGGACGCCGGCGGCGCCCGGATAGAACACGAAGATCGACTCGGCCTTGGAGTTGCGCGCCTTGGTCAGCTCGGCGGAGAAGTCGAGCTGGCTCGGCCACACCGTGTATTCCTCGCCGACCACCTCGCCCTTGAAGGTGCTCTTGACGCCCGCCAGCATGTCCTTGCCGGCGGCGTAGTTCGGGCCGATCAGGAATACCGACTTGACGCCCTTCTGGTTCATGTAGAGGCCCATCGCGGCGGGCGTCTGGTCGTTCTGCCAGGAGGTCGAGAACACATAAGGTGAGCACAATTCGCCGGCGAGCTGCGACGGACCGGCGTTGGCCGAGATCAGGAAGGTCTTGCTGTCGACCGCGGTCTTCAGCGACGCCAGCAGCACGTTCGACCAGATGTAGCCGACGATGAAATCGACCTTGTCGGATTGCACCAGCTTCTCGGTCTTCTGCTTGCCGACGTCGGGCTTCTGCTGGTCGTCCTCGTAGATCACCTCGACCGGCTTGCCGTCGATCTTGCGGCCGAGATGGTCGAGCGCGAGCTCGAACGAATTGCGCATGTCGTTGCCGATCACGGCGGTGGGCCCGCTGAAGGTCGAGACGAAGCCGATCTTGACGCTGTCAGCCGCCGTCGCGGGCTGCGCCAGCGCCAATGCCATGGCGCCTGCCAGCCAAAATGCCTTTCTCATATTCACTCCCCTCCTCAACCAAAGATCCCGCAAGGCCGAATCGAGGCCTTGGGAGTCACGCGTTGCGCGCGTCGTTCTGTGACGTATTTTGTGCGCGATATCGCAAGTCCGCAGCAAGCATGAACCGAGCGCGCTCACTTAGAACCTTCGGCGCATACTCCAGCACCTTGCATCATAATTCGTCCAACTCGGCCGTGGCAAGAAATATAATGCCGGTTGCGTAGGCAACGATTGTCGCAGGCCCGGCCTCGCTTCCGACAAGCCGCGCCCCGCAATGCAGCAGGCTTTAACGATCCGGTAAAGCAGGCGGAAACCACGGGCGGGCGAGCGCGCGCGGGCTTCATGGTCCGGAAAGCATCGCCGCGCGAGGCTGCCGCCCAAAGAGGTGCGTCACATGCTGAATTACATCTTCGGCTTCAATGCCCGGATGGGCCGGTTGGCCTTTTTCTTCTGCAGCTTCGTGACCGGCGTCGGCTTCCTGTTGCTGGTGTACGGCATCACGGGCAATGCGCCGGCGAGCGGCCGGACGGACGTGCTGCTCGCGCAGGCCGCGAGCAGCCCCGCGTTGATCTTTGCCTTCTATGGCATGCTCGTCGTCTGCTTCATGCTGCAGTCGATGCGGGTGCGCGACATCGGATGGGATCCGGTCTGCGTGATGGCGGCATGGATCGCCCTCATGGTGCTCGACAGGGCCGTTGCCGGACGATTTCCCGAATATGCGCTGACCTATCAGCACACCGCAACGGTGGTCGGCACCGCCGTCAATGGCGTGATGAACCTGGTGCTGACATTCTGGCCGGGCAACGGCCATGCCGACGAGGCCTCGCCCTTGCCGCGCGAGAGCGGCGGCGATGGCATGTTTGATCGAAACACCCCTCCGGCCGCGGCCGGCAGCCGCATGGCGCGGATTGCCAGCGGCCAATTCGGCGGCAAGTCGCGGTAGGCCGGCTCTCTCCTCGCATCGTCCCGGCGAAGGCCGGGACCCATAACCACCGAATAACTAGATTGTCGAAGCGGGCTGGAGCCCCAGCATCGCAAACCAATTGCATTCGTGGTTATGGGTCCCGGATCGCGCTTCGCTTGTCCGGCACGACATCGAGATTGCGGCGCGATCGGTGCGTTACGAGGGCTGCGGTAGCGACCACCCCCTACCACTGATCCACCGCCCATTCAGCCCCGTCGATCGCGTACGGCGCGTGGCGGAAATCCCTGATCGTCGCGACCTTGTCGGCCGACCAGTCAAGCAGCATGAACGACCGCGGCGGCGCGTCCAGCGCATCGGGAGCGAACACCAGGATCGCCGGACGTCCCTCGACCTGTCCGGTCACCAGGTGCCAGTCGTCGATCTTGGCATAATTGCCGAAGTAGCGTGACACCTCGGCCTTGCCGTTCAGCCGTGTCCGGTTGACGAGCTCGAGCCGGATGTCGTCGGCGATCATGGCGCGGATGGCGTCGAAGTCGCGGGCGTTGAAGTGGCTGACATAGGCGTTCAGCCTGGTGCGATCGGCCGGCGACAGGCCGGGCCGCGGCGCGTCATCCGGTTCGCTCGCGAACGCGCGCAGCTGCGTGCGTCCGCGATGCAGCGCCGCCTTCACCGCCGGCAGGCTGAAATCCATGATGCCGCAGACCTCCTGCAACGAGCAGCCGAGCACGTCCATCAGGATCACGCTGGAGCGCTGCGCCACCGGCAGCCGCATGAAGGTGCGCAGGCTGCTTGCGGCGATCTCGCGACGGCTGACATCATCGAGCTCTGCAGCAATCATGTCCACCTCCTCCGAAGCGTGGAGCGCGTCCTGGCGGTTGCGCCGCCTGAGGAAATCGAGCGCGGTGTTGTGCGCGATCCGGAACAGCCATGCTTGCGGATTCTGGATCGGGGTTGCGGACGCGAAGGCCTGCATCGCCTTGATCGACGCGTCCTGCAGCACGTCCTCGCCGTCGATCACGGAGCCGACCATGCGCGCGCAGTAGCGATGCAGCCTCGGCCGCATCGCCGCCAGCAGCGCCTCGACGTCGGTCGCGGCCGGCGCTTGGGGTGGTGACGTCATGATGGCTCCGCCAGATCGGTCCAGTGCCCGCCGGTTCACGGCTCGTCCAGCATACGATAATTCCCGACAATCACCGCACTGCGAACCAGCGGCGGCTCGGCGCAACGATCCCGGATGCCGTCCTGGAACGCCTGAAACGCGGCCAGCTTCGGGATCGGGCTCGAGCCGTCGTCGGCCGCGGTCTCGACCATATGGATGAAGGTGTCGTCCTCCAGCCGCAGCGTCATGTAGCGCACGCCGTCCGGGCTCGCCGCCTTCAGCTCGGCAAACACCGCCGCCACCAGCGCGGCGTTCTTGTCCGCCAGCTCCGGCTTGGTCTTGTACCTGATCAGGGTCCGTCGCATCGCAGCCTCCTTGGCCTGGTCCTGCGGCCTGAAGCGGCCGCGTCAGACCCAACGACGTTTGTCGACTGCGAAAGGATGCGGCCCGGCAAAATTAATTTTCGGGCGCATCCTTTGCCTGGTCCGGCTCGTCTTGCCTGCGAAGCGCCGCAGCCTGCGGCACGTCAACGGAGAACCCCATGGAGACCCCTGAACAGCGCGCCGAGCAGCGCTGGGTGCTCGGCCTCACCGCGCTGGCATCCTTCATGATGGCGCTGGACGCCATGATCATGACCACGGCCTTCGCCACCATCCGCGCCGATTTCGGCAGCGGGGTGGAGACGCTGCAATGGACCGTCAACGCCTTCAATCTGAGCTTCGCGGTGCTGCTGTTGACCGGTGCGGCGCTCGGCGACCGCTTCGGGCGGCGCCGGATGTTCGCAGCCGGGATCGGCGTGTTCGTCGTGGCTTCGGCGGCGTGCGCGCTGGCCGGCAGCGCCGCTGCACTGATCGCCGCCCGCGCCTTGCAGGGCGCCGGCGCGGCGCTGGTGATGCCGTTGGCGATGGCGATCCTGAGCGGCGCGTTCGGCCGCGAGGAGCGCGCCCGTGCGCTCGGCATTTTCAGCGGCATCACCGGCTGCGCGCTGATCATCGGCCCGGCGATCGGCGGCTTCATTGCCGAGCATCTCGGCTGGCGCTGGATCTTCTGGATCAATTTGCCGATCGGCCTGATCGCGATTGCCCTCGTGATCGCCCGCCTGCGTGAAAGTTTCGGACCAGCGGCGCCGCTCGATATCATCGGACTGTCGCTGGTCGCGCTCGCGGCGCTGGCCCTGGTCTGGGGCCTGCTGCGCGGCAACAGCGTCGGATGGGCCAGCGCGGAAGTCACCGGCGCGTTGATCGCAGGCGTCGCGCTTTCGGTGATGTTCGTGCTGTGGGAGCAGCGTACGACGAGCCCGATGGTGCCGATGCGGCTGTTCGCGGCGCGGCCGTTTGCATCCGGCATGGCGGCGAGCGTGCTGTTCTACGCCGCGATGTATGGTGTGCTGTTCCTGCTGCCGCAGTTCCTGCAGATCGTGCTCGGCTTCGATGCGTTCGGCGCCGGGCTTCGCCTGATCCCATGGACCGCGACGCTGTTCGTCACGGCGCCGATCGCCGGCGCCGTCGTCAACCGGTTCGGCGAGCGCACGCTTGTGGTCGCCGGCCTGCTGATGCAGGCGGTCGGGCTCGGCTGGATCAGCGAGATCGTGAGCCCCACGGTGCCCTATTCCGCGCTGGTCGCGCCGCTGGTGCTCGCCGGAATCGGCGTCTCGATGGCGATGCCCGCGGCGCAGAACGCGGTGCTCAGTGCGGTTGCGGTCAACGAGATGGGCAAGGCATCGGGCATCTTCAACATGGGCCGCTTCCTCGGCGGGATGTTCGGCATCGCGGCGCTGGTGGCGAGCTTCTCGGCCAACGGCGCGGCCGATTCATCCGGACATTTCAGTAATGGATTCGCGGCGGCGATGAGCCTTGCAGCAATGCTGTCATTCGCCGGTGCGGTCGCGGGACTGTTTCTGCCGATGCGACGACGGGTCGCCGCCGCGCCCGCGCCCCTGGATGCGTGAGATGCGCAGCGATTGGGTTTCGCTATCGGGCGATCGGGCATTTCGTGTTGGAATGAGGCCGTCAATGACTACATAATCAGACGACGAAGCCGTTCGAAACCGAGGGCGACATCCGATGACGCAAGCGCCGGCCAAACCTCATCGCGTGGTGATCGTCGGCGCCGGCTTCGGCGGATTGGAAACGGCCTTCGGCCTCGCCGGCGCGCCGGTCGAAATCACCTTGATCGACCGCCGCAACCACCATCTGTTCCAGCCATTGCTCTACCAGGTCGCAACCGCGTCGCTTGCCACCAGCGAGATCGCATGGCCGATCCGCTATCTCCTGCGCGACCGGCCCGAGGTGACGACGCTGTTCGCCAATGTCTGCGGTGTCGACGCGGCGGCGAAGCAGGTCGAGCTCGATGACGGCGGCAGCATTCCCTACGACACGCTGGTCCTCGCCACCGGCGCACGCCACGCCTATTTCGGCCATGACGAATGGGAACCGTTCGCGCCCGGCCTGAAGACGCTGGAAGACGCGACCACCTTGCGGCGTCGCATCCTGGTCGCCTTCGAGCGCGCCGAGCGCGAGACCGACCCTGACAAGCGCGCGGCGCTGCTCACCTTCGTCATCATCGGCGCCGGGCCGACCGGCGTCGAGATGGCCGGCACCATCGCCGACCTCGCCAAAGACACGCTGCCGCAAGACTTCCGCCACATCGACACCCGCAAGGCGCGTGTGGTGCTGATCGAGGCCGGGCCGCGCGTGCTGGCCGGATTCCCGGACGATCTCTCGGCCTATGCGCAGGCATCGCTGGAGAAACTCGGCGTCGAGGTGATGCTCGGCCAGCCGGTCACCGAATGCTCGGCCGACGGCGTGGTGTTCGGCGGCAAGCGGCTGGAGGCCCGCACCATCGTCTGGGCCGCCGGCGTACGCGCCTCACGAGCTGCCGAGTGGCTGAACGCGCCGGCGGATCGCGCTCACCGGCTGCAGGTCGAGCCGGATCTGACCGTACCCGGCCATCCCGATATCTTCGCGGTCGGCGACACCGTCACCATCAAGGGCCCCGACGGCAGTCCGGTGCCCGGCATCGCGCCGGCCGCCAAGCAGGAGGGGCGCTACGTCGCAGCCCTGATCAAGGCCCGGCTCGACGGCAAGACGCTGCCGCCGTTCCGCTACAAGCATGCCGGCAGCCTCGCCCAGATCGGCAAGAAGAAGGCGGTGATCGATTTCGGCTGGCTCAAGCTGCGCGGCTCGCTGGCATGGTGGATCTGGGGCCTCGCCCACATCTACTTCCTGATCGGCGTGCGCCACCGGATTGCGGTGGCGATGAACTGGCTCTGGATCCACACCCGCGACCAGCGCGCCGCGCGGCTGATCACCCAAGGCAGCAGCAAGGTGGCGCAGTAAGCCCGCTTGCGCGCGCAACCCTAGCCCCGTCATCCTGAGGAGCGGCCTTTGGCCGCGTCTCGAAGGATGCACGGCCCCCGATTGCTCGGCGTGCGTTGATCGTCTCACGGTGAGTGTGGGGCCGTCGATCCTTCGAGACGGCCGCTTTGCGGCCTCCTCAGGATGACGGAAAACGAGCTACATGGGCACGCCGTCTCTCAGACGATCACCTGATGCGGTGAGCGGCAGAATGCAGCCTTCGTGCGCCGATGCTACTTCACCAGCGGGCACCCACCATCCGCCAGCGGCCGGAATGCCTGCTCGGCCGGGATGGTCGCGATCAGCCTGTAATAGTCGTAGGGGTATTTCGACTCGTCCGGCTTCTTCACCTCGAACAGATACATCGGATGGATGACCCGGCCGTCCTGGCGGATCGTGGTGTCGCCGAACAGTTTGTCTTTGCCCTTGAAGGTCTTCATCTGCGGCACCACGAGCTTGGCGTCGTCGCTGCCGGTGGCAGCCACCGCATTGAGGTAGGCGAGCGTCGCGGCGTAGACGCCGGCCTGGTTGCCGCTCGGCATCTTGCCGTTCATGCCGGGACGCGCGGCGAAGCGCTTTGCGAACGCACGGGTGTCGTCATTCATGTCCCAGTAGAAGGCTTCCAGCAGTTGCAGGCCCTGCGCCACCTTCAGGCCCATGCCGTGGATGTCGTTCACAAACAGCAGGAACGCCACCATGGTCTGGCCGCCCTCCTGGATGCCGAACTCGGCCGCCTGCTTCACCGCATTGATGGTGTCGCCGCCGGCATTGGCAAGCCCGATCACCTTCGCTTTCGAGTTCTGCGCCTGCAGCAGGAAGGAGGCGAAGTCCGAGGTGCCGAGCGGATGCTTGCTCGATCCCAGCACCTTGCCGCCGTGCTTCTCGATGTAGTTGGTCGCCTCGGCTTCAATGCCTTTGCCGAGGGCGTAGTCGACCGTCACAAAATACCAGTCCTTGCCGCCGCGCTGCATCATCGCGGCCGCGGTGGTATTGCCGGTCGCCCAGGCGTCGTTGACCCATTGGATGGTGTTCGGCGAGCAGGCCTTGCCGGTGAGATCGGAGCTCGCGGTCGACGACGCCAGGAACGTCATCCTGGAATCGCGCAGCACGGTGTTGATGGCGAGGCCAACGGCCGAGTTCGGCACGTCGACGATGGCGTCGACGCCTTCGACATCGAGCCATTTGCGCGCGATCGCCGATCCCACGTCAGCCTTGTTCTGGTGATCGGCATAGACGATCTCGACCTTGATGCCCTTAGCCCCGCCGTTGAAATCCTCGGCGGCCATCCGCGCGGCCTCCACCGAGCCCATGCCATTGGTATCTTGAAAGATGCCGGAAATGTCGTTGAGCACGCCGACGCGCACGACATTGTCGGATATCTCCGCGCGTGCGCTGCCCGCCGCGCAAGCCAACGCAAACGCGAGTCCGATTCTAAATCGTCCGATCCCGAAGCCACTCATCGATCGCATCCCCCGTTTCTCCTCAGCTAACCCGTTGCCGGCCTCAAGTGTCCCGTCAGGCCGGCGTGATCTCGACCGGCAGGCTGCTCAGCCCGCGCAGCGTGTTGTTGAAAAGCCGCTTCGGCTCGCCCGTGATTTCGATGCTGGCGACGCGGCGTGCCAGCGCCGCCATCATCACCTCGCCTTCGAGGCGGGCGACCAGCTGGCCGACACACATGTGGATGCCCGAGCCGTAACCGACATGCCCCGAGGTGCGGCGCGTGATGTCGTAGCTATCGGGGTTTTCCCAGCGGCGCGGATCGCGGTTGGCCGCGGCGAGGAACATCAGCACCTTCTCGCCTTCGGGAATGCTTTCACCGCTGAGCTCGACGTCGCGGGTCGTGGTGCGGAAGAAGGTCTGCACCGGACTTTCGAACCGCACGGCCTCCTCGAACGCGTTGCGCGCCAGCGTCGGATCGCTGCGCAACTTCTCGAACTGATCCGGGAAGCGCGCGAGGCAGTAGACGGCGGCGCCGATGCCGTTGACGGTGGTGTCGAGCCCGGCTGACAGCAGCGACCGCACCAATAGCGGCGCCTCGGTCGCGGTGATGGCGCCGCTGTCGACATGGGCGTGGATGCAGGCGCCGATGCCATCAGGGGCGAGATTGTCGCGCTGGCACTGCTCGGCGACATAGGCCTGGTGCGGCGCCGAGCGCTCGATCGCCTGCTTGCGCAGTTCGTTCGGTGGGCCGAAGGCGTTGAACACCAGGCTCGCATAGGGCAGCAAATTCTCGCGGCCCTCGGGCCGCAGGCCGAGCGCATCCGGGAAGATCGACAGCGGAAAGGCTTCGGCAAGGTCCGCGATCGCGTCGAACCGGCGCTTCTCCAGCAGCACGTCGAGGCGGGCCTCCGCGGCCGCGGCAAACTGCCCGCGAAGCTGCTTCATCACGGTCGCCGACAGCACCGTGCTCAGCACGGCGCGGGTCCGGGTGTGGGCGGGCGGATCGGCCTCCAGGATCAGGCTCGGCGGCCGCCACGGCTTCTCCTTGGCGAAGTCGCTGAGGCCGACGCCGCGGCTGGAGCAGAACGTCGCAGGATCGTTCAGGACCGCATGGACCTCGGCGTAGCGAGCCACGCCATAGACATTCCACTTGTCGAGATAGACCACCGGCCCGGCATCGCGCAGCCGCTGATGGGTCGGGAACGGATCGGCGAAGAACTCGAGCGCGAACGGATCGACGTCGAGATGCGGGACGGATGTCCCCCCTGCTGCAGTCATCAGGACCTCCCGAGATTTGTTCTTGTCAACACGGGCCGCATGTCACTTGCTCCCGAACGGTTTCGCGGCGATGATTTGACAGATGAGCAGCCAGCCCCTCCCCCGAAAGCCCCGCCGGCCCAGACCGGCCGATCCCGCAGACGCCACCGATGGCCCGGTGCTGGACCTCAATCGCTATGTGCCGGCGTTCATCACCTTCATCGGCAACAAGCTGTCGAACAGCGCCACCGCATTTTACCAGAAGAATTTCGGCGTCAACGTCACCGAGTGGCGAATCATCTCGCAACTGGCGATCGAGCCCGGGATTCCGGCCTCCCGGATCTGCCAGGTGATCGGTTTCGACAAGGGGCCGGTCAGCCGCAACCTCGCGGCGCTGCAAAAGCGCGGTCTGCTGACGATCCGCACCGCACCCGACGACGGCCGCACCCATTCGATCACCCTGACCGCGCGCGGCCGCGCCATCCACGACAAGGTCATCGTCGCAGCGCTGGAGCGCGAGCGGCGGCTGCTGTCGTGCCTGAAGAAGGATGAGCGCGAGGTGCTGATCGACCTGCTGCGCCGGCTGCACGAGAATCTCGGCGCCGTGACCGGGCAAGGCGCGAGCTGACGGCACAGCTGAGCCACCGGCGGGCTGCGGTTCCGCGGTATTTGCCCGATCGTCTATGTGTGCTGCTCGCGCGCTGCTGCGCAACATCGTCCTCCCAAAAGAACGGCCGTTGACCGGCCTTGTCCCTACGGGGACGAAAACTCGCACAGACTAGTTGCTATGGCAACTATAAAGGTGAGCGAATGCGGCCCCCATGCCGAGACTTGTACGTCGCCGTCAGGTCAGGTGAGCACGCTGCCGAGGCTCCCTCCCCCCTTGCGGGGGCCCCGCAAGGGGGGAGGGAACCCTTCCGCCGGTGCCTTCCTCACATGGGCCTGCTCTACCGTAATCTCAGCCCGCGCAGGCGATCGGCTCGGCTGATCCGTCGTCCTCCAGGACCGCCACTGCTGCAGCGCGGCGGGTCAGCACGGCGCGCTGGTTGATGTAGCCTTTGTCGGTGATCTCCCCGCCATCGACCGAGGCGGGCTCGGCGAGCAGCAGCGCGCGGGTGGCGTGGCCGGAGGAATGACCGCCTTGCGCCTTCAGCCGAGCCAAGCCCTGCCCGATCGCGGAGCGGACCGCGGGATGGCCGATCGCCTCGCGCACATCGGCGCTCTCGGGCAGGCCTGCCAGCGCGCGGCAGGCGGCGAGGTTCGGGAACACCAGGAAGCGCACCTCGTCGCGGCCGTGACCCGCGACGACGATGTCCTGCGCCAGCGGCGCCAGCGCCGCGATGCCGGCGACACGCAACGTGCCGACGCTGACCCAGGTGCCGGAATTGAGCTTGAAATCCTCGGCCACGCGGCCGTCGAAGAACAGGCCGAGATCGGGCCGGTTGGGATCGGCAAACGTGACGGCGTCGCCGATCTTGTAAAAGCCCTCGTCGTCGAAGGCCTGCGCGGTCAGCTCGGGCGCCTTCCAGTAGCCCGGCGTGACATTGGGCCCGCGCACCCGCACCTCGAGCTTGTCGCCCGCCGGCACCAGCTTCAGCTCGGTGCCCGGGATCGGCACGCCGATATTGCCGGAGCGTTTGGCGAGGAAGTGACAATCAGTTGCCAGCGGCGAGGTCTCGGTCGAGCCCCAGGCCGACACCATCGGCAGCCGGTGGCCGACGGTGGCGAACGACAATTCCTCCAGCGCGTCCCACAGATTCTGCGGCAGCGCCGCGCCGGCATAGAACGCGAATTTGGTGCCCTCGAAGAATTTGCGGCGTAGCCCGTCGTCGGTGCGCAGCGCCGCGATCAGCATGTCGAAGCCGCGCGGCACGTTGAAATAGACCGTCGGCACCACGCTGCGCAGATTGGCGAGCGAGGTCGCAAACAGGCCCGGCGCCGGCTTGCCGCCGTCGATATAGAGCGTGCCGCCGTTGCGCAGCACGAGGTTGAAATTGTGGTTGGCGCCGAAGGTGTGGCTCCAGGGCAGCCAGTCGAGGATCACGAGTTCTCTGCCGGCCTGCTCGAGGAACGTCCAGGTCTGCGCCTTGGCCTGCTGGCTCGAGGTCAGCATGCGCTGGGTGTTGATCACGGCTTTCGGCGCGCCGGTCGAGCCCGAGGTGAACAGGAATTTTGCGATCGTGTCCGGCGTCACCGCGGCAAAGGCCTTTGCCACTTCTGGCGATTCCGGTGTCGATGCGATGGTGCGGAACGCCAATGCCCCAACATCGTCGGGATTGCCGCTGACGACGGTCGCGCGATGCAGCGGCGCAATCGCGGCGAACGCCGCCGCGAACGGCTTGGTGCTCGCGACATAGATCGCGCCGGGATCGAGCAGGCTGATCATGCTCTTCAGCTTGTCGAAGTCTTTCGACATCAGCGAATAGGCCGGCGAGATCGCGGCCGAGGGCACGCCGACATGCTGGGCGGCGAGCGCGAACAGCGCGTGGTCGATGCCGTTGTCGGAGAGGATGACGAGCGGTCGCTCGGCGCTCAGCCCCTGCGCCAGGACCCACGACGCGGCGCGCCGCACGATGCCGAGCGCCTCGCGATAGCTGACGGTGCTCCAGGGCGCCTCGGTGCTGGCGCGCTCGCCGAGGAAGATGCGATCCGGCGCTTGCCGCGCCCAGTGCTCCAGCCAGTCACCGACGCAGCGGGCGCCGTCTTGCAGCGGCGTGGTGGATCGAACCAGGATGCTGCCGTCGTCGCGTCTGACGGCAACGATCGCGGGCGTCGCGAACAGGCCGTTCGGATTGTCACCGCTGGCGGTGGCGATCGTCATGGTTTCCTCCCACCCGCGTTTTGCGGGATCGCGCTGCAACATGGTGTGGCGACGCAAACCCGGCCGGGCTGTTGGCGATAATGTTGCGGAGATCAATTGTTGTCGTCAACAACAATCTTTCCCTCCCACCTCAGGCGCGCTAGCCTCGCGGGGTCATGGCAAGCCAGCAAAAGACATCGCGCAAGACGGCAGCAACGGCAGCGGAAATCCGCCGCCTCCGCGCACGGGCGACCAATGGCGGGGCGCATGCCGGCGACGCCGGCGATGACATCGGCCTCGACGCGCTGGTCGGCCACGCCGGCTATGCTGTGCGGCGCTTCCAGCTCTGGATCTTCCAGGACTTCATCAAGACGCTGGCGACCGTCGATATCCGCCCGACCCAATATTCGGTCATGACCGTGATCGGGGCCAATCCGGGCCTGAGCCAGATGGCGGTCGCCAAGCGACTCGGGATCGAGCGCGCGCGGCTGGTGCATCTGCTCGACAGCCTGGAGGAGCGCGACTTCGTCAGCCGCATCCCGTCCGCCACTGACCGCCGCTCCCACGCGCTGCACCTGACCGCGCGCGGCAAGACCGCGCTGGCGCAATTCAAGCGCCTCGCCGCCGAGCATGAGCGGCATGTGGCCGAGAAGATCGGCAAGGACAATCGCGAGCGGCTGCTGCAGATCCTCGCCTGCTTCACCTGATCTTGCGACTGGGTTTTGGCCTGGTCACACCTGCCTGAAGATTAGGCACATACATTCTCAAGCGTGGCTTACTCCGGCTCCCAGCGAGCATTTCAAGCGGCTGATATTATGTGATAATTCGTCGCTCAGCGGCACGGACGAATTGTACACAATGGCACATGGCTTGCTTCGATCAGGCTGCAATTCCCTCGCGGCGGTGCCGCACCAGAGACGAGGTCAACCACGTGACTGAAACTGTCGCCGCGATCGTTGCCGCACACCGCGCCGGGACCATGACGCCGGCGCAAACCGTGGCGCGCAGCTACCAGCGCATCCGCGACCACAACGACCCCGCCATCTTCATCAGCCTGCGCGACGAGCAGGACGCACTCGCCGAAGCCGCGCGCCTCACGGACCCGACGCTGCCGCTTTATGGCGTACCGGTCGCCGTGAAGGACAATATCGACGTCGCGGGATTGCCGACCACCGCCGCCTGCCCGGCGTTCGCCTACACGCCGTCGAAGGATTCCACCGCGGTCGCGAGACTGCGCGCGGCCGGCGCGATCATCATCGGCAAGACCAATCTCGACCAGTTCGCGACCGGCCTGGTCGGCGTGCGCTCGCCCTACGGCATTCCCAAAAATCCGGTGCGCGCCGATCTGGTGCCGGGGGGATCGAGCTCAGGCTCGGCGGTCGCAGTCTCCGCGGGCCTGGTACCGCTGTCGCTCGGCACCGACACCGCCGGCAGCGGCCGGGTGCCGGCGATGCTCAACAACATCGTCGGCCTCAAGCCGAGCCTCGGGTTGATCTCGAACGCGGGGCTGGTGCCGGCCTGCCGCACGCTCGACTGCATCTCGGTATTCTCGCTCACCGTCGACGATGCGCTGGCCGCGCTCGCGGTTATGGCCGGGCCGGACGATACCGATCCGTATTCGCGCGACCGGCCGCTGGCGCCGCTCGCGACATTCCCGACGAAGCTGAAGCTCGGCATTCCCAGGAGCGGCCAGCTGATCTTCTTCGGCGACCGCAAAGCGGAGACCGCCTATGGCGAGGCGCTAAAGCGCTGGCAGGCGCTCGGCGCCGAACTGGTCGAATTCGATCTCGAGCCGTTCTACGAGACCGCGCGGCTGCTCTACGAGGGCCCCTGGGTTGCCGAGCGCTACCTCGTGATCCGCGACCTGCTGGCGTCGGCGCCGGATGCGATCCATCCGGTGACACGCGAGATCACGATCGGCGGCGCGCGGCTCACCGCGGCCCGACACGTTCTCCGCGCTGTATCGTCTGCAGGCGTTGCGCCGCGTCGCCGCGCGCACCTTCGCGCAGTGTGACGCCATCGTGCTGCCCACCGCCCCGACGGTGTATTCCACCGAGCAGGTGCTGGCCAATCCGATCGAGCTGAACTCTCGGCTCGGCACCTACACCAATTTCGTCAATTTGCTCGATCTCTGCGGCCTGGCGCTGCCGGCGGCGATGCGGACCGATGGCGCACCGTTCGGCATCACGCTGCTGGCGCCTGCCGGCCGCGACGCCGCGCTCGCCGGCATCGGCCGCGTGTTCCACGCCGACACCAAGCTTGCTATCGGCGCCAAGGCGCTGCCGCAGCCGCCGCTCGCTGCAGTGCCGGCGCAAGCCGGGGCCGGCGAGATCACGATCGCGGTGGTCGGTGCGCATCTGTCCGGCATGGCGCTGAACCACGAATTGACGACGCTCGATGCGCGCCTGCTGGAAGAGACCGTCACCGCGGCGGACTACAAGCTCTACGCGCTCGACACCACGCCGCCGAAGCCCGGCATGCTGCGCGTCGAGGCCGGTGCTGGCCATGCGATCAAGCTCGAGCTGTGGGCGATGTCGCCGGCTGCGTTCGGCACATTCGTCGCCGCGATCCCGCCGCCGTTGTCGATCGGCACCATCCGGCTCGCCGACGGGCGCGAGGCCAAAGGCTTCATCGTCGAGCCCGCCGCGATCACCGGCGCGACGGATATCTCGGCCTATGGCGGCTGGCGCGCGTTCATGGCGGAGCGGGCGAAGGTGTAGCAGCCTTCGTCATTCCGGGGCGCGCGCAGCGCGAGCCCGGAATCCATCGGGCCGCGGTGACGGTTGCTGGAAGCGCCCCGCGACCAAATCATCTACGTCATATGCAGAGTGATGGATTCCGGGCTCACGCTTCGCGTGCCCCGGAATGACGGGAGCTGTCTACACCGACACCGCGTAGGTCTCGTATTCCCCGCGCACCTGCTCGATATGGGCGCGCATCGCGGCCGCGGCGCCTTGCTTGTCGCCGCGCAGGATGGCGACGACGACGCGGTCGTGCTCGGCATGGGACTTTGCAAGGCGCCCAAGGTTGCGGAACTGGGCGCGACGGAACGGCTGCACCCGCACCCGCGTCGCCAGGGTGATCTCGGCGATATAGGCGTTCTGCGAGCCGGCATAGATCACGTTGTGAAAGCGCTCATTGACCTCGTGGAAGCGCTCGGGATTGCCGGTGTAGCTCAATACCCTGAGCTCCTCATGGACCGCCTCCAGCGCGTGACGCTCGGCCGGCGTCATCCGCTCGGCGGCAAGGCCGGCGCAGATCGCTTCCAGCTCGGCCATCGCCTCGAACATGCCGGTAAGCCGCTCGAGCGAGGGCCGCGCCACCACCGCGCCACGATGCGCGCGGGCATCGATCAGGCCGCTGGCGGCAAGCTGCCGCAGCGCCTCGCGCACCGGGGTGCGCGACACGTTGAACCGGCGCGCAAGGTCGGTCTCGTCGAGAGCGGCGCCGGGCGGCAGCGTGCCGCGCACGATCTCGTCGGCGAGTTGCAGGCGCAACTCCTCGGCGCGGGTGATCTTGTCGGCCAGCGACGACGGGCGATCGACGCGCGGCACCAGCGGCTCGGCCTCGGCCGGCTGCGGCGCGCGGGTCGGAAGATCGTCCAGGCTCATGGTTCAAGCGCTCGTGTTCAAACGCCTTTGGGCTCGTCGATGACGCTGACATGGGCCGCAACGATTCTCCAGCCCTCGGGGAAGCGAATCCACGTCTGCATCTGCCGCCCTACCCTACCCGGAGCGCTGTCCCGGTAGAACAGCGTCGAAGCGATCGCGGTGTCGCGGCCATAGGCCGTGATCACGGTACGGTCGATCCTGCGCATCAGGCCGACCGGCGAGCGCCCGGCCCGAAACGCCGTGATCTCGGCGTAGCCATAGAGGTTCTCGCCGATGCCGTAGCGCAGCGTGCGGCTGTCGTTGCGGAACAGCTCGTCGAGCACGGCAACATCGTTCGACACCAGCGCCGCCTCGTAGCGCTGGAACTGCGCCGTCACCTCGGCGACCACGTCGGGAAGATCGACATCCATAATTAGAGCCCCCTCGGCGCCGGAGCCGCGGCGACACCGATCTGTTCCAGAGCATAGGCGACCCGCAACGCGATGTCCTCGCGCCAGGGCGGGGCGATGATCTGCACGCCGATCGGCAGCGGTTCCAGCGGCACCGGCACGGCTACGACGGGCAGGCCGATGAAGGAGATCGGCTGGGTATGGATGCCGATATTGGCGCGCACTGGAAGCTCGACACCGTCGAGCGTGAAATTGACCTGCCCGAGCTTCGGCGCGGTGCATGGCGTCGCCGGCGCCAGGATCACGTCGACCGACCGGAACAGTTCCAGCATCCTGGCGCGGAACCAGCGGCGGAATTTCTGCGCCCTGTCGACATAGACCGCCGGCACCATCGCGCCCGCGATGAAGCGGTCGCGCACCGCCGGATCGAAATCATTCGGACGCTTGCGCAGCCGGTCCAGATGCAGCGCGGCGCCCTCGGTCGTGGTGATGATGTAGGCCGCGGCGCGGGCGCGCGCGGCTTCCGGCAACTCGACAGTCCGCGTGGCGCCGAGCGCCTTGGCGACGCGCGCGACCGCTTCGACCGCCTCCGGAAACACGTTCTGCTGGAAATAGCCGCCCGCGATCGCGACCCGCAGCCCGCGGACATCATTGGCCAGCAGCGGCACGGTCGGCTCGACCGACTGCACGATGCAGGCCGGATCGTCGGCGTCGGGTCCCTGCATCGCGTCATAGGCCAGCGCGAGATCCTTCACATTGCGCGCCAGCGGACCGAGGTGATCGAGGCTCGCCACGAACGGATAGGAGCGCGCGCGCGACAGCCTTCCATAGGTCGGCTTCAGGCCAAAGATGCCGCAGAACGACGACGGCACCCGGATCGAGCCGTTGGTGTCGGAGCCGAGCGCGATCGGCACCAGCGCGCCGCCGACGGCGCTGCCCGAGCCGCCCGAGGAGCCGCCGGTCATCCGCGTCGGATCGTGCGGATTGCGAGACGGGCCGTCATGCACGTTCTCGCCGGTGAAGTCGTAGGCGTATTCGCCCATGTTGAGCGCGCCGACCAGCACGGCGCCGGCCGCCTCCATCCGCTCGATCAGCGTGGCATCGCGCGGCGACGGCGGCAGGTCACGGTTGATCTTGGAGCCGGCGCGGGTCGAGAGGCCCTCGACGTCGAACAGGTTCTTCACCGCAAAGGGCACGCCGGCGAGCGGGCCGACCGGTTGGCCCGCCGCGATCGCGGCATCGATCGCCTTGGCCCTGGCGCGGGCGCGCTCGGCCGTGACGTCGGTGAAGGAGTTGAGCACCGTGTCGTGCGCCGTGATGCGCGCGAGCGCAGCCTCGGTCGCGGCGAGGGCCGTGAGCTTGCGGTTTGAGACGGCCTGCGCGATTTCGGCGGCCGACAGGGAAGCTGGAGTTTCGGACATCGCGATCTCAGGTCGAATAGACGGCGGCGGAGACGATGTCATCCGGCAGCGGGAAGTCATCGACCAGCTTCGCCAGCCGCAGCGAGACCTCGAGATTGGCGCGCACCGCCGGCCGCCAGGCGTCCTCCAGCGGCAGCCCCATCGCGCGGGCAACGGCATTCATGTAGTCGTCGAGATGATCGGCCATTTCGCTTCCAATGAGTTTCTCAGGCAACCGGCAACGGCGGATGCGGGATCGCCGTCAGCAGCTCCCTTGTATAGGCATCCTGCGGATTGCCCAAGACGTGTTCGGACGTGCCCTGCTCGACGATGCGGCCGGCGCGCATCACGATGACGCGATCACACAGCAGGCGGACCACGTTGAGGTCGTGCGACACGAACAGATAACTCATGCCCATCGACTGCTTGAGGTCCTGCAGCAGATTGAGCACCACGGCCTGCACCGAGACGTCCAGCGCCGCGGTCGGCTCGTCGAGGATCACGAGCTTCGGGTGCAGCGCGATCGCGCGCGCGATGCCGACGCGGGCCTTCTGGCCGCCGGACAGCTGGTGCGGAAAGCGATCCAACAGATTGACCGGCAAGCCGACCAGCCGCGCCAGCTCCTCGCAGCGGTCACGCAGCGCGTCACGCCCCTTGATGTCGCCGAGCTGCATGATCGGGTCGGCGATCGCGCGCGCCGCGGTGAAGCGCGGGTTGAGGCTGTCGGTCGGGTCCTGGAACACCATCTGGATCTGGCTGCGCCGCGGCAGCCGCGCGAAGGACTGCGGCAGGATGCCGCCAATGTCCTCGCCGTCGAACACGATGCGACCGGAGGTCTGGTCGAGGAGGCGCATCACCATCATTGACGTCGTGGACTTGCCGCAGCCGGATTCGCCGACCAGCCCGACGCTCTCGCCGTGGTCGATCGAGAAGCTGATGCCGTCGACGGCGCGGAAGATGTCCTCCTCGACCGGCGGCTTGCGGCCGAACAGCTTTGTCAGCATCGAGCCGGCGCCCTGACGGGGATATTCCTTGACGAGCTTCTCGACGGATAGAAGTGGTTGCTCGCGTTCCACCGGCGTGGGCTCGGCCGCAGTCGCGGTATCTGCGGGCGCCTCGGCGTCCTCCGGCAGCAGATCGCGCAATGACACCCCGAGCCGCGGCGTCGCGCGCATCAGCTTCCTTGTGTAGTCGTGCTGGGGCGCGGCGAAGATGTCGGCCGATTTCGCGGTCTCGACCACGCGGCCCTTCTCCATCACCACGACGCGGTCGCAATAGGCCGCTGCAAGGCCGAGGTCATGCGTGATCAGGATGGTCGACATCGCGCGGCGCTTCGTCAGCTCGACGATCAAATCCATCACCGCCTTCTGGGTGGTGACGTCGAGGCCGGTGGTCGGCTCGTCCGCGATCAGGAGCTGCGGGTTGCAGGCCAGCGCCAGCGCGATGACGACGCGCTGGCACATGCCGCCGGACAGTTCGAACGGGTAGGCGTGATAGCGCTCGCGCGGCCGCGCGATCTTGACCTGCTCCAGCGCCTCGATCGCGGTCTCGCCGCGATCGGTGACCTGTGCCTGCTGCACGTGCTGGCGCAGCACGTCCTCGATCTGGTGCCCGACCTTGCGGATCGGATTGAGCGCTGCGCGCGGATTCTGGAAGATCATCGAGACTTCGCGGCCGCGCAGATCGCGCATCTGGCTTTCGCTCGCCGCCTTGACGTCGATGCCGGAGAACATCACGGAGCCGTCGGCGATGCGGCCGGCGCGGTCGAGGATCCGCATCACCGCGTATGACGTCACCGACTTGCCGGAGCCGGACTCGCCGACGATGCCGACGGTCTCGCCCTTGGCCACGGAGATGTTGACGTGCTGCACCGCCTTGACGATGCCGCGGCGGGTGGTGAACTCGACGGTGAGGTCCTGGACGTCGAGCAATGGCTGGGCGGTCATGTTCGTCCCTCATGCGAGGTGCGAGCCAAAAGCCTGCAGAACAACCCCATGCAAAGGAGCGGCGAGGTAATAGGACACCGTGACGAGACCGTCATCACGTCCTCCGCTGCGGGTCGACGATGTCGCGCAGGCCGTCGCCGAGCAGGTTGAAGCAGAACACCGCGATCATCAGCGCAAGGCCGGGGAATAGGGCGATCCACCATTCGCCCGAGACCATGAAGCCGGCGCCCTCGGCGACCATGATGCCCCATTCCGCGGTCGGCGGCCGGACGCCGAGCCCGATGAAGGACAGGCCCGCGGCGTTGAGGATCGCGTAGCCCATGGTCAGCGACATCTGCACGATCATGATCGGCATGATGTTGGGCAGGATGTGCCCGAGCAGGATGCGGTATTCGCCATTGCCGGACAGCCGCGCCGCCTGCACGAAGCCGGCGTTGCGGCGGACATTGGCTTCGGCGCGCGCGACGCGGGCGTAGAGCGGGAAGTTCACGATCGCGGTCGCGATGATGATGTTCTGCACGGTGTTGCCGAGCGCGGCGACGATGCCCATCGCCAGCACGAACAGCGGAAACGCCATGATGGTGTCGGCGATGCGGCCGACGATGCGGTCGGTCCAGCCGCCGAAATAGCCGGCGGCGATGCCGGCGAGCCCGCCCATCAGGAACACCAGCACGACGGAGGCGACCGCGATGAAGGTGTCGAGCCGTGTCGCCACGATGACGCGGCTGAAGATGTCGCGGCCGAGCTGATCGGTGCCGAACCAGTGCGCGGCCGACGGCGGCTTCAATGCCGCCGCGGTGTCGGAGGCGAGCGGGTCGTAGGGCACGACGTAGGGGCCGAACAGCGCGGCGAACATGATCAGGATCAGCAGCGCGAAGGCAAAGCCCGTGACCTTGTTCTCGCTCAGCACGTAGCGGGTCTGCTCCAGCACCGCGGCGAGTCCGGACGTGCGGGCGGGACCTGCGGGTTCGACGGTCGGTGCAACGGTGCTCATGCTCTATCCCTCCAGCCTGACGCGGGGATCGATCACGCCATAGAGGATGTCGATCAGGAGATTCAGCAGCACGTACATGACCGCCATGGTCAGCACAAAGCCCTGCACGGGCGCGAAGTCGGATGCGATCAGCGCCTCGACCGCGTAGGAGCCGATGCCGGGCCAGGCGAACACCTTCTCCACCAGCACGTTGGCCCCGAGCAGGAACGAGAACACCATGCTGAGCGTGGTGATGACCGGCAGCATCGCATTGCGGAACGCGTAGGTGACGATCACCTTGCCGGGCGACAGCCCGCTGGCGCGCGCGGTGCGGACGAAATCCGACGCCAGCACTGCCAGCATCGAGGCCCGCGTCATGCGCGCGATCGGCGCCAGCGAGAAGATCGCAAGCGTCACCGCCGGCAGGATCAACTGGCTAAACGCAGAACGAAACGCCTCGAAGTCGCGCGCGATCAGCGTGTCGATCAGGTAGAAGCCGGTGACGGTCGGCGGCGCGCTGTAGAACACGTCGAGCCGGCCGAGCGGCGCCGGCGCCCAGCCGAGCCGGAAATAGAACAAATAAACCAGCACCAGCCCGGTGAAGAACACCGGCAGCGAGACGCCGGCCGTGGTGGTGACGCGGCAGAGATGGTCGATCCAGGAGCCCGGCCGCGTCGCCGCCAGCACGCCGAGCGGAATCGCGATCACGATCGAGACGACGAGGCCGAGCAGCGTGAGCTCGGCCGATGCGGGCAGACGGTTGCGCAATTCGGCCGCGACCGGCTGGCCCGTGGTCAGCGAGGTGCCGAGATCGCCATGGGCGAGATCATTGGTGTAGCGGACGAACTGCTCGATCAGCGGCTTGTCGAAGCCGAGCTTCTTCCTGATCTGCTCGACCGCCTCCTTGGTTGCCGCAGGCCCTGCAAAATACGCCGCCGGATCGCCCGGCAGCGCACGCGTCAGCAGGAACGTCACGATCACGACCCCGATCAGCGACGGGATCGCGAACAGCAGCCGCTTGCCGATCAGCGACAGCATGGCGCGCTCCCGATCCAATCACACCACACGCACCGCCGTCTGGGCTTACCCCTCTCCCTGCCCCTCCCCCGCAAGGGGGGAGGGAATGAGAGAGCAGTGCGCACCTCACGTGGGTGAAGAGCCGACACGACATCATGCAAAGCCACAACGGGACTGGATGGGCTCCCTCCCCCCTTGCGGGGGAGGGTTGGGGAGAGGGGTGCCGCTTGCTCCGATGCGAGATGCAGCGCCGCGCTGATCCGCGCGTGAGGCCGCGAATGGTTTGGCGCGATCTCGCCCGGCGTCGTGCTTGCGAGTTCGCGGCGCACCCCTCTCCCCACCCTCCCCCGCAAGGGGGGAGGGAGCCTGAGAGGCGTGCTCACCTCACGGGAAACCGTATCTGCCAGAGCTTCGTGGACGGAGCGCATCACGACGCCCCTTCGCAACGGCAAAGCCACAACGGGACTGGATGGGCTCCCTCCCCCCTTGCGGGGGAGGGTTGGGGAGAGGGGTGCCGCTTGCTCCGATGCGAGATGCAGCGCCGTGCTGATCCGCGCGCGAGGCAGCGAAGGATTGGGCACCATCTCGCCTGACGTCGTCCTACCGCGTTCGCGGCGCACCCCTCTCCCCACCCTCCCCCGCAAGGGGGGAGGGAGCCTGAGAGGCGTGCTCACCTCACGGAAACGAACGCCATATGCCGATGCGTGCAAGACCATCGACATGATCCCTCACCCCTTCGCCATCGCGCGGTAGTCGAGGCGGCGGTGGAACCAGTACTCGTAGCCGGAGATGTTCTTCTGCATCGCGACGTTGACGAAGGGCTGATAGAGCGGGATGCGCGGGATGTCGGTGAAGGCGAGATCGACGAAGCCCTTGACGTCGGCGTCGTAGGCCGCGGTGTCGCCGTTGGCGGCAGCGATGCGCGCGCCGTCGATCAGCTTGTCCATCTCCGGCGACTTGTAGCTCATGGTGTTGAAGACGGAATTGTTGCCGTGATAGCACCAGTAGAAGAAGTACTCGGGGTAATCGAGCCAGCCCGAGAACACGTTGGTGAACAGCGGCATTTCCTTCTTGTTCAATTCGGTGCGCCAGTTGGCGCCGGGCACCTTGTTGATGGTGGCCTTGATGCCGAGCTGCGCCAGGCTCTCCTGCACCAGCACGCAGAGCGGCTCGTTCACGCCGGCGAAATTCAGGTCGAACGAGATCGTGGTCTCGAAGCCATTGGCGTAGCCGGCTTCAGCGAGCAGCGCCTTGGCCTTCTCCATGTCGGTGTTGTATTTGGTCGGCTGCGGCCACGCGACCTCGGTCGGTCTGTCCTTCGGTGCGCCGAACATCGGGTTGCCGAGACCGAACAGCACCGCATCCATGATCTTCTGGTACGGCATCGCGTAGGCCATCGCCTGCCGCACCTTGGGATTGTCGAACGGCGGCTTGGTGACGTTCATGCCGATATACTGGATGCCGTTGGAGAACGGCAGCGAGACCACGTTGAGCTTGCCGTTGGCCTTCATCTCCTGAAAGTCCTTGAACGGCAGCTCGTAGGAGATATCGGCATCGCCGCGCTCGAGCAGCGCACGGCGATTGCCCGCCTGCGGCACCATGCGCCAGATCACGCGCTTAAGCTTCGGCAGCGGACCCGAGACCCACTCGTCGTTGCGCTCCATGACGACTTCGGTGCCGGCGGTCCATTTGGTCACCTTGTAGGCGCCGGAGCCCGCGGTCTGTTGCTTGGTGAATTCGAGACCCCAGGGATCCTTCTCGCTGGCGTTCTTCTTGACGAGTTCGGAGTTGACGACACAGGGCACGATGACCGCGAGGTCGGGGATCGTCAGCCTGTCCTTCTTGAGGAAGTCGACGCGCACCGTATAGTCATCGACGATGACGAACTGCTCGGGCTTGGTCAGCGAGCCCGCGCTCATCTGGAAGGCCGGAAAGCCGCCGACAGAGACGGCACGATCGAGCGACCATTTGACATCCTTCGCCGTCACCGGCGCGCCGTCGTGGAATTTGGCGTTCTTGCGCAGCTTGAAGGTGACCGACATGTCGCCGATGTTGAAGTCCTCGGCGAGCTCACCCTTGAACTTGTCGCGGTCGTAATAGGGCACGCCGCCCGGACCGCTCTTCATCTCGTGGCTGATCAGCCGGTCGTAGCAATTCCACGACACCTCATAGCCGGGCACGTTGGTGCCGACGCCGTGGATATCGAGATTGTTGGGACCGCCCTCGGAGACGATCAGCAGCGTCTCGGAGCGCGCGTCGGCCTTGGCCGGCGACCAGATCGCGGGCGCGGTCGGCGCCAGCGCCCCCGCTGCCAGTCCCGACACCGATTTGAGGAAATCGCGACGCTTCATGTGATGCTCCAACGCCCCGGGGAACGGGCCTTGGAACTTGGTTCGCAAGGATTGTGCCAACCCTTAATGAAAGCTTATGAGGTGCTAATACACTGGAGAGACAGAAGAAGTCGTTATAGGTATCCTGACCGGGAGCCGCCGACGTGCCCGCCATTGCATACAAAGGACGGCTTGCTGCTCAATAAACGAGCAATGCATGAGGCCTGCTCGCTTTCTGGCCGACGATCGACTTCGCCGACAGCTAGGCCGGCCAGATCAGCTCCTGCAACTGAACGAAGTTATCGACCCGGTCCGGCCAGCCCGCGATGCAGATGTGGCGGAGCGGATCGCTGGCCGTGTGCAGCATCATCAGCGCCATCAGCCGCCGCTTCAGCATGAAATTCACCTCAGCTTGCGGGATGCCGAAGCCGTTGAACAGGCTCTGCACCCGTCGCGGATGCCCGGCGGCCATGAAGGCGCTGGGACCGAGCAGATCATACTCTCCCCATCCGGTCCGGACATCGCCGAAGTCGAACAGGCCGGCGAGGTGCCAGCCGTCGGCTCGGCGGTCGAGCAGGAAATTCTCCGGAATGTACTCGCCGGTCAGGATCACCGGCGGCGCGTGCATCGGGATCAGCTCAGTGGCGTCGCGCAGGAGATCGTCGAGCGAGGCGAGGAATTTTGCCGGCAGGCCGAGCCGTTCATGTCGCGCCCTGCACTGCGCGATCTGGGTGCGCAGGAAGGCCTCCCAAGGCTGCCCGAGCGCCAGCAGGTTGCCCGGCGGCACGCGCTGCACCTCGGCGATCACGGCGCCGATCTCGGCCAGCACGCGCTCCCGCTCGGCTTCCGACAGCGCCGGCCAGATCTCTGAACCGACGGTGCCGGCGAGCTGCGTGATGACGAGATACGGCCAGCCGTCGCGCTCGCCCTCCGCGATGAGATCGGGAATCGGAATGCCGAGCCGCCCGCGCAGCTCCGCCAGCGCGCCGCGTTCGGAGACGAATTGCGGACGCAGGAACGGCGGGAACAGTTTTAGGATCAGCTCGCCGCCAAGCCCGACGACGAGATTGGTGCCGGTCGCGAACACATGCGGGGTGCCCCAGGACAGCCCGTGGTGATCGGCGATCTCGCGCGCGACCGCCAGCCAGCGCGAGCTGTCGCCGCGCCAGGCGCGATAGGCGTCGTAGTCGGTGAGGAGTGGAAGGTGCATTTTCGCGATCAATGTAGCCCGGATGAAGCGCAGCGCAATCCGAGCTACAAGTGTTGTTCAATGATTTATCCCCGTCATCCTGAGGAGCGCGTAGCGCGTCTCGAAGGATGAATCGGCCCCGCTGGTGGCCGTCGATCCTTCGAGACGCCGCTTCGCGGCTCCTCCAGCGACAATGGCGTAGCCATTGCGCGGGGATGACGGAGAAGCAGTTGAGCAGACCAGACGGGCCCTCACCTATCCGGATTGGCGCGCTCGAACTGGCGCAGCAGGCGGTTGCCGCGCTCGACGGCGTTGTCCATCGCGGCCTGCGCCGAGCGCTTGCCTGAAAACACCTGCTCGAGCTCCTCCTCGATCACGTCGCGGACCAGGACGAAGGAGCCGAGGCGGACGCCCCTGGACTTATCGGTCGGCGGCTTCAGCGTGACCTCCTCGATCGAGATCGAGGCGCCGGGATTGCGATCGTAGAAGCCCTGCGTGCGGCTGAGATCGAACGCGGCGCGGGTGATCGGCAGATAGCCGGTGTTCTGGTGCCAGGCGGCCTGCACCTCCGGCCGCGACAGATAGGCGAAGAATTTCGCCACCCCGGCATATTCGGCGCGCGGCCGGTCGCGCAGCACCCACAGCGTGGCGCCGCCGATGATCGAGTTCTGCGGCGCGCCCTGCACGTCGGGATCGTACGGCATCATGCCGTAGCCGACCTCGAATTTCGAATTGGCCTTGATGTCGGCGCGGGTGCCCGACGAGCCGATGAAGATGCCGCACTCGCCCTTCTGGAAGCGCGGCTCGGCCGCCTGGCCGCGGCCGCTGTAGTCGAACGACTTGTCGGCCTGCCATTGCGCGAGCTGCGCGATATGACGCATCACGATCGGGTTGTTGAAGACCAGCTGCGCGTCGAGCCCGGCAAAGCCGTTGGCCCTGGTCGCGATCGGCAGATTGTGGAAGGCGGAAAAATTCTCGACATTGATCCAGGATGGCCATGAGGTGGTGAAACCGCACATCGCGCCGGCCGCGCGCAGCCGTTTCGCCATCGTGCCGAGCTCGGGCCAGGTCTTCGGCGGCACACTCGGATCGAGCCCGGCGGAGCGGAACATATCCTTGTTGTAGTAGAGGATCGGCGTCGAGGCGTTGAACGGGAACGACAGCATGTTGCCGTCGACATCGGCATAGTAGCCGGCCACCGCCGGCAGATAGGCCTGCGGGTTGAAAGCCTCCGACTGGTCGCGCATCAATTCGAACACCGGATAGATCGCGCCGCGCGCCGCCATCATGGTTGCGGTGGCAATCTCGTTGACCTGGACGATCGCCGGCTGGCTGCGCGAGCGGAAGGCGAAGATCGCCGCGGTGACGGTCTCGGTATAGTTGCCCTTGTAGGCGGGCACGATCCGGTAGTCGGATTGGGCGGCGTTGAAGTCGGCAGCGAGCTTCTCGAGCTGCTTGCCGAGCTCGCCCGACATCGCGTGCCACCACATGATCTCGGTCGCCGCGCGCGCGGGCGCGATCAGCAGACAGGCTGCGGCGACGAGATGCAGGAGCCTGCAGGCGAGCTTCAAGGTGAACGTCACGACGCGCTATTCCCGGGTGCCGACATGCCCTCAATAAGGCGGCACAACCGCAGATTCAACCGACACCGCAGGTTGCATGGCCGAATTAACGTTTTGGCCGATGGGCGAAGCAGCGCCGTTCTGCTAAAAAAGCGTTGAACCTTTTGCTCCCGCCCTGGACATACATCACAAGGGGAATTGTAGCCTGTGTACCGCCGCGCCGGCCTTTCGCGGATCGTCACGCTTGCCGTCGCGCTGTGGTGCACAGCGGTCTCGGCGAGTGCTTTGGCGCGCGAATTCCGCACCGCCGATACCCAGAACGAGGACTACCCCACCGTCCAGGCGCTGAATTACATGGATCGCCTGATCACCGAGCGCACCGGAGGCAAACACCGCATCGTGGTGTTCCATTCCCGCCAGCTCGGCGAGGAAAAGGAGACGCTGGAGCAGACCCGGGCCGGCGCGATCGATCTGAACCGGACCAATGTCGCGCTGATCGGAACCATGGTGCCGCAGGTCAACGTGCTGGCGATGCCGTTCCTGTTTCGATCGCTGGAGCACCTGCAACATGTGCTGGACGGACCGATCGGCAGCGAGATCCTGAACAGTTTCGAGGCCCACGGCTTTGTCGGACTGACCTTCTACGATTCCGGTGCCCGCTCGATCTACAACAGCGTGCGCGCGGTGCGTTCGCTCGACGACCTCAGGGGGTTGCGGCTGCGCGTGCAGCAATCGGCGCAGATGTCGGCCATGATCCGCGCGCTCGGCGCTGAGCCGGTCGAGATGCCCTACGGCCAGGTGCTGACCGGGCTGGCCAACCGGCTGATTGACGGCGCGGAGAATAACTGGCCGTCTTTCGTCACCACCGGTCACTACAAATACGCCGGCTACTACACCCTGACCCAACATACCGTGAGCCCCGAAGTGCTGGTGATGTCGCAAAAGGCCTGGGCCAGCCTCACGCCGGATGAGCAGACCATCTTCCGCGAGGCCGCACAGCGCTCCAGCCTCTACATGCGTGAGAAGTGGCGGGAGCTCGAGGACCGCTCGCGCAAGCAGGCCGAGCAGGCCGGCGTCAAGGTCGTGACCGACTTCGACCGCAAGCCGTTCGAGGCGGCGATGGCCGGCGTCTATGCCAAGGCGGAACGCGATCCGGCGATGGCGGCGCTGATCGAACGCATCCGCAACCTGGAGTAACCGGATCTTGGCCGCACCAGAGCAGGACGGGACGATGCGACGGCGGGCGGCCTTCGGGCCGCAGGGCCGCTTCCGCATCGTCCAGTTGCTGCGTGCGGTGCCGATCCGCTGGCGCATCCTGTCGATCGCGCTGCTCAACTCCGCGGTCGTGATCGTGCTGGCGGTGCTGATCTGGAACGGCTCCAAGGTGCTCGGCTCGGCCTGGGAGGATGTCCGCCAAGTGCGGGAATCCGACAAGGTCCTGGCCAAGCTGGAAAGCGAGACCAGCCGGCTGCAGAACCTGATCCACCGCTACATCAACCAGCCGAGCCCGGACCTGTTCGCGGAAATCCTGCTGCTGCGCGAGGCCGTGCTCGGCACCCTGACCAACCGGGCCTCGACCGACCCGATGCTGTCGGGCTCGGTCGAGCAGCTGGAGCGCGTCACCAGCCGCTTCCTCGACGGCTTCGGCGAATTGCGCACCGTGCAGACCCAGATCGCCAAGACCTATGACGAGCAGGTGCTGTCGCCGACCAAGGACATGGCCGGGCTGTATTCGATCATCGAGGGCGCCACCGGCCATCGCGACGCGCTGATCTGGCCCGCGCTGGGCAAATCGCGCGAAGCCTTCACCTCGCTCCTGGTCGCCGCCAACGCCTACTACCTCTCGCTTGCCTCCTCGTCGGCCGAGGAAGCCCGCCGCAACATCGATACGATCGAGCGGACGATCCCCGTCATGACCGACCTGGCCGAGAACGATTTGCAGCGCATGGCGCTGGCGCGGCTCAAGGTCAAAACCGCCGAGCTGCGCGACGGGCTCGGCAAGCTCAGCGATCAGCTCACCAACCGCACCGAATTGCTGCGCAACTCGATCGACGCCAGCCAGGCCGACGCGATCGGCGCGATCGACGATCTCTCGGTGAAGATGCGCCAGCGCGAGCAGAAGGCGCAGGAGACGTTCGACCGGACGCTGGCGTCGATCTCGCGTCGGGTGCTGTCGATCGCCGTGATCTTCCTCGGCGTCATCATGTCGGCCGGCGTCATGATCGCGCTGTCGATTCGGCTGCCGCTGGCACAGATCATGGCGGCGATGCGCACCATCACCTCGGGCGATCTGGACCGGCCGGTGCAGGGCACCTCGGCCAAGGACGAGGTCGGCGCCATGGCGCGCGCGGTGGAAGTATTCCGCGAAAACGCCATCGCCAAGCGCAAGACCGAGGACGAGCTGCGCACCGCCAAGGAGAAGGCCGAGAGCGCGCTGTTCGAGCTCAACACCGCGCAGCAGAACCTGATCGATGCCGAGCGCCTCGCCGCGCTCGGCGGCCTGGTTGCCGGCGTCGCCCACGAGGTCAACAACCCGATCGGCATCAGCCTGACGGTGGCCTCGAGCTTCGCCCGCCGCAGCGAGATCTTCGAGAGCGAGCTCCGGACCGAGGCGCTGCGCCGCTCCAAGCTCGACGAATTCGTGCGCGCCTCGCGTGACGCATCGCAGCAACTGGTGTCCAACCTGCAGCGCGCCGGCGAGCTGATCCAGTCGTTCAAGCAGGTCGCGGTCGACCGCTCGCATGCCGAGCGCCGCCAGTTCGCCTTGAGCGAATCGACCGACCAGATCGTGGCGAGCCTCCGCCCGGTGCTGAAGAAGGCCGCGATCGCGCTGTCCGTCGACGTGCCCGAGGGCCTCCTGATCGACGGTTATCCCGGGGCTTATGGCCAGATCTTAACCAATCTTTTCCTGAACGCCGTCAATCATGCGTTTGCCGATGGCCGCTCCGGCAACATCACGATCTCGGCGCGCGGGCGCGGCGCTGATGATGTCGAGATCATCTTCGCGGACGACGGGGCTGGCATGACGCCGGACGTGCAGCGACAGGCGTTCGACCCGTTCTTTACGACGCGGCGCAACGAAGGTGGTACGGGCCTCGGCCTGCATATCGTCTATAACCTGGTCACCCAGCAGCTCGGCGGACGCATGATGCTGGAGTCAAGGGTAGGACAAGGCACAACTTTTCGCATTATCATGCCCAGGATCGCCAAGGGGGCTGCCAAGAGCGAGCCCACGATCACTGACGCAGCAGCCGACGGAAGCAGTCAATGGCCGAACAGGACGATGTCCTCCAACTGATCGACGATACCGAGAGCCCCCCGGAGGACTCGTCGGCCCGCAAATGGAAGATCGCCGTCATCGACGACGACCATGCCGTCCATGAAGGCACCCGCTTCGCGCTCAGCGACTACAATCTGAACGGCGCGACGCTGGAGATCCTCTCGGCCTATTCCGCGGCCGAAGGCCGCACGCTGATGCGGGACAATCCCGACATCGCCGCCGTGCTGCTCGACGTCATCATGGAGACCGACGTCGCCGGGCTCGAGCTCGTCGAATACATCCGCAACGAGATCAAGAACGAGACCGTCCGCATCATCCTGCGCACCGGCCAGCCCGGCCAGGCGCCGGAACGGCGCGTCATCGTGCAGTACGACATCAACGACTACAAGGCGAAGACCGAGCTGACCGCCGACAAGCTGTTCACCTCGCTGACCGCAGCGCTGCGCAGCTACCAGCAGCTCGAGCGCATGGTGCAGACGCGACGCGGGCTCGAGATCATCATCGACGCCGCCTCGACATTGTACGACTTCAAGTCGATGCAGCGGCTGGCCGAGGGCGTGCTGACCCAGCTTGCCTCGCTGCTCAATGTCGATTGCGCCGGCATTCTGGTGCTGCGCGACGACGGCAACGCGGCCGCGTGCGATTTCTCGGTGCTGGCCTGCTCGGGCTGCTACAGCCGCTTCATCGGTACCACCTCGTCGAAGGCGCTCGATCCCGATCTGCGGCACATGGTGGAAGCCGCGTTCCAGGCCCGCAAGAACGAGTTCGCCGACCACCGCAGCGTGCTCTATTCGCGCACCGGCAGCGGCCGCGAGGTGGTGGTGCTGCTGCAGGCCGAGCGCCAGCTCTCCGACACCGACCGCGCGCTGGTCGAGATCTTCTCGAGCCGGCTCTCGATCGCGTTCGACAATGTGATCCTGTACCAGCAGCTGCAGGAGGCCAACACCCAGCTCGAGGACCGCGTCGCGCAGCGCACCCGCGCGCTGATGCAGGCCAACCGGCGGCTGTCGGCGCAGTGGCTGCGGTTGCAGCGCGCCAACGGCTTCAAGAACGAGATCCTCGGCACCGTCGCCCACGACCTGAAGAACCCGCTCGGCGTGATCCTCGGCCGCACCGAGATGCTGACCGAACTGATCGGCGCCGGCTCGCCGAAGGAGAACGTCACCGCGCAGGTCGAGCACATCCGCGATGCCACCAAGCGGCTGACCTCGATGGTCGACCACCTGATCTCGGACGCGATGGCCGACGCCTTCGACATCACCATCCGCCGTGAGCCGGTCGATGTCGCAGCGCTCGTCACCGAGGTCACCGAGGCCAATCTGCCCTCGGCCATCAACAAGCAGCAGAGCATCTCGGTCTCGGGCCCGCAGCATTTCGTCACGATGTGCGACGCCGACCGGATCCGCGAGGCGATCGACAATCTGGTCAGCAACGCCATCAAATATTCGCCGATCGGCGGCAAGATCACGGTCTCGGTCAACCATGAGGGTGACGACACGGTGATCCGAATCGTCGATCAGGGGCCGGGCCTCAGCCCCGAGGACCTCAGCCGGCTGTTCGGCCGGTTCCAGCGGCTGTCGGCCAAGCCGACCGCCGGCGAGAGCTCGACCGGGCTCGGCCTCTCCATCGTCAAGCGCATCATCGACATGCATGGCGGCCATGTGACCGCGCAGAGCCCGGGCCCCGGACAGGGGTCGACCTTTACGGTTACACTGCCGGCGACAGAGACATGAACCAGAACCCGCATATCTTCATCGTCGACGACGAGGCGCCGGCCCGCGAGATGGTCGGCGATTACCTCAAGATGCACGGCTTCGGCGTGACGCTGTGCGACGGCGGCAAGAGCCTGCGCAAGGAGATCGAGAGCAGCACGCCCGATCTCGTGGTGCTCGACCTCAACATGCCCGAGGAAGACGGGCTGTCGATCATTCGTGACCTCAAGAGCAAGATCAACGTCCCCGTCATTATGCTGACAGCTACTGCCAGTCCGATCGACCGGGTGGTCGGGCTCGAGATCGGCGCCGACGATTACGTGGCAAAACCCTGCGAATTGCGCGAGCTGATGGCGCGGATCCGCTCGGTGCTGCGGCGGAGCGGGCCTGCGAAATCAGCCGCGCCGGAACCGGCCGGTAGCAAGGCCCAAAAGGAGCAATTGGTGCGGTTCGGAACCAAATGGCTCGATCTCGAGGCCCAGGCGCTGCGCGACGACGAGGGCAACGAGCATCCGCTGACCGCTTCCGAATTCGGCCTGCTCAAGGTGTTCGCGGCCAACCCGAAGCGCGTGCTGTCGCGCGAGCGGCTTTTGGAACTCGCCAATGCGCGCGACGCCGAAGCCTTCGACCGCGCCGTCGACCTGCGCATCATGCGCATCCGACGCAAGATCGAATTCGATCCGACCAAGCCGTCGGTGATCCGCACCATCCGCGGCGGCGGCTACCTGTTCTCGCCGACGGGGGACAAGGCGTAACGATTCCGGTACCACTTCCGTCATCCCCGCGCAAAGGCTTTGCCTTTGTCGCTGGAGGAGCCGCGAAGCGGCGTCTCGAAGGATGCACGGCCCGGTCCGTGGCCGTCGATCCTTCGAGACGCCTGCTGCGCAGGCTCCTCAGGATGACGGGTCTCAAATTCATCGAATTGGTGTGCGGCACGCACAGAATCCACACAGGTAAGGCTGTCAATCCGCGCAAAAATCCCTAAGTTTCGGCCATGCCGAAAACAGCCTCCAAAGACCCCGCCAAGCCAGCTCCGAAGACCGCCGCCAAGCCCGTTGCCGCCAAGCCCGCGGCGAAGGGCGATCATGTGTTCCTGGTCGACGGCTCGTCCTACATCTTCCGCGCCTACCACGCGCTGCCGCCGCTGAACCGCAAGTCCGACGGGCTGCAGGTCAACGCCGTGCTCGGCTTCTGCAACATGCTGTGGAAGCTGCTGCGCGACATGCCCGAGGACAACCGGCCGACGCATCTGGCGATCGTGTTCGACAAGTCGGAGATCACCTTCCGCAACAAGCTCTATCCGGATTACAAGGCGCACCGGCCGCCGGCGCCCGATGATCTGATCCCGCAATTCGCGCTGATCCGCGAAGCAGTGCGCGCCTTCGACCTGCCCTGCCTCGAGCAGGTCGGCTTCGAGGCCGACGATCTGATCGCGACCTATGCGCGGCTCGCCACCGAGCGCGGCGCGACCACGACGATCGTGTCGTCCGACAAGGACCTGATGCAGCTCGTCACCGACAAGGTCGTGATGTACGACACCATGAAGGATCGCCGCATCGGCCGCGACGAGGTGATCGAGAAATTCGGCGTGCCGCCGGAGAAGGTGGTCGAGGTGCAGGCGCTGGCCGGCGATTCCACCGACAACGTGCCGGGCGTGCCCGGCATCGGTGTCAAGACGGCGGCGCAGCTGATCATCGAATATGGCGACCTCGATCAGTTGCTGTTCCGCGCCACCGAGATCAAGCAGCCGAAGCGGCGCGAGGCGCTGCTGGAGAATGCCGAGAAGGCGCGGATCTCGCGCCAGCTGGTGCTGCTCGACGACAAGGTCGAGCTCGAAGTGCCGCTCGACGACCTCGCCGTGCACGATCCCGATGCGCGCAAGCTGATCGCCTTCCTCAAGGCGATGGAGTTCACCACCCTCACCCGCCGCGTCGCCGAGTATGCGCAGATCGATCCGGCCAATGTCGACGCCGATCCCGGCAACAAGAGCGGCGCCAGCGTGTTCTCGCCGCTGCCGCCGTCGGACGTGACGCCCACGCCCGGCGATGCGCCAACATCGGCTGCGGCACCGGCTGCGAAAGCCAAGCCGACCGGCGCGCGCGACGACAAGAACTCCAACCGCAAGGGCACGCCGGCCATGCTGGCGGAGGCCCGCGGCGAGGCGATCCGCAAGACCGGCTTCGATCGCAAGGCGTACCGGGCGATCGACAGTCTCGATCAGCTCAACGCCGTGATCGCGCGCGCGCACGACACCGGCTATCTCGCGATCGAGGCGATGTCGGAATCGATCGATCCGATGCAGGCCGAGCTGTCAGGACTGGCCTTGGCCGTGGCGCCCAACGACGCCTGCTACATCCCGCTCGGCCACAAGGCGCCCGGCGGCGGCGCCGGCCTGTTCGACGCCGGCCTCGCGCCCGGCCAGATCAAGACCGCCGATGCGCTGAAGGCGCTGAAGCCGCTGCTGGAGTCGACAGGCATCCAGAAGGTCGGCTTCAACGTCAAGTTCACCTCGGTGATGCTGGCGCAACACGGCGTCACGCTGCGCAACGTCGACGATGCGCAGCTGATGTCCTACGCGCTCGATGCCGGCCGCGGCTCGCATGCGCTGGAGGCGCTCGCCGAGCGCTGGTTCGGCCATGCCGTCGTCAATTACGGCGGCCTCGTTGGCAGCGGCAAGGGCAAGCTGACCTTCGATCAGGTCACGATCGACAAGGCGGCCGAATACGCCGCCGAAAGCGCCGATGTGATCCTGCGGCTGTGGCGCGTGCTGAAGCCGCGCCTCGTCGCCGAGCGGATGACGACGGTCTACGAGACGCTGGAGCGGCCGCTGGTCTCGGTGCTGGCGCGGATGGAGCGCCGCGGCATCTCGATCGACCGCCAGGTGCTGTCGCGGCTGTCGGGCGATTTCGCCCAGACCGCGGCGCGGGTCGAGGCCGAGATCCAGGAGATCGCCGGCGAGCCGGTCAATGTCGGCAGCCCGAAGCAGATCGGCGACATCATCTTCGGCAAGATGGGATTGCCCGGCGGCAGCAAGACCAAGACCGGCGCGTGGTCGACCACCGCGCAGGTGCTCGACGAGCTCGCCGAACAGGGCCACGAATTCCCGAAGAAGATCCTGGAATGGCGCCAGGTCTCGAAATTGAAATCGACCTACACCGACGCGCTGCCGAATTACGTCAACCCGCAGACCCATCGCGTCCACACGACTTACGCGCTGGCCGCGACCACGACCGGGCGGCTGTCGTCAAACGAGCCTAATTTGCAGAACATCCCGGTGCGGACCGAGGACGGCCGCAAGATCCGTCGCGCCTTCATCGCGACGCCGGGCCACAAGCTGGTGTCGGCCGACTATTCCCAGATCGAACTGCGGCTGCTGGCGGAGATCGCCGACGTCCCGGTGCTGCGCCAGGCGTTCCGCGACGGGCTCGACATTCACGCCATGACGGCCTCCGAGATGTTCGGCGTGCCGATCAAGGACATGCCGAGCGAGGTGCGCCGCCGCGCCAAGGCGATCAATTTCGGCATCATCTACGGCATCTCGGCGTTCGGCCTCGCCAACCAGCTCGGCATCGCGCGCGAGGAGGCTTCGGCCTACATCAAGAAATATTTCGAGCGCTTCCCCGGCATCCGCGCCTATATGGACGAGACCAAGGACTCCTGCCGCCGCAACGGCTATGTGACGACGCTGTTCGGCCGCAAAATGTACTACCCGGACATCAAGGCTTCCAACGCCTCGGTGCGCGCCTTCAACGAGCGCGCCGCGATCAATGCGCGCTTGCAGGGCACCGCGGCCGACATCATCCGTCGCGCCATGATCCGGGTCGAGGACGCGCTCGCCGAAAAGAAGCTCACCGCGCAGATGCTGCTGCAGGTGCATGACGAATTGATCTTCGAGGTGCCCGACGGCGAGGTCGCGGCGACGCTGCCGGTGGTGCAGAAGGTGATGCAAGACGCACCGTTCCCCGCGGTGATCCTGTCGCTGCCGCTGCAGGTCGACGCCCGCGCCGCCAACAATTGGGACGAGGCGCATTAGAGTCTCGAGAGCGGGGACAGCGGCCGCTCGTCGGTCAAGTAGCGCATCGCTGCGTGCGCGGCGCCGCTCCGAGTAAGGCGAGCACCGGCAGACGGGCTCCCTCCCCCCTTGCGGGGGAGGGTGGGGAGAGGGGTACCACACGACGAGATCTCAACATGAGCTTCGATGACGCGCAGTTCGATATTGCACGAGCCGCGTGTCCATCATCATCTCGCCCGGGGCTACCCCTCTCCCCACCCTCTCCCGCAAGGGGAGAGGGAGCCTGACAGTGCGCTCACCTGACTTGCCGTGCACGATCCGCCGTTCGTGAAACTCTCGCACCGCTGCCGCATACACATTGCTCCGAGTACAATTCCGGCATGGCCGCGCCGATGACGACACGCTAGAACTGCGTGCATCCCCTCGCGAGACCCATCATGCCCCACACATCCGCCCTGCTCGGCTTTGCGCTGGTCTGCCTCGGCATGGTGCTGACGCCGGGACCGAACATGATGTACCTGATCTCGCGCTCGATCACGCAGGGGCCGGCGGCCGGCATCGTCTCGCTCGGCGGCGTCGCGCTCGGCTTCGTGTTCTACATGCTGTGCGCGGCGTTCGGCATCACCGCGCTGCTGTTTGCGATCCCCTACGCCTATGACGCGCTGCGCTTCGCCGGCGCCGGCTATCTGCTGTGGCTGGCGTGGCAGGCGTTGAAGCCCGGCGGCCGCTCGCCGTTCCAGGTCAAGGCGCTGAAGATCGACGGCCCGCGCAAATTGTTCGCGATGGGCTTCCTCACCAATCTTCTGAACCCGAAGATCGCGATGCTGTATCTGGCGCTGCTGCCGCAGTTCATCGATCCCGCCGGCGGCAGCGTGCTGTCGCAGTCGCTCGCGCTCGGCTCGATCCAGATCGTGATCAGCGTCAGCGTCAACGCGATGATCGCGCTCGCCGCCGGTTCGATCGCGGTGTTCCTCGGCACCCGCCCGACCTGGCTCTTGGTGCAGCGCTGGCTGATGGGCACGGTGCTCGCAGGGCTCGCGATGAAGATGGCGCTCGAGGCGAGGAAGGCGTAGCCACCGTCATTCCGGGGCGTGCGAAGCACGAGCCCGGAATCCATCGGGCCACATAATGTGTGGATGAATGGATTCCGGGCTCTCGCCTGCGGCGAGCCCCGGAATGACGAGAGAGCTGTGCGATTGCCCGACTGACTACCCCATTTCTTAAATTCAGCGGTCTTCAATCCAGCTTCGCTTCCATCCCGCGCTTCGTGGCGGGGCGGGCCATCAGCGTTTCGTACCAGCGCTTGACGTTGGGGAAGTCGCCGAGATCGACCTTGTGGCGCGGGTGGCGCCAGGCCCAGCCGAGGATGGCGAAATCGGCCACCGAGAGATCGCCGGCGACGAAGTCGCGGCCCTCGAGCCGGCGGTCCAGCACGCCGTAGAGCCGGCGCGTCTCGGCCATGTAGCGCTTCAGGCCGTAGGCGCGGTCCTGCTCGTGCTCCAGCGCGATGAAATGGTGCACCTGGCCCGGCATCGGGCCGAAACCTCCCATTTGCCACATCAGCCATTCATAGACCGGGATCCGCTCGGCCAGCGGTTTCGGCAGGAACTTGCCGGTCTTCTCGCCGAGATAGAGCAGGATCGCGCCGGACTCGAAGATGCTGACCGGCTTGCCGCCGGGGCCGTCGGGATCGACGATCGCCGGAATCTTGTTGTTCGGGCTGATCGCGAGGAAGGCGGGCGCCATCTGCTCGCCCTTGCCGATATTCACCGGGATCACCTTGTAGGGCAGCCCCATTTCCTCCAGCGCCACCGAGATCTTGCGGCCATTGGGCGTGTTCCAGGTGTGCAGCTCGATGGTCATTTCCGCTTCCCGTGCAAATGTTTGGCGCTTGCTTTAGGGGGAAGCCGCGGGCCGCACAACCCGCGCTTTCCGCACAGCGCTGCGCCGAAATGGCGGCACCCTCACTGTTGACGGCGGGATTTACCCGCTGGAATGTGCCTGTTGCCGCCGATAGATTGCCGGCCGCCTCAAAGCCCCAGAGAACCCCGAGAGGGAAAAAGCCTTGTCCAAATCAGCCTCCCGCGCCCGCCTCGCCGAGATCATCCGCAAGCGTTCGTTCGGCCGCGGCGAGATCACCCTGGCATCGGGGCGCAAGAGCGATTTCTATTTCAACCTGAAGCCGACGATGCTCGATCCCGAGGGCGCGGCCCTGCTTGCCGAGCTGACTTATGAAGCGCTGAAGGACGACAGGCTCGATTTCGTCGGCGGGCTCGAGATGGGCGCGGTGCCGCTCGCCGGCGCCATCGCGCAGCTGTCCTGGCTGAAGGGCCACCCGATCGCGGCGTTCTTCGTGCGCAAGAAGCCGAAGGAGCACGGCGCGCGGCTCTCGGTCGAAGGGCTCGCCAAGGGCGAGACGCTGGTCGGCAAGCGCATCGTGATCGTCGAGGACGTCACCACCACCGGCGGCTCGGCGCTGAAGGCGGCGGAAGCCGTGCGGGAGGCCGGCGGCGAGATCGCCCTGGTCTTCACCATGATCGACCGCGAGGAAGGCGCCACCGAGACCTTTGCCGAAGCCGGCTTGCCGTTCCGCGCGCTGTACAAGGCCGGCGAGTTCCTGAAGGATTGATGGTCTCTCTTCTCCCTCGCCCCGCTCTCTTGTCCGCCGAAGCCCGCCTTCGGGCGAAGGCGATGCGGGGAGAGGGTTGGGGTGAGGGGCTGCATCCGCGAGCAGTGAGCGTAGTAAGACCTGTACCCCCGGCCCCCCGGATCGCATCTTGCGATGCGATCCGACCTCTCCCCGCAAGCGGGGCGAGGTAAGGAAGATTCGCGCGCCCCGTCTTCTTTGTGACGCCGTCACGCGCAATCAATCGCTCGTTTACCGTCCCAGCCTAAGGTGATTCCGCCGGGGCATCGTGTCGCCGCGGCGCGTCGGGTGGAGTTGGCGTTGCGTACAGAGTTGAGTGATCGGCGTCTGCGGCGCCGCGTGATGCTGGCCGTCGCGGCCGTTGCGGGTTCCATCCTGGTCGTGCCCGCGCCCGCCTCGGCCGAAGGGCTGTTCGACTTCTTCTTCGGCGGTGCCCAGAAGCAGCCGGGCCGACAGGCTCCGCCGCAGGCCAATTTCTTCGCCGATCCGTTCGGCCTCAACCAGCAGCCGGAACGCCAGGCATCCGCGGCCTCGGCCCCACGCGTGGCCGGTTCCGGACCGGCCTATTGCGTGCGAACCTGCGACGGCAAGTATTTCCCGCTGACGATGCGCGGCAATGCCACGCCGGCGCAGCTCTGCCAGGCGTTCTGTCCGGCAAGCGCCACCAAGGTCTATTACGGCGGCCATATCGACAGCTCCGCATCGACCACGGGAGAGCGTTACGCCGACAGCGAGAACGCCTTCGCCTATCGCAAGGCGCTGCGCGCCGACTGCACCTGCAACGGCCGCGATCCGGCAGGCCTTGCGCCGATCGACCTCACGCTCGATGCCTCGCTGAAGGCCGGCGACGTGATCGCGACCACCGACGGCCTCGTCGCCTACACCGGCGTCCGGGTCGGCAACGAGCAGGCGTTCGACTTCACGCCGGTGGCGTCCTATCCCGGATTGACCGCAGCGGTCCGCGCCCGGCTCGGCGAAATGAAGGTCGCTCCCGTCAGCGCCGAAATCGCGAACGAGGCGCCGCTGGCGGAGACCGGAAGTGATGCGGCGCCGCCGGCGCCGACGTCCGTTGTGCCGAAGGGCCATGCCGCAAAGCCCGCCAAGCGGGCCGAGGCGAACTGACGGGCGGACGCCGTCATTCCGGGATGGTGCGTAAGCACCAGACCTCAGATGCGCAATTGCGCACCTGAGGGTTCGCCTCTTCGAGGCGCCCCGGAATGACGACATTACAAACTGTCAGCGCGCCACGATCACGCCGATCACATTCGGCGCCGCCAGGTATTTCTCCTCGATCGCGGCCCGCGCGGCGGCGCGGTTCTCCGGATTGAGGATGCCGCGCTTCTCGGCCAGGATCATCCAGCAATAGCCCCACCAGTCGGTCAGCATGCCCTGATCGTCGACGAGGTCGTAGCCCTGCTCGGCGGCGAAGATCCGCGCATGGGCTTCGTCGAGCGTATCGAGCCAGGCGTGATCTTCGAGCGAAAACAGCTCGTCGCTGAAATCATCCGTGGTGTAGCCCCAGATCGACATGCAGACTGCATTGAACTCGCGATCGAGCTGGTCGTCGTCGATCGGCTGGCGCCGCGAGGCCTGATGCAGCCGCGACAGCGAGCGCGCGAAATCGGCAATCCGGGTCAGAGCGAATTGATCAAAGGCGATGGTGGACATGTAGCCCTCGCGAGACTGGGAGACCATAGATATTGTGTCGGCGGGCACGCCGAATCACAATGATATATCAAAGACTTGCTAAAGTGTTCTTAATTCGTTCTGATTGGTTTACAAGTCATTATCCATCGCCGTCGTCCTGGCGAAAGCCAGGACCCATTACCCCGACAGGCCGACATTATTGCGAGCCTTGGCCACGCATGAGCACCGGCAGCTACTCCGTCTACATCCTCGCCAACCGCCATAACGGAACGATCTACATCGGCGTGACTAACGACGTTCGCCTGCGGCTCGAACTGCATCGTTCGGGCCGAGGCTCCAGGTTTGTCTACAAATACCAAGTGCGGCTCGTTCACCTCGAGGAATTCGCCACGCCGCAAGAGGCGATCGCGCGCGAGAAGCAATTGAAGTTCTGGAAGCGGGATTGGAAGATCAAGCTGATTGAGGCTGAAAATCCGGATTGGAACGACCGATCCGACCTCATTTGACAGTTGGGGTAATGGGTCCTGGCTTTCGCCAGGACGACGATGTGGGGCGAGCGAGCATCATCGCCCTGTCGCGCGCTCCCCCAAAAGCAATTCGGGCCGCTGACTTACGTCAGCGGCCCGTTGAAAAATTGCTTCGGAATGAAATGCGTCGGAGCTAAAATATGTGCCCGCCCCACGAGCGACAAATGTGGTTGTAAAGGACTTGTTAAACCTTGGGAATCCGTATCACCACGGTGTTCCCGAGCAGCGCATGAAGCGCGTTGTGCGGTGTTCAATTCGCTGCCGACAGCGGTCTGTCACCGCATTAAACGTGCCGCGGCGCAGGCTCCGCTCGTCGCCGTGATGCACACCGCGCGCAACGCTGCGGCCGCGATCTCGATCAGCATGTTCCGGCAAAACTGTCGCAAAATCTCGGCGTTCGCAGCCGACGATGGCGCTGCAAGTGGCAGGCCGAGTGCCTGAGTTCGGCCCGGTCCTTGCATAAAAGAGCGGCAGTTGCGGTGCGTAACGGCTCTCGACGGTTTCGGTTGCAGCGCAACGCGCGTATCATTGCGTAGAGTTTGAACGGCGGGGATTGGCGTTGCAGGAACAAACAAACTATCCGGCCCTGAATCAGCCGGTCGATGAGCTGGCGCTGACCGAGATCAAGGGCGCGATCCTCGCCAAGCTGCGGCTTGCGATCGGCAAGGACGCCACCGTTGCTACGCGACGCGACTGGTACAAGGCCGCGGCGCTGGCGCTGCGCGACCGCATCGTGCATCACTGGCTGACCGCCGAGAAGCAGAGCTACGACGCCGGCGCCAAGCGCGTCTATTATCTCTCGCTGGAATTCCTGATCGGCCGCCTGTTCACCGATGCGCTGAACAATATGGGACTGCTGCCGCTGTTCGAGTCGGCGCTCGGCGACCTCGGCGTCGATCTCTCCGACTTGCGCAAATGCGAGCCGGATGCGGCGCTCGGCAATGGCGGTCTCGGCCGGCTCGCGGCCTGCTTCATGGAGAGCATGGCGACGCTGGCAATCCCCGCGACCGGCTACGGCATCCGCTACGATTTCGGCCTGTTCCGCCAGATCATGAACCAGGGCTGGCAGCAGGAATATCCCGATGAGTGGCTGGCCTTCGGCAATCCCTGGGAATTCCAGCGGCCGGAGTTGGTCTACAACGTCCATTTCGGCGGCCATGTCGAGCATGTCGACGATCGCGGCCGCGACCGCGCCACCTGGCACCCGTCGGAAACCGTCGAGGCGATGGCCTATGATACGCCGATCGTCGGCTGGCGCGGCCAGCACGTCAACGCGCTGCGGCTGTGGTCGGCGCACGCGCCCGATCCGCTCAAGCTCGACGTGTTCAACTCGGGCGACTACGTCTCGGCCAGCGCTGAGCAGGCGCGCGCGGAGGCGATCTGCAAATTTCTCTATCCGAACGACGAGAGCGCGGCGGGCCGCGAGCTGCGGCTGCGCCAGGAATATTTCTTCGTCTCGGCCTCGTTGCAGGATCTGGTGAAGCGGCATCTTGCCTCCGACGGCGGCCTGCGCAGTCTCGCGCAGAAGGCGGCCGTGCAGCTCAACGACACCCATCCGAGCCTTGCGGTGACCGAGCTGATGCGCATCCTGGTCGACCTGCACAATTTCCGCTGGGACGAGGCCTGGAAGATGACGGTCGCGACGCTGTCCTACACCAACCACACCCTGCTGCCGGAAGCGCTCGAGACCTGGCCGGTCGAACTGTTCGAGCGGCTGCTGCCGCGGCATCTCGAGATCATCTACCGCATCAACGTCGCCCATCTCGCGCTCGCCGAGGAACGCTTCCCCGGCGACATCGAATACCGCGCCTCGGTCTCGCTGATCGACGAGCGCAGCGGCCGCCGGGTGCGGATGGGCCAGCTCGCCTTCGTCGGCTCGCACCGCATCAACGGCGTCTCGGCGATGCATTCCGATTTGATGAAGGAGACCGTGTTCCACGACCTGCATCATCTCTACCCCTCACGCATCACCAACAAGACCAACGGCATCACCTTCCGCCGCTGGCTGATGCTGGCCAATCCGCGGTTGACCGCGCTGCTGCGCGAGACCTGCGGCGAGGCCGTGCTCGACGACTTCTCGCTGCTCGAGCGGCTGGAAACCCATTCCAGCGACCTCGAATTCCAGAAGCGCTTCCGCGACGTCAAGCATCACAACAAGCTGGCGCTGGCGCGGCTGATCGGCGAGCGCAGCCACATCAAGGTCGACCCGTCGGCGCTGTTCGACGTGCAGATCAAGCGCATCCACGAATACAAGCGGCAGCTGCTCAACATCCTGGAGACGATCGCGCTGTATCACGCGATGAAGGACAATCCGGGTGCGAACTGGGTGCCGCGGGTAAAAATCTTCGCGGGCAAGGCGGCCGCGAGCTACCGCTACGCCAAGCTGATCATCAAGCTGATCAGCGACGTCGCCGAAATCGTCAACAACGACGCTTCGCTCGGCGGCAGGCTGAAGGTCGCCTTCCTCGCCGACTACAATGTCAGCCTCGCCGAGGTGATCATCCCGGCCGCCGATCTCTCCGAGCAGATCTCGACCGCCGGCATGGAGGCGTCCGGCACCGGCAACATGAAGCTGGCGCTGAACGGCGCGCTGACCATCGGCACGCTCGACGGCGCCAATATCGAGATCCGCGACGCGGTCGGACCCGAGAACATCGCGATCTTCGGGCTGGAGGCCGGCGACGTCATGGTCCGCCGCAAGCAGGGGCTCGATGCCTCTGACGTGATCCGCAAGTCGCCGCGGCTCGAGCGCGCGATCCGCGCCATCGAGAGCGGTGAGTTCTCGCCCGGCGATGCCGCGCGCTTCGCCTCGATCGGGCACGCGCTGCGCTACCTCGATCACTACATGGTCTCGGCCGATTTCGATTCCTATTACGACGCGCAGCGCGGCATCGACGCGCGCTGGCAGGTGGTGCCGGCCTGGACCCGCGCCTCGATCCTCAACGTGGCGCGGATGGCGTGGTTCTCCTCCGACCGCACCATCCGCGAATATGCCGAAGACATCTGGCACGTCCCGGTGCATCCGAGCGCCTCTCCGCTGCTGGGCACCCAGCGCGAGGCGAAGGGATAATCCCGGCACGTGGAAATCGATGACGTCCGACGTCATTGAATTGCGCGCGGCAGCCCGCGATATTGCTGGTGAACGTCACGCCGTCATTGCGAGCGTTAGCGAAGCAATCCATCTCCCCACATGCGGATGGATGGATTGCTTCGTCGCTTCGCTCCTCGCAATGACAGCACAGATTGGTACTTAAGGATTTGCATGCTCACCAAAACCCCGCACCTTTTCGATGAAGCCACTGCCGTGACCGCCGGCGACAGCCGCTGGCAGGGACGGACCAGCCCGGATTACTGGGCGTTCGTCGGCCCGTTCGGCGGCTGCACGGCAGCGACCATCCTGCGTGCGCTGATGCAGCACCCGCAGCGCGCGGGCGATCCGCTGGCGCTGACGGTGAATTACTGCGCGCCGGTCGCCGAGGGCGTGTTCGATCTCGACGTCCGGCTGGTGAAGGCCAACCGTTCGAGCCAGCACTGGTCGGTCGAGATGACGCAAGGCGGCGGCGAGGTCGCGACACTGGCGACCGCGGTGTTCGCCGAGCGCCGGCCGTCGTGGTCGCACCAGCCGGCCGGCTTTCCCGGTGCGGTGCCGTTCGAGCAGCTGCGGCCCTATCCGAAGCTCAAGATGACCTGGGCCAACCAGTATGACTTCCGCTTCGCCGAGGGCGAGCCGAAGCTCGGCGGCGGCGCCGCGGCGGAGCCGTCGAGCCCCTATTCGAAGCTTTGGATCGCCGACCGCGTGCCGCGCAAGCTCGATGCGCTGTCGCTGATGTCGATGTCGGATGCGTTCTTCGGCCGCGTGTTCCACGCGCGGAGTGAGCTGGTGCCGTTCGGCACGGTGTCGCTGACGACCTATTTCCATGCCGACGCGGCCGATCTCGACACCGAGGATACCACCCGCGTGCTGGCGACAGCCGACGCCAAGACTTTCCACAAGAGCTACGGCGACCAGCACGGCGAGTTGTGGTCGCCGTCCGGCCGGCTGCTCGCCACCACGACGCAGATCGCCTATTTCAAGGCGTAGCCAAATATCCACATCGCTCTGCGACGACTGCATTGCCTATTTCAGGGGTTGAGGGAACATTGGCGTGTCGCTGCTGTTCCACACCTTTGGGAGCATTGCTGCATGTCCGAAGCCGACACGTCAAAGCCCCCGCGCATCGCGCTGCTCGGCGTTCCGATCGAGATCGGCGCCTCGCAGGCCGGCCCGCTGATGGGGCCGGACGCGCTGCGCACCGCGGGCATCGCGCGCCTGCTCGAGCAGCTCGACTTCCAGGTCGACGACCACGGCAACCTCGCGATCCCGCAGGTCACAGCCGACGGCCCGGTGCCGGCCAACACCAGATTCTACGACGAGGTGAAGACCTGGACCCGCGCGCTGTCCGAGCGCGCCTACTGGCTGGCGCATTCCGGCGCGATCCCGATCTTCATGGGCGGCGATCACTCGCTGTCGATGGGCTCGATCAATGGCGTCGCGCGCTACTGGCAGGAGAAGGGCCGGCCGCTGTTTGCGCTGTGGGTCGACGCGCATGCCGACTACAACACGCCGGCCACCACCATCACCGGCAACATGCACGGCATGTCGGCGGCCTTCCTGTGCGGCGAGCCGGGCCTCGACGATCTGCTCGGCGGGCTGCCGCGCGCCTCGATCCCGCCCGACCAACTCAATCTGATCGGCACCCGCTCGATCGACCCGCTGGAGCGCAAGCTGCTGCGGCAGCGCAACGTCTCGATCGCGGACATGCGCCAGATCGACGAGTTCGGCGTGGCCGTGCTGACCCGCCGCGTCATCGAGCGCGTCAGGGCAAAGAACGGCGTGCTGCATGTCTCGTTCGACGTCGATTTCCTCGATCCGGACATCGCGCCCGGCGTCGGCACCACGGTGCCCGGCGGCGCGACCTACCGCGAAGCCCATCTCATCATGGAGCTGCTGCACGATTCCGGGCTGGTGCGCTCGCTCGACATCGTCGAGCTCAATCCGTTCCTCGACGAACGCGGCCGCACCGCGCGCGTCGCCGTCGAATTGATCGGCAGCCTGTTCGGTTTGCAGATTACGGACAGGCAGACGCCGAGCAACGCCGTGCTGCCGGAAATGGGCGAGTAGTTTGCGGACGCGTCCAGTCCCGTCATCCTGAGGAGCGCCGCAGGCGCGTCTCGAGGGATGGACGGCCCGGCTGGTGGCCGTCGACCCTTCGAGACGCCGCTACGCGGCTCCTCTGGGTGACGGATTAAGTTGGCATCGCGCGGCAATAGACTAATCAAGACAAAAAGGCGGCCACGAGGGCCGCCTTTTCAAATCGTGTACGCTTGCGCGGTTTACTCCGCCGCGAGCTTCACTTCCGGCGCGGCGGCGCGGACTTCAGCGTCGACCTGCGCTTCGAACTTGGCGAAGTTCTTCGCGAACATGCCGACCAGCGCGCGCGCGGTCTTGTCGAACTCGGCCTTGTCGGCCCAGGTCTTGATCGGATCGAGGATGTGCGGCTCGACGCCCGGCAGCGAGGTCGGCACCGCGAAACCGAAATATTTGTCGGTGCGGAAGTCGGCGTTGCGCAGCGAGCCGTTCAGCGCCGCGGTGAGCAGCGCGCGCGTCACCTTGATCGGCATGCGGCGGCCGGTGCCGTACTTGCCGCCGGTCCAGCCGGTGTTGACCAGCCAGCAATCGACATTGTGTTTCGCAATCAGCTCGCGGAGCAGATTGCCATAGACGGAAGGATCGCGCGGCAGGAACGGCGAACCGAAGCAGGTGGAGAATTCCGGCTGCGGCTCGTTGCCGAGGCCCCGCTCGGTGCCGGCGACCTTCGCGGTGTAGCCGGACAGGAAGTGATACATCGCCTGCGCCGGCGTCAGCTTGGCGATCGGCGGCATCACGCCGAAGGCGTCGGCCGCCAGCATCACCACGTTCTTCGGATGCGGCGCGCGCCCGGTGCGCGAGGCGTTCGGAATGAAGTCGAGCGGATAGGCCGAGCGGGTGTTCTCGGTCTTGGAGCCGTCGTCGAAATCGGGCACGCGATCATTGGCGCCGAGCACGACGTTTTCCAGCACCGCGCCGAAACGCTTGCTGGCGGCGTAGATCTCCGGCTCGGCTTCGCCCGACAGCTTGATGCACTTGGCGTAGCAGCCGCCTTCGAAATTGAAGACGCCGTCCTCGCTCCAGCCATGCTCGTCATCGCCGATCAGCGTGCGCTTCGGATCGGCCGAGAGCGTGGTCTTGCCGGTGCCGGACAGGCCGAAGAAGATCGCGGTGTCGCCGTCGGGACCGACATTGGCCGAGCAGTGCATCGGCATCACGCCCTTCTCGGGCAGATAGAAGTTCAGCGTGGTGAACACGCTCTTCTTCATTTCGCCGGCATAATAAGACCCGCCGATCAGGACGATCTTGCGGGCGAAATCGATCGCGACGACGTTCTCCGACTTGCAGCCGTGACGCTTCGGATCGGCGCGGAAGCTCGGCAGGTCGATGATGGTGAGTTCGGGCACGAAACTCGCGAGCTCCGAGGCCTCCGGGCGGATTAGCAGCGTGCGGATGAATAGCGAGTGCCAGGCAAGCTCGGTGAAGACGCGCGTCTTGATGCGATGCTTCGGATCCGCGCCACCGTAGAGATCCTGCACGAACAGCGTCATGCCTTCGGCATGCTTGAGGAAGTCGGCATGCAGCGTCGCGAACTGCTCAGAGGTGATCGACTGGTTGCCAGCCCACCACATGCTCTTGTCGGTCAGGCCGTCGCGGACCGTGAACTTGTCCTTCGGACTGCGGCCGGTGAACTCACCGGTGTCCGCGCAAAGCGCGCCATCGGCGGAGAGCACCGCTTCGCCATTGCGCAACGAGTGCTCGTAGAGCTGCGGCGCGCCATAGTTCCAGTGCACGCCCTTGAGATTTTTTAAGCCGAATTTGTCGGCACCGAAGGCACCGTTATGCACGCCCGTCTCTTGCACGAAGAACCTCCTCGAACCCGCGTATCCTTGTTCGCGCGAATATCGCTAATCGCGCCCCGCCGCGGTGACCTTCATCAGAATATAGCCTCTCGGCCCCGGTCCGGCGACCTAATAGTGGGGATCGCCGGGCTTGCCAAGCCAGTCGAATGGCTTTTGGTTTATTCCAAGGCGGACGCATCATCTGGCTCGAATACCGCAGCGCGAAACGCTTTCGCTTTGCTTTCGTTTTCGCGTTCTTTTCGCAGCGCTCGGGCGGCGTTTCGCCGTCTTTCCCGCTGCGAACAAGCCATTGCGATGCACAAAGGGTGCCAGCGATCGTCGTATGCCCCGCGCCGTGCCAAGCAAAAGGCGCCGAGAATGCCGGGTATGCATTTCGCGCTAAGGATGCGTCATTGGGAAAGGCTGCCGCGAGTTGATGCAGCATTGCGAAGCCCCCGACATGTCGTCCACGATCGCGTTGCACGGGGCAAGCACCAACGTCGGCGTCGAGCTGCGGATTCAGCAAGTTCGATCGGGCTCGATACCCATCGTCGAAGCCGGGTCACTTCAATGCGCGGCAACGTCGAAGGTTCCGTAACGGCATCAGGTTCGGCGGTCGAGATCGCTGAACATTATGATCGATGGTAACGCAATCAATGCGGGGGGTCGTGGCTGCGCATCATCGACGCCCAGCACGACATGATCGCGCTATCAGACGCCTGCAATGCCGCTCGATGCGTGATCGGATGACGCGCTTCGACAAAGCCGCCGCCGCCACGCGACACCATGCTCCTCGTCGCATGGGCCTCGTCGATCCCGTGGTCCTATGTCCTGCTTATGTCCTGGGTCTATGTCCTGGCGCGCGCCTCGCCGGCGAGCCGCACCAGCATCTTGCGCAGCTCGGTGCCGTTGCTGACGCGCTCGGGGAAATCGAGCCGCAGCGTGGCGCGGCCGGCCTGCATATCCATGCCGTCGGGGTCGCAGCCGGTGCACAGCCAGTCGGCACTGTCAGCGCCGAGCAGGCGGGTGGCGTAGAGGTTCATGGCCTCGCGGTGATCCGCATTCATATGCGCCACCGCGCCCGGCTCGGCCTCCAGCAGCGCGTCGGCTCCGGCGAGATCGGTCAGGAATTGCGCAGGCTTGAGGTCGACGATGCGGCCGAACCCGGCGACCAGATGAGCGCCGCTCGGCCGAATCACGAAAAACGAGAAATCCTTAAACTCTGCAAAGGCTTCCGCCGATGGTTGGGCGCTGAGATAGCGCCGTTGGACGAGCTCGCGCCCGGCGTCTGCAACCTCCTCCGCCCGGCCCGCCAGCATGACCCGGGCGCCCTCCAGCGGATCGCCCTCGGCGCGCTCGTCCATCATCAGCGACACCCGGCTGTCGGCCAGGATATTCCTGGTGTGCAGCGCCAGCCGGGAAATCAGCAGGATCGGCGAGCCGTCGGGATGGCTCGCCAGATTGACCAGCGAGCAATAGGGATCGCCGGAGCCCGCCATCAACGTGGCGAGCGCGCCCTGGCGGCTGCGGCGCAGCAGCGAGCGGGCAAGGCGGGCAGGATCGAAGTCGACGGTCGGTTGCATGGGCCTATGGGGTCATTTTGAGGGTAAAACGAGTCGGTTCCGCATGAAAAAAGGGCCTGTTTTCATGGTCTCAGGGTGGTATATGGGGTCCATCGCATGGGTCGCAGAAGCGTATTTTTGCGGAACTCGGTCACACTTCAGCCCAGCTTGCATTGCTCGTTGACCGCGTTCGAAGCCCATTTCCGCGGCGCGTTGCCAGAGTGCCCGCCGTTTAAGCCACTCTCATTGTGAAAGCAGCTCATGCCCACAATCGCCTTGGTCGACGACGACCGCAACATTCTCACTTCGGTCTCGATCGCGCTCGAAGCCGAAGGCTACCGCATCATGACCTACACGGACGGTGCGTCGGCGCTGGATGGATTTCGCACGTCGCCGCCCGATCTTGCGATCCTCGATATCAAAATGCCGCGCATGGACGGCATGGAAACGCTGCGCCGGCTGCGCCAGAAGTCCGACCTGCCTGTGATCTTTCTCACCTCGAAGGATGAAGAGATCGACGAATTGTTCGGCCTGAAAATGGGCGCCGACGATTTCATCCGCAAGCCGTTCTCGCAGCGCCTGCTGGTCGAACGCGTCAAGGCGGTGCTCCGCCGCGGCCAGCCGAAGGATCCGACCGCCGCGCCGAAGGAGCCGGACGCCCGCGCGCTCGACCGCGGCCTGCTGCGGATGGATCCGGAGCGCCACACCTGCACCTGGAAGAACGAGCCGGTGACGCTCACCGTGACCGAATTCCTGATCCTGCAGGCGCTCGCCACCCGCCCCGGCGTGGTGAAGAGCCGCAACGCGCTGATGGACGCGGCCTATGACGACCAGGTCTATGTCGACGACCGCACCATCGACAGCCACATCAAGCGGCTGCGCAAGAAGTTCAAGGTGGTCGACGACGACTTCGAGATGATCGAGACGCTGTACGGCGTCGGCTATCGCTTCAAAGAAGCCTGATCTGCACCTCCCGGGAAGCTTGTTAACTGACAGGCTCCGCACGGCTGGGGTAAGCTCGGGCAAACATCTGCTTTGCGGGACGACATCCATTCCAACCGGCAGCTTTGCCAGTGCTTGATCGAACGCAGCTCGAGCAAGGCCAGAATGCCGAGGACGCCTCACAGCTCCTCGATCATGAGGCCGTGGCCGACGATCTGGCGCAGGACAAGGGCTGGCGCCGGCCGCTCGGCTGGCTGCGCCGCGCTGGTCAGTTCTTCTTTGCGCTCTCGTTCTCGAGCCTGACGCGCCGGATCGTCTCGCTCAATCTCGCCGGCCTCGTCGCCCTCGTCGCAAGCATCCTCTATCTGTCGCAATTCCGCGCCGGCCTGATCGAGGCGCGGACCCAGAGCCTCTTGGTCTATGCCGAGATCATCTCGGAGGCGATCGCGGCGTCCGCGACCGTCGAAGGCAACACCGTCACCATCGATCCCGACCGCCTGCTCGACCTCAAGCCCGGCGAGAGTTATGGCCAGCCGGATGAATCGGCGGACTTCCCGATCAATCCCGAGCGGGTCGCGCCGGTCCTGCGCCGCCTGATCGCGCCGACCAAGACGCGGGCCCGCATCTTCGACCGCGATGGCGGGCTGATCCTCGACAGCCGCAACCTGTTCGCGCGCGGCGACGTGCTGCGCATGGAGCTGCCGCCGCCGTCGGAAAAGCCGTCGTTCTATGAGAAGGCCAAGGCCACCATCAAGACCTGGCTCAACCGCGGCGACCTGCCGATCTATCGCGAGCTCGGCCCCGAAGGCGGCAAGGGCTATTCCGAGGTCGCGCAATCGCTCGAGGGCATGAACAGCAGCGCCGTGCGCGTCACCGATCGCGGCGCGATCATCGTATCGGTTGCCGTCCCGGTGCAGCATTTCCGCGCCGTGCGCGGCGCATTGATGCTGACCACGCAGGGGGACGACATCGATCAGCTGGTGATGTCGGAGCGCCTCGCCATCCTCAAGATCGGCGGGGTCGCCTCCGCCGTCATGATCATGCTGTCGCTGCTGCTGGCGAGCACGATCGCAGGCCCGGTGCGGCGGCTCGCGGAAAGCGCCGAGCGGGTCCGTCATCGCATCCAGACCCGCGTCGAGATTCCCGACTTCACCGGACGCCGCGACGAGATCGGCCATCTCTCCGGCGCGCTGCGCGACATGACCAACGCGCTCTACAGCCGCATCGAGGCGATCGAGATGTTCGCCGCCGATGTCGCCCACGAGCTGAAGAATCCGCTGACCTCGCTGCGCTCCGCCGTCGAGACGCTGCCGCTGGCGCGCAACGAGAACAGCCGGGGGCGGCTGCTCGCCGTGATCGAGCATGACGTCAAGCGGCTCGACCGCCTGATCTCCGACATCTCCGATGCCAGCCGGCTCGACGCCGAACTGCAGCGCCAGGATATGGCGCCGGTCGACCTGCGCCGGCTGCTGACCACGCTGACCGGCGTCGCCAACGAGACCAGGCTCGGCCACGACGTCGCCGTCGAGGTCCGTTTCGAGGGCCGCGGCCCGACCGACACGCTCTCGGTGCCCGGGCACGATTCCCGGCTCGGCCAGGTGATCTCGAACCTGCTGTCGAACGCACAATCGTTCTCCAAGCCGGGCGACAAGGTGCGCATCGTCTGTCGCCGCACCCGCGGCGAGGTCGAGATCGTGGTCGACGATGATGGTCCCGGCATCGGCGAGGACGCGCTGGAGCGGATATTCGAGCGCTTCTACACCGACCGGCCGCATCAGGGCTTTGGCCAGAACTCCGGCCTCGGGCTTTCGATCTCCAAGCAGATCATCGATGCGCATGGCGGACGGATCTGGGCCGAGAACCGCCCAGGCCCCGCCGACGAAGACGGCAATCCCACCGTGGCCGGCGCACGTTTCGTGGTCAGGCTGCCGACCCTATGAGCGACAATTCAAGCGTGCACGCCTCCGCCGTCCTGGTCGGCGAGCGTGCGGTGCTGATCCGCGGCCCGTCGGGCTCCGGCAAGTCGCGTCTCGCCTTCGATCTGATTCTCGCCGGGCGCTCCGGAGCGCTCCCGCCGGCCATTTTGGTGGGGGATGACCGTGTCCATCTCGACACAGCCGGCGAACAATTGTGGGTTCGCCCGGCCCAGCAATTGGCCGGTCTGATCGAGATCCGAGGCCTCGGAATCCGCCATTGTCAGTTCGCAGGCGAGGCCGTGGTCGGCCTGGTCGTCGACCTGGCCGCCGACGATGCCGAGCGGCTGCCGCCGCCCGAAGCGTTCACGACACGCCTTAATGGTATTATATTGCCTCGAATTCCTGTCCCGGCCGGCTTCCAACCCCTGCCGCTGGTTGTCGCTGCGCTGACGACAACCTGAAAGTTCATGGTCCCGTAATCTTGCGGCCGATTGTGGGAAGGGAATTGGTAACCATATCACATCCACTATAGCGTCGGATTTTGCCGGCGCAGCCTCCCCTCTCTACCGCCAGGAACCGGGAGACTAGCCAAGATGCCCTCTTGCGCAGGGCCTCTGGATGGTCAAAGTGGCGCGTTCGTGCGGTGCACCAAAGGGCGCCCGCGAGGAGTTTCCGATGATTGGTCTAGTGCTGGTGACCCATGGGCGCCTTGCCGACGAGTTCAGAGCGGCGCTCGAACACGTCATGGGTCCGCAGAAACAAATTGAAGCAATTACGATCGGGGCCGAAGACGATTCCGATCTCTGTCGAAGCGACATCATCGAGGCGGTGAACCGCGTCGATAGCGGCGACGGCGTTGCGATCCTCACCGACATGTTCGGCGGCACGCCGTCGAACCTTGCGATCTCCTGCATGAGCCGCCCGAAGGTGGAAGTGCTCGCGGGCATCAACCTTCCCATGCTGGTCAAGCTTGCCAAGGTTCGCGAGGAACGTTCGTTGCCCGACGCGATCGCGATGGCGCAGGAAGCCGGCCGCAAATACGTCACCATCGCCAGCCGCGTTCTCGCAGGCAAATGAGCGACGAAGCCCCGGGTGCAAACCATGTCGGCCCGGGCGTGCCAGCGGGCGCCATCTCGCGCGAACTCCTGATCGTCAATAAGCGCGGCCTGCATGCGCGGGCCTCGGCGAAATTCGTCCAGCTGGTCGAGCGCTTCAACGCCGAGATCTGGGTGACGCGCGGCAGCGAGACCGTCGGCGGCACCTCGATCATGGGCCTGATGATGCTCGCCGCCGGGCCCGGCACCACGGTCGTGGTCTCTGCGAAAGGCGAAGAAGCACAGCAGGCACTCGACGCCATCGCCGAGCTCGTCGCCAGCAAGTTCAACGAGGAAGGCACGTAGGCGCCGCTACGCCAAGCGAAAGCCTCTCCCCGTCATCCTGCGAGTGTGAATGTATTCAGTGTCGTCCTGGCGAAAGCCAGGACCCATTACCCCATTCGCTTGCTGCTGTGCGATGCTGGGCCACGATCGCACTCTCAATCGAACTCGGTGGCTATGGGTCCCCTGAGTTCACAAACGAAGTGCAACACTTCCGACTGGAGGTGTTGCGATGGGCCGGACTTACAAGCAGCTGTCACTGGACGAGCGATGCGAGATTGCCAGACTTTCGGCCAATGGGGCCTCGATCCGGCAAATCGCTGCAGCTTTGGATCGCCCGCCATCAACGATCTCTCGGGAGATGAACCGTAATCATGGCGTTCAGGCCGGCTACAAGGCCGACTATGCCCAGCAACGGATGCGAGCGCGGCGCTGGACGGGCGGACGCCTCGAACGGGAGCCCGTCCTGCGCCGCGCGGTGTTGGATGGCCTTCGCCGTGGCTGGTCGCCCGAACAGGTCGCCGGCCGGCTGGCCATCGAGCATGGACGCAAGGTGATCTCCTACGAGAGCATCTACCGCTTCATCTATGCCCAGATCAGACGCACCACGGACGGCAGCTGGCGGCACTATCTGCCACGCGCCAAGAGCAAGCGCGGCCGCCGTGGCAAGCGGGGCGGAAGTCCCGCAAGCTTCATCGAAGGCCGTGTTTCCTTGGATAAACGGCCCGTCGAGGTCGCCGATCGCAACACTCCCGGCCATTGGGAGGCCGATCTGATGATGTTCTCCAAATACCGTCAGCAGATCCTGGCCGTGCACGAGCGCACCTCCCGCCTGCTGCTCGGCGTCCGCCTCCCAAGCAAGCTCGCTTCCGGTGTCGCAAGCTATCTCGTGCGTCTGTTCAAGGCGCTGCCAGAGCAGATGCGCCAGACCGTCACCTTCGACAACGGTACCGAGTTCGCATCTCACCTTTCCTTGCAAAGCCTCTTGATGAAGACCTTCTTCTGCGATCCGCACGCCCCCTGGCAGAAAGGTGGCATCGAGAACGCCATCGGTCGCATGCGACGCTTCATCCCGCGCAAAACCGATCTCGACAAGCTCCCAACCCGACGCCTCAGCAAGTTCATCGCCGCATACAACAACACCCCGCGCAAATGCCTTGACTTCAGGACCCCAGCGGAGACCTTTGCTGCTCAAGTGTTGCATTTCGAGTGTGAATCCACCTCCTGGCTTTCGCCAGGACGACGGCGTGGGGAGACCGCTCGCCACAATTTCTCAGACCGTCATCCCGGCGCAATGGCTACGCCATTTCGCTGGAGGAGCGCGGAACGCGCGGCTCGAAGGATGCACGGCCCGGCCGGTGGCCGTCGATCCTTCGAGACGCCGCTTCGCGGCTCCTCAGGATGACGGAACTGATGTCCGGACGTAATTACTTCGCCGGCGGCACCAGGTAGACCTTCCATGCCGTCGACGGACCGGGATGGCCGTTGAAGAAGCGCATCGTGGTCATCACCAGCGGCTCGGCATCCTTGGCATGCTCGGCCATCCACGCCTCGCAGGGCTTGAGGAACACCGGATCGGTGGTGTCGCAGACGCCGATGAAGCCGAGACGCTTGGCCTCGTCGAGCGACGTCAGCCCCGAGGTCCACGCCTCGCCCGGCACCAGCGAGGCCGGATGATCCGGGCTGTAGAACGTCATCGGCTCGCCGATGTCGGAGCGCGCGACCACCACCGCCCAGCGCGAATGGAATTTCGCCTGCCAGGTCTCGGTCAGTTCGCGCGCGAGCTCGGAGCGCGCGGCGTAGGTCGAGCCGCCGACATGGTTGGACGCGATCTCCTGCGTCGCGATCGAGGGTGCTGCGATCAGCGTGACCATCGTGGCCACGAACCAGACCGCAACGATCGAGAACAGCGCCATCCGCGGGAATCTGAGCGAGGGAATCGCAACCAGCGCAAGCGGCACCAGGAAGAACAGCGGGATGCCCCAATCGGTCTTGATGTAGACAGTGAACGCCAGCGCGCCGAGCGGCGGCCCGATCGCGACGATCGCCTGGATGATCCAGACGTTGAGCGCCTGCGGCAGGTTGATGGCGGGATTGGGTCCACGCGACCAGACCCGTGCCAGCACGTCCGAGGGCCGCCATGGCACCGATCCCAACAGCAGCGCGACGAGGCCGAGCGCGGTCGGAATCGCGAGCAGCCCGAGATTGTGCACGACATAGCCGATCACGAGCTGCACGTTGAGCGCGCGGCTCGACAGCGCGTAGACATCGCCGGCATAGGTGAACGGGACGAAGTTGACCTGCTCCAGCCAGACCAGATGCGGGATCATCGCCACGATCATGGTGCCGATCGCAACCCATGGCGCCGGCGAGCGCAGGAACTGCTTGCGCTGCGGATGGATCAGCGCGGCGAGCCCGATGGCGCCGATCATCGTCACCACCCAGTACTTGGTCATCAGCGCCAGCATGCCGGCAAAGCCGAGCCAGAGGCCCGATCTGACGCTGCGCTTCTCGAACGCGTTCAGATAAGCCAGCACCAACAGCGGCAGCGGCACCAGCTGCGCGAGGTCGGCGTTGTATTTGAAGCCCTTGAAATTGAAGATCGGGTAGAGCGCAAGCATTACCACCATGAAGAACGCGCGGCGGCGATCGACCACGCGCAGCGCGATCAGCCAGCACACCACCAGCGCGAAGCTGACGGTCGCCATCGCAAGCGCATAGGTCGACCAGTTGGTGACCGGGAAGATCCTGAACCAGACGCCTGCGATCCAGCCCGACAGCGGCGGATGCTTGCCATAGCCGAGCAGGAAGCGCTGGCCCCAGGCATAGGCCTCCGCGACGTCCATATGGACGTCCTGCGCGGCCTTCAGCTTGACCAGGATCAGCGTCCACAGCACCGCGTGAACCAGTGCGAATCCGGTCACGAGCCACAGGCTGGCCTTAGGATCGATGGCGCGCGAGGCGATCCAGGCGGCGATCCGCCGGATCGTTAGCCTGCGGGCGGTGCGCCTTGCGGCGGGAAGCGTGACGGTCGACATGGCCTGTGCCTGAGGCATGCCCCGGAAAGTCAGAGTAGCTTTCCGGAGGATCATGCCGAATGGAAACGAACGTGCGATGAGTGAATGCTCACCAGCACTTCAGCGCCCTTTAGCGCGTTTTTGTGGCCAGTGAAATCAGCTTGGCGTGAGAATGCCTTTAGCAGCGGGATGACTTTTCTTCGAATCGCCTTCCCGCTCTACCCCTTTGTTTTGAGCGTGATCTTTTCGGAAAACCGCCGCACACTTTTCCGGATCATGCTCCAGCCGGCCGGTTCACTTGTCGAGAAGCTCCGGCCGGTACTCGAAGTGCATGGTATCGTAGTGATACCACTTGCCGCCCCAGATGAAGCCGTGTCGCTCGAAGATGTCGACGATCTCTCGCGGCATCCGGTTCCTGTAGGGGACGGTTTTGCCCGTGCCTTCTCCCTTGTCTTCTCCCTTGCCTTGCCCCTTGCCCGCCCACAGCCAGTAATCCGAGACTTTCAGGTTGAGGTCGATCGCAGCCGCATAGCCATGCATGCTCATCCGGCCGGTATCGGCGACGGCGCGACAAGACAGCACACCCGCGATCGGAAACGCCGCGGCGCGCAGGGCCGGATCGAGCGCCTCGATCTCGGCGGAGACCTGCGTGAGCCGCTCGGCAATGCCGTTGACCCGCGTGACCTGGACCGGCTTGCCCCAGGACCGCGGCAGCCAGCTGATCGTCACCAGGTTCCGCCGGACCTCACCCGTGTTGCAGTCGCCATACATCTTCCTGAAGAAGGCATCGTTGCGGAAGCGGCCGGGATCGACATTCACAGCCGGCGGCGCTGATGGCCCGGACGGATAGGGCTTCCGCATCTGGTCGAGGATCGACGCATTGCGCAACAGCTGGTCGAACCGCTTGTCGGAGACGCCGTCATCGACCGGCATCACCGTGCCATCGCGCCAGGTGATCGTGGTGTCGTCATGACCGGCCAGCGCGTCGGGATAGGCCCGCACCAGGCGGTCGAGCATCTCGCTCTTGCTCTGAGCGCGCGCGAGCTGCGGCAGCAGCGCAAACAAGGCAACGACACAGGCGATCTCGCGCGCGGCCATTCAGCGCTTCCCGGCCTGGTCGATCAGGGCGACATTGGCCTCCTCGATCGCGTTCAATCGCGGATTCCAGCTGTTCGGCGCGTACCAGGCGAAGCGCGAGAAATAAGCCTTCAAATCGGCGGAGTCGAAATAGCGTCCGCGGCGCGCGAAGATCTCGTTGCGCGCGATCCGCAACTCGTCGCGCGACAGCGGCCGCAGATCGGCCGGCGTCAGCAGCCGCCGGTCGGAATCCGGGAAGATGAATCCGCTCGGCGTCGCGCCGCCGGATTCGAAGCGATCGATCAGCGCGACATTGGCGCTCTCGACCGCATTGAGCGGCGGATCCCAGGAGCGGGGCGCGTATCAGGCGAACCTGCTGAACCGCGCGGTGAGGTCCGGCGCGTTGAAGTAGCGTCCGCGCCGCGCGTAGATTTCATTGCGGGCGATCCGCAGATCGTCCTTGCTGAGCGACTTGAGATCTGACTCCGACAGCAGGCGGTTGTCGGAATCTGGAATGATGAAGTCCGATTGCGCGCGCGCCACCGGCGGCGACGCACTCGGCGGCGGCAGGGTCTGCTGCGGCGGGATCACGGTCGCCGGCGGATCGGCGGTTGCAACCTGTGCCGGCGCATTGCCTGCGAAATAGAACGAGCCGTCGATCGGCGAGGTCGAGACCCAGGGCTGCTGCGCGCTGCCGGTGGCGCGCTTGACGACGAGGCCGACCTGGTTGAACGCCTGCAACACGTCGAGCCCGGGCTTCTGCATGGTGTCGACCAGCGCCCGCGTGTAGGGGCTGTGGCCGTCATCGCCGTCGAGCGCGACGTTGCCGGGCTGGGTCGCATACGATAACAGCGTGCCCTCCGGCGCACGGATCTGGGCGAGGCCGCCGTCGGCGGCGCGCAGGCCGCGGCCGCCGAACGGATTGTTCCGGCAGGCATCCAGGATGACGATGTTGAGCCGCGTGCCCGCGCCTTCCATCTGCCGCAGCACCAGACCGACATCGACCATCTGGAAATCGACATCGGCCTCGCGCGTGGGGTTGGCGGAGACCGGCACGAACTATCTCGTGCCGCGCACCTGGATGCCGTGGCCGGCGTAGTAGAACAACGCCACGTCGGCGCCCATCAGCTGGCTGCCGAAGCGCTGGATCGCGCTATCGAAGCTGGCCTTGTCGAGATCGACCTGGGCCTGCCCGCCGACCAGCGCAAAGCCGAGCCGCTGCAACGTCTCGGCCAGCTGCGCATCGTTGTTCGGATTCTGCAGCCGCGCCACGTTCTGATAGGTCGAATTCCCGACGACCAGCGCCACGCGCTTGTCAGCAGCCGCGGGCGACGCGAACAACATGGCCAGCAATCCGGCGGCGAGAAGGGTCCAGCGCATCGTCAAATCCACGATTTTCGGGCCGCCAGACCTAGCAGAAACATGCCCGGAAATCGAGCATTGCAACCCCGCGGAAAACACCCCCGTGATTCGCCGTCACAGCCCTGCAAAATACCGCAATATGGTTGCCCGCGCGGGGGTGCGGATGCTATCCCGCGCCCCATGACAACTGCCCCGATTTCCAACATCCGCAACTTCTCCATCGTCGCCCATATCGACCATGGCAAGTCGACCCTGGCCGACCGCCTGATCCAGATGACGGGCGGCCTGTCGGATCGTGAAATGGCGGGCAAGGAGCAGGTGCTCGATTCGATGGATATCGAGCGCGAGCGCGGCATCACCATCAAGGCGCAGACCGTCCGGCTGAACTACCGCGCCAAGGACGGCAAGGACTACATTTTCAATTTGATGGACACGCCCGGCCATGTCGACTTCGCCTACGAGGTCTCGCGGTCGCTGGCGGCCTGCGAGGGTTCCCTGCTGGTGGTCGACGCCAGCCAGGGCGTCGAGGCGCAGACGCTCGCCAACGTCTACCAGGCGCTCGACAACAATCACGAGATCGTGCCGGTCCTCAACAAGGTCGACCTGCCGGCCGCCGAGCCCGAGAAGGTCAAGCAGCAGATCGAGGACGTGATCGGCATCGATGCGTCCGACGCGGTGATGATCTCGGCCAAGACCGGCGTCGGCGTGCCCGATGTGCTGGAGGCGATCGTCACCCGCCTGCCGCCGCCGAAGGGCGACCGCGACGCGACCTTGAAGGCGCTGCTGGTCGACAGCTGGTACGACGTCTATCTCGGCGTGGTCGTGCTGATCCGCGTCGTCGACGGCATCATGAAGAAGGGTAGCCGCATCCGCATGATGGGCACGGGTGCAGCCTACGACGTCGAGCGCGTCGGCTTCTTCACGCCGAAGATGCAGCAGGTCGAGGAGCTCGGCCCCGGCGAGATCGGCTTCATCACCGCGGCGATCAAGGAAGTCGCCGACACGCGAGTGGGCGACACCATCACCGACGACAAGAAGCCGATCAGCGAGATGCTGCCCGGCTTCAAGCCGGCGATCCCGGTGGTGTTCTGCGGTCTGTTCCCGGTCGACGCCAACGACTTCGAAACGCTTCGCGCCGCGATGGGCAAGCTCAGGCTCAACGACGCCAGCTTCTCCTACGAGATGGAAACCTCGGCCGCGCTCGGCTTCGGTTTCCGCTGCGGCTTCCTCGGGCTGCTGCATCTGGAGATCATCCAGGAGCGGCTGTCGCGCGAGTTCGACCTCAACCTGATCGCGACCGCGCCGAGCGTGATCTACAAGATGAAGCTGACCGACGGCACCGAGCTCGAGATCCACAACCCGGTCGACATGCCCGACGTGGTCAAGATCGCCGAGATCGAGGAGCCGTGGATCGAGGCCACGATCCTCACCCCCGACGAATATCTCGGCAGCGTGCTGAAGCTGTGCCAGGACCGCCGCGGCGCGCAGAAGGAGCTGACCTATGTCGGCTCGCGCGCGATGGTGAAATACGATTTGCCGCTCAACGAAGTGGTGTTCGATTTCTACGACCGCCTGAAATCGGTCTCCAAGGGCTATGCCTCCTTCGACTATCACCTGACCGACTACAAGCCGGCCGACCTGGTCAAGATGCAGATCCTGGTCAACGCCGAGCCGGTCGACGCGCTGTCGATGCTGGTGCATCGCACCCGCGCCGAGGGCCGCGGCCGCGCCATGGTCGAGAAGATGAAGGAGCTGATCCCGCCGCATATGTTCCAGATCCCCATCCAGGCGGCTATCGGCGGCAAGGTGATCGCGCGCGAAACCGTCCGCGCGCTGCGCAAGGACGTCACCGCGAAGTGCTACGGCGGCGACATCACTCGCAAACGGAAACTTCTGGAGAAGCAGAAGGAAGGCAAGAAGAAGATGCGGCAGTTCGGCAAGGTCGACATCCCGCAGGAAGCTTTTATTGCCGCGCTGAAGGTGGATAGCTGAGGCGCATCCGCGGACCGTCGCCGGCCTGCCGGCAGGTGCGACAATCCGCTCCCGCCCAAATCGCGAAAACAACCCCATGCAAAGGAGCCGGACAGCCGACACGTTGCCGCAGGCTCGCGTGTTGCCCATCCTTGTCCCAGCAACAAAACGCACCATGATTTGAATCGCCATCACCGGACGGCCCGACTAAGCTCCGATCATGTTGCGCATTCTCACCTTCTCGATCGTCATCCTCGTATTACTGCAGCCGGACCTGAGCGCGGCCGCCTCCTCGAAGAAGCGGCAGACCGCCCGCTGGCATGGCTATGGCTTCCTGCCCGGCTACCGGCAGCCGCGCAACGAAACCATTCCGGTGTTCGGCCCGCGCGGCGCCGCGCGCGGCTACCCGGACTATTCGCCGGAATACTGGTATGGCGGCGACTGGCACTATTTCGGCCGCCCCGGCTTCTACCGCGGCCGCTACAATGGCGGCAGTTTTGGCCCGTGCTGGACCTGGACGCCGATCGGGCGGGCATGGCAGTGCGGCTGAGGCTCTTGCTCTCTCGATAGACCGAAACCCCTTACCCGATTTGCTGCGCAAATCGACCTCTCCCTGGGAGAGGTGAACTTTCGGCGCCGTTCCAGTTCGACCTAATCTCATCAGACTTCCGCGCCGCCGCCTGAGCGCGGCCGCATTCGCCCGCTCGCGCGCGCGCATCGGTGACGGATAGCTGATCTGCGTCGGCACTGTCCCGCCTTGCCCTCCCTTGCCGGATGGGTCACCATCGCGTGCGCCCCCCAACAAGAATGTCAGAACGGGCCGAGGACACGCATGAACAAGCCGCAGGGAGTAGACCTTGTCGAGCGGGCGCGCGCGCTGGCGCCGTTGATCATTGCCGAAGCCGACGAGATCGAACGGACGCGACGGCTGACGCCGTCTGTCACCGCGGCCCTGGTCGAGAACGGGCTGTATCGTGCGCTGCTGCCGAAGCGCTTCGGCGGCGCCGAGGCGACGCTGGAATCGTTCATGCAGATGCAGGAGGAGATCGCCAAGGCCGACGCCTCGACCGCCTGGTGCCTCGGCCAGTGCAGCGTCTGCGCCATGACCGCGGCCTATCTCGATCCCGACGCGGCCGACGAGATCTTCAACACCGCGCCCGGCATCCTCGCCTGGGGCGCGATCGCCCATGAGGTCCGCGCCGAACCCGGCGGCTACCGCGCCAGTGCGCGCTGGGATTTCGCCTCGGGCTCACGGCAGGCGAGCTGGCTCGGCGCCCATGTCCGTGTCGTCGAGGCCGACGGCTCGCCGCGCAAGAAGGCCGACGGTTCGCCGGAAATCCGCACCATCCTGTTCCCGATGTCATCTGCGACAATGTACGACGTCTGGGACGTGATCGGCCTGAAGGGCACCGGCACCGATTCCTATTCGGTCGACAACCTCTTCATCCCGGAGAAGTTCGCCGCGTTGCGCGACGATCCCAGCGCGTGCCGCGAGGCAGGCCCGCTCTACAAGCTCTCCACCAACATGGTGTTCAGCATGGGCTTTGCCGCCACCTCGCTCGGCGTCGCCCGCGCCATGCTGGATGCGGCGACCGATCTTGCGCGGGCTAAGACCCCGCAAGGGCTGAAGGCGATGCGTGACAACAACGCCGTGCAGGGCCAGATCGGCCGCACCGAGGCCAGCCTGCGCGCGGCGCGCGCCTATCTCTATGCGACCGCCCGCGAGGTCTGGAGCGACCTCGCCCGCGGCGACGCGATCACCGAGGCGCATCGGATCGCGATCCGCATCGCCTCGACCTGGACCATCCACCAGTCGGCGTCCGTGGTCGACATCGCCTATCACATGTCGGGCGCGACGGCAGTGTTCGCCAAAAACCCGTTCGAGCGGCGGTTTCGCGACATGCATGCGATCGCCCAGCAGATCCAGGCTCGCGACACCCATTATGAGGACGCCGGCAAGGCGATCCTGGCGGGCAATCTCGCAGCGCCGCCGACGACGCGCTAAGGCGCGATCCGGAAAAATGCGAAGCGGTTTCAGTCGCGACAAACGCGGAACGCGTTTGCGCGGAGATCATGCTTACACAAGAAGCTAAGGCACGACGAGGTCAGGCTGAGCCGGGGCGCCACTCATACGTCCGCCTTGCCGGCTCTACGCCCTAAAACCGGACATCACCAGTGACCATGGCATGTCGGTTTCGGGCCAAAGCAGACCTCGGTCGGACAGAAGTTCAAGCCGATACCGATCTCGCGACGCTTCTCGCGTGCTCGATAAACTGCCGCGCCAGCGGACCCGGCGTGCGGTTCTTCAAGGTGAGAATGGCGATGGCATATTGCGTGGCCGGGATCTTGACCGGAAGGATTTTCAATCCCGTGCGCCGGGAGCTAAACTGGGCAACCGAGTTCGGCAAGATGCCGACGAACTTGCCGGTTGCGACCAGCGTCGTGGTCAGCTGAACTGACAATGTGGCAATCGCGGGCCGCGGCAACCTCAGCCCGCTGGTGGCGAAAATTCCGGAGATGATCGATCCCGGCGCGCTATCATGCGGCGGCAGCACCCACAACTCTTCCATCAAATCGGCAAGGTCTATGCGGCGCCGTCGGATCCATTGGCTGTTTGCACCGGCGATCGCAACAAACGGCTCCTGGATCAGCCGTTCGAAAATCAGGTCGTCTTCCATGAAGGGCTCTGGCAATCGACCGATCAGGAGTTCGACCTTGCGTTCGCGCAGAGGGCCGTATTGCGCAAGTCCCATATCGGCATGAATGACGCGCAGCTGTACCCGGGGGTGCTGTTGCAGCAGCCGTTCCGATATTGCGGGAATCATGCTGGCGTTCATGATTTCCGGACACCCGATAGCGAGCTCGCCCGACGTCGGATCGGTCAGGAACTCGATCCGCTTCAGGCCCTGACGCATCTCTTCGAATACATTAACGCTGCAACTGAGCAGCGCGCGTCCGTACTCGGTTAGCTCGACGCCCTGCGTCGTGCGATCGAACAGCTTGACCTTGAGCGTCTGTTCCAGATCGGAAATCGTCTTGGAGACGACCGGATGCGATATCGCCAGCTTTTGGGCCGCTTTCGCCATGCCGCCGGCTTCGGCTACGGCCATCACGATGTGAAGATCGCGCAGCCTGATACGTAGACCAATCCGGTCGGACCATTCCATCTAGACCCCCTTAGGTTCTCGGCTACAGGGATGTCTCGAAATCGAGCTTCCAAGCTACATGGCCCTGAGGCAGCATTCAAGACGCGATCGGCTTAGGCTATTCCGGTCCCGGAGCCGAGCCGGTTCTGATGGAGGGAGAGATGTCCAAGCGAAGACCTTTCTGCGCTGCCAGTCTCGTTCTTTCGGTCGCTCTGGCTGGAAGCGCCAGCGCGCAAGGCACGATCAAGGTCGGCATGGTCATGCCGCTGACCGGTCCGCTCGCCGCGGCGGGCCAGCAAGTGGTGGCGGGCGCCCGCCTCTACATGAAGCAGCATGGCGACGCGGTCGCCGGCAAAAAGATAGAGCTGATTGTCAAGGACGGAGCCTCCTCAGGAGAAACCGGCAAACGCCTGATCCAAGAGCTGATCGTAAATGAAAAGGTCGACATCGTCGGCGGCGGCGTAACTGCCGATATGTTCGCGAGCGCTGGACTCATTACGGAGGCACAGAAGCCGACCGTGATCATGCTTTCGAGCACGACCGCGGTGGTCGAGAAATCACCGTTCTACGTCCGCACCAGCTGCACGCTCGCGCAGTCCTCGGCGATCCTGGCCGACTGGGCCATGAAGAAGGGCTTTGCCAAGGCTGTGACGCTGATCACCGAGTTCGCGCCCGGCCTCGAGGCCGAAGAAACCTTCTCCAACAACTTCAAGGCCGCCGGCGGCCAGATCGCGGAAGCGATCCGCGTTCCCCTGAAGAGTCCCGATTTCGCGCCGTTCCTGCAACGTGTCAAGGAAGCGGCCCCGCAAGCCTTGTTCGTATTCATTCCCTCGACGCAAGCGGCGACTTTCGCCAAGCAGTTTGTCGAGCGCGGTCTCGACAAGGCCGGCATCGCGCTGATCGGCCCCGGTGACCTCACCGACGACGAGGCCTTGCCGAATATGGGCGACGCCATGCTCGGCGTCGTCACCGCGCACTTCTACTCGGCGTCGCATCCATCCGCCGTCAACGCCGCATTCACCGACGCCTATCGCAAGGACGCAAAGGACGGCGCGAACTTCATGGCAGTTTCCGGCTATGACGGGATGCATGCGATCTACGAAGCACTGCTCAAGACGTTCGGCTCAACGGACGGCAAAGCTCTCATCGCCGCGATGCGGGGCATGACCTGGGAAAGCCCGCGCGGCCCGATGGGCATCGATCGCAACACCGGCGAAGTCGTGCACAACATCTATATCCGCAAGGTCGAGAAGACCAACGGCGACCTGCGTAACATCGAATTTGAGACGTTCAGCAACGTCCGCGACCCTCGCGTCGCCGCAAAATGAGGAAACTCGAAATCATCGTCGCCGGCGGCGGCATCGGCGGGCTGAGCCTTGCGCTCAGCCTGCATCAGGCTGGAATAGCGGTCCGGGTCTATGAGGCCGTGCGCGATCTTTCTCCTCTCGGTGTCGGCATCAATCTGCAGCCCACCGCGGTGCGCGAACTGACCGAGCTTGGGCTCGGCGGCGCACTTTCGGACGCCGGCGTCGCAACGCGTCGGCTCAATCTCTGCAACAAGTTCGGCCAGCTGATTCACGCTGAGCGTCGCGGAATCGACGCCGGATACCGCTGGCCGCAATATTCGATCCATCGTGGTGAGTTGCAGCTTCTCCTGCTGCGCGCCGTCCGCGACCGTATCGGCAACGACAACGTTCGAACCGGACTGAAGCTGACTGGATTTGAGCAGGATGGTCGGGTCAGGGTCAGGTTCGCTGATCGTCAATCCGGATCGGAGCGTGTCGACGAGGCTGACCTTCTTGTCGGCGCCGATGGAATCCATTCCACCGTTCGGCATCAGCTTTATCCCTCGGAAGGCGCGCCGCGCTTCGCCCAGCAGATGCTATGGCGGGCAGCGGTAGAGGCTGAAGCGTTCCTCGATGGCCAAACGATGGTCATCGCCGGCCATCTTCACCAGCGCATCGTCATCTACCCGATCGGAAGAGGGCGAGGGGGGAAAGTGCTAGTCAATTGGATTTGCCAGAAAGCGGTGTCGGACCGGCCAGCGCCGCGCGAGGATTGGAACCGTCGTGTTGCAAAGGAGGAGGTTCTCGCCGCCTTCGGTCGCTGGAGATTCCCTTGGCTGGATTTGCCTGCGTTGATCGAGCAGTCACCCGACATCTACGAGTTTCCATTGGTCGATCGCGATCCGGTCGCCGCTTGGTCGTTCGGACGCGTCACCCTGCTCGGCGACGCCGCTCATCCCATGCAGCCAATCGGTAGCCAAGCCGGCTCCCAAGCCATCCTCGACGCTCGCGCGCTGACCCGGGCCCTGCTGGACACCGGTGACGCCGTCGCCGCGCTCAAGCGCTACGACGCCGAGCGGCGTCCCCCAATGAACGAACTGATCCTGCGCAACCGCAACCTTGGGCCTGAAGCCGCCATGCAGCTTGTAGAAGAGCGCGCACCGAATGGTTTTGCCCACATCGACGACGTCATCTCACGTGGCGAATTCGACGCGATCGTCGCTTCGTTTGCAAGGGCCGCAGGTCTCGACGTCGAGACGGTCAATCTTCGGCCGTCCTACGTCACTCGCTGAGAACGATTGCGGCCCGGGGCGGGCCAACCATCTCCCGAGGTCGCTGAAAGGTCACGAGCGGCGCTCACAGCAACCAACGTCCAACGTCAGGTCTTCCGCAGACAGCCGACGAGGCGGGTCGCCGTTGCGTTGGGCAGCTCAGGGCCAATTGGAGACGCTGGTCCGTCGACCACAAAAAAGCTACTCACTGTCGAGACCTTACTTCATCTCCGAAGCAGGCATTGCAGCCTTCGGGGCAAAGGTCGGCTACGGGCCACAGCGGAAGTGAGTAGTCGGCATCCTCAATATTCAGGGCAGCGTTTCAGCTACGTCCTGCGCGCCGGCCGATATAGATTTGCCATAGCGTCGAGAAGTTCGCGCGCTGATATGCCTAGCGGAAAGGCAGCGACCCATAGGCCACGATTGCCAAAGAGGCCGTTCGCCATTCGCGCGAACCGGGTCACAGAACCCAGCCGCAGGTGTTTCCGAACGAAGTCAGGATCAACATCGATCACGATGCCCTTACCACGTAATTTCAAAGACAGAACCGCGGACCATGGAATCCAATCGGCGCTGATCCGAATGTCTTTGAAGCCATCTAGCGTCATGAAGAGCACTGGTTGGCGGGGGCCGAACCACCTGACAAGGGCATGAATGGCAATCGATCCGAACAGGATGATGCCGGCCGCCCCCATCAGGAAGGCCAGAATAGGACCAACAAGTGCGCGTTCCCTTGACGGAGGACCAAGCAAGCCGAGAAGAACGCCAGCACACACTCCGCTCATGAACAGCGCACCGGCAGTCATGACAATTCCCAAGGCAGCGAAAATTGCGAGCCGGACGCGGGACTCGCAGATTTCCACGCAGCCGTTCGCATCGAGCTCGGTGGACATGTTGACGATCCGATTCAGGAGCGCAATCAATAATTGTATAAGCCAATTTAACTCGCGTTCGCGAATCGAGCAACCAGCGAACATGCGATCGCCTAGCAGACCAGGCCCGCGACACCCAGTATGAGGACGCCGGCAAGGCGATCCTGGCGGGCAATCTCGCAGCCCCGCCGACGGCGCGCTAAGGCGCGATGAAGTCAGATTGAACAGGGCGTACTCATCCGCCATGTCGGCTCTGCCCCTAACACCGGACATCGCCGGGTGACCATGGCATGTCGGCTTTGGGGTCAAAAGCTATCTATAGCGGTCTATCCGAGCGGAGTTTCCGCTCGGAACAAACGAACTGACGTGCAGGCGAACGAGTGGACCTTCGGCTACGGGCCATGCGGCATGTTCATGCACACGCTCAGGTCACGGTCTGGTGGGGATTTCCGCGTTTCCAAACGTAGTCGTGCAGCACAGCGAAACCAAAGACACATCCGATGATCGCTGCGTACATAGAGCCGAGAAGAAGAAGCCGTATCCAGCCCCAAAGGTCATGCGGGCTATTGAGCGGCAATTGTATCGCCGCCGCGCATGTGCCCTCCTGTACGGCGAATTGGGCGCTCGAAAGTTTTGACACCTCAGTGTCAACTGAGCCCAGTGTATAGGGGTCAACCTTGCAGTGAACCGGGCCTTGAGGGCTTGGTCGATCGAAGTCGAGAGTAACAACAACGTATCCAGAACCTTTTGTGCCGGAAACCTCGCGGTAGTTTGAGAAAAATCCCATTACGTGGGCGCGACTTTCCACCTTTAGCGTCTGGCTACCCACGTACGGTAGCACCCCAAAAAAGAATATGACTAGCCACGCCGCCAGCACAAACAGGATAGATGTGCGCACGGTTTTCATCGTGCCTCTTTGGTAGTCGCCTCTTCTCAATGCTACCACAACTAGATGCTCAGACAATAGCGCCTCTGCGCGGGTGCGGGTCACAGCTTCGTTCGCCGGCGCAAGCCTAGATCAGTTCCGCTGTCGGTCCAGAAGCGCCGGCGCGGTCGATCCGTCACCGCAGCCATCGCGGCTGCGCTCTCGTCGAACCTTCCGCAGCGTCAGCATCGCCGCGACTTGATCGATGCGGGTCTCTTTTCGCGCCTGCTCAGCCCTCGTCTTGCCACCTGCGCAGATCCGTCTGGTCATGATAGGCCATGCGGTCCGGCGTGGTGATGAATTCCATTGTCGTGCCCCACGGCATGCGGCAGTAGCAGACCTTGTTTCCAGGACCTTTCTCGGTTGCATAGGGAATAGCGCGCGGCGCGGTGAGGGGCGTGCCTCCCGCCTTCTCGAAACGCTCGACCGATGCGTCGATGTCGTCGGTGTAGACAGCGAAGTGCGTAATGCCGAAGTCGCTCGCCCGGATCGGCTTGGCTTGCTCGGGACCGTGCATTTCGAAGAGCTCGATATCGGGTCCGGTTCCGATCTTGACCATCGCCTGCGCGCGCACGACCGTGCCGGGAAAAGCGCCGACGGCCCGCTCGAATTCGGCTCCCTGCCGCGACGGATCCTGCGGTCCGAAGGACTGGTAGATCACCTGGCCGCCGAAAGCTTCCACCAGGAACGATTTTGCCGCTTCGATGTCGGGCACCGTGATGCCGATATGATTGACGCCGCGAATGACGGGTGCGGTCATGACAGGCTCCTTTGCTATTTGTGCGATCCATCGCGAGCACTGCGGGCGCAATTCGCCCGCAGCCTCGCGATCTGCCCGGCCCACGACGGCGCGGGCGCTGATTTTCAATTGGCCTTGAGGAACTCGATCAGGGCGGCTGCGACTTCATCCGGCCGCTCGTCCGCGACATAGTGGCTGCACCGCGCGATCGAGCCGCCCCTCACATTGCTGGCGAACTCCTTGAGCATCGGCACCATCTGCGCACCGAATCGCTGGTCCCCACCCAGGCCGAGCACCGGTATCTCGAGCGGTTGCTTCTTGTACTCGAGCGCAGTCGCATGATCGGCGGCGAAGGTGCGGTACCATTCCATGCCGCCACGCGTGCGGCCAGGAAGCGCCATCGCCTTGGCGTAGATCTCGATATCCGCCGGATTGAAGGTGCTGTGATCGTAGAACCGCTCCGCCATGAAGGTCGAAACGTAGTCATATTCACGGCCATGAATCAGGCGCTCGGGCAGGTCCCGGTTCATATGGAAGCTGAAGTGCCAGAGCCTTGCGGTCGTCGCCTCCCATCCGGTCCAGCCGGGAAGCGGAACGTCGAGGACGGCCAGGTGTGTAACAGCCTTCCGATGGATGGCGGCCTGCGGCAAGGCGACCATTCCGCCGATGTCATGTCCGCACACGGCGTAGCGTTCATGCCCGAGGGCAACCATCACTTCATGCGCGTCGCGCGCCATCGTTGCCTTGTCATAGCCGTCGAGGGGGCAGTCGGAAAAGCCCGCGCCGCGCAGATCCATGGCCACCACGCGGAAATGCTCGGCCAGCAGGGGCATCACCTTGTGCCATTCCCACCATGTTTCCGGCCAGCCGTGAAGCAGAAGGATCGGCGGGCCTGATCCTCCCGTGACGGCATTGATCTTGATGCCGTTCACCGGGACCAGCTGCTGGGTAAAGCCCTTCAAAGTTGCGATCATGATCGCTTTCCAGTCAGATGGTGACGTTCAAACGTAGCTCGTGGCCCGCGCTCAGGCCAGTGATGAGCCAATGTTTTCATTGCTTCTTCTCCGCGTTGTTTTCAGACGCCGTCGCCGCCCCGAACAGTCATATCAGCCATGATCGACCAGTCCTTCTCCCCGAGGCCCGCCGCGACAGCTTTGCTGAGCCCCTCGCGGACAGCTTCAAGCATCGGGAGCGTGCGTCCGATCTCGTTGCTGGCCTCGGTCGCCAGGCGCATGTCCTTGAGAGCGAGCCTGGCTTTGAAACCCGGCTCGAATGATCGTTCCGTGATCTGCGCGCTGTAGCTCTCATAGGCGCGGCCCGAGAACAGGGTGCCCAGGATGAGTTCAAAGAAATCCGCACGGTCGAGGCCGACGCTCTCGGTCAGCACGACACCCTCGGCCATCGCCTCGATAGCCATGGCGATCATCATGTTGCAGGCGAGCTTTGCCGTATTCGCCCGGGCGGGGTTCTCCCCTAACTTCCAGACCTTTTTGCTGAGGGGGGCGAGCAGCGGCTTGATCGCGGCAATTGCATCGGCTTTCCCGGCCGCCAGGATGTTGAGCTGGCCGCTCGCCGCTACGTTCGGTCGACCGAGGACCGGCGCGGACACATAGCCGAGGCCTGCCTCTTCGTGCAGGAGCTCCAATTGCCGCGCGAAAGCGACGGAGATCGTCGAGGTGACGACATGGGTCAGCCCTGGTTGCGCGCTTGCCAGCAAGCCGGCATCGAGGATCACCTCCTGAATGGCCGCGTCGTCGGACAGCATCGTGAAGACGGCGTCAGCCTGGAAAGCATCCGCCGCGAGCTCGACCAGCGTTACCCCGGGGACGCTATCCTGGGCGACCTTGGTCCGGTTCCAGGCCCGCACGTCATGGCCGGCCTTCACCAGGTTCAGGGCCATTGCCGAGCCCATACTGCCGAGACCGATAAATCCGATCTGCATGTTCTATCTCATGTTGTCCGGGTCAGAGCTGCGCGCCGGATCGGACGCACGCTGCCGGGCGATGGCAGGAACCTAGGTGCTTAGATTTGTTCTTTAACTGACATAATTGTACTGTCGGCGTTCAGTTTTGTGTGGGTCTCGAGATGGAGTGGAGTGACGTCAGAATCTTTCTTGCTGTTGCGCGATCCGGCACGCTCGGCGGCGCCGCACGTTCTCTTCGGACGAGCCATCCGACCGTCGGCAGGCGCCTTCGCGCACTTGAGCAGGCGATCGGTCACACGCTCTTCCAGCGCACAGCGGACGGTCTTGTTCTGACCGACGAGGGCCACGGGATCATCGCGCTGGCCGAGCAAATGGAAGAAGGCGCGCTGGCCATGGAGCGCCGGCTTGCGGGGCAGGAGCAGAATCTCAAAGGCAGTCTGCGCATTACGTCAGCGGACTGGTTCGGGGCCTATGTCCTGCCTCCTATCCTGGCGGATTTCTCGAAAGCCTACCCCAATGTCGACGTCGAGATCCTGACCGGCACGCGCCGGGTTAACCTTGCGCAACGGGAGGCCGACATCGCTTTTCGCATCGTTCCGTTCGACACTGCCGATGTTATTCAGCGGCGGCTGTTCAGGCTCGAATACGGCGTCTACATCGCCGAGGAGGCGGCTGATCCCACATATGGCGATGGGACCGGCTTCCGGCTGATCACCCATGACACATCCACGGGCCATTTCCCCGACATCGTGTGGCTCATCGAGAGTTTCCCCAACGCCAGACCGGTCCTTCGATCGAACAACCGCAACGTGCAGGGGCGCATGTGCAGGCAAGGCGTCGGCATCGCTGTCCTGCCGCGCGTGGTCGGCAATCAGATCCCGGGCATCCGCAGACTTGAACTGCCGACGCCGCCGCCAGCGCGCGACATTTGGATGGGATACCACCGGGACCTACGGCGTCTCGAGCGTCTTCGCGCGTTCATCTCGACGGTAGCGGACCATCTCGCGAACGCGACCGCATGATCTGCGGCCCGAGCGCAGCTTTCGCATTCAAACCGTTCGGGCGCTCGGTCTGAACTGCGTCAATGCGACACCAGAGATCGCCAGCAGTGCGCCAATCATCAACTTCGGGGTCATCGGCTCGCCAAGGAACAATGCGCTCGACATCAGGGCGAACACCGGGAGCAGCAGACCGAACGGGGCGACGCGGCCCATGGAGCAGCGCGCGATCAGCCAGAACCAAAGGCCAAATCCGACGATTCCTCCGATGAAGATCGTGTAGGCGAGCGCCAGCCATCCTCGTTCATCCGCGGCGAGGAGGCTCGCCACTTGTCCATATTCGAGCAGCAGCGACATCAACATCACCTGCGGCACCGTGAACAGCGACGACCAGCCCATCAACATCAAGGGGTCAAACGGGCCGTAGCGTTTCGTCAGCACGTTGGATACCGCGAACGCGAAGGCGGCTCCGACCACCAGCAGCAGCGGCAACCCGCTTGCCGACAGGCCGGGCTCCGCCCTCAACACCAGGACGCCGGCGAATGCGAGCAGCACCCCGGAGAGGGTCGTGAGAGACGGCCGCTCCGCCAGCAGCGGCCAGGCCAACAGGACGGTGAAGGGCGTGGAGAGCAGATATGCGACAGCCGTCATGCTTCCCGAGCCGAGCCCAAGGCCCACATAGAACAGCCCGAAGTTCAGCCCACCGAGAAAGAACGAGATCGCTGCGATCGGACGCAACTGTTCACGCGTGGGCCTCTTGACGAACGGAATCAGCAGCAGCGCAGTGGCCAGGAAACGCAGCGCCAGGAAGAAGAACGGCGGAAACTCCGTAACGCCCAATTTGATGACCACGAACTGGTAACCCCAGATCAAGGGAACGGCCACCGCGCAAATCGTCTGGATCGCAGACATCGTATTCTCCTTTAAAGACCGACTGGTCCAGATATCGGCGAGCCGATTGCGAGGACGGGCCCAGGATTTGCCTACCTGATGAAACGGTCGAGCAGAGCGTCGGCGGCGGCGGGCGTGATGGCTCCCGCGGACGCCGTCTTGCTGATGACGCGCAGCCCCTCAACGAAACAGACGAGAATGCGGGCGGCATTTGCAGGGTCGACACCATCGGCCAGCTTGCCCGCCGCCTTCGCACGGGAAAGCGCATCCGCCACCCGCGCCTCCATGACATTGAAAAAGCCCGCGATGCGACGATTGACGTCGGCGTCACGCCCGGCCAGTTCCATGGCTGTGGCGATCACCAGACATCCGCGCCGACCATGGGCGCCGCTCGTGCGCTCGACATATCCGGCGAGGTAGGCCCGCAGGCCGTCCACCGGATCCTTGCGCGGGTCCAGCTCGCTATCCAAGCGTGTCACGGCATCGTCGATGTAACGATCGAGCGCGCGCAGGAACAGCGAGTGCTTGTCGCCGAAGGCGGCGTAGAGGCTGCCACGCGAGAGCTTCGTCGCACGCAGAAGGTCCGGCAGCGCCGTGGCATGATAGCCGCGCGACCAGAACACGCCCATCGCGCGTTCGACGGCTGCGTCCTCATCGAAACTCCGCGGGCGACCGCGGGGCAATGGCGCCGAGGTTCGGTTGTTCATGGGGCAAATATAGACCGATCGGTCTTTAAATCAAGTGGCCGGCTCGTTCGTACGACGAATGCAACCTCATCGTCAGCGGTATCGGGACGACCGGTGCCGCATTGACCAGCGGTCGCCAGCGAATGGAATGTCGCACCGAGGCGACGAATTGGCCTGGGCATCAGGGTCAGCACGTGCAGTCATGAACTGCAAACGCGTCGGTTACGGATCGAGCGAGCCCACATAGGCGGCCAGTGCGATCACGTCCGCCGGCGAAAGCTTTTCGACAGCCTGTTTCATCGGGGCGCTTGCGGCTCCCGATCGGCCGCCGTGCTGGAATTCGTAGAGCTGACGCACGATGTAGGTCGGCGATCTCCCCGCAATGGCCGGAACGATGTCAGCGCCCTTCAAGTCCGGTCCATGGCAGAGATTGCAGGCGACGGTCGCGCCGGCTCCGCCGGTCTTTGCGAGCGCCTCTCCCTTGGCCAGGCTGCCGACCGGGACGTAAGCCGTGAATGTCGCTCGCGAGTCGCGAAGTTCGAACTGGTCGGTATCATCGGGCATCTCGACGATGCGCTGGCCGAGTATTTCGAGTCCTCCCTCCGGGCTCTTGACGTAAAACAGACGCGACGGTCCTGTTTTCGGAATCGTCTCCGTCTCCACGACCTTGACGATCCGCTTGCGGCCCAGCGCGGAGAAGTATTCCGCAGCGGAACGAATGTCGGCGTCCGTCATGCCCTTGACCGACGCCAGCATCAGTTGCGTCGCAGGCCTCTGAGGGCCCGACATCTTTCTCGCTCCGCTTCTGAAGTCGGCGATCTGCTGGACAAAATATGCGACTGGCAGACCGGCGAGGCTTGCATTTTCGGGTCCGCCGGTTCCCTCGACACGATGGCATGATCCGCACGCGCGAATCTCGGGTCTGCGGCCGTTCGCGACGATGTCAGGCATCGCGGGATGGTCATCCGGATGCCAGTCAGGCGCGACGAAGAGGTCCCGCGCCTGTTTCCAACTGAACATGGCGTCGCTACCTGGAAGCTTGTTGGGCGTATCGCTGGGCGGGGGCACCTGAACGGTCGGGTCCCACAAGAAGGCCCAAGCCGGAAACTCATCAGGCGCCTGGGCCACGGGTGAGCCAACAACGCCCTGCGTGAAACCATCGTCGCTGGCGGGAATCGCGATTGCCAGCAGGATCAACGCGCGCATCAAATGTCTTTTCAAGGAAATCAAGATTGCCTCCTGAAAAAAAGCCATAACTGGCCGACCTGAAGCTGTGAGCGCAGGAATGTCTGCGCCTCGATCACAATGATTTTCACGCAAATCTTCCGCGCGCCGACAACCTAGCCGTCCCGGGCTTGATGCGTACGAAAAACTTTGCGCGCATTCCGGGAAACCGAAAGATTAGCCGCGGCATCGCCAAACGGCAATCGCTGGGCAGGCGGCCGGGTCGGACCTCGCCCACCCGTGACACATGGTACGGAAGTAGGCTGGCGACGATTCTCCCGGTACGAATTTTTGGCAGCGCAACATACGGTTGTTAAGATTTTTCTGAGATTGTGCGGCCGGCGCTAATGCCTGGAGTTCCGCTGGTCCCATGTTCACGCTTCGATCGATTGCCGCCCGCCTGATTCTGGCGATTTCACTGACCGTTGCGGTCGCCTGCGCGATCCTCGGCGGCTTCTCTATCAGCCAGCAACGGGCGCTGACCCGGCTCGCGCTCGATCAGCAGCTCAAGCTACAATATGACAGCGTGATCGCGGCGATCGACTATGAAGGCCGCACCGCGCTCGCGGTCTCCGCCGTGATCGCCGCGCTGCCGCCGGTCGAGGATGCCATCGCCAAGGGCGACCGTGACGGCCTCGGCAAGCTGCTTGGCGCCCCCTGGGCGGCGATCAAGGCGCAGGGCATCCCGCTGATCTCGTTCTGGCAGGCCCCGGCGACCAGCTTCTACCGGGTTCACGTGCCGAAAACCTTCGGCGACGACGCCTCCGCGCGGCGCACCACGGTGGTGGAATCGATCAAGGCCGGCAAGCCGATCGTCGGCGTCGAGCCCGGTCGCGAGGCGCTTTCGATCTTCGGCATGACGCCGGTCGTGCGCGACGGCAAGACGCTTGGCAATGTCGACATCGGCGTCGCCTTCGGCAAGGAATTCGTCGACCGCGCCAAGAAGCGCTTCGGCATCGACCTCGCCGTGCATTCGTTCGACGGCCAGAGCTTCAGGCGGCTGTCGTCGACCTTCGGCGACGCCGCGGTCGCGACCCCGGACGAGCTCAAGAGCGTGATGAACGGCGCAGCCGTGCTGCGCGACGCTACGCTCGACGGCCATGCCGTGGAGCTCTATCTCGGCCAGATCAAGAATTATGCCGGCCAGCCGGTCGCCGTGCTCGAGATCATCAAGGACACCAGCGACTATGCGGCCGCGGCCGCGAGCGCGCAGCGCAACCTGATCCTCGGCGTGGTCGCGATCCTGGCGGCTGCCGTGCTGCTCGCGTTCCTGCTCGGCCGCGGCCTGTCGCGGCCGCTCGCCGCGATCACCGCGGTGATGAACCGCCTGTCGAGCGGCGACACCAGCGTCACGATCCTCGGCAGCGAGCGCCGCGACGAGCTCGGCACCATGGCGCGGGCGGTCGACGTGTTCCGCCGCAGCATGATCGAGACCTCTTCGCTGCGCGACGCGCAGGAGGCCGACAAGGTGAAGGCGGCGGCCGACAAGCAGGCCTTGCAGCGCCAGATGGCCGACCGGTTCGAGGCCGACGTCAAGGGCATGGTCGCCGCCGTGGCGCAGTCGTCGAGCGCGATGCAGCGCGTCGCCAATGAGATCACGACCAGCGTCAACGGCACCTCGGAACGGACCTCGGCGGCGGCCGCCGCGTCCGAGGAGGCGTCGGCCAGCGTCAATGCGGTTGCCGCCGCGACCGAAGAGCTGGCGTCCTCGATCACCGAGATCGGCCGCCAGGTCACCCATTCCAGCCGCGTCGCCGACAATGCCGTGGCCAAGGCGGCTGAAACCACCGAGATGGTGACGAGCCTTGCCGCGTCCGCCGAGAAGATCGGCGACGTGCTGCGGCTGATCAGCGCGATCGCGAGCCAGACCAATCTGTTGGCGCTCAACGCCACCATCGAGGCCGCCCGCGCCGGCGAAGCCGGCCGCGGCTTCGCGGTGGTCGCCGCCGAGGTGAAGGAACTGGCGAGCCAGACCGCGAAGGCGACCGACGAGATCGCCGGCCAGGTCGGCGCGATCCAGTCCGCCACCGGCAATTGCGTCAGCGCGATCGGCGACATCAGCGGCACCATCCGCGAGATCTCGGGCATCGCCACCGCGATCGCCGCCGCTGTCGAGCAGCAGGACTCGGCAACGCGGGAGATCGCCCGCAGCGTGCAGCAGGCGTCGTCAGGGACGCGCGAGGTCTCGAGCAATATCGCGGGCGCGAGCCAGGCTGCCGGCCAATCCCGCGCCCTCACCGGAAATGTGCTGGAAACCTCCGGCGAGCTCGGCGACCACGCCTCCGCACTGTCGCACAGCGTCGACACCTTCCTCGCCGGCCTGCGCAACGCGGCCTAGCTCTAGCGCGTCATGTGGGCGAGCCAGTAGTCAACAAAGCTGCTAGCGACAACACAAGTGTCGTCCCGGCGAAAGCGGGGACCCATAACCACCGCCGTTTGATTTGTAGCGAGCTGGGGCCACAGCTAGCTTCGACAACATGACCCTGTGGTAATGGGTCCCGGCCCCCGTGCGCAATTGCGCACTAGGCCGGGACGACGATGGAATTAGCGGTACGGCTGACGTGCGACGCCGTTCCAGGTCAACCTATTGCTTTGGCCGATCGCGCGAGACTTCAAGTCATGGCCAGGGCAGCGGCGGCGCCGAGCGATCCGCCTTGTCGTCCGGCGCCGCCCCGGACCGCCCCCACTTGGCCATGAACGGCATCTTCAGCAGCCCGGACAGCGATTGCTTCTCGGCATCGTCAAAACCGTCGAGGCCGTAGCGTAGCTCGGCGAAGCGCGGGCCGCGATTGTACGTGCCGCCGAGCCGGTCCCAGATCGAGAGCAGGTTGGCATAATTGCTGTCGGTCTCCGGCTGATGCCGCGAATGATGCATCTTGTGCATGTTCGGCGTCACGACGACGAGCCGCAGCCAGCGGTCGAGCCGCTCCGGCAGGCGGATGTTGGCGTGCTCGAACTGCGCGTTCAGCGCCGACAGCGTCAAGTAAGTGACCAGCACCCAGGCCGGCGTTCCGAACACGATGACGCCGGCGATGTGCCAGCCGATCCGCCACAGCGTCTCTCCGGGATGCTCGCGGAAGGCGGTGGTGACGTCGACGAAGCGGTCGGCATGGTGCATGCGGTGGAAGCGCCACATCCAGCCGAGCTTGTGCATCGAGATGTGGGCGAAATAGGTTCGAGCCCGACGATGCCGAGCACGAGCTGGTTCAGCGGCGACAGGCCGAGCCAGTGCGACAGGCCGAATTTCGCATCCAGCGTCCACTGCGCCGCCAGCGGCGAGATCGGGCTGAGCAGCAGGTTGACGCCGAGGAAGATCACGGTGATCGCGGCGTTGCGGCCGATGTTGCGCATCCGGTCACCGCGCGCGTAGCTGAAAAGCGGAAACGCGGCCTCGAACAGCAGCACGATCGCGAACGACGCGAGCAGGAACGCGATCCGCGCGCCGGTCGCCGGCAGCTCGACATTGGCGATCTCGCCTGCCCCCGGATGCCACAAAAGCTTTGCAAAGCCGATTATGCCGATTGCTCCTCTCTTTACAAAACGAATATTCGTTCTTTATAATGACGGCCAGCGATCGTCAAGCCTGCCCCCACGCCCCGCTTGGCAATGACCAAGGACCGACCATGCCGAAGGTGAAGGCCGAAACGCTCGCGATCCGCCGCGAGGAGATCTTGCAGGCCGCAGAAATCTGCTTTGCGCGCCAGGGATTTCACCAGACCACGATCCAGGACGTGATCAAGGAGTCCGGGCTCAGCGCCGGCTGCATCTACGGGCATTTCGCCGGCAAGGAGGAGTTGATCCGGGCGATCGGCGAAAGCCGCCATGGCCGCGACAGCGCGCTGCTCGCCGTGAAGGACCAATCGGACGATGTGTTGCAGAGCCTGCGGGCGATCGCCCGCGGCTTTCTCGGCGATTTGCAGAAGGAGGAAGGCCTGCGCGCCCGCCGCGTCGCCTTGCAGCTCTGGGCGGAGGCGCTGCGCGACGACGTGGTCCGCGACCAGGTGACGAGCGGCATCCGCCAGCCGATCGCCATGATCGTGGACCTGCTGCGGCGCGGCCAGAAGGGCGGCGCGATCGATCCTCAGGTGCAGCCGCGCGGCGCGGCGCGGGCGATGGTCGCGATGTTCCAGGGCATCGTGCTGCAACGGCTGTGGGGCGAGACCGTCTCGACCGCGGAGGCGATGCACGCCTTCGACATCTTCCTCGCCGGCCTGGCCGCCAGGCGCTGACGGGGATGCGATGATGATCCACGACCTCGTGCTCGGCATCGTCACCGGCCTTGCCGGCGGCCTGACCGCAGGCCTGCTCGGCGTCAGCCCCGGCGGCGGACTGGTGGTGTTCTCGGTATTGCTGCTCGGCGCCGGCCAGCATGTCGCGCAGGGCATCTCGCTGGTCGCGCAGGTACCGCCGACCAGCCTCACCGGGATCAGGCGCTATTGGCAGAGCGGCAACCGCACGCCGCCGCGCTGGATCGCGCTGCTGACTGTCGGCTTCGTCGCCGGCGGCGCAGCCGGCGCGCTCGCCGCCAACCATGTCGCCGAGCCCGCGCTGCGCTGGACCTATGTCGCATATCTCGTCGCGCTCGACGCGATGCTGATCCTGCGCGGCGGGCGCGACAAGACGCATGACGAAGCCAGCGGCGCGGTGCGCGACACATCCTCGCCGGCGTTGCTCATCGTCGGGCTGCTGGCCGGCCTGTCGTCGGGCTTTCTCGGCATCGGCGGCGGACTGGCAACCGTGGTGGGCTTGAGCGCCGTGCTCGCCATGCCGCAGCACCAGGCGCAGATGGCAAGCCTCGTGATGTCGCTGATCCCGACCACGATCCCGTCAGCCTGGATCTATTGGAACGAGGGCGCGCTCGCATCCTGGCCGGTGCTGGCAGGCGTGATCGCAGGCCTGCTCGCCGGCACCGACCTCGGCGCCCGCGCCGCCAACCGCATCGACCGCGCGACGCTGCGCGGCGCGATGATCTTCTTCGTGTCGCTGATGGCGATCTATATGACCTTCAACGCCCTGTGGTAGACAGGCGCGACAGTCCTGCCGCGAGGAGCTTCCATGCGCAAGCCGGCAACCTCTACCAGCAAGGTGACACGACGACCGCCGAAAAAATCAGGCGATGTGCTGTTCGACGCCTACCCTGCCCCGGTCAAGGCCAAGCTGCTGGCGCTGCGGCGGCTGATCTTCGAGACCGCGAAGGCGACCAAGGGCGTCGGCGCGCTGGAAGAGACGCTAAAATGGGGTCAGCCGAGCTATCTGACGCCGGAGACCGGCAGCGGCAGCACGATCCGGATCGATCAGGTGAAGCCGGCCGCCGACCAGGTCGCGGTCTACTTCCACTGCCAGACCAATCTGGTCGAGACGTTTCGCGAGCTCTATCCCGAGCTCAGCTACAGCGGCAATCGCGCGATCCTGCTCGACGTCTCCGGCAAGCTTCCGGAGGTCGCGCTGCGCCATTGCGTCGGGTTGGCGCTGACCTATCATTTGAACAAGGCGACGTGAAGCGTAATCAGATTAGGTGGAAGAGCGACGGCGGTGCGCTCCCTCGCCCCGTTCTTACGGGGAGAGGGTTGGGGTGAGGGGCCGTCTCCGCGCACTCGGTGATAGCTGCGTTCGCGGAGACTCCCCCTCACCCGGAACGCATCTAACGATGCGTTCCGACCTCTCCCCGCACGCGGGGCGAGGTAAGCGGAGCGCGACGCTCGATTCGAGGAACATTCTCGTTCTGGGTTTCCCTACGCCACCAGCGCCATCGCGACGCGCTGCGCCTTCAAGAGACTGATGACCTCTCCGTTCGGCCGGGCGCGGCTGAACAAAAAGCCCTGGCCCTCGTGGCAGCCTTCGGCGCGCAGGCAGCTCAGCTCCGCCTCGGTCTCGACGCCCTCGGCGGTGATGGTGACGCCGAGCCCGACGCCGAGGCTGACGATCGAGCGCACGATCGCCTGCGCGTCCGGGTTGGCACCGAGGTCGCGCACGAAGGACTGGTCGATCTTGATCTTGTCGAACGGAAAGCTGCGCAGATAGCTGAGGCTGGAATAGCCGGTGCCGAAATCGTCCATCGACATCCGTACCCCGAGCGCGCGCAGCGCATGCAGCGTCGCCAGCACCTGGCTGCTCTTTTCGAGCAGCAGCGTCTCGGTGATCTCGAGCTCGAGCCGCCGCGCCGGCAGGCCGGATTGGCGCAGCGCGTCGGTGACCAGCGCCAGCAGATTGCCGGTGCGGAATTGCAGCGGCGACAGATTGACCGCGACGCGCACGTCGTCGGGCCATTGCGCCGCGTCCATGCAGGCGCGATGCAGCATCAGCGAACCCAGCGGATTGATCAGGCCGGTCTCCTCGGCCACCGGAATGAACTCGCCCGGCGAGATCATGCCGCGCTCCGGATGCGGCCAGCGCACCAGCGCCTCGAAGCCGGTGATGCGCCCGCTCGCAAGATCGACCAGCGGCTGATAATAGGGTTGCAGGCCTTCGTTCTGGATCGCATCGCGCAGATCGATCTCGATCTTGCGGCGGCTTTGCGCCCGCGCATCCATCTCCGCCTCGAAGAACGAGAAGGTGCCGCGGAATTCGCTCTTGGCGCGCGACAAGGCCATGTCGGCGCTCTTCAGCAGCTTTTCGGAATCCTCGCCGTCGCCGGGCGACATCGCGATCCCGATGCTGGCGCCGACCACCACCGAATTCCCCTCGAGCAGATAGGGCTCGCCGATTGCGTCGAGGATCCGGCGCGCCAGCAGCACGGCGTCCTCGGGCCGCATCACGCCGCCCTGCACGATGGTGAACTCGTCGGAGTTCAGACGCGCCAGCGCATCTTCGTCACGCAGCGTCGAGCGCAGCCGCTTGGCGACGGCGCGCAGCAGCTTGTCGCCGATGCCGTGGCCGAGCGTGTCGTTGACCGCCTTGAAATTGTCGAGACCGAGCATCAGCACCGCGACCTTGTCGGTGGAGCGGCGGGTATGCTGCAGCATGTCGTCCATCTGCTGGCGTAGCAGATTGCGGTTCGGCAGGCCGGTCAGGCTGTCGTGCTGCGCCATAAAGGCGAGCCGTGCCTCGGCGCGCTTGCGCTCGGTCATGTCCATCAGCGCCAGCAGCATCGCCGGCTGGTCGCCATGCATCAGCTGGCGCGAATAGATCGCGAGATCGATCAGCGTGCCGTCGGCACGCACATGCTTCCAGGTCCGCGCGGCCTGCTCGTCGCTGCTGCGGCCGGCGGCCCAGGGCAGCTCGGCATCGAACGCCTGCAGGCTCCTGATCGTCATCTTCTCGAATTCGGCGCGCACATAACCATAATGCGCGATCGCGGCGTCGTTGACCGCAAGGATCCGCTCGCCATCGAGCGCGCACAGGATCATCGGCACCGGATTGCCGTCGAACAGCAGGCGGAACGAGGCCTCGCGCTGCTTCAGCTCGGTGATGTCGACGCGCAGCCCGACGATGCCGCCGTCCGAGGTCAACCGCTCCTCGATCAGCACCACGCGGCCGTCGGCCAGCACCTGCTCGTGCCGCTCGCCCGGCTGGTACATCTTCCTGAGCCGCTCGGCGATCCACTCTTCCTCGCGCCCGATGGCCTCGGGATAGTCGCCGCGCGCGACACCGACGCGGATCGTATCCTCGAGACGCGCGCCGTGCTCGAACAGGTCGGAGCTGCGCTTGTAGATTTCCGCGTATTTCTTGTTCCAGAGCAGATAGCGGCCTTCCGAGTCCAGGAACACGATCCCCTGCGGAAGGATGTCGACCGCCTCGCGCAGCCGCGCATTGGACTTGCGCGCCTCGGCGATCGCGGCCTCGGCCTGCGCGCGCTGGCGGACCAGCTCGCCGATCTCGACGGCGGTGCGGCGCGAACCGCCCGACACTCTCGGTATCGGCTTGGGCCGGCGGCCCCGCGGGCCCGACAGTTTGGCCTGTTTTGGCTTCTTGATCTTCTTCGGCCGCATCATCGGCATCGCACGCCCCACGCGCATTCCAGTTCGGCGATACTTCTGCGATAAGTCTCTGAAAAATTGGTATCTCTTGGCGATCTCTTGGCGAAGAGGCGCGCTCGATGAGAAACGCCGGGCATGCCTGCTTTGCAGGCGAATCCGCACATCGCGCGCCTTGCGCCCGCCGCGCAGGCGGCATGCTGCGCCTATTTGCTGCGTGGAAGCGCCGGAGCGTGGTGAAGGAAGCGTAAACCGGCGCGAGACTGCACAATGAATGCGCCGACGCGCATCAATGTTTGCCAGCATGGGACAGGGTTATCGCGAGGTAAAGGCGCGACTGCGCCCACACCATCGAATGGCTAGAGCATTTTCGGTTCTGATTGAATCAGAACCGAAGCTCCAGCTTTTTGTTTTGACGCGTTTTCTTCACGCGAACCGGTGTCCACTTCGCTCGAAAACGCTCTAGTTGGTGATCTCGATCCGGGTGCCGCTGCGGCCGTTGCGCCCGACCAGGCCATAGAGCTGTGCCGCGTGCGAGGGATGCAGGCGCACGCAGCCATGCGAGGCCGGGCCGCCGAGCCGCGTGAGCTCATAGGTGCCGTGGATGGCAAAGCCGCCATGGAAGAAGATCGCGTACGGCATCGGCGAGTTGTAGTACTTCTTCGAGTACCAGCGCCGCGCCAGCATCTGCGGACGGAACACGCCGTTCGGCGTGCCGTAGCCGCGGCGTCCGGTCGACACCGGCCAGTTGTAGCGCGTCGCGCCGTCGACGCTGACCGCCATGCGCTGGGACGATTTATCGATATGAACGACGACGTCGGCGCGCGCCGGAGAGTGGGCCAATATCGACGCCGCAATCGCGGCGGCAAATGCCGGCCGTACGCAACATACGCTCGTCATCATAACGCCTGCCTGAAATTTATTGCGCGCATGATGTCGCCTGCAACGCATGCTTGTAAAGTGGCGCGGCTCACATGCGGACCGGGAAGCCGCGGGTAATCTTAATCCGCCCTGTGGGCGATCAAGCAATTGCGATGAGCGCACGGTTCGTCGCGCACGAATCCATGTTAGCCTTGCCCGGACAGAGTGATCCGAATGACACCCCGCCTGCGTCTGATCCCGCTCCTGATCTCCGCCCTCGTCGCCTGCACGATCTCCGCGCGGGCGCAGGACAAGGGTTCGCTCAATCCGCAGTCCTTGCCGCCGCTCGCTAACCCTAACGATCCAAAGATCGGGGCGAAGGAACTGTTCGCGCGCAAGGTGCTGCCGGCGGCGATGCCGACCCAATCGATCGGTGGCTATGCGAAAGGCTGTCTCGCCGGTGCCGTGCAGATGCCGCTCAACGGCGACACCTGGCAGGTGATGCGCCTGTCGCGCAACCGCTACTGGGGTCACCCCGACATGATCGCGCTGTTGAAGCGGCTGGCAGCCAGCGCGCACAGGGACGCCGGCTGGCCCGGCATCCTGGTCGGCGATATCGGCCAGCCGCGCGGCGGCCCGGCGCTGTCAGGTCATGCCAGTCACCAGATCGGGCTCGACGCCGACATCTGGCTGACGCCGATGCCGGATCGCAAACTGCCGCGCGAGGACCGCGAGGAGATGTCGGCGGTGATGATGGTGCGCGACGACCGGCTCGATGTCGATCCGCGCGTCTTCACGCCGGGTCATATGCTGGTTATCCGCGACGCTGCGCGGGAGCCGGCGGTGCAGCGCATCTTCGTCAACCCGGCGATCAAAAAGGCGCTGTGCCGCGAGGCCAAGGGCGACCGCAGCTGGCTGTCGAAGATCCGACCGTGGTGGGGCCACGACTACCACTTCCACATCCGCATGCGATGTCCGCCCGGCAGCCCAGCCTGCGAGGCACAGAAACCGCAAGCGGAAGGCGAAGGCTGCAAGCCGTCCGATCTCGCGTTCTGGTTCAAGGATACGGTGCTGCATCCGAAGCCGCCGCCGAAGCCGCCGAAACCGCGCCCGCCGATGACGCTGGCGCAGATGCCGGCGGCCTGCAAGACGGTGCTCAACGCACCCGACGCCAAGCAATAACATCTTCGTCAGGCGGCTATGCCGGCCGGCGCGAACTGCGTTATAATCTGACGTCGGCGCGCCGTAAGCGCGCGCGAGCGATGGATCGGGGCCACCGATCACTTTCATCCGTCACAATTGTATTGGACCAGACATGCGCACATCGCTCCTCGCCGCATCGCTGCTGCTCGTCTCAGTTCCCGCTTTCGCGGCGGAGGAGCCGAGCGGCTGTGACAAGTTCAAATGGTCGATCGACCGCGCCCGCGCCGCGCTCACCGCGCCCGATCGCGCCAAGCTCGCCTCGGGCAGCGAGCAGACCGCATGGCCGTCGACCGCCATCACGCTGGCGCTGGTAACCCCGAGCGATGCCAAATTGCCCTTGCCGCCGGAGCGCGCGCCGAAGGACGGCACCTTCGCCGGCTTCACCGGCTTCAAGGCTGCGCCGAAGGCCGGGCTCTATACCGTCAGCCTCTCGGCTGGCGCCTGGGTCGACCTGGTGCAGGACGGGCATTTCCTGAAGCCGAAGGCATTCAGCGGCGCGACCGATTGCGACGGTATCCGCAAGACCATGAAGTACGACCTCGCCGCCAGCCCTGTCGTGCTGCAGGTCAGCGGCGCAAAGGAGAATTCGCTGTCGATCGCGATCCAGCCGTCGGACGAATAGGACGATCCGTTAGACAAAGAGTGGCTTTACCGTAAGCCCCAGCCTGCTATGTTTGCAGTGCGATATCCCCGAGGACCGTAAGTCCGTCGGGGATCCACGGAACAGCGCTTCCGTCCATCGCGCCCAGACCTCATTGAACGCCTGATTTGCGCGCGCTCGCTCGCGCGCGATCTCGCACGGAGCGCTTCCATGCCACGACTCGCCGGCCTTCTCACCGCCTTCGTCATCCTGCTCGGCGCGATCCATTCGCCTGCGCGAGCCGAGGACAAGACGCTCACCGTCTTTGCCGCCGCCTCGATGAAGAACGCGCTCGACGAGATCGATGCGGCCTACACCGCCAAGACCGGCGTCAAGATCAGCGCCAGCTATGCGGCGAGCTCAGCACTGGCAAAACAGATCGCGCAGGGCGCACCGGCCGACGTGTTCGTCTCCGCCGACACCGACTGGATGGACTATGCGATCAAGCAGAAGACCATCAATGAGCCGACGCGGGTCAATCTGCTCGGCAACTCGATCGTGCTGATCGCGCCGAAGGATTCCAAGATCGACAATGTCAACATCGGACCGGGCTTCGCTCTCGCCCAGCTCGCCGGCGACGGCAAGATCGCAACCGGCGACGTCAAGGCGGTGCCGGTCGGCAAATACGCCAAGGCGGCGCTCGAGAAGCTCGGCGCCTGGCAGGACGCGGAGCCGAAATTCGCAATGGCCGAGAGCGTCCGCGCGGCGCTGACGCTGGTGGCGCGCGGCGAGGCCGTGTTCGGCATCGTCTATTCGACCGATGCCAAGGTCGAGACCGGCGTCAAGGTCGTCGGCACCTTCCCGGCCGATAGCCATCCCGCCATCATCTATCCGGTCGCGGCGACCACGACCGCCAAGCCCGAGACCACCGAGTATCTCGCCTTCCTGCGCTCGTCCGCGGCGAAGACGATCCTTGAGAAGTACGGCTTCAAGTTCCTGGTCAGCCCGACCACCTGATGTTCGAGATCTCGCCGACCGAATGGACGGCGATCCTGCTGTCGCTGCGGGTCGCCGTCATCGCAACGCTGGTGGCGACCCCGTTCGGGATCGCGCTCGCCTGGCTGCTGGCGCGGCGCGATTTCTGGGGCAAATCGCTGCTCGATGCCGCCGTGCATCTGCCGCTGGTGCTGCCGCCGGTCGTCACCGGCTATCTGCTGCTTTTGACCTTCGGCAAGCGCGGCCTGGTCGGCGGCTGGCTCGCCGATCATCTCGGCATCGTGTTCGCATTCCGCTGGACCGGTGCGGCGCTCGCCTGCGGCGTGATGTCGTTCCCGCTGCTGGTGCGCCCGATCCGGCTCTCGATCGAAGCGGTCGACCGCCGCCTCGAGCAGGCGGCCGAGACGCTCGGCGCGGCGCCCTGGCGGGTATTCGCGACGGTGACGCTGCCGCTGGCGCTGCCGGGCGTGCTGGCCGGCATGGTGCTCGGCTTTGCCAAGGCGATCGGCGAGTTCGGCGCCACCATCACCTTCGTCTCCAACATTCCCGGCGAGACCCAGACCATCTCGTCGGCGATCTATTCGCTGATCCAGACACCGGACGGCGACACTGCCGCCGCGCGGCTCGTGATCATCTCGATCGTGCTCGCGGTCGGCGCACTGATCGCCGCCGAAGTGTTTGCGCGCCGCGCCACCGCGCGGCTGCATGGGCAATAGCGATGCTGCGCGTCGACATCAAAAAGCAGCTCGGCGAGTTCTCGCTCGCGGCGTCGTTCACCAGCGAGGGCCGCGTCACCGGCCTGTTCGGCGCGTCCGGCTCCGGCAAGACCTCGCTGATCAACACCATCGCCGGGCTGCTGCGTCCCGATCGCGGCACCATCGTGATCGATGGCGAGACCGTCGACGATACCGCCGCCGGCATCCACATCCCGACCTGGCGCCGCCGCATCGGCTACGTGTTCCAGGATGCGCGGCTGTTTCCGCATCTCGATGTCCGGCAGAACCTCGACTATGGCCGCCGCATGAACGGCCTCACCGAGGACCCCGCGCAACACAAGCGCGTCGTCGATCTGCTCGACATCGGCGCCCTGCTCGACCGCCGTCCCGGAAAGCTCTCCGGCGGCGAGCGGCAGCGCGTCGCGCTTGGCCGCGCTTTGCTGTCCAAGCCGCGGCTGCTGCTGCTGGACGAGCCGCTGGGCGCGCTCGACGAAAGCCGCAAGCTCGAGATCCTGCCCTACCTGATCCGGCTGCGCGACGAGGCCGGCGTGCCGATGGTCTATGTCAGCCACGACGCCGCCGAGTTGCGCCAGCTCGCCACCCAGATCGTGATGCTGCGCCACGGCCAGGTGACCGCATTCGGCGGTGTCAAGGTGCTGACGTCGGGTGCCTAAAGCGTGGCGGAAGTTCACCTGTCACCTCTCCCTGGGGAGAGGTGGACCAAAACCCGCGGTCAAACCGATCCAACCTAACTTCATCCTGCTCCAGCTGGCCGTTTTTCCGAAAGTCGGCATAAGATAGCCCATCTTGTCTGCTAGGCCCGCGTCGGGACTTCCCGATCGGGCCATGGGGAAAGGTGCATCGTGCGACTGACTGGCTGGGTATTGCTGCTGATCGGCGGACTGTTGTGCGCCACGATTTCGTGGGCTGCACTCGGCTTCCTGCTGATGGGCATTGGCCTGATCTCGCTCCAGGTTGCCGAGCGGCGGCGGCGCGAAGCCGATGACCCCGTGCTGGCCGGCGCTGGCGGATTTAACCCTCCCCGCCTCAGCGCCGGGCTGCAGCCGCCGACCCTCGCCCCCGTCACCGGTCAGGATACCGGACCGCAGCGCCAGCCGCGCCGAGTGGCCTGGCCCGACCATCAGGGGGACGCCCCCTACGACCGGCAGACCTGGCGCCGGCTGGTCGAGAGCGACCCAGATCTGGCCCAGCTCGCCAAGGTGCTGGCCGATTACGGCCCGCAATATGTCGACGAGCTGGCCGCCAGCTATCTCGACGCCCCCGACAAGAGCCGCCTCGGGGCGATCGTCGACGGCATCATCGCACGCGCCCGCGACGGCCAGACCGCCGCTCCGCCCGCGCCGGTCGAAGGATCGCGGCCAGCGCCGCTGCCGCCGCGACCGGAGCCAAAGCCGCCGGCCGCCCCTGCCGCCAAGCCGGCGACGCCGCCGAGCAATCCCGCCGATGCGTCGGAAGCGTCCCTGTTCCGCGCGGTCGAGGAGGCTTCTGCCAGGGTTGCCGCCGAACGTGCCGGTCTCTTCAAGTCGGCCAAGGAATCCAACAAGGAGCCCGGCAAGGTTACCGACAGCCGTCCGGCGATGGCGGGCCAGCGCGAACCGCTGTTCGGGCGCGCAGCCCGGGACGTGAAGCCGGATGCGCCATTGCCGCCGGTGTCCGCTGTGCCATCGCCGATACCGACTGCACCGCCGCCAATGCCGGCTGAAACGCCCACTGACCTCGAAGCATCGCTGATCGCGGCCGTCAGCGAGGCCGCAGCCCGGCGGGCGGACGCATCCAGGCCTCCGCCGGCGCCGGAGCCAATGCCGCCGGCGAAGCGCGAGCCCGAGGTGCCGACCCCGCCGCGGGCCGCGGCTACGGTACCACCGCCGCCGGCGCCACCTCCGCCCGCCAACACGGCGCCTGCCGAGACAACACCTGCCAATACGGCGCCTGCCAAGACAGTGGCCGACAATCTCGACGAGACGCTGCTCGCGGCGCTGGCCGAGATCTCCGGCCAGAAGAAGCTCAAGGACGAGCCGGCTGCGAAGGACCCCGGCGCGCCGGCCAACGACGGCCTGTCCGACATGATCAGGAAGTTCGCCCCGGATTCGAACTTCCTCCGCAAGCAGTGAGGCCGCGGCTCAGACCCCTGCCACCGACGCCCAGATATCGGCGAGCTTGCGCCGCACGATCTGCATCCGCGTTTGCGGCGCGACCTTCTCCTCTTCCTCGGGCAGGCGCAGGCCGACGACATTGACGCGGGCCGCCGCTGATGCTGCGCGCCACCAGCACGATCTCATCGAGCGCAAGCTCGGCGCCTTCCTTCGGCGCGCGGTCGAGATTGATGTCGAAATAATCCGCCAGCGTCAGCTTGGCCTGCTGCTCGTCGACCTTGACGCCGTAGATCTCGGCGAGCTCGCCCAGCGTATGCTCGGCCGACACCATGAAGTCGCCGAGCAGATGCGGATCGGGCGCGCTCGATGGCGCCATGTCGACGAAGAAGCGATCGAGCGCCTCGGCGCGCTCCGGCGGCGCCAGCAGATAGATGTAGTCGCCGGCCGCGACCGGATCGGCCTCGGTCGGCGTCAGGATCCGCTCGTCGCGGATCACCAGCGTCGGCTTCGACCAGGACGGGATCAGGCCGCGGCGGAAATACAGGCTCTTCGGCCGTACCGGATAGCCGACCAGCTGTTGCTCGAGCTGGCCGGGCAGATCCAATTCGACACGCCGCGGGCCGCGCTCGGTGCGCGGCAGCGCGACATGCAGCTTCCGCGCTGCCGGCGCCAGCGTCCAGCCCTGCAACAGCAGCGAGATGATGACGACGACGAAGGCAACGTCGAAATAGAGATAGGCCTTCGACAGGCCGACCAGCATCGGGATCGAGGCGAGGAAGATCGCGACCGCGCCGCGCAAGCCGGTCCAGGCGATGAAGACCTTCTCCCGCCAGTTGAACTTGAACGGCGCGAGGCAAATCAGCACCGCCAGCGGCCGCGCCACCAGCATCAGCGCGAACGCCACCAGCACCGCGCCGCCGGCGCTGGAGAGCAGCCGATGCGGCGAGACCAGGAGGCCGAGCAGCACGAACATCACGATCTGCGCCAGCCAGGTCGCGGCGTCGAGGAACGTCACCACCGAATTATGCGCGCGGGTCGGCCGGTTGCCGATGATGATACCGGCGAGATAGACCGCGAGGAATCCCGAGGCGTGCACGATCTGCGAGCCGCCGAAGATGACGAGCGCTGCCGTGGTGACGAACGGCGCATGCAGGCCCTGCGGCAGCGCCACGTAATTCAGCGCGATCACCACCAGCCGGCCGCCGATCACCCCGATGATGGCGCCGAGCACCGCCTCTTGGATAAACTCCAGTGCGATATGCGAGGCCGAGCTCTGGCCGATCGAGATGAACTCGACCAGCATCAAGGTGAGGAAGATCGCGAACGGATCGTTGGTGCCGGATTCCGCCTCCAGCGTGGCGCCGACGCGCGGGCGCAGCCGCAGGCCCTGGGTGTGCACCAGCAGGAACACCGCCGCGGCATCGGTCGAGGCCACCACGGCGCCGACCAGGAGCGACTCGGTCCAGTTGAGGTCGAGCACGTAGCGGGCGACCGGCGCCGTGATCAGCGCGGTCAGCAGCACGCCGGCGGTGGCCAGCATCATCGAGGGCGCCAGCACGGTGCGGATGCTCGCAAATCGCGTCTTCAATCCGCCGTCGAACAGGATCAGCGCCAGCGCCACCGAGCCGACCAGATAGGTTGTGCGGACGTCGTCGAACTGGAGCCGGCCGGGCCCAGAATCGCCCGCCAGCATGCCGACCAGCAAGAACACCAGCAGCAGGGGGGCACCGAACCGCAACGCCAGCAGGCTCGACAGGATGCCGGCCATCACCAGCACCGCGCCGAGCAGGATCGCTATACTGACGGAGTCGAGGGATGCCATGCGCCTTCAAAGGTCTCAAATACTTGCAATTGCATCCTTATCGTCGCCACACTGGGACGCCAACCGATTTCTGCCATGAGCGGCAATGTGCCCGGTCCCGTGCGCCACAGTGTTGTGTCTCTGACGCGTGATCACTCGGCGTCATCCGGGGCTCGCGAAGCGAGAACCCGGAATCTCGATCCACAAATTCTGGATTCCGGGTTCGCGACTTCGTCGCGCCCCGGAATGACGGAATGGGCTGTCAGAGACACAGCCCTAGGTCGCCCCGACACTGTGGTGTATCGATGGTCGCGTGCGCGCCAATGTGGGATTCTGCGCGCAGCCTCGAATCACATTTGCCTGACCCGCGCTTCAAGTTGAGACTTTGCCGATGGACATGAGCTGGAAGGACGTCCTGGAATCGATCCAATTGGCGGCGCGCTCGGTCGGCGCCGAGGTCGCTTCGCCCTGGTTCTATCTGCAATTCGGCATCATCCTCGCCGCCGCGGGCCTCGCCTACGCCGCCGATACCGCGATCCATGCGCGGGTCAACATGGCATCGCTGGCGATGCGCTGGCCGCTGCCGCTCCGGCATTTCGTCCGCGTGGTGGTCGAGAGCGCCTCCACCGCGGTTTTCGCGGTGCTGATGGTGATCTCGCGCATCGTGATGTGGCACGCCACCTGGCCGAGCCGCAGCTATCTGATCGCGGTCTCCGCCAAGCTGGCGCTGGCCTGGCTGGTGATCCGGCTTGTCACCTCGGTGATCGACAACGCCTTCATCGTGAAGACAGTGTCGATCTCGGCCTGGGTGGTCGCAGCCCTCAGCATCATCGGCCAGCTCGACTGGGCGGCCGACACGCTGGATGCGTATGCGGTCGTCGTCGGCGGCCTCCGCCTGTCCCCGCTGCTGGCAATCAAGGCTGGCGCGCTCCTGATCGTGGCGCTGTGGCTGACCAACCTCGCCGGCAACTTCGCCGAGAGCCGCATCAACCGCGCCACCGACCTGACACCGTCGATCCAGGTGCTGCTGGTCAAGATCATCCGCATCGGGCTGATGGTGCTGGCGATCGTGATCGCGCTCGGCGCGGTCGGCATCAACCTGTCCGCGCTTGCAGTGTTCACCGGTGCGGCCGGCGTCGGCATCGGTCTCGGTCTGCAGAAGATCGTCGCCAACTTCATCAGCGGCCTGATTCTGCTGGTCGACAAATCGGTGAAGCCCGGCGACCTGGTCACGATCGGGGACAATTCGGGCCGCATCAGCGCGATGAAGACCCGCTACATCTCGGTCGCCGCCGGCGACGGCCGCGAGTTCCTGATCCCGAACGAGGATCTGGTGACGCAGAAGGTCACCAACTGGACCTATACCGACAAGAACACGCTGGTGAAGATCGCCTTCGCCACCGATTACGATGCCAATCCGCGGCAGGTCTGCAAGCTCGGGATCGAAACCGCAGCGGCCCATCCGCGCGCCACCAAGGGCCGGACGCCGAACTGCATCCTGACCGAGTTCGCGGAGGCGGGGATGAAGTTCTCCTTGACCTTCTGGATCGCCGATCCCGACGGCATGGACAACGTGAAGAGCGACGTCATGCTGGCGCTGTGGGACGCCTTCAAGCAGGACGGCATCAAGGTCCCCTATCCGGTGCGGGAACTCCGCATCCGCGGCGGCGCGCTGCCGGTCGAGAGCGTGGTGGAGGTCTCCAGCTAGCGGTTGGCACCATCTTTTCGGACCGCCGGAGGCCGTCGTTTCCGGATTTCGCCTGGAAATCAAGCCGTTTGGACATTACCCCCATGGCCCAAGCCTGGCTTGCGCCGGGCGCGCCGATCATTAAATTAGAGCCTGAAATCAGCCCCTTGCCCGCAGAAACATCCCGCCCATGAGCTATATCGACGCCACCGACACCTCGCTTCGCAAGACCGGCCAGATCAAGCTGCACGGGCCGAGCGGCTTTGCCGGCATGCGCAAGGCGGGTGCCCTGGTGTCGAAGTGCCTCGATGCGCTGACCGACATCGTCAAGCCGGGTGTCCCGACCTCCGTCATCGACGAGTTCGTCCGCAGGTTCGCCTTCGACCACGGCGCCTATCCGGCGACGCTGATGTATCGCGGCTATCGCTACTCGACCTGCACCTCGATCAATCACGTGGTCTGCCACGGCATGCCGGGCGACCGCCCGCTGAAGGAAGGTGACATCGTCAATGTCGACGTCACCTTCATCGTCGACGGCTGGTACGGCGACTCGAGCCGGATGTATGCGATCGGCGCCATCGCGCGGAAGGCCGAGCGGCTGATCGAGGTGACCTATGAGGCGATGATGCGCGGCATTGCGGCAGTGAAGCCCGGCGCCACCACCGGCGATATCGGCCACGCCATCCAGAGCTTCGTCGAGCCGCAGGGCATGAGCGTGGTGCGCGACTTCTGCGGCCACGGCCTCGGCCGCCTGTTCCACGACGAGCCGAACATCATCCATATCGGCCGCCCGGGCGAAGGCGCGCCGCTGAAGCCGGGCATGTTCTTCACCATCGAGCCGATGATCAATCTCGGCAAGCCGCATGTGAAGATCCTGTCCGACGGCTGGACCGCGGTGACCCGCGACCGCTCGCTGTCGGCGCAGTTCGAGCACTCGGTCGGCGTCACCGCCGATGGCGTCGAGATCTTCACGCTGTCCGAGCGCCACGGCGAGAAGCCGTGGGTGCAGGTGTGATCGGGTTCATAATCGGGTCGCCGCCCGAGGCGGCAGCGACCCGCACGCCCTATTTGGTTTCCGTCGCAAGATAAGCGAGCGCACAGAGCGGCAGCACGCCGCCGATGGCGGCCGCCAGCCACCATCCGCCCGACGCATAGGCCCAGCCACCGACGCCCGAGCCGAGCGCGCCGGCGAGGAAGAACGTCGCCATATAGAGCCCGTTGAGCCGGCTGCGCGATTCGGCGCCGAGCACGAACAATGCGCGAAAGCCGAGCACGACATTGGCCTGCACGCCGAAATCGATCGCGATCGCCGCGACGACGAACAGGGCCAGCGACAGGGACGACCCCGGTTCAACGATCATGGTGAGCGCGAAGCCGATACTCGCCAGCAGCAGCGCCGCTGCCGTGGCCGGATGCGTCCAGCCGCGATCCGCGACGCGGCCGGCAAGCGGCGCCGAGACGACACCGGCCGCGCCGACCAGCGCAAACAGCGCGATGCCCGACTGTGTGAATCGGAAAGCAGGTCCGGCAAGCACCAGCGGCACGGTGGTCCAGAACAGGCTGAACGCCCCGAACAGGCTGGCCTGGTAGAGCGCGCGGCGCTTGAGCACGGGCGTCGTGCGGGCGAGGTGAACCATGGAGCGCAGCAGCGCACCATAGCTCAGGCGCGCTTGCGGCATCCGCGTCGGCAACGTCCAGCGCAGCAGGATCGCAAGCGACACCATCAGCGCGGCCGAGATCCAGTAGACCATGTGCCAGGACGACACCGAAGCGATGAAGCTCGACACCGGGCGCGCCAGCATCACGCCGATCATCAAGCCGCTGGTGACATTGCCGACCACCTGCCCGCGGATACGCGCGGGCGCCAGATGGCCGGCATAGGGAATCAGGATCTGCACGGCGACCGACGAAAAGCCGACCGACAGCGCGGCGGCGAGGAACGGCAGCGGATGCCTCGACAGCGCAGCCGCAGCCAGCGCGACCGCGGCAAGCGCAATCACGGTCGAGACCAGCCGGCGATTCTCGATGAGATCGCCGAGCGGAACGATCAACAAAAGACCCGCGCCGTAGCCGAGCTGGGTCATGGTCACGAGCAGGCCGGCATGTTCCGGCGACAGGCCGAGGTCCGCGGCGATCGGCCCGGCAAGCGGCTGGGCGTAGTAGATGTTGGCGACCACCAGCCCGCAGGACAGCGCCAGCAGGAAAGTCAGCCAGGTCGAAACCGAATCCGGCTCCGGGCCGGCCTCGGAGGTGATTATCGTCATAGGGACTCCATTTCGGGAATGTTCATTTCCTAAATAGCCACGAAACTGGCCGGCCATTCATGCCAGCAGCTTCATTGCGATATCGACGGCGGCGGCGGTATCCGCCGGAGCACGCCCGGACTTTCCGACCACGCGCAGGCCCTGCGTGAGGCAGACCATCATCCGTGCCGTATCCTCCGGATCGATCCGGCTCGAGATCGATCCGTCCGCCTGCCCCTGCCGGATCAGATCGGCCAAGAACGCCTCGTTGCGCGCCAGCGTCGCGCCGACCCGGGCGGCCACCTCGCGGTCGGCGATCGCAAGCTCCACCGCACTGCCGACCATCATGCAGCCGCGCCGGCCTTCGATGCCCTTGGCCGAATCGACATAGAAGCCGAGCACCGCGCGCAGCCGCTCGCGCGCCGACCCTTGCGTCCGGGCAATCGAGGCAACCTGATCGTTGCGCAGCCGCATGTAGCGGTCGAGCGCCGCCAGGAAGACCGCGCGCTTGTCCTTGAACGCCTTGTAGATGCTGCCGGACGCAAGCCCCATCGCCGCGGTCAGGTCCTCGATCGAGGTGGCGTTGTAGCCCTGTTCGCGAAACACCCTGATGGCCTTGTCGAGCGCCTGGTCCACGTCGAATTCCCGCGGCCGGCCGCGCGGGCGGGCCAACTGCTGCAATCGCTGGACCATGGTCGTCATTGCCTCTTTTAGGGAGGGATCGTTCCCTAAATCAATTCACGTCTTTGTGCGGTGCGCAAAAATCAATAGTCGCTCCGCGTCCGCGCAACGATCTCCTCCGGCGTGTGGTTCTCGCCGACCGACATCGCGCAGATCCGCGACAGATGCAGATAGGACAGCCCGGTCTCCTCGGCCCAGGCATTGAATTGCGCCTGCACCTTGGCGAGATCGCGCTTCGACTTGACCTCCTCGGCGATATCGAGGCCGGCATCGCGGAGGCAGGCGACGACGTCGCGCGAGGTGACAAAACCGTCCCAGCCGAGGAAGCGCAGCAGCATCTGCCCGGTGTTGCCGCCGAGCCGGCTGCCGCGCTTCGTCAGCAGATCCAGCAATCCGACCTCATCCGACGACGGCCAGGCGCTAAGGAATTTTCCGAAGCTGCCGTGCTCGCGGGCGATCTCCTGCACGAAGCGGGCGTTGTCGCGCACCGACATGATCTTGGCGCCGTTGCGCACGATCCTGGCGTCGCTGGTCAGCTTCTCCCAGAATTCGTCGGGCTTGAACGCGAGCTTGGCGGGCTGAAAGCCCAAGAACGCTGCCTCGAAGCCCGGCCATTTGGCGTCGATCACGCTCCAGGCAAAACCCGCGCAGAACACGCGTCTGGTCATCTCGGCCAGCACGCGGTCGTCGCCGAGCTTGGCCAGCGCCTTGGCGCCGGCCGGCGGCCGCAGCAGCTTCTCCAATGCCTTCGGCCCGCCCTTGCGCTTCTCGGCGCGTGCGCGGATCACCTTGAACGATGTCACCCCGCCCTCCCCCTAGTTTTGACGCGTTTTCTTTACGCGAACCGGTATCCACTTCGCTCGAAAACACTCTTTTCGATCCCGAACGTTGCGGCCGACGGTAATTCGCCCGTCGCATTGTGGCAAACCGGGAAGTTGCGTCGCCCCTTGCAAATCGCGGCAGGCACGGCATGGTTGTGCCCGATGCCCGCCAAACCCGATGCCAACCAGGACGAAGTCGACGAGACGCCGCATTATCACGGCCATCGCGAACGGCTGCGCGAGCGCTTCTATGCCGCCGGGCCGGACGCGCTGACCGACTATGAGCTCTTGGAGATGGCGCTGTTCGCCGCCATCCCCCGCCGCGACACCAAGCCGTTGGCCAAGGCTCTCTTGAAGAAGTTCGGCTCGTTCGCCGAGGTGGTGCATGCGCCGGTGGCGCGGCTGCGCGAGGTCGACGGCGTCAAGGATGCCTCGATCAACCAGATCAAGCTGCTCGCCGCCGCCGCCGGGCGCATCGCCAAGGGCGAGATCAGGCGCAACATCGCACTGTCATCGTGGAACGACGTCATTGATTATTGCCGCACCGGCATGGCGTTCGCCGACAAGGAGCAGTTCCGCCTGCTGTTCCTCGACAAGCGCAACCAGCTGATCGCCGACGAGGTGCAGCAGACCGGCACCGTCGATCACACGCCTGTTTATCCGCGCGAGGTGATCAAGCGCGCGCTTGAATTGTCCGCCACCGCGCTGATCCTGGTGCACAACCACCCCACTACCCCTATTCGATCACGCTAGATCACGCTTGATCCCTCTGAAACACCTATAAAATTAGTTCTTTCCTCGCATTGCGTGGTGAGGGTGTTCATGGCAAATTGGGAGCGGTTAGAGGGATAGAAAACGGTTTTCCGATCCCAGTAAACGATCCCCGTTTCTCCCCGACCGATCCCAGTTGCGGAACAGTAGAGACGCCATGCCAAGCCTGACCGACACCGCGATCCGACATGCGATGAAACGCGTCGAACTCAGCCGGAAACAAGAAAACCTCGCAGATGGTGAAGGTCGCGGCACCGGCCGTCTCGTCCTTGTCCTCAAACCGATGCCCAAGCGGGTGACCGCTGAGTGGATGGCGCAGCAATGGCGCGACGGTAAACGCGCTAAAAAGAAGCTCGGCGCCTATCCGTCAACGTCCTTGGCCCAGGCGCGCGAGGTCTTCAAGCGTGACTACGCCGATGTGATCCAGAAGGGCCGGAGCATCAAGATCGCAACAGACACCCGCCCCGGCACCGTCGCTGATCTGTTCGAAGGCTACGTCGGGTCGCTGAAGGCCGCCGGGAAGCCGTCCTGGAAGGAGACGGAGAAGGGCCTCAACAAGATCGCCGATACGCTCGGACGCAACCGGCTCGCGCGCGAGATCGAATCTGAGGAGATCGTCGAGCTTATCCGGCCGATTTACGAGCGTGGCGCCCGCTCGATGGCCGATCACGTGCGATGTTACATCCACGCGGCTTATAGTTGGGGGATGAAATCGGACAACGATTATCGGAATACATCCCCGCGCCGCTTCCGTATCCCATTCAATCCGGCCTCGGAAATTCCGACCGAACCTAAGGTTCAGGGCACGCGCTGGCTCAACGAAGAAGAGTTCGTGCAACTCTATCGCTGGCTGGAATGCCCCGATACGCCGGTTCATCCCTCCTATCCTCGCGCCGTGCAGCTGATCATGCTGACTGGTCAACGCGTCGAAGAAATCGCGCGCCTGCATGTCGATCAATGGGATGCGCCGGAGAAGATCATCGATTGGTCGAAGACCAAAAACCTTCAGCCGCACGCTGTTCCAGTGCCGTCGACCGCCGCCGAATTGATTGAGTCGATCAAGCCAAATAAGTACGGCTGGTTCTTTCCCTCAGCGAAGGACCCATCCAAGCCCGTAAGCCACGGTACGCTCTATAGCTTCGTTTGGCGTCAGCGGGACCGCGGCGTGATCCCCTACGCAACAAATCGGGACCTTCGACGAACCTTCAAGACGCTGGCCGGCAAGGCGGGCGTGTCCAAAGAAATTCGAGATCGTCTGCAAAATCATGCGCTCCAGGACGTCAGTTCCAAGAACTATGATCGCTGGCATTACATGCCCGAGAAGCGCGCGGGAATGGCAAAGTGGGACAAGTTCGTGCGCGCCATGCTGGCGAAGAAGCGCTTGAAGGTGGCCGCGTGAGCAAGCGACCTTCCAAATCCCTCTCGGCCCGAAAAGCGGCCAAGCCAACGACCGAAATTGACGCCCAAAGCTATTCGGCGTTCGTCAGCGACGTTAAACGGAAGATCGCGGAGGCGCGGCATCGTGCCGCTCTTTCGGTGAACCGTGAGCTGATCCTGCTTTATTGGAACATCGGACGCGATATCCTCGCGCGACAGGACCGGGCGGGATGGGGCGCCAAGGTCATCGATCGTCTAGCCGACGACCTGGGCCGAGCCTTCCCTGAGATGACCGGGCTCTCGGCCCGAAACCTGAAGTATATGCGCGCCTTCGCGGAGGCGTGGCCGGATGGCGGATTTGTGCAACAGGTTGTTGCACTTTTGCCTTAGGGCCATAACGTCCGCCTGCTGGATGCAGTCAAGGCGCCCGAGGAGCGCGCTTGGTACGCCCACCAAGCGATTGAACACGGATGGAGCCGCAACGTCCTCATCCATCAGATCGATAGCAACCTGTTCGCGCGCCAGGGCAGCGCGCTCACAAATTTCTCGCGGACTCTGCCAGCCGAGCAATCGGAGCTCGTCCAGCAGATCCTGAAAGACTCCTACACTTTCGACTTTCTATCGCTCGGCCCCGAGATGCTCGAGCGTGACCTCGAACGTGGGCTGATCGAGCACCTCCGGTCGCTCATCCTCGAACTTGGTAAGGGCTTTGCCTTCGTCGGCAGCCAGTATCATCTCGAGGTCGCCGGCCAGGACTACTATCTTGATCTACTCTTTTATCACCTTCGATTGCGCTGCTTCGTGGTAATCGAACTGAAGATCGACGACTTCAAGCCCGAATTCGCAGGGAAGATGAACTTTTACCTCTCGGCAGTTGACGATCAACTCCGGCACCGCGACGATCAGGCGACGATCGGCATCATCCTCTGTAAGGGCCGTAACGAGGTGATCGTCGAATATGCTCTACGCGACGCGAGCAAGCCGATGGGTGTAGCGCAATATCAGCTCTCACCTGCACTGCCGCCCCAGCTTCAGCAAGACCTGCCGACTGTGGAGGAGTTCGCTCGTGAATTTCCGCTCATGTCTCTCGTCAAAATGCGCATGGAGATCGAGAGAGCCCTGCACGACTTTATGGACGACCACGGCTTTGCTCCGACTCGACCGACTGGCCTCAGCAACATGCTGCGCGAACTGCATCGTCGCAGCCTCGCCTCCGCCAGCACCGCGCAGCTTCTGGACTCACTGAGAGTCATGAACGAGGCCGCGCACGGTATGGACGTCGACCCGGCGACCGCGAAGCAAGCCGTCGATGTCGGCACAATTTTTCTAAACGAACTTCAAAACCTGCGTGGAAATGGCCCCGTTAAGGGGGAAACATCATGATCGAGGACGTGTTTTTTCGCCGTTACCCTCACCAGATCTAATGGGGCGATCTGCCGGGCCGCTGAGATTCACCAACTTTTCGTTCAGATTGCACACATCATCTTGCGACCTTGTTGAGCCTTTGTAGCTCAACAATGACTTCTTCAAGCGCGCACGACGCGCTCGCACGCGAAACAGACGCGAGTGTCTCTACGACGCGCCGTCCTGGGACGCAGCTTGAATTCCTGACCGAGGTGTATGAACTATGGAAGGATTGTCATGGGACCACAGACACCTCTCTGAAAGTGCGTCTCAGCTTAGTCGAGCTGCTCTTCCGTTCGGCGGAAGAGCGTGCTCGCGAACTCAGCCGAGCTGCCCCAGAGGCAATCACCAAGGTCGCACGCGCTGAACAGTCGATTCCGGCAGGCCCGGATGGGGATGCACTATCACGACGGGATCCTACTTTTGCGCGAGACGAGCTGACCAAGACGCGCATCGCGGATGCCCTGCTAGGCGTTAATGCGAGATGCAAATGGGCAGACGTCGATCGCGAACTGAAGGAAGCAATCGAGCACGCCGACGTGCAGCACCATGATGAAGCCTTTCATGCGGCGAAGGCGCTCGAGAGCACAATCAAGATCATATCCGACGACAAGGGCTGGTCGACGGGCCGCGAGCGTGGCGCCCAATTACATTGACAATCTTGTTAGCCATCAGAACGGACGGCCTTGTCCCATGGGAGGGAGACACGTTGAAGGCCTACTTCATTCACGTTCGGAACCCGCATGGCCATGGGTCGGGGAGTTACCCCCGCCTCGACTTCTCATCAAACCGATCGGGTCATTGAGACGACGATGCCGCGGATCAAGAACCTATCCGCCGCACCTTTAAATCGTTGCAGTAGCAACATCGGTGTGATCAGCGATGACCGTACAACTGCGTTGGCGGCATCGCCGTTTCCAGTGATGACCGAGCGCTACGGGAAGAGCCGCGGCCTCGCGAAATGAGCTGAATTCCTGGCGGCCGCAGCGTTAGACGCGGCATAAGCGGACCGCTTGATAATTGGGGCGCTGGCCTCGGCTGTCTTGACCGACGGAATCGGTTCTTGAGAGAATAGCCTTCGCGCAGCCTCGCGCGGAACGCCCATTGGCAACCTTAGCTTGGCTCCGTTTGATAGCCGCGGAGCCGTCTGCAGTTGCTCGTCAGGTTGCCCCGGACGATGCGGAACCCTCGCCCACGCAGAATCATATTTGCGATTTTGCAAGTCTTCGAGACTTTATTCTGGCGCAAACTTCTGCGTCGCCTAGGCTAGATGACCTATCATTCCTGTCAGGAGCGACAGCTTGCGCAATGGCCTATGTTTGGGCCTCTGGCTTGCGCAGCCCGCTTTATTGATCGCCTCGCTTGCATCCTGTTCAGTTAGGTGAACCATGGCCTCTCCGAAACGAAGACCTAGCCCTCGTAACCAGGCGATTCTGGAACGCCGCCAGAATGGTGAAAGCTTAAGCTCGATTGGAAGGTCTTTCGGCATTTCCGCGGCGCGCGTAAAGCAGATTTTCGAACGTGAGGATGCCTGCGTGAAGCGCGCAGCGGAACTGCAAGAAGCATCGATGTTGCCACGGCAACCCAACCCGTTGCAGTTAAGGTCAGAGCTCAGGAAAAGGCTTGCCGAGTTGTGTGGCAAGCGAGACTTTACGCCCTACGACGTCATGGCAGCCCTCGATTGCAATCCGGCACTTTTCTTTCTCAGGCTTCCACTTAGCCGGCAGGATTGGAGAGACCTCAGCGCATGGACGGCGGCAGGAGGCCTTTCGCTGGACCGGCCCCGGACGAAGGCAGTCATAGTCTCCGGCCCTTCCTGATGATCATTCTTCAGGGATCAAGCTGGTAATCAAGTCGATCGCCTACTACTTGTTGTCCTTGTGGATGGAGGGAGTGAAAATGGAAGGCAAAAGTTACCATCGATGTGTTCGACTTCTTGACCCGCGATCCGAACGCAGAGGTCAAGCGCGTTCATCCTGAGCAATGCCGATCATTCTGACGAGGGAAGAGGACGCGAATGGGCGCGGATATGACGCGGGTTACTCTTGGGAAGATCCGGGTGCGGGAGAGCCGCCCGCTCGGATATGTTAGGGCAAAGCCAAATGGCCGAGCTATTCGACCACGACCACTACTGGATCAAGCAGGTTTGTTGTTCCCCCCGCGGGAGCTCGTGGTTGAAGCCGATTTGACAGACACGCCTCGCGCACCCGGGTGCTCGCGACGAAAGGAGGAACTCCGTGAAATTGACCGCCAAGCCACCTCTCTCTTGCGCTGATCCTGTCTCGCCTCGATGATCTATTGCCCAGGGTTCTCGACGGCAACTGGCGGTGACGAAGCCAGGATAGAAGAAAGGCACCGGATCGCTTCAAAATGACAGCTTGCACGCAGATTTGCAATGCTGGACGAGCTCACGTCAGCCGTGAAGGCCGGGAACTGGCCTGCTGCGCTCTCCGTCATCGAGCTGGCTCTTCGTGCAACGCCTGACGATGTCACCTTACGGACGCGAGAGGCGGATCTCTTGCTTCACAAAATGCATGACGTCCAGGGACCGCCGGTGATGCGTCAGCTGGTCCGCGAAGCGATCGACAGAAACTCGGAAGTCTGGATGGCCTTCGCCATGGGCGAACTATTCGATCCATCGAAGGATAACTCCGATTTTCCATCGGCCGAGCGCCTCGCTATCGGGAAAGACCTGGCGGAACGTATCCTCAAGCTCAACCCTCCCGGCTGTAGCGGCATGAAAACATGCTCGTATGAGGCGGTCGCTCAATATTATTATGCAATCGACAACAAGGAGCGCGCTGTCGAATTGGTGGAGCTGTCGCTCGGGTCGCTCGGCACCTCGGATCTGATCGCAGAGGACTGGAAGGAGCGTGCAGCGTCGCAATTGGTTCAAACGCTGGCCAACTACAAGGGTGAGATGGTATGCCATAGCCGATTCTGCGCAACTCCAGAACAAGCGGTTACGAAGGGTGACCGGCGGGGCAGCAGTACGGATGGAGTGCCATGACACAGGACCATGATCACGCGATGGTCTTCCGTCGGCTTTCGGGGTGCCAAATTTCAAATTGAGTCATTCTGCGGTTGCCGGGTCAGCGGCCTTAGCGCGCGCTGCCTCGTCCCGACCTCGTCCGCGGAGCGCGCATCCAAGTATCGAATTTCCAGGCGGCCGTCAGCATAACTCTGCGCAGCAGTAATGGTACCAGTCCGGCATCGGGGCCGCCGACGCACAGGAGGATCTGACGCAGCGCTACTCCGGACTGATGGGTCACTATGGCATGGCCAACGCGCAACAATGCGGGCATCGCGCATGAGAATACGACTCGATCGAAAGCGCGCACGGCCATCTCAAGCGGGCACTGGAAGAAGCGCTATTGCTGCGGGGACGCGCGACTTCGCCAGTCTCGATGCGTACCGGGCTTTTGTCGACGAGATTGTCGGCCGATGCAACGCCACCTCGCCAAGTCGATCGCGCTCGAGACGGAGGCGTTGGCGCCGCTGCCAAAAGGCCGCACGAGAAAGTGATCTCGGTGACGTCGTCAGGTGCTTCATCCTGCGGCGCGAGTTCTACACCGTGCCTTCAAGATTGATCGGCCATCGCCTGCGTGTGCGCATCTTCGACGACCGGCTCGAATGCTCCCTTGGCGCCACACCGGCCTTGACGCTGCGGCGCGGTCGGCCTGCGTCCGAGAGATCGGGCGGTCATGTCGTGGATTACCGACGTCATCCATGCCCTGCGGCGCAAGCCGATGGCGCTCCTAAATCTCGTTTATCGCGACCAACTCTTCCCGCGCGCAGCTTACAAACGTCTGTTCGAGACCTTGCGGGAGCATGGTGATGACCGGCGCGCCTGCAAGTGACGGTCGAGCTTCTGGCGCTGGCTCGCGAGCGCGCATGCGAAGCAGAACTCGCCGAGGCGATCGCGATGGATCTGGACGCCGGACAAGTTACCCGATCTTGCCTCGCTGCGCGACCGCTTCCGGCCCGAGGCGGCATTGCGAACCGCGCGACCTACCGATACAAAAAAAGCGCGCGGGGATCGGGAGGATCCATCCGCGCTAAGTTGGATCGTCAAGCTTGGCTGTCTGGGGTTGCGTGAGGATAAAACAACCGAGCCGTAAGCCTCTCAGCAATTCGCATGCCACACGGTCGCTGTGCAGGAGTCGATACAAACAGCGAGCAATCAAGGTACAGCGGCTAAGGCCAACGCGCCCCGAAAGCATGCGGACGGCTGCTGGATCGCCCGCACACCGTGGCGCCGCTAACAAGATTTGGCCCTCACGAGGGTCATTCGATAGGTGACCAAGCCATACCAGGCTCAGCAGCCCACGTGCCAGATCACTCGAGAAAGACGAGGGGGAGAAGCGGCGCGCTATCAGAGCACGCCAGCTAACCGCTTGTGGGATTTCGGACATGCATGTCGTCAATCCGACGCGGTTGAACGGGATCGGACATGCCGCTAATGACGCCGATGTCGCGCATTAATCGGATCAATCTCGTCTTTGTGCATAACGATCAGCTCTCCGAGCTCTAAGCCCACAGTTTGCAACATCCCGGCCTCGAACGGGCAGTTGAGCATTGCGAGCAGCCGAAGTGACTAGGAAGAAGCGGCTCTGTGTTGTAGTGGAGCCGGCGGTCCCTTGGACGACTTCGTCGCGTGGAGGAATGGCGTAGGTCACGGCTCCAACGGCTACTAGGGCAAAGCCCTTGGGCTCGTGAGCAAGCGACACGTGCGGGTCTCTACCTTGAAGTCAGCACTCGCCGCATTGCTGCCGAGCGTGGCCTCATCGAGCTATGAATGCGCCCAGACTACGCATCCGTTGCAGCATACTGGATGACCAGTTCTTTTGGCAAGCATCGGGGCTCGCAGGCTTCAGTGTCAAATCGACTCAGCTTTCGCCGCGCGATGAGCCGGGCCGCCATCATCGAGCCTACGGCGGCGATGGGGGCCACGATCACGATCATCACGAGCGTCGCTATGTATCGGGCGACGAAGCTTGCCACTCCGTGCCAGTATGAAATAGGAATGCGCGCGGCGTTGCGACGATAGCGAGCGTGGTCCATGGCACCAGCACCGCCAATACCCCAAGCGCAATAGGGCGTGGACCACCTTAATGACAGTCCAACCCATCCTGCTAATTTATGCTCTGCCAGCCATAATGGGGTGTCCAACCATGTCCATCAGGATAGTTCTCAATAACACGCTCACCCGGCAAGGCGGCCTTCACCGGATCGTATGCCTCCCCTCCAATCGGTGGTATAGAGACCGTACCATCCGGCCGAAGTAAGCGGATGTGACGCCGGATATCCCTTAGCGTTTATTCTCCGCCCCTTGTCGATCGGAGTTCTGTTTCGTCTATGATACCGGTGGCTGCGATGAACCAGAAATCCTTTTTCGATACAAAACTTCGATTTGTCAGAACAGTCTCTCGTCATTCAGCTAGTCGTCTCCATCCAGTGATTGGGTCCAATTGTGACCCGAGTGGCCCATCAGCTTCGACTGAATTCGAGCTAGAGCGTCACTGAGCCTCGCCGCTTCATTAAATCGTGTTTCCGGGTATGGCGGGCGCGCGGACGCGTCGTGTACGAGGGCTTCCGCTGTATTTGAGAGCCGGCCGATAGGCGTCCTCAGCCACTGAGCCGCACCTAAGAGCAGCGCCAGTGTGGCAGCGGCGCAAGCACCGAAACTAATCCAGAACGATCGTATCAAATCACGGGTGGACGCAAGCGCCTCGTCGGCACTCTGCCGAACCAGAAGAGACCAGCCAAAGCTTGGAAGGTTCGCGAAGCCGATCGTCGGAACGATCACCGTGAAGTAGTCCCTACCATTAGGCCAGCGCTCGCGTAGAGACGCAGTCGTGACGCGGCTAGCTGCAAGCGCGGAGCCGATGTTAAGCGGCTTGTTGATGAGATCCGGCGGACCAAATAGGATGGTTCGATCACCCGAAAGCAGCAGCACGTCAATGCCGGGTACCTGTAACGAGTCCATGCCTTCTGCGACCCATTTCCAGTCAAGATGAGCGCCGATGACTCCGGCAACGGAGCCGGCGTGGTGCAACGGCGCAGCCAGGTCGATAAACCGATATGGCTCACGAGCTGCGGGCAACTGGGTGGCCAATAATTGAGCAGCATGGACATCGATAGCCGTCGGCGAGACAAGGCCCCGCCTAAACCAGGGTCGCTGTGCAACGCTCACTCCTTCGAGCATGCCGTCTTTAGCCACAAGAATGGTCCCTTCGATATCCGCCACGCCGAGCCAAGTGTAGCGCGCATCAAGGCGGCTCAAGAAGTCTATTTGTTCCCGTGCATTTTTAAGATCCGTTAGGTCAATGAGCTGAGCGGACCGAGCTACATCCATCCAGACGCCATAGAGCCGGCGTGCCAGCAGCGCGGAGCTTAACTCGCCGCGAATCCTTAACGCGTCGAATTGCAGCTGCTCTCCCCGCTGCTGTAGCAAAGCCGTGTAGACCGTTGCGGTCACCATCGCAGGGACCAATATGAGCAAGGCGCCTCCACAGAACACCAAGGAAAGTAGGCTAGGTCTTTTAGGCATCTCGCGCTCCTCACCTCGTTAGAGCTCGCGCCAACTCCCGGATCATTTGCCAGATGTTCCCTCGATCGGCTCCTGGCGTGGCGGATTCGGTATGAAGCTTCTTGATAAGTTTCGCCCTTTGCGCGGGAGTTGGAGAGAACTTGACTCGATAGCCGTCACGCGTTGTCGCAGCAACATGCGCGTCTACTCCGCCAATTCCAGGCAGGTTGAGCTTCCCTGCTGCTCCGGTGGATAGTCCGGACGGACCACTGATTCGCGCGCCTCCTCGGCCCAGATTAAGGAGCCATCCGCGGTGCTTCTCACCTTGGATCACCAGGGTGATCGGTTCTGGGATCTGGCGCTGAGGTCGATCGTATCGCGGTCGTTCGATGCACACCACGACTGCCACGAGCAACACCAGAATGTTGTAAACCGTCCAGAACATCACGACAGCCGTGCCGTCGCCGGCTGTCGCAGACGTATTGAAGACGAAATCCGAGTTCAGTGGCACGATCAGGCCGCCGATCGTCAGTCCGAGCAGGAGTAAAAATGGTCGCATCAAAGTCCATTGAACAACTACTTTGGTTCGGTCGCCGCCTTTGGCCGTCACCGAGAATTTATGCGATCTTCCGGTCAGCAACCCGAGAGCAGCCGCCTGGCTGATGGGCCATGCCGCAATCAGCTGAGCCGTATCGTTGAGAAGCGGGACAAACAACCCCTTTGAAAGCCAGTTCAGGGACATCAGAACCATGAGGTAATACGGTACGTAATATTTGATGATGTCCACCAATGACGCGTTCACGATGGTGATGCCGAACCACCAGTACAAGAGAGGGAGAATCAGGCTGGCAAGCCGGAAGGGAAAGGTACTGATCCAGTAGAGCAAGGAATCAACAATGCCGATTCGATGCATCAGACTAAGGCTGCGCATGCCAAAGGGGCTATAGGAGTTGCGGACGATTTGCATCAAACCAAGGCACCACCGTCCACGCTGAGTGATATATTCTTTCAGCCCTTCGGGAGCCAAGCCTTCACTTAAGGGCTCGTTAAGGTACACTGTTTGCCAGCCGTTTTCCGCGAGCTTAAGCGTGAGCAGGAAGTCCTCGGTTACGCTTTGTGTCGGAATCCAGCCAATCTGCTCGACGGCCTGGACCCGCATTAAGGATGAGGTTCCGCAGCAGATGGCGATGCCCCAAGCATCCCGCGCCGGCTCAACGTTGTCAAAGAAATGACGTTGCTCATCCGGATATGCGGTGCTTATTCCCAGGTTGTGTTGGATCGGGTCGGGATTGAAGAAGTGCTGCGGGGTTTGCACGAGCGCTACGCTTGGCTCGTGAAACAACGCTAGCGTCCGCTCGATGAAGTCCGCATGGGGAACGAAATCGGCATCAAGTACAGCAACAAAGGCTGGCGGTGCGGGATCTCGAGCGCGCGCGCGAAGTGCATGGTTGATGTTCCCTGCCTTAGCGTGCTCTTTATTCGCGCGAGCGAGGTATCCGATTTCGTGCAGTTCGCAAAGTTGCCGCACCCAGTTTCTGGCACCGTCGTCGAGAACGAAAATCCGAAGGCGTGGATAGCGGATTTCCGTCGCACCAACGATCGTGCGCTCGAGTACTTCCGAGGGCTCGTTGTAAGTCGTGATGAAGACATCAACGTGCGGCGCTTCTCCCGGCAGCCACCATTCGGAGTACTGGTCTGCTTCGGCCGTCCGGTCTTTCACCCGCGACAATATAAAAAATGCGATGGTAGACGACAGCACGGTCAGAGCTTCGAGCACGGCGAATCCCCAACTGAACAACGCGTCAGCAGTCCAGTCGAGCGGCGCCAGCGTTTCGCTGAAGCGCCAAGTCGTATAACGCCAAGACAGTAAAGCAGCCGTCCCTAGGACGAGAGTGCGCCAATACCACTTCATCGGATTAAGCAACGGAAAGACAGTAAAGCAGAGGCCAACTATGAAAGCGGCGCCTGCGAAGGCAGCAGCGATTGGTGACAGCAGAAGCATCAGAATCCGTACCGCGTAAAAAACCGACGGAATTGAGCGATTGGGCCACTTGTGAAGATAACGCGTCCAGTACGCCCAATTGCGCAGCTGAGATCTGGCTCTGTTGCGAGGTCTGAAATAGTCACGGTGACATCAAAGCGCTGGAGATGTTGCGCACTCGGACCCACCGCTAGATTGGTGTAGAGTGAAGCTGCACCAGATCCCCCAAGGCGGGTTATGGTCCCATTGAAAATGCGATCATCTCCAAACAACCGAAATTGGACGGCCGTTCCCACCGAAAGACTATCGTATAGAGATTCGCTGACGCCCGCGGTGACGATAAGCGTATTGCAGTCGACGACCTTGACAAGATCCTGGCCGCGCCGCGCATATTGGCCATCGTCTATTAATATGTCCCAGACTAGACCAACGACGGTGGCATTAAGCGTAGCGAAGCTCAGACTATTGACACGAAGACGCTCGGCATCGATTTGCCGATCGAGCTGGACAATACGCGCTTTCACCTGTTCGTTGTCGACATTTAGTTCGGCCAGTCGCTGCTGGAGCTCTCTGATACGTTGAGCCGAGGAGGGAGCGTCGTTATACGACTCCCCGATGAAGACGCCGTCGCGAGCGGACGTGAGTTCCGTCTCTAGGTAATTTACTCGCTGCTGCGCACTCTCCAGTTCTTGTTGCGCGACGTCGTAAGTTGCGCGAGCGCGATCCAGATTCGCCGCCGTCTGTACACCACGCGTGCTCAGTTCGTTTGCTCGCTTGAATTCTGCGTCAGCTTGACGAAGGCGCGCGGCCGCAGCGTCTTGCGCTGCTTTGGTTTCAGCAATTCGGGCCTCGATCTGCCGAACCCTGCCACGCTGGTATTCAGTAGCTTGAGTATCGAAGCGAGACCTGGATGCCGACAAGGCCTCTCGCTGGCCAAGAAGGCGGTTGAGCTCGATATGCAGGTTTGCGCGATCGCGATCGAGCTCGAGTAGCCTCGCGATATCAAAGCGTTGGTCGTTGATTTCTGCTACGAGCTCTCCGGGGCTAATGCGCGCACCGATGCTCTTTGTCGCAAGCGTTACTTTTCCTTCGATTGGGGCGCGAACGATGTTGAGTCGAGCATTGAGCGTTGCGTCCGCCGATGTTCCAGCGAAGTGTTCACCGATGACAACGTACAATCCCACTGTCAACATGGCCAAGCCGACGATTGCACGTAGGAGCTTCATAAGGACATTCCAACTACGTCTATGATGGGAAGGTCGCACAGACGTATTGCCAGCCCGGCGCAAACATAGACTGACCAGCTTGAGGTCGAAACGTCCTCCTCTAACCGACCCTCCGCCCCCACTCTGGATTGGCAAGCCAAGTGCCGCTCTAATACGAGTGCCAGCGGCTCAGGCGTCATTGATCAGACTAACAGGCTGGTAAAGAATAGCTTCGTGATCTCAGCGACAGGGGGATCCTTCTCGTCAGAATTGACAACGGTGACGAATTCGTTCCTACAGTTCCAGCAGCGCCAAAGATACTGGACCTCCCGCGCACAGACGCGTTCATGCCACTCAAGGTGGACCAATGCGGAGCCACATTGAGGGCAGGCTTTGTGACGTGCAATTGAGACCGACTCCATGTGGTAGCTCGTATCATTGCGAAAAAATGGCCATAGCCGAAGACGCGGTGTTGCAGCCTCGGTCTCCGCGAGAGACTGCGGCCGATGCCCCTTTCCTTCAAACCTTGTGCCAATTTGCGAGGGCTTGATCAGTAAAGTAAATTTTCTGAGTAAGCGGACCAGACGGACAGCATGTCAGAAATCGGACAGTCTACGTCATGTCCTCCCGCGAGACCGCAAGTCAGATTAGGTTTCGCATTGGGAGCCTTGTCTACTAGTTCGTTTGGTGTTGAGTGATACGGTACTGTCTAGAATCTTTCGCACTTTTGATCAGGCGACGGCTCCGGCTTCAGAGAGTTGTGGCTGATAGAGCGGTCGCATGTTCATGTAGCATTTGGTCGACCACGCCGTTCCGGCAATGTGCCGCAGCCGGGCCGCCGCCAAGTTGAGACAGGATTGACCGTCGGGGAAGGCGCCGACGACACGGGTTCGTCGCCGGATCTCCTTCATGAGGCGCTCGAGCGGATTGTTCGTTCGAATCTTCCGCCAATGGATGTCCGGAAAGGCATAGTAGGCGAGCGTCTCGTGAACCGCCTGCTCGACGAGATCAGCAGCTTTGGCCATACGGCTTGCCCGCAGATCCGCGATGACGCTCCTGGCTTTCTCGTCGGCCGCGGCGCGGCTCTCCTGGGCATGAATGGCCTTGAGCATGTGGCTCACCTCGCGGACCCGGGTCGACGGCACGTGGCTGAAGACATTGCGATAAAAATGCACCACGCAGCGTTGATAGCGGGCCTCCGGCAGATAATCCGCAACGCTTTTCGACAAGACCTCGGCACCCATCGGAAACAACCAACTGCACGCCCCTGAGACCGCGATCGACGAGATGCCGCAGAAACGATGACCAGCCGGATTTGTCCTCCTTGGCGCCCTCACAGATGCCGAGGATCTCCCGGAACCCCTCGGCATTGACCGCCGAGGCCACCAGCAGCGAGACATTGCGAACCTCACCAGCCCAGCTGCGCTTCATCACGATGCCGTCGAGGTAGAGATACGGATGCTCGCCTTCGATCCTGCGATTCCGCCACGCCTCGATCTTGGTATAGATCTTCTTGTTCAGGTTCGACACTGTGCTCGGGCTGACCCGGGTGCCCCACAGCGCCTCCGTGATGTCTTCGACCCGCCGAACCGAAATCCCGGCCAGATACATCTCGATCAGCGCCTCCTCGACCGAGCTCTCCCGCCTCCGGTAGCGCTCGATAATCGCCGTCTCGAAGGTTTGCCGCCGTAGCTTGGGGACCTGCAGATTGACATCGCCCGCCTTGGTGTGCAGCGTTCGCTCGTAGCTGCCTGCCCTCGTGTCCTGCCGCGCCGGGCTGGCTCATACCGCCCAGCCCCGCACAGCTGGTCCGCTTCGGCCTCCAGCATCGCGTTCAGGGTCTCTTCCACCGTCCCGCGGACCATCTCGCCCAGGTGATCTCGAATCCGGGCCTCATCAATTTGGATAACCTGACCCATGGCATTCCCATCGTTCATTCAAAGCTCCTTCATTCTAGAAGAAGCCGTCCGACTCTGTACGTTATCAGTGATACGGCCTCGCGGGCGTCACTGATTATAGATGGCCCCGTCGGGAGGGTTCCGCCTGGCGGCACAACCGGGTGCCAATGGCAGTGTGTTTAGCGGGTGCGCGTGCGACAGTGCTTGGCGGTCAGGAACCAGACTGAAACATTGAGCTCCGGCACTTCAACCGGAGGGGTATCGGGCGCGTTAGACGATGTCCGAACGACAGATGTCTGACTGTAGTCCTCCACCATTGCGCATCTGCACACCGGCGGGGCGAAGAGAGTGGTCGAAGATCAGGCTTGGCCGCTCGTGCGACCTGAGGAAATAGGACCGCACGCGGAGCCCCTGCGCGTTCACGCGAGTTGTTGAAAAAGGTGAGCCACCCGCCCACTGATCGGGCCGATCTGATTTCTTAAAAGCTGCCGCCTGCCCAAGAGAATGCGCTTACCCATAGCAACAATGCAATTTCGGATGCTGTATGCAATGCAGCGTCGCGAATCTAACGCCCCCTTTTTGATTAAGCCCCCCGAGCACGTTCCAGGTGTTCTGGGGACAAGCGTGACTTCTTTGCAACCCACTTGTGGCGGACGCTCCTCAAGAACTCAGCACGTCGACTCAGGCAAGCAGACTTCCTGCTCCATCATCAGTGACCGCTCTGCGGCCAGCCTCTCGATCAAGCAGCGCGGGAATACCCGCGGCTGGAACGGCACCACTGAATAGATAGCCTTGTCCTTCTGTACAACCATTAGCCGCCAGATAGACCAACTGGCCTTCGTCTTCGATCCCCTCGGCCGTCGTCGTCAAACCAAATCCTTTAGCAAGGTTAAGTATAGCACGAACGATCACCCGGCTGTCGGTACTATTGTCGAGATTCGACACAAAGCTGCGGTCGATCTTGATCTTGTCAAGACGAAACGAAAGCAGCTGGCTGAGCGTAGCATAACCCGTTCCGAAATCATCGAGCGCGACGCGGATGCCGGCTTGACGAAGTTCGTCGATCACGGCCTTCGCAGCGCCGGTTTTTTCTACGAACGCGCTCTCGGTAATTTCAATCTCGAGGCGGCATGGACTCAAACCGGTTTGAGCAAGAGCTGCTAGAATGCGCTCCCGAAGCGCGCAATCTCGCAATTGAACAGGCGAAATGTTGAAGGCAAGCGAAAACGTCTTCGGCCACGCGTTTGCGTCAAGACAGGCGCGGCGAAGAAGCTGATCTCCAAGTGCGTTGATGAGACCCGTTTCTTCTGCAATCGGAATAAACACGTCGGCCGGGATATTCCCAAACGTCCTGTTTTCCCAACGCGCCAAGGCCTCGAACCCGATAATGCGATTATTTGCGAGTGAAACCAGCGGCTGATAGTGCGGCTCGATGATGTCCGCCGCGACAGCGCTACGAAGCTCGCGCTCGATTTGAACGCGCCGCTCGAGATGCGCGTCCATGTCTGGCTCGAAAAAGCGAACACGCGATCTGCCATCGCCTTGCGCGCGATAAAGCGCGCGTTCTGCGCTCCTGACCAATTCGTCGCGATTAATGCCGTCAAGCGGAGCGATCGCGATGCCAATTCCAACACCAAGCTCGGCTGCGCCAGTCTCAATCGCGAAAGTGTCGGCGGCGGACGCTACGATACGGCGCGCCAGATTGGCGGGATCTTCTAGGGAGCTAATGTTTGGCAGGACGATCCCGAATTCATCGCCTCCAATCCTCGCTAGGACGCCGTCCTTGCGCAAGATGTCGGCAAGCCTCTTGGCAAATTCGCCGAGTGCCTTGTCCCCCGCTGCGTGGCCGTGCGCGTCCTTGATTCGCTTGAAGCCGTCGAGGCCAAGCATCAGAATGGCGACTTGATGCGTGTCGGTGGCGAAGCCAAGGCACAGATCAAGTTCCTCATCGAACAAGCGGCGGTTCGGCAAGCCGGTCAACGGATCGTGTCGCCCAAAATCGCAGGCTTCTCCTTCTGCAATGATTCGTGCTTCAGTTTCGCGGACGAGTTGTCGATACCGCCGAACACTAAAGATTGCTAGCGAGACGCTGAGTAAGAACGCAACGAATATGGTGAATACGATGTCGTCGAGTGCAGACTCTAAGCCCAGCCCCAACCGGATCAAGCGAGGGACAAGCCCATAGAGGTGCGCTAAGACTGAAGCGAGAACGAGGCCACTGAAGAGAGCAATGAAATCCCTCGTGGCAGAACTACGCCAAACGAAGCGCAATAGGCGCGATCGTGATGTCGACAATCTCATCTTAGTCAAACCTGATGCACGGCCCAGTGAGGTTCTCGCCCGCAGCAAGAATCTTGACCGGACCAGATGTTGGGCGTCGAGTGCCGAGCTTCAATTACGTCATCGCGAGCTGTGATGCGATATCGGCGACGCGAAGCCCTCCCGGCAAAGTCGTGCTCAAGGGACCAGGAAGTGCGCACGTTGTTAACGCGGCCGAAGTAACAAGTTACGTCCTCGATATGCCGCTTCGAGACCTTGAACACCTGGAGAACGCATGGGCGAACACCAGTTCACGTGCGGCAGCGATCAGTGCGACTGGGTTTCTGCCAGTAGTGCTTCGGAGCCGGACCTCCTCCCAATTGCCTGGCGAGCCGATCGATGACCGCGGGCGCGCACCCGGGACGCTGACCTTCGCAGCGTGAGGTGATCGGCAACTGAGCGATCGACGGAGCGAAGGCGATCTAGCGCAGTTGAAACGCAACGACATGGCAGCTCCCGGCAGCAACCCGTTGCGGTGCGAACTCACCTGCAAACATTTCAATTGCTGGACCATGACCGAATGCTTGTTAGTGGGGGCGAGGCTCTTTCTCGGAGAAATGACAGCGAGAACCGGCGTAGGGCCAAGGCGGATTGAGACGAAGTGCACGGTCCACGATAACCTAAGCGACTACAACACGGTTGCGACCTTCAAATTTTGCGCGATAGAGCCGCTGGTCGGCGACGTTCAAGAATTGGTCGAGCGTGTCGCCATCGCGCCCGAACTCCGAAACTCCAACACTGATAGTGACGCCAACCGGCGGTTCGGCTCCGACGTCGAATGCAGTACGCTCGATCGCGGACCGAACGCGCTCGGCTACCGCGCTAGCCGCGTCGAGCGTCGCCCCCGGAAGCAACACCATGAATTCTTCGCCACCCACGCGCGCGATGGAGTCGTAAGGCCGAATCGCCTCCAGACACTTTCGTACGAATATGCGCAGGACTTCATCGCCGACGCTGTGGCCGCGTGAGTCATTGATATCTTTGAAATGGTCCAGATCGAGCGATAGCAGAGACAATGGGGCACCGGTCCGCTTGGCCCGCGCGATCTCGGCGCCGATATGCTCGATGAAGTGGCGCCGATTCCCGGCACCAGTCAGCGGATCGGTGGCGGCAAGCCGCTCCAACCTTTGATTGCTCAGCTGCACTTGCTGGAGCGCCTTTTGAGTATCGGCCATCGATTGAGCTAGGCGGGCCGTCATTTCTTCCTGGCTATAGATGGTCGCGAACGATTGCGTCGTTCGGAAAGCCCGGACAACTCCGTAGCTGAGCAAAAAGAACCCGCCAGCAAAGATCGCGTGGGCCAGCCACCACATATGATTCCATGGCGCCGCTAGAATGAATGCGAGCGACGATAGCGCGAACCACGCGACGGAAACGCCAAAAACAAGCATCAGCGGCGAGTGAATCCGTCGCATGAGCATGACCAAGACATTCAGCACACTGAATAGCAATGCGCCGCCCTCCATGGACAAGCGGACCGCTGGGTGCCCCGCATATGAAGAATAGGCGATCAGTGCGACACCGATGTCCGTAGCCAAGAACAGGCCAATCCACATCAACCATGCGCGCGCGTCCGAACGCTTCTCGAACTCGTCTGACGGCTGATTGTAGCTGAGCAGCCCGACCAAGAGCAAAATCGACATTGCTAGACGCGAAGCCGGCCCATAGAGCAGAAACAGCCAAATATTGTGGTGTGCCATCCCGGTGAAGGCACCGTGTAGCGAATAGATCAGTGCGAACGCCAGAAAACCAAGCGTCAGCCAACGCAACAGAGGCTCGCCTGAAGACCGGTAGCAACGCCAGGTCACATATGTGACGAACAGCCCCTCGAGGGTGGCGATGGCGATGGCGAACTCGTGGAAGAGGTGATCCTCAAACTTCAGCGCGGGATCTTGCTGGAAATAAAGATAAGCGATGAACTGAGTGGGCAGCAGGGCGAAGCCGATGATGAGCAGGCTCGTATAGGCCTCTGTGACCAGCCGCAACGTTTTGGGCGGGCCATGCACTGCGAGATTGGTACTCATATGCTATACCGTCATTCCAAGATGACTCCACGAGGTCCTTTCATGTACTTCGGGCCTTCCTTCACGGATCTCGCTTTACAAGGTGAAGGCATCACTGATTCGTCTCCGCCGAAGCTGACGAGCGCAGAGGTCATGAGCTTCACCTTTTTGGTCCATCAGCTGCCCCCCTTGAGCGGTACGGCGGAGCGCCCGCATCAACTTATCATCTACGAGCGGCCAATTTCCGTCGCGGCGCTGGCGCCGTGACGGGTTATGTGTTCGAACCCACCACGTTCAGTCCACCCGCTCCGCTAAAAGTAAGCGTATCGTGCGTGTTCAGTATGTTATCCCAGCTGCTGCCTCGAGTCGTCACGATCTGAGACCCATTCGAAAACGCACCATCGGACGATGAGGAGATCACAAGCCCATTGAGAAAAGGATTCTGCGCATTACCGTACTCAATCGTCTGCTTCCCGCCCACCGGTAGCGCCGCTGGGACGATCGGCCCGGACTGGTTCGGCTCTGAGCCGACGCGCGTGATGAGCAACACCGTAAGTGTCAGCCCACTTTGATTGACGAGTTTCTTGTGTGCCATGTGGCCTCCGTAATCTGCCGTGGTCCCCGCGCCGAAATGCGTGAGAGAGTTCAACTATATACAAAAGCGAATTGAGCTAGGACCTGCCAAATCTTGTAGGCGGCTAATATTCAGAACCTGCTAGAGAAAATGCGGCGCAGCTTCGTTGTAAGCGCGCCCAATGGCGCAATGTTGCCGAAATCCGGCATCTCCGCTTAGTTGGCACTGGGCAAGCTGGTCGCCCTGAAATGTTGGTATAAAAGTTCGGCACAGGCACCGGCAGTACATGAATTTTTGTGTTGATCGCCCCCGCCTGGTTGAAGAGGGCGACGTCAGCAACCCGACATGATTATTCTTCCCTTCCATATTTGAGGAGGGCCTCCAATCGAACGCGCGCTCCGAATTGGATCCAATCCACGCATTCCGTAAGGGCCCGCTACGTGTCGAGGTCGCATCACGAGGCGGGACACACGTCAGCCCCCGACCACATGCATGGGCCGAGGTTATATCTTGCTTGCGTTTCACTGGGGCGTCCGCCCGCAAATCGGGGAACCGTCGCGGCCAACCTTTCGGTCTGCTTGAGGAAGTCGCCGCTGCAGCCAAGGACCAACACTTGTCCGATCAAATGGCTCTGCGAGGAGCCGCCTGCGTCGGTGAATCCAGGCGGGAAAAGAAAGAAGCGGAGCGCACGACGTTCTCGGGGTAGCCATGACGTTCCTCTCAATTCTGATGCGTTAAGTTTCTGCGGCCGGTCGTCGAGCACACTTGGCTCCGGGGCCGGCCTATCTGAGCGTTGGGTCGCGATTGCGGGCTGGGATGACAGCACGAACCGGATCACTTCGCTCGTTCAGCAAGCGGTGTGCCATCGCAAGTGAAGCGAAGTTGTATTCGAGCGGAAAGGAAAACATAGGCTTAGCACGAAGCTCATAAAGATCGTGCTCGCGTGGGTCGGACTTGCGACTTAAGGCGCCGAACCAGACATGGCAGGTCGCGACCGAACTAAAGTTTGGGAGCTGCTTTGCAGAATGGCTACTTCGAACCGAAACGGCTTGCGACACGGGCCGACCACCGCGAAGATCCACGTCGCGGAGATCGGCATTCTCAACTGCATCTCCGGAATTGGTCGACCGATGCGACCAAGCACATTATCAACGGAGCCAGCGAACAAGTAACCTCGGGGCTAGGTGTGGGCCGTGGCGCGGCGGACCTTATTATCTAGCGTTTTGAGCATTATCCTTGATTGACGCGGCCATTGAGGTCTGTCTGGCTCACCAGCCGCATGTCGTTGAAGAGCGGCGAGGTTTGTTGACCGTTCGCCCACCGGATGACAACGCCAAAGCGACCCACACTGCTGACGACGCCAAGGTCCATATCAGGAGTGCCTTGCCAGCAAACGTAGTCACCTGGCTTCAATCGCCTGTGCTTGGCATTCGTGATCGAATTCCGATTTCGTCCCCATCAGGATCCCGTGTTCGAATCGCGCTCGTGGCATCGCGAGTGTAGAGAGAAGTCGGGAGTCATCAGCTGAGCGCCACATGCCGGAACGCATCAACCAGCGGGCTCTCCAGTTTGCCCTTCATGCCGACCAGGACCTCGTAAGCGGTATCGCGAGACATGGTCGCCCGATACGGTCGGTGCTCGATCACCGCCGCAAGATATCGGAAATCGTCAGGATGCGGACAATGTCGGGAATATTCTCGGCGGAGAGACCGTCCGGATAGCCGCTGCCGTCGAGATATTCATGGTGATGCCGTACCGCATCGAGGATTTCCTGCGAGACCTCGGCGGTTCCCAAGAGCATCTCGTACCCAGCCGCGGGATGGGTTTCGATCAGGGATCGCTCACGGTCATCGAGTTTGCCGGGCTTGTCGAGCACCGCAAGTGGTATCGTTGCTTTTCCGATATCGTGGAAGATCGCCGCGGCATGCAGGCGATCAATGTCTTGCCTGACCATGCCAAGATCTAAGCCAAAGTCCACCGCAATGCCGTCACCAGAAGGCAGTGCTGATACGTACCTTCGTGGTGACGACGAACGACCGTCAGCCATTTCGCAAGACCGTGCTCGGTGACGTCGGCTATCGCAGTGCCGGCGCGACGTGTCTCCGCCACGTCGATCGTAAGGCCGCCCGCGGCAGCTCGAAACATCGCTGAAAGACAATCAGCTCCTTCAGAAGCGATCTTTTCGCCGCCCAAAAGTACCTTGGTTGAATCGCCCGGCAGAGCGTTTCGGGTGGAGAGCTTCTCAAGGAGTTGCCTCGGCTTGATTGGACTCACAAGTACGTGTGTTGCGCCAAGCGCATAGGCTTGGACCGTCGCGAGCCGTGTGGGTTGGTCAACAACAAAGACACGCTTGGGCGCGCGCAACATGATCGCCAGCCTGCCCTTCAGGGTTTCAATGTTCTCGACGACGCGCAAATCGACGTTAACAACCACCGCTTCGTTGGCGGTGGGAACGGTAGCGCGTAAGCGCGATTTTCCCCGCACGTTGACGCCGGCGGTTTTGAAGGATTGCCCTAGTATCGGGCGATACCGGGCCGTTCAGGTAGTGGCGGCTTTGTGGAAGTTGAAGGGCAGCAGGTCGGTAATATCGGCGTCGCCGGCGCGCTGAGGCAATTCGGTGAGGACGTGGCGCAACCACGCTAACGGCTCGACACGTGAGGCGCGGCAGGTCAGCATCAGGCTGTAGACGACGGCACTGGCCTTGGCTCCGTCCACGGTATCGCTGAACAACCAGCTCTTCCTGCCAGTTGCAAAAACCCTGATGTCGCGCTCCAGAAGATTGTTGTCGATCAGCATGCAGCCGTCCCCGGTGTAGCGCGTCAGATATTCCCATTGGTTTCGGGTGTAGGATACGGCGTCGCCGAGCTTGCTGTCAGGCAAGACCCTTCGGGGCCATGTCATCGAGCCATACCTTGAGAGCATTGAGGGTGGGAACACTATGTTGCTGGCGGAAGCGGCGAATGCAGTCGGCCTGTGTTTCACCCTTCTCCGGTATTCCGTCCCGCGCCTGCCTTTCAACCCGGTAGAGCTGGTCGAAGAACCGCAGCGCCTGCTCGGGCGGACCGCCGCCCTTCTTCCTCGCCCTGAGGGCATCGACAAAGCGCCGCCGGGAGTGGGCCATGCATCCGATGTGGGTGGCCCGTTCCAGCGTGCGCCATGCGGTATAGCCGTCACTCATCACGATGCCGCGGTAATCGCCGAGGAAGGCCTGGGGGTGGATTTGGCCGCGGCCCGGCTGATAATCCAGAAGAACGATGGGCTCGTGACTGCCCTTGCCGCTGCGATAAGCCCACATATACGATGTGCTGGTGGCCTTTTTGTCCTTCTCCTTGAGGACCTGAACCGTCGTCTCGTCGCCATGGATGAGAGGCTGCGATCTGAGCCGCAGCTTCAGGGCGTCATAGATGCGGGAGAGATGTTTCTCGCTCGAGCCGATCACCCAGCGACCCAAAGCGCCGCGGCTGACCGGAACGCCGGCGCGTTCGAAGGCCTGCGCCAGGCGGTAGAGCGGCGTGCCATCGACATATTTATGAACCAGCGCGAACGCCAGCGTTGAGGCCGTGGCAACGCTGCCCGGCAGCGGCTGCGTCGGCATCGGCGCGGTCACGACAGGGGCGTTGATTCCGGTGCGATCGCAATGGCGGCACGCATATTTGAAGCGTACGTTCTGTAAAACCTTCGCCTTCACCTCGATATGAAGTTGCTCGGTGACAGCCTCGCCCATGCGATGCATCTGGCCGCGGCAGCAAGGACACGCCTTCTGATCGTCGGGCAGGTCATACTCGACGCGCTCACGCGGCTTTTCGCTGCGTGGCGCAAAACGATGCAGGCGTGCCAGCGCCAGTTCTTCCTCGAGTTTGACGACGCGGTCGGCGAGTTGATGGTTCTCCGCCTGCAGCGCAGCAATGCGCGCCAACAGCACTTCAACACTCGGATCGCCGGTTCGATTCATCGGATTCTTGAATCTGAACCGTACCGACGCGTCAACCGCTCAACTCGAGAGCTCAGCCGGCAACCTGATAGTGCCGCACCGGATGGCGGACCATCGCATCGATATCGATGCCATCAAGGATCCAGTGCAATTGCTCGGTCGTAAGCCGGACGACCGCCTCCTGGCGGCGCGGCCATCGGAACTTGTCCTCGGTCAGCCGCTTCAGGACCAGCACAAAGCCGGACCGGTCGAAGAACAGCAACTTCATCCGGTCGCAACGGCGATTGCAGAACGCAAAAACCGCCGGCGTGAATGGATCGAGCGCCATCGTCTCCTGGACCAGGACCGCAAGGCTGTTGATGCCAGCCCGGAAGTCGATCGGCTCACGGTGCAGATAGACCTGCAGGTCACCGCCCAGTCTGAACATGGCCCAGTGCTCCGATGATCGCCGTCAATGCATCCACATCGCCGCATTCCAGCGCGAGCTTCACGCCGTTCGGCAGCGACACGCTCACTTTGGCCGGAGAACAAAAAGCTGGAGTCCCTTTGGGTTCCGAACCACGCACTTCATCGCAAGTCGCCGGCAAATCCACCGTCGCCACGCTGTCTTGCCGCGACAGGGCTCGATCGGCGGCCCCCTCAAGCTGAACCGGGATGAACGCCGGGCGTGAGGACGGCGGCAGCGACCTGGTCGCGGTGTGCTTCTTGATCCACTTCCGAAGCAGGTTCGCGTTGACCCCATGTTCGAGTGCAAGCCTCGATACCGAAACCCCAGGCTCAAGGCAGGCCGTGACAAGACGCTCTTTCGATGCCGCCTCGTAGCGCCGGCGACCGTTCCGGCCAACAAGTCTGACCCGCAGTTTCTGATCGTCCGCTGCCATCACAAGGTGTCCACCTATTTTGGTGGACACCTCATGCATCAGAGCACTCAAAAGCAAAAGGTGCGGAGAAATTCGCGCTTACGGTAGCGCCGTTGGCGAGCTATTCGGCCGTAACGCTGTGTTCGTGGGCCAGGATACCGGAAATGGCGCCAAGCTTGGCATGGCTATCAGCGACAACATGAACGGACATCGGAAAGGCTCTGTCGGTGTTCTTCCATCCAGAATCCGCACCTTCCTGCCGAGTCCGGTCGCGGCTGGCCCTCGCGCCTAGCGAGGTGCAAGGCGGATCTTCGACGTCAATTTCGAACGCTGGTTGGGAACGCAGTCGGTTGAGTTGAAATCAGATAGCCTGGTTGCGGCTCTCGCGACTAAGTTCGGTGCGCATCAGCGATCAAGGAATTACTTTTACTTAAACAGTTATCGCAGCGGCTGGCGTGCTGCGCAGCAGTTGTCCTTGGCTGCTGATATTCCTAATCGATCTGAGGCATCTATCCAATACATACAAACGTTTAGATCTGAGCGCACGGTCGAGCCGGGTTCGCCGCTGGTGGATGACATGCATGATCAGGCATCCATGTTCGATGTCGTCGACACTAAGTAGCAAGAATGTGGTCTGGGGTTTAAATGGTGGGCTATAGCCAGTGTTTTAACCGGCCGAGCGCATGGTAATGTTTTGACCATGAAACCTCGCGCGACACTGGCCTGGAACGTCCGGCGGATCCGCCTAAAAAGGGGCCTTTCGCAAGAAGAGTTGGCTCGCGCGGCCGGGATCAACCGTTCCTACTTGGCGGGTCTCGAGCGGCAATTGAAAAACCCAACGATTGATGTCATCGATCGTATTGCCGCAACGCTCGGCGTTGAGCCGTCCGAGCTCTTTATCGAGCCCTCCGGCTGTGCCGACATTCTCAAGACCTCGCCCGGGCGGCCGAAGCCGCGTCTCCGTCGTAAGAAGGAGTAGCGATACACACGCCGCGAAATCGCAATGCAAGCGTTTGTCTTAAGTCGTTTTAGTAGCGCGGTTGAGGGGCATGTCCAATCGACTCACAAGAGGGGCGTCGCACTCGCGGTTATAGGAGGAAGGGGTCGCTCGTACGGCCCCTTTTTCTTCTCGTTATTTGAGACAGAGGTTGGATGCAAAGAAGACCTGCATCCGACGCCACCAAGCAACGAGCGAGCCGCACGAGGATCATGGCATCGCCCCTCTTGTTGTGGTTATTATGTTAGCGCCATGCCTCGCAGCAAATCCACACCATGGAGCGTCGAGTTCGCAGAGGTCTGGTGCCCGCTCAAGTAGGGCGCACTGCGCGTCAGACAAGTGAGAAACGCGCAGACGGCAAAGATGCAGGCTCAGGACTCTCGTTGGCCCGCGGGTGGATGCGGCGTGCTCGGCGCGTCGTTGGCTGTCGACATGGCTTCAACCAATTCGATTACCCGTCGTCGGTCGGCAGGATGCTGCAGCGACCGGAATGCCTTCAAGATACGGGCGCTTTGGGCCACCTCGTCAGCACGGCTTTTGTTCGGCAAAGGACCTCCTCGTTGCGACGCGCGCCGGTAGCTTGATCCGGCCAAAGTAGCAGGTGCGGCGCTGGCGTAAAGACAGGACCACTCATCGAGATGAGGCTTGGTCGGCTTGGTGCGCTGCAACGTGGCGCGTTGCTTCGGTGATAGTGCGCGCCACGCGGTTTGAGCGCTCACGTCGGCTGGGCAATTGGTGTCGCCAGATTGGCAAGGTAGGCATTGGCTTCGGACGCCTTTGAAGCGGCTGTGAAGATCGCCCGCTTATCGGCTCTAAGCACGGAGAGCCAGTGCGCCAGATACTGCGCGTGGTCCGCGCGTGGCTCAACCCAGACGTTGAGTTCACTGCAGAGGAATGCTGCGCCAAGCTCGGCGATGAGTTCCTCCATCGCGTAGGAGTCGCGACCAAAGCGACCGGACAGGTCGCGATTGCAGCGATGGGCCGGTGCCATCCAGTGAACGAGTTCATGTAGCAGCGTCGAGTAGTATGCCTCGCTTGCAGATGACGTCGCGGAACCGGTAAACATGGAGCTTTCGGGCATATGGATCTCGTCGCGTGAGGGGAAAAAGCATGCGCGACGACCGCCGCTTCTCACGATTGCGCCAGTTGCGGCGACAAAGCCGTCGACGGAAGCAACGGGTGGGAACGCACTTTGCGGCTTGTCTTCAGCGGTGCGGTCGCCATCGACCTGGTCGGCGTTGAATACCGGCGTTGCCCGTGCGACCAGCCGCCGTCTGGGATCGTTTTGATCGGTATCGTCGGCTTCGATCTCAATCTGCCGGTAGAAAATGACGTAGGAGGCTTTCTGGCCCTTCCTGACAATGGCGCCCTTGCCGGCCCATTGTCGGTAGGTGCCCCAGAGATGCGAGCCGTAGCCGTGGACCTGCGCCTCGATCCACAATGCCAGAATGTTCACGCCGTTGTAGGGATTGCCGGACGCCACGTTGACGGGCCGGCGACTGCCGCTGCCGCGATGCCACGGCATTTGCCATTTGTCGGTCCCGGCCTCGATAGCAGCGACGATGCGGTCGGTGATGTGCTGATGAATATCGAAGCGATTGTTGCTCATGGTCTCTCCTGTTCTGGCGGCGCTCGGCCTTGCCGGTGACCGGAGAGACGCGGAGAGACAGGGGCCGCACCCGAAGGGCGCGCTTGCGCGAGGGCTTGCCCCTTGCGGCGCATGGCGCTCTGCGTCAGGTCAACGCGGGCAAGGCCGGCCGCGATCGGGAGACCGGGCATTCAGCTGGCGATATCGCGCGGCGACGTGTCTCGGCCGCGATCGACAAAATGCCGCACGTTTGAGGCGCTCGCTGGCTGGTTTGGAGGACCGAGCGTCAGCGCTGCACTCATGACCTGAGCCGCCAATCGCGGGAATTCAGGGCATAAAGCCGAGTGTCAGGAAGTAGGGGTGGCGAGGTTCATAGGAGATCACTTCAATCATGAGGGACATCTTCAATGAACATTTTCCGCAAGCGGGCGGCTTTCGCGTCGCCCAAAGACAACTTTCGCTGCGCCTATGGTTGTGTGCGTTTCTTTGGCATCCACGCGCGGCGTTCTGCGCTGGCTCGTGTCATCTCAGCGACTGCCGCCGAAAAGCTCGAGCGCGCTATCGGAGAAAAGATGTGGGCTGCTGCGTCTACAGCGAAGACCGCGCGGGATGATGCTGCGGCGGGGTTGCGAACAGGATACGTTCTGGCTCTGCAACAGAACCGTCGTTATGACGCGGAGGATGAGAAGCTCTACCGGGAGACGAAAGACGAACGACTGAGAGCTCGCCTTCTCCGAAACCAACTCAACAAGCTTCTTCATCCCCCGTCGCGACACATCAATCCGCTGGCCTATTAGCGAAGTTCAGGGAGCCCAATAGGGCTCCCTGACGTACAGACCAATTTAAACCAGAGGCCCGTCGCGGGAACGGGCTGGATAGAGCCAAACTCGCCTGCCGCCGAAGCGGAGCAAGGACATTTCGGTCCAGGCCTCCGGGGAAGTGGTTCTCGCGAACGACGCCGATAGCTAAACCGCCGTGCTGGCTGATACTGTCCTGTCGCGGCTCGGAGTTGAAGATGGACAGCGAAACATTGAAACATTCGCGCTACTGCTTGTGCAGAAGATTACCCTGGTGGGACTGATCAAATTCCTCGATCACAAGGGAATACTCGGCAAAGACCTCATCATCGAGTTTCTTGAAGGCGTAGCGGCCAAAAACACCGAGACTCTAACTCCCGCTGGATGAAAGTTCAGTGGCAGGTCAGCCCTTCTCTAAATTGAAGGCGCTGTTGCGCTCCGCTGCCGCGCGCACCATGCCTGATCTCCGGCAAGCAATCGCTAATGCTCTCAAACGCTTCTCACCCGAGGAATGTCCAACTATCTCGCCGCCGCTGGATACGACGCAACGCGATCGGAAAACGCTCTAGTCTGACTGAGTCACAAAACCGCCGGCCAGAATCAATGATGGTTGCAGCATGGACCATTAGCCTATGAGGCCGACATGAGCGGGCGTGGCACGAAGACGAGCGAGAAGCGATTTGCGGCGTATTTGGAAGGGCTTGCCAGTGTCATCGGTCATGCTGATCGGAAGGCGCCGCTGCGCAACTATTGCGTCGGCCTGATGGCCTGTGGCGGTCGCAAGAGCGTGGAGCCGATGGCGGCGGTGACGGCTCCGGAGCGGACGGCAGCCCAGCATCACACTGCTCTCAGCTCATCGGTTCGTTTCCACAGTAAATACGAAGGAATAATCGGACGCGTAATCCGGATTATCAGTTGCACCCATTCGCGCTTTTGGCGGCTCGACCAGGACGCGGCGCACCCGGCGGCCGGCAACTTTAGCAAATATTTGCTGCGTTGGATTGCCTATCCTGGCGGATTGATGGCAATCCATGCATGACTTCTGGGTCTGCAAGTAGGTCTCAAGGGTGGTGTTGGCGACGATGTGACTGGCGCTCGACGGCGTGATGTCGCCGGTCGAGAGCGGTACAGTGCTCTGCGGCGGTACTGGCTGCGGGCTGTTCGGCCATTGCACGTCGATCAGACGGTAATAGTTGAACACCGAATCCGCCGGCAGGATTTTCCAAGCATAATCAGTGACGGAATTCGCCTGCGAGTCCACCGGCGTGATGCGGGTGATCTGCATCGGCGCCGAATAGGGAAAGCAGTCTGGCGTCGGCGGCTTGCCAATTGTGCACGCGTCGCCCGGCGGGGTGTTGGGCTTGCAGCGATAATAGATATCGGTCTGCGGGTTGCAGTTCGTATTGAAGAACGTATAGCCCGGAGATTGCTTCTGGTTGGGATTGCGCGGCAAGGTTGGCGCGACCGGATTGCCATTGTTGTCATCGGGATCATTGTCAATCTGCTCGAAGGTTGCCCAAACGAACTGGTTGGCGCCCGGCACCTTGTGGATGATATGCAGGCCGACGAGGCCCATGGTCGCCTGAACAGGCTTTCCGCCAGGCAAGGTGTATTCAGCCAACGTCGTCTTGTAACGGTAGTTGAGCGAACCGTCCGAGGGCAGCGCCACCCAGGCGGCCTTGATCTCGATGGCGCCGACGCCTTGGCCATAGGTAGTGACCTTGCCCTTGCAGTCGACGTCTGTGTTGCCTAGCGCATTTCCGGCTGGCAGATTGAAGCCGCCGCGTCCGCTCTGGCCCTGCTGCGAGGCGCAGGCGCGCTGGCCGGCGAATGTGGTGAGATCCAAATCGTCGAACACATTGGTGGTGATGTAGGCGTACTCGTCCTCGTTCAACAGGATCTCATAGAACGCCGGAACGCCGCGCTGGTCGGTGATCCATTTGCCATTGCCAGCCTGGCCGATGTTTTCGAGCACAGCGTCTCCGAGCTTCGACACATTGAACAGCATTTTCGTTGACGGACGCTTGTCATGCCAAGCCGATTTGGCGCGTGCGTCCGATTGCGTGAACGCCTGGCTCGCCGAGAGGAAGCTTTCCCAGACCGTCGCCGAGGTATCTTCCGGCATGCCGAAACTCGACCACGGGGTATTCGCATCCGGCGTCCCCGAAACCTTCGGGTCGGCCTTCCAGTTGAGGTAAATGAACTCCTGCCAGGCGAAGCAGTCTGCTGCGATCTGATTCTTCGAGGCGGCGCTGAAATAAGTTGGCAGTATCGCCTTCGGCTGCACCTGGGTCACGCCGATGGCACCGCAGGGATTGGCGTCGGTCGGCTGCGCCAGCGCCGGACCGCCGCGCGCGAATGCGAACAGAGCGGCGGCGAGGACCAGTGTCCGCGAGCAGTATGCCATGGCCCTAGTCCCTGATGTAGACCGCGGCCGGAAGAGCCAGTACGGTTTTGCTGATGGTCTGGATGATCTGGATGCCGCGCAGGCCGGTGGTGGCGCCGCTCGGCACCGTTACGGTGACAGCAAGTGCCGTGTAATTGCCTGGATACGAATTGCCCGGCACCGCGTAGAAGGTTGGCGTCGCGCTGTGAAGGGTAACCGCAATGCTCGGATCCGGCCCCGAGCCGTCGGCAAGCTGGACCTGTACCGAGACCGGCTCACTGGTCGGATTGCAGGTCAGCACGAGGTTCTGCGCCGAACCGTCAGCCGGCAGCCAGGGCGCGATGAAGGTGCTGTTGCTGGTGAGCGGCATCTTGGCGCCGGTCGGACACGGCTCATTGACTTCGCTCATTGCGTCCCACAAGCCCGCCCACACGCACTGCAGTGGCGCGCCGGGCGTCGGTGTCGTGCTGGAGCAATCGGCGAGCGGCGCCGCCCGGTCCGCCGACAGCGGCCGAGCGAACAAGCCGACCTTAAATTGGTTCGCAATTTGACCGGCCCATTGAATTGGCTGACCGTTAATCAGCATGTCGGCCAGCGTTAGATTCGGATTCATGGCGAGCCAGTTCCCTGGAATCTGCACGGCCGCATGTAGCACCATGTTGCCGCGGAACGGTGCCCCACTGACCGGATCGACGACCTCGGCCGAGCCACGCAGAATCTGGTAAATGTCGATTGGTTTGGCGTCGCCGGGCACGTCGACGCCGACCTCGATGTTGGGCCCAAAGGCGAATCTCGACGAATCCGGCACCTGGATATAGAGCCCGACCGGATTGGCGAGGCAGGCGCGCAGTGGCACGCCAGCATATTGCCCGCCTACCACCTGATTGACGGTCTGGCCGATGGTTGGATCGCTGTGGCGATATGCTTGGCCGTAGTTGCCGCAGCAGATCAGCGCCTGGGAATCGCTGTTACGACTGGCCGGATCGCTTTGAAACTGGGGCGGCACGTATTGCATCGTGGCGGCGCCAGCGAGGCCGAGCTCGGTCTGCAAGGTATTCGGCGTGCTGGTGAGATGCATAACCCCGCCATACGGATCGGCGCCGCCGCGCGTTGCAATCGGCCCCGAATTCCATTTGTTGAGCGGATTGTACGCGCGCTCGCCGGTGTCAGGATCAATCACGGGATTGCCACTCGAATCCAACAGGGTAAGGTCGTCGAGCGTGACCTTGATCTGGTTTACGACTGGCGCCCCTTGGTTAAGCGTCTGTTCGTAGAGCTCGCGCACCCGCTCCTGTGACACCTTCCACATCGTATTCCAGTACTCAGGGTTTTCGCAGGCAAAATCGACCCGGACAAGATTGCCGTCGCCATCGCGCACCGTCGACCATTCGCAATATTCGTCGAGCCAGCCGCGCGGGCCGTATGGTCCGAACGTCTTCAGCGTTTCGCCCCAATCGGCCTGCGGACAGAGCGTCGCCGGAATGTTCTCGAACGTTTTCCGACCGGCATCGTAATAGCCGGTGTCGGCCAGTTCATAAACCTGGGTCTGGAGGAGATTGTATGGGTTCGGTGGACTGACTGGCGGCGTCTTGGAATAGTACTGGTCAAGTCGACCCGGAAACGCCACCCATTCGACCAACACTGCTTCCGTGCCCAAAGGGATATCAGTGTAGAGTGGATTGTAGAAGTAATAGGCTGGATCAGGAGTCGCCTGCTGGATCCAGCCGTTGACGTTGATGGTCCAACGATGGCTCAGGTCGGCATATTCGGGACTATTCGGCGGAAAGTCCTCGATGAAGGCAGGGAGTCCGAAATTGGTGATCTCCATAACCTGATCTCCTCCGCGGTTCGCCGCGGTTTGTATCGCATTCGCAGGTGATTGTGTGTGCGTATATGCCTCGGCTTTCTAAACCGGGCGGTCGACGACAAACCTCTCTGTCTTCTAAGCTGTCATTCGCGGGGCCTGACCAGATTGGCTCCGCCATTATGGTGGACTCTAGGGTCCTTCGATTCGAAATAACGTTTTAGCATATCGCGGCAACTTCGGGGTCCGAAGTGTTCTACGGATCGTTGAGACGCTAGCTGCTGGCACTCATTTGGACTACTACCAAAACCGGGAGGCGTTCATTCGCCTCCGCCGCGAATGCCAAGGGTTCACAACAGTTGAATCAGCAACTTGGTGCGGTTCACGCACCGGGCCGGAACGGAGGCGATTGCTGATATCGAAAGCCATCGCCTACCTGTACGTCGAGATGTCGATGGCGAGCGCGTGGCGATTGCACATTCCGTTGAATTAGCTTCTGTGGGAGCGAAACGGCGTGAATGTGTTCGCCTACTTCTGGCGGTAAGGCGGCTCGCCATTGGCATATTTGGCGATGGCGATCTGGGCCAGAAGCGCTTCTGCCGTCAAGCTATTGGAGCGCCGGAAACGAGAGACGCTGGACGCCAGCTCCAGCGTCGCCGGCCGCCTCGCAGCTCTCCAGTTCGACGTCGTTCCGGCCTAAGTCCTCCGTAGAAATCACCCGGCTCAGCAAACCGAGGGGTATCAACAGCTATCGGATTGCGCGGTTCTCCACCATATTGTGTATGTGAAGTTCAGGACTAGGCGGCAATCAAATACCTGAACGTGACCGCTAATGATTTTCACCGAGAAGAAGGACGACGTGTCGTCCTCATAGCCGATCCATATCTCCGACGTCCCAGGGCTCAATATCCAAGGCGACTTCGCGCCGTGGTGATATAAGTATGGTAACAAACCGCTGACCTGGCATTCACTGTCGTGGTCGTATCCGTCCACTCGTGTTCCGCATACGGCGACGCTAATCTCGTTGCACGTTTTGGTTTCGCGTTCGTACACGCCGATGACATCGCAGCGGCGATGGTAAGCGAACGCGACCGCAGCTGACGCCGCTCGGACCTGCTGTTTTCATGTCGCCTACCTAATCTTACTGCGTCACAAACGATGATCTGTGTAGTGGTCGAACTTGATCGCACAACAAGGACATCTCGACAGCATTTGGACGAGCCCATGTTCGAGCCGTCGTCGCATCGTCGCGATCGAATTTGGAATGTGACGTTGGGTCCGCAGCGGCAGATCTGCGGGGTCTGTAATCTGCGGGAATGCGATTGAGCGGGATCGGCCGGGCGCGCCGAGCGCTTGAGGGGGGAATCGTCTCCCGCTCGGAGATCAGGAATCCGTAGGCCGCAATGCACATCGTTGCGTGATGATGAAAGCCGCGCCAGCCGCGTCCCTCGAAGTGACCGAGCCCGACCTCCTGCTTGAGGTCCTGATAGTCACGTTCGATGCGCCAGCGCAATTTAGCCGTCTCAACGAGAGTCCGGAATGCCACATCTTCCGGCAATGTCGAAAGCCAGTATTTGGTTGGCTGGTCCTCGCCTTTCGGCCATTCGATCAGCAACCATTCCTCCAATCGCCGGGTGGTTTGCCAATAATCACGATGCGCGGCACGAACCCGCACGCGGGCAAAGCGCGAGGTCAGTTTTTCGTTCGTTCCTTGCCGCCACGTTATGGTGCGCCAAGCTTGGCCCGGCAGTCCGATCGCGAGCGAATTGACGGTGGTCGGCTGATGCTGACGGTTGCGGCGCATCAGTTTTGGTGGACGGCCGCGGCCCGACCATGGCTTCGGCGGCAAGGGACCGGTGCCGGGCGCCCATACCGTCGTGCTCGACAGAAGAACCGCCACATAGGTCAATCCCAGCGCCGTGATCTCGGTGCGCAGGTCGCTGTTGTTGCCATAGCCAGCGTCCATCAGCACGACACCGCGTGGAAGGCCGCTCGCACAGGCCCACCGCAACTGCTCCAGCGCGATCTCCGGCTTGGTCTGGCCGACTTCGGCGGGAATGCCCACCTTGCGCCGCCGATCGCGGTCCGCAGTCCATTCCTTCGGAAGAGAAAGGCGGTAAGCGACAGGCAAGCTGGCGTGGTGGTTGGCAATCGACAGCGACACCGCCACCTGGCAATTATCCTGCTTGCCGAGCTGCCCGCAATATTGCCGTGCAACTCCGACCGAATGTCGCCCCTGCTTGGGAAATCCGGTGTCATCGATGATCCAGGCTTCGATGGGGCCCTGGCGTTCAATCGCCGGCAGGACCATCTCGCGTACCTTGCCCCGCACCTTCTCATCCGACCAGGCGCCGCTGCCGACGAAATGCAGCAGCGAGTGATGCTGGGCCGCCGTCCGCTCCGGAGCCGTCACCGCCGCCATCGGCTCCACGCTCTTGCGACCGCCACAGGCCATCAGGCCGACGCAATAGTTGCGCAGCGGCGCCTTCCGATCAGCATGACCGATGACACTGGCAAGCCCGTCCAAATACGCCTCAAATCGCTTCTCGCTCGTCTTCGTGCCACGCGCGCTCATGTCGGCCTCATCGGCTAATGGTCCATGCTGCAACCATCATTGATTCTAGCCGGCTGTTTTGTGACTCAGTCAGACTAATGCGGGGCGCACAAAGGGGCGGATGCGCCGAGTTCGCCCCATGTCGTCACTAGCCGGCAATGATCGCCGAGAGCAAGGGAGCCCACATAAAAGACGCCGCTCCTCTTCATCCTAATCCACCACCGTGGGTCGTTTCTTTAGGCGTGCAAGGGTGGCGACCCGGGCTCTGATTGCCGACTCACTGCGCTTTAGCTCACTCGCAATCTCCTTCGTCGTTCGCCCGGCTTCCCACAGTTCGTTTACCCGCAGGTCGTCCAGCTTAGACCATCGGGTAAATCGCTTGCCTGGCAACTCCCACCTAGAAGAGTTCATTTATCTAGGCTCCCCCAGCTAAATGCGTGTGCTACGGCTGTGCAACGTCAGTGCCTTGCCTGACCAGCTCGCGACTCTTACGTGACAAATTCTCGTCTGAGGATGCTAACCCGTTTGTTCAGTGCTCGGCGCAGCGCATTGCCCTCACATGTCGTCATCCTGCCAGCAGAACGATCGGACACACAATCCATCATGACCCGTTGAATCTGGACCAGCGTCATACTTTCGATCTGGGCGATGCGCTTCCTAACGTCGGGGCGCAAGCTGGCAGTCTTTTTAGACATCGACAGATCCTGATGCTCCACGGCGACCAGCCGGTGACGGCTAACGACGTTTGAAGGTACAGCATCAACATTGGATCAGGCTCCTACCTACTCTGGGGGGCCGTCGCTACCTAGCCACTCATCCGCTATTCATCCTCGGGCGGCCGAGCTAAAGAAGTCAGCAAAGATGCTTGAAGAGGAGCGCGGCATGGTCGAACAACCACACCTCCATTCTTACTCAACTGCGGCTCGCATCTGTATTGGCATTGCGGTCTTAGGTGCGGCTCTGCTGGTCGGGATAATAATGCTTCACGTCGTGCCGTAAGGCCGCCGCAGTTGGTGTAGGCGGGAATAAGAACACCATAGCGATGCACAGATTATTCTGGCGCCACCTGCTCCGGATACACCTTCGGACCAAGCCCTGAAAGTGCTGACTAAAATACTTTTGCATCAAAATCTCCTCCTCCTTCAGATCATGCTTTTTCCAATTATCGCAATTCGCATGCAACCAAACCCGTAGACGACTCCGAATAGGAGGCGATCGCGGCTTGGTTCATGGCTATCGAATAGAGATTGCGCACGGCGGGTACGCCGTACGCATCCGACAGGGGCCGTCTTGCGTGACGGGTGGTAATTCGCGAAGCGTGTGACCTTAAGTCTAGCTTTAAGGTCATCAGGCGATGCGGGTCGAGGTTTTGGGCGGGCTGGAGCGGCGGCGGCGCTGGTCGCAGGACGACAAGGCACGGATTGTCGAGGAGACGTTGGCGCCGGGCGCGAAGGTGACTGAGGTTGCGCGTCGCAACGGAGTAGCGGCCAGCCTGGTGTTTACCTGGCGTCGACAAGCACGGACATCGGAACAAATTGTACCATCTTTTACGCCGGTGCAGATCGCCGCCGTAGCGGCATCGGCTGAGGAAACTCCGAAGCTTTTGCCTACGGTTGATGGCCGAGTTCGCTCCGTGGCAGCCGCGCGTACTGGATTGATAGAGATCGATCTCGGCAACCGACGGTGCATCCGGGTGGATGCGCACGTCGATCCGGAGGCGCTGGCGCGGGTCCTCGATGTGCTTGGACGCCGATGATTGCGATACCGGGGAATGTGCGAGTGTGGCTCGCGACAGGCTACACGGATATGCGCAGAGGCTTTCCGTCGCTGGCACTCCAAGTGCAGGAGGTGCTGCACAAAGACCCGCTCAGCGGTCATCTGTTCGTCTTCCGCGGTCGCCGCAGCGATCTTGTGAAGGCGATCTGGCACGATGGCCAGGGAGCCTGCTTGTTCACAAAAAGACTCGAGAGAGGAAAGTTCATCTGGCCATCGGTTGCCGGTGAATCGGTAACGATCTCGCCGGCGCAGTTGAGCTATCTGCTGTCCGGGATCGATTGGCGTAACCCTCAAGAAACCCATCGGCCGACGCGGGTCGGATAGCCGCTTTTACGGTTTGAATCTGCTATGTGATCTGATTCAATGGCTTCATGATATCGAAGCCGGACGATCTTCCATCGGACCTTGCGAGTGCCCTGGCGGCGCTGCAGGCCGAGCGTGAGGCGCGGCTGCGAGCCGAGGCGGTGGCTGCCAGTGCACAGGCGGAGCTGTCGGACAACGAGGCGCTGATCGCGCATCTCGAGCTGCGGATCGAGAAGCTCAAACGCGAACTGTACGGGCAGCGCTCCGAGCGCTCGGCACGGCTGCTCGAGCAGCTGGAGTTGGAGCTCGAAGAACTCGTCACCACAGCGAGCGAGGATGAGCTTGCCGCGCAGGCCGCAGCGGCGAAGACGCAGAACGTTCGCCCCTTCATGCGCAAGCGGCCGGTGCGCAAGCCATGGCCGGATGACATCGAACGCGAGCGCGTCGTCATTGAGGCTCCAACGACCTGTGCCTGCTGCGGTGGATCGCGGCTGGCGAAGATCGGTGAGGATGTGACCAAGACGCTGGAGGAGATCCCGCGCCGCTTCAAGCTGATCGAGACGGTACGCGAGAAGTTCACCTGCCGCGATTGCGAGAAGATCAGCCAGCCGCCCGCGCCGTTCCACGCGACGCCGCGCGGCTTCATCGGCCCACAATTGCTGGCGACGATCCTGTTCGACAAGTTCGGCATGCATATCCCGCTCAACCGCCAGAGTGCGCGCTTCAAGGCCGAGGGGATCGACCTGCCGTTGTCGACGCTGGCCGACCAGGTCGGCCACGGGACCTTCGCCGTCATGCCGCTCTTCCACTTGATCGAACGCCATGTGCTCGCGGCCGAGCGCCTTCATGGCGATGACACCACCATCCGTATCCTGGCGAAGGGCAAGTGCACGACCGGGCGGATCTGGACTTATGTGCGGGATGACCGGCCCTTCGCCGGGCCTGCGCCGCCGGCGGCGGTCTATTACGCCTCGAGCGACCGACGAGGCGAGCATCCCCAGAAGCATCTGGCCGTCTTCGCCGGTATCCTGCAAGCCGATTGCTACAACGGCTTCGAGCCGCTGTTCGACCCGCAGAAGAAGGTGCTGCCGATCACGCCGGCGTTTTGCTTTGCCCATGCGCGGCGGGGCTTCTTCGAGCTGGCTGACATCGAGAAAAATGCCCGGGAAGGTAAGAAGGGCAAACCGGTCTCTCCGATCGCGCTGGAGGCGGTCAGACGCCTCGATGCGTTGTTCGAGATCGAGCGCGCCATCAACGGCCGCGGCGCCGACGAGCGGCGCGCCGTGCGCCAGGAAAAGAGCAAGCCGCTCCTCGGGGACATGCACGCCTGGTTGTTGCGCGAGCGCGAAACCCTCTCTCGCTCCTCCGAGGTCCTGAAGCCTATGAATTACATGCTCAGGCGCTGGGACGACTTCGGCCGCTTCCTCGACGATGGCAGGATCTGCTTGACCACGGATGGTGTTGAGAAGTCCTTACCTTCAGTTCGTGGCAACTTTTTTTGGTTTTTCCTTCCAGGCAGCCACCATGCGTTCGTAGGCCTGTTCGACGCGTGCGACGTAACCAGCTTCCCGTTCGCGGATTTCCTTGATCCAATAGTCCCGGCCCGGGCCAGCCTTGCCGTAGGCACGGGGAGCCCCAGCCTTTAGAGCCACCTTCCGGAGTTTCATTGCCGTGAACGCTGGCCGCGCGTAAGCGTAGTCCTTCCCGGTCGTCAGGACGTGCCAGATCATGACTGCGAGCTTGCGCGCCGTCGCAACGGCTGCGACCCCGGCCCCGTGCTTTTTCTGCGTGCGGTTGAAGAATGCTCGCAACGGACCCGGCGCCGTCTTGGCTGACCACGCCGCCTCAACTAGCATCTTGCGGGCGTCACGGTTGCCCTGCTTCGAGATCCGGCCATGCCGTGCCGGGTGCTCGCCTGACTGCCGAACCCGCGGAGTCAACCCGAAATAGCTGCTGAGCTTATCCGGCGACGGGAAGCGTGCAATGTCGCCGATGGAGGCCAGTACACTCGATGCGACAACCGAACTCACGCCGGGGATCGTCATCAGCTTGAGGGCCCGTGGATCGCCCAGAGCCTGCTCGGCCACGACTTTGTCGATCTCCGACAGTTGCTTCGTCACGCGTTCGAGTTCCGCGATCAGACGCCAGAGCATTGCACGCTCCTCCGGTGGAAGAGGCAGACTGTCCAGCCAATGCTGTCCGCGCTTGCCGAACAGATAGCCTTTGTAGGGCGGGATAAGGTTGGCATGCAGGATAGCCTTCATGCGTCCTTTGATCCGGATGATCTGCGCCAAGACGCCAGCGCGCTCGGCCATCTGGCGCCGGCGGCTGTAGGTGTCCTCGTCAGCAACCCAGACCTCCGGCAAGAAGCCGGCAGCATGCAACTTTGCCAGGGTCCCAGCATCGACCTTGTCCGTTTTGACTCGCGCATAGGCGATCGCCCGAACGAGCCTCGGATTGGCGACCGCGATGCGCTTAACGTGCGGGCGCAGAAGACGTTCGACCGCGGCGCTGTTGCCCGTCACCTCGATGACCACCTCATCCTCGAGGCTGAGTGTCTTGGCGAAGGCGACAAGCCTATCGTGAACGAGCTCTACGCGGAGCTGTCGGATTATTGTTCCGTCCTCCAGGATCGCCACCTGGGCGAACGATCGGTGGATATCCATGCCAACGATTTGCATGCTTGGTTCTCCTTTGTCTTAGGAGCCAGTGGCTTGCACGACATCTACGGATCCGCGCTCGCAGCGCAGCCGGGCAAGTCGTAGGGGGCGGCCAAGTAACAAAGCGAGCTCACAGCTCATGGTCATGGCGGCCTGCCACCGTTTCGTGCTCCAGCGCCCCTATCCCGGCTTCGACAGACTAATCCGGACGACCAGTCCTCTCCACCGGGTTTGAGCGCTGAAAACATCATGCCCTTTAACAATTGTGCTGAGCGCGCATTGAGAGGCATCGCCTTGGGAAGGCGCAACTGGACCTTCGCCGGCAGCCAGCGTGGTGCCGACCGTGCCGCCATCATGTTGACGATGATCACGACCTGTCGTCTCAACGACGTCGATCCGAAAGCCTGGCTCGCCGACGTCCTTGCCCGCATCGCCGATCTTCCCGCATCGCGTCTGCACGAACTGCTGCCCTGGGAATGGAAGCTCCTGCGCCAGGCCGATAAGCCCGCCGGTCAGCAGGCCGCCTGACCATCACCCAACCGATCATAGAGCTCACTGTGCCCGCGCGCAGCGTCAATCAGGCGGTCTTCGTCGTATGCGTACGGTACGCCTATCTGACCCATTGGCGAAGACAAAGATATCCCATGCTGATCGCAGCGGTCGCGCGGACCATCGAAGTGCAGGCTGGCAGACGAGTACGACGCCTGCACGCGACGAGGTTTACGCGCAGGGGTCGTCGGAAAAACCCATTCGACGAAATGTCCGCACGCGACGGCGTTTGCCTCTCGCGGACCATATTAGAGATAGTTCGGCGAGCAGCTTTTCGGTGCGGCGCCTCGCTAGATGGTAGTGCCCAGATAATTGGCGGCCTCTACCGTACGCTTTGGACTGTCAAGCTCTCTACATTCGGCGTAGTGGAGATACCCCCAAAGTTGTATCAGGACGCGTCGCCAATCTGATCAATCATGGGAGTAGGAGTGATGCTCGGACTCAGAAAAGATGGCTCATTTGCTTTGACGGCGATAACAGGATCAGCGCTTCTGATCCTGGGAATAGCCGTTCTTACTTCTTACGTTGTCGATATCCGCGCTCATCGCGCTTTCGTTAACGGCGGCGCCTCTATCCTTTTTGGATCGACTCTTTTGTGGTGGGCCTTCAGTGAGAACAAAAACTGGGGGTCGGCTTCGAGACGGCTACCATGACAGTCGCAGTCGTAACCGCGGTCATCGCAATTTTGGCGTTGAACGTCGCCGGCTGAGTTCGATCATCTCTCGCGAGAAGCTCATCCCGGCGGGCAATATCGGGCGCCGATGTTGGCTGGTGTGGGGTCAGTCACGTCGGCCGTTTCTTGGTCGTGCGTCGCCTCACATCTCTTATGGCTTTAGGGTGGATAGAGCGCAACCGCCGCATTAGCTTCTGAATCCAATGACGGTCCGGGGATCGACTTCGATTTTGGGCAGACACCGACCGAGCTAGGGGGTATGAGCTGCTGCCGGTTTGATGGACACCAAGATTAGGTGTTTCATGAAGCCGGAGGTGGGCGATGAAGAGACGGAAGTTCGGTCGCTTTCAAGATCGAGGCGGTCAAGCTGGTCAGGGAACGCAAGGTGTCGGTGGTGCAAGCTGGCCGCGACCTGGACGTTCATGAGAATGTTCTGCGCAAGTGGGTCAAGGAGTTCGGCTCCGATCCGGTGCAGGCCTTTCCCGGCCACGGGCAAATGAAGCCTGAGCAGCAGGAGATCGAACGGCTGCGGCGTGAGGTCGCCAAGCTGAAAGCCGAGCGGGACATCCTAAAAAAGGCCGCTGCCTACTTCGCGAAGGAAGCGACATGAAGTTCGGCTTCATCGCGAAGTACCGGGCGATCTGGCCGGTGGCATGGCTATGCGATGCGTTGGGGGTGTCGCGGTCGGGCTTCCATGCCTGGCTGAACCGCTCTCCCAGCGCCAAATCCCGCATCCCGCAGCGACGAAGAGCTCGGTGGCAAGGTTAAGGCCAGCTTCATGGCCAGCGACCGCACCTATGGCGCGCGCCGAGTGTGGCGTGATCTGCTTGCCGACGGGCCGACTGTGGCCTGCACCAGATCGAACGACTGATGCGCCTACAGGGCCTGCGGGCACGGCCGCGCCGGCGGCGCTTGCCGAAGGACAGCGGCGATCGGCAGCTCGAGACGGTGCCGGCGAACCTGCTGGACCGACAGTTTGCTGCCGAGCGGCCGAACCAGAAGTGGATCGCCGACTTCACTTATCTCTGGACAGCCGAGGGATGGCTTTATGTGGCGGCGGTGATCGACCTGTTCTCACGCCAGGTGGTGGGGTGGTCGATGAACGCCGTCATGACGGCTCAGTTGGTGACCGATGCGCTGCTGATGGCGATCTGGCGGCGGGGTGAGCCGGATGCGCTGTTGCACCACTCGGATCAGGGCAGCCAATACACAAGCGAGCAGTTCCAGAGCCTGATGGCCGACCATGGCATCGTCTGCAGCATGAGCCGTTCCGGCAACGTCTGGGACAATGCGGCGATGGAGAGCTTCTTCTCCTCGCTCAAGACCGAACGCACCGCCAGCAAAACCTACAGCACCAGAGACGAGGCACGCGCGACTACATCGAGAGATTCTACAATACGACCCGCAGGCACTCGACCATCGGCTATCTCAGCCCGGTTGAGTTCGAGCGCAAGGTGGGATTAGCTTAACCCGGTGTCCATCAAACCGGCAGCAGCTCACTTGGCGCTTTTTTCCCAGAACGATGACGCCGGCAACGACTATGTGAAGGGCCTCAAAGACGGGCTCGGCGAAAAAGCATCGACCATTATCGTCAAGGAAAGTCACTTATGAAACCTCGGACTCGACGGTAGATTCCGAGATCGTTACGCTGAAGGACTCCGGAGCGGATACGCTCTTCACCATGGCAACTTGGTGCCCAAGCGATCCGCAAGGTGACCAAGCTCGGCTGGAAGTCGCTCAACTTCATCGTAAGCGTATCGAGCTCGATCAAAGGCGTTCTCGAACCAGCCGGCCGCGATAACTCGGTTGGGCGACGATAAATCCGCCGCCCTGAGGGCCGAGCAAATGCTCCTTCGGCACGTCGACATTGTTGTAGCGCATGTAAGCGGCCGGTTCCCTGTCGTGAGCCTAGGATGGTTCGATTCGCAGGACGCACAGGACGCGTCGTGCTGAGGGCGAGAGGCTGATCAGTCAGGCCGACAACCGAATCCTGGAACGAGAGGCTGTGGCCCGAGGGGGGCGATCGACGTCCCCCACGATCGACCAGGCCATCAGCGGAGGCGATCCTTGGTTGGAAATCGAATGCTCGCGCTACAAGACTGGGCGGGAGGTCGATCTCGCCGCTCTCCGCCGCCGCCTTTGTCCACGATCTGGCCGGTCTCCATCTTCGCAGTGGCCAGAGGCCGACATGCCGGATACGTCTGTGTAGACTGTTCAAACGATCCATCATGACGCTTGCAGCGGGGCGGCCCATACGTTCACGCCCGGATGAATGTCTAAGCCATCTCGTCGCCGCAGGATACCGCGCAACTTGATCCGAATATGCTCCAGCTCATCCGCCCTAGATAAACCTGCCCTACCTGCTCACGACGTCAGCGCGATCCTGAGCATCCGCGCGAGGTCGGCGCTGATGTAAGGCTTCGGCAAGAGCAGCACGCCGGGGTCGAGCCGGCCATGATGGACGAGCGCGTTCTCCGTATAACCGGAGGTATAGAGTACCTTGAGCGCGGGGCGCCGCTTGAGCGCTTCGGTCGCCAACTGACGGCCGTTCATCCCGCCCGAGAGCATCACGTCGGTGAACAGGAGATCAATGCTTTCGCCCCGGTCAATGATGGCCAGCGCCTCGGCGGCATCGCGGGCGGCCGGCGTGTGATAGCCGAAGCGGCTGATCTGCGTCACGACATATTCGCGGACCAGCACGTCGTCCTCGACCAGCAGGATGGATTCGTCGCCTCCTTCGCTTCCCGCCACACTGGCATCAACGGCCGGAGCCTGCGGGGGCCCCGCGGCCTGCGGCAGATAGAGCTTCACAGACGTGCCGTAACCCTCTTCGCTAGAAATCTTGATATGGCCATCCGACTGCTTGACGAAGCCGTAGACCATGCTCAAGCCTAGCCCGGATCCCTTCCCCGCGTCCTTGGTCGTGAAGAACGGCTCAAACACCTTGTCGAGTATGTTGCCGGGCATTCCGACTCCCGTGTCGCTCACGGCCAGCATGACATATTGACCCGGTCTGACCTCGGCATTGAGGCGCGCATAATTCTCGTCGAGCACAGCATTCCTGGTTTCCAACGTCAGCTTGCCGCCGGCGGGCATGGCGTCGCGCGCATTCAGGGCGAGGTTGAGGATCGCCGTCGAGAGCTGGCTGGGATCGATCAGGGCCGGTGCCAGATCGTGCGCCAGCATCGATTCGATTTTGATGTCTTCGCCCAGCGTTGGACGCAACAGACGCGCAGCATCGACCACCAGCTCGTTGACGTCGGTCGAGCGCGGCTGCAGTGGTTGCCGGCGGCTGAAGGCCAACAAATGCTTGGTCAGGTCGGCTCCCCTTGCGGCTGCCGAGTTGATCAGATCGGCAATCCGGGGCTCTGGCGCAACTTTGGTGCATCTCCGATCATTCTGCGCCGATCAATCTGGCTTGAAGGAGATCGATTTTCGCGCGGCCATTACATTTGCGCCCGACGAGCTTAAGGTTCGTGGTTTGACCTTCAGTCTGTCCGTTGGACCAGGGCAAAGCGTTGCTGCTCGAACCACCGCTTCATCTTTCGCGGCCCCACTGGCGAACGAGGCGACGGGACCTGTCCCGGCTTGTTAGCAGAGGATTGAGCATAGCATCTCATGGGAAATGTTACCGCCGCAAACCACGACGGCGACGTTCTGGCCAGCGTATCGCTCCGCCGTCTTCAGATAGCCGGCTATCGCTACTCCTGCGGCTCCTTCGATTGCCATCTTGTGGCCCGCGAGCACGAGCCGAATAGCGTCCACGATTTCGTTTTCCCGAACCAGGACGCACTCGTCTATGAGATCTCTGGCGTAATTGAAAGTGATGGTCTCACTTTCGATCCCGCCCGCAGTACCGTCCGACAATGTAGGGGTCTCCGACACGTCCACTATTTTTCCAGCCTTTAACGCAAGATACAGTGCCGGGGAGTTCTCAGGCCAGCAGCCGACGATCCGGAGGTCAGGATGGCGGGGGCTTGAGATAACTAGCGATGCCGCTGATAAGCCCGCCGCCACCGACCGATACGAACACCGCGTCTAGCTTGGGGCATTGCCGCTCAAGTTCAACGCCAATGGTGCCCTGACCCACGATAACGTCTAAGTCATTATAGGGTGAGATGTATGTCCTATGTTGCGCAACCGCGACTTCGCGCGCGTGCGCTTCGGAGGCAACCGCATCCGCGCCGAAAAACTGCAGCTCGACGGATTGGTGCTGCTCAAGAGCGATGATCTTGGATTTAGAGGCAGTCGCGGGCAGAAAAATGGTCCCGCGAGCCTTCAGCGCGGAAAGGCTATAGGCGACGCCAAGTCCATGGTTCCCCGTTGACGAGGCGATGACTCCTCGGGCGAGATCATCTTTGGAGAGGGACAGGATCTTGTTGAGAGCGCCGCGGACCTTGAACGATCCCGTGTGCTGAAGATTCTCGTACTTGAGCCACACCTCCCCACCCCCGGACAAACCCGAAAGAACAGGGGAACGGTCGACAAAAGTCTCCCTCACAAGTGATCTGATGCGAGCTTCAGCCGCAACTATGTGGCCAACAAGGCTTGTGCCAGCACCCTCAGGCATGCCCTTCTATCCACCACCAGTTCACCGCAACGTTAAGTCCGTGTGATCGAAGATAGTGCCACCACCCTTCGGGAATGTAAAGAATATCGCCACGACACAGTACGCATTCGAAAGGCCGCGCGTTCAATAATCTCGGAAACCGATCGATATCTGGCAGGCGAAGATTTAAACGACTGAAGTGACGATGCTTAGGATGGTCGTTATATGGGTAGAGATTCCTGCGGTCCGTCGGCGGGAACAAGGTAATATGCTTACGACCGCGTATCATTGCATACAGGTTGTCGTAGGAATCGTAATGCAGCTTCGAGGCGTTACGGCCGATTCCCATCCATAAGTATGGAGGCCTCATGATATTCGCGAGTGGGGCGAACGGCGGACGAACGACATCACCCACAAGTTCAGGGAGATACCGCAACGTATCAATCTGGGCGAGATAATAGGTCGTTTGACTTGCTGCGTCGCCATAGAGCAGATAATCGACGAAGCGCCCAAAGGTCGAGTGGGTTTGATCTTTGCCAATCCGCTCTGGGACAGCGAACTCTTTATCCGGAGAGAATTCGATGGGCACACGCCTATGGCCTGCTGCTGCCTTTAAGTAGCCGGAGCTCCAACGTTCTATAGCGCCCAAGCTTAATGCCGCGCCTTTGATGACGACGGGAAGCGCCGGCCGCACAAATCGTCGATAAAACTCCTCTGCACTCGGAGCAGCGACGCTATCGACCGGTTGCGCGGTCTCCAGCCACGCTCTGCTAACCACGGACGGCTTCATGGTCGCTCCTAAACTTGGAACTCCGTCGCACCGAGTGAAGGAGCTCCATCTATGACTTCATCGCGGTAGCCGTACTGCTTGAGGTCATGCCTATGAAGGATGCCCTCATTCAACCCACTCTTCCGTGGTGCAGTGACCTCCAGAAACGGTAACCATCGTGTCCCTCCTCGAATGCGAGCAACAGCCGATACGTCGATTCTGGCGGTGTGAAGGTTTCAGAAGGAGACTGACTCGCTTCACAATCGGGCGGCCACCGTTCCCAGATCACGCGTTGTACGCACGGCCGTTACACTCTCCTCCGCCGCGCAGCGAGCGCGCCGCACGATCGGACCGCAGCTCCTCATCTCGCTAGTCGCGCCGCACGATCGGCGAGCTCGGCACGCAACTCCTCGTCGCGCAGCGAGCGAGCCGCACGATCGGCCCGCAGCTCCTCATCGCGCAACGAGCGCGCCGCACGATCGGCGAGCTCGGCACGCAACTCCTCGTCGCGCAGCGAGCGCGCCGCACGATCGGCCCGCAGCTCCTCATCGCGCAACGAGCGCGCCGCACGATCGGCGAGCTCGGCACGCAACTCCTCGTCGCGCAGCGAGCGCGCCGCACGATCGGCCCGCAGCTCCTCATCGCGCAACGAGCGCGCCGCACGATCGGCGAGCTCGGCACGCAACTCCTCGTCGCGCAGCGAGCGCGCCGCACGATCGGCCCGCAGCTCCTCATCGCGCAACGAGCGCGCCGCACGATCGGCGAGCTCGGCACGCAACTCCTCGTCGCGCAGCGAGCGCGCCGCACGATCGGCGAGCTCGGCACGCAACTCCTCGTCGCGCAGCGAGCGCACCGCACGATCGGCCCGCAACCCTGAGCGCGCTACACGATCGAGACGTGCACGGGTCAGGTTCTCGTCGCGCAATGCGCGCCTAGCCCGCGATCTCGGCTCTCGTGCGCCAGAGCGCGTCGCGAGGTCGATCTGGTCTGCCACATCTTCGAGATGCTCCTGGAATCTCGCCGTGATGACCAGCAAGTCTTGCGATAGATCCACAAGCGTTTCATGACTCATTGGGCTATCCTCTCCGTTAGTTACTGATGCAGATTTGTTAGCGAGTGCAATCTGTTCGGAGCCGCACTCCGGTCCCCGCTGCGCGAGATCGTATCCCCGGTTCAGCTCACCACTGGGTTAGTAAGGCGCCAATCGCCTGAAGCTGAATCTGAGCTGGAGGTTGCCGTGCTAACAGCAATGCTTCAACTACCTTATCTGGTAGGCTTGTTTGCGCGGGCTCGACTTTGTGCGGGCTCGGCAGCAATCGATAGTTTGCGAGGTAATTGCGATAGCCCTCAAATCGCGGCATGCCACGCAACTGGCGGAGACGAGAAGAGCTTTGGATCGCTCCCGTCGCTCCAGCTGTAGCCTTGCCGCTTAAGGACGTCTTTGGGCTCGAACGGCGGCTGCGCAGCCCATAGCCGCGTGGTCGTTTTGCGAGCCCGTTCCAGCAGGGCGGCGAGCGCACACGTTCCGGTCGTCGGCAGCTCGAACGCGAGAATCTCAAGCGGCGGCGTGGCAGTCGTCGACCGCCCTGTGAGCCTGATGGAAGAAACCGGGGCCATTTAGCAGGTAGCTGAGGCGGGAGCTCTCGAAACGGTGCTTTCGCCATTCGGCGCTATTCGCGCTTCGCGGTTCGGCCAAAAAGCTTCGTGTCACGTTTCGCACCATCATAGATGGCGCTGGCGCGCCGCGGACTTGTCGTTGTCGCGGGGCCGCTCGACGGACGTGGACGCCCGGTCAGCAACGATCGGAGTACCGATCGAACGCGTCGATGCGGCGCGCCTCGATCTCGACGTCATCTCGGCGGTAGATCTCCCGCATGAGGAAGCCGCGTTCGCCCTCGACCGTCCCGTCGGGGACGTCGATGAACCAGGCGCGCAGCCCGCCGCTCTCGCCCGGATCCCAGCGGTAACCGCGCCGTTTCAAGGTTTCGCGGAGGTCGAACGGGGCTCCGATGGCCCGGACGCGCCACCGCGGCGCGCGAGCGGATTCGAGCAGAACGTCGAGGCCGCGGCGCCCGCTCCGAGGTAGCATGCGAGAGAGGATCTCCAGGCCGGCGCGACAGTCGTGCACGGCACGGTGTCCGTCGTGGAAGAAGCCGCAGGCGGCTGCAAGCTGTCCGAGTCGCGTGCCATCGACGAAGCCCTCCGCCGCCCAGTTGATTTCCGACCAGGAACAGGCCCAGGCGAGGCGAGCAAAGGCACCGCACAACCGCTCGGCGAAGCGCCGTTCGAAGGCGGCGTTGTGCGCGATCACGACGACGGCCTCGCCCCAAAAACGCCTCGATTTCGGCGGGATCAATCGAACCACCCGTGACCATGTCGTCGGTGATGGCCGTGATGGCGGTGACCTCGGCGGGTATGTGGCGTCCGGGATCGCGGAAGCGGCTGAAAGCTTCGTGAACGGAGAAAATGCGGCCGTCCGAGGCGAAGTCGAACGGTCCCATGCCGATCTCGATGATCTCGTCGCGCGCCTGATCCAGACCCGTGGTCTCGATATCGAGGAATATGCCTCGGTGCAGCCGGGCCGTCTCGTCCGGCAAGCAATAGACTGACCGCGGCTCGAGGCGCCGGAGGATCCGATATCGCCCGCTCGACTCCAGGACCGCCGCCATGCGCTCCAGTTTCGCCCGCTTCCGCGGATACCGTTTCCCCGTTTACGATCCCTTTCGTCCCCACCGCTGCAGATGCCGCCGCAGCAGAATCTCTACGCCACGTAGCTGGCGGGAAGCATAGACTGTCACCTTAATCATTCGGGCGCTCCATGCCGCAAATCGTCGTGTCCGGCAGCAATAGCACGCGCCTGATTCCGGTGAAGGCGATCCCGGCGGAGAAGCTGACGACTACGTGCGGCAGTCGGCCAAATGATCGCGGCTGATTAGCCGATCAATCCTCTAAAATGGGAAGGGATAGTTCTATGCCGGATACGACAACCAAAGACCAGGTCGGATTGTTTCATGCCAGCTATCAGATTGGCGAAAGCCGCCCGGGAGGCATAATCTTCAAGCTGGATCTGGTCGTCGACACGACGAACAGGCGGGTCCAAGGTTTCGGCAACATCACCCAAGCCGTTAAATCGCCGCTCGATGTCGCCACCTCGCTGCAGGGCAGTTATAGCCAGCTGCCGGCGCTCCCGCCGGCCCCGACACTACTTCTAGTACTCCTTACCGGCTACCCGCCGATTCACTGGCCGCCCCATGCCGGGCTGGGACCGGTAATTCTGCCCAACGTCGATCTGCGCATGACCCTTGACCCGAGCTGGCAATCAGGAATCGCCACCCACCGTTATCGCAGTGGCCCCGACGTTTTGGCAGGAGGTCGAGGCTGCGCCGGTCAAGCTGGTGTCTCCAGCCGTCGCATCATGAAGCATCAAGGTCGGGGTCGGCAAGGCTCCTGCCCGACAATCGAGACCGGGTTGCTCGTTCAGCTCTTTGTGGAGGGTCCAAGCTCCCTAATGAGTAGCCGTCGTCAAGAGACTATGTCGATTCGACGGCGGAGCTGAGCGCAGAGCAGGTGGATGCCTTGGCTCGTCACACTTTCCGGATTGAGATGTGCTCGAGCTTATACCGCGAAGAAGTATCGGGCAGCTGAATCATGACGTTGAGAACGTCGAGAACGAAGCCATTGTGATCGCCAGCGCGCCGGAGCCAACCCGGAGCCGATGTTGTTCGCCCACGATCGAGATAACGACCTCATTCAGCGTCCATTTGTCGCCAAGACCCGAAGCGTGCTGGCGGATACGGTCAGAGAACACGTTGCCGAATTTCCGTCCCCACTGGCGCACTGGTTTCATAGGTCACCTCAATGTCATCCTCGATCATGCGCAAAAGGGAAAACGGATACACAACCAAACTGGCGGCGATAAGAGGGTCCCGGGCGGTCGGCCTGCCGGTCATCTACCCCTCGGCCGCTTCAATCGTCAGGTCATGCGAGAGCGCTGGCTGCGTCGACGAAACGAGCGCAGCCAGGCCCGGCAGACCTCAGCGCGGAACATGCCGAGCCGCTCCAGGTTTCCGGGGATCGCGTGGTAGTTCGGGTAACCCCGCATCACGCGACGGAGCCAAACGCCAGTCTCACCCGATAGCGGCCCACCTGCGCGGCCGCCCCGGAGCCGCAGAGGTCCCACTTGCCAGCCGCCTCGATCACGCCACCGCAACGCGGACGTGAAGCGCGGCACTTAGTCTTGGTCGGAATGACCGCCTATGACTAGACGCGTTCGATGTCCACTCCTTCCCGGACAGCGACGCAAGAGCGGACATGCCAGAGCGCTTAGTCCGGGGCGCGTGCAGCGCGCAAGTGACTTTGCGGCTGGGGATTGTTGGCAGGATTGGTGTCGTACTTGGATATTCTCGTGACGAGTCCGCTCGTGGCGAGCGGTTGCAAGTCCGCCTCCAGCGCGTCAGCAATCTCCTTGGCATAAACCTCCTGGCCGTCCACGTAGAGCGTAAAGGACTTCAAGAACTTTTCCTTCTTCGCCGGATTCTCGATCGTCGCCTTTGTCCAATGGTAGAGCGGATAATTCTCGACGCCGTGCTCTTCTGCTGCGGCGACATACTCCGCAAAGGCGTCGAACTGGCATTTCAGCGCAGCGCCACGCTTGGCGAGGATATCGAACAGCCGCGCCAGTATCGGACCTCGATGTTGTCGGCGCAACGATTCCGCCGCGGCAGAATCATTCACATCGAACCTAACCTGATACTGCCACTGACTAGTCATACTATTCTCGCCATCTGGTCGCACCCGATTTGTCTTTTACGACCGCAAGACGCTGCCGCTCCCTCAGAGCAGGTCCGGCACCCGTTGTGTCAACGCTGACCGCAATGTCAGGCCGACCATTATGTTGCAAGCTCCTCTTTTTCGCAAGGCGCTCGTTGACGAACGAAGGTCGATCACCATTCGCGACCGGTCTCCTCTCTGCCGTCGCTTGCCGACACCGTGAGGTCAACTCGCTTTTCCTTGACATTGATTACCTTGGTCGTCACTCACACCTCGTAGCCTGTAGGCATAGCGGCGAAGTGACGACATCTTATCTGCTGTAGTGCTGCCCCCGCTTTCATCTGAATCCAAACTCGGGGTGATGACGTTGAGCGAAGGCTGCGAGCAGAGTCGGCGCGGGCATCGCAAGGACTTGCCGCATAAGGCGTCGTCAAATCGATAGTCAGGCTGACGTAAGCGCATCGGCAGCTTTCAATCCTAAAATTGGACCTACCAAATTGAGCAGTCGTCTACTCAGGCCGAAATGCCTTATCCTTCAACGTCGAACGGCCGGCGACCTGCCAGCACGACCGTGACAAATATCCGCTAACGGATCTGTCGGAGTAGTCGCAAAATGGAGGTCACAGATGTGAGGTATGGCGATGCGATCGCCTTTCGCCGTCGCTACCGGTGCCGCGGATTGCGGGTCGCGATCGATAAAGATGCGGTGCGCGTTGATCCCGTCCTGATCTGGATCGAAGCGTTCGCTGGTCCCGCTTCCATCTTCGATTAGGAGAACACTCGCGACTTGATTGCATTTCGTCAGGAGCGCTCGAAGGCATGCAGTACTGGTCGACAGCGTGGCTAATTGCAATTTAGCAGCATCTCACCATTTGGACGCCAACTTAATGACCGACAACACCACCGCTGTGGACGCTGCCACCACGAACTTTGCGTCGCCTCCGACTAACCTAATGGGGGTCCAGATGACCGCGGTGCAGTTAGCCGCGCACTTCAGGAAGTCGCCAGCGACGATCGTCCGTTGGGCACAAGAGCCCGATTTTCCGCGTGCAACGGCTCTAAATGGAGAAGTGCATTGGCCGACAAGCGCGGTGCACGATTGGCGCCGCCGACGCCAAAGGGCATACCGGACTGCGCTTCGTGCCAAAGAGGCAGCTGTAGAGGCGGACGTCGAGAAGGCACGGCTCCGCCAGAATTTAATCGCCGCGTTTGCTCGCCCCTATCTGCCACAGATCCGGCGATCGACGGTTCCACCGCTTGGCGCGCCTCTCTCTCGCCGCATGATCGTCCAGGCGGATGGCTCGCTTTCGCCCGCGCCGATCGATGACAACCGGAATTGCTCTCGCAGATGACCAGTGCCCCATGTGCGCATCTGGCTCTGGTCGGGCCACGGCGCTTCAGCAACGACGCAGGTGATTTTGGTTGCGAGGAGCGCACGAACTAGCAGACGGATGGATTGGGCACGCTTGAGACAGACGCGAACTACGGGATCACTGCTGGTAGGGCCACCTTAGAGATTTACGTTCACGGGTAAGTGCGGGAGCGCTCGATGAAGGAATTTGCGGGGGTTGTCGCCTTTTGTTTGGTGATCTTAGCGTCCGCATTTGAGGGTGGCAGGCAGAGAATTCGTCGAGCGCGGAGGCGCGCTTGAGAGAGAAGAACATCACACTGCCGGCTGAGCCGCGCCGGTCGGCAGCTACGTCAACGCGGTTCAAGTGGGCAATCTCCTGTTCATGGCGGGCAGTGTCTCACCGAGCCGAAGGGTAAGCTCGGCCGGGATCTGACCGTCGAACAAGGCTATGAGGCTGCCCGGCAAGCAGGCTTGATCATGCTGGCAAAGGTGCGAGCGGCGCTGGGTAGCCTCGATCGGGTGAAGCGCGTTGTCAAAGTGGTCGGCATGGTGAACTCGGCCGATGACTTTGGTGACCAAGCCAGGGTGATCAATGGATATTCCGACCTAATGATCGAGGTGTTCGGCGAATCGATTGGTAAACATGGTCGCTCCTCACTGGGCGTGGCGGCGCTTCCGCGCCGTGCCGCGGTCGAAGTCGAAATGATCCTTGAGGTACAGTAGCTTTGCTGTCGATCGCACTCTTTCCACTTGGAAAAGCTTTGACACGAAGGTTGAAGATAGTCGCCGTGCCGACGTGCTCTGCCGGTTCTTAGGCCGCACAACGAACCGTTGACGCACGCGTCGCGGGCACGGACGACTTTGCGTTTTGCGTTGCCGCGAAATAGCGCGGCAAATCACGAGGCCGGAACGTCACAAAGGCGTTCAGTTGCTAGTCCAGGAGGTTACCATGGAACGACGCGCTACTAATCTAAGGATATCGGCTAATCTAAGGATATCGGCTCTGATATGTCTCGCTGTTGCTGCCCCGGTCAGCGATGCCTTCGCCCAACAGACACAGCGCGTATCCTACAAAGCGGGCGCGGAAAATGCCAAATACACACAACAGCAGTTTCTCGACGTCGGCGACGTCGCGGGCCATCAGGTGCGATCATTTGAAATTTATCGCACCTTTCCGACCAACGCTCCTGTCGTCAATGGTTTGAAGATCAAGGAAACGTGGACGCGGGGCGTCTCTGACTACGTCGACAATAATGGTCCTGCCAGCATATACAATGTCTATGTCTTCGAGAACGGCGACAAGTTCTTCACCCGCGGCACTGTGCTGGCTCATGGCGCCGGGCCGGGAAAGCTCAGCAACACGGCTGTCTCGTACATCACGGGCGGCACGGGAACGCTGGCTAGTATTCGGGGAATTGCGCGAACCACTGGCCACGGCGATCCCAAAGCAGGGGTAAATGAGTCGCAAGTCGAAATCGAATATTCGATCGGCAAGTAGTTGCGGACACAGTGAGCGGTCTCACTCCGCGCAAGTATTCATCGATACGCGCGTTGGAGACTTTCCAATTCAGCGGACCGCGGAATGTCGGCTCAAGAGCACGAGCACCGGTCGCACCCACGGGCGCCTTTCCGTGGCAGACGAGAGGATGCGCATGCTCTGGCTCGCCGCCGGCGGCGAGCCAACGCTGGACAGTGCGCCTGTCGACACCGAGCAGTTTGCCAATGCCGGATGTCGCACAACCTTGCGCGCGGAGACGACAAATTTCATCCCAACGTTCGCGTCGTGCAGCTCGTCTATCCGCTCGCAATTGTGCAAGGCCCGGCGCTGACGCGGAAACGCCGGTGATCGGAGTCTTTCCGGCTGCCATGATTTGCACCGCTGCGGCTAGGTTGTGACGATGGCGACCGATCGCATGACGCAAAGCATCCCCCAAACTGTTAAGTAAGTGCCAACGGTCCGCGACCTGAACTGCATTGGGCGCACCACAGCGGGCGCCGTCAGCATAAAGACCCGCACGATCACGGGCCACAATCTTGATCCCCGGCCACCTCTTCAGCCAGCGAGCAACACTGCCGGCGTTACGATCCGGAAGCAGGTCGAGCACGCAATTGCGCTCCAGATCGCAGATGATCGTTCCATATCGCTGGCCACGACGCCAAGCCCAATCGTCGATGCCGACGACAGTCGGAGCAGCAAAATCCGGTAAGGGCGCCGAGTGAACCATCCGGAGCAAGGTATCGCCGCTACCGGCATAGCGAGTTTGTGCGATAGGCGCGAGCCGGGCTCTCCGCCCACAGCAAAGCCGATCGCCAGTTGGCTCTCGCCGAGACGGATTGTTCGTCTCGCTCTCGGCCGTACTGTCGTTGGTAGCCGCTCGGTAAATATTCGGCGCAGGCATCTGGGATTCGCGCACCGAAACCGTCGCGCCTGAAGACGGATTTCGACCAGCTGCCCCTGCCATGGCAGATCGGCTAACCGTCGCGTGTAATGGCTGTGGACCCGATGAGTTTGGTTACTGCAACAGGGACAGAGCGAGACCGCTGCTTTTGGTCGAGCCACGAGCACCACCCTGTCAGTTTGGGGAAGTATCTGGACAATTAAGAGCTCGGGCGAAATCAGCGAGCGGAATGCTTGGTGCAAGGCGAATCACGGCGTCGACTGCGATTCCAGCCTTATGACCTTATTCGCACCGTCCGTGAATCCCGCACCCTGCACCAAATATGCGGAAGAACCCTTGATTGTCGCTGGAGTCTCACCCTGATCGCCGCCGCGCAAGGCACACCGGTTGAAGCCGCTCGGCGGGCAGCCGTCGTTCGGATCGTTGCGCGAACTGGCCCGCGTCGTCGGCAACGATTGTGCTGTCGAGATCGACACGAACAGCTACTCGGTGCCGTGGCGGCTGATCGGCGAGCGCGTGGCGGTGACGGTTGCGGCCGGCGAGGTGCGCATCCGCCATGGCATGCGCGAGGTTGCGGTCCACAAGCAATCGGAGGGGCGCTGGCTGCGGATCGTCGATTCCGCCCACCTCGACGGGGTTGCCGGTCGCAATGGCGCGGTCTGCCGATCGGCAATCGCGACACCGACAGTGCCGGGGTCGTCTCCACTGCCCTCGTTGTTGCGTCCTCTTGCCGAATACGAAGCAGCGATCGGAGGGAGCTTCTGATGGCGCGCACAAAGAAGGCTACCGAAGTACCGATCGATCCATTCGACGCCATGCTGGCACGATTGCAGCTCTCTGGCATCCGCGACCAGCTCGACAGCCTGCTCGACGAGGCGGCGCGCGCGAACCTGTCGGCGCGTGAGACGCTGATCCTGCTGTGCGAGCGCGAGATCGCGCGCAAGGATCATCGCCGCATCGAGATGGCGCTGAAACTCGCACACTTCCCGGCCGTGAAGGAGCTTGCAGGCTTCGACTTCGAGGCGCAGCCGTCGATCGATCCGAAGCAGATCCGCGACCTGGCCGCGTCACGTTGGATCGCCAACGGCGAGAACGTCCTGCTGCTCGGCCCGCCGTGCGTCGGTAAGACGCACTTGTCGATCGCGCTCGGACGAGAGGCGATCCTGGCCGGTTACACGGTGCAGTTCACCACGGCGACGACGCTGGTCGCTGGCCTCGCCAAGGCGCATGGCGACCCGCGCCAGGACGGGAAACTGCTCGCGCTGGCGAAGCCAAAGCTGCTGATCGTCGACGAACTCGGCTACCTGCCGCTGGAGCCCGACGCGGCGCATCTGTTCTTCCAGCTGGTCAGCCGCCGCTACGAAACCGGCGCCATGCTGATCACGTCGAACCGCAGCGTTTCCGAATGGGGCACCGTGTTCGCCGATCCGGTGGTCGCCACCGCGATCCTCGACCGGCTCTTGCACCACAGCTACGTGCTGACGATCCGCGGCGACAGCTACCGGCTCCGCGCCCAGCGAAAGAGCGGCCTCATCAAGCCGCCCGCCGCTGACGGCCCTCCGGTCGGCTCCGCCTCCCTTCCTCCCGTCAGAGGCGGAGCAAACCTGCAACCGACATCATGAACCCGATGGTGGGGCAGTTCTTCATGACGCAAAGGGGGCAGTTCCGGATGGCGTTTGACATTGTGCCGTGACGTACTCCTCTGGGTGCCGCATCCGCCAATGTCAAAACGAACTATGCTGGCCAGTCGCGCGGAGCATCTCGTTCTGGGCGGTGGCGTAAAGTGCTTGCCAGGTCTCTGTCAGCTCAGGGGTGAAAGAAGCGCCGAATTTTCGCTCAAAGCTCCACATCAACGCCTCGCCCATTGCGACAAAGTGCGACGGCTGAACGCCAAGTCTGGCGTGCTTGTGACCGGAAATCGCGATCAGCGATCGGAACATCGGTCTTTCGTCGAGCGAGGCGACCAGCGCTGTGATCATATCCAGCACCTTCATCCGCTGCTTCTCAGTATCGCCGCCGAACATTTGTCTTGCATCTGGAGCTAGTTCGACGAACCTGTTGTAGCACAGGTCGGCGAGGTCGCGGCGGATCGGCCACATCGCGTCAAATGATGTCCTGATAAGGTCGACCTGCTCGGGCGTCATTGGTTAGACGAGCAGGCTCGTAAAGAATGGTCTTGTAATCTCTGCCGCTAAGGGCTCTCTCTCATCTGAAGTGACGACGGAGACAAACTGGTGTTTGCAGTTCCAGCAGCGCCAAAGATCCTGAGCTTCATTCGCGGAGACGCGCTCGTGCCACTCGAGGGTGACTAATCCAGAACCACAGCGAACGCACTCTTTGTCATGCGCTGTTGAGATTGGGAGCATGTGGAACCTCTTTTCTTACACACAAGCGACGCATACGGCAGAAGGGCAGGAGTTGGGTCACCACTCGTGCGACCTTGAGCAGCTGCGCTGGATCAGATGTCCATTCCAATGCTCGCGCCGACAGCGAGAACTCGGCGAATGAGGGTCGTTTTGCGCAAACGATAGTGGGACCGGCAGCATGTTGGAAGTCCGGTCAAAGAGGGGAGCCTAAGAGGGTCACAGTGTCTTGAGGTATTCAAGCAACGCCTTTTTGTCCTGATCGCTCAAACTTGTCCCGTACTCGTGGCCGCATCGGCTATTTCCAGAGTTGATATTGCTGCAATCCGTCACGGATAGAGTATCGCTCAGCGGCTCCTTGGTGACAGCAAGACCACGTTTTCAATGTCGTATTTGCGTCCGACGCTAAACTGCGATCTGCGCTGCCCTGATGGCTTGAGCAATTCCGCCAGCGTCGGGACCGATCCGTTATGGAGATAAGGTGCGGCGGCCCAAATACCCTGCAGAACACTGGCCTCGTAGGAGCCCCACGGAGGCAGCTGAGCGTGAGACGCTCGTTCTGCTCCCTGACGCCTAGCCTTTTTGATTGCTTCCGAGGTGCTGACAGTATCGAAAGCCGTTAGCAGATCCTGCAGCGTTGGCGGTAGCCGCACCAGCCCCAGAGACTCCGGTGTGTCCGACGATCCCGGATCTGGCGCCGCTGCTACCCGTGCATTGGTTGAAGGGGCGCCGCCGGCCAACAGGTGTTCCGCGATCGAACCAATGACCGAGGTCGCAAGAATGTTAAGAATCTCATCGTTCTCCTTGAGGGGGGCGGTCGCGAAGGGAATGTACGCTCCCTTCAGCACGCCCGTATTCGCCTTCCAGGCGAGGATGTCGTATTCTCGTGTATCGGTACCAACGTTCTGGACCGGAGTTCGCCATGTTTTTACAAATGGAAAGCGTTGCTCTCCGTCTTCTATCCCGTGGCAACCGCTACCCCCCTTCAGCGGAATCCCTTTCAAAAATCGCTTTGCCGCGCGCGGCTAAAGCAGCGTCAATCGTCCAGGGCCATTTCGGAGGGCCGATCCGCTTCACCAGGTTTTCAAGCTGGCTCAGGCCGTCGAAATTGGTGGAATTATTGTCAAGGAAATTGATGATCACACCCTGACGCTTCGGCTCGAACGTAGCGAATACTCCCAGAACCTCGCCAACGTTCCGAGCCAGCCCCAAGATGTCATTTCCATTTTTTGCGAATCCAGGCCATTGCGTCTTATCTTGCCGCGGCGAATTCCAGAGGAATGGGTATCTCACGGGAGCGTCCGCGGTTTTCATGTTTCCTGGGATCATTAAGTCGGGCGGCGGGCCTATGTCCAGTCCGGATATGCGGTTGAAAATCATCCCCACAGCGTCCAGACGGCCAACTCCCCAGCCGGTCTTGGGCAGCGCGCGCACAATAAGCGTGTGAAACCGCAAGTACCACCCCCCGACCTGCCGACGAAGATCCGCAGCGTCGGCCGCGTCCGGCGCTGTGGACCGCAGGACAGCTGCAGCAAACGGAGCGAACGAGCTGTCACTGGCAATCACGTCGCCCACAGCCTTGTCCAGATCGCCAAGCAATGCGTAGAAGTCTACAAACGCCGGACCGCTATCCACCCGATACACCTTGCCATCAGCTTCGATCTGGCGCGTGTAACAGGCTGAGCAGATCATTCCGACGACCTGGAAGTCTTGAGGGCCTGAAGCGTGAAAGCCGACGGGAAGATTGGCCGTGTTTGCAGGATTCGGTAGATAGCCGTACCGTGACAAACCATGCGCGAGGAATGGCTGTCCGTTCCTTTGCTTCAGCGCCTGCATCCAAGACAACGTAATCAAACGCGAGCCCTGATCGCGCGAATAGAAGTCAGCTCTCGCTGCCGCGGTCCAATCCACACCCTGGTCAAGATAGATGGGATTGGCGTCGGTGCCTTGAGCATCCGAGTTTGTCGTGACGACAAACGTTAAGGCGATCAGAAAGAGAGTGCGGAGCATCGTGTGTCCTACCGCTTCCATTGTCGCAACAGCCCGAGGCAACTTTCGCCGAAATCCGCGCCTTTTCCGCCTTTTCCGGCAAACCTGGGCTTGCCTTTCGGCCTGCAGGTTCGGCCTGCAGGCCATCGGATCATTGGTTATCAAAGGGCGCTATCCAACAAACTTCAACCTACCAAGTTTTGGCGGAAGCAACTGCATTCGGAAAACGATCATCGCGTCGCCCTGGATTTGTCGGAGGCATACAGGCGTGCGGCATAGCAATTGCGGAGCCTCACTGCCAGATTGGTTCCGAGAGATCTTCCCGATGTCGATCTGGAATGGCGCAGGATCGACCAAAACGCTCTTCAAGGCGCCGCTCACTGATCGACAATCTTCCGGTGAGAACGACGTGCAAACTAGGCCGTTGAAGCGCACGAGCAATGACTGACGGGCTAAAGAAACATGAGGCGTGACCGTAAAGACCTGCTCAGCGAATTGAACAGGAATCGCGGCCGCAATCTCGCTGCCGAAGAGTTTGAAGCCGTCGCGAACCTCACGCTTCGCCGAGGAGTCCGGGAGCGTCAAGCTGGCCCACAGCTTCGCGGTCGGTTCAAGGTATTTGACGGTGCGTGTCGAAGGGCTCGACGGAAGGCAACTCAGCGGCACGAAGGGCTAAAAGGCGAAACAGTGACCGATATCCACGAAGAACGCGTATTCTGGAATGATACCTTTCACGCCGAATTATTTGATTTCCGCGGCCAGGTTCATTTTGCCCGCTTTGATGGCTGCACCTTCGTGAAATGCACCATCGTGCTCGATAGCAGCGCCGAACAGCTCGCCTTCACCGGCTGCACGTTCAAGGACTGCAACATCGATCATATCGACGCAGACGAGGGTCGCGGAATTGTTGTCCGTGACAACTTTTTCGATCGCCCCATTGCGGAGCGTAAGGCTGATTTCGAACGACGCTTTGCTGAAGCGCTGAATCGGCGCCTAAAGTCCTAAACGCCGAACGCTTAGCCATGGAGCTTCACGCCACCAACGACATGCGGGGCGATCTCCGCGCCGGCTCCATCAATTACCGCACTCGACTCGGTTAAAATTGTCCGGGTCGCCCCGGCATGGGCTGAGGCCGGAGTAACTTAGTCGCCCGCGACCCTAGACCTCGCGGCACAGCTCCCCTACTCATTGGGGAGTACCGGAGTCATACGGATGGCGAAGGCGCGCCCCCTCATCCATACTTTGTCCAAGTCAGGATTTTGCATACACCCTCCTAGGGCTAGAGCCAACGCCGTCCGCATGTATTTCAAGCGGGCGGCGTTGGGTTGTGGATCGACTGTAGCGCATGCGATTAACTGCGTGCGCCCTCTCTGTGGTCGCCGATCTGGTACGATCAGCGGCTATTTTTGGGCATCGTGCGCCGGTCATGCTGCTCACTGGGCGCAGGCGCAAGGGAACCATCCGCTTGGACGATCATCTTGCGCGAAAGAGGCGCGCCCGACAGCGGAACAGCCGATCGCTCGACCTGCGGCGGACATGTGCGAGCAAACGCGGCGATTAAGCGCTGGCGGTGACGAGCTCTCTCCACGGCCGTCTCGACCGCCTTCTCTTGGGCGCGCAGCGCGGCGCGGTATGCGCGTTTACGCTGGCGGTTCCATTCTTGCACGTCTGTCACAAGCCAAGCTGCCTCTCCGGCGGAAGTGCTCGCGCATGGAAAGTTGGGCCGTTCCGCCCAACGGACGATCGTTGCAGGTGTAATCTTGAAGTGCGCGGCCAATTGAACCGCTGTCATGTAAATCCCGGTCAGGTCGATGGAAGGCGGTCCGACGTCCGGGATGATGTTGTCATTGCTATCTGTCATCGCTCGCAGCCACCCTGACCAAGTCATCAACGAACAAAGCGCGATTGTCGAGCTTACCTTTCATCGGCTTGCCCTCTCATGAGCGAGGCTCCTGATGCGCCGCGTCGCAGATGATCTTGAAGACCTAAAGAGTGTAAGCGGATGTTTGCGTACAAGCTCTGTGCGCGTCTTCGCGAACTCGTCCGGGCCTCCTTGCTGGCGGACGATCTCCCGAAGTGCGGCCAGCTTCTCAGGGTCGGCGGAGCGAATAGCTGCCTCGAAACCCGGTATAAATTCCAGCCTGTCCATTGCAACACATTCCTTATGAAGAAAGCTCGGGTTTTGAAGGCGGCCTTGGTGGCGGCCTGGTCGCCATAAGCTCCGCAATCGCGGCAAGTACGACGCTCGTATCGGCCTTCCCTTCGGACCATCCCTTCAGCGCCTCTATCGCGTTCTTTAAAGCCTCATCACGGGTCACGGAACAATCTCCACAGCCCCCCTATGGCCGGCCGCGCGGCCTGCGACTCCGAAAGAACGCGCGAGCATTTGGAGACCGCCCGCGCGGAGTTTGCTACGACAAGCTTGGTCCGTGTTGCGTGAAGATAAACAGCCAAGCCGATAAGCCTCTCAACAACTCGCATGCCACGGCACCGTGCAGAAGTAGAGCCAAACGGCGCGGTATCGACAGAGCACAGTGAGGCCGACGCGACGGAAAAGCGTGCGGGCGACTGCTGACGACCGCCCGCACGCCGTCGCACCTCAAACAGACCTGGCCCTCACGAGGGTCAATCAATAAGCGGCCAAGCCATCGACTGCTCAGCAACGCGCGTGCCAGACGACCGGAGAGTAAACGGCGCAATCCCGGTGCACTTCTCGTGCGACTTTCAGACATGCACGCAGTCAACCCGACGCCGTTTGAACGAAACCAGACGTGGCTAATGACGCCGAGAGGGCGCGGGGATTGGATGATTGCCGTCGTGTATCGCGATCAGTTCGCCGGGCTCCAAACCGAGCTTTTGCAACTGCTCTTTTTGAAGCGGACAGTTAAGCATTCCGGCCCTTGCGTCACAGTCGGCTATCGTCATCCTCACCGCTTCCGCCGGGTCAGCGACGGCAACCACGTATACTACGTGTCTGAATTCTTCGTCGTCGCCATCTTCCTTGAAGACAGCAGCAGTCACTAACCAACCGTCCATCCTGCTGCGCTCCGGGAACGCGAAGTAGGCGCTGTCTTCACCTCATTGCATAAGTATTGCGACTACTATGATGTCGATGGAGACCAGGCCCATGAAAATCACGCAGCCTAGGTACGGTAGGTCGCCGAGGACCACACAGCTCCAGACGCGAGGACGGAGCGTGCACTCCGGCAACACGATCAACCTGCACAATTCGGCGCGTTGCGTTCGGCAGCTTGACACGGCAATCCGAGTCCCAACAACTACCGGCTTGCATAGGTGCATGGCCCGCCCGACAACGCCGCCCTAGCGAAGCTGGGCTTCAGCAACTTTAGCGAATTCCAACGCGGACCCTGGATATCTGCAGCGTTTGGATGCCGGTCTGCCTCTGACTTTGCGGTAATCCTCGACTTTAGGACCAAACCGCGGCTTCATCTGCAGCACGTAGCGAATGTCGAATAGTAACTGAGCAGGGCCCAAGACAAACCTGCCACGCTCTACAACGAAAGCCCGGATCTGTCGTTCGAGGTCGCCGGGCAGGTAGTAGTTGTCGAGCGGAATGCGGTTCTTGACGGTCACTGATGCCGATGCTCGACTGTGCGACGCCATATAACGTCGAACCGTTCGCCTGGCTCGCCAAAATGCTTCGGCGCATTGCTTATGGCTCGCGGAGCAGCGAAATCGACGCTCGGCGGAATCGCGCCGCCTGACAGCATCGCCTTACCGCGTACAAAAGAAGTGCCGCCTACGTTGCCGCAAGCGACCCAAGTCTAGGGAGGAATGCCCAAGGAGGGCAGCGATAGCGGGGCGCGACCGCATTACCTGAAAATAGGACGATCGCGATCGGCGGCTCAATTGAACGTAGGGAAACGTCAGGCATCTAAAGGGACATGGAACGATACGAAGGTTTATGGTGCCCGCGCGCGAAGCTGGGCGAAGGCTGTCGTTGCCTATGCAACACGTCGAGCAGCAGCCAATCGATGCCATCGACAAGTCTATCTTTCTTATCAGAACAAGCGACGCGAGCGCGCCGACGGGGGACCAGACATATGAGTGCGGCCAACATCGCAAATGCGCCCGACAATCCTGCAATGTTTGCGAGGAAACCGACTAACCATTGAGGCCGCCTTACGGCACGACGTGAATCACTATTATCCCGACCAGCAGAGCAGCGCCTAAGACCGTAATGTCAATACAGATGCGAGCCGCGGTTGAATATGAATGGAAGGGTGGTTGTTCGAACATGCCGCCGCGCTCCTCTTCTAGCGCCGTCACCGATCTCAGCCCGTCTTTAGCTCGGGCGTCCTAGGATGAATAGAGGATGAGGGGCCAGGGAGCGACGGCCTCCCCCAGAATAGGTAGGAGCCCGATCCGATGTTGATGCTGTAGCGTCAAGCGTCGTTTGCCGTTGGGGCTGGAGTCCGTGGAGCATCAGGATCCGGCTGCGCGATCGAGCGGGTCTATGTCGACAACGACTACCGGCGGCCACGACGCGCGAAATCCCCGCCGCGTCTTCACTTCAGGTCAGAAGCGCGGCGTCGTCGGCGCGAGCTGTGCCGCCCAGTCCTCCTCTCAAACTCTGTAATATTAAATCATTTAATCGGTAGTTGCGGCCGAAATAGACGCTGCCTCTGAGCGAGTGGGCAGAAGCACGTTTGCCCGGAACACGGCGCCCACTCGGAGCTATTTTTTTCATAATCTTGGTTGTTCTCCAATTGACTTCGGCGGCCGTTTTCGAATCAGGCAGGCGCAGACAGGAATGCGTAGCCTTCACGAAGAAGACCTATCTGATATTCTCGGCTATGCATCGGATTGCGCTCTTCGTTACAAATGGCGTATCCGATGTCGTATATGCGCTTGACCCTCTCCTCACGTCGAACGCAGTACCTTGCGAGCGCGGTTTCCAGGTCGTGGCTGCTATGGAGTTCCTGAGCGAGGACCAGAGCATCCTCGATCGCCATGGCGCCGCCCGACGTCATCTGCGGTGTCAGCGAGTGAACCGAGTCACCCAACAATACGACGCGGCCGCGGTGCCATGGTGCAGGCATCATCAATATGTCGAACGGGCGGTAGCTTATATGATTGCCCTCGCCGACCAAGTCGGCCGCTTGGATCAGTTCGGGCGCCGTAAATGGGGCGAGCAGGTTTCGAACATAATCGCAAACCTGATCTTGAGCGACACGAAGCTTTTCATCCGTGTTTTCCAGGAAGAATAGGTAACACAGCTCCTTCGACAGCGGCAGCGCGCCAACCACTCTCCCCGTCGGATGGCGATAGAGGATGAAGCCGTCCATAGCTTCGGTCCGAGAAACAGTGTAACGCCACACTCCTTGGCCGGCGTATTGCGGCTTGAACTCTCCGCCGAAGATTTGCTCGCGCGTCTTGGAATAAACGCCATCGGCCGCGATCAACAAGTCTGCGCGATCTGTCTCGCCGTGCGAGAGCTGCACCGTCGCGCCCTCAGCGTCCTGATCAATCCGAGTGACAGTCGTATTGAAGGCGATCTCGGCGCCGCTCGTCCTGGCGGCCTCCTCCAGGATCTGCCCGAGGCGCGGCCGCATGATTCCTAGCGCGGCTGGACGATCCGGATCCCAAATTCTTGGCAAGAACTGCTGATGCAGCGGGTTTCCGGCGGCGTCGCGTATCGATACGACGTCCCACCCGTGACCGCCTTGCAGACACGCTTCCACCAATTCCAATTCGGCGAGCGCTCGTAGCGCATTCCCAAGTAGGGTGATGCCAGTCCCGATCCGGTCGCTCCTATCTCCCATTTCGATGACTCGAACAAACACGCCGATGCGTCGAAGCGCATGGGCGGCTGCCAAGCCACCAATACCACCGCCCACGACGATAACGTTCTTGACCGCGCCCATGTTGTCCTCCTACACGTCCGTTGTTCATCTCTCGTGGTGAACTGCGCCACTGCGCCTTCTCTGTGTGCAGTTCATCCGCTCGATACAGCGAGACTGCGATGTACTTCGTTTCGAGGGAATCCTTGATGCCTTCGGTCGCGCGTTCCCGCGCAAGACCGCTCGCCGTGCTACCGCCGAAGAGCGCCGCGGGATTGGAAGCGAGCCCCCTGTTGAACGCGACCATGCCGCTCTGCATCTGGCCGGACAGTCGCAAACCCCGCTTCAGATCCTTCCGAACCTAGTTTCGTTGGCGTGCGTCACGGCGTGAGCCCCGCCGTCGAAGAGCACAATTGGCGCCACTTCGCTGAGATGGACGCTGAGGTGCGGCCGCTGCTGAAACTCGTCGATCACCGACATCTAAACGATGTCGAAGGACTCGAAAATCCGACCGCCGCGGTGATCGTCGATTGGTTCTTTGACCGCATTCTTGGCTGCTAGAGTGTGCCGATTTGCGAACGACGAGTCTTGGGTGGAGGTTAGGGTCGGTTGAGTGAAGCCATGAGCTGGGACAGACAAAAAATGGGTCTTCGCAGCTGCGCCTGAGCCGCAAAGTCGACGCCATCTGTAGAACGTTGATGGTGTTGGTCCCGATCTCGATCATGCGATCAGCGTAGATTTTGAACGGAGCTGCTTGTGTCGGACTGCCTATCGCCTTCATCCGGTGCACCGTTCGCAAGTGAGGCCGAACTGCAAGCCAACTTTGTGGCGCCTAATGGAGCTTGGGCGGCCAGATCTGCCAATCATCGTCACAGATCTGACAAATCTCGCTTCCTCGATGCCGAGATCCCTCGGGTGCCCGTTCACTGAGTGCGGAAATCGCCAAGGCAAGTCCGCCGTGTCTGGCGTCGAGTTCAGAACGGATGTCCCCGAAATCGAGCGAAGCCTCATAGCGTCGGTCGCAGCAGGCATGGTAACCGCAAACGTTACGTTCTGAAGGCCGACGCTCTCCAGGTGACCAATTAAGACCAGGCAATCGGTTACCATGTGTGCAATCCAACGAGTTGGATCACCCCAGTTAACTCTAGGCGCACTCATCACGAAGTGCGACTACCAATTCTTGGAGGTGGAAGGGCCGCGGGATGTCCCGATCGCTATTGAACTAGGTCGGGCCGGCGCGCATCCTCAATATCGTCGACGATGTCACCAAGGAATGTCTGGGTGCCATTCCTGAGACGTCGATCTCCCGCCGGCGTGTGGCGCGGGAACTGACGACGGTTGTCGCGCGGCGCGGCAAACCCGGCCTGATCGTCTCCGACAACGGCACCAAACTCACCTGTAACGCCATGCTGGCCTGGTACAAGGAAACCCGCATCGACTGGGACTATGGGACGAACGGGCGTCAACTGAAGCGGCCTAATTAAGCTTCAGCTCTTTGATTGCAAGCCGCGAGATGGCTGATGCGTTCGTTACGCCGCGCGCGCGGACCTCAATGACCTTGAGCGCGACAAATTCGCAAAGTGGGTCTCCCCGCTCGACCAACCCAAGCGATTCCAGCGTGAGCCGGTAAGCCCAATTAAGCGATTTCCGCTCCTTTTCCGTATAGGTACTTCCGGCGAGCAGGCGATTGATTGTCATCGGCCAACGATCCTGTGGAACCGATAATCATGCCCGAATAGGGGACCATTGTCGTAGATCAAAAAACAAAGTCAAAGTTCTGCTACATGGCACATGTGTATACATCTCATAAGCGCTTGACCTGCCACTGAACTTTCATCCAGCGGGAGTTAGAGTCTCGGTGGTTTTTGCAGCGAGACCGAAGTTTGGACCACCCAGAACTAGAGTTTTGCGCCTTGGTCACGTTGGCGGGCTGGTTGCGCCGACGTGGTTTTGCAGCAAAATCGGCGGTCGATTGCCGATCGCCCCGTGGGGCCGTTCTTCATTGTAGTATCTGTGCCAATCCTCCACTTTTTGCTGGGCGTCCGCAAGGGACAGGAACCAGTGGGCGTTGAGGCATTCGGCCCGGAAGCGGCCATTGAAGGCCTCGATGAACGCGTTGTCGGTTGGTTTGCCGGGCCGCGAGAAGTCCAGCGTGACGCCGCGCTGGTAAGCCCACAGATCAAGGTCGCGCGACACGAACTCGCTGCCTTGATCGACCCGGATCGTTGCCGGGAAGCCCACTTCCTTGCAGGCCCTCTCCAGCACCTCCGCGACGTCGCTGCCGCGGAAGGTGAACCGTGGCGCCAGCGCCGGCGAGAAGCGGGAGAAGGTATCGATGATGGTAAGCACGCGAAGCTTGTGTCCGGTCGCCAGCTGGTCATGGACGAAGTCCATTGCCCAGGTCTCGTTCGATCGTGTGGCCGGCCTGCGGTCATCGCGCAGCTTGGCCTTGACCCGGCGCTTGGGCGTCTTGTTGCGTAATTGCAGGCCCAATTCGCGATAGATGCGGCGCGTCTTGTTCTGGCCATGACGCCAACCCTCGCGGCGGAGCAGGACGTGAACACGACGGTAGCCGTAGCGAACGCGGACATGACAGATCTCCTTGATCTTCTGTTCGAGGGCAGCCTGGCCGGAGCGGCGGGACTTGTAGTGATAGGTCGAGCGGTCAAACTCGAGAGCGTCACAGGCCCTGCGGATCGACACCTGCCACTCGCCACAGACCTCGTCGACCAGCTTGCGCTTCCGGCCAGGCTTCATAGCTTTCGGCGGATCACGTCCTGCAGCATCTCTTTGTCGAGCGACAGGTCCGCCACCAGCTTCTTCAGCTTGCCGTTCTCCTTCTCGAGCTGCTTCAGCCGTCGCATCTCGGTCGGCAGCAGCCCGTCGTATTTCTTCTTCCAGTTGAAGTAGGTCGCCTGGCTGATCCCGGCCCTGCGGCAGATCTCCGCCACCGCAATCCCGTCACTGCCCTGCTTTAGGATGAACGCCTTCTGGGCGTCCGAAAACCTCGAGGCCTTCATCGTCCTTCGCTCCTCCCAGCCGGGGAATCGGTGCGAAAAACTCTAGCCAATAATGGTCCAGTTTGCCGGCCTCAGATCAACATCCAATGAGGCCTTCACGGCTTCCGCCTGATCAGCCATAGCGACGGCATAAGTCACATATCGAAGCTTGCCGTCTTTGACGACGCCGACCGAAACCATCCACCTTGCTGCCATCTCAGTTCTAGCCTATGAGGAGAGCTTCTGTTTTCTAGGTGGCGAACCAGTCGCCATAGCTCCGCAATCGCGGCGAGTACGGCGCCGGTTCCGATCTTCCCTCCGAGCACCCTCTGAGCGCTGCTATAGCGTTCTTCAAAGCCTCGTCACGGGTCATGCCATGATCTCCACGGCGTGCTGTTAATGCGGCCTCAAGGGCGACGGAGAAGGAAGCGCGGGTGGAGGTAGGTCCACCCGCGCAGGCTTGACGGCTCGCAAGGTGCAGCGCGAATGCATGAGCAGCCAAGCCCGTACGTCTCCTAGCAATTCCTGAGCCAGACGATCATGATGCCACGGCTCGGCTGATCATCGCGCCTTCAGAAGAAGCGCACGGAGGGCGGGGACCGCCGACCGTGCGAGTTGCGATGCGCGGCTTGGCCCTCACGAGGTCAGTCAGTCAGAGACCAAGCCATGCATGGCTCAGCAACCCGCGTGCCAGAAGATCAGAAAGAGGAGGAAAGCAAATTGCGCGCTATCTCGGCACGCCAGCTTACTGCTCGTGGGAGCTTCCGGACATGCATGCCGTCAATCCGACGCGGTTGAACGAGATCGAACGCGCCCCTAGTCGCGCCGAGGCCGCCCCAGGGATCGGATCAATCTCTTCATCATGCACAACGATGAACTCTCCGGGCTCTAGGTGGTGTGGACACTAGCGCATCCATAGAACAATGGCAGCGAGAGTGACGACGGCCCGGTAATTCCGGGCCGTTTTTTTTTCGAAGCGGGTTGCGACACGTCGGAACTGCTTGAGCTTTGAGAAGCAGCATTCGACGAGATGACGCTGGGCGTAGAGATGCTTGTCGAGCGGGTATTTGAGCGCGCGTGACGGGTTGTTGGGAATGACGGCGAGCGCGCCTTTGGCGGCGATGGCTTGGCGCAAGTGATCGGCGTCATAGGCGGCGTCGGCCATGACGACCTCGGCGGACAAGCCTTCGATCAATGCGGCGGCTTGCGGTACATCGCCCTTCTGACCCGAGGTCAGCGTGAACCGCACCGGACATCCCAAGCCTCGAACGGCCAGATGTATCTTGGTGCACAGGCCCCCGCGCGAGCGGCCGATCGCCTGATCTTCAGCCCCCTTTTTTGGCGCCGGCAGCGTGCTGATGCGCCCGAACGATGGTGGAATCGACGATCAGATATTCGAAGTCCGGATCATCGGACATCGCCTCGAAGATCCGCCACCAAACACCCTTGGTGCTCCATCGGCTGAAGCGCCGGAACACGCTGTTCCAATCGCCGAAGACCTCCGGGAGATCGCGCCAGGGAGACCCCGTACGCACGATCCACAGCACTCCTTCAACGAACATTCGGTTGTCGCGCCCGGTCGAGCCCTTCTGATCGGGGCGCCCTATGATCAACGGCGCCATCCGCTTCCACGCCGCGTCGCTCAATACCAAACGGGTCCATCACACCCAAGGCGGCCTCCCCAAAAGCAGCCTTGAATCTGATTGCTCCAAAAAGGGAATCCTTAGAGTCCACACCACCTAGGCCCAGAGTTTACAACATCCCATTTTCGAGCGGGCAGTTGACCATTGCGGCCTTTGCGCCGCTATCTTTCAAGGCTAGCTTCACGGCTTTCCTTTGGTCTGCGACCGCGTAAGTTCTGTGCCTATACTCGTCGTCGTCTTCCTTGATGGCGACTGTTACTAACCAACCATCCATATTGCTGCGTTCCGGAAAGGATCGCCTCGGTCACCTCATTGCATGAATGTTTCAGCCGCAGGGACGGCCAGCGAAGCCAGTCCCAGCAAAATGACGCAAGGTATGTACGGGAGGTCGCCGCGCACTACACAGCTCCAGCACTAAACGGAGCGTGCGCTCCACAAACCAGCGATCTATGCTCCGCAACTGACACGGAAATACAAGGCCCACACCTACCAGCTTGCGTAGGTATCGGTCGCACGGGTCAGCGATCCATTTGCTGGCGCGCCCAGCTAACGAAATCATCGAACGAAGACGACGGCCACTGAACCGACGCTTCCTATGATGGGTCCCCGTCGAGATCGTATTGTCTGGCGCGGTCTCTCGCGAATGCGCGTGCAGAGGTTCGAACGCGGGAACGTGTCAACCGCTTGTTTGAGGCTGAAGATCTGCTCCATACCGACCTGCGTCCAAAGAGAGGCTCCGTGTCGTTACCGCCGTAGAGCCGCCACGTCCAGCTGACCGATGTCGCACTCAAGCTCCAGGAGCGCAGCGTGGCCGCGTTAAAGCGCCAGGCGGCCGCGTTGGAAGCCTTAATCGCATCTACCCAAAGGCTCGGCCGGAATTTGGCGTCGACTTTGCTGCCACGGCGCCAACTCAAACAACGCCGAGGACGATAACTGAAGCGCGCTTTTCATCATGTGAGGGTTGGCAGCGAGGGTTCGCGTCCGATAGTTACCCAGATGACAACGTCGATAAGACGCGGCTGTGGACAGGCCTGTGCAGGGATCGGGACCTGACCATGTCGGAAAGTCGCTAAAGCTAACACAAAAACACAACGAACCGCCGACCATCGGCTGGCACGAAGTATGCAGATCCTTGGGCGTGCCTGCGGGCCCTCCCTCAGGCATGGCTACCATCGCAACTTGAGGCCGTGGCTGGCCACTGAGGTTAGCGGCGCGTGACATGAGGATAGGGCGGCGTCTGCTCGGCCGATACCGACGGGCGCGTCGTCACGTCGCCGCTAACTTTCAGTGCTGAGGACAGCGAAGTCGCGGTCCCCCTAGGATTGAGCCCGCCCAGAGAGAACAGGTAGATCCGGGCAGCAGGTGAGAAATGGCTGGAAAATGCGCGCTCTCGTTCTGTCTCGCCCTTCTGCTGATCTGCTGCGCTGACCTAGCCGTCACAAACAGCAGTGTTCGCGCCAACGACATCCCGCTCGTGCATAACGTCAAATCAACCTGGCGGGCGCAAAACGGCGAGACCGTCGAACAAATCCTCTCCAAGGTCTCGAAAGTAGCGCACTTGGTCCCTCGAAGCTGGGGCGTCGCTCGAGGAGCCGACCGAAGCGAATATGTTTTCTTTTCGTGGACCAGGCACCGCGACAATCGATCACACGAAGTGTACGTCATAACTTGGAGGTTCTCTTCTGAGGGAACGCCAGAGATCGCCTCGACATACGCGAAGCCGCTGGAACTGGGCTGGCGCGCTTTCGCTCTCTCGCTGATTGCCGCTGAAGTCACGGACGGCATAAAGGACGTGAACCTTCGCTTTCTGCATGATCCGGCCAACTTCAACTTCGTGACCACCCCCCAAGGCAAGCTAGGCGATCTGCTCAGGCATGGCCGTTGCACCATCGTAGAACCTGTGGGCGTGAATTATTTACCGAAGGTGAATGAGACGCGGATTACCAAAGGCGATCTATGGCGGGTTCTCCTTTTGGTGAACTGCAATATTCCGGGGCCCGATTACTTCACCCGAAAAGGTGTCATCATCTTCGAGAAGCGCGAGGGACAAGCTTGGGAGCCGCAGTCGTTCTTTGCCCGGCGCATAGCGACATTCCCCCCGGGCTCCTGGTTCGATCACATAGAGCGAAATGAACGGGACGCGCTGGAAAGGGCGCGAAAGGCCTCGGAAAATGAACGCAGAGAACAATTTCGCGGCGCGGCTCCTTGACGCTGGGCGCCTCGCGGCAATCGCGCGTACGTGTGGCGTGCAGGCGGATGTTTCGTACTACGTCGACGAGGCGCTTAAGGAGCTTTGGCGAACGAGATCGCCCGAAGAGGCAAAAGCGATCGCAGAGCGGTGGGTATTATGGGACGCGAAAGGGAAGCCCTGGCCGCGCATGCCTCCGCTGGAAAACGTTGTTTCGTTTAATCGCACCGACTCGACAGTGACATCAGTCGTGACGCGGCCTATGACGCCCTTGCAGACAATCCGCGACTGGTTCGAGAAGCAGGATGAACAGGTGCGATACGAGATCGCCGGCATGGCGGCACTTTTGATCTTTGAAGGAAGCGGTCTCCTCGACTTCAGCAGCGAAGAGTGGTGTGACTATTTTCGGAAGTGGCTGAACGAACCCGCACTCCCCAACCATACGGTTATCGGCCGTGCTTTGACGTTCCGCACATGCCTCGAGTATTTTGGCGAGAGCAGGTTCACAGAGGCAGGGTGGGCACGATCCGAGCAGGCAGCTTTCAAAATCCTAGAAGATGCGAACCGCGATCCGGATTCCGAAGCCGCGCATCTCGCACCGATTGCACGAAAAACATTGGCCACCTTACCCGCGCGGAAAAGCAATTGGATCGAAGTGGGGCGGTCCTGGAGAGAGCTGGCGAGCGCCGAGCTCACTGCCCAGGCTCTCAGGGTTTGGGGCGCCTCGCAGGCGAAGCCGAATCATAGGCTTTAGCCGCGTCGAGGGTTCGGAAATGCGCGGTAGCGACATCGGCCCAAGAGCAGTCAATATTTGAAGAACCTTGTCGCGCAAGACTACGGTCAGCTCGTGGGCGAGGTCATGGAAATTGCTCCACACCGGAATGGCCTCGTTTGACGCGCCATCGTGCCTCTTCGCTGCCCCGGTTACGATCGCACAGAGCTATTCGGACCAGGGAAGACGATCACGCACTTACATCCTTGCGTTCACGGAATGACGAGCCGAGCCGGCCACCGACGAGTAGTACTATCGGCTTGACGTTAAAGCCCCTTCCCGTCGTCGTGAGGCCAGACACCGCCGACCTTTGTCCAAAATGCAGTTTCGGCTTCGCCCGTCACGATGAAGGCTTTGTGACTGGAGTTCTTCGGTTTACCTTTGCGTGTCATGGAATACTCCCGTTGATCTTGCCGCGAAGCAGGCCGTTTGGGAGATAGAAAACGGAATTTGCCGGACGTGCCGGCAAGCGGTTGATGCCAGTATAGGAATGGCGGTTGACGGCGTAATCTCTTGACGCAACTGCTCGGCCAGAGGTGATGCAAGTGCGACACGATTTGTGTGATGAGACGGGGCGCACCGTAGTCGGATTGCGCGGGCGCCTCATATCGATCCTCATCGGGTGCTGGTGAGAGAACTTCAACGGGCGTCGTCATCAAAGTCGGTGACGTGCGGTTACCGGAACCGGTTGCTCTAACCTGTACCAAGCGTCCTGTGCGGTTGCCTTCTGTCTTGTCTGGTCAATGACGGCGCTGGTCCGAAACCTGACGTGACGATGCTCGAAAATTGTCCTTCATTCACAGCGCTCCGGGCAGCACTGCGGCTAAAATCTACCAGATCCGGATAACGGTAGCGGTGGACACCTTGAGGAGCCGTGCTTTGCAATCACTGTTTGCACGCGCCGCTATCGGCGCGCGGATTGCACAGGCTGGTTACTGAATGCTCTAACTGCTATGTGCCGGAGAACTTGATGTGCTCTTCTTTCCCGGTCTCCCGCCGTGATCCGGTGACGGAGGCAGCTCCTCGCCGTGCCTATTTGGTCGGAACGGGAATTGCCTCTTTGGCAACTGCGGTCTACCTCCTCAAGGAGGGCGGGCTATTAGGTCAGCATATCGTCTTGTTCGAGCAGCTCGAACAATTCGGCGGAAGCCTTGACGCACATGGTAACCCAAAGGACGGATATGTCATGCGCGGCGGACGCATGTTCGAGGAGAAGTTCAATTGCACCTACGATTTGCTATCGTTCATTCCGTCGATTGCTGATCCGTCCAGATCGGTAATGGAAGAACTGAAGGAATTCCATCAGGAGTTCTTCTGGAACGACAAGGCGCGCTTGGTATCTGGCGGTCAGATCGTCGATGTTTCCGATCTAGGGTTCAGCGAGAGAGACCGACTAGACTTGATCTCGCTTTGCGGGGCACCAGAGTCGTTGCTTAACTCCCGGACGATCCAGGACTGGTTCGGATATCATTTCTTCCAGAGCAACTTCTGGTTCATTTGGTCCACAACCTTCGCGTTTAAGCCTTGGCATAGCGCGACCGAGTTCAAGCGCTACTGTCTGCGGTTCCTGCATTTGTTCTCGACAATCGACACCATGGCGGGGATCTACCGGACGCAGTTCAATCAGTTTGACGCCATAGTGCGCCCGATCGTCGCATGGTTGAAGGCCGGCGGCGTACAGTTCGAGATGGCGGCGGAAGTGATCGATATTGAGGTTGTGATCGAAGGCCCGCAGAAGATTGCGACGCGGTTGCACTATCGGCAGGGTGGCAAGGACCGCGCTATCGATCTGGCTAAACGCGATCTGGTGTTTGTGACCAATGGTTCAATGACATCCGATACCAGCTACGGTTCGATGGACACGGTTCCAGTGCTGAAGACGGAGCGAAGCGGAGGTTCGTGGAAGCTTTGGGAGCTACTGGCCGGCAAAAGCCGAGACTTCGGTAACCCTACGGTTTTCGTCTCCAAAATCGATCGCTCCAAATGGGAGTCGTTCACTGTCACGGCGGACGACGCGTGCTTCTTCGACTGGCTTGAGGCCTTCTCCGGCAGTAAGGCGGGCAAGGGCGGACTGGTGACGATCAAGGACTCCAATTGGCTCTTGACTATCGTCCTTAATCGTCAACCGCACTATTACGAACAGCCGAAGAATGTCTGGGTGTGGTGGGGCTACGGGCTCTTCCCGGACAACCCTGGTAATTTCGTGCATAAGCCGATGTCGGAGTGCACGGGGCGTGAAATCCTCGTCGAACTGCTTTCGCACCTGCGATTCAACGAGATCATCCCGCACGTTCTAAAAACGTCGCGTGTGGTTATGGCAATGATGCCTTACATCACCGCGCAGTTCATGCCGCGCGCGAAGACCGACCGACCGAAGGTCATCCCGAACGGATCGAGCAACCTGGCCTTTATCGGTCAATTCTGCGAGATTCCCGACGACGTTGTTTTTACGGTCGAATACTCAGTGCGCGCGGCACAGACCGCCGTGTTCGGCTTGCTCGATATTCAACGTCCGGTCTCGCCCTTCTACAAGGGCCAGCACGATTCCCGCGTCCTCTTCGACGCCTGGAAGACGTTGCATCGCCATTGATCCGCAGCACCAACCAAGGACCCCTCATGGGACGTGTGAATAACAAAGTCATCATTGTAACGGGCGCGGCTCGCGGTATGGGGGCGGCTCATGCCCGCCTGCTGGTGGCTGAGGGAGCCAAGGTTGTAATCACTGATATTCTTCATACCGAGGGAGAGGCTCTCGCCGCTGAACTCGGCAGCTCGGCCGTCTACGTCCATCAAGACGTTACCCGGCCAGAGGACTGGGCCAAGGCAATTGCAAGCGCGGAGCTTGGCTTCGGCCTGCTGCATGGCCTAGTCAACAATGCGGGGATCGCCAACATTGCGCCCCTAGAGCAGTTCCCGCTCGATCGGTGGAATGAGACCCTGGCTGTCAATCTCACCGGTGTATTTCTGGGAATGCAGGCGGCTCTGCCAGCCATCAGGCGTGCGGGCGGAGGTTCGATCGTTAACATCTCGTCGGTTGAGGGGTTGCGGGGCAGTGCCGGGCTTCATGCCTATGTTGCTTCCAAGTTCGGCGTGCGAGGCATAACCAAGTCCGCTGCGTTGGAGGCCGTAGCCTCATGCGTACGCGTCAACTCGATCCATCCCGGCCTTATCGCCAGCCCAATGACCGAGAGCTTCGATTCCTCGCTTTTCCCCATACCGCTTGGCCGACCAGCCGAGCCGCAAGAGGTGTCGCAGGCTGTCCTGTTTTTGCTCAGCGACGAGTCGAGTTACGTTACCGGTTCCGAGATCGTCGTCGACGGCGGTCTGACGATCGGCGTCCCGCGTAAATGCCTGGCGCCCGAGAACATCTTTTGCTGAGCCATCTCGTTAGTCGATTAATCCAGTCGGATGGAATGTCGCCATGTATTACTGTAGCGGCAATTACGAAGCATTCGCGCGCCCTCGCAAACCCAAAGGTGTGGATAACAAGACGGCGTGGTTTGTTGGTTCGGGTCTGGCCGCGCTTTCAGGCGCGGCTTTTCTGATCCGTGATGGCCATATGCGTGGCGATCGGATCACTATACTGGAGCGGCTGAAGATACCCGGCGGAGCGCTCGACGGTAGCCACGACCTGAAGCGAGGTTTCGTGATCCGGGGTGGCCGTGAAATGGAAGATCATTTCGAGTGTCTATGGGATTTGTACCGATCGATCCCGTCGCTCGAAATCGAGGGGGCCAGCGTACTCGACGAATTCTACTGGTTGAACAAGGATGATCCAAACTATTCACTTCAGCGGGTGACGGTGAACCAGGGACAGGATGCCCATACCGATGGCCTCTTCACGTTGAACGAAGCCGCGCAGAAGGAAATGATTTCTATCTTTCTGGCCTCCCGCGAGGAGATGCAAAATAAGCGGATCGACGAAGTATTCGGAACGGATTTCTTTATCAGCAATTTCTGGCTCTATTGGCGCACAATGTTCGCTTTCGAGGAATGGCATTCCGCACTTGAGATGAAGCTCTATCTGCATCGGTTCGTCCACCATATCGGCGGCCTGCCGGATTTCAGCGCGCTAAAGTTTACTAAGTACAATCAGTATGAATCCCTGGTTCTACCGCTGTGCAAATGGCTGCTCGAGGAAGGCGTCAACTTCCGCTACGACGTCGAAGTTACTGATGTCGATTTCGACCTAAAGGCCGGACGCAAGCAGGCCACCACCATTTACTGGTTGGAGGAAGGTGTCGCGGGCCGCGTCTCCCTTGGCGCCGATGATCTTGTATTCATGACGATCGGATCGCTCACCGAGAACTCGGACAAGGGAGACCATCACACGCCCTCCAAACTCGATGAAGGCCCGGCGCCTGCATGGGATCTGTGGCGCCGCATAGCGGCCAAGGACGCGGCCTTCGGCCGCCCGGACGTCTTCGGAGGTAATATCCCCGCTACCAAATGGGAATCGGCGACTGTCACGACTCTGGACGCGCGCATTCCGGGATATATCCGCAAGATCGCCAAACGCGATCCGTTCAGCGGCAAGGTCGTCACAGGAGGCATCGTTACGGCGAAGGATTCGAGCTGGCTCCTCAGTTGGACCGTAAACCGCCAGCCGCATTTCAAGCACCAGCCCAGCGATCAGGTCGTCGTTTGGGTCTACTCACTTTTTGTCGACGAACCTGGAGACTACGTCAACAAACCGATGCAAGATTGCACAGGCGAGGAAATCACCCAGGAATGGCTGTATCACCTCGGCGCGCCGGTCGAGGACATACCAGAACTCGCCGCAACCGCCGCCAGGACAGTGCCGGTGATGATGCCGTATGTCACCTCTTTCTTCATGCCGCGGCAGGCGGGGGACCGGCCAAACGTTGTGCCCACAGGGGCTGCTAACTTTGCTTTTATCGGCCAATTCGCCGAGTCGGCGGAGCGCGATTGCATCTTCACGACCGAATATTCGGTTCGCACGGCGATGGAGGCCGTCTACACGCTCCTGAACGTTGAACGTGGTGTGCCGGAGGTCTTCAATTCGACCTATGACATACGCAAGCTACTTATGGCAATCGGCAGGCTGCGCGACGGCAAGGAAGTCCCAATCCTCAACCCGGCGGTTTTGGGTGAGCTAATGCTGAACCACTTCGACACCACGAAAGCCCGCACAGCGGCTCGATAAATATCATCGTTCTCTGAGCGAGGCGCTTTGCTCCTATCCTGTGCAACCGGAAGGCTGCATTGTTAACTGTACGTGTAGGCGTGAGTTGCAAGGAGCCGGTCTCGGGCGAAATCGTCCATTCGCAAGGCTGCGCGAGACAGTTCCTTCACGGTTTGCACGTGCTCGCTGGTAGCCGCTCATGCTGGCACTCCCGCTGCGGCGGAACCTCTTCCGAAGCTAGAACTCCGCCATCTTGAAGAGGAGGCCATCGGCTCCGTCGTCGTGAAGGCGGAGTATGATTTCGTCCGGTGAGAAGGTGGGGGAGACTTCTCCTCGATGCGCGGGAGATCTGAAGCTATCAGTGTCATTATGTATTGCGTTTTCTTCGTCGCAGTCAGACACGCACGATCTCCAACAGCGCTAGCTTCTTTCCGTCGTCCAAAGCCTCGAAAATGCCATCGTGGTACACAAAGTGAAAGAAACCGACGTCCTCTACACCTTCAGCAGAGCCAAATCGAAGAGAGCGCAGACCAGCTTTTTGTAGCTCGTCCCTTTCTGACTGGAAGTGTTGCCGGTTTGGCCGGGCAGGCCCAGGCCGATGGTGTAATCAAAGTTGCCGCTTTGTTGACGTAGAAATAGAAAATGCCTTCGTGATTTAACACGCGTAATAGCCGTTAAAAACACGCCGGAAGTTCTCGTAGATGGTTGTTGGTTTCGCGACCATGGCCTTGATTTCATCGACAACTTGACCACGTTCGCGTCACTCTCACGGACCTCCCGTGCGGTGGCGACCACCACGTCAACTTCTTGCGCTGCTCTTCCAGGTAATCGAAGCGTCGAGCTCGTACTTGCGTTGAACTGAGGACTCGTCAAATCCAAACAGATAAGCCACAAATGGCTTCCAATAGGCGTCTTTGCCTATCTCGAATTTCTGGAGCTGTAACTCGTCGCTGAAGTCGCCCTGGGCCATCATAAAGTACGTGATGGCCATGCGATAGTCGTAAGGCTTGAGAATCTCCAGGTCGAGCCATCCATCCATCAACTTGATGGCCTCGGCATTACTCAGTTCAGGATGGTCCCATTGATCGTCCGGCATCAACCAATCGCCTGCCACCTTGGGCGTGGCGCGTCCGGGCAACCTTGTTGGGATTGTCAGGGCCACGTCGAACGGTAACGAGTGGCCGGAATTGAGGCGGATCTCGATGAAGAACTGGTACCTGAGAACCTTGATGCTTGACTAGGGACTGCTCCGGCGCAGCGCCTTTGAGCATCAAAACTTCGATTAGGTGGAGGAGAGTGGTTTGCCAAGGTTGTGCGAGGCTTGGCTCGGGATTACTAGCGAAGGATTCCTCGAATTTGAGCAGTTCTGCATCCCGGGTTTCCCCTGGGAGCACTCAAGTTTTAGCCTAAGTCCGTTGCATCTACCAACTTCGCCACGCCCGCATGCCAAGGGCTTCATAACCCGGTCTGTGCCTGTCGCCAAGGTGTTAGGATTGGATCGCGGCCGTGGCACCTCAATGGACGTCGATCTGGACAGGCGTTGCAAGCTAATGGATTATTCGGCGCTTGGAATTTCATTGGAAGCACACGTAGATGCCCTGGCGTGCGATGGAAACTCGGGATCTTCAGGGGGTGAACAGTGTCGCGGGTCGTGTTCACCTGAACTATCGCGAAGACGCGGAGGTTTTTGCTGAACGTCTGCGGCTCTATCCCAAGGGATGCTTCGTTCTCAAGGGCCGACGTGCCGGAATTGTTGGCTACGTCGTCAGCCACCCGTGGCAATTTAGGCAGCCACCCGCGCTCAACGCCCTTTTGAAGAAACTGCCGGTACCTGGGTCAACCTACTATGTCCATGACATCGCCCTGTTGCCGGCGGCACGGGCCAATGGTGCGGCTTCCGACGCAGTGCGCCAACTCATTGCCCACGCAACGGAAGCCCGCTTTCCGAATGTCTCATTGGTAGCGGTGAATGATTCAGAACAATTCTGGGAGCGTCATGGTTTCCACACGTTCGAGGACGCCACTCTCAGCAAAGCGCTCGCTACCTACGACAGATATGCAAGGTATATGGTGCGTCGCAACGCACCGTGAAAGCCTGCGGAAACTGCTTCGCTTGTTGGCGTCGCAGCTCTGCTTTGGCTAACCTAGTTATCTGCACGCCGAGTTCTTGTGAGTGACGTGAGTTTCTGCGACTCGCAAAAGTCGTGCGAGCCGAGCGCCTCGGTCATGTCGCGCGCGCCGCTTTGCACCCTGCGTCGCTGCTGGCGCGACCTTCTTCCTCTTCATGTCGGGAAACACGTTTGAGGTTGATTGCCGCTGCGCTCAGCTGATTTTTTATGTGCGAAGTAACAGTATCCCGACGCTGGTACGGCGATTCTGTCGGCACCTTCCATCAGCCGCAAGCAGACGTACGTGTGCCGCGGACTGCAGGCCGCGCGGCGCTTCCCTCGCGGTCGAACTTAAGCTCCTGCTTTTCAAGGATGGTATTAGGAGGAAATACTGGTTGTTCGGGAACAAGCGGTGGTCGGCTTGGCCTTGTTTCGCGTGCGGAGCCGCAGGAAGGGCGCAACGGCATGCTAGGCATGCTCTTGCAGTAGCAGACGCCGCGCTTGCCGCGGACTTCAATTTCCAGAATGCGCTCACCTGCTTCGCGATCGTTGACGATCGAAACATCGTGGTACTCTAGTCGCTTTGCATCATCAGGTCCCAAGCTGATATTCGCCATGAAGATGATGAAGTCGCAACCCTTCTTCGCCCTGATAGCGATAACTCTCCTTCTTATGCGATCGATGCGGTATTCCGCGATCATGCCGAAGGTGATGGAGCAGTTTGGTCGCCGAATGTGATGAGATGAGATACTTGCGGCGTTGTTCGCGACCCGCGATGTAGAGGGGCTGCGACGCCCCTCGGTCAGCACTGAAATTCGTGGAGAAAATGTTCCGCGGCGTCTTCGAAGGTACCATTCCGCGGCGAATTGGTTCGCGTTCGAAATTCCTTCGAGTTTAGTGCTGGTCCGATGGCTGCGGTTCGCGACGCCCGCGGCGACCTGCCAGAACTGCTGTCGGCACTTCGCTTGTAGATGTAGCACTTGCCGCCCAAGAGATCGTAACGCTCGACGGTGCCGTCCGTCTCGGCGTACCCAGCTCCGTGAATCGGGAACTTTGGCCCAACCAAACTAATGATGCTAACCTCGTCCACGGACCTTGTCCACGTACGTCCTCCTGGCCGTGGTTTGAACACCCACATTTTGGCACAATCGATGCCGTTCCGCTCCATCGGCTATGCCGCCTATAACAAGCTCGCGCGATCTAATCGCGGCAACGATGGCATCACATTGGTCGAGCGGATGACGAAGCTTCGGCAAGTCGAGAAGACCGTGCGCCGTCCAAGCCCCGACGCAAGCATCGCCACGCGCCGACAAGCCTCCGCCGCGATCGTCGCAGATCTCTTCGATCTCTAGCAGCAGACCTTGCGGCGGATCTCCGGCAAATCAAAACTGGCCGAGGCGATCCGCTATGCCGTCTCACGCCGTGCCATCTTCGAACACTTGCTGGCCGACACTCGCATTTAGCTCGACTCCAATATTGTTATTGTCGAAAGGGCCATCAGGCCACAAACGAGTACGAGAAACAAATTTGCCCCTTCGCTGGCCGCGACGGCGGCGGGCAAAACTGGGCGGCTGTCGCAACGCTGCTGCAGACGGCGAAAATGAACAACGTCAATCCGTTCGATTGGCGCGCCGTACAACTTCAACGTATCGCTAACGGTTGGCCAAGCAGCGGAATCGACGCGCTTACGCCTCTGAACTACGCCAACTGATGGCCTCAGCTTACCGCTTAAAAAAAACACCCGCCAGCGACCTTCTCGCGGTTCCGAGTTCTTTCGAGATGCGCCTGCAGCCGCGGAGCGGACTCTGCGCGCGCACCAATGCTTAGCCGGGCTTTGCTGCCTTTAACAACCGTATCCGTATCTTCAGCAACCGGCGACAACGAGCTGACCACCGACGCTCGAAAATGCCGTTTTTATTCTGAAGGCGCGTTGCCATCAGAACTGGCCGATCAGGCAATCTTGGGAAAGTACAGGCGACCGCCCCAATCTCGTCGTCACTCATATCACATCCATTGATTCAACTGCTCACCGCTGATGTTGTTGTATCTTGAGATTATCCAATAACTTCGAGCCTTCACTGAACGATCTGGACCAAGATCGCTCTGCCAAGTCCAGATAGCTTTTTAGCAACTCGGAGGGCGTTTTTACCTCGGCAACGACTCTTAGAAAATTGGCGTGATCGTGCAAAGAGGAAGCAGTCAACCTCAAACTGTCCTTCAAAGCCGCCGCGAAGAAGTTTGTCGTTGCTTCGATCGACTTCTGCCATTCTGGAAACACGAATGAAGCGCGCGTGGCTGTCGTCGACTCCTTAGTGTGTTCGGCGGCGCCACTTGGCCCAGCAGCCGATGCTTGGGCCAACGGCGGCCCTTGTTGTGTGCGGCGTTTCTCGTCTTCAGCTACGGTCGATGCCATTGCTTTCCTCTCTGAACTGTAAAGTTGTGATTAACCCGCAGAAGATAGCACGACCTTCAATATCCGACACCTGCCACTTTTTGTAGCTTCGATCGCAAGGACCTGACTTGACGACGAAATACAACGTGAGCAGTGCTGACCGCGAATTATTCAGTCTGCCAGATTCCGGTAAGTGTCCCGATGGCAATTCTGCGGCGATAGTAACGCGAGCCGAGGGGAAGCAGATCGCTGATCGCCGAGTTGTGTCGGTCGCGAACGGCAGGCCGCCACAATGGCGTACCGCGCTCAATCAGCGATTGGTTCGAGAGGCAGGAGCAGCAGGTTGATGCGAGATCGGTTGCATGGGCGAGTTCAAGGGGAGCTCGATTTGGACGGCCGAGACGGTGTGATGGATTTTGCGAAAATTGATGCGCAAGGATAGCGCTCATGCGGTCATTGGTCATGCTTTGAGGTTCCGGGGCTATGTCGCGGAGAGTAGGGTTTCCAGATGGGGAAAACATCCGAAATGGCATGTCGCAAAGGCGTATAGGGGCTAAGCAGCACCTCCCTGGGTAAAAGCAGATGGATAGAACTAGAAGTTTCGATAGACCTCGACTGTGAGACCTTACCGGGCGATCTCAGAGAGAGGATCGCCTTGCAGTCCAAACGGCGCTGTCAAATGCGGTGCCAAGGCTGATGCACTCGCTCAGAGATATGAAAGTGATGCGTGATGAGCCGCTGCAGTCGCCTACAACGCGGGCCGTGAAAGCTGGCCGAGAGAGGCAGCAGCGCCAGGGGAGACTCGACTGCCGCTTATTGAGGAGCAGCCGCAAAGGACGGTGTGAGGTGGTCGTTGATCCTCGATGGCAGATCAATCCGGTCCACTTCAGTCTCGGGCTCGGGTCTTGTCCCCCAGTGATGGTGTTGCTCGGTAGCGTAAAGCTGCGCGCAACGGCTACCGCGACCGGACCTGGGAGATCCTCGCCGGCGCGGTCGAGCTTCGTCTCCCCAAGCTGCGCAAGGGGTTCCTATTTCCCCGGCTTTTTAGAGCCGCGCCGGATGGCCGAGAAGGCGCTCATCGCCGTGGTGCAGGAAGCCTATGTGCAAGGCGTCTCAAACCCGCTCGGTGGACGAATTGTCCAGGTCATGGGGATTAGCAGGATCTCCAAGCGCCAGGTCTCGCGGCTGTGAGCGGAGATCGACGACAAGGCGAAGGCATTCCTCGCTCGCCCGATCGAGAGCGACTGGCCCTATCTGTGGATCGACACCACCTACGTAAAGGTGCGCCAAAGGGGCGCAATCGCGTCGGTCGCGATAACGTCGCGGTCGGCGTCGACAGCGATTGCCGGCGCGAGATTCTCGGTGCTGGCGCGTGCACTTTATGCGTAAGGCGCTGGCCCACGCTGGCAAGAGCGGTCTCCTCTGCCTCCATCGCAACCGCCTTTGGCCAGGACGATGCGGAAGCGCACGGGAGGATCGAGCAGCTGATTTGGACCGATCCAGTGCGCAGATGCGTTCGCGAAAACACGGCGAAATGCGCCTCAATTCGTCTCCAGATTAGCCGAGAGGTCGGGATAGCGCTCCCGAAGCAAATCGAGGAAGGAACGCAGCGATGGATTCGAATTGGCCTGGCGCCAATGTGCGTGGAAGTTCAGCCGCGTCGGCCCGTCGGCATCATGAACCTCGCGGAAGATGACACCCGGATAGGCTGCGCCCGTTGCGCTTTCCAATGCCAGCAAGATGCCCCAGTCTACGCTGACCAGGGTGAGAAGCCGGTCGAGCGACAGATCATGGCGTAGCAACGGGCAAGGATCGTAAGATTTCAATTTGCTGATGAGTAGCTTGTGAAATTCCGGTCCGGGGCCGCGTTGTGACGTCAGAATCGGTTCGCCCATTAGTTCGCCCCAGTGAACCACATCACGGCCTGTCAGCCGATGGCTCGCTGGCAGCGCGGCGACTATACGCTCGCTCCAGAGCAACAATGACCTCTCGTTCTCCCCCGCATTGGGCGTGGCTACGAAGGCGACGTCAATGGCTGAGTTGGTGAGGTCGGAAATTGGATGATCGCTCGCTCCATCTACGAGATGCGTTTCGACACCCGGAAAACGGTGCCGGTGCTCAAGGAGCGTGGCTCGTAAATTTCCAGCTGAGAGGGATGTGTGGATGCCGATGGTCAATCGACCGCTCTCGCCGCGCGAGTGGCTCTTGAGGCGAGCCGCGATCCTTTCGGTATCATCCACTATGCGCCGAGCGGCATCGAGGAATTCGTACCCCTCGACGGTCGGGCGGGTGGCGCCTTTTGTGCGCTCGAAAAGCGTGACACCTAACTTGTATTCGAGGTTTCTTAGGCGACGACTAAGGGTAGGCTGCTTGATTCGAAGCGTCTCTGCTGTTTGACGCAAGCTCCGGTGCTGAGACGCGGCGATTGCCCAGCGCAGTTCTCGGAATTCGACTGGTGTGGTTGAAGTACTATGGTGAGTGGCTGTGACCGAGTGCTTCATTGACTGGCTCATCGATTCAGCCCTTGGTTATCTTCGGCTCCGAGCGACCTCAGACTTTCGATTAAATTCCTCCTCCCAGCGATGAACCGATTACCGACCCGCTGGGAGTCGACGTTGTCTATGTGCGAGTGACGTCCGTCGATCGGTAGCGCACGTATTCACCAAAGCTCTCTTCATCAGATCTCGGTAGCTTCACAGCAATGTAGGCAAAAGCGTCAGCGAGAGGCGGATTATCACATTCATATTGATCCACCGGAACGCCTAGTTCGCCTACCAGGTCTCCCCGATGCTTCTCACTTCGGCTTCAGCATCCTCTTGGGGCGCGAGGGCGTCGGGCACGTTATCGTCGGCGGTCGCTCTACAAGCTGTTGAGAGCACCGATCCTGCTGGCACCAGAGTTTCAAGATGCCTGGAAAGTTCATGCCGAGTTGCCTAACTGTTCCGCTCGGCTGCTCGCCCGCGGTCGCGTTGTCGTGGCTTCCTGCGCGTCGCCTGTTCCTCTCCAGCATGTGGTGACCATATCGTGGGACTGTCGCATCGTACCGCGAACCTGTCTGAAGCTTCCCGCTCGACCTGTTAAGCTGCCAGCAGAGCGAAGGCGATTCTGCTGATCCTCTGGCAGCGTCTTCAAGTCTTGCAGCGGCAGTACGCGTCGAACCGTCCGCCCATATCGAGCAGCACTTTGCACTCGTCCCTCCTGCCGCGAGGTTGCCACCTTCGAACACGACATCGGGTTTCACAGGCCATTGCCGGTCCCAAACAACAGAAGTCCTGCTACGCGGCGATAGCTCGCCTGCCGGAGCGATCGGCGCGTAGCCGGCGAACTCAGGATCGATGATATCCAGTTTCTCAGTGTAAGCACCAACCGTCAGCGCATTCCACGCCTGTGCCGGATCGTCGATAGCCTCGAGATCATTGCGTGTGAGGTGATCAGCAGGCGTCAGATCCTCGGCGATGTTTCCCGCGGACAGGATAATCAGACGCCGCTGATCCTCCTCAAAGCAGAGTTGGTCGACCGCCGCTGACCACGATGTCGGTCGCTCACGCGCCGGGTTTGCGCTGGTAACCGCCATAGCTATGGCCCGGCGCCGCGTCGGCGCCTGGATCTCGGCGCGAGCAATCGCCTCTCCGGTGACCGCTCCATAGAGCTCAGGATCGTTCGCCTCGTCCTCGGGCGGCAGAATACGAACGCTCTCCAGTCGGTAAGGCAAGGCAAGGCAAGGCAAGGCAAGGCAAGGCAATCGGATCGCTTCCGACGAGCAGAGGGACAAGGTCGCCATAGAGCCCGACACCGGCCATCCGCGTCCCGTGACCTTGCCACGCCGGGGTGTCATCGCAGCCCCAGGTAGGCTTGATTGTGTGGCAGTCTTCCGCGGCAAGAGCGGGTTCGATCAAGGGATGAGTTCGACGCACACCGCTATCAAGAACAAACCGCGACATCGTTGTCCGGTGGCGCCACGCGTTCGAGCAGTTCATCACTCCAATCCCGCTGCTCGGCGCCCCCGAGGCCGATGAAGAAGGATGGCGTATCCTTCGCGCGTCGCAACTCGGCCACGACATCACTGTGAGCAACAAGCCGATCCAGTGTTGCCACGCTAGCGAGCGCAAGCATGACCTCTCGCTCGGGAAACTTGACAGCATGTGCGCGCAGGGTGATGTCCAGCGCTTGGGCTATGCGCTCGAAATTCTCTCGGCGCCCTTTGCGCAGCCAAATCTCCCACCAGACCTGTTCGTTCGGTTGCTGCGGGAAAAGCGCATCTTCGTCGGTGTACAGTGATCGTGCCGTTGCCAGACGCACGGTCTGAATCCGCGACACAAGCGGCTCGTTTCGCGGCCTTCCTTTCTTGGTGTCAGAGTCGCGATAGGCCTCGACCTTCCGCAGATAGTAGTTCTCCGCTTGTTGCGGAACGAAAACGGAAGCGCGCAGCGGCTCCCCTTCTCCTACCGGTTCATGAACTGCGACAACTTCCATCTTCTGCCGTCGATCGGCTAACTGATCTAGAGCGATGCGCTCGCGAACCGGCAATTCGATATCGAGATAAAACCCTGGCCCCCCTACCGCCAGGTCGAGTTCGCGAGCGTCGATCTGCACGCGAGCCGCCTGAATGGCCTGTCCAACAGACTGGATCAATGCCGCTGCATGGCCCGCACGATCGCGTTCAGGTACTGCAGGCGGTTCGATTTTCTGCTTGGGCCGCCGATACGGTTCTCGAACACCGTTGTCGCGAAGACGGATATGGGGTCGGTCCCGAGGAAAATTGTCTGCCATTACGACCTGTGCTGTCGCTAATCAGACAGCGAGGCCCGTCGGCGCTCCATCAGCGCTTGAACGAGCGCCTCCGATGTTATCCGTTTCCCGCCCCGCAAGAGTATCGTTTTGGCCGCGTCGTCCGCTGTTCTTACAATTTGGGCCTGAGATAAATTGTGCGCTTGCTCGACGGCCTGGCTCCAGGTGACACCGCGAGTGTCAAAACGGTCGAGGCGCGCCTGCAGCAAGGCCTGAGTCAGGACCGAGTCAGGCAACGCGTATTCAATGACATCGTCGAAACGACGGAAGAGCGCCTTGTCCAACAGCTCGGGATGGTTGGTCGCAGCTACGACGAGGCCGTGGCTTTCATCCTGCTCCAGGAATTGCAGGAAGGAGTTCAAGACACGGCGAATTCGCCGACGTCTTGGCGCTCGCCGCGCCGGGCGCCGATCGCGTCGAACTCGTCGAAGAAGTAGACCCCGCGTGTTGCCTGCATGGCGTCGAAGACGAGCCGTAGCTTTCCAGCCGTCTCGCCCATGAACTTCGTGATCAGACCATCCAGGACGATGGTGAACAATGGGAGGTGGAGTTCGCCGGCCAAGGCGGCCGCCGTCATCGTCTTGCCCGAGCCAGGCGGTCCCACAAGCAGTAATTTGCGGCGCGGCTTCAGACCGTGCTCACGTAGGTTCTGCTGCTGCCTTTGTTCAATCAGCACACGATCGAGCCGAAGCCGCAATTCGTTCGGTAGAACCATGTCGGTCAGACGCAGGTCCGGATAACCGGCGTGCAGCAGCCCGGCCAATTCGCCTTTCGGCTGGACCAAGGGAACTGGCCGCGCCGTTTTGGTCAGTGCAGCGCCGGCTATCTTGGCCTGGTCAATCAGCTCTTTCAGTTCCTGCGCCAGCTTGCCATGACCCTGCCGGGCCTCATGCGCGGCAAGCTGCATTGCGGTGGCGAGGAAACGCTCCCCGTCACCGGCAATGTGGCTCTTCAGCAAACTGACAATGTGACGAGCGGTCGACATGGGTCTTCAGTCTAATTGATTAATGCCGGCCTGGTTGCATTTGCCAGCATTGTCCACTTTAACGTTTTGGCAACCGATTGTACCTGAAATTCGTGTCTATTCCCTTGCGATTCCTCACAAATCCCGCCCGCAGCCAGAAAGCTCCAGCATTTCTGGCTGCCTGCCGCCAGCTACGGCCGCCTCAGCGCACCGTCAACGCTCACTCAGAACACAGTCGGTCGCGCCCAATTGAAGTTTTATGCGCGAATCAGACGTCGGTCTCTTCGCCCAAAAGCGGCGGCCTTGCCACACTTGGGTCGCCTCGTGGAACGAAGCTGCCAATCAGATGTACTCGCGCGGTGAAACGCGGACGTGGCACGGATGCATCATGTCTCGACACGATGCAACTCATGCCGAGGGCCGGGACTGTGAATGGAAAACAGGCACTAAGCGCGGACAACGGAGGCCAGTGGGCTACTCCATCCCGCCGGTTCGATTCTGATCCTGCGCGCTTGCAAGTCGTTATGCACGGCGTCGATGAAGCGCGCGTTCATATCTTCGTCGAGATCACGTCTGACGATATTTGGATTCCCGCCCCAGCTGCCTCCTGAGCAGCTCGGCGCAGCATCCTTTCAGCGTCGACCGCGAGGATCAAAGCTGCTGCGGCTGCGAGGTCAGGAAGCGTTGAATAGTCAACCCGCTTGCGGCTTCGATAAAATTCCGCATGTTCGAACCAACCGTGCAGGATCCAATTGTCGGAGCCCTGTTCAACTTTGCGTCGGAGTACAATGCTGGTGCCCTTTAAGGGCGTAGCATTGACCAGCGCGACCGCTTCCCGACCATCGAATCCTCCGATTGTCAGACGTTTGGGACCCACGGATAGCTAGAAAAATCGCGATTGTCCCCGACAATGCGCAATCCCTCGGGGTAGCGAGGGAACAACTTGTGTGCATCGTCTGTCCAACCGCGAAAGATGTCGTACGGAGAAACACCGCCCCATTTGGAGAACCCCGCCACCCACCGACCATCCATCGGGCGCAAACCGTTCGGAGTAAAATCCGGCATCTCGGCAGGTGGGGCCAAGTTATTTTGGCGCCCATTGGACTGAGGATGGCGAGACAATATCGGATCGTTAACCTGTCGGCCTCTCGCTCGGTCGTAGATGAGGCGGCAGGGAACCCCTAGGTGTTCATTCAAGTGGATGGGATCGATCCTGAAGCGGTTTGGTTCGTCGGCCCATGCTTTGCAGATAGCTTCATAGGGCGTGAGACCAAGCAGGGTCTTAAGGCGTCTGGCGAAGTTGTAAGCATCAAGGAAGGCAGCGAGGTGATCTTCCAATTGCTCGTGGGTCTCGTAGTGGTATCGCCGGACTATTGCCTCCTTGAGCGTGCGGTTCATTCTCTCGACCTGACCGTTAGTCCAAGGATGATTGGGCTTGGTCAGGCGATGCTCGATGCCGTGTCCCAGGCAGACCCGGTCGAAGGGATGGCCGCGCCAGCTTGCAGTGGCGCCATCACGATTCTTAGGCAGGGCGAACTGGATACCGTTGTCGGTTAGTACAGTGTGGATCCGGAAAGGGACGGCCGCCACCAGTTCTTCGAGGAAGGCCCTGGCTGCTGCACCCGTGGCCTTCTTCACCAGCCGGGCGAAGGCGTATTTGGCGGTCCGGTCCACCGCCACGAAGAGATAGAGTTTGCCTTCCTCGGTGCGGACCTCAGCGATATCGATGTGGAAGTAGCCAATGGCGTAGCGCTTGAAGGGTTGCCTGGCGGGCTTGTCGCCGGCGATCTCGGGTAAGCGGCTGATCCCGTGACGTTGCAGGCAGCGGTGCAAGGACGAGCGCGTGAGATGCGGGATCGCCGCCTGCAGCGCATAGAGACAGTCATCCAAAGGCAGGAGCGTGTGCTTGCGGAAGGCGACGACCATCGCCTCTTCCTCGGCAGAAAGCACGGTCGAGCGCACGGTCTTTGGCCCCATCGGCGCATCGTGGACAAAGGTGCGCTTACGCCACTTGGCGACCGTCTTTTGGTTGAGCCCGTGCTGGGCGGCTAGCTCTTTGAGCGGAGCCTTCGATCGCTGTATTGCCGCTCGGATCGCGTGCGTGGTCGTGGCGCTGCCATGGAGTATCTGGCCCATAGGTCCTCCCGGAATGAAGGACCAGTTTGACTGATTCCCCCACACTCCGGGACCAGACACCTAGGTCGACGATATCGCCGACATCGGATTGGACCCCGGCGAGGAGTGGATGCCGCCGTGATCCATAAAGAGCGCGTTCCGCTATCCATGCTTCTGCCGACCAGACCAGGCCGCGGCTGGTCGGAACGTCGTCGCGGCGCGACAGAAGCTCCTTGAGATGCCGCTTCATCAAAGCATAATCCGCGAGATCTTCTGGGCGCCGACTCGTTTCGAGCGCTAGATCGATGTCTCCTACTGCCTCCTCACCTCTCATCAAGCTGCCAAAGACCCAAACCCGTTCGACGTATCGGACCGCATCTGGATCTTGGTGAGCATTAGGACATGGCGCAGGAAATCGTCCAGTACCATCTGCGCCTGAGCCAAAGGTGGCTCAGCACTCATCGCCGGCCTAGACTTCTTCGTGGGCGTCGGTGACTGAGAGACTGAGAAGCGCTCCCGCCTGCATCAGACGAGGGACGCGCAGATGACAAAGCGTCGCCGCCGTTTCGTGCAAACGGTCCCACTAGAACAGCGATTAGAGCAGGAAGCGAAGGGGTCTCCGCGCGGAGGCAAGAGAATTGCCGCCCGATGCCAAATGTGAAGAGGCCTTGCGGAAGGCTCGTCAGAATAAGTAGCGGCATATATGACCGAATGGCTGACATCGCCGGGACTTCGTCCGCCGACGTAGGTTGCCTACTGGGAAACCCGCCGCAAAGCCTTCGCAGCGGCGGAAAGCGTTGTGATCAGCACGATCACGCTATCGAAGATGCGGAGCCCCTGTGACTTACCCGTGGTGCGGACCCACAAGGCGTGGTGCTGTGGATCGTTGCGGCGGCTCATCATGCGGCCCTCGCCTTTCCCGCCCGATCTTTTCTTGCGCCTCGCGTAGCTCCGCCGACCGCAGCACGGCCAACTCACCGATGTAGCGCCCGCTGATACGAGCGCGGCATGCCCGAGCAGAATGCTGGACAGAATGTCCGGAGCGCCCAGCGCGGTCGCAGCGATTATGTAGGTGTGTCGCAACGCATGGTCGGCGGTTGGCAGCGTAGAGCGCGCCGGGGCTTGCCTACAGCCCGGGAAAATAGGTCGGGTATGCCTAGCGGTCCGATCAGGCCGCGCAGAACGGCCTCCGCGCGCATTGATACGGACATGCAATACTGCGCAGCCTTGATGGACCTATGCCGCCCCGGATCATTCTGAGCAATGTTGGGATCAGATAGCAGCCGCTGGAGCCGCACCCGGCGCGATGCCTGTATGCGACGCAGGCGCGGCAGAACGGGCAGCTCTATCCTATCGGTCCGTTGAAGCTCTCTCGCCATGACTGTGAGAGCCTAGCGCAACTCGCCGGGACTATGGAAGGCCGTTCCGTGATCTTACGGGACGCCATAGGGCACCGGCCCCCGGGGCTTTGCTGAGGAAAGCGATGGGCGCAACCTCAGCATCGCCCAGCTTGACACACAATTCATCCGTTAGTGGCGACCTAAAGCAAGACGGCATCGCGGGGTGCCATGAACTCTCGCTCCACTTCGGCTGAAGTACCTATCTGCGCTGCTGCTCGTGCCTCTGATGGAAAGATCGTTCAGTGTCCGGTTGATTACACATCTGTCCGGAACCCCAGCACTACAAGTAGTCAGCCTGACAGATCTGTCATTGCTCGTCATCCTGTGATGATGACCGGCGCGACTTCGCCCCGCGCCCCACTTGGACGCGCAGTGTAGGTGAACAAACTCACCGACAGAGCAGACATACAGTCTTACGCTTTGCCGCGTAAACGATTCTGGAATGTCCCACCGCGATCACTGGCATGGATTCTGCAGACCATAAACGGCATGGAAGCGACATCACGACATCGGCTGTTTGATGTTCGTTGAAATGGTGCGCACGTCGTGTTCGTGAGGTGGTATGCGATCTGGAGTTCTTGTTTGGGCCGCGGCAATTGCACTTGCCGCACGCGGTGTTGCTCATTCTGCGGATCTCGATCCGATGGCGAGGCTCCCGCCTGCGCTGTGGAGCTGGACCGGAGGGTACATTGGCGTGTACGGCGGCGGAGGTTATGGCCGGACATCCTTCAGTGATCCCTACGGCCCATCGATCTATGGTAACGTCGTCAGCACCCCCGTATTCTTGGCCGGAGGCCAGGTCGGCTACAACTGGCAAACGGATAGGTGGATTTTCGGCACCGAACTCGATGCGAGCCATGCTGTCTCCGATGGCACAAACAGCTGCCTTGCCTTCTCGGGCGCCGTTGTTATCGCCACGTGCAAGGCAGGTCCAAACGCCTTTGTCACGGGGACTGCTCGTGTGGGTTACGCCTTCGGCCTAACAGGCCAAACGCTGGGCTACATCAAGGCAGGCATGGCCTGGCAACACAACCGCGGCAACATCGCCAACAACAACGAATTCGAGGGGCGCTTTGCCGGCTTCCCTCAGCATACAACGCAGTTCGATTATAGTCGTTTCGGTTGGACCGTCGGAGTCGGCCTCGAGCAAGCCCTTACACCTGCTTGGTCTGTCAAATTCGAGTACGACTACATGGGCTTCGATGGGACGCGTCTGGCGACCCCGCCGACGGTGCAGTTCCCGCCCCCTGCCATCATTGCCGCTAACACAACCAGCTTGTCCAGCAACTATCACATCGGAAAGATCGGATTGAATTACCATTTCGGCGGCGACACGAGCGGGCCGGCATGGTTCGACGCATCGGCCTATCCGGGACGAGCGGATTCCAAAATGAAGCCTGTTGTCGATACGGGCGACTGGTCGTTCGAAGGGGGCTCGCGGGTCTGGCTCAGCCGGGGAACATTTCAGTGGGACTACACGAATCCGCCGCCGATACCCGGAGATAGCGGCATTCCCAATTCAAGGCTCACCTATCAGGGCTTGGATGGCATTTCCGGCGAGCTCTTCGCACGCCTGGATAGTCCTTGGGGGATATTCCTGAAGGGCAACATCGGCATCGGACGCTTCAACAACGGAAGGATGAACGACGAGGATTCGAGTATCGGCAACATGGCCTATAGCAACACTCTGTCAGATCAGGCCAACGGAAGGTTCATGTACTACACCGCCGATGTCGGTTACGATTTTATGCGCGGTAGCACCTACAAGCTGGGCGCATTTATCGGTGGGACTTACTTCGGCCAAAAGTCGGATTCGATCGGATGCGTGCAGACAGCCTTTCCGTACGGGCCATGCGGGGTTCCGGTCCAGCAAATCATCGGCAGTCAAGATGCCAATTGGGATGCGCTGCGCGTCGGCCTTAGCGCCGAGACTATGCTGTTTGAGGACTGGCGCGTGAGCGCAGATGTTGCTTACCTGCCATGGACCGACTTCAACGGTCGCGATAACCATCTCCTCCGTCCTGAAACAACTTTCTACGAACAGCGCGGGCAAGGCGGCGGAGGCGTACAGATCGAAGGAACGCTGTCGTACTTCCTCAGCAGAAATTTCAGTATTGGCGTCGGCGCTCGGTACTGGGCAATGTGGACCAAGAACGACAGCGATGTCATATTCAACTGCAGCGGCTGCAGCGGCCGAGGCACGCTCATCCAGATCCCTGCACTCGCGAAGTACAGCATGGAGCGATGGGGCACCTTCTTAGAGGCGTCCTACAAGTTTGAGTGAATTGGTCTGCAAGCGCGGCTCCCGACCCATAAGTCTTATAGCCAACCTAATCGATGAACAGTGAAAGCCTACAGCGCTTTGACTGGACGGCATCGCTGCTTCAGGGCGAACTGGCCAGGGCGCAGTTTCCGCAGCGTCCATGCCTTCTTATTGGTGAAAAATGAGTGCAGATGAACCGTAGGCAGGCAACCCCAAAGCAGAGATGGTTCTCGCACCTTTATTGCTCCGCAATCATGTTATCTTCAGCTTTGCCGGCCTTGGCAGCCGATGCACCGCAGGCCAATATGCGAATGATGGATTGCGCAACAGTGAAGAACAACGAGCATCGCTTGCTGTGCTTCGATAAAGCGGCTGCATCCCGCATTACCTAGCAATGCGAAGCTGGAACGTCTTAGAAGTGGCCCTTTGATCTGCCCCCGGCGAATTTACCCATTTGCCGCTAAATGCACTTTGCCAAACGGAGCCAAGTCCGAACTTCCACTCGGACGAGATGAATTGATGCGTCTCGGAATCCAGGTCGGGAGTTGCCTTCTGATTCTGATTTGCTCGGCGCCACCAAACGGCACCCAATTCGCGAATGTTGACGTTGGTTCCATCGTAGTTCGCAGCGCGAGCTCCGTCGCTGAGATCAAAGTTCAAATAGCCAGAGTCCAAGCAATCGTCGACTACGAAAACATGCGCTTGAATAGAGGGGGCGCCCTTCGGGACTCGATTTGGCGGGCGTTCGAAGGGGGAGGCCCCTTGCAGATCCTGCGTCGTATCTTTGTGCAAGTTGCTCCTTCGACCAGTCACCTCACGTCAGTTGGCTTTGGTCGCAAAGTCACGGGCCACCTGGCTGTTGCCAGTCGAGCCAGCAATAAATAATTTGGCGATCTCGAAGCGCACGACGGTCACCGCAAGCGTCAGCACTGCAATGATCGCGACATCTAGGACCGATCGACATTCATTGCATCCAGATCATCGCAGCTGCGAGATGGATGAAGCCGGTAAAGTTGGCGGTGCGCCTGTCATAACGGGTTGCCAAGCGTCGGAAGTGTTTGAGCTGGCAGAAGCAGCGCTCGATGCGGTTGCGCTGTTTGTAAGCGTCGGCGTCGTGCGGAATGATGATCCTGCGGGTACGGTTTGACGGAATCACCGCCGTTGCGCCGATTTCCGCGATAAGCGTACGCAGGGCGTTGCTGTCATAGGCTTTGTCGGCGAGCACGGCATCGCCGCTCTGGCCATCGAGCAGTGCGGGCGCCTGGGTGATGTCATTAACCTGCCCAGCCGTGACGATGAAGCGGAGCGGACGGCCGAGCGCATCGGCCAGCATGTGGATCTTGGTGGTCAGTCCGCCTCGGGAACGCCCCAGCGCCTGATCTTTGGCCCCCCTTTTCCGCTCGTCGCCTGCTGGTGGGCGCGAACGATAGTGCTGTCGATCATCAGATACTGGTTGTCGCGATCGGCAGTTAGAGCAGCAAACACACGCTCCCAGACGCCAGCATGGCACCAGCGGCTGAAGCGCTGGTGCACCGTTTTCCACTTGCCGTACCGCTCCGGCAGGTCGCTCCAGTGTGCGCCCGACCGCAAAACCCACAAACATCCGTTGACGAACACACGATTATCCGCAGCCGTACGTCCCAGGTCGCCAGCTTTCCCCGGCAGCAGTGGCGAAATCTTCGCCCATTGCCCCTCGGTCAGCTCATAGCGCTTCGCCGTCATCATCGCTCCGTGTCGAATCACGGAACTCTATGAATCAGCGATCAAGCCACTTGGGAATCCTGAATGTCGATCGGCCCTAGCGGGAGGGCGGCTAAGCCTGCTCGCTTGACCGCGGAGCCGTCGTTGCGGCCTATCGCATGGCCAACGCGCACAGCCGTTGCCATGCTGATCCCGAAAGAGATCATGAACAAGATCACGGCGACCTGAAGCGCGATCTTATGAGCGGAAAGTGCGGTAGTGCTGACCAGGTCCGCGAGGAGAGCCGCGGCCGAGGTTGCACCATAGCCGATCAGAGAGGCTATTGAGATCGGCCCCCACGATTATCAGCTGCCGCATTAGAGGCCAATCGAAGGACAGAGCATGCGTAAGCAAATGATAGTCACGAAACGTGCGCCGCACTCTGACGAACCACCAAACTAGAAAAAAACATCCCCACAGTTAACGAGGCTGGTTGCAAGGCCCGCGCCGAATAATTCTAGCCGGGGCACACCGAGCTTCCCAAGCCCATAGCGCGAGAGCGAGCGCAAGCTGGGTGACACCGAAGGTTAGTCCGCCTGCCACGAGACCAATTGCGACGCCTCCGAGCAAGCCGGCACCGGTATGGAAGCCCAACATGGCGATCGTCATGCCAACGAAGACCGGGAGCGCAGAGGCGGCAAGCATGAACACCAGCCAACAGACCAAGCCGATGACGAGTAAAGGGAGCGGTGGTCCGAGGATGATAATGGCGGTGGGCTCCGTGAGATAGAAGTCTGACGGCTTCGCCTTCCACCACCACCACGGCGCGGCTGTGAGTATAACCGCAAATAGGCCCCTTGAGTAACAGTATCGATCGAGAGCTCTGCGCCTACTTGCCTATAACGGCCGACAAGGGCGACTGCTTCCGCCGTCGAGGAAAACCGGGAACGAGAGGACGCTTCCGCCCATCGAGCGCTGACGAACACACCGCTTGATTTGGCGTGGGCCATAATAGACACGGCAGCGCCATCGCTCAAGAATGGGCTGTTTGAGATTTGTCCGACCGCGGTCTCGCGGTCGGGCAACGCGTGGGCCGAGCTGAGTGAGTCGACTGTGAGATTGGGATTACGCCCGCCTGCCGGTAGCCGCCCTATAGCGGCAGCTGGGGTATATTCCAGAAATCCCGACGGAACCGAAAATCCCACCTAGCTCAGGGAATGCCGAGGTTCAAACCCACAGTTCACCATCTCGTCAATCTAGCGCCACGCATTTCAACAAACTCGGTTGACACCCTGCTCCGTGCTCTCGTGCCGAGCATTGCGTGAAGCAGGAGCCGCGATTTATCCAAGACCAAGAATTTCTACCGCATGTTTGCCGCGGTTCGTCATTCAATTCAGAGCTGACCTTCGCCCCTTTGCGCAGCTTTTCTCCATCTTCACTTCCAAGGATTTGCGCACAGGTAGAGGATTCCAGCTGCGGCTGAATTAATCTAGTGTTTAGGGCTCTCAGTACGGAGCTTATCGGTTCGGCGCCATGACGGGTTGCTCCATGGAAAGGCGCACGCTACTGGTCAGATTGAATATTCACCATTGTCCCCCGCGACAATTTCGGGGTCTCCAAGATTGAGGTCATGCGGACTCGCTTGAACGAACTCCAAGACCTTTTTGTTCGCTGCATCGCCGCTTTCGCGATCCTCGAACATCATCACAGCGGCACCGACGCCTTCACCGCCATCCAGCACATAGTACTATCTGAATCCGTCGATTCCCGTAGGATTTGCACCGACAGCGCTAGCTGTGGGCCGAGCGGGATGGCATCACGCGCGAGACATTCGACAGAACTTGTCCGGTAGCGAATCCGTGCGCTGCGAGGCAATTACCGTTCGGGCCCGATCGCGGCGAGATCGGAGTATCGGTTCGCCTCTTTGAACGAGATCGGTTCGATAGCTTCTGGCGGCATGGCGGCTCCCGAGGCCCTTGGGCTCGCAACGGGCACGATGTCAGCAATTGAGGAAGCGTTACGCGGCGCGTGCCCCGACCCCCGTGGCCCTCCGGGCCCGGGAACGCGCGGCACAGGCGGATCAAGCGCTCCAGCCAGGGAACTCGTTGTCGATGGCTTCGACGTCGCTGCCGGTGATCGGGTCACGCAAGATCGCGTCTTCGAGCGGGATGCCAAGCCCGACGAGGTTCTGATCAAACCAAAACCTCTTCGTGATGGTCGTCGAAGTCACGCAGTCCGATGGCGGCGATCATCCGCTCGCGGTCACTGTCGTTACCCGCCTGTGCATCCTGCAAGGTGATAACCGCTGTATTGAGCTTGGTGAAGAACACATTGCGCGAGAGTGTGAACGCGCGAGCCGAGATGCAGTAACGCGTGTAGGCGTCGAAGAGATCATCCTTCGATATCATGAGCTCTGGCCCGACCTCGCACCGATCGGCGACGAAGCCGCGAACCCGGTTGTTCGAGTTGAAAATCGGTCGTTTGGCGTCCTCGGATGCTTATGCGAACCATGAACTTACCCGTCTCGCGCAGGCTGTCCCAACATCAAGAGCAAAGTTGAGGATGCCGGGCAACTCCGTGAGGAGCTTCGCCGTCAACTCGGCATCCTCGCGACCTTCGAATGACACGCGGAATGGGATCGCGATCATTCGCGCGCCGATGGCAGCTGTGTGGTCTCCGAAGCCCGGAAACTGATTGCCGATCATCGCGACGTGGCGCCGCATTGCTCAGCACGCTTAGGGCTCACGGCGGCGAAGATGTCACCGTGCACGGTTTTCGGTCGTCGATTTTCGATTGGGGTATCGAGCGCGGATGCAGCCGCGACCTCATCGACAGTGCAATGCCGATGGTGAGATCGCGACGGCTGGACCGAGCCGAAAACCCGGAGGGCCTGCCAACGGTCCGAGCTGCTTAAACTGCGGCGCGAGATCATGCAAGCAAGATCGGACTTCGTCACGGGTGCAAAATGAAAACCCGCAACGCTCCGCGCACCACTCCGCATCTTGGATAGCGTGCTCGTGTTGATCGCGACCCTTCGGGCCGCTGGGAAGGCTTTGTGGCGGGTGAGGCTATAGCCTGTGGTTTAATGACGTGTCCGGATGGCATGCTCTGGCGCAGGAAAGCTCGTGCGCTACTGGCTTGAATGTGCGGCGGCTCAGATTCTATCAGGCAAGAGAAACTGGCTCGCCTCGCCCGGATTGACCGCTCATAGATAGACAGCCTCGAGAGGCAATCGGAGAACCCGACAATTGATCTTGTCGTCGCATCAACGATGCGCTCGGCGTTCATCCGTGGATGATGCGCGCTATAAGCGGCGAAGACTGACACGTTGATCGCCTACCGTCGAAAGCTTGCGAGGTCGTAGCAAGCCCACGCCCAGGCCGTTGAGCCGGGAACAACTTTGCTGCCGGCCGCTACCGTTCCAGCAACCTTGCAGTCCGACAGCGTCGACATGTACCCTTCTAGGATCGTTATTCCGCCATCCTCTTGCTGGTAGGCGACCACGCCTAATGCACCCGATAATCCTCGCTGAAGGGTCGTGTCGTGGCAGACATAGGCGGCCGAAAAGCCGGGCTTCACAGTGGCGGCCTTGATCGTTGCCTCGCCCATCTTCCGGCACTCGTCCATATTGTCTGAGGGCTGAGCAGTGATGTTGATCGTAGCTAAAACGCTTAGTTGCGTCCAGGCGACGATCATGATGAGCGGCGACATGGCGGCGGACCTCAGTCAATACGGCGCAATTGGACTGAGCGCATCAGGCCATCAAAGACGGATGGCATCGGCCATCGCGCGCGTATTTCGCCTTGGTCGATGTCTTCGGTCGTTCTGTTTGCCCGCACATATAGCCGCCATGCTGCGCAAGCCACAGTGACGAGAGATACCGCCGCGTCGGCGATGAGAATGGTGTGGTTTCGGGCGGGGTTGATGCTCATGGGCGATGCTCCTCATGCGCGGCGTCGGAGATGATCTTGATCAGCCTAAAAAGCGTGAGTGGATGTTTCCGTACAAGCTCAGTGGTCGCCAGCGCGAATTCGTCAGGGCCTCCACGCTGGCGGATGGTATCTCGGAGTGCGGCGAGCTTGGCGGGATCGGCGGAGCGAATAGCCGCCTCGAAGGCCGGAATGAATTTGAGCCTGTCCATTGCAGCACGCTCCTTGTGAAGAGAGCTTCGACCATAGTGGCGGCCTAGTCGCCATGAGCCTCGGTAATCGCCGCAAGTACGACGCTCGTTTTGGCCCTCCATTCGGACCATTGTTTGAGCGATGCTATCGCGATCTCCAAGCCCTCTTCACGAGTCACGGACGATTTCCACAGCGCCCCTGTTGCCGAAGACCATGTGGCTTGCGGCTCCGAAAAAAGCGCGCGGGCGTCTGGAGGAACCATCCGCGCTGAGTTTGCTACGCCAAGCTTGGTCTGTCTTGAGTTGCGGGAAGAACAGCCAAGCCGATAAGCCTCTCAGCAACTCGCATGCCAGAACGGCACGAACACGACAGAGCACAGCGGCGACGTGCAATATGCGCAAGACGTGCGGACGGTGCTGACGGCCGCCCGCACGCCCGCCGCGCGAACAGGCTTGGCCCTCATGAGGGTCATTCAACAAGCGACCAAGCCATACCTGGCTCAGCAACCCGCGTGCCAGTCAGAGAACGAAGGGAACCGATGTGCTGTAAGGTGTGGGCCGCACATACATGTCGTTAACCCGACGCGGTTTGGACGGAACCAGACGCGCTGCTAATGACGCCGGGGACGTAAGGGGATCGGATCAATCTCGTCATCATGTATCGCCATCAGCTCACCCGGCTCCAAGCCGAGCCTTTGCAACTGCTCCTTTTCGATTGGACAGTTGAGCATTGCGGCCTTTGCGCCGCAGTCTGCTACGGTCCTCCTCACCGCTTCTGAGGGGTCAGCGACGGCTACCACGTATGTTACGTGCCTATATTCTTCGTCGTCGTCGCTATCTTTCTTGAAAAGAGCGACTGTCACTATCCAACCATCCATCTTGCTGCGCTCCGCAGGCACTGCCTATGCGCTAGCAGGCCTCTGCAATTCCGGCGCCATCGAACAGGGTAACCGAATTCATTGCACGAATATCGCAGCCGCTACGATGGCGAGCGAGGCTAGCCGACTGCGCGGCCGCCCGTGCGAGATAGCTACGCGCGGTGTGCGGCGCCGGCGACGCTAACATGGGAAGCGCGCCGGTTGATGCAATACTCAGGTGAGGTGGAACGTGGTTCAGCGGAGCAGAGTCACAACGTCGGGCGCCATTCCCGGCGGCTCTGGGAACGCCCGCGGGTCATCGACGGGCACCTTGTCGATGACGGTGGGGCGCGTCTCGATCGTGGTGCCGTGCTTGATACGTAGACCGCACCGGCGATCGCGGCGGTGAACACCATGCGGCCGCGTTCGTGCAATCGGGCGAATGCGCCGCGCCAGGCCGGGCTTCGGCTGAGAAGTTTGCGCCGGGGAACTTGACCAGCGGGCCGCCGTCAGCAAGACGGGCAAGCGCTGAGGCGATGTGGCGGTACGCAGTGTCGGCCACGCGGCGGGAGACGCTCGGCATCGCCGAAAACGGCGGGTTCATCAGCACGACCCTCGGCACGATGGCGGGATCGATCGTCGATTTGGACCGCATCGAAGCGCGTGACGGAAATGGCCGGAACGAGGGAAGAGAGCAACCTGGCCCGGGTCTCGGCCAATTCGTTCAGCCGAGCCGCCGGCGATCTCGGCGAGGATGACGAGCAGCCCGGTGCCTGCGGACGGCCCCCAGCACGCGATCCGCTGCCGTAATCGCGGCCGCGGTCAGAGCAGCCAGGCCGAGCGGGATCGGCGTCGAGAACTGCTGGAAAGTCTCGCTCTCGGCATTGCGGCGCGTGTGGGTCGGTAGAAGGCCTGCGATCTTGCCCAAAGCGGAAAGTTGTGAAGCCGCAGAGCCGGCTTTACGGAAAAGCGCCTTTCCGGATTTGCGCAGAGGCAGGACGATGGGACCTCGCAAGCGTCATAGGCCATCTTCCAATTCCAGGCGCCCTCGCATCGGGATGCGCCGAAGGCCGCTTCCATTGCGGGCGCGCAAGATAGCGCTTTCGATGCGTCGGCCACGTTCGAGATACGGCAGGAGCTGCTTAGCCGCAGCGATTATGATGCTGGCGCCCTCGGGAACGCGCGGACGGGCGAGATCGGCTAGAGCGGGAACGGGCGAGTAGGCCGGCGCTCTCTCTCGGACCGCGCCGGCTCAGACTCGTTCCGGCCGACCTCTCCCTCTCAGCATCAAGGCGGTGCCCGACATGAGAAACAGCGCGCCCCGCCGGGCGGCGCGCCGCGCATAGAGCGTTCGCCAATAACCCAACTGCCAAGATGGTTAGGCTTGGCCGTCGTCAGCGTCGGCGACCGCTTCCGCGAGGTGAGGCAATTGTGCTAGGACATAGAAGAATGTCAAAGGACACAAACAGGATGTTGTTGAAGTCGTGCGCGACGCCGCCGGTGAGCTGGCCGATAGCTTCCATCTTCTGCGCTTGTCGGATCTGAGCCTCGTGGGCCTCGATCTCCTGAAGCGCTTCACCATGGCCTCGGCCCTGCGGCGCTGCTTCGCCTCCTCTTCAAGCGCCGCATAGGCTTCATTAGTTGGATACGTGTCGGCAGTACCAGGATCCGCAGCAGCATCAGCAGCAGCGCCAGCGTAATTGCAAGCGAGGCCGGCGCAAGCAAGACCTTGATAACGGCTTCGGTTTGTAAGCCGGCGCCCACGATTGTGAGGATCGCCGGCGCTCCGATAAGAGCCCGGCGTGTTAAATAAGTTGCAGCCAAGCCATTCCAAGATTTCGCAACACGAAAGCAGTTCTCCTTTCGGGCCGGCAATAGTTGTAGCTTCCTTTGCGCCTTGCGCTCAGCCGCATACTTGCCGTCGCGTTCAGCTTCCATCCGTCGTTTGCAATTCCACCCTCCGCAAAGTACTCGAAGATAACCCGGAAAGTCAGAGCACGGGCTTGCGGCGGCCCGCGAATCCAACTTTGGGGCGGTTAACCAGCGTTGAAGAGTTTCGAGCTGGTCCGGCGTACCACGTATAAGCTCGGCACGTTCCCCGAAGAGCAGGAATGTCGCAATGCGGCGACCTCCAGTTGCGTATCCAGGTCCTGGGCTTCTAGCCAACGGGCGATTGCTTCTAATGGAGACATAGTTTGGCTCTCCTGCCTTTCAATCGCGGTTCAAGCGTTGCGACCGGCATAAGTCGGTTTGCGAGAGCGATTCGGCCAAGAGAACGCTGCGCTGGTCAACTACAAGAACGTGCGGGTTCAAATCCCTACAATTGTCGCACACAATCACTACTAATAATCGCAACTGACCGGGTGGTGGCGCTACGACCTCGTTGGTTATCGATCGTCAGTGAAAACGCTGTACCGACTTGGCTACATCGCATGCGTCGGTCGGTTCTTGGACATAAAGTCATCATCGGCCGATGAGCACGAAACGGATATGGCTACGACACACTTGGTATGTTTCCTTTAATCAATCGAAGCGGCCAAATCGATATCCCATTCGAGAAACCAGAACTTTTCCGAGCGAGGCTGACGCAAAACAATTTGCTAGCGAACTGCTGAACAGTCCTCCTGCACGTTTGACTACGATGTTAGCTGGAACGATAAACCCATACTATCCAAGACGCGTAATTGGATCGAGCGACATAGTACTTTGGATTCGCGGTCGCAATTGAGCCCCATATAGCCGAGCGGGACACCCCATATAGCTGAGCGGGACACCAAGGCGAGATTCATTCGTGAGTGCGGTCCAAAGGACGTGGTCGCGTTCGTGCGTGATCCACCCGTAGTAATGATGCCCAAGCATCGTTAGCAATTAATGGCAGCTAAGGCTCCGGCAACCAAGTTGAAATCGCGAACTTGCCATGTCAACCACCAGATCTCGTCGGTGAATTCCGTTGAAATTTAACGCTTGGTGACCACCGATCGTTAGTGGCAAGCTCGTGCGAGCGAGGATGACTGTAAGCCTCACGCTATCAGTCCTGTCGGAGTTGGGCGGAACGCCGGGGGAGATACTCGGGCAGCTCACCAGTTCTTCATGAGCCGGATCAATAACCGAGCTGGCTTTATTGAAGCGGCCGAGGAGAACACTATGATGACGCGCTTGTTTGCGTTGCTGCTCCTTGCCATCGTATCGCTACGGGCGCACGCGCAGCTGCCAGTCCCTTCTACGTAGGTGAATCAGAGGGCTCCGTGCTTTCGGTACCGACGCTAGACGCACCAACAGGAGACTTCACGGGAGCGTATGTGAATAGCGCGGCGGGATTTTCGTGCCAGGGATATCCGTACCCTGCAGCGGGAAACGTTACGGCGAACAGAATATACCTCTACGTCAATTGGACCTCATCTACAGCTCCGACCTGCAGAACAATGACGATCTGGCATGGCCGTATAGCGGGTGACACGATTCCAACTCGATGGACGATGTACTACGTGGGGGCCGACTGGCACTTTCATGAAGTGACTGGCTGGGATTTCTTTACGAGGACGTAGACCAAACCTGGTGGAAGTCGCGTTTTTGATCGCTCTTACACCGTTGCTGGATACGTGATCGTCTGAGCGTCTGCTTCATCAATGATGCAGATGATTTGGTTGCGAGGAGCGCACGAACGATGAGTTGGGCATGCTTGAAACAGACGCGAACTGCGGTATCACTGCTCGTAGGGCCACTTTAGAGATGTACGTTCATAGGTAAGTGCGGGAGCGCTTAATGAAGATTTTGCGGGTATATCGCCTTTTGTTTGGTGATCTTAGCTTCCGCATTTGAGGGTGCGCAGGCAGCGAATTCGTCGAGCGCGGAGGCGCGCTTGAGAGAGAAGAACATCACACTGCCGGCTGCTGCGGCGACGGTCGACAGCTTTGTCAACGCGGTTCAAGTGGCAATCTCTTGTTCATGGCCGGTAGTGTCTTAAGCGAGCCGAAGGGTAATCTCGGCCGGGATCTGGCCGTCGAACAAGGCTATGAAGCTGCACGGCAGGCCGGCCTGATCATGGTAGCCTCGATCGGGTGAAACGCGTAGTCAGGTGGTCGGCATGGTGAACTCGGCCGATGAGTTCGCTGACCAAGCCAAGGTGGTCAATGGATATTCCGACCTGATGGTCGATGCGTTCGGGGAATCAATTGGCAGAGATGCCCGCTCCTCGCTAGGCGTGGCGGCGCTTCCTTGCCGCGGTCGAAGTCGAAATGATTCTTGAGGTGGACTAAAGTTTGCGCAGCTCGGGACCCCTTCTACTTAGGAAGGCTCTTACGCGAGGGTTGAAAATAGTCGCCGTGCCGACGTGCTCTGTCGGTTCTTATGGCGGCATGAAGCTCGGACAGTATCCCTCCGTTGAGGCTTTCAATTACCCACATCGTCGACGAAGCGCGAGGCGTGGAGTCGCTACTCGAACAATTGATGTGATTTCGGCATTTCGACCGGCCTCTGACTCAGAATTTGAAGGTAAGCGTCGATTCCGCGCGAAACTAGAGCTTTTCAGCCACGATCGGCCAAAAAACGTTGATTAATTAGAGATTTAATGACCGGGTAGTCGGCAGCCACTCGGACGCCGCCGAACGAAGACCTACGCAAATGCCGGATTCGGGATTATTCCTCGAACAGTTTCATCGTGTCGATCAGGGCCGAAGAAAAAAAGGAGTATGGCCCGCAGCAAGGCGAGGACCGTTCTCCGGCCCTGAGACCGGTCTAAAAAGGCACCCGGCGCGCGCCTTAGTGACAGCGATGCCGCAGGCAAAGGCGTGACCGAGTGCCTCCGGCGAAGGGTTCAATATACCTTGCGTGAGGGATCGTGACCCGAATGGGCGGAGACGACCGGCTCCGGGCGAAGCCTAGAGCCCGGCCCGCAGGGCACGCTCAACTCAAAAAGGCTCTCCGGTCGGAGAGCCTTAGCATTTCGCAAACAGGATGAGCGCGGCCGTAAAGCGCTGCGGGAATTCCGCCTCTCGCGGACGTCAATCGCACCTTCCAGGACAAGCTGGTCTTCGGGCTATCGGAGCGACCATCTAATCGCTCTCCCGGTCGGTCTGCGGCTTCGGCTCGCGCAAGACGATCCTTCCTGAGACCGCAACGCCCGGCGCGATCACGATGTTGAATCCCTTGCCGTCTTCATTCGGCCACGCGGCACCGATGCGTGTCCACGTCGATTTCCTGCCATCATCGCAGAATCGCATAGTCGCGTTCACGATGAATCGTAAAATCGCATTGTCGCACAACCACAAATGCGACAGGACTGCCACAGGGGTAGATGCCTTGGCGCAGGGGCCGGGCGTCATGGTCGCATAATCGTGTAATCGTGTTGCGGCCGCTGAAGGATTATGAGCGGGACATCGTCCGACGAACACTCGTTGCATTGAACTCAACATGACGCGTGCCGCCGATGTCTTGAAAGTCTCAAAGCCGACGCTCTATCGCAAAGTCCGCGAGTACAACATCAAGCTCGAACGCAGCCTCTGAGCGGCACAACGAAAGAAACGGGTTGAAACCTTTTGTTCGCTGTTGTGTTGATACCTCGCTGACGATCAACAAAGACGAAATCGAACTTGGCGTCTCAATCCAGAGGAACCGCGTTCGGAGGCAATCGTGAACAACCGCACTTTATCGAAGTGGGTGAGCCGGTCGCTTCAAGCCGAGATGATCTCTCAACCTCCGGCCTTGATACTGTGTTCGAAATAGGCCGCGCTTTTGTAGCTCCGGGACGACCAGATCGACAAAATCGGTCAGACCCTGCGGCATATACGGAGACATGATCGTATAGCCATCGACCGCTCCGGCGACGAACCAATCTTCGAGCTGATCAACCACTTCCGCGGGATCGCCAACCACTATCCTGTGCCCGGCTCCGCTCGCGACCTTCTCGGCGACCTGCCGCAAGGTCAGGCCGTCGCGATCTGCGAGCGCCCTGAGAAGTTGATAGCGGCTCTTGATGCCTGTGACGGCGTTGATGTCGAGCTCGGGGAGCGGTCCGTTCGCTGGAAATTCCGAGAGGTCGGTATCCAGGAGCTCGCTGAGCAGTGCCATGCCTGCGTGTGGCGTCAGCAGATCGTTGAGCGTTGCTTGTTTCTCCTTTGCTTCGTCGGATGTCCGGCCGACGAAGATCAGCGCCCCTGGTAGGAACCGAATGTCTGACGCAGAGCGTCCATTGCGTTCGGACAGCGAACGAATTGCTTCACGCGCTTCTGCTGCCTCGTCCCGGGTTTGGGCCGCCAAGAAGACGGCATCTGCCGTTCTTGCTGCGAAATCCCTGCCGACGTCGGAAGTTCCTGCCTGAAACAGAACGGGATGACCTTGTGGAGGCCTTGGCAAGTTCAACGGGCCCCGGACATTGAAATATTCGCCGGCATGGTCGACAGTAGCGATCTTCGCTCGATCGGCATAAACACCGCTCGCCTTATCGCCTATCAGCGCGTCATCCTGCCAGCTGCCCCAGAGCTTTCTTACCACATCTACGAATTCTGTGGCTCGCGCGTAGCGCGCTGCATGAGAGGGATTTGTCTCCCGACCGAAATTACGTGCTTCCGGCTGGCTTGCGGTAGTCACTACATTCCAGCCGATCCGCCCGTGGCTAAGATGATCCAACGCGGCGAAGCGGCGGGCGATGCTGAACGGCTCGTTATAGGAGGTGGAGGCAGTCGCTGCGAGACCTAACTTTTCAGTTGCGGCTGCCATGATAGGCAGGACTGCGAAGGGATCGATCCGGAACGGTACCTCATGCAAAACCTCTCGTGCCCCAGCGGCTGATTTTGGTTCGGTCAAAGCCAGAATGTCAGCAAGAAACACGACGTCAAACAGTCCACGCTCCGCAATTTGCGCGATCTCCTGGTAAAAGGAAGGTTCAAGTATCGAGGCGGTCGCGGCCAGCGGGTGGCGCCAGGAGGAAGTGTGATTGCCAGGCTGACCGCAAAAGGCCGCGAGGTGCATGTGTCGGTCAGTCTGGCTGCTCATGACTATACTCCGGCGAGGGAGGCCGCGGTTTTTGAACGCCCTCCCGATTTACTGAGGTTAAAGAAGGGATAAGCGCGAGACGCCCAGCGTCAGCACTTGCTCGTCACGAAATAGAAGGCCGCCTTACTCGCGCCGGCCGGGTCAGGCCGGAGCGCCGTTATCGTCTGACGAACTCGAACTCGATCAGCGCGCCCCGAGCGCGACGAGCGCGCAGCCAATTGTGTGCATCGTCCTGACTGCACCTCCGCGCTCCCAGTGCCTTCGTCCCGGATGGCCGCACCATATGCCACCGGCTCGTAGATACAGCAGAACATGGGCAGCATGGCGTTCGAAAGAGGTTCTCACGGGAGAGGCAAGATTAGAGCCTTCAATAAGCCGCGGAAGGCGCGAGTTCAAGAAGTCGGCGCTGTCTCGAGCCATTTGGGATCTCGCCTAAGTTTTTCGGCACACCGCAGGCAGGGCTTCCGGTCGCGCGCGATAGCGAAAATAACAATGGTGTAGCGGTTTCGCCCGATCCGCATCCCGGTAACGCTCGCTACCTTCTTTGCGCATGTCGTGTTCCCAACTGTTCGATTGGTCGTCTTCGCAACGCGATGATCGAGCGGCCCGCTGCACATTCCCTGTCAAGCCTCCGAATGACGTGCAAATGCTCGTTTTTGCCTTGTCCAGCTAATGCCCCGAGAGGATCGCCGGACGGCGCCATCGCCAGTGCTCCAGCCGATGTCTCCACTCTGGCGAAAAACGGCGTGACAAGGCCAACACAAACATGTTGCGAACAGTTGACCATCGGCTGGCACGAAGAATGCTAGCCGTCGACGTGCCTGGGGGCCCTCCCTCCTTCAAGCATGGCCGTGGCCGGCCACTGAGGTTAGCGGCGCGTGACATAGACAGGGGCCGCGTCGACTCGACCGGATACCGGTGGGCGCCTCCGTCACGTTGCCGCTAACTTTCAACGCTGTGAACAGCGTGACTATGGCCTCCTTCAGGAAAGGCCTCGAGACAGAACGGATGGATCCGGGCAGCAGGAGATGGTTGGAAAACGCGCGCTGTTGCTCTGTCTGGGCTTCTTGCTGCTCTGTCTGGCTGACCTAACCGCCACAAGCTGTAGTGTTCGCGCAAACGACAACCCTCTCCTGCATCAAGTCAAGTCGAGTTGGCGAGCACAAAACGGCTGAAAGCGTAGAACAAACTTCCAAGGTCGCGAAAGTAGCGCACTTGGTCCCCCGAACCTGGGGCGCTGCTGGAGGAGCCGGCCGAAGCGAATACGCTTTCTTTTCGTGGTCCAGGCACCGCGACAATCGACCACACGAAGAGTACGTCATCACCTGGAAGTTTTCACCCGACGGGACGCCCAAGATCGCCTCGACTTATGCGAAGCCGATGGAACTGGGCTGGCGCGCCCTCGCCCTCTCACTGATCGCAGCTGAGGCTACGGACGGTGAAAAGGGCGTGAATCTTCCTTTTCTGGATGGTCCGGCCAATTTCAACCTCGTGACGACCCAACAAGGCAAGCAAGGCGATCTGCTCAGACGTGGTCGGTGCACGATCGTCGAACCTGTTGGCGTGTAATATTTGCCGAAGGTGGATGAGAGTCAGACCACGAAGGGTGGTCTGTGGCGGGTTTTGCTTTTGGTGAATTGTAGTATTCCAAGGCCCGATATCTGAACACGCGTTACTTGACAACGGCAACTGAGGCGCTCGCGCCTGCTGTTTGGATAACCGATGAACGCTGGCATTGGCGCGTCCCGTTCATCACGCACCAGAGTCGCCGGCTACATATGCTCGTGCGTCATCGTCATCAAACGCAAGTTGTGCTGCGGGAGCGTTCGACCGAGGCCGCGCCCTCGCACCAGAGTTGCCGGTCGATCGAATCCTGGCGGAGACAGGTGGCGCGTCACTTAGATTGACGGACGCCCAGCGAGCCTGCGATGTGAGAGCCATCGTAACCGCGATTGCGAACGTCCAAATTGTCCAAGTCGCGCCGTCGCGACTGCGGTACAAATACACCTCCAATCATTGCTGAGGTTGCGCTTCGACCATCTAGGAAAATTGTGATCTTCGTGCTACATATTCATCGAATTTGAAGCAGGAAGACATCAACAATGCCTACTCCACACAATCCTCCTGCTGCGGTAAGGCGCGCGCTACGCAAGCTTGGGGCGGACATCCATGACGCCCGTCGACGCCGACGGTTGCCGATGGCGGTCGTGGCCGAGCGCGCCTTCACGTCCCGGTCGACCCTGCAGAGGGTCGAAGCTGGTGATACCAGCGTCGGCATCGGCATCTACGCTGGCGTGCTGCAGGCGCTCGGCCTGCTCGACGGCCTGGGTCAGGTCGCCGACATCAGCAACGACAGCGTCGGCCAAGCCCTCGCCAGCGCGCACCTTCCCAAGCACGTCCACCTCAAGCGGCCAACCGGACCATCCCACGATGGCTGACTTCGAGGTGCACATCGATCTGGACGGCCGCACGCGCCCGATAGGGTTGGCGAGGAGCAATCGCGTCAGAGGCGCGGAGACCATCCTCTTCGAGTACGACGCTGCATGGCTTGAGGATCCGGACCGCTTCTCGCTGGAGCCGGCACTTGCACTGACACGCGGCGCATTCGCTCCTCCCGCCCGATTAGCCATCTTTGGCTCCATTGGCGACTCGGCGCCGGACACCTGGGGCCGCCGCCTCATGCAGCGCGCCGAGCGCCGCCTCGCCGAACACGAGGGCCGTGCCGTTCGCACCCTCGCGGAAAGCGACTATCTGCTGGGCGTCGCCGACGAGAGCCGGCTAGGCGCGCTCCGTTTCCGCTGGGTCGGCGACCGTGTTTTCCAGGCGCCGACCCGGGCCGGCGTGCCTGCCCTGATCGAACTCGGCCGGTTGCTCCAAATCACCGAGCGGCTTCTCCGGGATGAAGAAACAGATGAGGAGCTCCAACTCATCTTTGCCCCCGGCTCTTCGCTCGGCGGCGGGCGTCCGAAGGCCTCAGTCATTGACCAGCATGGTCACCTCTCCATCGCCAAATTCCCGAAGGAGACCGACGACTATAGCATGGAGACCTGGGAAGGAGATCGCACTGCGGCTCGCTGGCCAGGCAGGTATCGCCACTCCGCAGCACGAACTGATCGACGTCGGCGGCAAGCCGGTCATGCTGTCGCGGCGCTTCGATCGTGAGGGTGCGATCCGCATCCCGTTCCTGTCGGCGATGGCGATGATGGGCGCCAAAGACGGAGAGCGCGGCAGTTATCCGGAGATCGTCGATGCCCTTGCTCAACACGGCGCACAAGGGAAAACGGATGCCCATGCCCTTTATCAGCGTGTCGTCTTCAACGTGCTGATCTCAAATGTCGACGATCACCTCCGCAACCACGGTTTCCTGTGGCTGGGAAAGGCAGGATGGTCTCTCTCGCCGGCATACGACCTCAATCCCGTTCCAACTGATCTCAAGGCCCGCGTGTTGTCGACGAACATCGATCTGGACGAGGGCACTTGCTCGCTCGACCTGCTGGAGGCCGCATCGGAGTTCTTCGCACTCACGCTGCCGCAGGCCCGCACGATTATCAAAGAAGTCGCGAGCGTAACGGCAACCTGGCGCGAAGCCGCTAAGGCGGTCGGCGCCCGCTCGGCCGAAATCAACCGCATGGCCAGCGCCTTCGAGCACGACGATCTAAAACGGTCGCTGGCGCTATGACGAGAACGTTCCTTCACAGCTTCAAGCCAGCGACAGTGGTCCGATCACCGGCGGCAGACAAAGCTGGAGGCAGCCGACATCACTTAGCTCGTCACGATCTGCAAGGATGATGCGACGGCCATCCCGCTCGGCGCGAGCCACATCAGGGGCCCTGCAGCCAGCCACGCGATCCCGCGCTGACGCCGGGTGAACGCCTCTCGTTCGGAAAAGCAGGCCTGACCGTCATTGACGGTGGCGCCGGCGAACTCGGCTATCCGCCTTCGACGTCGCCCTCATTTGCCAGTGTGGTCGTGCAGGGGAATGTCATGAACGAGGTGGGCGAACGGCGTGATAGACAAGGCCAGCTCCAGAGTGACGCCTCACTCCAGAAATGAAAAGGCCGCCCCGCGGGGCGGCTGCGGTGCGATTCGTATGCACTTTAGATTCGACTTTCGGTTGGGGTCATCACAGGTTCCTCAACCAGCCGAGGGTCTTGCTTCGAGCGGAGTTGCAGATGCCGATTCTTCCAATCGGCTACTTGACCCTCGGAATTGTGTAGCTTGCCGCATATTTCGAGGGAATTGAGCTTTGGCTCGGCTTCGGGTTCGTGGTCGGCCTGATCAACTTCCTGATTCTCGCCTTGGCACCGCTCGGCTCGATCGTAGCGGCAGCTGTTTCATTCTATGGGGCGTATCACGGCTGGCACTGGGAGTGGTGGCAAGCCGCACTGCTCTGCTTCCCGTTCGCGATCTTGTCGATTGCGACGCTCGTCCTGCAGGGATCAGCGAATGTTTTCGACGGACTGGTAGAGCGCCGGGGGCCGGTGTGATGAGGCACTTCCATCCCGGTTCGAAGCGATTAGCCGCCTGGTCGAGCAAGGCCCTCGAAGTAACCAAGTGCAGGCGCAAAATGGCTGCCGCCCTACCGTGACCCGGCGATAAACCTTAGCTGGAGCTTACCTGACATCGAGACAAACTTGTCGACAGTGAACGCATCACAATGGCAGGGAGGCCTGTCCACGACCGGGTTTCTCGTCGGACGATATAGCGTCGCAACTGCTCTCATTCGAAGCGATTTCGATTCAAGCCGGCATCGGCGTCACCGAGCCCAGATCATTTCTACCGCACATGCATTTGGTCGGTGTCGCGAAGGACAGTCATCCTTACCGATGGCCGAAGCTATGAGAGCTGGTGGCCCGCAACGTGCGAGAACCACCTGCCCCAACCGGACACGATGTGGGACATTTCCAATGGCCGTGCATATCATATCGGGAGAGAATACGAGGTCGTGGCTTTATTCGGAGCAACTTATCCCGGGCAATCAACTTTAGGCAGAACACGGGATAGGATGCAGGTACAATGCGTCACATCGGGAGATGGACATGTTCCGTCGTTACGCATGATGAGCACACCGACCTTCGACGGCCAGATGCGTGCGGCGCAATACCTACGCATGTCATCTGAGAATCAGATCTACTCGACTGAAAATCAGCAGAACGCGATTTCCGAATACGCCAAGCAGCACGGCTATGCCGTGGTCGCATCCTACATCGACGCCGGAAAGAGCGGCCTGTCACTAAAAGGCCGAGACGCGCTAAAACAGCTGCTCAGCGACGCGCTTGCGACGCCGCGCGCCTTTGATGTCATCCTCGTTCTTGATGTCAGCCGCTGGGGCCGGTTCCAGAATCCCGACCAGGCCGCTCACTACGAGTTCCTGTGCCGACAGGCCGGCGTGCGTGTCGTCTACTGCGGCGAGCCGTTCGGGGAGGATGTCGCTCCCATCACAACCATCGTCAAGCACCTGAAGCGGGTCATGGCGAGCGAATACAGCCGCGAGCTTTCCGCAAAACTGTCGCGAGCGCATCGGCAGCAAGCGCTACTGGGCTTCCGCCAGGGCGGCGGGCTGCTTTACGGTTTCAGGCGGCTGCTCGTGGACGCCAAGCGAAACCCGAGACAGGTCCTGAAGCGAGGCGAGTACAAGGCCCTCAGCCATGACAAGGTGGTGGTGGTCCCGGGTCCGGCCGAAGAACTTGAGGTGATCAGGCGCATATTCAGACTGTATTTACGTGACAAGTTGTCCATTTATGAGATCGCTCGGCGTTTGGCGAAGGCGGGCGTGAAGGGCTACGGCGCAAAGGCCCTTTCGGAGACGACCATTCACAGGATTCTTGCCAGCGAGCTCTGCGTGGGACGGATGACCTACAATGTCACGACGAAGAGATTGCAGGGCCGCGCGATAAAGAATCCGGAATCGGCTTGGGCGCGTTTTCAGGCATTCGAACCGATCGTGCCGCCGGCACAATTCCGCAAGGCGCAGGAGCGTCTGGCCGTCGGCAATCGCCCTTGGGACAATGAGAAGATTCTCGCCTCACTGAAGAGATTGCTTGATAGAAACGGGCACCTATCCCAACGGCTACTCAACAGCACAAAGGGTGCTCCGTCTGCGGACACCGTCGATCGCCACTTTGGCTCGCTTTGTGCTGCCTACGCCGCTGCGGGCTACGATCCCAAGACCAGGATGTTTTTTGGGAACAACGGAAGATACTGGACGGGGGCTGCGGTCATCAGGGGGCTACAGCGGCTTCATGCCGCCAAGGGCCGGATCTCGAACCGGCTTATCGAACGCTGCCCGGACCTGCCATGTCCCAGACACATCCGCCATCGCTTCGGATCTCTCGCGAATGCACTGCGCAAGGCGCGCCTGCCCGCACCAAACCATAGCGAGATACAGCGCGACGGATGGAAACGCAGGAAAGACGGCGGCGGCGACGAATATATCCTTGGCGTCCGCTGGAGCGACGCGGAGCTTCTGCTGGCCTTGCGCAGCCTGCATGGGGAGCATGGATATGTCACGCAGAATCTTCTCGACTGGGACAAGAATACCCCCGGCGCCTATTATTTCGTTAAGCGATTTGGTTCGTTCACCCGGGCCAAGGCCTTGGCCAAGCTGCCGCTCGAGACACATTCGCAAATCATGCTCAGCGCCTGCCAGCGCAAGCGAGAAGGCAAAACAATCAGGCGCCAGCGCCGCCATCCCGGCCAGCGCCCCAAACTTGCCTACCGCACGGATGACCTTTTGCTGGGGCTCAAGCGCCTGGTGGAACGCGAGGGCGCCATTTCCGCGCGATTGATCAATGACGATCCCGCGTTGCCCTGGTCGGCAACCGTGGCTCACCATTTTGGCAAGCTCTCGAAGGCCTATCGGTTGCTCGGTCTCGTCCGCCTGAAGGGTAAGCCTGCGCGATTCGGCTTGCGACGAGGATAGCTGGCGGGAGTCATATGCGACGGCCCCCTCGTGCTTTGGCCGCTCCAACAACGTGGGCCGATTCCGCTATCGCGCAGCGCAGAGCCACAATTGGGCCGACCAAAAGATCCCGCCCAAGCGAACAAGGCTGTTCCGGCGCCTGCGCTTTTGATCTCGAGCGTCACTTGCTCTCCGGCCGTCGCAGCGCAAGGTCTCACCCGAGGCAGGTGACGTCACCGTTCGGCATGAAGGCCTCCATCGTTCCTAACACTTGCCGCCCCCCGGTAGCCTATTCATGCTGCACGCCTGGTCGCTGCCCGACAACCCTTACGACGGCCACACGTTGCGGGACGTTATGGACCGCACCGAGACACTCACCGGCTGTGCAATCGAGCGGGCCTATGTCGACAAGGGCTACCGCGGCTACGACGCGCAAAATCCCCGCCGCGTTGTCTTCGGCACCATCGAGCCTGAGCTGCGCCGCCGCTCTGCCATTGAGCCCATCATCGGACACCTCAAAGCCGAAGGACACCTCGGCCGGTGCTACCTCAAGGGCCTCGCCGGCGATGCCGCCAACGTCGTCCTCTCCGCCGTCGGGCACAACCATCCTCTCCTGGTTCAGAGAACTTTTGCGCCTATTGTTTGGTCTCGCTCTGGCGCACGCTCAACCGTCCACCTCAGCTCAATCCGGCTTCTTGACGGTCGACTGGTTAGCACACGCAATTCAAGGCACGAAACGTACGCAGCCCGGGGATGGGCCACCATAGACAGTGAATGCGCGTGCCAAGCCCCGCACTTTGGTCCGATCCGCACAAAGTTTACACGCCGACTCTACCAGGCGAACGGCGGCGTGGTGAAGCTACAGATCCCGTTCGAACGTTGCATACGACCGTCCGAGCCCTTGCATCTCGCTACGGTTTTATGATGATGCGCGGATACCGCTCTGTTGGCGAGGAGACCAATGACCGTCGCTGATGATATCTTGCGGGAGATGTGGGGCAAAGCCGGACTCACCGCTGCAGCGATCGCCGAACTACTGTCCGATGACGAAACACAAATAGAACGTGTCAGCCCGGTATGCCATAGACTCGTGGAGAACGGACGTCTCGTGAGACGCGGTAGAGGCGGCCCGTCCGACCCATTCACCTATCACCTGCTAACCCATCCAAGCATTCAGCCGCCGACGTGACGAAAAGAGCGCTACCCTTCAAAGCATTGATTGCCGCCGAGCTGGCGCGCATTGAGGCTCAACTCGTGAATACGCCCCACGGGCCGGAGCGCGAGGAGCTCGATCGCAAACTCCGTCGCCTCAGGACAGCCTTCAACGTCGACAGTTGGGATCGACCAACTTAAAGAGCTCGCTGACGGCCGGGTCTGTTCCCAAACTGCGACTTGACTGCGGAGGCAGCGCTGCATCAGAGTTGCGTAGGCATCACACTGTTTACAGAAGGTAGAAAGATGCACCTGACGAGCGGAAAGCCCATCAGTTATGATCCGTAGTCCATGATCTATAGATTCGCCATGTAACGCGAGCAGGCCCACCAGCAGCGTTGCAAGGCCGGCTGATTATCGTCATTGCCATGCTAGTGTCCCGAGTCACAAGTTCGCAATCGTAGATTCGCGATAGATTCGCGTCGCTGTGCCAGAGATGGCGGCTGTAACAGCGACGGAGGATCTGATGGCGGCCCAGCCACTTGCACCCCTGATATTGAGCGATGATGAGCGAGCCGAACTTAAGTCGCTGACGATGCGGCGGAAGACGGCGCAGGCGCTGGCCCTGAGGGCCCGGATCGTGCTGACCTGCGCGGAAGGTGGTCAGAACACGGAAGTGGCGGCCAAGCTGGGACTAGACAGGCAGACCGTAGGCAAGTGGCGGCGGCGCTTTGTAGAGCAGCGCGTCGCCGGGCTGCACGACGAGCCGCGCTCCGGAGCGCCGCGCACGATTGACGACGCCCGCATCGAAGCCGTGATCGTGCGGACGCTGGAAAGATGCCCTGAGAACGCTACCCATTGGAGTTCTCGCGGCATGGCGAAGGCCAGCGGCCTGTCGGTGTCGACGGTGCAACGCATCTGGCGGGCCTTCGCGCTCCAGCCGCACCGGCTGGAGACGTTCAAGCTCTCGACCGATCCGAACTTCGTGGCCAAGGTGCGCGACGTCGTGGGCCTTTACGTCTCGCCGCCGGAGCACGCCATCGTTCTGTGTGTGGATGAGAAGTCCCAAATCCAGGCGCTGGACCGCAGCCAGCCGATGCTGCCGATGCGTCCCGGCCAACCGGCCCGAAGAAGCCATGACTACAAGAGGCACGGCACTACATCCCTGTTCGCAGCCCTCGACAATGCGAGCGGACGGGTCATCGGCAAGTGCTACGGACGTCACCGAGCCGCCGAGTTCCGCAAGCTCTTGGACGAGATCGAGGCCGCCGTGCCGCACGAACTCGACGTTCATCTCGTCATGGATAACTGCGCCACGCACAAAACCCCGCTGATCCGACGATGGCTGGCTAAGAGGCCGCGTTGGCATGTGCACCTGACCCCGACCAGTTCGTCATGGCTCAATCAGGTCGAGCGCTTCTTCGCGCTCCTTACCGATAAGAAGATCAGACGCGGTATCTATCGCAGCGTCGCCGCTCTTAGAGCGGACATCGCTTCGTTCATCGACCGGCACAACGCCGATCCAAAACCGTTCCGATGGACCAAATCCGCCGATGATATCCTTGCTTCCATCGAGCGCTTCTGCCGATACAATATCCCGGCAGAACGCGCCACGATGTTGCGAACTTCTGGTTCAGGACACTAGTTTCTGGCCGCCATGGCTGGGGCGTGGAATTCCGACTCGAAATCGGCAGAGCCGGGCTGAAGTTCGAAACCAATAGCGCGAAGGCTCAGCCCCGCTAGTACCAATGGAGTCGTATAGCACCCGGTGCCGACCGATCCGAGCCAGTGTCGGGATTAGTTTAGACATCGAGGAAGGTGGATCAATCACCATCGCTCCGCGGGTCTTTAGATTTCGGCGGTCCCGAAATTTCTTATGACCCAGCATGGTCTGCATCGCTCGAAGGTCGTCACCGTTTGCGAGGACGCGTGTGGCGGATGCGCGCCTGAGAACGTGTGGCGTTAACTATCTCTGCTCAAGGAAGGCCTGCCGCTGCGTCGGCCTCCTTAATCTCCCGTTCGACTGATCGGGATGTCAGATGCCTCCCACCGTCTCTGGCTGAATTGAAGGAGCCACGCACCATTTAGGCTGGTGAAGCATCTGGTGTGTGACGGACACCTGCTCAAGAGCTACTCAGGAGCAGTCGGATGCCTCGAGGAAGCACGCACATCGAATAAGTGACAGGGTATGATCGCTTTTGTTGTGGCCCGGTCAATATTCCGCCAAATGAACGAGCCGAAGTCTCGAGAGGCATCTTCGGTGGGTTCGACCTTAGGTATTCCACAGCATCAGCTTTCAGCACGCGACTGCGCTTGGGTACGATGCCGCTTCTTGGATTGCTGTGGTTCTTAAGAGCGACTGACGATCCAGACGAACGTTAGCGCGGTACATCATGGACGGGTCTCTGATCTTAGAAGGCAATCGATCCTCGATTTGACGGACAGGTCACCAGAATGAACAAATCAGCAGCGAAGAAGATGAAGCCGCGTAGTACCGGCAAATCGGACATTGAGTTGGGCAAGCGGATCCGCCTGCGGCGTGTGGAGCAGAAGATTTCGCAGGCCGAACTCGGCGACAAGCTCGGCGTCAGCTTCCAGCAGGTCCAGAAGTACGAGAAGGGCGTTAACCGCGTGGGCGCCGCCCGCCTTCAGCAGATCGCGACTGCGCTCGATGTACCGGTCACCTTCTTCTACGACGGTGACAACAAGGCCCGCGAAGTCAACAGCCTCCTGCTCCTCGACAGCGCCTTCAGCCTTCGCTTGCTACGCGCCTACAGCAAGATCGAGGATCAGACCGTCCAGCGACAGCTCGTGTCGCTGATGGAATCGATCGCTGCGGAGGAGGACTGAGCGGCAATCGAAGTCCGACACGGCACCGCCAACCCAGATGGCGTTGAATCCTGAGTGAGAAGCATCAGAGAAGCCTGGCAGGCGGCCAACCAGCGCGTTCCGGCGGATCAATACGCGCGCGGTCATCCGGCTCTGACCACCGGTTTGGCGACATTTTTGTGGAGCCACCGAAACCTGGGGAAGAACGCTCAATGGAGACGTCCGCCGCTCATCGGCGGAAGTGCCGCGCCGATGAACATAAACAACGTCGGCTCTTAGAACGCCGCCGGCGATCGGTCGCATCGCTGCACTGTGCGCCTCCCTTCAAAGCGGACGTCGTCACGAGAAGTCCTCACTTACCGAATGAGTGTCGGCAATATCGAACCCCGACGCCCAGAAGGAAATTAGTCAGTTTCAAGGGTACGTGTAGCCGAAGCGAATGAAGGGATGATGCAGTGCAAGCAAATGGAGTGTGCCAATCAAGAAAACACACGGTCACAACAACTCGCCACAGGGCATCGACCGTGCCAGTGGAATTCCGAGAGCTGCGCTGGGCAATCACGGCGTCCCAGCACCGGAGTTTACGCCAAGCGGCAGAGACGCTCAGAATCAAGCAGCCAACCCTCAGTCGCCGACTACGAGACCTCGAATACAAGCTGGGCGTCACTCTCTTCGAGCGCACAAACGGCGGCACGCGACCGACCATCGAGGGACAGGAATTCCTCGATGCCGCGCGGCGCATCGTAGATGATACCGAGTCAATCGCGGCTCGCCTCAAGAGCCACTCGCGCGGCGAGAGCGGTCGACTGACCATCGGCATCCACACCTCCCTCTCAGCCGGCAATCTACGGGCCACCCTCCTTGAGCACCGGCACCGCTTTCCCGAGGTCGAAACGCATCTCGTCGACGGAGCGAGCGACCATCTGATCTCGGATCTCGCTAACTGCGCCATTGACGTCGCCTTCGTGGCCGAGCCCCATACAACGTGGAGCGACAGGTCATTACTGCTCTGGAGCGAACGTATCGTCGCCGCTCTCCCCGCGAACCATCCGCTGACAGGCCGTGACGTGGTTCACTGGGGCGAACTGAGGCGCGAACCACTTTTAACGTCACTGCGCGGCCCGGGACCAGAATTCCACAAGCTGCTCATCAGCAAATTGGGTTCTTCCGATCCTTGCCCGCTTCTTCGCCATGATGTGGCGCTCGACCGGCTTCTTACCTTGGTCGGCGTGGGCTGGGGTATCTTGCTGGCATTGGAAAGTGTGACGGGCATTGCATATCCGGGCGTCATCTTCCGCGAGGTTCATGATGCCGACGAGCCGACGCGGCTAAGCTTCCACGCATATTGGCGGCAGGCCAGCTGCAATCCATCGCTGCGTCCGTTCCTCGATTTGCTTCGCGAGCGCTATCCGGACCTCTCGGCTGATCCGGAAACGAACTGAGCAGCATTCCGTCGTGCCTTCGCAAAGGCTCGGTCGGTCGCCATGAAACGCTCGATCATCGGCGCGATCAATTTGACAGGCTCGGCCGGCGTCGTCGCGCCTCCGCTGCGCGTCAGAATCTCGGCGTAGCTTTTGAGATCCCTGAAGACCGCCGCCGGCAGTTCGATGGTGAGTTTCACCGGCTTGTCGTCTTCGAGCGGCCCGAGCTTGAGCTTCGTCATGGTCTTCCTCCCTTCGCGTAGGGCGCCAGCACGAGGTCCCGCGTGACGATCACGCGGACCGGAAAACCTGGCCGGATGGTCAGCGTCGGCTGGATGTTGAGTTGGCGCTGCACGATCTGCTGTCCGGTCTGGCTGAAACTGTTGGACGCACCGCTGCGGATCGCTTGAACAAGGTTGTTCTCATTCTGGCTCGTACCCGCCTCGGCTCCGACGCTGAGCATGGTCGAGAGAACTGCGGCCTTGAACAGCATGCCCCAATGGTTGTCGACCTCGTCCTCAAGCCCAGCATAACCACCGGTGTCGGCGCCGGGCTGGCGCTCCAAGACAATCGAGTTGCCATCCGGCATGATGATCCGGGTCCAGACCAGGAGGATTCTGCTCTGGCCGAACGCGACGGAACTGTCGTACTGGCCGATTAGCTTCGCACCCTGGGGGATCAGAAGATATTTGCCGGACGGACTGTCGTAGACCGCCTCCGTGATCTGGGCGGTGACTTGGCCGGGCAGATCGGAGCGAATGCCGGTGATGAGCGCAGCGGGGATCACCGTACCCGCCTGCACAACATAAGGCGAGACTTTGGCCTCAAGCCGGTCCGGACTGACCGTGCGCTTGTCCGTCGACGCATTGAGGAAGGCCGCTTTGCGGTCCTGCATGTTCTGGGCCGATCCAGCGTCGAGGGGTGGTGTCGCGGCCGGCGGCGTCGCGGCACCGGTCGCCGAATTCGGGATGGGTTGGCCGACGCTCTGCGGCTGCTGAACCGTCTGGGCGAACAGCCGGCTGACGCGTGCCGCTTCGATCTCCTGCACTCTATGCTGTGCCTCCGGATCGGACGTCGTTCCGGGAACTGCGGTGTTTGGTGCAGCGCCCGCGTTGAGCATCGGCTTGCCGAGATCGCCGGGCAGTGCCGGTCCGAGCGGCGGCGCCTGACGCGGCAGCCCGGTATAATCCTTCGGCAAGGCGGCAAGGCCCTCAGCCGAAGGGCTATTCTGGGTGCTGAGCAACTCCTGGCCGGCTTGCTGCTTGTTGCGGGTTTGCAGGGCGTAGCCGAGCGCTGCCGCGACCGTGAGGGCTGACACCGCGCCGAGGCCGATCAGGATCTTGCGCGAGAGGCGGGTGACAGGCGGCCGCTCGCCGCGGAGCCGAAGATCCGGGGGCGCAACGGGCGGAATGTCGCTCTGACGTTCGTTTTCGCCGTCTATCGCCATGATCGCGGCCTTCCGTCGGTGCGGACAATGCGCACGCGCCGCTCGCTGTCCTTGTCGCCAAGACGCAATTCGGCAGCGGCAAACAGGCGATCGACGATGTAGTAGTTGCGGTTCACGCGGTAGTTCACGAGCTCGGAGCCGCCGGCCGGACCGATGACGAACAGCGGCGGCATTTCGCCCTGGACGATCCCGCTGGGGAATTCGATGTAGACCTTATTCCCGTCGTCGAATGCACGCAGCGGACGCCAGGCAGGATCGTCGCCCTCGATTGCGTAGCGGAAGTTGATTGAGCCGAGATCGACGCCGGCCGCGATTGGCGCTGCGGCCTCAGCCGTTGCGTTCTGCTGTCGAAGCGCGATGAGTTGGTCCTCCGGATATTGCCAGGAGACCGAGGCCATATAGGTCTTCTCCGTCGAGCGCAGCTCGAGGAGATAAGTCCGCCGGTCGGTGTTGATGACGAGATTGGTAACGAGCTCCGGCCGCGTCGGTTTGACGAGGATGTGGATCTTCTTGGTTGCGCCCGCGCCGCTTTCGGTATCACCGACAATCCAGCGTACGGTGTCGCCGGCGGCGACCGGTCCGGAGCCTGTGAGTTGCTCGCCCTCCTGCAGGGCGACATCGGTGATCTGGCCGGGTGCCGTATAGACTTGGTAGAGGGCTCCGCCGGAGAACGGATAGACCTGGACCGCGTTGATGAATCCGTTACGGACCGGCTGCACCCGTGCCGCGGCGTTGGCCCGCTTGACGCGAACCTTCGGATCGGCAGCTTCTGGGACGCGTTTGCCCGGAGCGAGCGGTTTCAGCTGCCCGGGCAGCGGCAGCGGCTTGGGCAATTCCACGATCTTGACGGGCGGCGGTGGATCGGCAGTCAGCGTTGCCGGCTCAGCGGTGTCGTAGTTGATGTCGGGCGGGATGAAATTGTGTGCGCAGCCGCCGAGTATCGAGACACATATCAGCAACGCCACAAGTTCGGATTTACGGAAGCACGTATTGCCAGCTTTCCGGTTTCGGTGAGCGATGAAGAGACGCGAAGCCGGAGCGCCGGCGATTGGAGAAAACGGCGGGGTCATTGTCCCAGCTCCTTCGACCAGTTGATGGCGTTGACGTAGATGCCGAGCGGATTCTTGCGCAGCCGGTCGGCATCGGTGGGCGGCTGGATTGCGATGGTGAGGATGGCGGTCCAACGTGTGGTGCCGGCGAGAGCCCCGTCCTGATAGCGGTGCTCGACCCAGGCCACGCGAAAGCTGTCGGGCGAGGCGCGGATGACGCTGGAGACGTCGATTGCGACCTGCTGCTTGCCGAGACTGGCGAAGGGGTCATTGGCGCGGGCGTAGTCGTTCAGCGCCATTGCGCCCGCCGTGGTCGTAAAATCGTAGGCCTTCAGCCAGTTCTGCCGCACGATGATGGGGTCGGCTGGAAGCGAGCGCACCATCGCGACGAAGTGGGCGAGATACCAGGCAATCTGCGGATCGCTTGGTCTAAAGTCGGCGACAGCCGGCGCCACCGCTTGTGACTCGCCGAGCTTATCGACCTGCACCACCCAGGGAACGACGGTGCCGTGGGTAGATTGCCAGACGAGCCCGCCGGCGAGACTGCAAGCGAGGAACAGCGAACCGAACGCCATCAGCCGCCAGTTCTTCGCCTGCACGCGGGCTGAGCCGATGCGATCGTCCCACACTTGCGCTGCGCGCTGATAGGGGGTTTCGGGTTCGGGCGTGCGGCCATAGCGGACCGACGATCGCCGAAAGACTGACATTCTTTATTCTCCCCCTGATAGCTCGACGGAATGGCCGCCACCATGGCTGTCGCCGGTTTTGAGGGCTTGCGCGGCTGTCTGCGCGCCGTGAATGACTGTCTGATTGCGCTTGACGCGCTGGGCCCAGGCGGGCGGACCGCTGTCGTTCGCGGCTTGAGATGTGGCTTCATCGTTTGTGGCCTCGCCGCCCCCAATGGTCCCCATCGTCGAGGAGCCGCCGGTATTTGCGACCCCGGACCGGGCGCCTGATGCGAAGCTCTCCGTCATCGAGCCGGTCGCTTGCGCAATGGCGCGTCTGACGGGAGCTGTCGCCGCACTGGCTGCAGCGCGGCCCGCGCCGCCGAGACCCGAGGCGACGCCGCCAGCGCCGGACCGGCCAGCCGATGCCAGGCTGTAGGCGGAGGACATGCCGCCCGCCGTCGCCGCACCACCACGTGCTGCCGCAGCAGTGCCGGAGGCTGCGGCCATCGCTCCCCGCCCCGCGAGCCCAAGCGCGGCGCTCCCCGCCATCGCCGTGCCGGCAACGGCAAGGCCGGTGCCGACGGCAGCGCCCGCGCCAAGCTGCGGCGCCCCTGAGACGAGACCAGTTGCGATGCCAGGCCCGAAGATGCCGAGGCCGAGCATGGCGAGTGCCGCCAGCACGACCGAGAGTGCCTGCTCGATCGTCGGCTGGCCGCCGCCATAGGCTGACGTGAACTGGGCGAACAGTCCGGTGCCGATGCCGACGATGACGGCAAGCACCATCACCTTCACGCCGGAGGCAACGACATTGCCGAGCACCTTTTCCGCCAGGAAGGCGGTCTTGTTGAACAGCGCGAATGGAATCAGGATGAAGCCGGCGAGCGTCGTCAACTTGAACTCGATCAGGGTGACGAACAGCTGCACGGCCAGAATGAAGAAGGCGATCAGCACCAGCAGCCAGGACACCATCAGCACCGCGATCTGGACGAAGTTCGCAAAGAAGCTGGTGAAGCCCATCATCTGGCTTGCAGCGTCCAGCAGCGGCTGCCCGGCATCTAAGCCGACCTGCGCAAGCCGGCCGGGCCTCAAGAAGTCTGCCGTCGAGATGGACGAGCCGCCGGCCTTCAGGCCAAGGCCGGCGAAGCTGTTGAAGATGACGCCGGAGAGATTGTTGAAGTTGGTGATGATGAAGGCAAAGAAGCCGATATAGAGCGTCTTCTTCACCAGCCGCTGGAGAATGTCTTCGTCTGCGCCCCAGGCCCAGAACAGGCCGGCCAAGGTGATGTCGATCACGATCAGTGTCGAGGCGAGATAGGTGACCTCGCCTTTGATGAGACCAAATCCTGAATCGATATAGGTGGTGTAAGTATTGAGAAAGGTATCGATGACCCCGACGTTGTTCATCGCTTATCTCCTTCCGCAGCATTCGTCATCGACGAAGTGGCCGGCGCGGCCTGCGGCAGAAGTGGCCGCGCCGGCCTGCCGAAGAAGCGCGCGCGGTTCTCCTCCCAGACCGCCTGGCAGTGCGGATCTTCGGCATCCTGGGGACCAAGCGCGCGGCAGCGGCGCAGCTCGGCCGAAAGATCATCGGGAGCGGACACAGAGGGGGCATCGGATACAGGCCGCTCCGCCGGACGCCGATGAATGACGTGCAGTGCGGCGAGGAAAATCACAAACACGACGATCATCGCGCCTGCGCGAAGGATATCCGAGCGCTCCATGATCCGCGCCTCAGTTGCCGCGGAACATGGTGACGTTGCCGGGCTGATAACCCCCGCGCGTCGAGAAGATCTTGTATTGCTGCTGGCCCTGCGATTCGGTCGCCGTCACGCGCGCCTGCTCCAATGCATCCGCCCGTCCCTTCGCGGCGAGCACCGCGACGAGATCGGACAACTGCTGGGAATGCAGGGCCAGGAGCTGATTGCCGGCCTGAGCGGCCTGCAGGGCGCCACTTGCCGACTGGCTGGCGGTGACCAGCGAGCTCATGGCGCTGGAATTGGCTGAGATATTGCCAACGACGCCCGCCTGCACCTTCAGCGAGTCTTCGAAAGCGCCCACCGAGTTCCGCCAACGACTTTGAGCCGCGGCAAACATTGTCGCATTGGACCCCGTAGCCGCCGCCGTGCCGTAGGTGCTGGAATAGGTTGTCTGGATGCGCTCAACGTTGAAGGCGATGTTCTGGGCCTGACTCAGCAGTGACTGCGTCCGTGCGACCTGTGACTGAAGCTGGGTCAGCGTCGACAACGGCAGGTTGGCGAGGTTCTTTCCCTGGTTCACCAGGCTCTGGGCCTGATTGGTTAGCATCTGGATCTGATTGTTGATCTGCTGCAGTTCGCGCGCCGCGGTCAGCACGGTTTGGCTGAAGTTACTGGGGTCGTAGACGATCACTTGCGCAGAGGCCCGCGTCGTCAAAAGCTGCTGAAACGACAGGCTGAGCGACAGGACGCTCGCGATCATCAAGCTACGGGGCGTCTTGCGGATGCTCATGATTGCACCTCCAGATTTGTTAGGTCAGGGATGAGATCGGCGGCCCACAGGAGCTCGTGATCGGCGAGCCAGGCCGGCGTAAAATCCTCGCGGCCGTGCTCGGCGAGCAGCCGTTCGATCGCGGCATGATCGTCCTTTGAGGATGCCGCGCAGAAGGCAAGCGCGATCGGCCCGAGGCCCAGCTCGAACAGCCGATTGCCGCGTCGCGATTGGCAGTAGTAGTCCCGCTTTGGCGTCGCTCGCGCGATGATCTCGATCTGGCGATCGTTCAGACCGAAGCGCCGATAGATCGCTGTGAGCTGCGGCTCGATCGCGCGCTCGTTCGGCAAGAAGATGCGCGTCGGGCAGCTCTCGACGATCGCGGGTGCAATGTTGTTGCCGTCAATGTCCGAGAGCGACTGCGTGGCGAACACGACGGACGCATTCTTCTTTCGCAACGTCTTCAGCCATTCGCGGAGTTGCTGGGCAAAGGCCGGATCGTCCAAGACGAGCCAGCCCTCATCGATGATGAGGAGGGTCGGCCGGCCGTCGAGGCGTCCCTCGATACGATGAAAGAGGTAGGTGAGGACGGCAGGTGCAGCGCCCGCCCCGATCAAACCCTCGGTCTCGAAAGCCTGGACTGACGCGAGCCCGAGCTGCTCAACCTCGGCGTCGAGCAGCCGGCCGGAAGGACCGCCGACACAATACGGTTGCAGCGCCTGCTTGAGCGCGGTCGATTGCAGCAGAACGGTTAGGCCGGTAATCGTCCGCTCCTCGACCGGCGAGGAAGCCAATGACGTCAAGGCCGACCAGACATGCTCCTTCGCGGTCGGGTCGATGGTGACGCCTTCCTTGGCGAGGATCGCGGTCACCCATTCGGCCGCCCAGGCGCGCTCGGCGGCATCGCCGATCCGTGCGAGCGGCTGAAGCAAAACGGAATCATCGGCGCTATTTGAGAGGCTGCCGCCGAGATCGTGCCAGTCGCCGCCCATGGCCAGCGCCGCGGTACGGATTGAACCGCCGAAATCGAAGGCAAAGATCTGGCTTTTGCGGTAGCGGCGGAACTGGATCGCCATCAGCGCCAGCAACACGGACTTGCCGGCGCCGGTCGGGCCGACGATCAGGGTGTGTCCGACGTCGCCGACATGCAGGGAGAAGCGGAACGGCGTCGATCCCTCTGTCTTGCCGAAGAAGAGCGGTGCGCTACGGAAATGCTCGTCGCGCGCCGGTCCCGCCCAGACCGCCGACAGCGGAATCATGTGGGCCAGGTTCAATGTGGAGAGCGGCGGTTGGCGAACGTTCGCGTAGGTGTGTCCCGGCAGCGAGCCAAGCCAGGCTTCGAGCGCATTCACTCCTTCCGGCATGCAGGTGAAGTCGCGCCCCTGGGTCACCTTCTCGACGAGGCGAAGTTTTTCAGTGGCGCGCCTGGGGTCCTCGTCCCAGACGGTGACGGTCGCGGTGACGTAGGCCTGGCCGACATCATCGGTGCCCAGTTCCTGCAACGCGAGATCGGCGTCAGTGGCCTTATTGGCGGCGTCGCTGTCGACCAGGGTCGAGGCCTCGTTTGTCATCACCTCCTTGACGATGGCGGCGATCGACTTTCGCTTGGCGAACCACTGCCGGCGGATCCTTGTCAGCAGCTTCACCGCTTCGGTCTTGTCGAGGAGGATCGCGCGGGTCGACCAGCGGTAGGGAAAGGCAAGCCGGTTCAGCTCGTCGAGGATTCCGGGATGCGTCGCGGTCGGAAAACCAACCACGGTGAGCGTGCGAAGATGGTGGCTGCCGAGACGCGGCTCGAGCCCGCCGGCGAGCGGCTCGTCCGCGAGCAGCGCGTCGAGATGCATCGGCGTCTCCGGGACGCGGACGCGCTGTTGCCGCGTCGAGACGGTCGAGTGCAGGTAAGTCAGCGTGTCGCCGTCATCGAGCCACGCCACCTCCGGCATGAACCCTTCGACCAGTTGCAGGACACGGTTGGTCCGATCGAGGAAGCTGCGCAGCAGCTCGTAAGGATCTACGCCGCTCTGCGCACGGCCCTCATAAAGCCAACCCTCGATGCGCGAGGCGTCCTCCGCCGGCGGGAGCCAGACGAAGGTCAGGAAATAGCGGCTCTCGAAATGCGCACCGGCCTCTTCGAACGCATCCCGCCGCTCCAGATCGACAAGCGCCGATGCGGGATCGGGAAAGGCGCCATAGGGGTAGCTCTGGGCGGCGCTGCGCTGGGCTTCGACGAAGATCGCCCAGCCTGAGCCGAGGCGGCGCAATGCGTTGTTGAGGCGGGCCGTCACCCCGACCAGCTCCGCAGGTGTCGCGCTGTCGAGATCCGGACCACGGAAGCGCGCCGTCCGCTGGAATGATCCGTCCTTGTTGAGGACCACACCGCGTTCAACCAACGCGGCCCACGGCAGGAAGTCGGGAAGACTGGCAGGTCGATTGCGATACTCAGTGAGGTTCAGCATGGAAGCCTCATGTGGCGAGGTAAGGCGGATAGCGGAGGTGGCGGCGAACGACGTCCACGAACTGCGGGTCGCGCTTTGCCGCCCAGACGGCGGCGACGTGGCCCACGGCCCAGATCAGTGCGCCGGGAATCCAGAGACGAAGGCCGAGAGCGATAGCAGCCGCCAACGTGCCGTTGGCGATCGCGACGGAGCGCGGCGCGCCGCCCATCAGAATTGGCTCGGTGAGTGCGCGATGAACCGGCGCAAAGAAGCCCGGCACGTCTGGATCGACAATCGCAGCCATCAGACCAGCGCTCCGCCCGAGAAGCTGAAGAACGTCAGGAAGAAGCTCGAGGCGGCGAAGGCGATCGACAGGCCGAAGACGATCTGGATCAGCCGGCGGAAGCCGCCGGCGGTGTCGCCAAACGCAAGCGTCAGGCCGGTCACAGTGATGATGATGACCGAGATGATCTTTGCGACTGGACCCTGCACCGATTCCAGGATCTGGTTGAGCGGCGTCTCCCAAGGCATCGAAGAGCCGGAGGCGTAGGCCACGGGTGCGAGCGCGATTGAGATGAAGGCAATCGCGGCGAGGTCGGCGAAGCGACGTCGAACACGACGGATCGCGGAAGGGAACTGGATCATGATGGTTCTCCGGTAATTGAGGATTCGCCGCCCGCCCCGGCGGACTGGACGCGGTAATCGCCGGTGGCGGGATCGAGGCCGGCGACGAGAGCAAGTTCAGCAAGGCGGCGTTCGCTTCCGCGGCCGCGCAGCACCGCGACGACATCAATCGTCTCGGCGATCAGCGCCTTGGGAACGGTGAGAACGGCTTCCTGGATGAGCTGCTCGAGGCGACGGAGCGCGCCCAGCGCCGTGCCTGCGTGAATCGTTCCAATCCCACCGGGGTGGCCGGTCCCCCAGGCTTTGAGAAGCTCCAAGGCCTCGCTGCCCCGCACCTCCCCAACCGGAATACGGTCGGGGCGCAGACGCAGCGAGGACCGGACGAGATCGGACAGGGACGCGACGCCATCCTTGGTGCGCAGCGCGACCAAATTCGGAGCGCGGCACTGCAGCTCGCGCGTGTCCTCGATCAGCACCACCCGATCGGTGGTGCCGGCGATTTCGGCGAGCAGTGCGTTGGTGAGCGTGGTCTTGCCGGTCGAAGTGCCGCCGGCGACCAGGATGTTCTTACGAGATGCGACGGCAGCCCGCAGCGCCGTCGCTTGAGCGGCGGTCATCGTGCCGGCGGCGACGTAATCCTCCAGCGTGAACACCGCGACCGCGGGCTTGCGGATCGCAAAGGCCGGCGCCGCAACGACGGGCGGGAGAAGCCCCTCGAACCTCTCTCCCGTCTCGGGAAGCTCAGCCGACACGCGGGGGCTGCCGCCATGCACCTCAGCGCCGACATGGTGCGCAACCAGGCGTACGATCCGCTCGCCGTCGGCGGCGGACATCGTGCGTCCGCTATCCTCCAGCCCGCCCGCCAGCCGGTCGATCCAGAGCCGACCATCGGGGTTGAGCATCACCTCGACGATCGAGGGATCTTCGAGGAACGTCGCAATTGCAGGCCCCAGCGCGGTGCGCAGCATGCGCGCGCCACGCGAAAAGGCTTCTGAATGGATTGAAGTGACCGCCACGCCCGCCCCCGTCGAGCACCAATCGCAACAAGCGATCGGTGACGGGGATGGATAGAAAAGGCAGGAAATGGGTCAGTTCAACAAGTATTCAGCCGTCGTAGGGAGCCAGCGTAGAGTAGAGAGAAAATACTTGCTGTATCGAATGCGTGCCGATCGGATCCAGGCCAAATCTTTGCAATATCTTGCGACAACAGGCTATGGCTGCGCAGTCCCACCCTAGCTAGTCGGAAATTCGGCTCCTACGTCTGCTGCCCAGGCGAGATCGGAAGAGAGCGCCGAGTTGTGAAAGCGATGCTGTTGCCCTGTAGGCGACGGTCGCCTTTATGAGCGTCACTTTCCAGACTGAGATCGCTCTCCATCTTGATTGGAATGATCTGAAAAAGAACCGGCTTCAGCCCCCTTTTGCTGATTTTATCTTATACGTTACCGCCCATACCATGGAGGACTACGAACAGTTCACCAGGCGCTTCTTCTATAGTCGTTCGTGAAGAACCGGCGTGCCATCGGGCTCAGGCGATATTTGGCGCCGGGATGGTCTGGAGGAAGGCTCGGATGATGGCACGCAAGAGCTCTGAGAGCCATCGCAGGAGCAGGCCGAAGTTGTAGCCGGCGGCGGCGAGGACAGCGTCGATACAGTCGCCGGGACGCCCTTTGAGATAGTTGCGGTCCATGCGGTGCTCGGCCTTGATGTGACCGATGACGGGCTCGACAGCCGCGCGACGCCTCATCTCGCGGCGGATGGGAGCTGTGACGCGGCGGACCTGACCCGAAATCCAGAATCTGAACCGATGCGGATGATTGTGGCCGCGATACCCTTTATCGACGTGGATACGGCGAGCCTCCACGCCGGTGAGCTTCTCCATGTCGGCGATCACGGGGCCGAGCGCCGCGTCGTTGACGGTCAGAACTGCCATCGTCGCGCGGTCGACCACACACATCGGCATCGGGTTGCTGTCAAACAGCAGCCGGAATGACGCCTCTCGCCGTTTCAAGGTCGTGATGTCGGAAATAGCCAGCGAAAGGATGTTGCCGAAGGGCGTTATCCTAAGCCGCAGGCTGCTACCGTCGCTGTCGATTTCGAACTGATCGGGCTTGCTGTTCGCGAGTGCGGCGTGCAGCCGCGCCACTACGGCTTCCAAACAGAGCAGATGGCGTCCATTGCTGAGACGCTGCCACTGCAGGATTCCTTCTGCGACGTTGAGCAGTCTCGCCGCGGCCGGATTATGATGTACGATCTGAAAATCGGACGGACGTCCCGTCGCGTCACGAATCGGTGATAGTACGATCACGCCGTCGCCGGTCGTGGAAAACATCGCATCGAGAAGATTGTATTGCGTGCCACGCTCGTTGACGTACACGCCGACCAGCATACCGCCCCAGCGCGACAATGTCGGAAGCGCCAGAACGTCATAGGCCCTTACTATGCCGTCGCGCACGCAATGGGCCGTCGTGAGATAGGGGCGATTGCTTGCAATAGCGTTGGAGGCAGCTTCGTTCAGGACGGTCGCGCAATCCGGCATCGGAACGCCCCAGCCCTCATTGCCCAGCCATTCCCGCGCATAGCGGCCGGCACGCGAGACGGCGAACGCACCAATCTCGCACTTGAGCAGAACGATGTGATCGGCGAGCCGCCCGAGGCTGCCGAGCAACACGTCCTCATAGCTCGGAAGATTTGCGCCGGTCCTGACCGCAGCTCTCCACCTGCGCTGCAGAATCTGCACGTCTTCGGATATCTCGTTATTTGGTTTTGCGGACTGCTTCTTTGCAGCACCCATGGCACGTTCCCGAAACCCACGCTTCTGACCTGAGTGGTATCGATGCAGACCGTTTAATTCGATATAAGGAACGGACGTGCGCTCGCTTTTTAAGTCAGCAGATGGTTAGCATCCTCAATTCAATGGACTGATCGTACAATCTTCTCTCGACGTTTATCGACTTCGGGCGTGCTGTGATTTTTGAGCACGCGATTTTGTCGGCCTGCGGTACCGAAGATCACTCCACTCGACCGGCTGCATGCGAGTCAAGAACGAGGCGACAACTGGGAATGCGTCGCTGATTCACAAGCAAGCGGCCCTGCTGTGCAAGAACACGACAGGGCCGCTGCAAGGCAGCGCCGAGGGCAGCACGGCACTGCGAGGTTTGATTAGCTGTAAGAAGTAAACATACATGGAATCGATTGCTCGCCGCTTCGGTGACGCGTCGCCGAGTTCGCCCGCGCGAACATCAAGCGACACCAGATTGCGACTACTGAGAGAGATTGACTGCCATCTCGTAGAGTTAATGCTGCCGATGAAAGACGTCTCCAGAAGCTGCGAACAGCCGGACACGCCATCGGGCAGCGCCAGCGCGCTCCCGCTCGCGGCGACAAATGGCATCTGGACGAAGTCGTTATCTCGCTCGCGGGCGAACAACATTGGCTCTGGCGCGCTGTCGACCAGAATGGCTTCGTCTCGACGTCTTGATCCAGCGCTGAAGAGACTCGCGCGCCGCGGAGCAGCTCATGAAGAAGCTCTTGAAATCCGCCGGTACGCCGCCGCGTGATGATCACGGACAAGCTCCGTTTGTACGGCGCTGCGAGGGGGAAGCTGGGCTTTCACGTCGAACATCGTCAGCACAAAGCTCCCAACAATCGGCCGAGAATTCTCATCAGGCCGACGCGGCGACGCGAGCGGATCATGAAGCGTTTCAAATCGTCCCGCCAAACTCAACGGTTTCTGTCAGTTCACGATCAGGTCGCGAAGCTTTTCAACATCCCCTATCCCGGAGCCGTCGCTGCCGACTTCCGTCGTGCTTCGCGCGAGCCTTTGCGACTTGGGGCGAGATCTCCACGACAAGCGCTATCGCCGAATCTCGAACCTCTGAGAATCCCCTTCTTCGGCTCAGCGGTCGATTAAGTTGACGATGCCCAGCCTCGATCTCGACATACGGCACTGAAACAGATGGATTCGAAATCGGCAAAGCTGTCATGAGCACGGCGTCTCTCTAGCCTGCCGACCGGACCGAACGTAACCGTGCAGGGAGCGAGGGCGTGATCCACTAAGGTGCACAGATCGCTGGATCACACCCACTGGCTATCTTCGGAAAACGAACCTGTCACGGCTCCAGCGCGACCTGCAAGCCCTTGCTGTCCTCAACATGAACATAACGGGGCCCGATCGGCCGACCCCTGCCGCTGGCGACGGTGACAATGTCTTCCAGAGGCGTGGCGCGCGCATCCGCCTCAGGGCGGGACAAGATCAGATCGGCGTGAAACAGCCCTTCTGATTCAAGACCGGTAGCATTGACGCCAAGAGCCGCCAAGCTGGCCAAACAACTTTCAAACTCGTCAGCATCGCGGAAGCGACGCTGGACAAACGTCGCGCCCGCAAGACGTTCTGTCACAAGGCCACGCCTCGCGAACGTCGCGGCCAAGGAATCAAATGGGAACATTCGTAGGACGAAGGAGATGATCCATAGACGCTGATCTGTCGCATCGAGAATTTTGCTGAACGTTTTCTCGGTAACGTAGCCGATGCAACCCGTCGACATGATAACATCCGTGGAGCGGATAATGCGCGCGCTGTCCGTCGATAGCGCCTCCTTTTCAAGGTCAGCGACAATGCCCTGCTCCAGGAGACCAACATCCGTTGCATAGCTGATAGCCGGTGCCGACACATCGAGGCCGATAAACCGCGCCAAACCGACATCAGGCCAAGCTGCATAAAAATTTCGATCGAGATGCACCAGTGTCTCAGAACTGATCGCCCTCATCTCGCGCCGGGCGTAGCGGTGACGCAAGCCCCCAAAGGTCAGTGGAAACCGATGCACCGCTGCGTTGATGCCGTATGAACAGCCAACATCAAGCACGACCGGCTTAAGGCCGGTTGCCGAAGCTTTCGCTGCCAGAATTTGGCGCACAACCGGCTCAGCCACGTCCGGGATCATATAATCCAAGTCTCCCAGGACAGAGAAATATGCCCTTGGATCATCCAAAGCATAAATATCATCGAAGATAGCTTTAGACCGATTGATACGCGAAAAATCTGTTCGCAACCCAATGTCTCCCATTTCGTTTTGCAAGCCACTCGACGGCTGTTGCCTTCAAGTACTCGATGCCTTATCGCAGAGATTGGCCGAGGCATAAACCCCATCGCGCGCTTTTTCAGGCTCGCTTCGTGAAACAGAGGGCAACCTCTTTATTGCAGAGCACGAGAAGATGAAGTGGCTCCAAAAGCAGACACGAGATTCTTCGGCATTTAAGCTGTGGCGTTGAGGGCTTCTTGAATGTCGAATGGCGCCATTGCAATGACCACAAATTGAGCTCGAACGGCTAGCTCCCGCCCTCGGACGCGACACGCTTGCGAAGCCCTCCAAAATGCGCGCGGGGTCGAAGGGACCCGGCGCGCGCCAGGCGCGGACTGCCGGCATGACGCCGCAAGAGTTGAGCGATAGCCTCCGGATTGGTAGACACGCAACCTTTGAATGTGGCAGCGCCGCTCTGGTTCAAAACGCAAATGCCGGTGTCTTCCATAGAGATCCCAAACCAACGTACTGGTTCATGGAGTTACTCCCTTTCGTCAATCTGCTGGGCTCGATCCTACCGAACTTCGTGTCTTCGAGGAGCCGTCAGCGGCGACTACGACATGTGAACAAGCCTCTAGGCGATTGAGCGGGAGTCTATCGAAAAGGACGCATCCGCGTGCGTTGAGGATATCGGCTGCGCACTGTCGGTTCTCGCGCGGGAACTGCTGGCGATGCACGGACTTGAATCGCCACCGCGGTTGGATTTTCGTCCACACGGGTAGGCGGTCATCGGACTATAAGTGGCGCCCCTCCCGTCGGCTCGCTGTCCTGAATATCCTCTGGGATTTCCTGCCGCAGCTTCGGCCCTTGACTGAGCCGTCGCCCGAGCGCCGCGACGAAATTGTCGTAGCGCGCGGCCGCCTGCGCCCTCGCCGCCTTTGCAGCCGGCTCGGGGAGTGGTGGTGTCGTCGTCAGCCAGAAGCGAACGAACAACGCCAGGGTCTCGACCGAGATCCCCATGTCGCGTTCGAGCCGCGCCATGCGGCGATCGACCCGATCAAGTCGCTTGGCAACGGCAGCCTCCCGCCGTTCGTCTGCGTCCGGCGACAGGAAGGACGCGATCGCGGCTTCGGCGATGAGCGACATCGACTGCTCGCGCCGGGCGGCATAGGCCGACAGCGTCTTCATGACGTCTGGATCGAGATAGACCGATATCTGGGCTTTCTTCTTCGGCGAGGTCATGCCTGCCTCATAATCCGAGATCGTCGTCGGGATCGAGTGATGCTTGGCGCGCGACGCCCTGCATCATGTCGTTCATGCGCCTGACTCGCGGAGCGTCTTCATCGAGCTCGTCGGCAAAATCGGGCGCGAACTCGTTGTCGATCGGTTCCTTCCTCTCCACGGTGTCCCGATCCAGTTCCGGCTGCTGCCGGCGGTCAGCCGTCTTCGGATCCTCTACGTCGGCCTGGTCGTCCGTCGACGCCGGCGGTGCCTTGGGGCGAGGCGGCAGTGGCCGTGAACTCCAATCGTCCGGCCGGTTGTTGTTGGGCTTGGTCGGCGTCGGCGGTGCCAGGATGCGCTCCTGGAAACGGCTGTCCTCGTAATAGCGCGCCTTCTTGGCGCGGATCGGATGCAGACCCGACATCATGACGATCTCGTCTGATGGGGGGAGCTGCATCATCTCGCCAGGCGTCAGCAGCGGCCGGGCGGTCTCCGACCGCGACACCATGAGGTGGCCGAGCCAAGGGGCCAGCCGGCTGCCGGCATAGTTCTTCATCGCCTTCATCTCGGTCGCCATGCCCAATGCGTCGGACACCCGCTTGGCCGTCCTTTCGTCGTTGGTCGCGAAGCTGACTCGAACGTGACAGTTGTCGAGGATTGAGTTGTTTGGCCCGTAGGCCTTTTCGATCTGGTTCAACGACTGGGCGATCAGAAAACTCTTGATGCCGTAGCCGGCCATGAAGGCGAGCGCCGACTCGAAGAAGTCGAGCCGGCCGAGCGCAGGGAATTCGTCGAGCATCAGGAGGAGCCGGCGGCGCCCGGCCTTGGCCTGGAGATCCTCGGTCAGGCGGCGGCCGATCTGGTTGAGGATCAGCCGGATCAGCGGCTTGGTGCGGTTAATGTCCGATGGCGGTACGACGAGGTAGAGCGTGGTCGCTCGGTCTCCGCCTACGATGCCACTAATCCGCCAGTCGCAGCGTCGCGTCACCTCGGCCACCACGGGATCTCGGTAGAGGCCGAGGAACGACATCGCGGTGCTCAAGACACCGGAGCGCTCGTTGCCGGACTTATTCAGCAGTTCGCGCGCCGCGGAGGCAACGACCGGATGGACGCCGGCCTCGCCGAGATGTGCGGTGCGCATCATCGCTGCGAGCGTCGATTCGATCGGCCGCTTGGGGTCGGACAGGAAGGCTGCGACGCCGGCAAGCGTCTTGTCCTCCTCGGCATAGAGGACGTGGAGGATCGCGCCGACCAGGAGCGCGTGACTGGTCTTCTCCCAGTGGTTCCGCTTCTCGAGACTGCCCTCCGGGTCGACCAGAATGTCGGCGATATTCTGAACATCGCGTACCTCCCACTCGCCGTGCCGGACTTCCAGCAACGGGTTGTAGGCTGATGACTTCGCATTGGTGGGATCGAACAGAAGAACGCTGCCGTGCCGAGCACGGAAGCCGGCCGTGAGCTGCCAGTTTTCGCCCTTGATGTCGTGGACGATCGCAGATCCAGGCCAGGTCAGCAGTGACGGGATGACAAGGCCAACGCCCTTGCCGCTCCGGGTCGGCGCAAAGCAGAGGACATGCTCCGGTCCATCATGGCGAAGATAGGTCCGCTCGAACCGGCCGAGCACCACGCCGTCAGGCCCAAGCAGACCAGCCTCCCCGATCTCCTTCGCCGCAGCCCAGCGTGCCGAGCCATAGGTCTCGGCATTCTTGGTTTCCCGGGCGCGCCAGACAGACATGCCGATTGCGACCGCTGCGGCGATGACGCCGCCGGATGCCGCGATATAGGCGCCCTCGATGAAGATATGTGGCGCATAAGCATCATAGGCGTACCACCACCAGAGGAAGGCGGGTGGAAGGTAGAATGGAAAGTGGAACAGCTTGAACCAGGGCTGCCCCAGTTGCGCCTGGAAGCCGAGTCGCCAGGCGGTCCATTCCGTCGCGGTCCAGAACGTCAGCATGACGATCACTAAGACGGTGATTACCTGTCCCCAGAGTATTTTGGTCGCGGACATTTCCGCCGCCCTTTCCTAACGTCGGTGATTGGAAGGATCGCTCACAGTCCGATCCCCCGGTTGCGCCCAAAGCCCCAATCGACGCCACCGTCATCACGGGCGACGCCAGAGACATGGCGGCCGAGCTGCTTTTCGAGTGAGGGGGTCCAAGGCACGAGCTGGAAGCCGAGACCGTCGTCGATCATCACGAAGCGGCCGGAGGCGAGCGCGAAGCGCTGTCGATAGGTCCCAGTGACATGTTCGCCGGCGCCCGACGGGTTGAACGGCTGGCCCGTCTCGGCGGCGAGCTTCTGGCCGAGCGCCTCTAACTCCCGGCGGCGCAGTGTGCCGACGAGGTTCTTCGCGAACACCACTCCACGCGCTTGGCGCTCGGCAAGACCTTGTTCGACAAGCTGTTCCGCCCGCCGTTCCATGGCTTCACGGACCTCGCCGCCGAAACCGGCATGGCCAAGCGCCACCGGATCACGGGCGACCGCCTGCCGGTCGAGCCACGTCGCGCCACTTGCGGTCACCTGCGCTTCGATCGAGAGATCGGAGCGGACGGCCAGCGCCACGCGACGCTGTCCTCGCGCGTCATCGAATTTGCGGAGCTCGACAATCGAGCCTGGGGTGCTGTCGCCGGCGGCGTCGAGGTCGAGGAGCCTGATGTGGTGGGTACGGCCATCGACGCCGTCGACCACGGCATAGGTGGTCGCCTTGAGTTCGTCATCGAGACCACGGTCGACGAGGCGTCCGATGACGGGGACGTCGAGGCTTTCGCTTGATAGCACGTAGCTCGCGGTCGCACGCTCGATGCCGCGTTCGGTCAGGCTGCGGTGAATGCGCTTGATGATGTCACCGCGCTCGCCAAGCTCGCGCAACGTCGTCTCAGCGGCCTCGTCCATGACCCATTGGCCTGGCCCGAGCTGATGCGCAAGGCCAAGGCTCTCCAGGCGCCGCAGCCGACCCACCTTCAACGCATGGAACTGATCAGGCTGCTGCGACGGATTGGGTGCAAGGTCGATGACGCCGTGGCGACCCGCATCGCGAACGAGCTGCCGATCGAGCTGTGTCCAGCGCTCGGCTTCGACCTGGCTCTCGAGCGAGCGACGAATGTCGAGATCGGAGCGAAGTCCGAGCTCCTGTGTGACCAGGTCCTGCGCGCGGGCACGCATTCCTTCCTTGATATAGTCGCGGGAGATCACGAGATCCTGGCCATCCTCGGCGATACCGCGCACGAGAATGTGGACGTGAGGGTGCTGGGTATTCCAGTGATCGACTGCGACCCAATCGAGTTTGGTGCCGAGATCCTTCTCCATCTGGCCGACCAGTTCGCGCGCAAAGCCCTTGAGGTCGGCCATATCGGCCGCATCCTCCGGCGAGACGATGAACCGGAAATGGTGCCGGTCATTCTGGCAGCGCTCACCGAACGCCTTAGGATCGGCATCGTCGGTATCGGGGCCGAACAGACGGGCCTTCTCCCCGTCCCGGGTGACGCCCTCGCGCCGGAGATAGTCGAGATGCGCGGCGAGCGGGGCTGATCTCGTCCTATGACGGACGACGCGGGTCTTGACCGTCACCAGACGCGAGCGGCCGGTGAGCAGACGGTTCGCCCGCTCGCTGGCAACCCGGCCGCGACCAAAGCGCGAATGACGATGGTTGGCGAGACGGCCTGCTCGCGAAACGACGCCGCCGGCGCGCCGAGTGGCGGCAAGCGCCTGGGCGATGAAAGGCTTGGCCCGCTGGCTCCTTGGGGAGCGGATGCGGCCAGGCCGCGGCCGAAATTCCTTCTCCTCAGCCATGGCCAGCCTCGGCAATGTGCGAAAGTGAGAATCCGTGCAATGAGTTGATGGTGGAGCGCACATTGCGTGCTAGATGCGCACGTTGCTGGATCAGCGAAAAAGCCAAGCAACAACAACCGACCGATCGAGCCGCACATTGCGGCCTTTTATCTCGCCCTCGTTCGGTCGTTGCCTGCTCATCTCCCTCGCCTGCTCTTTCTCCCTCGCAGGGATGCGCTAAGGCACGCCTGAGCACGAATTCGCAACCGATCGCGATAGCAAGCCGCCATCGCACAGCGGATATCCAGATCTCCGCAACATGGGTGCCTGCAGGCGAGCGTCGAACTCGACGCTGATGTTGATGATGCCGTGCCGTCATTGCGATGGTCCCGTTGTCGAGAGCGCGACGAACAGGCCTTCTGATTGCGGCGCAATCGCAGAGAGATCATGCACGGGAACTGCTGCCGACTTGTCGTGCGCCGGTCGATCGACTGTCGCTCGCGCGGCAGCCGACCGCTCGTCAGCGTGGTCGAAAAAGAGCGGCGCCCGCGTCCAGGATGAACGAGAAGAGGCCGCGAGGAGAAGAGGTCCTGGTGCCCTCTCCGCATCGACAAAAGGGACGATGGCCGCGACGTAGGCGACGGTCTCGGCCGGCAGTGGACGATGTCTATCGCGAAACGCCTCGTAGCGGCCGGGCCCTGCATTGTAGGCCGCAAGGAAGCCCGGCGAGCCGTAGCGGTCGAGGAGCTCGCGAAGGAAGGCGGCACCAGCGAGGATGTTGTCACGGGGATCGAAGGGATCGCGCCCGAGACCGTAGCGAACGCGCATGTCCGCCCAGGTCTTGGGCATCAGTTGCATCAGGCCGAGCGCGCCCTTGGGTGACACCGCGCGCCGCTCGCCATGGCTCTCGATGCGCATGACGGCGTGTATCCATGCTGCCGGAACGCCGAAGCGCCGCGCGGCTTCCGTCACATGAGTGGCATAGCGATCGTTCGTAGGTTGACCGCGCGCCGGCGCTTTCTCTGCTGACGCCGCCGGCATTGAACCGCCAATCACCAGCAGGCCGGTAAGGAGGAGAACGGCAAGGCCCGCCGTGGCTCCGCCATCACGGTAAGCCGTCGTGCTGCCTAGCAGCGGTGCGCGCGGACCACCGGCTTCACCACCGCTGTGCGCGGCGGCCGGCTGACGGTTGCGCGGAATGGAGGGATGAGACGGCTTTGCCGCGAACAAAGGGATCGAGCTTAGATGCGCCTTGTCGGCAGCATGCGTGACGGGACCCTGCATGCCATCAATCCCGCTCGGCGCGCTGGGGCGGCCGATTCCAGTTCAGCGTCCAGGCCGATTTGTCGTCGCCTGACTGGAAGAGATTGGCGCGGATCGGCCGCGGCAGCGCCGGGTCGTCGATGATGAGCGAAACGTACTCGCCAGCCTTCTCGCCGGTGCGTTTCCAGCCTGCGCCGATCTCCGGACCGTCAGCATCGCCGAGGCGGATGCGGTAGTCCGGCGCGTTCTCGGCTTCCGAGGATTCGGCCGGGACGAGGGTGAGAATCCGCTCGAAGAAAAGCGTTTCAACGCGCCCGGTGAAGCCGGACTTATCGCGGGTGAACTGGCCGATTTGCGCCATGGGAAACCTCCTTACTTGGCGGGTTGAGAAGCGAGCTAGTGGGTGGCGGCGCGCCAGACGAAGCGGCCGTCGGCGGCCTCATTGGTCCAAAGCGGGATCGCGCGTGCGACGATCGAACTGACGGGCAGTGAGCCGAAATAGCGGCCGTCCAGGCTGTCCGGGACGGTCGGGTTCATGAGGAAGACCTCACCCGGCTGAAGAGTGGTGCAACCGCTCCAATGCGGCAGCGGTCGGCCGAGATGGTCGTGATCGTGTGCGGTACCGACATCGACCGCGTCGACCGTGATGGCATCGCCGGACCGGCATACGGTCTGTCCCGGCAGCGCCATCACATGCTTGAGCAACGGCACTCCTTTCGGCAGAAAGCCGCCATCGGCGAGGAAGTTCGCGATCGGCTCCGGGAGCTGCACCAGGACCAGCTCGAGGGCATGCAGCCGTCCTGCCGGATGCAGCGTGTAGAGCCCTGTCGGCGTGCTTGCGGTGGCGTTCCAAACCAGCCTCGGCGCGGGATGAAAAAACACCAAGCCACCGGCAGCGAGCACGGCAATATACGTCACCACGACATAGCCAAATCGGGTCATGGCGTGACGCTCCGGCGCTTGAGCCACGCGACATGCTGCTCGCGCGTGTAGGCGCGCGGCACGTGGTCGGCGGCGAGACGGTTGTGGAGATGCCGCCAGTAATCGGGCGCGGCATCGGCCGGATTGATGGCGAGCGCCTCGATGGCATCGATCGCCTGCAACACGAGCTCGACCTTCGGCCAGCTATCGACGCGCAGCAGGATCTCTCCGCCGGGCCGGACGAATGGCAGCGTCTGATAGCGCTGGCCCGCCTCCACGGCGCGCACGATGTCCATCCGCGAGACCACGGTGCCATAGTCGTTCGATGCCCAGCAAACGAAGCCGAAGATGCTGCCAGGCGCAAAACTTGAAACACTGCGGCGGCGATCGAGAATCTTTTCCTCCGTGCGACGGCCGAAGCGCAGCCAATGCTCGATCCTCTTCTCGATCCAGGTCAGCTCGACATGGGTGAGCGCAACGCTCCGCCGATGCGAGGGCGGCACGGCGCGCGGCGGCAAGGCCTCATTGTCGTTCATGACGGCTCTCCGGTCTCAGTGGGAATTCTCGCGCCAGCAATTCGCGCAGCATGTCGGCGACGGTGACGCCGCGTTGGAATGCGGCGACCTTGATGCGGCCGCGCAGCGCCGGCGAGACGTCGATTGTCAGGCGCGCGGTCAATGCTGCTGTGTTATCTGTGCGACGCCGCGACGCATCGCTGGCCTTGACCCAGCCTTCGGCATCGCCAGGTCGCGACGCGAAGCCGCGCTTGGAGGAGCGCCCGCTCATGGCGCGAGCCTCGCGACTTCGGCGCCGAGCGCGGTTATCTCGCCGGATGCGGTGCTCTGCTCCGCAAACTCGAAGACGAGCCGACCCGACTGCGCGGCGTCGGCGAAGACGACACGCTGTCCGATCGTGGTGGCGAGCACTGGCGGATCGTGATCGGCGAGCGTCTCCGCTGTCGCGCGGGCGATGCCTGTGCGCGTATCGCAGCGATTGAGCACGAAGCGAGCGGCGAGCTTCGGATGGTAGATGCGAGCCTCGCGCAGCAAAGCCAGCATCTCCGCCGACGCCCAGCCGTCGAATGGCGACGGCTGCACAGGAATCAGCACCAGGTCAGCGGCCAGCAGCGCCGATCGTATCAATCGGGCGACGCGCGGCGGCCCGTCAATGACGACATGATCGGCAGTGCGCGCGATCTCAGGCGCCTCGCGATGGAGTGTATCCCGCGCGAGGCCAATGACGCCGAATAGCGGCGAGACGTTCTCCCGCGCCCGCTGCTGCGACCAGTCCAATGCCGAGCCTTGGGGGTCGGCATCGAGCAGCGTTACACGCTTTCCGCGGAGCGCCCATTCGCCGGCGAGGTGTAGCGCGAGCGTCGTCTTGCCGACTCCGCCTTTCTGGTTGAGCAGTGCGACAATCATCGCTTGCTTCCCGTCTTGTGATCGAGAAGCGGCAGCGATTGTTGGCTTGGGGGCGTATTTGACGACGGCTCAGCGCTCGCGTCGGCGTTATCCGCATGACGCACGAGCCCACTACAACAGTTAGATTCCAGGTTAGACTCTAAGTTAGATTCTAATGTATGCGTGCGAAGTCCCGATGGGGCTGCGTGCGAAGTCCCGACAAGGATTGCGTGCGAAGTCCCGAGCTCGTCCACAGCGCCATCCACAGGGGCGGTGGACAACTTCGCCGGCAGAATGCGCAGCAGCTCACGGCGGCCCTCGCGTTCGACGTACAAGCTGTAGCCGGGGAGTGGTTGGCGTGCGGCGATAAGCCGGATCTGCCGCGCGAAATCGGAGGCTCGCACCAGGCTGCCGGATTTCTTGTGGAGGTGCGCGATCTCAAACAGCCATCCTCGTGGCTGTCGTCCGGCATGCTTGCGCGCGACGCGGTAGAGCCAGCGCTCGATCCCGCCGGTCAGGCGGAAGTAGGCCGGATCGATTGCAAGGACGAGGGAGCGATCGATGACGCCGCGGTAGAACCAGTCGGGGAGGACAAATTCCATGCCTTCCACGCGACCGTCGCGCCTTGCGCATTCCTCCCATTCATTGATCCAGGAGAATTGGTGGCGTCGCCAATGCTCGCCCTGCCGGATGGTGGTGCGGATGACGGTTGCCTGCAGACGGGCCAGTGCCCCCTTCAAGAGCTTGTAGTCTCGCGCCCCGGTCTGTCGGCCGACCGCGATCAGAAGCTGGTAGGGCGTGAAGCGCAGGAAGCGCGAGGTCTTCAGACCAAGGTTCTCGGCCTCGACAATCTGGCTCGCCGCCCAAATCAGCACGTCGGCGTCCCAAATGGTCGCCATACCGTGCTCAGGGACTGCATGGACTTCGACGCGTACATCGCCGGCCTGGTAGAGGATCGGCCGGGTACGCCTCGCCTTGGCAAGCGAGAAGAATGGCCGCTCCATCAGGTCGCGCTGATCGCGCGGGCTGGCGTCACCAGTGGCGACAACGAACGGATCGAGCTTGCTTCGCTCGCTGGGCGTGATGAGGCGTCGCGTCAGCATGGCGAGCGTTGCCTTAGCGATGCGCGTGGCCGGCTGCGCGGGCCTCGACGTAGCGAGGATCCGAGGTCGAGCTGCAAGCAGCCTGATCTGCCCAGGCTTCTAGATCGCCAACGGCGTAGACAACGCGGCCTCCGAGCTTGCGGAACGTCGGGCCGTTGCCATGGCAGCGGTATTTCTCAAGGGTGCGCGGCGAGAGGCCAAGGAGGCGCGCCGCCTCAGGGGTGCGCACGTAGCGCGTGGTGAGCTGCGCGGTCCGGTCGAGCATGGGAGATCTCCGTCTTGCCTCGAAGCGCCGCGGCCAAGTCGCGGCTTGTCGGGGCCAGAGTGGCGGAGAGTTCAGGCGTTGGGGGTGGACGAAAATATTTGCAGATGCGTGTCCCCCCTACGGGCGTAACCAGGCGAACCGAGGCGTTACCAGCGGAGCGCGGGTGAGCGTCATCACGGCGGATTGCGTGGAGGGATCGAGGGGCCTGTCAGAGGCCGCGCAGGAGTTTCAGGTAGCCCCGCTCGACCAAGGCGGTCGAATCATGGATGAGGCGGTTCGCCGCACGGCGGGCATGCGAATCTTTCCACTCAACCGAACGACGCTGGGCGTGGTCGGAAGCGAGCACCTCTGCTGCCACGTCTCGGGGGCTGCCCCCAGATTCATGAACGTCGAAGGCGTGAAGCAGCTGAATCAATCGCCGCTTCTTGAAGGGCGTCAGCCGCAGAGCCGCTGGAAGAAGGCCCAGACGGTGGTCACCAAGATGGCGCACGAAGTATAGCGCGACGTCGAGCCGCAGCTCGGCCATGCTGTCAAGCGGCAGAAGCACGGCAGGACGTCGCGCGGCCTGTTCGTCTTGCAAACGAACATGAAGCTCACCCGATCCGTCCGCAATCACCAGCTCGCGACCGTCAGCATCCGTCCGCTCGACGAGCGGCAGTCCGAATGCATTGCGATCGATCGAATGGATGGTTTTGAAGCCCGATGGCGCGGGTTCGAGGATTACGGTTCCAGGTGATGCCTCGGGCAGCCATATGGTTGGTTCGGGCCCAACCGGGGAAGCTGGGTCATGAGCGAAATCGCAACCCCCAACGACGTGCGAGGCTGGAACGGACGGTCTCTGGATCAACGCCGTCGCGCGCGATCTGGCGCTGTGTGCGGGCGAAATCGCGGCGGTACTCAGCGTTGCGGCGCAGGAACTCAAGCGCGAAGCCCGGGCGCTCGAGCCGCTTCAGGCGCTCAATCGTCTCCGGCGAGCGCCAATACTGTGTGGGCATGGTGTGTCCTCCTGCGTTTTCTTGTTCTGTCCTCCCGAAGGAGGGACACACCACGATCAGGAAAGACGGTCCGGCAAACTAGACCCATAGGTTGCATCACCGACGACCACAATTTGTGTGACGGTCGCCTCCCGGTCACTGCATTCGCGGGTCCAACAGATGCCGATATCCGGCTTCCGTCATCCATCGGGCGCGCGCGAGATGGCTCTCGTGGACGATTTTGGCACGCTCGGGTTCTCGGGCAGGATCGAGACCGAAGATCACCTGCACGACCTCACGCCAGTCGGCGCCCTCTTCTTCAGCCATTAATAATTGAACATAGATCGCGAGATGTTGCTCGTCGTAGGCGTTTACACGGTCGGTCTGTGGCGGCTGTTCCTGGAATGGCGCTTCGGTCATTGCGATCGTCCCCCTCAGGATCGAAACAACCTTAGACATTCACTTGCCGTGGAACTTGGCAAGCCGCGAAATGTCACACGATTAGCTGCGCGATGCGGAGACCGCATCGCGGTGGTCCCCGGAAACGGCTAACAGGCCCCGGACAGAGCCTATGAATAACATCGCGCTGTACGAATCGGAACGATCGTTCCTGGAACGATCGTTCCGATGTGAGTTCCCTTGTCGCTATGGATCTCAAGGAGATCATGGCGATCAATCTGCGTCGGATCCGTCATGTGAAGAAGATGTCGCAGGAAGAATTGGCCGATAGCGCCGGACTAAGCGTCCGTTACATCGGCTCAATCGAACGCGCAGACGTGTCGGCCAGCGTGACGGTGCTGGGTCGGATCGCGAAGGCGCTGGGCGTCGAAGCAACCGACCTGATTAAGCGGACGACGGTTCATTCTACTCACGGTCGATGACAGGTACGTTTATGCCAGGCCGCGGCACCGGCGCGCTGGAAATCACCTAAACGTGGTAGATGATCGGCTTTGGGCGTAGATCTGCTCTGGCCCGACGGTTGTTGCTCTGTTCGAAGGACCGAAGGGTAACGGTTGGCAGAGCGGAGCCTGCGCTATGACGACGCTATACGAGCACTTGCCAGACGACATCCGCGAAGTGGTGGATGCCTACGTTGCGGAACTCAGGCCCCAACCTTGGCCAATTCGCTTCCGCGCACTAGTTGATCTGCTCCAAGAAAAGTTGGACACCAACGCCGAGTCGGACCGCTGGCGTCTGATACAAGAATGGACCGGCATCATGACGGCGACGTTGGAGCATTTGCCGCCCCACAGTTCGGTCGTCGAATGCCTGGGGCTGATGAGCATAAGCTTCAACGACCAATGGCGCGCTCAGGCGCTCGGCCAGATCGACCGAGACCCTACGGTGATAGACCGCCTCATCGCAATCTGTCCCGACTGGGATGACATCGTCGATAGCGTGGCGGAGGCCCATCAAAGACGGCCGATCAAACCGGCACGCGGGCGCTAACCGCCATCTGTTACGCCCTCTGCTTGCTGCGGCACGGCCGACGAGGTGCCTTCGCGATTCTCGAGCGCGGTGATGCCCCGCCCGGACCAGGCCGGGCGAGGCATTGTGGCTCGGGTCAGTCGCCGCTGCGACGGCTGGGGCGGGACCAGATCAGGCTGAAGCCCTCGCCTTCCTCGTCGGCGAAGAGGTTGGCGAAGATCGGAGCAGTGAAGCTCGGATCGTCGAGCTTGAGACCCAGATAATCGCGGCCCTCGTTGGAGCGCTTGGACCAGCCGGCCCCGATCTCGACTCGGCCGACATAGACGCGGTGGCTCGGTGCGTTGTCGCCGGAGCGGTTGGTTTCGGGGACGATCCGGACGTTCCTGGCCTGGAGCGAGAGGGTGACGATCTCGCCGGTGAGCTCGTTGTTGCCGGTCTTCTTGAAGGTGCCGATGGTCGCCATGGTAGTTCTCCTTGATCTCTGTTTTCCGAGCCCGCACCTTGCGGCCTCGATGGTGATCGACAGGCCGGAGGCGATCGACGGCGCACCCCGAAGGGGCCTGACAGCAAAGGAGCAACTTTCTTGGCTCGCGCGAGGAATGACGGCGCAGCCGGCAGGGGAAGAAAGCTGTGACGCCGCTGTTGCGCCTTAGGCGGTCGAGGCGTCAGCCGTCCTTCGGGCAGATCAATCCATCGAAGAGGCCGTTGATGCGCTCGATCCGAACAGAGCTGAAATCAAGAGAACATGGCGATCCTGGCGTCCCGCAAAGACCGGCCAGCGAGTTCGACGGAGATTGGCTCTCGGCCGCGTGCCGACGACGGATCTAAGCCTCCGTGACCACACTCGAGCAATACGCCCGACGAGTCGAGTTGTCGGCCGTATTGTGATCCGCCGCTATTTGGTCGATCGCTCACGACATTGCCACGTATCTGCCTCACTGCGACAATCTGTCGAGCCGCGACGCTTGCACTGCCTGAGCGTCACCTCAAAGACGAGGACGACGAGCGCTCCGGCTGCGTGATCAACCTCACTCGACGTGACGTTATCAGCCCATCGCCAAGCTTTACCCGGCGGCTTCGGGCGCGGTCACGCGCCGGCCTCCTCTGCATGGACAAATCCAACCACAGCATGGCGCCTCAGATAATGGGGCCGCCAAGCGAGCGATCACCGTGCCGAAACAGGCAATTCCCTGTGGCCTGCGCACGTGCGCATTCTGTCAGATTACAAGCGCGCTCCATGTCTGAAACCCGTCTCCGACTGTTTTCGAAAGCCACATTGCGTCCAAAAAGACGTGGACGTGTCCCTTCTACAGTGCTGGCCCAAATCCTGCACCGCCTCTCCGCGCCAAGAAGTTTTGGGGCGGCATCAAGATGGGAGTCGCGTTTGGGCCTCAAACTGTCAATCGATAATGCGGTCGCCACACCGGAGGCCGCCTGCCTTCGCCACGGTGGGCGAACGAAAGACGCTCCTGCTTGCCACGGTCTCGCGCGGCATCGGTCATGCCACCGGAAACCTGCTTTCAGAAAGGGCCGACGTATCTTCACTTGCGCGCGGCAGCCTTCGGTGGCGGGCGATGTCGGTGGGATTTGGAGACAGACAACCATGTCCACGTAAATCTGGGCATTCGTCGGAAGGTGCGCGCGCCACGGCCAAGGTCGCGAAACGGCTTGCTGGCGAAACCGTTTTTCAGCACCGCCATTGCCTACCGCGTTAAGGCTGACGGCTGCTTGCTCGCTCTGAAGCGAGGCGTCAATACATGATCGATGAACTGGATCTGCGAACCTTCACGCCACATCCGCAACGCGACGCCGTGCTCGGCGAAGTGCACGCGCGCCCTTTCACGCGCCTTGTTTCGCCCTCAGCGTGATCCACTTCGCTTTTCTTGCACAGGGCGAGGCAGCCACAAGCGATCGTTGCCGTTTTATCGATTTTTGTCTCGAGCGCAATCTTCCGCCGCCTGAGCAATCGGCGAAACTTCATCAGATTGTCATCGGGCCCGCTACGCTACGCTGGGAGCAGCATTCGGAATTTACAACATTCACCTGGATCTGGACTAACGTGAATTGTTCTGCCGCAGACCAATTTGACAAAGTTGAGGGTACCGTCCGATCGCTGATCCGCGCGTTGCGTCAGACCGGACAGTTGCTGGTCGCAATCAGGCTAGAAGTGGAGCAGGACACCTCGCCGATCAAGCGGGCCGAACAGATTTTTGACAAGAACAGCCTGGCCATGGTTGCCACAAAGAGCGGCTTAGGCGTTGCCGCCTCAGACTTCCGCGTAGACGAAAAAGGCTTCACAAAAATCCTCGTCAGCGACCTCGGGTTGACGTCGCACGATCTCGGAGCGCTGGTGCAACGGCTCCTGGAAATCGAGACCTACCGTCCATTGGCGCTGCTTGGCCTGTCGGCGGCCCTTGAGCTTGCACCATCTGTTGATCGCATCGACCGCCGTCTTGTTGAGGCGCTCGAGAAGATGCAAAGCGGTGAGGGGCTGCAGTTCAACAACCATCTGCTTGCCGAGCTGACGGCGCTGGCCGCATCCTTCGAGAGAGGCGCGACCGGCAGCCTGTTTCGCTTCGGCGCCAGCAGGGCCTATAACGAGCTGGTCCAATCGCGACTGTCCATCATTGAAGGCAACGATGTCTCGGGCTATCCAACCTGGTCGTCGTTTCTGGCACGCCGCATGGCGCCGGCGATGCGAACCTGCGCGACTGTGGAGGATCGCCAGGCGACTCTGTCGGTCAAGCTCGCGCGTGCCGCCGATCTGTTGCGAACTCGGGTCGACGTCGAAATCGAACGACAGAACCGTGACCTGTTGCAGGCCATCAACGAGCGCGCGAGACAGCAACTTCGGCTGCAGTGCACGGTCGAAGGATTGTCGGTCGGGGCGATAGGATATTATGTGGTCAGCCTGTTTAGCTATCTTGCCAAGGGCGCGCATGATGTCGGACTGCGAGTAGAGCCCTCGTTCCTGACCGCAGCCTTCGTGCCAATCGCGGTCGGCGTCATCTGGCTGGTGAGTTACAATGTCCGAAAGCGACACCTCAAGCACGACGACGCGCCCTCGGTTACTTGCGACTAAAGCTCCTTGAGGGAATCGGTGCGTCCGTCCTGCGAAGCTCGCATGGTCGTGGTGCGACGCTGCCGCAAGTTCGCGGCCGGCTCCCGCGCAAGGTAATGCCCCGCCCGGGCCAGGCCGGGCGAGGCATTGTGGCTCGGGTCAGTCGCCGCTGCGACGGCTGGGGCGGGACCAGATCAGGCTGAAGCCCTCGCCTTCCTCGTCGGCGAAGAGGTTGGCGAAGATCGGAGCAGTGAAGCTCGGATCGTCGAGCTTGAGACCCAGATAATCGCGGCCCTCGTTGGAGCGCTTGGACCAGCCGGCCCCGATCTCGACTCGGCCGACATAGACGCGGTGGCTCGGTGCGTTGTCGCCGGAGCGGTTGGTTTCGGGGACGATCCGGACGTTCCTGGCCTGGAGCGAGAGGGTGACGATCTCGCCGGTGAGCTCGTTGTTGCCGGTCTTCTTGAAGGTGCCGATGGTCGCCATGGTAGTTCTCCTTGATCTCGGTTTCCGAGCCCGCACCTTGCGGCCTCGATGGTGATCGACAGGCCGGAGGCGATCGACGGCGCACACCGAAGGGGCCGAAGCGCCAGCGAAGGATGGCAGCCGGGCGACTTTGTTGTTTCGCGAGGAATGACGGCGCAGCCGGCAAGGGAAGAAAGTCGATCGGCGCCATTGCGCCATAGGCGGTCGAGGCTTTAGCCGCCCTTCGGCCAGATCCACCGATCGGAGAGGCCGTTCGGTGCGAAAAAGCAGACATCAAGGGGAACATGGCGACGGTCGCGATGCCTTCGGCTACCGGCGAGAGATTCCACGGCGAGTGAAACTCTCTATTCGAGAAGGACGGAAATGGTCACCACAATGACTGCTCGCCAAGGCGCCCGTCGTCCCGGACTTGTTGGCCGCGTTGTGCCGAGTTTCGCCGTGGCGCCTGCCATTGCACCGACGGGCGCATCAAGATGGACCTTTGCGTGCGATCCGAGCTTCACCGTGCTCATCAGCCCCACCGCAGCCGTGGCGTGAGACGCATATCGCGAAGCCTAGCCCCTAATCTGGCCCTACGACCGCCCCTTTGGGGGCTGTCAGCCACACGCCCTGCCCTGCTTCGGTTGACTCCGGCGTTGTCATCGCCGTGAAGCGGACGAACGCTGTGATGCTGACGGCAATGGCGCCGATTATCGAGAAGATCGGCTGCGCAGTCGCAGATGGCACCGCCATTTGCGCGATCCCGTGGTGGCGCTCTATCCAGCGACCGTGGCCGGCGCGACTACGCGCGCAGGTTATCGCTCATGAGCGATCACCCACGCAGGGCGGTCATAACTGGCGAACTTAGGATTCGCACGACTAGTCGGACGACATCCTGGATCAAGTCGGTTCCGTCACCTGCAGGTTCTTGTAGTTGACCAACGGAGCGTTCTCGGGGCCAAATCGCATTCACCCCCTTGTGCCAGCCGCGAGGACTCCAACCACGACTGCGAGAAGGAGTGCTGAGGCCAAGTCTCCATTAGACGCAATCAGCCGCTGGCTGGAATCACAAGACTTAGACACCCAACTTGGGGGCGTTGCATTCGCGACATCTCAATTTTGAAGGACAGTGACGTTCTCGCGCTTGTCGGACTGGAGCAGCTCGAAACTCTTCAGCGATGGTCGACCGCACCAGAATTGGAGCCGCGGGCCGCCGCGGGTCCTGCTCTGACCTTCCGAGTCGCCTTCGAGTCCTTTCGCCGAGGCAGAATTACAGGCGTCCGATGGAACGAACCGAAGATGGAGCGCAGGGCTCTGGAACAGGCTAAGCGCGACGGGAAGCTTGCGACTTGCGCGCAACGCTCAAGGGAAGCTCCAGTTTTTACCAGCCAGGGAGGAGATCTGGTATCGTGTTGCGAAGTCCCGGAACGGATCGGCGGCAACTTATCTAACACGCGGGCTCTCACTATTGGAGCGCCGCCGAGATGGGATCTGAGGTCATTTCAGTAGCGACTGTTCTCTATTGGTGTCCGGTCGCTGCATCGTAGATACGGGCTTGGGCGCCTTTTAACTCCATCTCGATCGGGGGAGCCCAGGGCGGAACGGAGCCTTGTTCGATTGTGGAATCCTAAATAAAGGCGAAGATATCGCGCTGGGTTTTCAGATTGGCAATGATGACGACAGAGTATGGAAGAAGCTCCACTAGGTACAGACGCCAGGATGTCCCGGAAAATCGAATACAATACTGATGCGCTTGGCAGCACGTTTGAGCGCTTGACGCGAATTGACGCCCTCGCCCGTAGGGGCGACTCTAATGCTGAATCTCTCAAGATTGATGCCAAGATGTTCGAGCGCTCAATAATAAGGTCATTGCAAGATTTCGGAGACCGACTGGTAACCAATCTTTCGTCAAAGGCAGTGAATCGCGTCCTGCGGAACGACCGCCTGGGAGAGATTGGCCCCGCGGCGCTGATTTGCGAAGTCATGACCGAAAAATCAATCCGAAAAGGCTTCATCAGTGAGGCGGGCCGATATGAGCGATCCTGCCAAATCTCTCATGCAATTAAACAAAGTGGCGAGGTCGAGTTCGCGATCCTGCTCCTCCCATTTCGCACATCTACGCCTTTGAAGAATCGTGGAACGCTTCCCGACATGGGCGAGTTTTATACGCTGATATCGCTCTACAGTTTGTCACGTGCGTGCCACGTCGCGCAGAAAAAAATGGCCACGCTGATCGAAGACGTTGCCAAACGGGTCGGAGATGGCGCCCGAGAATGCGCTCAACCCACTGCGACGGACGAGAAATGCGGCATAAAGCATCTTTTTGAAGCAGCTATACAGGAATGTGAGAAGCGCATCAAAAACCCAACGGAATGCGCGGCGACTCGAAAGCTCCTAAGGAAGGGCGCAGCCAATCCTCCGAGGCTTCAAGTAAACGATAAGCCCACTTTTGTTCGTCTACTGGTCGAGCTTGCGGCATCGTCCATTCCAATACGTAGTTGGTTCGCGTTTAAAGACGCCCCAATCGTACCAGTGCGAATCCTTGCATGTCGTGATGCTGGGCGCTACCCCTGTTTTGACACGGTTTCATTGGAACAAATCGCTAACTACCGCGCAGTCCTATCTGATGCTGTAGAGGCATTCTCCATTGATCAACGATTCTTCCGTCTTATTGATTACGCCGAGATTAAGAAGAGCGTGCAAGGCACGCCTGGTCACAAACAGGCCATGCATTACTTCGCCAAACGCAAAGCTGGCTTCCTATCTGATGTAGAGAGAATTCTACCTACTATATGGTCCACCCGCGGACGCGATGAGATGCGCAAAGAACTATCCGAGATTGATCCGGAAGGTGTGTTAACGCCTCTCTTCGAGCCAATTTTATTTTCTCTCGAACATTCTTGTGTATCTGATATTGCGCGCCAAACCGGGTTGAGCGAGCAGCGGCTCTATGTCCAAGCCATGCAGACAATATACTTGCCTCAGGATGATGAGAAGGTTGAGCGACTGCGTCGGCAGTTAATCGACGCATCCTTGCGGGGAGCCGCTCTATATTGCGCGGCATATGAGGCCAACACAGGTTCGAAGAATCCGGTGGGCTTCGATGATGTCGCTGCGGTGTTTCCGAATGCGCTGCGTATGTCGATTCACCAAAAACCGGAATCTGTTGGTCACTTTACCGTTCATGTGAGTCCAACGAGGAACCGTACTCCTTGGCACGGCACGGCCAGCCTTACGAGCGGCCGAACCCCAGATGAAATCTGTATCGGAATTGATTTGGCAGAGCACCTCGAATCAACCGGTGCACGCAGTGTGGTCGTATGTGGAAATGAGGACGGCTTGCTTGCTCGCCACATCCGCGCCAAGCAGCCTGTCGTTTACCTATCTCCAACGATCTCCGTATCTGACACTCAAGCCCTCGTTGAGCTCTTAGAGGGCAAGCCCCTTGTTACGAATGGCTGACAAGATGAATTTGAAGTGAATCCGGGACTTGGACCAGCGGCTTAGACGGTGCGGATGCGGCATTTTTCCCGCTCGGCTGTCGTAGCAGATGGAGCGCGCGCCGTCTGAGACGAACAAAATCGCTTTCGGTCACAAGCTCACCGTACCGCGGTCGCGCAAATGTCTTGGATCGCCCGTCCCGGCCTCGCGCTCATAACGATGATCCGATCGGCCAGAAACGAGGCTTCCTCGATATCATGAGTGACGAACACCATCGTCGTCAAAATTTTGGTCGAGACATCGAACCGCATCTCTTGCATCAGACTAAGGTCTGGGCATCGAGCGCGTCGAACGGCTCGTCCATCAGCAGAACCCGCGGCTGATTTATGAGTACCGGCGCGGTCTCGACTCGCTGCTGCATGTCACCGGAGAGCTGAGAGGGATAGAAGTTTTCAAAACCCTCAAGGCCACGCGCTTCAAGATTTCGTCCGCGGCACGGTACCGCTCGGCCTTGCCGATGCCGCGCATATCTTCGGCTGGAAGGCGACATTGTCGCCGATCCGTTTCCAGGGAAATAGGGCGTGCTATTGAAAAACGATTCCCGATCCGGGCTCGGACCGAGGATCGGCCGATCGTCCACAGTCGCCTTGCCAGCGCGCCGAGTAAGGTCGATTTGCCGCAGCCGGACGGACCGAGAATGCAGACCACCTCAGCCGTGGCGATCGTGGAATTGAGATCGCAAACCGTCTCACACGCAGCCCTTGCCCTCTCCAAGAGAGATGGAGAGTGCGTTAACGGCCAGCGCGGCCCATCCCGAGCAGACCGATGACCAACATGCGGACGATGATATCGGCGTAGTTCTGCAGCGTAACGGTGGCCGCCCTGGAGCAGCAACTGGGATATATTCCATTCCAAAAGTCCCGACGGAAGCGGAGAATCCTGCCTAGCTCAGGGAATGCCGAGGTTCAAACCCGCAGTTCGCCATCCCGTCTAGCTAGCGCCACGCATTTCAATAAGCCGGTCGAAACCCAACTCCGTGCTCTCGCGCCGAGCATTGCGTGAAGCAGGAGCCGCGACTTATCCGAGAGGAAGATTTTCTGCCGCTTGTTTGCCGGGGTTCGTCATCAATTCATAGCTGACCTTCGTACACTCAGTGAGCGAGGCGTAGCTTTTCCCATGTTCACTTCCAATGATTTACGTCCAGGTAGAGGATTCCAGCTGCGCCCAAATTGATCTTGTGTTTTTCAAGTAGGTCTCTCAATACGGAACTTATCGTTCCGAGCCGCGACGCATTGCTCCATGGAAAGCGGCGCGCTACTGATCAGATTGGATATTCACCAATATCTCTCCGGCGACGATCTCGGGGTCTCCAAGATTGAGGTCATGCAGACTCGCTTGAACGAACTCCAAGATCTTTTTGTTCGCTGCATTGGCGCTTTCGCGATCCTCGAATATCATCACAGCGAGACCGACGCCTTCACCGCCATCCAGCACATAGTACGATCTGAATCCATGCGACTCCCTTAGGATCTGCCCGATGCCGCTTTTCGCGCGGCGGGCGGCATCCGCAACCGAACGAACCTTGGTGTACTTGCGAATGACCATGTACATTGGAGCACCACGCGTCTCATTTCCACCCTACACATCAAAGCATATTAGGTCGGCGCAGAGCTAGGTCCTAGTTCCATGACCGAGCATACTGCGGCTTGGCTATGTAAAAGCAAACATGACGGCGCCCACATCCTTAAAGACGGCCTGTCACATCTTTCGTTCATCTTCTGCGGAAGTTTTGATTGGTCCGATAGATAGAAGCGCCTGCCTGGCGTACGACGAACAACAGTTCATTGCGAGATGAGACGGCACCGTAGAAATTTAGCCTGCCTCGCAAGACGTCCTGTTGCATCGACGGTTGGGGCGAGTGATCAGCGCGACGTTCACGTAACAGACGCGCGAAGGTCACATTTTATGCAAGAACATCGTGCTAATTGGCGCCTGATCGTCGCGGCCGGATGTACGCCGTGGCATCACGAGCCCTGGCTTTCATGCCAGGGTTTTTCGTGTGATCCGAGCGAAGCCGGTGCAAGGCTGCGGCGAACGCGCCCGGGCCGCGGCTGGTCGCACGATCAGCGGCATCGAGTGAGCCGGAGAGCTTCTGGTCATTAGAATTTGCGGCAGCGCTCACGCGCCGCCGAATTTCCAGACCGGGATACCGAGCTTCTTGGCCTTGTCGGCGAGGTTGTCCTGGATGCCGGTGCCGGGGAAGTGCAGCACGCCGATGGGAAGTGTCTCCAGCATCGCGTCGTTGCGTTTGAACGGGGCGGCCTTCGCATGCTTCGTCCAGTCGGGCTTGAAGGCGATCTGTGGGACCTTGCGGTTGTCGGCCCATTTGGCGGCGATCAGCTCGGCCCCCTTGGGCGACCCGCCGTGCAGCAGCACCATGTCCGGATGCTTGGCGTGCACCTGGTCAAGTTTGGTCCAGATCAACCGGTGATCATTGAAGCCGAGCCCACCGGTCAGCACCACCTTCGGTCCTGCAGGCAGAAGCACCTGATCATCAGCGCGCTTCTTCGCGGCCAGGAAATCGCGGCTGTCGATCATCGCGGAGGTCAGATTGCGATGGTTGACCTTGGATCCGTTGCGCGGCCGCCAAGTCGAGTGGGTGTGGCGTTCGAACTCATCGGCGGCCTGGTCGCGCATCAGCTCGAAGGCGCCTCGTCGCTCGATCAGCGTCTGCCCTTCTGCCGTCAGTCGCTCCAGCTCGACGGATTTGACCTCGCTGCCGTCCTGCTCCCGCTGCGAGCGCTGCTGCGCCAGCTCGTTGTCGTCGAGTTCGCGTTCGATCCTGTCGGTGGCGCGGTGGAAGACGTTCACGGTCGACCAGAGCAGGTCTTCGAGGTCGGGCTCGAGACGGGTATCGGACAGTGCCACCACCAGGGCATCGAAGATGTCGGCGATGCTGCCGGCGAGGACTCGCGCTTCGGGGAGCCGCCGCGGATCGGGCTCATCGTGGAAGGGACGGTAGCCATAGAGCTGAATTTCCTGGAGGACGTGGTTGGTCGGGGATGAACTGTGGTGCGGCTCGACATCGTTGTTGTGGTCGGTGGTCATTGCGGTTTTCCCTCCTCGGATCGACCGCGCCCATCGCGGCCTTCATGGCGACGAAGGCGGCAGGCGGACCGGACTTGCACCCGCAGCGCTAGCTGTGGGCCGGAGCCTTGGCGGAGGACCGAAGGGGGCCGACTATTTTGCCTCGCGATGTAAAGGCGGCTCTGCCGCCGACGGAAAATAGTCGGCCCACGAGGTTGCCGGTCCGGGCCGCTTGCCGCCCGATCGCCCTCTTAAGAAGGCCGTTGGAGCGGTCCTCTCCGGCGCCGAGGGAAGCATGACCGCTGGCCTCGCGGGAACGAAGCGGCCGCGCCCCCTCCCCGTTCCGGCTATGCCGCCAACTCCATAAAGCGCGCGACATCCTGCGCCGCGATCTGCGCGCAGCTCGCGGCCCGAAGGGCGTCAATTCCGAGCAGGCGAATATCCTCGTTGAAGTCGCCAAGCCGTGGCGAGATCACGATCGCCTCGATTCCGGCCTCCTGCGCCCGGTCGATCAAGGTCGCCATGGCGCCATCACCGGCAGGATCGTCGTCGCGGGCGATGTAAAGCCGACGCAGCGTGCCGGGGAAGAGGATGGCGGAGAGATGCGCCGCCGAGAGGGCCGCGACCATCGGCATGGTCGGCAGCACGCTGCGGAGCGACAGCATCGTCTCGATGCCCTCGCCCGCCGCCATGACTTCGCCAGCTACGCCAAATCGAACGGCGTGACCCAGCAGGTCGCCCATCGCCCGTTTCGGCGCGTCGATCCGCGCCTTGCCGAGCGCTGTCTCGCTGAAGCCGTCGGGGTCGAGCCAGGTGCGATGCGCACCGGTCAGGTGGCTGGAAAGATCGGTGACGGCTGCGATCATCGCGGGCCATGTCTCGGTCGGGCTGTGGTCGTCGGGCCGATAGTAGCAACGCGGGTGAAAGCGCAAGCTTCCGGTTTCGTGCAAAGCCGTAATGCCGCGATTGCGGAGATACGCTTCGACGAGCGTACCTGCGATCGACTGCGACATGCCGAACAGTCGCCGCGCCGCCTCTGGCGATCCGAGGGGCACCGGCGATTTTCTCGATCGGTGGTGATTTGGCTCTGGCTCCAGTTCTCGACGCGGTAGACTGAGAAAGCGCCGTGCCTCATTGACGACGTCGCGAAAGTCAGTGAACCCGCAGCTCTCGCGGATCACGTCGAGGAGATCGCCATGTTCGGCCGAGGCGGCATCGGTCCATTTGCCCACGGGTCCCTTCACCGATTCCTTGAGTCGCACGAACATTGAGCGACCAGGCGTATTGCGGACGTCGCCCACCATCCAGTAGCGGCCCTGCCGCCGGCCGTTGGACAGATAGTGGCGGCACACCGCCTCGGCGTCACGCGCGAGACGGCGGGCCAGGTCGGAGGCGCTATCGGTAGCCATCAGGCGGCCTCCCGCTCGCCGATGCGCACGACCGGATAATGGTCGATCAGCTTCGCCAATACCCCGGCGCCGGTCGCGTCTGTCGGCACGAACATACGCAGCTTCCACGAGATGATCTCGCTGAAGAGGCCGTAGGCGCGTAGCCGGTCGCGCATCGTATCGGTGAAGCCGGACAGTTCGACGCGATGGGCGCCCATCACGCGGACACGACGGAGTTGCAGATCCTCGGCGAGCTCAAGGACAGCGCGTCCCTCCATAAGCGCCGAGAAAGCCTCCTGTGGGGTCAAGCTGCTGACGCCGGTCGCGCAAGCATTCGCCGCCCAGGCTAGCGAAACCCTGCGGCCGATGATGCGTTCGCCATCATCGGTCTGAAGCCGATAGACCCCGGTCGACTCGTTCGGAAGCCGCTTCCAAATCGGCAGCAGCAGGCCGGCGACGATGTGGAGCGTGCTCTCGGCGAACTCAGGGACGTCGACGACTTCGCCGTTCCAGGCCGCGGCGAATGCCTCGCGATGCGCCGGCTGCCAGTGGCTCTCGTCCATCATCTTCATCGAAGCATGATGGTGCTCCATGGGGCGGATCAGCCGCACGCGGCGTTCGATCTCGCCGTCATCGTGCATGAGGCTTGGCGCCGGAATCTGCAGCGCGGCGCGTCCCGAGCGCTCGTTGACTAGCAGCACTGCGTGAGCATCGGCGAGATAATCGAGCGCTCGATCCAGCGGCATAGGGCGATTGCGCCGGCGCTCGGTGATGGTGAGCAGCCGGGTTTCTGCGCCGGTCGCGGGGTGGGTGTAGATCGGGCGCCGATCGGTGACGATGAAGCTCTCGGCCTGCAGCGTCTCCAGGCCGATGTCGTAGACGCCGCTGGCGATGGCGCCCTCGACCTTGGCGTTCAACAACTGCTCGAAGGCGGTGAACAGCACACCTTGCAGCTCGATGGTGAGCGCGAGTAACCGGTTCAGGAACGTGGTGATCGGCGGTAGCTCGTCCTTGATGCCGTTCGCGTCCGTGAGCTTCAGACCCGTGGCCTCTTCGAATATCTGGAGCGAGCAGCCTTCGACCTTGCCGCGCACGAGCAGCAGATAGAGCTAGCGCAGCGCATCGCGAGCGTAGTGGCTCTCAAGATTGTCCTCAGGCCGGAACAGACCCTGCCCGCCGGTCTGTCGCTGGCCGCGCGTGATGGCCCCCAGCGTGTCGAGCCGTCGCGCAATGGTCGAGAGGAACCGCTTCTCCGCCTTCACGTCGGTCGCGATGGGGCGAAACAGAGGTGGCTGCGCCTGGTTGGTACGGTTGGTTCGACCGAGCCCCTGGATTGCGGCATCGGCCTTCCAACCCGGCTCGAGCAAATAATGGACGCGAAGCCGGTGATTTCGCGCCGATAGCTCGGCGTGGTAGCTGCGGCCCGTGCCGCCGGCCTCCGAGAAGACAAGGACGCGCTTCACGTCATCCATGAAGGCGGCGGTCTCGACGAGATTAGCGGAGGCTGAACGATTCTCGACGGCAAGGCGGTCACCGCTGCGCACCACCCGCCGCGAACGTCCGGTCACTTCGGCCACAATATCCGTGCCGAAACGCTGCACGATCTGGTCGAGTGCGCCGGGAACAGGCGGAAGCGACGCGAGCCGTTCGACCAGCTCATTGCGGCGGGCAACGGCCTCCCGGCTCTCGACGGGCTGACCGTCGCGGAAGACGGGCCGGGACGAGAGATTGCCCTCGCTGTCGGTGAAGGGCTCATAGAGCTGCACCGGGAAGGAATGGGCGAGGTAATCGAGCACGTACTCGCGCGGCGTGATGTCCACGCGGACGTCGTTCCATTCTTCGGTCGGGATCTCGGCAAGCCGCCGTTCCATCAGCGCCTCGCCGGTCGACACGATCTGGATGACGGCGGCGTGGCCCTCGGCCAGGTCCCGCTCGATCGAGCGGACCAGAGTCGGCGTCTTCATGCTGGTGAGCAGATGGCCGAAGAAGCGCTGCTTGGCGGATTCGAAGGCCGATCGCGCGGCCACCTTCGCCTGACGATTGAGCGTGCCGGTCTCTCCGGTGATGTTGGCGGCCTGCATCGCCGCATCGAGGCGATTGTGGATCACGCTGAAGGCACCGGCGTAGGCGTCGTAGATGCGCCGCTGCTCATCGGTGAGTTGATGCTCGACGAGCTCGTATTCGACGCCGTCATAGGAAAGCGAGCGAGCGGTATAGAGGCCGAGCGAGCGAAGGTCGCGCGAGAGCACCTCCATCGCTGCGACGCCGCCGTCCTCGATCGCCTCAACGAACTCGGCGCGTGTGGCGAACGGAAAATCCTCGCCGCCCCAGAGCCCGAGGCGCTGGGCGTAGGCGAGGTTGTGGACCGTGGTGGCGCCCGTCGCCGACACATAGACGACGCGGGCATTGGGCAGTGCATGCTGAAGGCGCAAGCCCGCACGCCCCTGCTGCGAGGGCGCGACATCGCCCCTCTCGCCCTTGCCGCCACCGGCATTCTGCATGGCATGGCTTTCGTCGAAAATGATGACACCGTCGAAGTCGGAGCCCAACCATTGAACAATCTGCCGGACGCGCGAAAGCTTCTCGCCGCGGTCGTCGAACCGCAGCGTAGCGTAGGTTAAAAATAGGATACCTTCCGCCAACCGGATCTCCCGTCCTTGAGGGAAGCGCGAGAGCGGCGTAACCAGCAGACGCTCCATGCCGAGCGCCGACCAGTCGCGCTGCGCGTCCTCGATCAGTTTGTCGGACTTCGAGATCCAGACTGCCTTGCGCCGGCCCTGCAGCCAGTTGTCGAGAATGATGCCGGCAGACTGACGACCCTTGCCGGCGCCGGTCCCGTCGCCGAGCATGAAGCCGCGACGGAAACGGACGGCGTTCGGTGCGTCGTCGCGCCCGGCGATGACCAGGTCGAAGGTCTCGTCGACCGTCCAGGCGCCGGCGAGATAGTTGCCATGGGCCTCGCCGGCATAGATCACCGTCTCGAGTTGGGCGTCGGATAGAAGGCCGTCGCCGACGAGGCTGGCCGGCAGCCGGGGCCGATAGCTCGGCTTCGGCGGCGCGACCGAGGCCATCGCGGCCGATTGCACCAGCTTGGTCGGGTGCGCCTGCGCGCCGGGGATCCGGATCGACTGAAGCCGGAATTCCTCGTAGATGGCGTCGCTCAGGCGCGCGCCCACGGGCGGGGTCCAAACGATCGTCTCATAGGCGAGGTCGACGGCTTCAGGATCGGCGACCGACGCCTTGACCGACTGTGCGGCGGCCCGTGCGAGATAGCCGCGCACAGTGCGAGGCGCCGGCGAGGAGGCAGACACGGGAGGTACGCCAGTCGAGGCAACTGGCAAGCGAGCCGGAACGTGTTCGGCGATCCAGCGGAGCAGCGTCGCGACGTCGGGCGCTATTCCCGGCGATTCCGGGAGCGCGTTCGGGTCATTGGCCGGCGCCTTGTCGATGACGGTGAGGCGCGTCTCGATCGTGGTGCCGTGCTTGGCATAGACGGCGCCGGCGATCGCCGCGGTGAACACCACGCGGCCGCGTTCCTGCAATCGGGCGAAGGCGTCGCGCCAGGCTGAGGCTTCGGGCGAGAAGTTTGCGCCTGATATCGTGACCAGCCGGCCGCCATCGGCAAGACGCGCCAGGGCCGAGGCGATGTGACGGTACGCCGTGTCGGCCATGCGGCCGGAGACCTTCGCCATCACCGAGAACGGTGGGTTCATCAGCACGACGCTCGGGACAACGGCGGGATCGAGATGATCGTCGATTTGGGCCGAGTCGAAGCGCGTGACGGAATTGGCCGGAAAGAGGGACGAGAGCAACATGGCACGGGTCTCGGCCAGTTCGTTCAGCACGAGGCCGCTGCCGGCGATCTCGGCGAGGATGGCAAGCAGTCCGGTGCCTGCGGACGGCTCCAGCACGCGATCCGCCGCCGTAATGGCGGCCGCGGTCAGCGCAGCCAGGCCGAGCGGAATCGGCGTCGAGAATTGCTGGAAAGCCTCGCTCTCGGCGGAGCGGCGCGTGTGGGTCGGCAGAAGCCCCGCGATCTTGTCCAAGGCGGAAAGTCGTGAAGCCGGAGAAGCGGCTTTGCGGAACAGCGCCTTTCCGTATTTGCGCAAAAACAGGACGATGGCGACCTCGCAAGCGTCATAGGCCATCTTCCAATCCCACGCGCCCGTCGCATCGGATGCGCCGAAGGCCACTTCCATCGCGGCGCGCAAGATTGCGGTGTCGATGCGTCGGCCACGCTCGAGATGCGGAAGGAGCTGCTCCGCCGCAGCGATGATGACGCTGGCGCCCTCGGGAGCGCGAACAGGCGAGGTCGGCGCGGCCTGATCGGCCGCGATCGGAGAAAGGTCATTCATGAAAGGAGCCTTAAGGAGAGCGGGAACGGGCGAGCCGGCCGGCGCTCTCTCTCGGACCGTACCGGCTCAACCTCGTTCCGGCCGACCTCTCCCTCTCAGCATCAAGGCCGTGCCCGACATGAGAAACGGCGCCCCACCGGTAGCGGCGCGCCGCGCACAGAGCGTTCGTCAGTATCCGAACTGCCAAGATGGCCAGGCTTGGCCGTCGTCAGCGTCGGCGACCGCTTCCGCGAAGGTAGCTCGCATCGCCTTCGACGACGGTGACGATGTATTTCGTCATGACGCAGCACCCTCAATTGGATCGTTTTCGCCCGCGAGAATGGCCTCGGCCTTTGCGATGGCAGCGTCCGCCCGTCGGCGCCAAAGCTCGACATCCGCTGAGCCGTCATTACGGACGTGGGCGAGAATCTTGAGCAGACCGAGCAACAACTCGAAATGGCCCGCTTTGCGCTGGACCAGCTCGTCAAAACGTGACGAGATCGGCAGGGCTCGGCCGATATAGGCCGCGTCGCGGCCTTCCCAGACGCCCGTGACAAAGGTGTCGCCGGACGTTTCGACGTCCGACTTCTTGTCGTCCCAGTCCTCGTCGGCGATCGCGAGATCGCAGGCTTGGTCGAGCGTTTCGGCGTCGTAGGTTCGCTGTCGATAGATCGGCAGGCGATAGGTCGTCTCGATGGTGAAGAGGGGCACGAGAGCCTCCATAATATGCAAAAAGCCCGGCAGGAGCCGGGCTTTGGGGTGGATTGGCAATGAAGAGACGCGGGACAGCGGAAGCCGGCCCGCGGGCTCGAGCTATTCGGCCGCGACCATTTGCGGCTCCTCCGCTTCATCGGCCGGAGTTTCCTTGTCATCGCCGGTGAGGAATTCCGGCAGCGCCTCGCTATCGCCCTCGGGTTCCGCGGCGTCGACGATCGCCATCTGGTCGACGCCGGCCATGCGCAGGGGCTCGGGCAGCCAGCCGGTCTCGGCCAGGAGCCGTTCGGCCTCCTTGGCCATGTCGCCTTTCTTCAGATGATCGATGAGCTGGGCGGCTCGCTCGCCGGCACCCTCGCGCACTGCCTCAAGGATGCGGCGCTTCGGCACCCGGCCGAGATAACTCTCGACGGTGGGACGCCAGCCGGCTTCCACCATGTCGAGATCAACGGCGCTTGCGATGCGATCGGCGTCGACAATGCGCTGCTCGACCGTGTGCGGCGTGGCGCCGCCGCCGTAGCGGTCGCCCTTCTCGTAGAGCGCGTTTACGCCGAACGAGGCGCAGTGCGCAAAGAGCGCCGCCTGCTCGTCGCCCGTCAGACCGGTAAGCCAGTCCCAGAGATCGGTTCTGTCCTTGGGCAAGCGCTCCTCCCATGTCTTGTGGCGCGCGTCGATCGCCTTGGCTGCCGGCGTGTCCTTCAGCCCCTGCGCCTGAACCGGGAAGCTTGCGCTACGCACGGAGATCTCCATCGTCGTTCCATAGGACGAATACCGGGAGAAGACGTCGAGGCAGAATTTGTGCAGCACCGCCTGGAAGGCGACCGAAGGCGTGATCGCCAGCTTGTCGCGTAGCGCCAGCGTCCGCTCCGCCGTGAGCTCGGTCAGCAGGCGGTCCGGCAGGGGCTTCACCGCATCGTCATCCTCGTCCTCGGGCTCGGCGACTTGGCCGCCGATAGTAATGACCGCGCGCTGGACAGCCGCCGCTGACGGTTGGGCGCCGTCCACGGCCACGGTAGCGGGTTCGCCATCGCTGTTCTGCTCCGGCTCGGCCACGGGCACTTCGTCCTCGGGCCGGATGTAGCCGCGATCGACCAAGAGCGCACCTTCGGCATCGATGCCGACGAACACGCCCGCGCGGGCGATGTCGGCCGGCTGATAGATGACCAGGCGATCGTCGAAAGTGGCGAGAGCCGTCTCGATTTCGCCAAGTCGCTGGTCGACCTCGTCGGGCAGCTCATCCACGCCGTCGTAATCGGCCTCGAGCCTGGCGTATTCGGCCTTGAGCGCCTCGATGGTCCCCTGCTCTTCGGCCGAAAGATCAGCAGCCATGCCGTCCAGTTCGCGCAAGCCGCGAGTATGGCCGTAGGGGAAGTCAATGGCGACCTCGATCCACTTCCAACCTTCGGCGGCAATTGTTTTCGCCTCTGTCTTCAGCTTCTCAGCGACCAGACGGTCGAGCAGAGCGACGTCCTCAAGCCAACCGCCATCGTCGGACTGGAACAGGTCGCGCAGCACACCGCCACCGGCCGCCTCGTAGGCGTCGAGGCCAACAAACACGGCGCGCCGGTCGGAGGCGCGCACCGTCTTCTCCGTCAGCATGCGGCGAATCTGATAGGGTTCTTTCTGCCAGGAGCCGGAGATAGCCTGCCAGACCTGCTCCTGGCGACCGTGATCTGCAGTGACGGTGAAGGCCATCAACTGCTCGAGCGACATGCCATCGTCGGCATAGACGTCGAGCAGTGCGGGCGCGACGGAGGCGAGGCGCAGGCGCTGCTTCACGACGTTGACCGAGGTGAAGAAGGCAGCGGCGATGTCCTCCTCGCTCTTACCCTTCTCGCGCAGAGCCTCGAAGGCGCGGAATTGGTCGAGCGGGTGCAGCGACGCGCGCTGGACGTTCTCGGCGAGCGAATCGTCCTCGGCGAGAATGTCAGTCGCCGGATCGCGTACGACGCAAGGCACCGGCGCAGTCTTGGCCAGGCGCTTCTGCTTCACCAGCAGCTGCAACGCCCGATAACGGCGCCCGCCGGCCGGGATCTCGAACATGCCGGTCTCGGCGCCGTCCGCGTCGAGGACCGGCCGGACATTGAGGCTTTGGAGCAAGGTACGCCGGGCGATGTCCTCGGCCAGTTCCCCGATGGAGAGGCCGGCCTTCACGCGCCGGACGTTCGACTGGCTGAGCACCAGCTTGTTGAAGGGAATGTCGCGCGAGGACGACAGGGTGATCTTCTGAACGGCAGTAGCCATGGGTGATACTCCGCGACGGGCGACCCAAAGTCTCTCCCTGGATCTCCAACCCGTCATGAAGCGCAGCGCCGCCCTCTTCCTCTCAAGGGCAGCGCCGCAACCCGGCGATCAAGAAAGACGGAAGGGCACGAAGCCGGAGACACGCCGTTCCGCATCTCCGGCTTTCCGGGTATCAGGCTGCCCGGTCGAGTAGCTTCTTCGCGCGCGTCTCCAGATCGAGTCGTGTGTCCTGATGGGTCTTGCCCCGCGCAACCGCCGTGATGCCTTGCACGAAATCGAACACGCTCTCGGGCTTGCGCCCTTCCTCCGATAGGACCCTTTCGATGATCTTCGCTGTCTCGGCCTTCGAGAAGCCGCGCTTGCGCAGAAACTCGCTGCGATCGTCGTCGGTGCGGGCAACGATCGTTTGTCGCGCCGCCCTGATGCCGTTGACGAAGGGCATCGGTGATGAATTTGCAAAGCTGGCCAGCGCCGGCGCCGCCTCGCGGGCAAAGCGTGAGGCGGCGTATTTGGAATGGCGGATGGTGATCTCCTCAAAATCTTCGACGCCCCAGAGATTGCGGTTTTGGCAGACGGCGCGGAGATAGAAGCTCGCCATGCCGAGCGTCTTCGCACCCACCTCGGAATTCCAGCAGTAGAAGCCGCGGAAGTAGAGGTCCGGCGAGCCATCCGGCAGCCGGCCAGCCTCGATCGGGTTGAGGTCGTCGACCAGAAAGAGGAAAACGTCCCGATCGGAAGCATAGAGGGTCGTTGTGTCCTGGGTGATGTCGACGCGCGGGTTATAGACACCGGTCGACCAGTCGAGCACGCCCGGCACCTTCCAGCGCGTGTCGCCTGTGCCGTTGCCCGCGATGCGCTGAACGGCCGCGACGAGTTCGTCGTCAAAGATGCGCCCATATTCGGGGCCCGTAACCGCGCGAAGCTCGACGCGACCGTCTTCGATCTCGAGCGTCTTCACCTGCTCGGCGGAATGGGAGGTCAAGCCGTATTGTAGGTTGATGGCGGCCAGCGACGCTGGAAGCTGACGAAGGTAGGCCGCCGGCGCTCCGACCAGGCCGGCGAGTTGGCCGAAACTCCAGTGCGTCGGTAAAATCGGCGTGTCTGAACCGGGCAGTACCATAGCCAGGCGCTCGGCATCGTCGCGGCTGGCCTCAACCCGGATCGCAGCGCTCTCGACCGTTCGGGTGCGGCTTCGCTCGGTCCGTCCACGCACAGCGGCATAGAGGTCCGACAGGGACAGATAGCGCTCGTCCGCTGGCCGCGAGAACCATTCCGACGATACTCGGCCGACGCGCGTCCCGCGGGTCACGTCCACCTTGTAGCCACCCACGCGATTGCGGCCGGCGCTCAAAACTTCGACTTGGGTCATGGGTCATCTCCACGACAGGCGCCGGAGGCCTCTCCTCCGTTCTTCAACCCGTCACGGCGAAGCCCGTCCGCCCTCTCACTCTGGGGGCGTTGCGGGGTTCTCCCCGCACAAGGGCGCGACCGAGACCACAGGCTCGGGCGCAGGGGAAGGCTTTCCCCTCAAGGGTCTTCCCCCGGCGTTCAGAATGTCATCAGAGCAACAGGTCGCGTAACCCGATGGATCTGCTCGGAAAGTTTAGTGCACCGCCAACGAGGCGAACGGAAAACTGGTCCCGGTTTGCGGGTACTTCCAACATTTCCATACGCAGCTTGACTTGATGTCCCGCACATCGTCTGAACTACCCTTCAGAGATCACCACGTCAGCGATGAAACCAAACGACGCTCGATATCGGCAGCATCAAGAATACGAGATTAGCTCGAACCGGTATGTTGTTTTTGAGGAACTGATCTCAATTGCGATCGACTCGTTCCTGATCCGCAAGCACGAGGACGCTTCTGCAACGGACATGCTGGTCGGTGGTGGTTTGTCTCCGAGCAAGATCCTGAAACCCAGCCATCTTTGAGCGACCGGCTCGCGGCCATTTGTATCACTTGATAGTTTTCCTTGCGCACGCGGCCCGCAGCCATCGAAACCTCGTGTACCTACGACCGCGAGGCGCAAGTATTTTTACTACGCACCGTCACGCCATCCTGCGACTGTCGACGCTCCAAGCCGACCGCGTTTGAGGCGAGCCACGGGGGTCGTCGAGATTATCGTTTTCTTCCCTCATTCTGGATGTCAACATCGCAGCCATCTCTACCGTAACGTCTCATGCGGTAGAGTGATGGAGAAGACGAATGGCGGACGCCAAATTCCTTACTCCCGAGGAAGTGTCTGCACGATACCGTGGCGAGGTCACCGTGGGCACGCTGCGGAACTGGCGCGCGATGCGAATCGGACCCGCATATGTCAAGATCGGCAAAGCCGTCTTATATCCGGTGGACGAACTTGAGTCATGGGATAGAGGGAATCTTGTGGTTTGTCGCGCGTCGAAAGGACTGGACATGAGCTAGCGTTGGGCACGGCTGCGACCACGAAAAGCATCTACTACCGCCTCCAGATTTTTGATTGAGCTGGTTAGCGTAGATATTTTGGATGCTAAAGAATTGTCTGATGTACAACTACCCCATTTGGTCCGCGAAGGCTCATGTTCCGCTCCGCCACGCCTAGCGGCGGCCACAACGCTCTGCTCGCGCTGAAGCGCCAGTTCGGAAGCTCGAATCTGCTGTTTACAATCAGCAATAATGCAACTGGGGTCATCCAGTTGATTTGGTTGGACAATTTTTGTTCTCTCTGTGCGTATGCAGTACATATGACGTGACCGACGTTTCGTCAGGCTACGCGACTTTGGGTTTTGGCGAGTTTTCGCGCCACCTTCTCTGCATTTCCGCGAAGTATTTTTCGCGGTCGCTGAAATCCTCTCCTTGGGGCGAGCTCACGGTCCCGTTCGGACGCCTAATGGCCCAGTGCCAAGGAGTCGCATCTCTTTCGACCTCGCCGTGAATCGTTATGGGGGCCGCATAGAAGCCTGACCGGGGCACTCGAAATGCGATTATCACCTCCTCGGACAATTCGAGGGGGCCTCTGCCTGCGAAGTCCTGCAGCGACAGAAGTGAGAAGCCGTGATTCGCCTGGATCACGGTAGACTCGTCGACGGTCCAACGCGTGGTGGAATGACACGAGAGCGTTTCGGAAGAACCGTCCGCAAAATGGACGTTCGCCGTTGTCCCATCCGAGGAGAATTGCAGCTTCCTTACATGATCGAGGTTGACGTATCCTTCGCCCAAAAAGATCATCATGACAATAATTCTCCCGCTTGCCTCGACGATGCGCCATCCGACGTTTTTGGAAACGGAGGGACCCATTCTTCCAAAGCTGGCTCCCAAATGTGCTTGGTGTGAGTTTTGGATACGGGGTCCCACATCATGATCAACTCGCGTCCCGGCACGAGCTTCCAGACGTGTCTGTACATTGGCTCTCCCTGCGTCATGTCGTGAAGCCACTGTGATGTGACCCCTCGGCCGTGGAACCACTCTCCCCGAATGTGTCCTTCGCGAAGTTGGCCATGAACAATTCGCTCAATCTCTTTAGCGGCAGCGATCACTCCGATCAGTTCGAGCTTTCCGCTACAGCCGGCTTGAAGATCTGAAAGTCGCTTATTGGGATCGAGTGAGTGTCCAACCTTTATCGCGTCGGCTTGCGCGTCCCGGATAAAATAAATCGCTCCACCTTCGTGGAATGCTGCCCAAAATTCAGCACTGGACACCAAACTCGTTCGAAGAAACGTGCCCATGATCGGGTCCTTTTTCGAATCGGGTAGTGAGTATACGGCTTTGACTGAGTCTCGGTCACCGATCTTTGCGCCCTCCACACAATACAAGGCCGGAACATCTCCCTGTGGATCGCGAGGATTTGTGAAGTCGCAGGGGACGCGTGCCAAGTTGGGAACTGGCCAGCCTCGGTGCGAGGCCGTTCTAGATGTTCGCTTCCGAGACTTTGGCGCAGTAGGCCGCGAACGAGGTCAGCGATGCAGCCGAGCGCGGTTCAGCGAAGTATTCGGCGATGCGATCTGGCGTCACTTGCGCAAACCCGTGTCGAAGATCGCAGTTGAACACAACAAGCGCGTCCGTGGGTGGGACGAGCTTGGTCGGATTGGGCGTTAGGTTCGCTTCCGCGAACGCCGCAAGAAATGCGTCATACAGTGCTTCGAGCAGCGCCTCGTCATTTGCAGAACAAATGAGGTCATCGAGGTAGATTGAAACGAACGCTCCGGCTTGCTCAGCTTGCGCCACCATTGCCATGACGGGCGAGCGCATCAGAACTAGGCTGGCAAGTGCGGGTGACTGCTTGAAGCCGATCGGCAGGCAGTACCGCGGCCCCAGATCGTAAGGGCTGCGAACGGACGACCATTTGGCGAAATTGCGAGCCCATGGAAAGCCGGCCGAGTGGAGCGCAGCAGCTATGCGGTTGCGAGAGATCGAATAGAAAAAGTTTTGGATATCGATTTTGAAAAAGAATCTGTTCTGCAGGTGGCCGTGCAGGGCGGTGACATGACCGCCTTTGCGGTAATGGTAGAAGCAAAGCGGGAAATCTACCTCGCGGTCGCAAAAATCAATGATCTTGTCCCCGCGGCGATCCGCATCTGGGGACGGGGCGAAGATATGTTTGCCCTTGCGTTCCCATGTCCATTTGAAATTCCGATACATGACGCGGTCCAGTCAACGGCCTTACTCACGAGGTCCCAGATCGCCGCCGCCAGCTTTACAGCCAACAGTGCGAGCCCGAGAATCTCGCGAGCAAGGCGCGTGAATTTGGATTTTCTCCTCATTGCACGTCTCCTGTCTCTGCTGGCGAACTACGACCCCGTGAACACGGAGCCGTCAACCGAGACAACAGTTACCCATGGTATCATTACGATACGTCAAGGCTTTTAGGGTCTGAAGTCATGTAGCGTAGCGTTACGTTACGTTACAGACCGGAGGTCGTAGGCTATCGCCAGCGGATGCTAAGCTGGGGTTCCGACTGAGATCTGTCAAGCAGTACTAATCCGGTAGAGCGGTCGCGAACTTCGATTAGGGCTGCCGGCCAGCGTCAGTTGACCCTGATGCGCCGGCGCGGTTCGGTGTGGGCCTGATGATGACTGACATGCTGTGCCCGGGCGTTCGGGCGGAGCGGAGCCTGTGACGTTCACAGGTCGTTTGTTGAGGTCATCGACCTATGAGTATGAAGAAGCGTAAGCCGTTTGAAATAACAACGGATGGAGAGAGATATCACGTCGTCAAACTGATGGTCCCGCTCGATATGCCAATAGAACACGTGATGTACTCGCTATGCGAGCGCGCCAGAGGTGTGATGGTGTCTACTGAGGGGGATGGCGATATTAAGTCCTACGTCCTGAAGCTACTTTGGACGAAACCCCCGTCGTCGCCCAGGAAGAAACGACGACGGGGACCGTTATCGATCGCGGAGACTGCGATGCGATCGAAATGATGCCCGCCGCGTCAGGCGGATACCTGACCGCGGGCTGTCGGGGTTGTTTCAATGAGGTCGGACACTCACCGAATTGTCCGCCCCCCGGTCACGGACGCTGACCGGAGCTAAGGCCCTCCGCGGAGAACGAGCAATACGCGTAGGGAACCAATCACGCCGCGTTCGCCTTCGGCTTGGGTTCGATAGCGAGACCGATCAGCACCGGGATGCTCACGTTCGCTCGGTGCTCTATGTATTGGCCGTCATTGACCGCTGCGCGAATGTTGTTGAACCGCTTGCCGCTCGGCTTCGTGCAGTTCGAGCTTGATCTCGGCAAGCCGTTGATCGCGATCTGTAACAGACATCTGGTTCGGCGACTTGTGTTCGGCGTCAATCGCAGCTTCGAGCCGTTCGATGACGAGGGCTGGATCGATCCAGCTCAGGACTTCCAAGGGCGGCGGGTCGAGTTCGCCGGTCACGCCGCGTCCGAACTCCACGCTGACGCGATTGTGTCCGACGAAAATGCGCGGTGTGCCTTTGGCCGCGAGCTCTTTCACGAAGCTCGCGACTTTCGCCTTCTTCTCCTTGGTCGTGGACTCCGATCTTTCGATCCGACTGCGTTCGTTGATCAGGTTTGCGATCTGGGCGCGCAGCCGTTGCACGGCCTGAAGATGTGTCTCGCCCTTGTTCGGCTTGGCCTTGATAGGCTCAGCCTCACGGAGGACCGCATCCGCGAGCGCAGCAACCGTCGTGCGGCTCGGACTGATCTGAACGATGCAGTCGTGACCTCGATCGCCACGCTGTTGCTCAATTCGAGGCCGAACTGCGTCTCACGCTCCACCATGCGCGATAGCATGGGCACCTTGGAGAAGAACGCCTTCGTGTAGCGCAGGATGATCTTCGCCTGATCACGGTCTGCGGCGAGGACCTGAACGACGCCACGCTCACCGGGGTCGAGATAGGGTCTATAATCGACGAACGCTGACAGCCAGGTTGCTATCAGGGCTGGGACGCGTAGCTTGAGCGTGCGGCCAGCGACCAAGTCTGTGACCTGCTTCTTCAATTGAAGCGAGTGCGGAGAGCATCGAGTTATCGATACTCACTTGCCTTGTGATTGCAGGCGCTCGAAATCCGTGCTCCATTATCGTACGTGCGCGACTGTGATTATCACGCTGGCTCACGATGTACCGGCCCCACTGCGCGCCCCCTGCCTTTGGCCCCTCACCAAAAAGCACAATCAATCCAAATAGATGCGACGCGCAGCATGCTTCTGCACAATCACCCATCCGGCGACCCGACTCCGTCGCAGGCCGACATCCAGATGACGAAGGCGATCGTCGACATCGCCAAGCCGCTCGGAATCGCGGTGCACGATCACATCATCGTCGGCAAGAACGGGCATACGAGTTTCAAAGGCATGCGGCTGATATGATCCCGCTGCGGTGATACCACCGCCTGCGTCGAGGCGCCTCCACGGAGACGATGATGTCGAACGGTCCAAGTGCGATGCTCTCTTCCGAGGAAATCGCCGCGATTGCACGTAATGCCGTGGCCGAAGGACAGGCGGACGGCAAGCAGGCTGCATGGCAGAAGATCCAGCCGCTGCGAAAGGCCCAACGGCATCAGCCTGAGGTTGCAAGAGCGTTGCTATGGATCGTCGACGAACGCGGCCTCGCAACGGAACAGGCGGCGGACCTGCTTTCGGAGATCGCAGATGCCCACGACGACGACATCGGTATCCTCTCGACGCTTGGGCAATGCCTCGAAGCCGCCCGCGACATTGACGATTTGAACGCGCCACCGCCCGAACACCCGATATTTCAGGCGATGGTCGAAAAGCTCGGCCGCTTGGCGCGGCTCCATGAAGGGCAGTCTGAGCAGGAGCAGATCCTGCGCGGCCTCGCCACGGCCGCGCGAATGATGGCCCGCCAGAACGATACGATCGCCGAGGACAGCCTTCGAAAGCTGGTCGAACTCAGTCCGCAGAAGAGCTCGCCCCACTACAATCTGGGCCTCTTCTACAAGACGCGGGGCAAGTTCGCAGAAGGCGCGGCGGCAAACCGGACTGCGGCGAGCCTGTCGCAAGAGGTTGTCGACAGCTTCGAATGGAATCTTGGAATCTGTGCCACCGGCGCCGGGGATACCGGCACTGCCTTGGACGTCTGGCAGCGGATGGGACAGAAAATCGGGCCCGGACGGTTCGGCCTGCCGGAAGGCGGATATCCGGCCTGCAAGGTGAGGCTCGCCGAGCGGCCGCTTGCCGAGCGGACCGCGGACTTCGACGATCCCGGCGAGGAGGAAACGATATGGATCGAACGGCTCAGTCCGTGCCACGGCATCATCCGCAGCGTGCTGTACGGCGACCTCGGCATCGACTATGGCGACGTCATCCTGATCGACGGCGCGCCGATCACGCATCACACCTATGGTGACGAGCAAATCCCGGTCTTCCCCCACCTGGCAACGCTGCTGCGCCGGAACTACCAGTTCTTCGATTTCGCGGGCACCCAGGAGACAGCACGGCAATTGGCCGGCATCAGCGAGGAATTGGATGGCGACGCCGTCGTCTATTCGCATTCGGAGAGCTTCAAGATCATGTGCGCCAATTGCTGGCGCAACCCCGACATCGATCACGCCGATCACGAGACGATGGAGAAGCACGTCGTCACCGGCCGCATTGCCGCGCCGCCCGAGATCGCGCCTGCGCGACTGCTGGATCTGATCGATAAGGCAATCGAAGCACGCGGAAGCTGCCAGCTCTATGCGCCCGATCTTTGCGCAGCCGCGGGACAATCGGCTCGCGAGCGGATCGACCGACGGCGGTTTGCGATGCTGACGGAGAACTAGGGGCGCTCCTGCTCAGCCGAGGATGGTTTGCCACATTTTTTCCTCGTCATTCCGGGGCGTGCGAAGCACGAACCCGGAATCCATTGGGCCGCATAACAAGAGGTGGAATGGATTCCGGGCTCTCGCTTCGCGAGCCCCGGAATGACGATGGAGAGATCAGTGTCATACGAACATGAACCCGTGCCGTTAAATTGACCCTATGCAACGTTTTCCGCGCGGCGGCGTTTGTTGCTGGTTGATTTGCCAGTTCCAGGCTTGGGGGACCGATGTCCGACTATGTGATTGAGGAAGGGCTGCCCTATCCGCTGGGCGCCCATTGGAGCGGCCACGGCACCAATTTCGCGGTGTTTTCCGCCAACGCCACCAAGGTCGAGGTCTGTCTGTTCGACGGCGAGCGCGAGACGCACCGCTTCGAGCTGCCGGAATATACCGACCAAGTGTTTCACGGCTTCATCAATGGCGTGCAGCCCGCCACGTTCTACGGCTATCGGGTCTACGGTCCCTACCAGCCGGACGGCGGCCACCGCTTCAACCCGAACAAGCTGCTGCTCGATCCCTATGCCCGCGCCCATGCAGGCAGCCTCACCTGGAATCCGGCGGTGTTCGGCTACAAGATGGAGAGCGGCGACGACCTGACTTTCGACGAGCGCGACAGCGCGCCGTTCATGCCGAAATGCGTGGTGTGCGACCCCAACTTCGACTGGGCGCAGGAGCCGCAACGGCAGGAAGCCCATTGGGACGAGACCATCGTCTACGAGACCCACGTCAAGGGCTTTACCAAGCAACACCCCGGCATCGACGAGCACCTGCGCGGCACTTACGCCGGCTTCGGCTCGAACGCGGCGATCGACTATCTGAAGGCGCTCGGCATCACCTCGGTCGAGCTGTTGCCGGTGCATTCCTTCGTCAACGACAGCAATCTGCTGGAGAAGCACCTCACCAACTACTGGGGCTACAACACGATCGGATTCTTCGCGCCGGATCCGCGCTACGCCGCCGACGTCGCCAACAGCCTGCGCGAATTCAAGGAGATGGTGGCGCGGCTGCATGGCGCAGGGCTCGAGGTGATTCTCGATGTCGTCTACAATCACACCGCCGAAGGCAATGAACGCGGTCCGACGCTGTCGTTCAAGGGCATCGACAATGCGAGCTATTATCGCCTGCTGCCCGACAAGCGCCGCTACTACATCAACGACACCGGTACCGGCAACACGGTGAACCTGTCGCATCCGCGGGTGATCCAGCTGGTGATGGACAGCCTGCGCTACTGGGCGGGCCATATGCATGTCGACGGTTTCCGCTTCGACCTCGGCACCATCCTGGCGCGCGAGGTCTACGGTTTCGACGAGCAGTCCGGCTTCCTGAAGGCGATGAATCAGGACCCGCTGCTCGCGGCCGTCAAGCTGATCGCCGAGCCCTGGGATTGCGGCCCCGGCGGCTACCAGGTCGGCGGCTTTCCGCCGGGATGGGCGGAGTGGAACGACAAGTATCGCAACACGGTGCGGGATTTCTGGCGCGGCGAGGCGGCGCCGGGCAGCCTGGCGCCGCGGCTGCTCGGCTCGCACGACGTGTTCAACCGCGAGGGCCGCCGCACCTGGGCCAGCGTCAACTTCATCACCGCCCATGACGGCTTCACGCTGAACGACTGGGCGACCTACAACAACAAGCACAACGAGGCCAACGGCGAGAACAACAATGACGGCTCGTCGGACAACCATTCCTGGAATTGCGGTGCCGAGGGCCCGACCGACAATCCCGAGATCCGCGTTTTGCGCGAACGCCAGAAGCGCAATATGCTGGCGACACTGTTGGCCTCGCAGGGCACGCCGATGCTGCTCGGCGGCGACGAGTTCGGCCGCACCCAGCGCGGCAACAACAATGCCTATTGCCAGGACAACGACATCTCCTGGTTCGACTGGAAATTTTCCGACGATGCCGAGAAGCTGCTCGCCTTCACCAAGCGGATGATCAAGCTCAGGCGCGACTATCCGATCCTGCGGCGCAGCCGCTTCCTCAGCGGCGATCGCGATCCGCAGCTCGCGATCCGCGACGTGGTCTGGATCAGCACGTCTGGCGTCGAGATGACGCAGGCCGACTGGACCACCGGCTGGATCAAATGTTTCGGCGTCGTGCTCGACGGCCGCGCCCGCAAGACCGCGATCGCGCGCGAGGGCGAGGACGACACGGTGCTCATCATCCTCAACAGCTATGAGGGCGAGGTCGACTTCAAGCTGCCGGCGACATCGGCCGGCCCGCATTGGTCGCGGCTCGTGGATACGAATAAGTCGGAGGACGCGGCAGGAGAGCAGTTCGCGTTCGAGAGCACGTACAAGGCGGCCGGGCGTTCGTTTGTGCTGCTTACGGCTGGCGAGGTGAAGTAGGCCGGCCGAACACCGCTCGCCACGTCATTCCGGGGCTCGCGGAGCGAGAGCCCGGAATCCATTCATCCGCACAATCCTCGGCCCGATGGATTCCGGGCTCGTGCTTCGCACGCCCCGGAATGACGGAGAAAGTCGTGCCCTGCCTCCCATCCCAACGCCCCCTCCCCGCGACCCCGCCGGCCAATTGACATTCGGCCGTGGGCTGCCAGACTTCGCCGAAAATACAGGGTGGAGACCTCTGGATGGCCAATCTATCGGCCTCAAATCACGTCGCCCGTGTTTTATCGGCGGCCCATCAGCTGGCCGGCGTCGACACCGAGGCGCGGATTGCCGCGTCGTGGCGGCGCTGCGTGGTCAATCACAACCTCGATCCGGCCCGCCGCGGGCCGCCGCAGACCCTGACCGAAGCCGAGCTCCGGCACATCGCCGAGCCGATGGAAGACCTGATCCAGGTCGCAATCCCGCAGATCGATGATCTTGCCCGCGTGCTCCACGACAGCGGCTATTGCGTCAACCTCGCCGATCCCAACGCCACCATGCTGGTGAGCCGGCTGCCCGGCGGGGACTACGAACGGATGTTCCTGGAGTGGAAGATCTACACCGGCTCGAACTTCGCCGAGACCTTCGAGGGCACCAACGGGCTCGGCACCGCGCTCGCCGAGCAGCGGCCGATCATCGTGCATGGCGACGAGCATTTCCGCGAGCAGTGGCACATGTTCACCTGCGCGGTGTCGCCGCTGTTCGATCATGCCGGGCGGCTCGCGGGTGCCGTCAACATCTCCTCGTGCCGCAGCGATCTCGGCCGCAGCGCGCATGAACTGGCGCTCGCCGTCACCACGGAGGCGACGCGGCGAATCGAGCAGTCGTTCTTCCGCCGCCGCTACCGCGCGTCCTGGATCGCAACCCTGCCCGGCGACGGGCACGGCATGCTGGCCTATGACGACGACCGCCGCGTGGTCGGCGCCTGCCGCACCGCGCGCGGCGTGTTCGGCCTGACGGATGCGATGATCGACGACGGCATCGACCTGTCGCATCTCATTCAACTCGACGATCGCGCGACGCGGACCGCCGACGAGCCGGTCACGCTGCGCCGCGCCGACGGCACGCCATGGGGCCGCGGCCATTTGGCGCCGCCGGTGCGCGCCCGCTCACCGCGGCCATTGCCGGCACCGGCGCGCGAACAACCGTCCGGACAGTTTTCCGGCCTGCACCGGCTGGCGGGCCGCGATCCCGTGTTGATCAAGGGCGTCAAGCGGCTGATGACGGTCGGCAATCTCGATCTGCCGATCCTGCTGCATGGCGAGACCGGCGCCGGCAAGGACGTGTTCGCGCGCGCGATCCATACCGCGAGCAATCGCGCGGCCCGCCACTATGTCGCGCTGAACTGCGCGGCGATGCCGGAGAGCCTGATCGACGCCGAGCTGTTCGGCTACGAGGCCGGCGCCTTCACCGGCGCGCGGCGCGAGGGATCGAAGGGGCTGATCGTGCAGGCAAGCGGCGGCACGCTGTTCCTCGACGAGATCGGCGACATGCCGCTTTCGCTGCAGACAAGGCTGCTGCGCGTGCTGGAAAATCGCGAGGTCTGGCCGCTCGGCGCATTGAAGCCCGTCCCGGTCGACATCCGCCTGATCAGTGCCACGCATCGCGACCTGGCGCGGATGGCGGAAGACGGCAGCTTCCGCTCAGACCTCTATTACCGGCTGCGCGGCATGGAGATCCGCCTGCCGGCGCTGCGCGAACGCGCCGACCGCAAGGACGTCATCGCGCAGATCGCCGACGAGGAAGCGCCGCATTGCCGCATCTCAACCGAAGCCTGGGCGCAGCTGATGGCCTATTCGTTCCCCGGCAACATGCGCCAGCTTCGCCACGTGCTGCGGCTCGCCGGCGCGATGGCCGAAGGCGGCGTCATCACCGCGGCCGATCTCGATCTGCCTCCAGTCGGCGTGCGCGACGTGGAAGCCGATCACACCGCCGCGGAGCGCGCCGCGATCGTCGACGCATTGCGCACCAATGGCGGCCGGGTGAACCATGCGGCGAAGGCCCTCAAGCTCAGCCGCGCGACCTTGTATCGGAAGATCAAGGCGTTGAAGATCGGGCCGGACGGCTAGACGAAATATTTCGTTCGAGAAACGGTTTCGGACTACAGACATGGGTACTCCGTAAGAATGGCTGTCGTGTTTAGTCCGTGCAGGAAAAGTGGTATCGTACGATTTTCGCCTTCAACGCCACGGAGCGGGTCCCATGACACGGTTTCCTCTCGCTGTGGTCGTTGGCCTGGTTGCCGCGACCATTTCGCAGCCTGCCGCCTCGGATTCGACTGAACAACGTTTGGGCAAAGTCCATTTTGCGACGTCCTGCAAGCCCGAGGCGCAGGAGCTGTTTGATCGCGGCATGCTGTATCAGCATTCGTTCTGGTACAGTGCATCGCGCCGCACCTTCGAGGAGGTGCTCGAGGCCGATCCGCAATGCGCCATCGCCTATTGGGGGATCGCGCTCAGTTACCTCTACAATCCGCACGCGCCGCCGCCGCCCGAGAACCTTCCGCTCGGCCTTGAGGCCGCCAAGAAAGGCCAGGCGTTGAATGCCGGCACGCCGCGCGAGCGCGCATATATCGATGCGATCGCCGCGATGTATGTCGACTATGACAAGGTCGATCACCGCGCCCGGGTGCAGCGCTTCCTCGCGGCCGAAGAGCAGGTCGCGACGCATTATGCCGACGACGACGAGGCGCAGATCGCCTATGCGATCACGCTCAATGTCGCGGCATCGCCGTCCGACAAGACCTATGCCAACCAGCTGAAGGGCGCGGCGCTGCTCGAGCCGATCTTCCAGCGCCAGCCGGAGCACCCGGGCATCGCCCATTATCTGATCCATCTCTACGACTATCCGGCGCTGGCGGAGAAGGGTCTTCCCGCGGCGATGCGCTATGCCAAGATCGCCGAACACGCGCCCCACGCCCAGCACATGCCGTCGCACATCTTCACGCGGGTCGGCTACTGGAAGGAATCGATCGTCTCGAACAAGGAATCCGCGCGCATCGCCAAGGCAGACGGCGAACAGCAGGACCAGGCGCATGCGATGGACTACCTGGTCTATGCCTATCTGCAGCTCGGCCAGGACAAGGAGGCGCGGGCGGTGGTCGACGAGCTCGGCCAGCTCCAGTTCAAGCAGGACCGGTTCGCCGGCCCCTTCGCGGTGGCGGCAAGCCAGGCCCGCTATGTGTTCGAGCGCGGCGACTGGAAGGGCGCCGCCGCGCTTGACGTGCATCCGACCAAATACGCCTATGCGGATGCCATCACCTACTTTGCCCGCGCGGTCGGCGCCGCGCGCTCCGGTGATCCGGCGGCCGCCAAGCCCGATATCGCCAAGCTCGTCGAGCTGCGCGACAAGCTGAAGGACGGCAAGGACGCCTATTGGTCCAACATCGTCGATATCCAGCGGCAGATCGCGAGTGCCTGGGTGCTGTACGCCGAAGCCAAATATGACGAGGCGCTCAGTGCGATGAACGCCGCTGCGGAGGCCGAAGACAAGACCGAGAAGCATCCCGTCACCCCCGGACCGCTGGCGCCGGCGCGAGAGCTCTACGCAGCGATGCTGCTCGATCGCGGCAAGGCCGCCGACGCACTCGCTGCCTACGAGGCCGTGCTGAAGAAGGAGCCCAACCGGCTGGCGGCCTATATCGGGATGATGAAGAGCGCGAAGGCGGCCGGAGATCAGGCCAAGACCCAGGACTGCGCGACGCAGATCGCCCGGCTCACCGCGGATTCCGATGTATCGCGGCCGGAGCTGATCGAATTGCGACAGACAATCGGAAGCAAGCTGTGATGCTGCTGACGACATGGCGCAACGGCGCGGCCGCCTTGCTCGGCGCCGTTGCGCTGTGGCTCTGCCAAATACCGCCGCTCGGTGCGATGGAGATCCTCGGTCAGGCCGGCGTGCTCGGCGAATGGGAGCTGACCGGACATCTCACCGAAAGCGGACCGGACGCACGCAAGCAATTCTCCGGACCGCTGAAGATGAAGCATGTCGGAATCTGCGCGCAGGACGGGCCGGAGGAACGCGCCGGCGAGATCAAGCTGCAAATCTCGGGGGCGGATGCGCAGGTGACGGCCGAGCTGGTGCTGGACGGCGCGCCCTGCACCTACAGCGCCCGCAAGACGCGTAATTACGAGGGCACGCTGTCCTGCGAGGGCCGCGCGCCCGTGCCGCTGCTGGTGTGGCTCAAATAGCTGATACCGTTACGCGGCCGGTCGCGCGCGGCGCAGCCATTCGTTCAGATCGATGCGGCCGAGGCGCGCCTCGCCCAGCGGCACCAGCGAATGTTCCTCGACGCGGCCGCCCCAGTACAGCGCATCGGGGTCCTTCACCACCTGACGCGGATCGCCTTTTGCCTTCAGGTAGCGGGCCACGATATCGTTGAACGGCGCGCGATCCGGACCGGCAATCTCGACGATGCCGTTGCGCGGCGGCTCGAGCGCGACATCGGCAACGAGCGCCGATACGTCCTCTGCCGCGATGGGCTGGAACAGGCCGGGCGAGAGCCTGACCGTCTTTCCATCCGTACTCGCGTCGGCGATCGCTCCGACGAATTCCATGAACTGGGTCGCACGGATGATGGTGTAGGGAATGCCGGACGTCTCAATCAGCTTCTCCTGGGCAATCTTGGCACGGAAGTAGCCGTTCTCGGGCGTACGGTCGGTGCCGACGATCGACAACGCGACGTGGTGCTTGACGCCGGCCGGCTTCTCCGCCGCCAACAGATTGCGGCCGGAGGTCTCGAAGAATTCCATCACCGCCTTGTTCTCGAATGAGGGCGAATTGGCGAGATCGATCACGACAGACGCACCGGCCATCGCTTCCTTCAGTCCCTCGCCGGTGATGGTGTTGACGCCGTTCTTGGGCGAAGCGGCGAGCACGTCGTGGCCGCGTTGACGCAGAATGGCAACGGTCCTGGAGCCGATCAGTCCGGTGCCGCCGATCACAACAATCTTCATGATGGGTCTCTCCCGTCGACGATTGGAGATCGAGATGCGCTCGGCGCCCCAAACTGCCGACCGAAAGCGCCGGGGCATTCATAGCATGCCACTGCCGCGCATGATTGCGCGTCAAGTTGATCGGGATTGGTCAGCATTGCTGATTGACTACTGGATGCGTGCCAACCGGCAGCCGCTCAGGAGAACTCGTTCCAGCTGACGCGCCGTGCGTCGACGTCGCCGAGCGTGATCGGATCGTGGATGTTGCGCACGCTCTGGAAGCCGGAGCGCAGATAGATCAGCGGATCGACCGTGGTCGCGGCGCGGACGTGCTGGACCTCGCCGATGAAGATCGAATGGGTCTTGGTCTCGAGCTCCTGGCTCAAGACGCAGTCGAACGCCGCGACGGCATCTTCCAGCACCGGGGCGCCGGTCGCGCCGGTGGTCCAGCGGCCGAACGCAAAACGGTCGTCGCCGTTGACGCCCTTCTGGCCGGAGAAGGTCAGCGCCAGCAGCGCGTGGTCCTCGTTCAGGAAATTGATGACGAAATGGCGCTCCTCGCGGATGCGGGCATGTGCGCTGGCATTACGGTTTACGCAGACCAGCACCGACGGCGGATTGTCCGACAGCGAGCAGGCCGAGGTCACGGTCAGGCCGGTGCGCTGCCCATTCTCAGAGCCGACCGTCACCAGCGCGACCGCGCCGGCGCAATGGCGCATCGCCTGCTTGAAACTTTGTGCGTCGACCGTCATGCCGCAAACCTCGTCAAAAACACTCGGTTTAACATATGCGACGCGGGGGGCGAGGCAAGCCCGCACCCCGCGCAGCTGTCATGCAGCCTTCTCGAACTCGGCGCCGAGATGCTTGAGCCGCGGCATCACCTCCTGCTTCAGCAGCCGCAACGAGTTGTGCCAGGCCTCGGGCCTGTGCTTGTAGTCGAAGCCGAACACGCAGAGCACGCCGAAGCCGCCGACCTCCCGGTAGATTGTCTCGATTTTCTCGGTAACCGTCGCGGGCGAGCCGACGATCCAATTCCGGCGTGCGCAATATTCGACGGTCACGTCGCTGTCGGGCACGTCGGGCGCGTGCTTCAGATAGTCCTTGAAGCCGAAATGGCCGAGCAGCGGCAGGAAGTACTCGCTCATCATCCGGCCCATCATGTCGCCGGTCGAAAGCTTCCAGGCCTCTTCGTCGGTCTCCGCCACGAACACCTCGCGCACCAGCCGCCAGTCCTTGCGGCTCGGCTTGCGGCCGGTCTTGGCGGCGCCGGCCTCGACCGACTCCCAGTGACTGCCGACATAGGCCGGGTTGAGGTTGAGGCTCATCGGAATGAAGCCGCGCTCGCCGGCAAGCTTCAGCGTGTCGGAGTTCTTCGATAGCCCCGCAACGCCGATCGGCGGATGCGGGCCCTGCAACGGCTTGATGTGGGGTTTCAGGAAATCGAACATCGTGTCCGGCTTCGACACCGTCCAGAACTTGCCCTTGTGGGTCCACGGCCCCGGCTCCGACCACATCTTCAGGATGATCTCGAGCGCCTCGCGGGTCATGTCGCGGTTCTGGCCGGACATGCCGTCGACGTTGAACATCGCCCAGTCGCTCGGCAGGCCGGACGCAGCAACGCCGAAGTTCAATCGGCCGTTCGAGAGATGATCGAGCATCGCGACGCGGTTGGCGAGTTCGGCCGGGTGATGATACGGCAGCAGGAAGCCGCCGGGCCCGATGCGCAGATTCTTGGTTTGCAGCAGCGCCTGCGCCACCAGCAGATCAGGCGACGGGTGCGGCTCCCACGGCGCGGTGTGATGCTCGCCGATCCAGGCTTCCTGATAGCCGAGCTCGTCGAGCCAGCGCAGCGTTTGCAGGTCCCAGTCGTGGCCCTCCTTCAATCCGCACTCCGGCGGGTGCGAGGGCATGGTGAAGTAGCCAAGCTCCATGTGCGTTTCCTTCCTTCGCGTTGGGTTCAGTCATGCAATGCGTCTTGCCGCGCATTCCACGCGACAATCAGCAAGCGCTGTGCCAGTGAGGAAATCGCAGGGAATGGACGGGAACGGCCGGATTTCGGCCATCGGCCGGCCGCGATTTGGGATCGGCGACGCGCGGACAGTCTCACTGTCGCGAGACGCTGTCGCAGCGGTGAGACGCACCTACCGCCGTCAGAAGCCGTGCTGGCCGGCGCGCGGTCCGGACGCGATGAGCTACGCAGAGCGGGCGAGCGGACGCCTCGTTTCCTCCCGCAGTTCGGTTTCGATGAATAGATTGGGTTTGCATCTATCGTTCTCTCCACCAATTTCTTGGACTTGAAATTAGGAGAGATGGAGCGATGGCACGTCACCCGTTGGGAGGATGACATCAGGATCGCCTGCCCGACGAAGCCGGAAATTAGTCGTCCGTTATGAAGCCGATTTGAGCGCGGGCGAGGCAGCGAGCAGTCGGATCAAACCGTTCAGGATTAGACGCATAGAAGGTTGAGCCATGCGAGGACGACGCGGAGAGTGTGTCCGACTGCGGTCAGGACGACGTTGGCGGCGTCACCGTCGCGGTCCTCGAGATGGCAGCGGCAAAGATGATGAGCGGCGGTTGCCTGCATCGATCCCGTCACCTGTCTCCGATTGGCCGGCGCCCAACAGCTTGAGCGGCGCGATGAGGCCGGCTAATTCGACCTGGCTGCGTACGCCCGTCTTGGCGAAGACGCGCCGCAAATGAGTTTTGACCGTGTTCGGCGAGACGCCGAGCCGTCGCGCGATCTCAGCAACCGAACATCCGCGCGCCACGCAAAGTGCGGCCCTCGCCTCAGCCAGTGTCAACTGCCAGATGTCCATCAGCGAGGTCGCCGGCAATTCGCCCGGCCCGGCGGGATCAAGTACGAAGATCATCGCCGCGGCCCGCTGCGGGTGGAGGCGCTGCAAACGGTCGATGTCGCGGCTGCGCACTGACGAAACCAGCAAGTTAATCAACCGCCCGTCCTCGGGATGGGGCATGCTCATGGTAGCTGCCGGCAGGCCCCGCAGCACCGCCTGCACCAGGTCGTCGAGCCGACGCGAGAAGCTCGCGGCAAACGCCGAGACTGTGCCATTGCGCAGCCGCAGCGGACCGTCCGCCGCGCCAAACAGCCGCGCCGCCTCGTTTGCCAGAATGATCCGGCGCGAGCGGTCCAGGAAGATGACGCCGATTGCGAGGCAGTCCAGCGCCTGCGCATTGGTCTCTCGCAGTGACTTGTAGGCTTCCAGGCGAAAGCCGAGCTCAATGGAGCGGCACAGATGCGGCCGGAGGCGGCGCAGGATCCCGATCTGGGGCTCCTCGAACGGCCCCTGCCGCTCGCCGCGGCAGAGATGGAACACGACGGAGAAGCCGCTGCGCTTGGCCAACGAGATCATGGCGGCATGAGCGACGCGCTGCGGACGGAGAACATCGTGGTAGAATTCGGTCTTCTTCAATTCGGACAGCGGTGCGATCTCGTCCGACCGGACGATCGCCCCATTGTGCTGCCTGTCCATATGCAGCGCATACGGATTCTTCACGTACCGCTCGCGGTAGGCACGCAGGCATTCCTCACGCGACAGCGTATGATGGTTGAAGAAAACCTTGCTGTCGCCGACGACCTGGCCGAACAACACACCATTCACGCTTGCCGTAAGCTCGGCGATCCGCACCAGCACATCGGACCACAGCGTCTCATCGGTAGCTGCATCGTAGATCAGGTCGAGCAACTGCTCGGGAAAATTCTCCGCAGCATGCATTGTTCAATTCAATCGAAATCGACGTGTACCAACACGCAAATTTCGGGCCATTCGAACACTCTCGTCAAGTCGAACCTGCAAGCAAAGGCACGACCTGCCTCAACTTGATGCAGCATGGATCATGGAACCACAGCCCTAATCCGAATCAGGAGGTGCGCCAGGTTGGGCGCGCGCGATGGCAGTTTAGCCCGTCGCGCGGCGCGGCTTCGCATTGGTGTCCGGCTCCGACGGCGGCGGGAGCTGCATCAGGATAGTCTGGCCCATCGAGGCGATCTCGATGCCTTCCTCCTGGAAGCGCCGCTTCATGCGGCGGTTGAACTCACGCTGCACCGACCAGCGGCCGCCGTCGGTGCAGCGGATCTGGCCGACGATGGTGACGACGGAGCCGTCGACCTTGTCGACGCCCCACAATTCGAGATCGCCGCGGATCAGCGCGCGATACGCCGTCTCCTGACGCATCTGCGCGACGATGTCCTTCAGCACCTCGCCGGCGCGGTCGGTGTCCTCCTTATACGAGACGTTGACGCTGACCGCCGCATTGCCGGCGCCGCGGCTGGCATTGGTGATCGTGGTGACCGCGCTGAACGGCACCACATGCACCGAGCCGTCGCCGGCGCGCAGCCGCATGGTGCGGATCGAGACGTTTTCGACCACGCCCGAGAGGCCCGACACCGTGACGGTGTCGCCGACCTGCACGGTATTCTCGATCAGGAGGAACAGCCCGGTGATGAGGTCCTGCACCAGCTTCTGCGAACCGAAGCCGATCGCGATGCCGACGATGCCGGCGCCGGCGAGCAGCGGCGCGACATTGACGCCGATCTCGCTGAGCGCGGTGAGGCCGACCACTGCGACGATCATGCAGAACAGCGCGGTGCGCAGCATCGGCTGGAAGGTACGCAAGCGCGCGGCGCGGGCGTAGTGCCCGTCGCGCGACAGCGCGTCGATCTGGCGATCCATCAGCGCGTTGGCGACTTCCCAGATCACGGCCGCGGCGAGCGCGGCAACCCCGATCGTCACCAGCGCCGAGATCAGGCGCGAGCCGATCTGGCCGCCATAGAACCAGACGATGGCATCGACGCCCCAGACCTCGAGCAGCGCGACGAAGCCAATGAAGGCGATCACCGCGGTCACCACCTTGCGCAGCAGCGGCAGATAGCGGTTGGCGCGGGTCTCCAGCCCGGGGAAGCGCTGCTTCAGGTCCGGGCTGATACGGAAGCCGCGGTCGATCAGGCTTAGCACCACCATGGTGGCGAGGCGGGTGACCAAGAGCACCACGACGGTGCCGACGAAATATTGCAGCAGCAGCGAATAGCCGTTGCGGATGTTGAGCGCCCACACCGCCCACAGCGCGAGGTCGAGCGCGATCGCCAGCACGTGCCAGAGCGCGGCGAGGCGATTGCGCATGCGCGCCGCAAGCCCGGTTCGATCGGCCGGCGCGCGGATGACGTCGGCGACCTGGCGCCGGCATTGCAGGATGATGACGACGATAAAGAGGTGCACGACCAGCATCACCAGCCGGATCAGCGCCGCATAGCCGCCGCGATGCAGCCCGAGCAGCAGCGCGACATTGGCAAAGGCGATGCCGGAGACGCCGACGGCGACGATGCGCCGCGCCCAGATCTCGATATAGGCCGCGGTCTCGGCACGGACCCGGAACAGGCCGAACGGCCCTGCCAGCGCGCGCACCGCGCAGATCAGCGCGCGGGAGAACGCATAGGCGTTGACGACCGCAAGGATCACCAGCCGCGTGGTCGGCTGATCGCCGATCTCGGTGCCGAGCAGCGCGGTAGCGATGCCGACGAACACGACGACCGGCAGCAATTCGAGCAGCAGGCGGCCGAGCACGAAGGGCAGCCGGACCAGCGACTGCCATGCCCGCGCCAGGCTGAGACGGCGCCGATGCAATTCCGGTTCCGGCGTGACATCGGTAACCGACGATGGCGGATCGACGCTCGCGAGCGTCTGCACCGGCACGCGCGCGGTCTGCGGCAGCCGCCGCTCCAGGAACGCCACCGGCCGCTTGATGAAGCGGAACACCACCCATTCGGCGACCAGCGCGCAACCGAACACCAGCGCCAGCTTCCAGGCGATATCGATCAGGAGGCCATAGGCGGCCGGATCATTGGCGGTGCGCACGAACCAGTAATAGAACGCCGAAAAATTCGTCAGGGTGCGCGCGACGTCGGCGACCTCGCGCGACATCTCGCCGACCTGCTCCGACACCATCAGCAAGAGCTGCGCGCCGAGACTGTCGGCGGTGAGCGGGATCGGCGATTGCTGCTCGGGCGCCGGCTCCGCGGCCGCCGGCTGGGCAGCAGCCTGCGGCGAAGCATTGGCGATGGCGCGTAGCGTGTTGATGATCTCGCCGCGCTTCTTGTCGTCCTGCAGCGTCTCGAGCGCGCGCTTGGCTTGCTCCGGCGTCAGATTGTCGCTGGCAATGGGTTGCGGCGGCGCCGGCTTTGCGCCCGGCTGCGCCAGCGCGGGAGAGACGAACAAAGTGAGGACGAGGAGGATCGCAAAACGAAATCTGTGCGACACGAGGGCCTCTTATTAAAAGTCATCGCGCCACGGCTGATCCCCGAAAGGAATCAGCTCTCGCGCTCGCGCCATGTCGGATGCTCCTTTTCGCCCCGATGATGTGTCGGAAGTTTGCCGCTGTGGCGGCCATGTCTTGGCATTTGCCGCAACACAAAAGTCACAAGCGTTGAGCGGCGTTTACGCATGCAACGCGCTCCCCCGCTGAGCCGGTCGATCGGCGCCACACGTCAGAGGTGAGCCGGCGGAATCTTTCGCTTGACGTAGGCGGCCGGCCATGATGTTCTTATTTTGTTCTTTTGGTTCCGATTGCGTTTTGAGGTGATCATGCACGACGTGTTCAGCGACGACGGCCCGGTCCGGCTCTTCATTCATGATGACGATGAGACGCCGCTGGAATTCGTGCGTAACCTGTTGCGCACGGTATTCGGCAAATCCCGGAAAGAAGCGATTGCCATCACCGCGCGAATCGAGGCCCAGGACGGGTTCGCATGCGGCCCCTATCCCGCGACGGTGGCCAAAGCACTGCTGGAGTCCGCCAAACAGCTGATCCGCAGCAATGGGCATCCATTGCTGATTACCGCGTCAGCCGCCGACGCGGCCCGGCCGTGCGATCTCTGTGGCGCGTTGGAGCCCGTGACGGACGTGTTTCTCATCCGCCGGACAGTCTGCCTGTGCGGCAACTGTCTGATCGCCGCGCGGGCAAGCTCGGAAAACCTGCCGAGCGAAGAGTTCAGATATGCCTTCATGGCGCTCGATTGGCATTTTGCCGGGACGCCGCGCAATCAGATCATGACCCGGTCGCGGCAATTTCCCGGTCACATGCGAGCGGACGTTCAGATCGCGATCGACAAGTTGTTCGACGCGCCGCTCCACTTCTTCGGCATTCATGAAGAACACCGCTATGAGACCCTCGCGATTGCCTCGCTGATGGAGAACAGCCGCAACGCACCGCCGATCGCGCCGCCGCAGTATCACGACGTCGACGTTGGCGAGCCCGAGTCGGTGAAATGCCTGACCAATGGCTTGTGGCTATGCAAAACCGAAGAGCTGCGCTACGCGGTGCTGCTCAGCTACCATCGTGATTATCAGACCGAACCGGGTTTGCGGATCGAGCTCGCGGTGCCCGCAGGCGCCGCCGGAAACGCCCTGGTGCAGCGCACCTTTGCGGAGCTGGAAGCTGCCGTGCATGCGGCGCGATCCTATCGCGGCAAGATCCTGTCGCTAGAAGATGCCGCCGACTATCGCGGCCGCGCGCGCGGCGTGACCGTGCATCGCCTGCCGACCGTCGCCCGCGATGACGTGATCCTGCCGGATCGGACGCTGCGGCTGCTCGACCGCAACGTGCTCGACTTCGTCGAAAGCCGCGACCGGCTGCGTGGGCTCGGCCAGTCGACCCGCAAGGGCATCCTGCTGTACGGCCCGCCCGGCACCGGCAAGACCCACACCGTCCGCTATCTCGCCACCAATCTGCCAAACCACACCACGCTGATCATCACCGCCGAGCAGGTCGGCCTGCTCGGCGCCTATATGAGCCTGGCGCGGCTGCTGCAGCCGACCATGGTCGTGATCGAGGATGTCGATCTGATCGCGCGCGACCGCGACGAGATGGGCGGGCCGTGCGAGGAATCCCTGCTTAACAAGCTGCTCAACGAGATGGACGGCCTGAAGGAGGATTGCGATATCCTGTTCGTGCTGACCACCAACCGTCCGGAGGAGCTGGAGGGCGCGCTGGCCGGCCGGCCCGGCCGCATCGACCAGGCGATCGAGGTGCCGCTGCCCGATGCGCCCGGCCGCGGCAAGCTGATCCGGCTCTACGGCCGCGGCCTGCCGCTCGAACCACCGGTCATCGATGCCGCGGTGCAGCGCACCGAAGGCGTCAGCGCCGCCTTCATCAAGGAGCTGATGCGCCGTATCGCCCAGGCCAGCATCGCCCGCGGCGGCGGCCAGGATGTCACCGCCGAAGACATCGACGGCGCACTGAACGAGATGCTGTTCGACGGCGGCCGGCTCAACGTCAAGCTGCTCGGCGGCGCACAGGGAATGAGCGCGGGGTGATGACAGGTCAGCGCGCCAAAGACGCCGGCAGCAGCAACTCCCGCTCGCCGCCGGCGAGCCGCGCAAGCTCGTCCGACATCCGCGCCAGCACGTTTTCCCAAGCTTGCGGCCTGTCCTGACGGAACAGCCGCATGGTCGGATACCACGGCGTGTCGGCACGATCGCGCAGCCAGCGCCAGTCGAGCGCGTAGGGACACAGCATCCAGATCGGGCGGCCGAGCGCGCCGGCGAGATGCGCCACCGAAGTGTCGACGGCGATCACGAGGTCCAGCGCGCAGACCGCGGCCGCGGTGTCGGCAAAATCGCCGAGCGTCGGCGCGAGGTCGACCACGTCATCACCGAGACTCCGCAGCACCGGCGCATCGTCAGGCCGCGGCTCCTTCTGCAGGCTGTAGAGCTGCACGCCAGGCGTCACCAGCCGCGGCAGCACGGCATCGGCCGGCAGCGAGCGCTGGCGGTCGCCCTTGTGCCTGGCATTGCCGGCCCAAACCACGCCGACCTTCAGCGCGGTAACGCCGCTGAGCGCCTCGCGCCAGCGCGCGAGCTTGTTGGCATCGGCCCGCAGATAGGACACCGCCGACGGAATGGTCTCGACGGTGGTGCGGAAAATCCGCGGCAGGCTCAGCAGCGGCAGCTGCAGGTCGAACGGCGGCAGCGGCTCGCCGCGGGCGAATATCCCGACATCGGGTAGCATCGGCCGCAGCAGCGCGACCAGCGCCGGCTGCACCTGCAGGATGATCCGGCCGCCGCTGCCGGCCAGCATCGGCACATAGCGGACGAAATTGATGGCGTCGCCGAGCCCGTATTCGGCAAACAGCAACAGCGTGCGTCCGGCCAGCGGTTCCCCCTGCCATTCCGGCTCGTCGAACACCGGATCGCCGTCGCTGAGCACCTTGGATTTACGCCGCCACTGATACTCTTCGAATCCCTCCTCGAACTCGCCGTTCATCAGCAGGAAATGGGCGTGGTTGTAATGCGCCAGCGGCTGGGTGGGATCGAGCGTGATGGCCCGGCGCGAGGCTACCAGCGCGGCGTCGATGTCGCCGGCATTGCGTAGCGCGACCGCAAGATTGCCGTGGCCCTTGGCATAGAGCGGGTCGAGCTCGATGGCGCGTCGATGCGCCGCGACTGCCGCCTCGACCAGATTCTGCGCCTCGAAGATGATCCCGAGATTGGTGTGCGCGGCGGCGTAGTCCGGCTTGAGCGCCAGCGCGAGCTCGGCGCAGGCGATCGCGTCGTCGACCTGTCCGAGCTCGAACAGGGCGGCGCCGAGATTGTTGAGGATGACGTGGTCGGATGGATCGCGGGCCGAAACCTGCCGATAGATGCGGACGGCCTGCTCGCGCTCGCCCAGCTCGTGCAGCACCATGGCGAGCAGCCGCTGCGGCGCGAGGTTGTCGGGATCGAGCGCGATCGCGCGGCGATAATGCGCGACTGCGTCCTCCAGCCGGCCCTGGCGGTAGAGCGCCGCGCCAAGGCCGCTATGCAGCCCCGGATGGTCGGGCTCGGCGGCAAGCCCGCGCCGATAGGCCGTGACGGCGGCGTCGAGCTTTTTCTGATCGGTCAACGCGTTGCCGAGGTTGAGCCAGACGCCACGATAGGCCGGATCGCGCGCGATCACCTCGCGATAGGCCTGCTCGGCCTCGACCGGCCGCTGCTGCGCTCCCAGCGCAACGGCAAGGTTGAAGCGCGCCCGCGTCAGGCCGCCATCGAGCGTGATGGCGCGGCGAAATGCCGCTTCAGCTTCGTCGAAGCGCGACAGATCGCACAACGCGGCGCCGAGCTTGACCTGCAGGCCGGCATCCTGCGGCCGCAGAGTCACGCCGCGCTGGAACGCCGCCACCGCGCCTTCATGCTTGCCTTTCACCGCGAGCGCATCGCCGAGCGTGGCGAAGGCCGGTCCATGATGCGGATCGAGGTTGAACACCCGGTTCAGCAGCACCGCACCCTCGGCCGCGCGATCGGTCACGAAGGCGATCACGGCGGACAGATGCAATGCCGGAACATGGTCGGGATCGGCGGTGAGGATTTCGCCGCACAAGGTGCCGGCCTCCGTCGCACGGCCCGCGCCATAATGCGCCACCGCATCCTGCAACATCCGGTCGACCGCCACACTGCCCACGATACCGCCCCCGCCAAAAGACCCCGACGGGGATTAAACGAACGGCTCCGCCAAATCCGGCGCGCAAATCCCGATGAAGAATCTCAATCCGGATGCGGATGTGTTCTCCTTCCGCCTGAAAGGGGGAAAGTCGGGATGGGGGTCAGCCGCACGCGCCACTGCCCGCGGAGAGAGCAGGTGCCCACCCGCTTTGCTCTGAGCAAAGCGACGGCCAGGGCGCGCGTGCCGTTCAACTGATCGGAGACGGCATGTGATCTGCACTAAAACCGCTTCGCGTTTTTCCGGATCATGTCTTAGCGCTTGTTGTCGTCCCGCTCGTCTGCGTCACTCGGCGGCTGCAGGCCGGGGCTGTTGGCCCAGCTGTCGAGTTCCTCGATCACCCGCCGATGGCTCGGCCGTAGCCTGGACGGACCGCCGGGCTCTTGCGACAACTTTCGGGGCAGTTTGACCTGTTCTGGCATGACGAGACTCCAGAGCTGGGCAGTACGCACGATACAAGTGGCGATCGCTACGCACGCAACTTGAGGAGATCGCGGATCTCGGTGAGCAACTCCTGCTCTTTGGTCGGCTTCGGCGGCTCGGCCGGCGCTGCGGGCGCTTCGCGCTTGAGCTGGTTCATGAGGCGGACCACGATGAACAGCACGAAGGCGACGATCAGGAAGTTGAGCGTGAGCGTTAGGAAGTTACCCCAGGCCAGCACCGCGCCCTGCTTCTTGGCATCGGCCAAATTGGTCGCCGTCACCGACTTCGTCAGCGCGGTGAAATAGTTGGAGAAGTCGAGCCCGCCGCTGATCGCGCCGATGATCGGCATGATGATATCGGCCACCATCGACGACACGATCGCGCCGAACGCCGCGCCGATGATCACGCCGACGGCGAGATCGACGACGTTGCCCTTCATGGCGAATTCCTGGAATTCCTTCAGCATGTGATATCCTGTTTCCAAAAAGGGTGTGCGCGACCCGGCGACGGGATCGCCGGCCGCTGCAAAGGTGCGAAGATTATTTGCGGACTTCCGACTTCGCCGGCGCCGCGACCGGCTGAGCGGGCGTCGCCTGCTCCCACGGCGCGGGCAAGATGACCCGCGCGGGCGGCGGGAGCTGCGCGGCGCGCTGCACGTTCGCATTCGCCGGATGCTGCTCGTCGCCGGAATTATCGGCGCGGGCGATGGCGATGGTGATGCCCAGCGCCAGTGCTGCGAGCCCGAGCCCCACACCGATCGACGTGGCGGCGACGCCAGTACGCCGCCTGTTCAGGATGGCATGATGAGATGAGGTCATCGCCACTGCTCCTCACGCAATACATTTGGTTCGGAGCCGTGCGGCCGCTAAAGCGCGACGCGCTTTAGCTTCGTGCTTGAGCATGATCTCCGCGTTTGTCGCGAGGGAAAGCCGCTTGGCACTTTTCCGGATCATGCTTAGCGCGCGCACGGCGCGAAGCAGACGTCAGGTCTTGATGTCCGCCGGCAGCTTGCCGCCATTGGCGGCGAGCTTCGCCATCACCTGCTGATGCAGCCAGACATTCATGGTGGCGGTGTTGTTGGTATCGCCGGTGTAGTGCAGCTCCTTGGCGAGCTCCTTGCGCGCCGCAAGGCTCGAGTCGAGGCCGAGCGCCTTCATCAGATCGACAATCGACGTCCGCCAGTCGAGCTTCTCGCCGGTGGCAGCCGCCGCCTTGTCGACGATCGCGGCGACGTCGACGGTCTGCGCGGCGGGCGTGGTAGGCGCCGTGGATGTTGATGCAGGCGATGCGCCGGGCGCAGCCGTCCTCGTGGTCTCAGCCGTCTTGCCATCAGGTGTCTTGGCCTGGGCGCCGTGGCCAAAGATTGCACCCATGATGCTTCCAAAAATGCTCATGTCTCTCACTCCGTATGCCCGAGACAGCGTCGGCCCCGTGGCTGGTTCCGGTGACGGGGCGGACGATAGGCAGGCCATTGGCCGAGCGGAAGATGACCATCGTCACTATCGGAGTGTGGGACGGCGTGGTGCAGTCGGGGGAGATTCGTGCGGTCGTGTGCCGCACGTCGCGCGCGTTTCATCGTACGCCCCACGTGCGATGAAGTCAGCCGTCCCGGCCCGATTCGCCAGCCCCGAGAAGTCGGGACGGCTGACACCGACCTGCGCCTCAGTTTCCTGGACTAGAACTGACGACGACGGATGGTCTGGGCGAGGTCGATAAAGCTCTCGGCAATGCCGACGCCGGTCTTGGCGCTGACCGATTTCACGCTCGACTTCGCGAGCTCGGCGATCAGGCCGGCGCTTCCCGCGGCCTCCGGCAGATCGATCTTGTTGAGCAGGGCCCGGTAGGGCCGGCCCGGAAATCGCTCCTCGAAACCGCGGGCCAGCTCGACCATCCGCGTCACCGTCTGCGGCCGCGTCACGTCGGACACGATAATGGCCGCGGACGCGCCGGTGACGTAGACGGTGTCGAAGATCTGCGTGCCGAAATCGCCGTCGGTGTCCCACAGCACGAGGCGCATCGGATCGCCGCCATCCGCCGGCGTCACGTCATGGCTCAGGATCTCGACGCCGAGCGTCGATTTGTACTGGCCCTCGAACCGGTTGTAGATCAGCCGATAGAGGATCGACGTCTTGCCGACCCCCATGTCGCCGAGCAGCATGACTTTTGCGGTGAGCATCAGCGGGCCACTTCGCCTCGATAGACCGTCTCGAACGCCACGCGGCGGTTGCCGCCGACGGTGGCATCGAGCCGGTCGGTGATCGGAATCGTCGCGGCGCGCGACACCAGGATCAGCCGCGACGGATCGACCCCGAGCGCGGTCAGCCTGCGCTGCACCTGCTCCGCCCGCTTGCGCCCCAGCGTCTTGTTGGTGCCCTCGGTGCCGCTCTGATCGGCATAGCCGACGATGCGCAGCCTGAGATCATTGTTGGCCATCAGTCCGGCGAGCTCGCGCAGCTGCTGCTCGGCCTGGTCGTTGTCGAGGAATTCATCGGCATTGTTGACGAAGAAGATCGCGGTCGTGGCGATGAAGCGGTCGAGCCGCGCCGCCGGACCGTCGGCGACGGCTTGCAGCCTGGCAACTTGCTCGCCCAGTCTGGCGGACTGTTCGCCGAGCTTGTCGTACTGCTCGGCGAGAGCGGCGAGTTTCTGGTCGCCCGATTTGGCCTGTGTATTCATTGCCTCGCGCATCTGGTCGAGACTCGCCTGCAGGCGCTTCAGGCTCTCGGCGATGCCGGCCTGCGACGCCGCAACCTGATCCGGCGCGGACACCAGCCCGATGCGGTCGACGACCTTGTACGGCGCCGCAGCCGCAGCGAGCGCATCGATCAATGGCGCGGTTTCCAACTGGCTCGGCTCGATGCCCGAGACGGCCACGCTTCGACCACCGTGATCGAAGTCTAATCGCAGCGGGAAGCTGGCCAGCAATGGCTGCTTGGCGGCGAGCTGCGCCAGCGCAGCATGGGTCCGCCGCTCCAAAAGGCCTCGCGTCACCGAGGTCGCGGCAAGGTAAAGCAACAGCGCGGCCACAGCCGCGAGCAGCGCAAACAGGATCACCTTGCCACGCCGGCTTGCGATCCGCTGCGGCGTGTCGTCGGTTTCGATAGCAGCGGCGAGCGAGGCGAGCATCGGGCCATCGCAATCCGCGCCGCGGTCGATGCGTTCGATCGCATCGAAGAACAGTGAGTTGATCCGGGCATTGTCGGCAGGACGCAGCGGGCCGAGGCACTCCGCGGCCAGGATGTAGCGCGGCGAGGCGCGCAACGCGAGCTGCCGTCCGCCGAAATCGAGCGTTTGCAGATTGCCTTCACCGGCCAGGGCCTGCACCGAGAATTCGAGGATTGCCGCGACCATCGCGCTGAGCAGATCGGCGCGCTCGTCGGCGGTCGCCTCGCGCTTCCAATCGGCGATCAGGCGGCCGTTGCCGCGTTCGATGATCAGCAGGCGGTTGATCTGCGGCGGGGCATCCGCAAGCACGAACTCGCTGATCGGACGTCCGGTCACCAGCGACTTGACGCGCCCGACCCACAGCTGCGCCGAGGTCAGGGCATTGATGCGCTGCTCGAGCGAGGCAACCAGTTCCCGGAACGCATTGGCGACCGCCGCGCTGACCAGCCGGCCGACGATCGGATAGAGCGCCTCGATCATCTGCTCGCGCGAATTCTTGATCTCATTGCGGATCGCGGAGACCACGACCGGCGCGATCGCACTGGCGAGCTCGCGCGGCCGGTTGACCTCGGCACGCTCCAGCGCTTCGACCAGGATGCCGGCGGTGGCGGTCTCCAGCCGATCGGAATTACCGACATAACGCTGTAGCGAGTCGAGATCGGCCTCCAGCGACGTCAGACGCGTCGCCTCGGGCTGAAACAGCAATGTCTTGAGCTGCTCGATCTCGCGGTTCTGGCCGGCAGCAGCTGCCATGGCTATTTGCCCGTGCGGCCCGATCCCAATCCGCTGATGACGGAACCGAGCTGGGTGATGGCCGCACCGACATCCTTCAGCGAGTCCAAGCGCTTCTGCTCGGTATCCCGCTCGAGGTCGGACAGCCGCGCAGAAAGCGCGGTGAGCTCGTTGGTGAAGTCCGCCTGCATCTGCTTCAGCGACGACTGCATCTCCTCGCGCAGGCCCGAGAGGTTGGTCTCCAGCGAGCGTTGCGCGCCGCCGAACAGGAGGTCGCGGACCTGATCGATCGCTGCCATGCCATGCGCTGCGGCATCCGCGCCGTTGCCGGCCGCCGCGTTTGCCGGTCCATCGGTATCCTTGGTCTGGCGCTCGATACCCTTCATGGTCTTTTCCTGCTTACTCAAAGCTGCGCAATCCGGAGTTGCCGTGTCAAAAAGCAAATCCGAAACAACCCTATAGCCAATTTTGCGGGCGCGGCCCAGAGAAAGGCGAGCAATCTCAGCCAGATCAGCCGTCTGGTTGTCCGGACAAGGGCAATTATTTCTAATAAGTGATTGCCTTTATTGCCAGTTCCGTACGGTTCTTGACCTGGCATTTCTCCAGGATGGTGCTGACATAGTTCTTCACCGTGCCCTCGGCCAAATGCAGCCGCTCGCCGATCTCGGTGTTGCTCTTGCCCTCGACGATCAGCGTGAGAATTTCATTCTCCCGCGCTGTCAGCCCGTCGCGCACCGGCAGCTTCGCCGAGACGCGCGGGCCGCGCAGCCGCTTGAATTCGTCGAGGATGCGCGCGGCAACGCTGGGTGACAGCCCGGACTGGCCGTTGATCACGGCGCGGATGGTCGAGGCGATCTCCTCCATCCTGGCATCCTTCAGCAGATACGCCTTGGCGCCCGCGCTCACCGCCTCGAAGATCAGATCGTTGGTCTCGAATGTCGTCAGCACCACGATATGGGTCTGCGGCAGCTCGCGCAGAATCCGTTGGGTCGCCGCGATGCCGTCGATACGCGGCATCTGCAGATCCATCAGGATGACATCAGGCCGATAGCGCCGCGCAAACTCGATCGCCTGCTCGCCGTCGGCAGCACCAGGAAGGATCTCGAAATCGTCGTTCTGCTGGGCCAGCAGTGTGGCGATACCTTCCCTGATCAGGGTCTGATCCTCGGCGATCAGCACCCGCACCTTCTCAATCCTGCTCACGGGCTTCCGTCATCCTCTCGAAGGTGTGCACGGCGCAGACCAACATGGCGACCACATCAATCGGCCAGCACGCCGGCAGATGCTGCCGGCGGCACCGCCACGGGGAGCGATATCCGGACCAGCGTTCCCTGTCCGGGCGCGCTCTCCACCGCGCAGCTTCCGCCGATGAGTTCAGCAAATTCGGCCATTCCGATCAATCCGAAATGTCCGGGAGTAGGCACCGCTGGATCGAAACCGCGGCCGTCGTCGCGGATCTCGACGATGAGCTTGCGGCCGACCGCGGCCGGTTCGTCGAAGGCGTGAAACGAGACGCGCCGTGCCTGCGCATGGGTTTGAACATTGCGCAGCGCCTCGCTGAGGATGCGCTGAACGGTCAAGCCGCAATCGCGCAAGCCGGCCCGTGCCGCGTCGTCGATCTGGATCGACACCCTGACGCCGCTGCGGGTGGCGAAATCGCTGAGCTGCCCCTCGACATCGGGATCGAGCTTCCAGTCGTCGGGCATCCGTAGCCGCGCGATCGCCTCGCGGGCGCGACTGAGGCCGCTTGCGGCTGCATCCTCCGCCGTTGCGAGACTGTCCGCCACGCGTGCGGGATCGGCGGTCAGATAGTGCCTGATCAGCCGGATCTGGGTCAGCAGCGCCACGATCGAGTGCACCAGCGTGTCGTGCAGATCGCGCGCCAGCCGCAGCCTTGTCCGCGCCAGCGAGGCAAAGCGCACCTCCGCGCTGGCCGCCTCGAGCTGCTGCTCCATCAGGCGCCGGGCCCGCCGCTCGCTGCCGAGCAAGGTTTCGACCTGGCAGCCGGAGAAATCCGGCGTGGCGATGACGAAGTAATGCGACTGTACGCCATTCCACAGCACGACCGCCGTCATCGGCTGGGTGATGTCGGGCGACGCGCCGCGCACGCCGGCCAGCGCGATCATGTTCCGCTGGCCGCTCGCAAGCGCCGCCAGCTCGGCCTCCATGCCGACCAGCAGCATGCACTCGCAGCAATCTATGCCGGGCGCGGGAAGCCATTCGACCAGCCGCCCGATTTTCCGCTGCATGCTCCGGTCGGCACCGATGACGGCTAATCCGATGACGTCGGCTTCTGCGGCCGCAAGCAAATCGTTGCCCAGATTGATCATGCGTTGCCCATCAACTCAGCGAGCAGCCCACTCTGGCGTAAGCCGCCAGCGGCCGCAAACGAATATGACTTTCGTCACAACCGATCCTGACCTTCGTCAGATGCCGCTGCCGCTCGAAATGCGGTTCTGTTCGGGGATGAGCAACAACGCAAGCGATGTTGTGCCACATGCCGGCGTCCATGACGATGCCGGCCGTGCGCCGGGCTTTGCGGCAGGCCGCGCCAGTCGACCGGATCGTGAGCTGACAATGAAGGCTGCGCCACGGAAATCGTCGCGCATTGAGCTGCGCATGTTGGCGGAAGCGGAGAAGCCCGCGCGGCGCCGGCGGCTGAGTGCGACCCAGAAGCTGGCGTTGCAGGAAGCGCTGGCCGGCCGCCTGCAGCTCTACCCGCGCGGATATGCCGCGAGCAAGACCGGACCGTTCCACTCGCGGCGCGCCATTCTCGGCCTGGTCCGCGCCGGCCTGATGAGCCTCAGCGCGACGGCGCGCTACGCGGCCGTGACCCGGCGCGCACGAGAGATCTACGCGGCCCCGGCGGCGGAGCAAGAGGCCTGACGCCGGAAGCTCCGCGCCCGCAGGGCTGGACGGCCCCAACTAGCCCTTGAGCGCGGTCACCACCACCTCGATCAGCGCGCCGCCGCCGAGATCGGCCACGCCGACCGTCGCGCGCGCCGGCAGGTCGTCGGCGAAGACGTCGATCCAGACGGCATCCATCTCCTTTTTCTTCGATAGGTCGGTCACGAAGATCGAGGCACTGACGACGCGCGAGATGTCGGTGCCGGCCTGCTTCAGATAGCCGGAAATCTTGCCGAGGATGTTGCGGGTCTGCTCACCCATCGAGACGCTGGTGTCGTCGGCGATGGTGCCGCCGACGAACACAAAGCCGTTGGCTTCGACGGCGCGGTGCATGATCGGCGTGCGGATGCCGCGGGTGATGGTCATGATGTCCTCATTGTTGTGGTTGGGAGGTGTGGAATCGCTCGACGCCGAGGCCGCCGATCCGGGTTTGGGTGCCGCCGTTCACGATCAGCTCCGCCATGACAGCGCCGGCGGCGGGACCGAGCTGAAAGCCGTGGAGCGAAAAGCCGAACTGGTGATAGAGCCCCTTGTGACGGGCACTCGGCCCGAGCACCGGCAGCTCGTCTTTGGTGCGAGCCTCGATGCCGGCCCAGGCACGCACGATGGTCGCGGCGCGCATCACCGGGAACAGCTCGAACACCGTGCGCGCACTCACCGCAAGGCTGTGCCAGTCCAGCACGGTTTCGTTGCGGTCCTGATCCGGCGTCGCCAGATGGCCACCGCCGATCAGGACGGTTCCGTTGGCGAATTGCTTGAACGACAGCTTGCGGCCACGCAGGATCACGACGGGATCGATGAAATGCGGCACGCGCGAGGTGATCATCAGCATCGGCGCCACGGTCTCGACCGGGACCGACTCACCGAGGCTCGCGGCGATCCGCCCGGCCCACGCGCCGGCGGCGTTGACCAGCACTGGCGCGGCGTAGCTGTCGGTACCGACATCGACCTGCCACAGCCCGTCATGCTGCCGGATGTTACTGGCGGCGATGCCCTCGCACACCGTGGCGCCGAGCATCGCGGCCTTGCGCCGGAACGCCGTGGTCGCCTGCGCCGGATTGGCGGCGCCATCGCGCCGTGAGACCACCCCACCGGGACAGGTCTCGGCCACGGCAGGCACCAGCCGCCGAAGCTCGGTCGCGTCGATCAGTTCCTCATGGGTGAAGCCGAGCGCGTTCAGCTCCGCGACCCGGGCTCGGCACGCTGCCACCTCCGCGTCGTTCTCGGCGACCAGCACCTGGCCATGGCTCTCGAAGCTGCAATCGTCGTCAACCAGCTCTTCGATCCGCTCCCAGATGCCCATCGAGCGAATCGAAAGCGGGATCTCGGGGACATGCCTTGCGAGTTGCCGGACTCCGCCGGCGTTGACGCCGGAGGCGTGCCGGCCGGCATAGTCCTTCTCGATCAGCACCGGCTTCATGCCTGCCAGGCACAAATGAAGCGCGGTCGAGCATCCGTGGATGCCGCCACCCACGATGATGGCATCCGCAAGCTTCGTCATCCACGCACCACGGCTTTGACGTCGGCCTCGGTTCGCGGCATCGACGCGAGTTCCGCCAGGGTGATCGGCTTCACCGGCGCGCGCAGCCGGTAGTAGCCGATCTCCTGCGGGCTCTTGCCGCGCGCCTGCGCCATCAGCTCGGTGACGGTGAGACCGCAAAGACGCCCCTGGCACGGGCCCATGCCGGTGCGCCGATAGGCCTTGAGCTGGTTCGGACCGGTCGCGCCGATGGCGACGGCATCGAGAATATCCCCGGCCGTCACCTCCTCGCAGCGGCAGACGATCGTCTCCGCCGACGGAATCCGAAACTGCGGCGCCGGACGGAACAGCACGTCGAGGAAGGCGCGGCCGCGTTCGGCCTGCGCCAGGGCCGTCTTGAGCACATTGTCTGCCGTGAGCTTCGCCGCGGCAGCAGGCGCCAGCGCTTCGATCGCGGCGCGTGCGGCGATGCGGCCACGCGCGACCGCAACGGTGGCGCCGCCGATGCCGGCGCCGTCACCAGCGATGGCGATGCCTGCGACCGACGTGCTGCCGTCGGCATCGAGCAGCGGCGACCAGCAGAGTTGCCGGTCATCCCAGCGATGTTCGATTCCGGCCGCCATCGCCAGGTTGACGTTTGGTACGACGCCCTGATGCAGCAGCAACAGTTCGGCAGGGATCGTCTCGCGCCGGCCGCCGGCGACATAGTTCACGCGTGCAAGCTGGCCGTCGCCGGACGCGGCGAGCTCGTTGACGCCGGTCACGACGGGGACCTTCGCCTTCACCTCGCGCATCATCGCGAGGCCCTTGGCGAAATAGGGCGATGTCAGGAATCCCAGGGCGTAAGGCAGCGCCGCGAAATAGTTCGCCCGCGTCGTGGTATCGAGGATGCGATCGATCCGGCCGCCGAGCCGCAGGATCTGCGCCGCTAGCAGCCACAGCAGCGGCCCCTGCCCTGCAATCACGGTGCGGCCATCGGGCACCAGGCCCGACGATTTCAACATCGTCTGGGCGGCGCCCGCGGTCATCACGCCCGGCAGCGTCCAGCCGGGAATTGGAAACGGCCGCTCCAGCGCACCGGTCGCGAGAATGACCCGCCGCGCCCTGATGAAGCACGATGTGCCGCCGGCCGAGATGCCGATCTCGAGATGACGATCGAGGCTCCAGACCGTCGCGCGCTGAAGAATCTCGACTCCGCTTGACTGCAGCTCGCGGACGAGATCGGCGCCGGCCCAATAGTCGGCGCCCAGTTGCTCGGGCGCCTTCACGGGCGTCGACGCGATGCTGCGCCAGACCTGGCCACCGGGCCCCGCATTCTCGTCGAGCAACAGCGTCGACAGGCCGGCTCCGCCGGCCATCGCCGCCGCGGCGAGCCCCGCCGGGCCCGCTCCGATCACCACGACATCATAATTGTCGCGAGCAGGGCGCATGGTCATCGGCCGATCTCCCTCTTGCCTTTCTGGATTTCGATCTGCATGCCGTCGGCGACCGGCACCAGGCAACCCTGGCGATTGCCGACGCCATCGATCGTGACGAGGCAGTCGAAGCACACGCCCATCATGCAATAGGGCAGCCGCGGCGCGCCGCTGACCGCGGTGGCGCGCCGCACGTCGCGGCCGGAGACCAATAGCGCCGCGGACACCGTGTCCCCGGCGCGCGCCTCGACGGCCGCGCCGTCGACGAAGATCTGCACGCGCGGCCGGTTGTCTTGATCGGATCGTTTGAACATTGGATGCCTCTTCAGTTCTGGCCTGCGCGCGCGCCGAAGCGGCGGGCCGAGAATGCACCCACCAGATCGGGCTCGAGCGCACCGGCGTCGATCATGCGAGCGACGTCGAAGGCGTGATTCGATGCCAGCGTCACGCCGGAATGGCAGCAGGCGACGAACGCGCCCGGCGCGCTCTCCGACTGGTCGTAGATCGGAAAGCCGTCCCGCGTCATCACGCGGATGCCGGCCCAGGTGCGCACGACGTTGAGGCGCGCGAGATGCGGGAACATGCGCTGCGCGCGATCGGCCATTACCGCGCTCACGGCGTGATTGACCGTGCGATCATCGAGCTGCTCCTCCCGGCTGTCGCCGATCATCACCGTGCCCTCGTCGGTCTGGCGCACGGTGGTCAGCGGATGCGGCAGGAACGGCATGGTGCGCTCGGTCACGACAATCTGCCCGCGGGTCGGCTCCATCGGAGCAAAGAGACCGACCATCGGCGCCAGATTCTGGTTGGCGTTGCCGGCTGCGAGCACAATTTTCGCCGCACGGAGTTCGCCCTGCGGCGTCGTGACCCTGAATTCGCCGCCATCATGGGCGATCGCGGACACCGGCCGCTCGGGTAGATAATCGACGCCGAACAGTTTCATGCCGGTATGAAAGGCGCGGAAGGTGCGCAGCGAATTGACGTGGCCGTCGAGCGGACAGAAGCTGCCGCCCGAGACTTCGGGCCCGATCAGCGGCAGCATCTTCTTGATTGACGATGCCGACAGCATCTCCATCCTGTAGTCGGCCGCGCCGACCTGGTTATGCATGCGCGTGACGAGCTGACCGCGCTGTGCGAACTCGTCCTCGCCGAGCGTCAGATGAAATCCGCCGTTCTGCTGCAGGGCGACGTCGAGGCCGGTCTGGTCCTTCAATTCGGCCGCAAGCCTGCCCCACGCTTCCGAAGCCCGCACCGTCCAGCCGGTATAGGCCGGCATGCCGAGCCCCTTGCTCTGCACCCAGACCAGCGCGAAATTGGCGCGCGAGGCGCGCTTGGCGATGTCGCCTTCGTCAAGCACGGCCACCGTCTTGCCGAGGCGGCCAAGCCCCCAGGCGATCGCGGAGCCGAGCAGGCCGCCGCCGACGACAGCGACGTCATAGTCCTTGTGCATGGGTTCTCCTATCGCCCCGGATCGCTCTTGCCGGCGAGCACGCGGTCGAGCCCGTAGAAGCTGTCGAGCAGGATCAGCGCCGTCATGGTGATCGCGATCACGCACGCCGATACCGACGTCACCAGCGGATCGATGTTGTCCTGGATGTAGAGGAACATGCGGACCGGCAGCGTCTCGGTGCCCGGTGCGGCCAGGAACACGGTCATGGTCAGATCGTCAAAGGACTGGATGAAGGCGAGCGCCCAGCCGCTGATCACGCCGGGCAGGATCAACGGCAGCGTGACGCGGTGAAACAGCGTCCAGCCGCCGGCACCGAGCGAGACCGCGGCCATCTCGATCGAGCGGTCCATGCCGGTCGTCGCCGCCAATGTCAGGCGCAAGGCGAACGGAAACACCACGATCACATGGGCAACCAGCAACGCGGCGAAGCTGCCACCCAAGCCGATCGAGGTGAAGAAGCGCAGGAACGCGATGCCGAGCACGACATGCGGGATCATCAATGGTGACAGGAACAGGGCCATAAGCGTGTCGCGGCCGCGAAACTGGTAGCGGGCAATCGCTAGCGCTACCGGTACCGCGAACAGCAGCGCGACAAGGGAGGACAGCATGCCGAGCCCGAGGCTGACCCAGAAGGCGTGAACGAATTCGGGATAGTTCGCGATCTCCCTGAACCAGCGCAGCGAGAAGCCGTGGGTCGGCAGCGACAGGAAGCCGTCGGGCGTGAAGGCAACCAGGCAGACCACGACGATCGGCGCCAGCATCACCGTGACGAAAATCGCGTGGAATACGAGCGCCAGCGGGCCGTTGGTTCTCATCGGAACACCTCGGCATAGCGTCGCTCGATCAGCGCGTTGCTGCCGACGACGATCAGCGCCAGCGCCACCAGCAGCAGCACCGCGACCGCAGCACCAAGCGGCCAGTTCAGCGTGTTGAGGAATTCGTCATAGGCCAGCGTCGCCGCAACTTTGAGTCGTCGTCCGCCGATGATCGCGGGCGTGGCGAATGCGCTAGCCGACAGCGAGAACACGATGATCGCGCCCGACAACACGCCGGGCATGATCTGCGGCAGGATGATGCGGCGAACGATGGTGAAGGCGCCGGCGCCGAGTGACATCGCGGCGTTCTCGATCTGCGGGTCGACGCGCTGCAAGGCGACCCAGACCGAGAGTACCATGAACGGCATCATGACATGGGCGAGTGCTACGACGATGCCGGGTTCGGTGAACATGAAGGGCAGCGGCGCGTTGATCACCCCGAGCGAGATCAGGAGCTTGTTCACGAGCCCGTTGTTGCCGCCGAACAGCAGCGCCCAACCCAGCGTGCGCGCCACCACCGAGATCAGCAGCGGCCCGAGGATCAGCAGCATGAAGAAGCCTTTCCAGCGTCCGCTCATGCGGTTGAGGATATAGGCCTCCGGCGCGCCGAACACGGCGGTGATCAGCGTCGCCAGCAGCGCGATCCGGAACGTCCGCCAGAACATCTCGGCGTAGTAGGGATCGCTCGCGATTTCGCGCCAGTTCTTCAGGATGAAGACCGGTTCGATGCCCTTGTATTGGCCCCAGTCGTGAAACGAGAGCATCATGGTCATGGCGAGCGGAATCACCAGCACGCCGACGAACAGAATCAGCGCAGGCGCGGAGAGCAGCCACGGCATGCGTGACGAATTCCGACCGGACGATGCTGCGACGCTCTGCGAGGCGGTGCCGACGGTGCTCATGCGGCGCCTCCGTTCGGACGCACACTCATGTCCTCTGGCCGCCATGCAAGGCGAACCGCCTCGCCCTCGGCCGGCTGCGGCTTGCCGTCGTTCTGACGCACCACGAGCGGCGGGCCCGCATTCGGTCTCGCACTGGAACAGCCAATGATTGCCCTGGAAAATCCGGCTGATGATGGTGGCGGCGAGCCCCGCATCGGCAAAGCTGATGCGTTCGGGGCGCAGGCTGATCGTGACCGGCCCGGCGACTGCCGCAGGCGCCGGCGCATGCCAGGAGCCGGCAACCAGCCGCGCCGGGGTCGCGGTCCGGTCGACGGTCGCGGCGAAATCATTGGTCTTGCCGAGAAACTGCGCGACGAAAGCCGACGCTGGCCGTTCATAGGTCTGCTGCGGCGTGCCGATCTGCTCGATCCGGCCCTGGCTCATCACTACGATGCGGTCCGACAGCGACATCGCCTCGTTCTGATCGTGCGTGACCAGGATCGTGGTGGTGCCCAGCGTGCGCTGGATCTGGCGCAGCTCGATCTGCATCTCCTCGCGCAGCTTGGCGTCGAGGTTCGACAGCGGCTCGTCGAGCAGCAGCACGCTCGGCTGGATCACCAGCGCCCGGGCCAGTGCCACGCGCTGCTGCTGGCCGCCCGACATCCGGCGCGGATAGCGTTCCTCAAAACCTGCGAGCCCGACCATCTCGAGCGCGGCAGCGACGCGCTCGGCGCGCTGGCTCCGCGGCACGCGCCGCATCTCGAGCCCGAAGGCGACGTTCTCGGCCACGGTCATGTGAGGAAACAGCGCGTAGCTCTGAAACACCACGCCCAGTCCGCGCCGCGCCGGATGCACCGCGGTGAGATCGCGCCCTTCGAGGCGGATAGCGCCCCGTGACGGCTCGACAAAGCCCGCAATCATCTGCAAGGTCGTGGTCTTTCCGCATCCGGACGGACCGAGAAACGAGATGAACTCACCCTTCCTGACTGCGAGACTGAAATCGTCGACGACGGTTTTCGAATCGAACTGTTTTACGACGTGCTCGAGTTCGAGAAAGGACATCGTTGTGCTTTCGGATATTGGAGGAGCCGAGATTGACGGTGCGGGCGCGAACGCGTCCTGCGCCCGAGCTCAGCGCTCGACCTCGCGATTCCACCGCTTGGTCCATTCCTCGCGCTTGTCGTTGATGACGGCCCAATCGGGGTTGTAGAGCTTCGCCGCGCGCTCGCCGATCGGCGCCATCTTGCCGAGACCTTCGGGGATCACCAGCGATTTCAGCACGGGGCCGTAGCCGTATTCCTTCAGCAGCACGAGCTGGATCTTCGGATCAAGCAACATCTTGATGAAGGCCACAGCCAGCGGCGACGCGTTCGGCTTGGCGATCGGACAGGCCGTCGTGAGCAGCGTGGCAGCGCCTTCCTTGGGATAAACGAAGTCGACCGGAAAACCGGTGTTTGCAAAACTCTGCACGCGGCCGGTGCCCCACACCGCCAACACCGCCTGACCCGACTGGAACAACTCGGTCATCTTGCCCGGCGACGGCTCATAGGCGAGCACGTTCGGATTGATGTCACTCGTGAAGATCTTGAAGCCGGCATCGACATTGGCTTCGCTGCCGCCGTTCATCCGCGCGAGCATCAGCAGCGCTTCGAGGCCATAGGTGTTGTTGATCGGCGGAACGACCAACTGCTGGCGGTATTTCGGATCCTTCAGATCGTTCCAGGAGGTCGGCGGCGCCCAGCCCTTTTCGGCAAAGACCTTCGTGTTGTACATCAGGCCGGTCGCGACGATGCCGATTGCCACCGCGCGATCGTCTTTGAAGCGGGCGGCGTCATAGAGATCGATACCCGACAGGCCGTCGAGCTTGCCGCAGAAGCCGAGCTGAATCGCCTGATACATCGGACCATCGTCCACGATCGCGACGTCGATCTGCTGGTTGCCCTTCTGGGCCTGGAGCTTGGCGAGCGTATCCGTCGAGTTGCCGGCGACGTATTGAACCTTGACGCCGTTGGCCTGCTCGAAGGCAGGGATTACCTCGTCACGCATCGTCTTCTCGTAAGAGCCGCCGTATCCCGCGACATAGAGCGTCGTCGGCTGGGCCGAGGCCTGCGATGAGGCCGAGATCAACGCCGCGAGGCTGGCTGCGCACAGCAGGCGAAGAGTTGTCATCGTCCAAGCTCCCATTTCGCTACGCGGCGGCGTCCCGGCCGTCGATGGCCGGGAGGCCGGCGCGAGTGGTTGGCCTTACGCCCGTCCAGAGTCCGGCCGGGCCACAAAACGGTATTTAAAGACCGTCACAGGCTTCTCAGTCACTCGGATCTGCTGAAAAAACATGCGACATCCAGACTTGATGAAAAAGATCGCAGCCCTCGCTTTCGCCGTCCAATGAATAATGGCAGGCTCCATATGCCGAAATATTATGAAGGGCGGATAAGGTGGCGCGGATCAATCCACGGCAGGTCGAGGCTTTCCGAGCGATGATGCTGACCGGCAGCGTGACCGAGGCCGCCAAGCTGATGGCCGTCACCCAGCCTGCCGTGAGCCGATTGCTCCGTGATTTCCAGGCGCTGCTGAAGATGGAGCTGTTCAGCGGCGGGGCAGCGGCCTCGTGCCGAGCACCGCGGCGACGGCCCTTTACATGGAAGTCGAACGCTCCTTCATCGGCCTCGAGCGCATCACCGCAGCGGCCGAGGAGATCCGCAGCCGCCGCACGGGCACGCTACGGATTGCCGCGCTGCCTGCCCTGTCCAACGGCTTCCTGCCGAAGCTCACCGGGCAGTTCCTGAAGCAGCGGCCCAATTTCAACCTGGCGTTCTTCGGGGTGATCTCGCCGATCGTGATCGACTGGGTGTTGAACAATCAATGCGACATCGGCTTTGCCGAGGCACCGATCGCGCACTCCGGCCTGCCATGCGTGCGGATGCCCGCGCTGCCGCGCGTCGCCGTTCTTCCCGCCGGCCACCGTCTCGCAAGCAAGACCACGCTCGAGCCGAATGATTTCGAGGACGAAACGTTCATATCGCTGTCGGCAGGCTCGACCGGGCGACATCTCATCGACCAGGCCTTCAGCCGCAGCGATGTGCACCGGATTCTGCGCGTCGAAGCCACATTGTCGGAGATCATGTGCGGACTGGTCGCGTCCGTTCTTGGCGTCGCGATCTGCGATCCATTCACGGCGCGGGAGTTCGAGAGCCGTGGCGTCGTCGCACGCCGCTTCCTGCCGCGGATCGACTTCGAATTTGCCGCCGTGTTCCCGCCGCAGCGGCGTCCCTCGCCGGTCGCGCTGGAGCTGGTGGAAACGCTGCGGCAGGCGCTCGTTGCGCTGGACGAGGACAGCGCCGGGCCGGAGCATGACGCCGGGCGACAGGACGCCGATCACCTAATTATGAAGCCAAGCTGATAAGTTAGTCTTTGCAGTTTACCTTCATATCTACTAATCAGCCGGCATGAACAGTTCACCCGCCCGTACTGGCTCGGCGCGCACCTCCGCGCTCGCCGAAGACCTCCGCCTGCTGATCGGAAAGCTGAAGCGTCGGCTGCGCGAGCAGGGCCAGCGTGAGGACCTGCCGCCGTCCCAGGTCGCGGTGCTGCTGCGCCTCGAAAAGGACGGCCCCGCGACCGTGTCCAGTCTGGCGCGGTCGGAGGGAATGCGTCCGCAGTCGATGAGCTCGGCGATATCGGCGCTCGAGGCCACGGGCCTGGTGCGCGGCGCGCCGGATCCGGACGACGGCCGGCAGACCATCATGTCGCTCACCGAGAGCTGCCGCGAACGGCTGCGCACCGGCCGCGCCGCGCGGCAGGACTGGCTGTCGCGCAGCATCGCCGCGCGGCTCTCGGCGCGAGAGCAGGACGAGCTCGCCGCCGCCGTCGGCTTGCTGAAGCGGCTGGTCGAGGATTGATGCCGGCTGCGTCGCGATGGTCGCGAGCAAGGTTCGATTGAAAGGAAACGATCATGGCCCTGACGACGCTCGATCCGATCACCGCGCTCATCGTTGTCGATCTGCAAGCTGGCCTGGTCGGCGCGCCCTTCATCCATCCGTTCGCCGAAATCGTGGCGCGCACCTGCGCCCTGCTCACCGCGTTTCGACGGCGCCGGCTGCCGGTCGCGCTGGTCAATGTCGATGGCGCAGCACCCGGACGAACCGAGCGGCCACGCCTCGGCGCGGCATTTCCGGACGGCTGGACCGACCTGATCCCGGAGCTCGGCCGGCAAGCGAGCGACATCGTCGTCACCAAGCGGACATGGGGCGCTTTCGCCAGCACCGATCTCGAGAAGGCGCTGCGCGCCCGCGGCGTCACCCATGTCGTGATCGCCGGCGTTGCGACCGCCACCGGCGTCGAATCGACCGCAAGGCAGGCCTATGAGGCCGGCTTCAACGTGACGCTCGCGATCGACGCCATGACCGATGCGCGGCCGCACGCGCATGACTACAGCATCGAGCATGTGTTCCCGCGGCTCGGCGAAACCGGCTCGACGCAGGCGATCATCGATCTGCTTGAAAGGACCCATACGCATGAACTGGCTTGATCTCGTCGCCTATTTCTTCGGCGGCGCCTTCCTCACCAATGCGATTCCGCACGTCGTCGCCGGCATGATGGGCGAGCCGTTCCAGAGCCCGTTCGCCAAGCCGCCGGGCGAAGGCCTGTCGTCATCGACGGTCAACATCGTGTGGGGTTTCTTCAACCTCGCGGTCGGATATCTGCTGGTCTGCCGCGTCGGCGACTTCGGGCTGAGAACCACCGGCGATGTCGCAGCGCTCGGCCTTGGCGGCCTCCTGATCGGTCTCTTCCTCGCGCGGCGGTTCGGACGGTTTCACGGCGGGAATGATCCGCAGCGAGCATGAGGCGTGTCTTTCGATCGCTGGCGAGCTTCAACTACCGGGTCTGGGCGGCCGGCGCGCTGGTGTCCAACATCGGCACCTGGATGCAGCGCGCCGCCCAGGACTGGCTCGTCCTCACCCAGCTGACAGATCATAGCGCCTCCGCCGTCGGCATCGTGATGGCGCTGCAATTCGGCCCGCAGTTGCTGCTGATGCCCTGGTCCGGCCTCGCCGCCGATCGCTTCAATCAGCGGCGGCTTCTGATGGCGACGCAGGCGACGATGGGCACGCTGTCGCTCGTCCTCGGCATCCTCACCGTCACCGGGCTGGTGCAGCTCTGGCACGTCTATGTGTTTGCGTTTCTGTTCGGCTGCAGCGCCGCGCTTGACGCGCCGGTCCGCCAGACTTTCGTCGCCGAGCTGGTCGGCGATCGAGACCTGTCGAACGCCATCGCGCTGAACTCGACCTCGTTCAATGCCGCACGCATGGTCGGCCCCGCGATGGCCGGCCTGCTGATCGCCTCGGTCGGCACGGGCTGGGCGTTCCTGTTCAACGGGGCGTCGTTCATGGCAGTGCTCACGTCACTGAGCCTGCTGCGCAAATCCGAGCTTCGGCCGAATGCGCGTGCGCTCCGTACCAGGGGCGGCATCACGGAAGGCTTTCAGTATGTCTGGTCGCGCTCCGATCTCAGGGCGACCCTGGTCATGCTGTTTCTGATCGGCACCTTCGGGCTCAATTTTCCGATCTTCATCTCGACCATGGCGGTCGGCGTGTTTCACACCGACGCGCGCGGCTTTGGCCTGTTGTCATCGATGATGGCGATCGGGACAATGTCGGGAGCGTTGTTGGCCGCGACCCGCGACCGGCCGCGCTTTGCCGCATTGATGCTGGGCTCTGCGATCTTCGGCGTCGGCTGCACGCTAGCCGCGCTGGCACCGAACTACTGGCTGTTTGCCGCCGCCCTCGTCGTGATCGGTATCGCCTCGTTGACGATCTTGAACACGTCGAATGCGCTGATGCAGCTCTCGACCGAGCCGGCGATGCGCGGACGCGTGATGGCGCTGCGGCTCGGCGTTGCGCTGGGTGGCACGCCGATCGGCGCACCGATCGTCGGCTGGGTCGCCGATCACCTCGGCCCGCGCTGGGCCCTCGGCGCTGGCGCCGCCGCCGGCTTTGCCGCAGCACTGGTCGCGCTCGGCATGCTGTCGCGATCGGGCGGCCAAGGCAAACTTCGCGGCCAGGAGGCGCGACGGAGCGAAGTCAACCTGCCCCAGCAGCCTTGATGAAGCATCACGCGAACCGCCTGGTATCATCATTCCGGGACGCGAAGCGAACCCGGAATCTCGAGATTCCGGGTTCGCTGTTTCGCATCGCCCCGGAATGACGATACTAACGAGCGCCCCTATGAGCTCACTTTATGGAGTCGCTCGTCTAATAAGCGTAGGACGTCTTGCCGGGCTGCACGGTGAGTCGAAACGCAACATCTGTCGAGCCGTCCATCAGCTCATCGTATGGTGGCACACCGTGGCAGCGAAACTCGCCGCCGACGCCGCCGTTCGACGTCAACTCGATCCGGCGATAGCCGGCCTGGCAATGGGGACAGGTCACGTCAGATTTTCGCATCGAATCAGCAAGCCGTTGCTCTCTTCATTTTTCCATATGCCCATCGTCAGAAATGTGATGGTGTTGCCTCCGCCGCCGGGAATTTGTGCTGAGCTTTCAGCATGAAAAGTTCCCGACGGCCGCCAGAGCCAGGCGCAGGCCAAGGCAAGCCGCAACCGTGCGCGCGAAAAAACGAGCGAGCGCTCTCTCAGAAATTTTCGCGATCCCCCTTTTCCGAAGGCGGTCCGAGCGCTAGGAATTGAACAAGGGCGTCAAGCCCAACCCGGACCGGCAACAAAATGAAATGGTCCGGGGACATAGCCAGGGAGGCAATTTGGGTCTCGCGCGCCAACGGCCGGGGTCGAATGCGTTTGCGATGGACGTGCTTTGCGCACGCATCCTCGAACGGCATCGCGATTCCATCCGGGTCCAGAAATCGCATCTCGCCGTTCCCAACCTCACGCGCATCATCGGCGCGACGCTGACGCTTTCCAACAAGCACGGCTTTCACGCCACCACGCTGCGCCAGCTCGCCGAAGCCTCCGGCCTCAGCATGGGCGGGCTCTATACCTATTTCGACAGCAAGCCGACGCTGCTGGCGATGATCCTCGGCGAGGTCGCCGAGACGGCGGCCGAGGTCCTCACCGCGCCGCCCGCCAGCGTAAAACAGGATGCGCGCAAGCATTTGCACTGGATCATCGCGACACATGTCCGGATGAGCGAGGCGATGCAGCCCTGGTTCGTGTTCTCCTTCATGGAAGCGAAATCGTTTCCGCCCGCGGAGCGCCAGCGCGCCATCGAGATGGAGGTGATGACCGAGAAGATCATCGCCGACGTCCTCAAGCAGGGCGTCGCCAGCGGGGTGTTCGCGATCGATCAGATCACGCTGACCGCCTCGCTGATCAAACCGCTGCTGCAGGACTGGTACGTCAAACGCGCCAAGTACCGCAGACGCGGCACCTCGATCGAGGCCTACATCAACGCTGTCGGTGCGTTCGTCGACGCCGCGGTCGCGGCCAGAACGCGGCCCGGCCGCCCCGCGACCGGCCTCCGCGCGAAGTCCAGGCAGACGGCGCACCCATAGAAGAAGGACGAGGCAATGAAGCGGCTGCGATTCAATCAACAGGAGATCGTCTTCGCCGTCTTTGCCGTCCTGTTCCTGGCCTTCTCGATTTTCCTGCGCGGCTTCCTGACGCCCGAGAACATGCTGACGCTGCTACAGAACGTCGCGGTGCTCGGCATCCTCGGACTTGCGATGGCGATCGTCGTGATCGGACGCGGCATCGATATTTCGCTGATCGCAGCGCTCGCGGTCCCTCCGGGGCTCGTGCTGCAGATGGTGCAGAACGGCCACTCGCTGCCGGCCTCGCTGCTCGTGGCCGTGCTGCTCACGATCGCCTTCGGCCTGGTCAATGGCTGGCTGATTGCCTACGCCGAGGTGCCTTCGCTGTTTGCGACGCTGGCAACCGGCCTGCTGCTCGCCGGCCTCGGCCAGGCCGCGCTGTTTCAGCTCGACGTCGTGCAGTGGAGCGACGGCATGAAGGGTTTTGAGCGGCTCGGACAAGGCACCATTCTCGGCATCCCGACCTCGATCGTGATGTTCGCGATCGCCTGCATCGTGGTCGCGTTCCTGCTGCGCCAGACGCGCTGGGGCGCCTATATCTACGCGATCGGCGACAATCCCTACGCGGCCCGCGTCACCGGCATCCCCTCGCGGCCGATCATCGTGCTGCAATATATCGTCGCGGCGCTGATCGGCTGCTTCGCGGGGCTGGTGATGGCGGCCTCCGTCAACTCGATGCCAACCCGCATCTTCAATTCGACCCTGATCTACGACGTCATCCTCGTCGTCGTGCTCGGCGGCATCGGCCTGTCGGGCGGCCGCGGCGGCGTGCTGAACGTCATCATCGGCACGCTGCTGATCGGCACCATGCTAAACGGCATGACCATCATGGACATTTCCTACGCCGGACAAAACCTCGTCAAGGGTGTCGTCCTGCTGCTCGCCGTCATCACGGATTCGTTCCTGAATCCGCGCAACGAAGAAACGGCACAGCAGGGCGACATCTGAATCAGCCACACAAGATCAACACGACCAAGGAGGAAGCAATGAAATACGCTGTCAGGACTGCAAAGGTGATCGCCGCAGCGCTCGGGCTCGCGGCCATTGCCGCCCCGGCTCTGGCCCAGCAGGGCCTCGACGAGCCGTTCCAGAAGCCGTTCAAGGAGGCGCTCGCCGGCAAGACTGTGGCCTACGTGCCGGTCGCGATGAACTTCGACCTCACCGAGGGCTGGTACGCCGGCATGAAGAAGGAGCTCGAGCCCCTCGGCGTCAAGTTCGAGATCCGCGATCCCAACTGGAACACCAATGCCGGCGCGCAGGCGGTGACCTCGTTGATCTCCGAGAAGCCCGCCGTGATGGTGATCCATAATCCGGACGTGCAGACCTACGCCAAGCTGCTGCAACGCGCCGAGAACGAAGGCATCTATGTGATTCAGATCAACATGGGATCGGCCTATCGCTCTTCGGCCTTTGTCGGCGCCAACTGGATCGAGATCGGCGAGAAGGACACCGAAGCCGTGGTCAAGGCCTGCCAGGGCAAGTCGAACAAGATCGCCATCGTGCAGGGCGCGCTTTCGGCCGCGGCCAGCGCCTACACGCTCAAGGGCGTCGAGAACGTGCTCGCCAAGCATCCCGAGATCAAGGTGGTCTCGAGCCAGGCCGCCGACTGGGATGCCGCGAAGGCCAAGGCGATCACCCAGACGGTGCTGAAGCAGAACCCCGATCTCTGCGGCATCGTAGGCTTCTGGGACGGCATGGATATCGGCACCGCGGCCGCGGTGAAGGAGGCCGGCCTGACCGGCAAGGTGTTCGTCGCGACCTCCGGCGGCGGCGAGCGCAAGGGCGCCTGCGAGCTGGTGAAGTCCGGCGCGTTCGATCTCAACCTGAGCTACGACGTGCCGACCCAGGCCGCGCAGATGGCCGGCACCATCAAATGGCTGCTGTCGTCCGGCGCCAAGGCCGGCTCGATCAAGGGATCGGAATACACCACGCTGATTCCGATCACCAAGGAGAACGCGGACAGCCAGACCGCGTGCTGGAATCTCAGCGACCTGAAGAAATAACCACAACCATTCTCGCTCGACGTCCCGGGCACACCGTGCCCGGGACGTCGATCCCCCGAAATCCAACGCCTTGCTGGAATGCCGATGCGCGACACCTTGACGAGCCTGCGTTACCGCTATTGGCCGGATCATCTCCTCGGCGAAATCCTGTCCAAGCGTTGGACCGAAACCGCAATCCCGGTGATCCTGCTGTTGATCGTCGGCTTCGCGCTCAGCCGCGCCATCGATCACTTCCTGTCGCCGGCGAGCCTTGCTGACACCGCGCGGCAGGCCGGCGAGATCGGCTTCATCGGCCTCGGCATGGCGCTGGTGGTCATCGTCGGCGGCATCGACCTCTCGGTCGGCTCGATCTTCGCGCTGACGGATTTCTGCGCGCTCTATCTGCTCGACGTGCTGAACTGGCCGGTGCCTGCGGTGGTGGTGGCGACCCTCGCCTGCGGCGCACTGCTCGGCGCCGTCAACGGCGTGCTGATCGGCTATTTGCGGCTGCGCGCCTTCATCACCACGCTGATCACCCTGATCATCTACCGCTCGGCGTTCGATCTCCTGATCCAGCGCTACTCCAATTCGATCGCCGCGGCCTTTCCCGACATCCCGTCGTGGAATTTCATCGGCGGCGGCGACGTGCTCGGCATTCCGAGCGTCGCGCTGGTCTATATCGCGATCGCGATCTTCGGCCATATCTTCATGACCCGGCTGCGCCCGGGTTGGCACATCACCGCGATCGGTGGCTCGCGCCGCTCGGCTTACAATTCGGGCATTCCGGTCCGCCGCACCATCGCGCTCTGCTATGTCGCAAGCGGCGCGCTGACCAGCATCGCCGCGCTGTTCTTTGCAGCACGGCTCGGCACCGTCGGCGGCGACATCGGCGTCGGCCTCGAAGTGATCGTGCTGACCGCGACCGTGCTCGGCGGCATCACGCTCGGCGGCGGCAAGGGCTCGGTCGCCAAATCGCTGGTCGGCGTACTGATCGTGCTTCTCATCACCAACGGCCTGACCACGCTCAATGCGCGCGGCGGCATCAACCGCATGGCGCTCGCGGGCATCCTGCTGGTCGCCGCCATGGTCGACATTCGCTGGCAGAAGAACCGCACCCGCATTATCAGCAAGATCTATGTCGCGCCGACCTATCATGCCTTGCCGCCGCCGCCCGCCACCGAGATCGGCCAGGGCGGCCCGTTCGAGCAGAACGACAAGCTGCGCGACGTCGAACTGATCGGCCTCGGCCGCATCGAGGCGCCGGAGGACGTGATCCTCGATCGCAACAACAATCTCTACGCCGGCTCGCGCCATGGCGACATCATCCGCTTCTTCGCGCCAGACTATCAGCGGATGGAGGTGTTCGCCCATATCGGCGGCCAGCCGCTCGGCATGGCCTTCGATCGTCAGGATAATCTCTATGTCTGCATCGGCGGCATGGGTCTTTATCGGATCACGCCCGACGGCACCGTGGAGAAGGCGACCGACGAGACCAACCGCAGCATGCATTCGGTCAATGACGACAGCCGGCTGCGGCTGGCCGACGACCTCGACATCACCGATGACGGCCTGATCTTCTTCTCGGAAGCGACCGTACGCTACGAGATGGACGAATGGCCGATCGACGGCCTCGAGGCGCGCGGCAACGGCCGCATCATCTGTTACGACACCAAGACCGGCGCCACGCACACCGCGCTGCGCGGCCTCAAATTCCCCAACGGCATCTGCGTCGCCAGCGACGGCCAGTCGATCCTGTTCGCCGAAACCTTCGGCTGCTCGATCAAGCGGCTGTGGTTCGCCGGACCGAAGAAGGGCCGGGTGGAGGTGGTGATGGACAATCTGCCGGGCTATCCCGACAACATCAATCTCGCCTCCGACGGCAATTACTGGCTGGCACTGGTCGGCATGCGCAGCCCTTCGCTCGACCTTGCCTGGAAGATGCCGGGCTTCCGCCGCCGCATGGCCAAGCGCGTCCCGGTCGACGAATGGCTGTTCCCGAACATCAACACCGGCTGTGTCGTCAAGTTCAACGAGCAGGGCAAGATCCTCGAATCGTTCTGGGACCTGCGCGGCGAGAACCATCCGATGATCACCTCGATGCGCGAGCATCGCGGCTATCTCTATCTCGGCGGCATCATGAACAACCGGATCGGCCGCTACAAGCTCGAGAACGCCGATCCGAACTTCGTGCAGTATGACAAGCGCTGGGGGAAGCTGTCGTGATCGCGGCCGTCAGGGAATTCGCCAACCGCTTTCTCGGCCGTGGCGAGGCCACCATCACGGTGCCGTCGTTCGACGGCGCACTCAAGCCCAATCAGAAACTGGAGTCCGCGACCGCCTTGCTGGAATGCGAGGCGCCCGAGGACCTCGCAACCGACGGCCGCAATCTTTATGTCGCCGACGGCCGGCGTCTGCTGCGGCTCGACGGCAGCGCGGCGACCGAGCTGCGCAGCTTCGAACAGCCGATCTCGGCGCTGTGTGCGCTCGCCGACGGCGGCATGGCCGTCGCGCTTGGCGGCCGCGAGGTACACCTCTACGCCAATCCTTCAGCGGGCGAACCGAGCGCGACGTTCGGCGACGCCGCCTTCAATGCGATCAACGCGTTGGCGCCGGCGAGTGACGGGACCTTGATCGCAACCGATGGTTCGGCGACCTGCGGTGTCGACGACTGGGCGCGCGACCTGATGGAGCTCAACCGCAGCGGCCGCGTGTTCCGGCTCGATCCCAAGACGAGGTCGGTGAAACCACTGGCCTCAAAACTCGGCTACGCTTTCGGCGCCTGCGCCCGCGGCGATGGCGTGCTGGTCAGCGAGAGCTGGCGACACCGTCTCGTGCTCGTCGCGGAAGGCAAGGCGCCGCAGATCGTGCTCGGCCACCTGCCCGTCTATCCGTCGCGGCTGTCGAAAGCCGCGGGCGGCGGCTACTGGCTCACCGCGTTCACCGCACGCACCCAGCTGATCGAGTTCGTGCTGCGCGAGCCGGCCTACCGGCGCCGCATGATGGCCGAGATCGATCCGGCCTATTGGGTGGCGCCGCGGCTGCGCTCGGGCTTTTCGTTCAAGGAGCCGATGCAGGGCGCGCACATCAAGACGATGGGCGTGATCAAGCCGTGGGCGCCGCCACGCTCCTACGGCCTCGTCATCCGGCTGGGCGAAGACGGCAAGCCGCTCTATTCGCTGCACAGCCGGGTCGACGGCGTCAATCACGGCGTCGTCGCTGCGCTCGAGCTGGGCAGCGACCTCGTGCTGATCGCCAAGGGACCAGGCCGCGTGCTGAAACTGCCCCTCGCCGGGCTTGCCCAGGAGACGGGCTCATGAGCGACACCGTGCTTTCGCTGCGCAAGGCCACCAAGCTCTATGCCGGGGTGCCCGCCATCGAGGGCGTCGACTTCGACCTGCGCCGCGGCGAAATCCACGCGCTGGTCGGCGAGAACGGCGCCGGCAAGTCGACGCTGACCAAGGTGATGGCCGGCGTCGTTACGCTGACCTCGGGCGACATGACGATCGATGGCGCAGCGGTCGCGCCTCGCACGCCGCTCGAGGCGCGTAATCTCGGCATCGCCATGGTATTTCAGGAGAACAGCCTGGTGCCGACCATGACGGTCGCGCAAAATCTGTTTCTCGGGCAGGAGAAATTCTACAACCGGCTGCGCGGCATCTACATCGCCGCCCAGCAATTCCTGCAATCGCTCAATTTCGACGTGACGCCGACCGCGACCGTCAGCGGGCTCGGCGCGGCCAAGAAGCAGATGGTGGAGATCGCGCGCGCCGTTCTGCACAAGGCCAAGGTCATCATCTTCGACGAGCCCACGGCGTCGCTGACGCCGGAGGAGAAGAAGTATTTCTTCGACCTGGTGCGCGACCTCAAGAAGCGCGGTGTCTCGATCGTCTTCATCTCGCATGCTTTGGAAGAGGCCTTGCTGCTGGCGGACCGGATCACCGTGCTGCGCGACGGCAAGCACGTCATCACCGACGATGCCGCGAAATTCGACCGGGCGGCGATCGTGCAGGCGATGGTCGGCCGCGATCTGTCGAACACGCTGTACGGCGCGCGGAAGACCAGCGTCCGGCCGGCCGGTGCGCGCGTGCTCACGGTGCAGAACCTCAAGATGGCGCCGATGGTGAAGAACAATTCGCTGTCGGTATTCGCCGGGCAGATCACCGGCGTGTTCGGCCTGGTCGGCGCGGGCCGCACCGAAACCTTCAAGATCGTCTCCGGCGTCTTGAAGCGCGACTTCTTCCACGGCGGCGAGATCCTGCTGCGTGACAAGCCGGTGCGCTACCGGGTGCCGGCGCCGGCGGTCAAGGCCGGCATCGCCTATGTCACCGAGGATCGCAAGGTCGAAGGCTTCTTCGAGACCGCCTCGATCGCCCGCAACATCTATCTCGGCCTGCTCTCGAAGTTTCCCGGCGGCCGGATGCTACTGTCGCGGCGCGAGGCCAACACAGTGGGCAAGACCTGGACCCAGCGGCTAAAGGTTCGCGCCATCGGCGACGAGGCCAAGGTGGTCGAGCTATCGGGCGGCAACCAGCAGAAGGTCGTGATCGCCAAGTCGCTGGTGCAGGAGCCCGAGCTGATCATCTTCGACGAGCCGACCCGCGGCGTCGACGTCGGCGCCATCGTCGAGATCCACGAGCTGATCAACCAGCTCGCCGACGAGGGCAAGGCGGTGGTGGTGATCTCATCCTACCTGCCCGAGATCATGGCGCTGTCCGACCGCATCCTGGTCTCGCGCCAGGGCAAGGTGGTCGAGGAGTTCTCCGCGCTCGAAGCGACCGAGGAAAAGATCATGTACGCGGCGATCCATTGATGCCGCAAGAGACATGCGTCGTGGCCTGCCGGCCACGCCATGGAAGCCGTGTCTGCCGCGACCCTGGTTCGTCCGCTACTGCTTTGGACCGACGGTTCCCGTCGCTTTCAATCTCGCCGACCTGACCCAGCCCGAGACGTCGTCGCCGCCCCGTGGATTGAGGTACATCACCGACGACCAGCCATCATTGGTTTGCGCATAGGCGACGAGCTCGTCGTTCGGGATGACGAACACCCCTTTGATCGGGCAGTGCAGATTCGGCGCGGAGTAGAATTGCAGCCGCCCGCTGCCCGTCACCACGTTGGCGAGCGGCGGCGAGAATATCGGGACGCGATCGGTGCCGGTCTTCGGCTCCTTGCAACTCGACGGCGTCTGCGCGTGCACGGATGCACCGAGCGCACCGAGCATCACGGCCGTGCAGACGACGCAGGCGAGCACCGATCTGTCCGACATCATTTCAGTCTCCCGGATCGCATTGATGGCGATCACCGCTGTTTGTCGCCGGACATGCCGAGCAGGTTCTACCGATGCGACCGAGATTGCATGCTCACTGCACCCGCTCGCTGAGCGGCCTTCCGAGCCATTCCATGCCGTCGATGTGGTACCCATGTCGCCGGTCCGGATGCGGCCCACGGCATCGCCGCAACTGCGCCACGATCGGCTGGCCGAACGGTTGAGGGATAGCCCGGCACTTACCTTTCATGCCATTGAGATATCGGTATGATTTGCTCGCCGCCATTCCCGTCACCCTGGGCAGATCCGGAACCGTCGGGCAGCGCAACACGCGGCCTGGCCAGGCCGCACGCTGATTGGTTGAATTCACGACGCCGGAGTCTTATGCGTGGTCGCCATGAACAGCCTTGCCACTGCCGAACCGTCCCTCACGTCATGGCCGCGCCACCAGGCGCGCCCCGACCAGCCCGCGCCATTCCTGCCGATGAACCGCGCCGAGATGGCTGCGCTCGGCTGGGATCAATGCGATATCGTGCTGGTGACGGGCGATGCCTATGTCGACCATCCGAGCTTCGGCATGGCGATCATCGGCAGGTTGCTGGAGGCCCAGGGCTTCAGGGTCGGCATCATCGCGCAGCCCGACTGGCAGTCGGCCGAACCGTTCAAGGCGCTTGGAAAGCCGCGCGTGTTCTTCGGTGTCACCGGCGGCAACATGGATTCGATGGTCAACCGCTACACGGCGGACCGGCGGCTGCGCCATGATGACGCCTACACGCCGAACGGCGAAGGCGGCCGTCGGCCGGACCGCTGCACCATCGTCTATGCGCAGCGCTGCCGCGAAGCGTTCAAGGACGTGCCGATCGTGCTCGGCGGCATCGAGGCGTCGCTGCGCCGCATCGCGCACTACGACTATTGGTCCGACAAGGTGCGCCGCTCGGTGCTGGCCGACGCCAAGGCCGATCTTCTGCTCTACGGCAACGCCGAACGTGCCGTCGTCGAGGTGGCGCACCGGCTCGCCAATGGTGAAGCGCCGCGCGATCTCGACTCGATCAGGGGCGTCGCGCTGTTCCGCCGCGTGCCCGAGGATTACGCCGAGCTGCATGCGGACGATCTCGACTCCGCCGATGAGGGCGCAGCGCGCCAGCCGGGCAACGTCGTGATCCGCCTGCCGGCTTGCGAGCAGGTCGAGCAGGACCGCGATGCCTATGCCCGCGCCTCGCGCGTGCTGCATCGGGAAAGCAATCCTGGCAATGCGCGGCCGCTGGTGCAGCGCCACGGCGACCGCGATCTGTGGCTGAATCCGCCGCCGATCCCGCTGTCAACGGCCGAGATGGACGCCGTCTACGACCTGCCCTACGCGCGGGCGCCGCATCCCTCCTACAAGGACGCCAAGATCCCGGCCTGGGAGATGATCCGCTTCTCGGTGACGATCATGCGCGGCTGCTTCGGCGGCTGCACCTTCTGCTCGATCACCGAGCACGAAGGCCGCATCATCCAGAACCGCTCGGAGGGCTCGATCCTGCGCGAGATCGAGCGCATCCGCGACAAGACGCCGGGCTTCACCGGCGTGATCTCCGACATCGGCGGGCCGACCGCCAACATGTACCGGATGGCGTGCAAGGATCCGAAGATCGAGGCGGCATGCCGGCGGCCGTCCTGCGTCTTCCCCGAGATCTGTCCGAACCTCAACACCTCGCATGACGACCTGATCCGGCTCTATCGCAAGGTGCGCGAGGTGAAGGGCGTCAAGCGGGTGATGGTGGCGTCCGGCGTGCGCTACGACCTCGCGGTGGAGAGCCCCGAATACATCAAGGAGCTCGTCACCCATCACGTCGGCGGCTACCTGAAGATCGCACCCGAGCACACCGAGCGCGGCCCGCTCGACAAGATGATGAAGCCGGGCATCGGCGCCTACAACCGCTTCAAGAAGATGTTCGATGCCGCGGCCGAGCAGGCCGGCAAGAAATACTACCTGATCCCGTATTTCATCGCCGCGCATCCGGGCACGACCGATGAGGACATGATGAACCTCGCGCTGTGGCTCAAGAAGAACCGCTACCGCGCCGATCAGGTGCAGACCTTCCTGCCCTCGCCGATGGCGACCGCCACCGCGATGTACCACACCGGTGTCAATCCGCTGCGCGGCGTGCGCCGCGGGGCGAGCGACAAGGTCGAGGCGATCAAGGGCCTGCGGCAACGCCGGCTGCACAAGGCGTTCTTGCGCTATCACGACCCGGACAACTGGCCGCTGCTGCGCGAAGCGCTGAAGCAGATGGGCCGCGCTGATCTGATCGGCTCGCGGCCCGAGCAGCTGGTGCCGGCGCACCAGCCGCCGGGCACCGGCAAGGCCGCCGGCACGCGGCGACCGCTGCGCGACGGCGGCCGCTCGCAGCGCTTCACCACCAAGGGCCTGCGGATGGGCAAGTGAGAGGCCATCGCGCAGCGCTCCGGCGCGAAACATCTCATACTCACCCACTTGATCCCGCCACTCGGCGCAGATCAGCAATATCCGTTCAAGGTTCCGGGCGGCCCACTGACGGAAGCGGGTTATAAAAAAGCAGCGCAAGACGGCGGCTTCACTGGAAATATCATCGTGGGGACTGATCTCACGAGCCTGCGTCTGCCCGCAAAGTAGCGCCGAACGCACTCGAAAAGCCGCCGATCCTACGAAAGTGGCGCGCCCGGAACGATTCGAACGTCCGACCCTCAGATTCGTAGTCTGATGCTCTATCCAGCTGAGCTACGGGCGCATTTTCGCGGTTGGGCCTGGGCCCGCATGGCTCCGGGAGCCCCGGAACGTCGCGAAAGAGCGCTCTAGCTACAGGCTCCCGGTCCGGTTGGCAAGCTCTGGAAACGCCATTTTCCGAGCGCTCCAGCCGCCCCGGAATACCGGAGCGGCCTTACGCCCGCGCCCGCTCGCTGCGGATCGACAGCAGTTCCACCGGGCGATCCGGGATCGAGATCCGGAAGGTTGCGCCGATGGTGCCCTCGACCAGATGGATTTGACCGCCATGGGCGCGGATCAGCTCGGCGGCGATCGCCAGGCCAAGCCCGCTGCCGCCGGGGCGGCCGGAGGTCTGGAATGCCTCGAACAAATGCTCGCGCGCCTTGGTCGGCACGCCGGGGCCGGTGTCGGAGACCTCGATGATCGCGACCGTCCCCTCGCGGCGGCCGGTGATGCGAATCTGCTGGGCACCGCCATCGCTGTCGGAGCGGCTTTCCAGCGCCTGGGCCGCGTTGCGCACCAGATTGAGCAGCACGCGGAACAGCTGGTCCGGATCGGCGTCGATAGTGAGGCCGCGCTCGATCGCGCTGATCCAGGTGATCGAGGCATCGGTCGCAAGCCCGGCGGATTCCCGTACCTCGGCAACGGCGGGCTCGACCATGATCACACGCCGGTCGGGTGCCGCCTCCTGCGCGCGGCCATAAGAAAGTGTCGACTGGCAGAACGCGATGGCCCGCTCCAGGGAGCGCAGCAGTTTCGGCGCGAAGCGCTGCACCCGCGGGTCGGGCACGCTGGCGAGCTGGTCCGACAGCAATTGCGAGGACGCCAGCAGATTGCGCAGATCGTGGTTGATCTTGGAGACGGCGAGGCCGAGCGCAGCGAGCCGGCTCTTCTGATGCAGCATCGAGACGAGGTCGCGCTGCATGTCCGACAGCTCGCGCTCGGCAACGCCGATCTCGTCGCCGCGCTGGCTGGGCACGATGATTCGCGCCGAACTCTCCGGATTTTCGTGGAAGCCGACCAGGCTCGCGGTCAGCCGCCGCATCGGCCGCACGAACAGATAATGCAGCGCCAGATAGACCAGGCCGGCGGTCAGGCCGGCAATCAACAGCGCGACGACCAGCACGTTGCGCGAGAAGCGGTACATCGCCTGCCGCAGCGGCTTCTCGTCGATCACCACCTCGATGAACTGGGCCTGGCCCGGCGCCGGCCCGACCACGCGGATGGTCTGGTCGCCGTGCTCCAGCATGATCTCGAAGGCATCGACGATCGCCGACCACACCGTCATGGCCCGCATGTCGACGTCATGGTCGATCGAGGCCGGCAAATCGGCGCTGGCGAGCAGGCGGCGCTGCTGGCCGAGCTTGATGGCGACCGCGCGGGCACCGATGCTGGTCAGGATCTGCCGCGCCAGCGAATCCGGCACCAGGCCGGAGGGGGCTGCGTCCAGCACCAGCGCCGCGGTGTTGGCGGCGGCCAGGCGGTCATTGAGCCGGTTCATCCGGAAGTTGGCGATCGCCGGCACGTAGATCAGGAGCCCGGCGATCATCACCAGGGGGATCGTCAGCAGCAACAGCTTGCCGGACAGCCCGAGCCGAAGAGACGGCTTGGGCCGCTGCGTCTGCGCGGTCGCCTGATCGTCAGTTAGAGCCACAAGATAAAGCCTTGTTTGGCTTAGGGGTCGGAAGATGCGGCCCGGCCCCCAAGCCGGTCAAATTACGGATCGCTAATGTGGGCGGTTCCCCGAACGCCCAAAAGCGTCCCCTTACCGACAAATACCCCGCGAAATCAGACATATTCGCCCGAATTGCGTCGTTTCGAAGAAGCCTTTTTGCGACGCCCTGCGACATTGACGAAAACAGGGCGCTCCCTTATAAGCCGCGCCAACTGTCCGCGATGGCCCGGTTCTTGACCGGGGGCGGCTCTTTGGGGCCGTACAACGGCTCGTTTGAGCCCGCCAGCATCACCGGACTCCATCTCAATACAACGGCAAATTGCCCGGTCAGCGGAGAATTACCCGTGAAGCGGACTTATCAACCCAGCAAACTGGTGCGCAAGCGCCGTCACGGCTTCCGCGCCCGTCTCGCCACGGCCGGCGGCCGCAAGGTCCTCGCTGCGCGCCGTGCGCGCGGCCGCAAGCGCCTGAGCGCCTGAGCCAGGACGTCTCCTCTCCGGAGATACCCATTATGGATCGGCTGAGGCAGCGGGCGGATTTCCTCGCCGTTGCCAATGGCGCACGGGCGAATACCGCAGCTTTTGTGCTGCAGGGCCGCCGCCGCGACGACCAGGGCCCGATCCGCGTCGGCTATACCGTCACCAAGAAGAACGGCACCGCGACCGAGCGCAACCGCATTCGGCGCCGGCTTCGCGAAGTGATGAGACAGGTCGATGCCGTATTCATGCGGCCGCACCATGATTATGTGCTAGTCGGCCGCCGTGACGCGCTGACCCGCGACTTTGCGACCATGATTGACGACCTGCGGTCGGCGCTGCGCCGCCTCGACCGGCCTGCGCCCAAGACGGGTAACGACAAGGCGGGTAACAACAGGGCGGGTAACAAAAGCGCGCCAAATCCGAATGGAATGACGAGACCCTAAGAGATGTCCGACAACCGCAACACGATCCTTGCCGTCATTCTGTCCGGCCTCGTCCTGATCGCCTGGCAATATTTCTACAACGTGCCGCAGATGGAGAAGCAGCGCGAGGCGCAGAAGCAGGCCGAATTGCTGAAGCCGTCGCCGCAAGCCACTCCGGGGGCTGCGCCGGGCGCTTCGACCACGCCCTCTCAGGCACCGGGCACGCCTGCTGCCGACGCTCCGGTGGCGAGCCGCGAGACCGTGCTCGCAGCCGGCCCGCGCATCAAGATCGAGACCCCGCGCGTCATCGGCAGCATCGCGCTGAAGGGTGCCCGGATCGACGATCTGGCGCTGGTCCAGTTCCGCGAGACCGTCGACCCCAAGTCGCCGGCCGTCGTGCTGCTGTCACCGTCCGGCACGGCCGAGCCTTATTATGCCGAGTTCCTGTGGCTGACCGCCAACGGCTCGTCGGTGAAGGCGCCGGATGCCGAAACCGTCTGGCAGCAGGAGGGATCGAACAGCCTGTCGCCGAGCACCCCGGTGGTTCTGAAATACGAGAACGGCCAGGGCCTGACCTTCCGCCGCACCATCTCGATCGACGATCGCTACCTCTTCAGCATCAAGGATGAGGTCGTCAATCAAGGAAGCGCGCCGGTGACGCTGTATCCGTTCGGCCTGATCTCGCGCGGCGGCAAGCCGCCGGTCTCGGGCTACGCGATCCTGCACGAAGGCCCGATCGGCTATCTCGGCGAGCAGGGCCTGCAGGAATACACCTACAAGAACCTCGACGAAGCCAAGACCCCAACCGGCGGAAATTCGCGTGGCATCGTGTTCTCGAAGGTCACCGACGGCTGGCTCGGCATCACCGACAAATACTGGGCCACCGCGCTGCTGCCGGAAACCAATGCGACGCTGGACAGCGCCCGCTTCACCACCGGCGACAAGCGCTACCAGGCCGACTACATGCTCGGCGCGCAGACCATTCCGATCGGCGGCACCGGCGTCGCCAATGCGCGGCTGTTCGCCGGCGCCAAGGAGGCCGCCACCGTCGGCCTCAACTTCCCGCTGGTCGGCTTCGGCGGCTACAACAAGCAGCTCGGCCTCAACCATTTCGATCTCTTGATCGACTGGGGCCACTTCTACTTCATCACCAAGCCGATGTTCCTGGCGCTCGACTGGTTCTATCGCCTGGTCGGCAATTTCGGCATCGCGATCCTCTTGGTGACCGTGATCGTGAAGCTGCTGTTCTTCCCGCTCGCCAACAAGTCCTACGCCTCGATGGCGAAGATGAAGTCGGTGCAGCCGCAGCTGCAGGCGCTGAAGGAACGCTATCCCGATGACCGCGTGAAGCAGCAGCAGGAGATGATGGAGATCTACAAGAAGGAGAAGATCAACCCGATCGCCGGTTGTCTTCCCGTCGCCTTGCAGATCCCGGTGTTCTTCTCGCTGTACAAGGTGCTGTTCATCACCATTGAGATGCGGCACGCACCGTTCTTCGGCTGGATCAAGGATCTCTCGGCGCCCGATCCGACCAACCTGTTCACGCTGTTCGGCCTGATTCCGCTCGATCCGATCGCGCTGCTCGGACCGCATATCGGGTCCTATTTCGTGATGGGCATCTGGCCGATCATCATGGGCATCACGATGTGGGTCCAGATGAAGCTCAACCCGGCGCCGCCGGATCCGACCCAGAAGATCATCTTCGACTGGATGCCGCTGATCTTCACCTTCATGCTGGCCGGCTTCCCGGCGGGTCTCGTGATCTACTGGGCCTGGAACAACCTGCTGTCGGTGCTGCAGCAGAGCTTCATCATGCGCCGCAACGGCGTAAAGGTGGAGCTATTCGACAATCTCAAGTCGACGTTCGCCAAGAAGCCGACGTAACGCGCGTCGTCATTCCGGGGCAACGCGCAGCGTTGAACCGCAGCGTCGAACCCGGAAACTCGAGATTCCGGGCTCGATTGCTTTCGCATCGCCCCGGAATGACGTGAGAACCATCACATGACTACCGAACCCGATGCGGAGCTGATCGAGCAGGGGCGAAAGCTGTTCGCCGGCGACTGGCGCTTCATCTGGGCCTCGCCCTCGATCGAGACGCTGCCGCCGATGGCCGGCCTCGAGGTCGCGTTTGCCGGCCGCTCCAATGTCGGCAAGTCGAGCCTGATCAACGCGCTGACCGGCCGCAGCAACCTCGCGCGCACCTCGCACACGCCCGGCCGCACCCAGGAATTGATCTTCTTCGAGGGGCCGGAGAAGGCAGCCTTCCGCCTGGTCGACATGCCCGGTTACGGCTACGCCTCGGCGCCGAAGACCAAGGTCGCGTCGTGGACGGCGCTGATCCACAAATTCCTGCTCGGGCGCGCGACGCTGGCGCGGGTCTATGTGCTGATCGACGCGCGCCACGGCATCAAGGACGTCGATCTCGACGTGCTGAAGACGCTGGACAAGTCCGCCGTCAGCTATCAGGTCGTGCTGACCAAGGCGGACCAGGTCAAGCCCGGCGAACTCAAGACCGTCACCACTGAGACCATCGCCAAGCTCGCCAAACATCCCGCGGCGTTTCCCGACGTGCTGGTGACCTCGTCACGCACCGGCGACGGCATGCCGGAGCTGCGCGCCGCCATGGTGCGCCTGATCGAAGAGCGGGGTTGATGAACGGCGTGCATCGCCTCCTGATCGGCCTTGCCGCGATCATGGGCGCCTGCGGCGTGGTGCTGGCGGCGGCCGCAGCACATCTGCCTGACGCCACGCGGCTGGCGGCGGCGTCATCGATGCTGTTGTTCCACGCAACCGCCGCGATCGCGGCGGTTGCGGTCGCCGAGCGCGCGGTCATTCATGCCAGGCTCGGAGTTGCGGCAGCGGCAGGCTTCGTCATCGCGGCGTCATTGTTCGCGGGCGACCTGGTGCTGCGCCAGTATGCCGGTCATGGCTTGTTTCCGATGGCGGCGCCGACTGGCGGAACATTGCTGATCCTGAGCTGGCTGGTGTTGGCGGTTTCGGCAGCGTGGCCGCGACGTTGATCCGTTGCCCGGATGAAGCGCAGCGAAATCCGGGAATCTTGCCGCGGATGGCGATCCCGGATTGCGCTTCGCTTCATCCGGGCTACAGATACAACGAATACGTCTCCCGCTTTGCGCCCTGCCCGGCAATCAGATAGAACCGCGCCCGTCCCTCCGCTGACGATGAGACCAGCCCCATGACCGACCAGCACATCAGCCCGCTCGATCAGGCCCGCATCCTGTCCGAGGCGCTGCCGCACATGCAGGAATATGACGACGAAACCATCGTCATCAAGTACGGCGGCCATGCCATGGGCGCCGAGGAGACCGCCAAGGCGTTCGCGCGCGACATCGTGCTGCTCGAGCAGACCGCGATCAATCCGGTGGTCGTGCATGGCGGCGGCCCGCAGATCGCGACCATGCTGAAGCGCCTCGGCATCCAGTCGGAATTCGCGGCGGGTCTGCGCATCACCGACGCCGCAACCATCGAGATCGTCGAGATGGTGCTGGCCGGCTCGGTCAACAAGCAGATCGTCGGCTATATCAATGAAGCCGGCGGCAAGGCCGTCGGTCTCTCCGGCAAGGACGGCAACATGGTGAAGGCGTCGAAGACGACGCGCACCATGGTCGACCCCGATTCCAACATCGAGAAGGCGATCGATCTCGGCTTCGTCGGCGACCCCGAAAAGGTCGACCTCACGCTGCTCAATCAGCTGATCGGCTACGAGCTGATCCCGGTGCTGGCGCCGCTGGCGACCTCACAGGACGGCCAGACCCTGAACATCAATGCCGACACTTTCGCCGGCGCGATCGCCGGTGCGCTGAAGGCCAAGCGCCTGCTGCTGCTGACCGACGTGCCCGGCGTGCTCGACAAGTCCAAGAAGCTGATTCCGGACCTGTCGATCAAGGAAGCCCGTAAGCTGATTGCCGACGGCACGATCTCCGGCGGCATGATCCCGAAGGTCGAGACCTGCATCTATGCGCTCGAACAGGGCGTGCAGGGCGTCGTGATCATCGACGGCAAGACGCAGCACGCGGTGCTGCTCGAGCTCTTCACCAACCAGGGCACCGGCACGCTGATCCATAAGTAATGGCAGACGCGGGACACACGGCGAGGCAACCTCGCCGGTCACCGGAGGCGCGGCTCGCGATGGCGCTGCCGGCTGCGCTGGTGTCGTTCCTGTTCTCGTCGGCGCCGGCGCATGCCGACCTCAAGCTCTGCAACCGCATGAGCTATGTGATCGAGGCCGCGATCGGCATCGATGACAAGGCCGCCACCGCGACGCGCGGCTGGTTCCGGATCGATCCCGCGACCTGCCGGGTCGTGGTGCAGGGCGCACTGACCGCCGACCGCGTGCTGCTCAACGCCCGCGCGCTCGGCGTCTATGGCGCCTCGCCGATCCCGCAGAACGGCACCGATACGTTGTGCGTCGCGCAGGACAATTTCGTGATCGCCGCCGCGCGGCAATGCCGCTCCGGCCAGACGCCGGCGCAATTCACCCAGATCACGCCGACGAAGACCGATGACGGCAATCTCGTCGCCTACCTCGCCGAGGACAGCGAATATGACGACGAGCAGGCGCGGCTCGCCGGCATCCAGCGCCTGCTGGTGATCGCAGGCTACGACGCCGCGCCGATCGACGGCGTCGACGGACCGAAGACCCAGAGCGCGCTGTCGGCCTTCCTCAGGAGCCGCGGGCTCGCTAGCGACATCGTGCAGTCGCCGAACTTCTTCACGGCCATGGTCGACGCCGTGCAGAAGCCGTCCGCATCAGGACTGACCTGGTGCAACGACACCCAGTACAAGGTGATGGCCGCGGTCGCGACCGACGACGGCAAGGCGGTGACCAGCCGCGGCTGGTATCGCATCGACCCCGGCAAATGCCTGCATCCCGATGTCACCGGCACGCCGAAGCAGATCTATTCGTTCGCCGAAGCGGTCGACGGCGACAACCGCACCATCCGCATCAAGGACAAGCCGTTGAATTGGGGCGGTGCGGTGCCGCTCTGCACCCGCGACAGCAAGTTCGAGGTCAACGAGCAGGGCGATTGCACCAGCCGTGGCCTCACCGCACTCGGCTTCACCACCGTCGACATGACCAGCGGCGGCAAGACGCTGCGCTTTGCTGTGCCGTGATGAAGATGATGACGCCGCAAACGTCGCTGTCGTCTTGGCGTCGCAGGCCGGGACCCATAACCACCGCGCCACGTGCTGTTCACCGGCGACAACCCCACAACGAAAGGAACGCGCGCCGCGGCCCCAATTGCCGCCGCGGCGTATGGGTGCCGGCCTTCGCCGGGACGACGCGTTGAGATAGCCATGACCAAAACTCCCCGCAGCTTCGGTCATGTCGAGACCTGGGTGTTCGACCTCGACAACACGCTGTACCCGCATCACGTCAACCTGTGGCAGCAGGTCGATGCGCGGATCGGCGAGTTTGTCGGCAACTGGCTGAAGATCTCGCCCGAGGAAGCGCGGCGGCTGCAAAAGGATTATTATCTGCGCTACGGCACCACGATGCGCGGCATGATGACCGAGCACGGCGTGCAGGCGGACGACTATCTCGCCTATGTGCACAAGATCGATCACTCGCCGTTGCAGCCGAATCCGGCGATGGGCGCTGCGATCGCAAAACTGCCGGGGCGCAAGCTGATCCTGACCAACGGTTCGGTCGACCATGTCGATGCGGTGCTCGGCCGGCTTGGCATCGGCCATCATTTCGACGGCGTGTTCGACATCATTGCCGCCGACCTCGAGCCGAAACCGGCGCCGCAGACCTACCAGAAGTTCCTCAGGCTGCACGACGTCGATCCGGCAAAGGCTGCGATGTTCGAGGACCTCGCGCGCAACCTCGTGGTGCCGCATGAGCTCGGCATGACCACCGTGCTTGTCGTGCCCGATGGCAGCCAGGAGGTGGTGCGCGAGACCTGGGAGCTGGAGGGGCGCGACGCCGCTCATGTCGACCATGTCACGGATGATCTGACCGGGTTCTTGCAGCGGCTGAAACCCTGATCAGTCCAAACGTCGTCCCGGCGAAGGCCGGGACGACGGAGGTGAGAGATCGCTCGGCAAAACGACGGTCGACTTTGCCTTGACTCCGCGGCCTCAAATTCCGACAAAGCCCTGCAAAATTCCCGTCATATCCCCGATACGCCCAAGGATTGTCCCGATGTCGCTGTCCGCCCTCGAAACCACCGTCAACACCGCGTTCGACGCCCGCGAAGGCATCTCGACCTCGACCAAGGGTGAGGTCCGCGAGGCTGTCGATCACGCGCTGGAGCTGCTCGACAAGGGTGAGGCCCGCGTCGCAGAGCGTGAGACCGGCGGCAAGTGGAAGGTCAATCAGTGGCTGAAGAAGGCGGTGCTGCTCTCGTTCCGCCTCAACGACATGGGCCAGATCGCCGGCGGTCCCGGCAAGGCCTCGTGGTGGGACAAGGTGCCCTCGAAGTTCGAGGGGTGGGGCGAGAACCGCTTCCGCGACGCCGGCTTCCGCGCCGTGCCCGGCGCGATCGTGCGCCGCTCGGCCTTCATCGCCAGGAACGTCGTACTGATGCCCTCCTTCGTCAATCTCGGCGCCTATGTTGATGAAGCCACCATGATCGACACCTGGTCGACGGTCGGCTCCTGCGCCCAGATCGGCAAGCGCGTGCACATCTCCGGCGGCGTCGGTATCGGCGGCGTGCTCGAGCCGCTGCAGGCCGAGCCAGTGATCGTCGAAGACGACTGCTTCATCGGCGCGCGCTCGGAGGTCGCCGAGGGCGTCATCGTGCGCAAGGGCGCGGTGCTGTCGATGGGCGTGTTCCTCGGCGCCTCGACCAAGATCGTCGACCGCGAGACCGGCGAGATCTTCGTCGGCGAGGTCCCGGAATATGCCGTCGTGGTGCCCGGCACCCTGCCGGCCAAGCCGCTGAAGAACGGCCAGCCCGGCCCCGCCACCGCCTGCGCCGTGATCGTCAAGCGCGTCGACGAGCGCACCCGCGCCAAGACCAGCATCAACGAGCTGCTGCGGGACTAGGAAGCGCTCGGCGAACCCGTCACCGTCACCCTGAGGAGGCCGCGAAGCGGCCGTCTCGAAGGGTCGACGGCCTGGTGGCCGATTCATCCTTCGAGACGGCCGCGTTGCGGCCTCCTCAGGATGACGGGTCCAGGGGACAGGATGACGGGTCCAGGAGGATCGAACCAATTTCCGTCTGACGCCGACAAAACTGCGGGCCGTGAATCATTGCCGCCGCCCGGAGTTTTTTATGGACTGGGCCAATTACCTGTTCGGCTTCAAGGGCCGCGTCAACCGCGCCAAGTTCTGGCTCGCAGTGCTGATCATCGTCTGCTGGATGATGGTCCTGGCCGCGCTCGTGGTCTTGGCCGGCCTCGGAGGCAAGGATCGGTCATTCGGCTTCAATGTCGACGACATCTTCCGGGCGTTCGACCCGGACAGCTACACATCGCTGAGTTGGGCCGGATTGCCGGTGCTGCTGGTCAAGGCGAGCGGCACCGCATTGTTCGTCTGGGTCTACATCGCTGTCGCAATCAAGCGCCTGCACGACCGCGACAAGAGCGGCTGGTGGATGGTCCCGTTCTTCGCGATCCCCGGCCTCATGAGCCAATTCTCGGACCGGCTTCCCGACGAGTCCTATTGGGTGATGGCCGCGGGCGCGATCGTGTTCGTGCTCTATGTCTGGGGCTTCATCGAGCTCGCCTGTCTGCGCGGTACCTCCTACCCCAATCGCTACGGTCCCAATCCGCTGGGCAAAACCCATGTGAGCCGGGGAGGCAGCCGCGGCACCGGGTCGCGCTCGACGCAGGGCTGGGATCAGCAAAGCGAGCTCGATATCGTGCCGCACAAAGCTGGTCCACCCGCGCTGTGACGTGTTAAGCGAGGCGCATGACTGATGCCGTCTCGATTACCAGCGATCTGGTTCGCTGCCCCTCCGTCACCCCGGCCGACGCCGGCGCGCTTGGCGTTCTCGAAAATTTGCTGAAAACCGCAGGCTTCGAGGTCCACCGCGTGACCTTCTCCGAGCCCGGCACCGCCGATGTCGACAACCTCTATGCGCGCATCGGCAACACGGCGCCGCACATCACCTTTGCCGGCCATACCGACGTGGTGCCGCCCGGCGATGAAGCGGCGTGGACGCTCGGTGCGTTCTCAGGCGAGGTGAAGGACGGCTATCTCTACGGCCGCGGCGCCGTCGACATGAAGGGCGGCATCGCCTGCAGCGTCGCCGCCGTGCTGCAATATCTCGGCGACCATGGCGGCAAGGCACAGGAGAACGGCTGCGGCTCGATCTCCTTCCTGATCACCGGCGACGAAGAAGACGTCTCGATCAACGGCACCGTCAAGCTGTTGAAATGGTGTGCCGAGCGCGGCGAAAAATTCGACCATTGCGTGCTCGGCGAGCCCTCCAATGTCGAGGTGCTCGGCGACATGATCAAGATCGGCCGCCGCGGCTCGCAGTCCGGCACGCTCATTGTCGATGGCGTGCAGGGCCATGTCGCCTATCCGCACCGCGCCTCAAATCCGGTGCCGGATATCTCGCGGCTGATCGTGGCGCTGAGCGACGAGCCGCTCGATCACGGCAGCGCGCAATTCCAGGCCAGCAACCTCGAATTCACCACGGTCGATGTCGGCAACACCGCAACCAATGTGATCCCGGGTCAGGCGCGGGCCAAGTTCAACATCCGCTACAACGACAACCACACCCAGGAGAGCCTGCGGCAGCTGGTCGATGCGCGGCTGGCAAAAGCCTGCGGCAACCGCATCCGCGCCCACATCGACTGGATGCCGTCGAACTCCAACGTATTCGTCACCCAGCCCGGCCCGTTCACCGATCTCGCGGTCGCCGCGATCGAAGAGGTCACCGGCCGCAAGCCGGAACTGTCGACCTCGGGCGGGACATCCGACGCGCGCTTCATCTCGGGCTATTGCCCGGTGATCGAATTCGGCCTGGTCGGCCAGACCATGCACCAGATCGACGAGCGTACGCCGGTGGCCGATCTGGAGCAGCTGACGAAGATCTATCGCGGCGTGCTGGACCGGTATTTTGCGTGATCCAGCCGGTTGGCTGGACAAAATAGTGAAGAACAACCCCATGCACAGTAGGGATTGGGGCCGCCAGCAACCCACCGTACCAGGTACAGCGTGGTATTTCGGGTCGACTTACGACCGTAGGATGGGTGGAGCGATACCCATCGCATCCGTGGCAAGGTGATCGGTATCGCTTCGCTCCACCCATCCTAAGAGATCTACGAGATCATTCGTAATCCACCCGCATCAGATAGAGCCCGTCCGGCGGCGCCACCGGGCCGCAGGCGGCGCGGTTGCGGGCGGCGAGTGCGCCAGAGAGATCGTCCGCGCTCCAGCGGCCCTCGCCGACCCAGACCAGCGAGCCGACCATCGAGCGCACCTGGCTGTGCAGGAACGAGCGCGCCGAGGTCACGATGTTAACGGCATTGCCGTCGCGCGTGACGTCGAGCTGATCGAGCGTCTTCTCCGGCGATTTGGCTTGGCACTCGGTGTCGCGGAAGGTGGTGAAATCATGCTTGCCGAGCAGGCGCTGCGCGGCCGCGTGCATCGCATCCGCATCGAGCGCGCGCGGCACGCGCCAGACCCTGCCGATGTCGAGCGCGAGGTTCGCGCGGGTGTTGGTGATGCGATAGAGATAGTGCCGCCTGGTCGCCGAGAACCGCGCCTCGAAATCGTCGGGCACGATATCGGCCGCGTGCACGGCGATCGGATGGGGACGCAGATGCGCGTTCAGCCCGTCGCGAAAGCGGCCGGGCGGAAAATGTTTCGCAATGTCGCAATGCGCGACCTGGCCGCGCGCATGCACGCCGGCATCGGTCCGCCCGGCGCCATGGACCCGCACGTCCTCGCCGCAGATCGCCTTGACCGCCGCCTCCAGCGCACCCTGCACGGTCGGCGCGGTGTCCTGGATCTGCCAGCCGGAGAACGGCGTGCCGTCATATTCGATGATGAGCTTGTAGCGGGGCATCAGCTGAGCCGCGCGGGCGGCTTCAGCGGCGTGCCGCGCAAAAAGTCCGCTGCCTTGGTCGGCGTCTTGCCGGCGCGCTGCAATTCGAGGATCCGGACCGCGCCGGCGCCGCAGGCGATCGCGAAATTGTCGTCGAGCACATCGCCCGGTTGGCCCGAACCTTTGGCCAGCTCACAGCGCAGGATCTTCAGCCGCACGGGCTCGCCTTCGCCTGAAAGTTCGCACCAGGCGCCGGGGAATGGCGACAGCCCATGAATGTGCCGCAGCACCGCGTGCGCCGGCTGGGTCCAGTCGATCCGCGCCTCGGCCTTTTCGATCTTGCCGGCGTAGGTGACGCCGTCCGCGCTTTGCTTGGTCAACTGCAACCCGCCGCGCTCGAGCCCGGCCATCGCGCGCACCATCAGATCGGCGCCGAGCGGCGCCAACGCGTCGTGCAGGTCGGACGCCGTCATGCTGTCCGTGATCGGCAACCGTTCGGCCATCGCGACGTCGCCGGTGTCGAGGCCGACATCCATCTTCATCACCATCACGCCGCTTTCGGCGTCGCCGGCCATGATGGCTCGGTTGATCGGCGCGGCGCCGCGCCAGCGCGGCAGCAGCGAAGCGTGCAGGTTGAAGCAGCCGAGTTTCGGCGCGTCGAGAATCGCCTGCGGCAGGATCATGCCATAGGCGACGACGACGGCGGCGTCCGCCTCGTGGGCGCGAAACTCCGCGAGCGCTTCGTCTGTCTTCAGCGTCTTCGGCGTCAGCACGGGAATGCCGAGACGGCGCGCCTCCTGCTCGACCGGCGTCGGCTGCAATTGCAGGCCGCGCCGTCCGCCCGGCTTCGGCGCGCGGGTGTAGACGGCTGCGACCTCATGGCCATGGGCCACGAGCTCCAGGAGCGTCGGCACCGCGAAATCGGGCGTGCCCATGAAGATCAGGCGAAGAGGCATGACGAGAACTCGGTCTGTTCCTTCCCTTGTGGGGAGAGGAATCGCATATGAAGCGCGCGGGTCTTTCCGCGAATTCGGTTGGCCTCTCCCGCTTGCGGCGGAGGCCGGATCGCATCGAAGATGCGATCCGGATGGGGGCTATCTCAGCGATACGACTCGTGGAAAGACCCCCACCCAAACCCTCCGCCGCAAGCGGGAGAGGGAGTCAAGTCCCGATGGCGATCCTACTCCGCCGCGCGCTTGGCGGCCTTCTCGAATTTCTTGAAGACGCGGTCGCGCTTCAGCTTCGACAGATAGTCCACGAACAGCACGCCGTTGAGATGGTCGATCTCGTGCTGGATGCAGGTGGCGTAGAGGCCCTCGGCATCCTCCTCATGCAGCTTGCCGTCGAGGTCGGTGAAGCGCAGGCGCACCCGCGCCGGACGCTCGACCTCCTCGTAATATTCGGGGATCGACAGGCAGCCCTCTTCGTAGACCGATAGCTCGTCCGAGTGCGAGATGATCTCCGGATTGATGAACACCCGCGGCTGCGGCGTGGTCTCGCCGTTCTCGTCGCGCTTGGCGAGGTCCATGGTGATCAGCCGCAGAGGTTGCGCGACCTGGATCGCCGCGAGCCCGATGCCGGGTGCGTCGTACATGGTCTCGAGCATGTCGTCGGCGAGCTTGCGGATCTCCGGCGTCACCTTCTCGATCGGTTTCGACACCAGCCGCAACTGCTTGTCCGGCAGGATGATGATTTCTCGTAATGCCATGGCGGCGATTTAAGCCGCGGGCCTGATGCGGTCAATGCGCTTAGGAACCCGTTAGGAGAACGTTAACCACGTTTCTTTACTGCGGATTAACCAAGAAAATCAGGGAAGCACTGACCATAAATGTTCCCTCTTCGTTCGCATCCGGCCGCGAATCGGCTACAACGGCCGGCATGAACGAGATTCTGCTCATGATTGGCGACCTTCCGGTCCGTGTCTCCAACGCGCTGATCGGCCTTGGCGCGCTGGCGCTGATCCTGCTGTTCGCGATCGCCGTGGTGATCGCCCGCGCCAGCCGGCGCGGCGCGGAACTGGCGATGGCCCAGGCCATCCGCGCCGACGAGCTGGAGGAGCGGCTGGCCGACATGCTGCGGGCCCAGAGCGAATCCTCCGGTCGGGTCGACGCCAAGGTTGATGCCTTCGCGCAGGCGCTGGCCGGCCGCCAGGCCGAGATGGCCCGCGCCGTCAACGAGCGGCTGGACTCGGTCACCCACCGGGTCGGCCAGTCGATGGAACAATCGACCCGCAACACCATGGATTCGCTGCGCGTGCTGCACGAGCGGCTCGGCATCATCGATCACGCCCACAAGAACCTCAACGAGCTCACCACCCAGGTCACGACCTTGCGCGATGTGCTCGCCAACAAGCAGTCGCGCGGCGCGTTCGGCCAGGCGCGGATGGAGGCGATCGTCCAGGACGGCATGCCGAAGGGCTCGTTCGAGTTCCAGTACACGCTGTCGTCAGGCAAGCGACCGGATTGCGTGGTATTCCTGCCCGACCAGCGCCCGCTCTGCATCGACGCGAAATTTCCGCTGGAAGCGATGACCGCGCTGCACGATGCGCGCAGCGACGAGGAACGCAAATTCGCGAGCCAGCGGCTGCGCGCCGACGTGCTGAAGCATGTCAGCGACATCGCGGAGAAATACCTGATCCCGGGCGAGACCCAGGACACCGCGCTGATGTTCGTGCCGTCGGAATCGGTCTATGCCGAAATCCATGACGGTTTCGACGATGTGGTCCAGAAGGCCTATCGCGCCCGCGTCGTGCTGGTGTCGCCTTCGCTGTTGATGCTGGCGATCCAGGTGATGCAGCAGATCCTGAAGGACGCCCGCATCCGCGACGCCGCCGACCAGATCCGCAACGAGGTGATGCACCTTGGTGATGATCTCGGCCGGCTGCGCGAGCGCGTGCTCAAGCTGCAAAATCACTTCGGCCAGGTGAATGAGGACGTCAGGCAGATCCTGATCTCCGCCGACAAGATCGAGAAGCGCGCCGGCCGCATCGAGGAACTCGACTTCAGCAAGGCCGAGACCCCGATCGAGGTGCCGCGTTTCGTCAAGCCCGCCGCCACCGACCTATTCCCCGCCCCGCGCAAGCTGCAGGCGGGGGAGTGATTGTTGGCTTTGTTTGACGGACTCGCGCCACCCGATCGGTGTCATCGCCCGGCTTGACCGGGCGATCCAGTCCCAGAGGCGGCAGTTTGGGGCCACGCAGCTACTACGTCTACATCCTCGCCAGCCACATCGGCGGCACGCTCTATATCGGTGTGACAAATGACCTCATTCGCCGCGTGGGCGAGCACAAGCTGAAACTCATCAAGAGCTTCACCGAGAAATACGATGTGGTGAAGCTTGTCTACTTCGAGCAGTTCGATGATCCTGAGAACGCGATCAAGCGCGAGAAGCGGTTGAAGAAGTGGAATCGAGCCTGGAAGGTTCGTCTGATCGAAGAACAATCCAAATTGGGAAGACTTGTATCCGGGAATTGCAGGTGTCTAACTGTGCGTCATGCCCCGCGAAGGCGGGGCATCCAGTACGCCGGGACGACGGTGGCTGGACGGAATCGTCACGGAGTACTGGATCGTCCGCCTTCGCGGACGATGACCTCACGATGGGATAGATGACCGCCCCCGACGCCACAGCCATGCCGGAAAAAACCACCCCCGCCGCCACTTCCTGGCGCGACAGTTTTGCGGTGTACTTGCAGCCGCGGGTGCTGATCGTGTTGCTGCTCGGCTTCTCCTCGGGCCTGCCGCTGGCGCTGTCGGGCTCGACGCTGCAGGTGTGGATGAAGGAGGCCGGGGTCGATCTCGGCACCATCGGGCTGCTGGCGCTGATCGGCACGCCCTACACGCTGAAGTTCCTCTGGGCGCCGCTGGTCGACGCGCTGCACGTGCCACTGTTCACGCAGATGTTCGGCCGCCGCCGCGGCTGGCTGCTGTTCTCGCAGCTGCTGCTGATCGCGACGATCCTGCTGCTGGCGGTGGCCGATCCGGCGCGATCGCCGTGGTTCGCGGCGTTTGCCGCGCTATTGGTCGCAACGGCGTCGTCGACGCAGGACATCGTGGTCGATGCCTTCCGCGTCGAAAGCCTGCCGGAGAGCGAGCAGGCCGCCGGCATGGCATCCTATGTCGCGGCCTACCGCATCGGCATGCTGGTCTCGACCGCGGGCGCGCTGTTCATCGTCAGCGGCTTTGAGGCCGCAGGCCTCGCGCGGCCATCGGCGTGGATGTGGGGCTATGTGGTGATGGCCGCGCTGGTGGTGATCGGCATCGTCACCGCGCTTGCGGCGACCGAGCCGGCGCAGTCGAAAGGCGCCGAGGCCGCCACGCACGCGCAGAACGCCGCCGAACGGGTGTTTCACGCGGCGCTTGGCGCGTTCTCCGAGTTCCTCAGCCGCAAGGACGCACTTGCGGCGCTCGCCTTTGTGGTGCTGTTCAAGTTCACCGACGCGTTCTCAGGCACCATGACCGCGCCGTTCGTGATCGACATCGGCTTCTCCAAGGTCGATTACGCGGCGATCGTGAAGGGCGTCGGCCTTGCCGCAACCCTGATCGGCGGCTTTGCCGGCGGCTTCGTGGCGCGGCGCTATTCGCTGGCGTCGAGCCTGTGGATCGGCGGCGTGCTGCAGGCGGTCGCCAACCTGTCGTTCTCGTGGCTCGCCCATGTCGGGGTCGATCAATGGGCGCTGGCGCTGGCGATCACGGCGGAGAACTTCACCAGCGCGATCGGCACCGTGATCTTCGTCGCCTATCTCTCGGCGCTGTGCCGCAATCCGCTGCACACCGCGACCCAGTACGCGCTGCTGACGGCGCTCGCGGCGGTCGGCCGCACCTATCTGTCGTCGGGCGCGGGCTATGTCGCCAAGGCGGTCGGCTGGCAGGTGTTCTTCGTGATCTGCGTGCTGGTCGCGATCCCGAGCCTGATCCTGCTCACCTGGCTGCAACGGCGCGGGCATTTTGATGAGCTCGGGCCGGTGAGGGTTTGAGCCTCCGCTGTCATCACCCGCGAAAGCGGGTGATCCAGTATTCCAGAGACATTCGTGATTCTGCGGAGAAGCCGCGGCGTACTGGATCGCCCGGTCGAGCCGGGCGATGACATCCCAATTGCGGCGCGATCTTACTTCGTCACCACGCTCCATTTGGTGACGATGGCTTCGCTGATCTCGCCGGCGTCCTTGGCGCAGGCGACCTCGTCGACCTTCACCGAAATGGCCTTGCCGGACAGGCTCTTGAGCTGCGCGGCCTGGGCGTCGTTGGTCGGAACGAGCTGGAAGGTTTCCGGTCCGGTTTCGAGATTGCACAGGCCATTCGGCGGCGGCAGGCGGCGTGGCTCGCTGGTGATCTGGTAGGTCGCGACGCGCTTGCCGCGGTTCTTGGCATCACGCACCTTCATGACGCCGAGTTCCCCCGACAGCACGTCGCCGGCGTGAATGATCTTGCCGGGCTTCTGCGGGGCGTCGCTCTGCTGTGCGAGCGCGCAGGGCGCGGCCAATGCCGCCGCGAGAAACGCAAAGCCCAAGAACGCAAAGCTCAAGCGTACGCCGAATCGGTGTGTCTTCATTTGCGGTGGTTCCGTATTTGATTCGTCCGAGCGTGAATGACCGTCCCCGAATCGTCATCCACCCTATCATTTTGTCTCAGCGCGATCTTTTCGACTTGTGACGGATCGCCTGGCGAATACCGCCGCGTCCGCCTTCCAAGTGCGCGCTAGAACAGCGTCCGCTGCCGCATGGCAGCCGATAGCGTACCTTCATCGAGGTAATCAAGCTCGCCGCCGACAGGCACGCCATGCGCCAGCCGCGTCACCCGTACATTGGCCTCCGACAACAGGTCGGTGATGTAATGCGCGGTGGTCTGGCCATCGACGGTCGCATTCAAAGCGAGAATGATCTCACTGACTTCGGGCGCATGGGCGCGCGCCACCAGCTGATCGATGGTGAGATCCTGCGGACCGACGCCGTCGAGCGGCGACAGCGTCGCGCCGAGCACGTGATAGCGGCCATTGGTCGCATTGGCGCGTTCCAGCGCCCAGAGATCGGCGACGTCGGCGACCACGACGATGATCGCGGGATCGCGGCGCGGATCGGTGCACACCGTGCAGGGGTTTTGTGTATCGATGTTTCCGCAGGTCTTGCAGACCTGGATCTTGTCGATCGCGACCTGCAACGCCGCGGTCAGCGGCGTCATCAGCGCTTCGCGCTTCTTGATCAGATGCAGCGCCGCGCGCCGCGCCGAACGGGGACCTAAGCCCGGCAGCCGCGCCAGCAACTGGATCAGGCGTTCAATCTCGGGACCGGCAACGCTTGCAGCCATTTTAAGTGGGACCGAATCCCGGCGGCAGGCCGAGCCCGCCGGTCAGCGCCATCATCTTCTCCTGCATCGCGGTCTCGGCCTTGCGGCGGGCATCGCCATGCGCGGTGACCAGCAAATCCTCGAGCACCTCGCGCTCCTCCGGCTTCATCAGCGACGGATCGATCTTGATGCCCTTCACTTCCATCTTCGCGGTCATGCGCACCGCGACCAGGCCGCCGCCGGAGATGCCTTCGACCTCGACATTGCCGAGTTGCTCCTGCATCTCCTGCATCTTGGACTGCAGCTGCGCTGCCTGCTTCATCATGCCGAGAAAATCAGCCATGCCTGCGTTCCTATCGCCAAATATCAATCGTCGTCGCTGTCGGAAGTTTCAATCGGGTCCTCGCCCGTGGCATCCGCGACCGGAACCTCGGCGGCAAGGCGGCGGACCTCGACCACCTTGGTGCCAGGGAAGCGTGCCAGCACCTCCTGCACCCGCGGATCGGCTTCGGCTGTGCGCTGATGCTCGCTGCGGGCCTGCTCGTTCTGCGAGCGCACCGTCGGCTGGCCGGCTTCATTCGAGATGATCACGGTCCAGCGTCGCCCGGTCCACAATTCGAGCTTGCGCGACAGGTCGGTGATGAGCGCGCGCCGCGCCTTCGGCTCCAGTGCGATCTCGAGCTGGCCGTCCTCGATGCGCACCAGCCGTACATCGGCCTCCAGCGCGCTCTTGGTCATGATGTCGCGCTTCTCGCCGGCGAGCGCGATCAGCTGCGGGAAGCTCGAGATCCGCAGCGCCGGCGCGGCATTGCCGGCCGGTGCCGCCCTCTGCGGGCGCGCAGCGAGATCGGCGCGCGGCGCGGCCTGCGGTGCACGCACCGGCGCCGACGGCATCGCAGACATCGCCGAGCTAGGTGCGCCGCGTGACGGGGACGATGCGGCGGAGCCTGATGTGGCCGGCGCCGCGCCGCCACCGTTTTGCTCGATCATCATCCGGATCGCCTCGTCCGGCGTCGGCAGGTCGGCGACATAGGCGATGCGCACCAGCACCATCTCGGCGGCGGCCGCCGGGCGTGTCGCGGTCTGCACCTCGGCAATGCCCTTGAGCAGCATCTGCCACATCCGCGACAGCACCCGCATCGACAGCTTGGCGGCGAATTCGCGCGCCCGTACCCGCTCGGTCTCGCCGAACGCGACATTGTCCGCAGTTGCCGGGATGGCCTTCACCCGGGTGACAAAATTAACGAACTCGGCAAGGTCGGACAGCACCACGACAGGATCGGCGCCGACATCGTATTGCGCGCGGAATTCGGTGAAAGCGCTGGCGAGATCGCCGCGCGCCAGTGAATCGAAGAGATCGATGACCCGGGTCCGGTCGGCAAGGCCGAGCATCTGCCTGACCGCATCGGCCTTCACGAGGCCTGCGGCATGCGCGATCGCCTGATCGAACAGCGACAGCGAATCGCGCACCGAGCCCTCCGCGGCGCGCGCGATGATGCCGAGCGCCTCCGGCTCGACCTCGACGCCTTCCTTGGCCGCGATGTTGCCGAGATGCTTCATCAGCACGTCGGCCTCGACGCGGCGCAGGTCGAAGCGCTGGCAGCGCGACAGCACCGTGATCGGAACCTTGCGGATTTCGGTGGTGGCGAACACGAACTTGGCGTGCTCCGGCGGCTCCTCCAGCGTCTTCAGGAAGGCGTTGAACGCCGCCGTCGACAGCATATGGACTTCATCGATGATGTAGACCTTGTAGCGCGCGCTGGCCGGCGCATAGCGCACACTGTCATTGATCTGGCGGACATCGTCGACGCCGGTGTGGGATGCGGCGTCCATCTCCAGCACGTCCATGTGCCGGCTTTCCATGATCGCCTGGCAGTGCACGCCGAGGTCGGGCATGTGGATGGTCGGCCCCTGCACCGAGCCGTCCGGCTTGGCGTAGTTCAGGGCGCGGGCGAGGATGCGGGCGGTGGTGGTCTTGCCGACCCCGCGGACGCCGGTGAGGATCCAGGCCTGCGGAATCCGCCCGGTCTCGAACGCGTTCGAGACGGTGCGGACCATGGCCTCCTGGCCGATCAGGTCCTCGAAGCTGGAGGGACGGTATTTGCGGGCGAGAACGCGGTACGGCTTGTTGGCGGCCTCAGGCGCCCCGCCGAGATCAAAGCCGCCGTCAGGGCTTCCTTTGCCCGCGCCTTCGGACGGTAGGGAGGGGGCGCCAGCGTCGTCGTTCATGCGTCGATCCGCAACTTGGGTGTCTCTTCAGCCGGCGTGCGGATGGGAGCCAAAATCAAGCGCCGGGCGCGGAGACCGCCATTCCAGCGCGATTCGCTCGGAAAAACAGGTAGGAGACTGACGAGCGACCCGATCCGGACCTCGTTAGGGCTGCTTCCTTCCGGACCTGACCCGGTTGGCGAGTGGCTCGTCCACCGCCAATCTCCCGGTCCCTATTTGGGGCCAAAACCGCCGGAAAGCAAGCGGCCTGACCCGGCTTTGTAAGGCCCGCTTTGCGGGGCTTGTCTGGGAACACGGAAAGGCATTATTTGCCCGTCATGCCCGCCTCCAACTGGTCGCTGCATTCGCAGCTCAACAAAGACACCATCGACATCGGCGACCTGCCGCTGTGCAAGGTGCTGGTCATCAAGGATGCGCATTATCCCTGGCTGTTGCTGGTGCCGCGGCGCGACGGCGCGGTCGAGATCATCGACCTCGACGAGGTCGAGCAGGCGCAGCTGATGACCGAGATCACCCGCGTCTCGCGGGCCCTCAAAGAGGTCACCAAATGCGACAAGCTGAACGTCGCAGCGCTCGGCAACCTGGTCCCGCAGCTTCACGTCCATGTCATCGCGCGCCGCACCAGCGACGCTGCATGGCCGCGTCCCGTCTGGGGCGTGATGCCGCCGCTGGCGCATGACGCCGAGGAAGTGCAGAATTTCATCAGCGCGCTTCGCCGCAAGATCTGGTTGGGTTGAAATTCAATGTCCGCATCCGATTCATTTCCGCTCGGCCAGCCGGCCTTCGTCACCCATGTGCTGGACCGCGCCGCGCATCTGCGCAGCAATGAGGAAAAACTGTTCGCGCTGGAGGGCCACCGCGAAGCCCGCGCCTACGTGATCTATCGCGACTCGCTGGTGGTGAAGCAGGAGGCGGACGGCGCCCGCGCGCTGCTGTCGCTGGAGGAGGCGCGCAGCTACGGCGCCAATCCCGGCACGATCTTCTTGGGCCTGCGCGACAGCGCGCCGATCTTCGGCATGGGGATCGCGCCGCAGGCGGCCGAGAAGCTGGTCGGCCGCAGCGACGTCGCGATCACCGAATTGCGCGGCATGGCGATGCAGGGCGTGGTGCCGCCGGAGCAGCTGTCGGCGATCGCGATGGCGAAATCGATGGTGACCTGGCATCAGCGCCACGGCTTCTGCCCGAACTGCGGCACCCGCACCGCAATGAAGGACGGCGGCTGGAAGCGCGAATGCCCGAGCTGCAAGGCCGAGCATTTTCCGCGCACCGATCCGGTCGTGATCATGCTGGTCACCTCGGGCGACAAGGTGCTGCTCGGCCGCCAGAAGCAGTTCATGCCCGGGATGTATTCCTGCCTCGCCGGCTTCGTCGAGGCGGCCGAGACCATCGAGGACGCGGTCCGGCGCGAGATCTTCGAGGAAGCCGGGATCCGCTGCACCGACGTCAATTACTACATGACGCAGCCCTGGCCCTACCCGTCATCGCTGATGATCGGCTGCACCGCGCGGGCGACTAACGAGGACATCATGGTCGACCGCACCGAATTGGAGGATGCGCGCTGGTTCGACCACGCCGAGGCGACGCTGATGCTCAAGCGCCAGCATCCCGATGGCCTCGCCGGTCCGCATCCGTTTGCGATTGCCCATCATTTGCTCGGCCGCTGGGTGCACCACCGAAACCCGCTCGACCAATAGCGGGAACCGGACATCGTTCTGCCGATTAGACTGGTCACAGGTTGTGCCAGTTCACGGAACTATTGCGACGGATCCCTGCATGAATTTTCAAGACGGCGCCCCGAAAATCCCGCCCCGCATCCTCTGCATCGGCCTGCCGGTGCGCGACCTGACCTTCCGGGTCAATGTCCCGGCACGCGGCTCCAAGGAGAATGCGACGCATTTCGACGAGATCTGCGGCGGCAACGCGCTGAACGCCGCAATCGGCATCGTCCGGCTGGGCGGCCGCGCCTCGATCTGCGGTCCGATGGGCGATTCGCGGGAGACCTCGAGCCGCTACATCTTCGACAAGCTCGGTCAGGAAGGCATCGAGACCAACCATCTCATCCACATGCCCGATCTGGTGACGCCGATTTCGGCGATCATGATCGACGACACCGGCGAGCGCACCATCGTCACCTTCCGCGACCCGGAGCTGTGGAAGGTCAAGCTGCCGCCGACCGATCTACTGCTGGAGGATTGCGCGGCGATCCTGACCGAGAGCCGCTGCGCGCCGTTCTGCACCGAGCTGTGCGCCGAGGCCGTCAAGCGCGGCATCCCCGTGGTGGTCGACGTCGACCGCGCGATGTCGATGCGGGAAGGGCTGCTGACCGCCTCCTCCCATCTGGTGTTTTCCAGCGAACCGCTGCAGGAGACCGCCGACGTCACCGACGACGGCCAGGCGCTGCACAAGCTCGCCAAGCTCACCCCCTCGTTCCTGGCCGGCACCCGCGGCCCGATGGGCACGATCTGGCTTAATGAGGAGGGCGAACTCGAGGAGACCCCTGCATTCCCGGTCCATACCGTCGACACCCTCGGCGCCGGCGACGTCTTTCACGGGGCGTTTGCGCTGGCGATCACCGAGAAGCAGGAGCTGCGGCAGGCGCTGCGCTTCGCGTCCGCCGCCGCAGCGATGAAATGCACCCGCTTCGGGGGAGCTTATGCCGCACCGCAACGTGCTGAAGTTGAAGCGTTTTTGGGCGAACACGCCGAGACCCGGCCGGCCTGATCGGCCACGAGGCGCTTGCGCGAGAAGATTTTTCTCTATATGAGGGATATCGGTCCTTCATATGGAACTTTCTTCTATGTCCGAACTCGCCGTTCAGATTCATGACAATAATCGCCGCCTCGACGCCATCGATCGCAAGATCCTGACCGTGTTGCAGGAGGACGCCTCGCTCTCCGTCGCCGAGATCGGCGACCGGGTCGGGCTGTCGTCGACGCCGTGCTGGAAGCGCATCCAGCGGCTCGAGGCCGACGGCGTGATCCTGCGCCGCGTGGCGCTGGTCGACCAGAACAAGATCGGGCTCGGGATCTCGGTGTTCGTCTCGGTCGAGAGCGCGGACCATTCGGAAGCCTGGCTGCGCAAATTCGCCGATGCGGTCAGCGCCATGCCCGAGGTGATGGAGTTCTACCGGATGGCCGGCGACGTCGACTACATGCTGCGCGTCGTGGTCGCCGACATGCAGGCCTACGACGTGTTCTACAAGAAGCTGATCAGTGCCGTGCCGCTGAAGAACGTCACCTCGCGCTTCGCGATGGAGAAGATCAAGTCGGTGACGGCGCTGCCGGTGCCGGCGGCATAAGCGCCGGCGCAGACTCCATCAGATTCGACACGCCCCCAGGTAGCCGGCCTACATCGCATTTACCTGAAGTTAGCGCCGGCAGCGGCATTGTGCTGCGATGGTGCCGGGGGAGATCATCCCAGCGAGACGACGGCCCGCATGGCGAGGCGCGGCTGCACTGCTGATTGCGAGCTGGATCGCGATCGCAATGCTGTCGTTGCAGGTGCGTGCGGGCAGCGACGTGGTGGCCGTGGCTTTTCCGCCGTGGTGGCGCGCCGAGCGCGCACTGGCGGCCGCCGCATCCGCCAACGCGTCGATCGTTAGGATGACCGCGATCCCGGCCCTGCTGGTGGTGCGGCCTGACCGCAATGGCGGGCTCACCCGGCTGTACGAGGCCGGCGCCTTGCTGGCGATGGATCCGCAGGCGATCGCCGGCTGCTTCAAGGCGGACGACGATCTGGGGGTTGGGCGATCTGGGGGTTGGGAATGACCTTCGAAGGCGATGAGATGGCCACGCTGCGCGAGACGGCCAGCAAGATCCTGCTCGTGGTGCTCTGGCTGCACGTTCCGATCGCGGTCGTCGTCGGCCTGTCGCTGCACACCGACTGGCTGATCCCGGCCGGCTTCATGGTCGCGATGGCGCTCGCCGCGACGGTGTCGTGGCGCATATCGGGCAACGGCGTCTCAACGCAGCTGATCGTTGCCGTGGCCCTGATGGCCGGCGTGTCGATGCTGGTCTACCAATTCGCCGGCCACCGCTGGCAGGTCGACATGCACATGTACTTCTTCGCCGCGCTGGCCTGCCTGGTCGCCTATTGCGACTACCGGCCGATCGTCGCCGGCACCGTGGTGGTCGCCCTGCATCACCTGACGCTGAATTTCATCCTGCCGGCCGCGATCTATCCCGGCGGCGCCGATCTCGGCCGCGTCGTGCTCCATGCTGTGATCCTGCTGATCGAGGCTGGCGTGTTGATCTGGCTCGCGCACACGCTCGCCGAATTGTTCAGGACGTCGGCGCAGAAGGCGGCCGAGGCCGAGGCCGCCAGTGCCGCCGAGGCGCGCGCCAATGCCGAGCGGATCGAGGCCGAACGGGCCAAGCACGACCGCGATGCCGCGCGGCGCGAACTGGCCTTAGGCTTCGAGCGCAAGATCGGCGAGGTCGTCGAGGCCGTCGCGGTGGCGGCGAACGCGATGCAGGGCCTGTCGGCAACGATGAACGGCAGCAACGCGGAAACCATGCGGCAGGCCACGGCGGCGGCCTCCGCATCGACGCTGGCGTCGAGCAACGTCGAAACCGTGGCGTCGGCGACCGAGGAGCTGACGGCCTCGATCAACAGCATCGCCGAGCAGGTGACGCGCTCGGCTCGGATCGCCGCCAAGGCCGCCGACGAGGCGCGCCGCACCAACAGCGTCGTGCAGGGTCTTGCCGCGGGCACGCAGAAGATCGGCGAGGTGGTGACGCTGATCCAGAGCATCGCCAGCCAGACCAATCTGCTCGCGCTGAACGCAACCATCGAAGCGGCGCGCGCCGGCGAGCATGGCCGCGGCTTTGCGGTGGTCGCGAGCGAGGTCAAGGCGCTGGCCAACCAGACCGCCAAGGCGACCGAGGAGATTGCGGTTCAGATCCAGGATATCCAGAACGCGACCGGCGCGGCCGTCAGCGCGATCGGGACCATCGGGACCACCATCGCCGAAATCGATCACGTCTCCGGCGAGATCGCCGCCGCCGTCGATCAGCAGGGCGCGGCGACCCGCGAGATCTCCAGCAATCTGCAGCAGGCGGCCGACCGCACAAGGGACGTCAACAAGGGCATCCTCAACGTCAACCGCGCCTCCGAACAGGCCGGCGGCGCGACCGCGCAATTGCTCGATGCGGCCAACGGCCTGTCGTCGCAGTCGGAATGGCTGAAGACCGAGCTCGACCGCTTCCTGGCCTCACTGCGGGCGGCGTGAGCACCACCTCCCGAGCTGTCATCGCCCGGCTCGATTGACCTACCTCACTGTCGTCGCCCGGCTTGACTGAGCGATCCAGTATTCCAGAGACAGTCATTTTCAATGGAGAGGCCGCGGCGTACTGGATCACCCGCTTTCGCGGGTGATGACAGCAGAGCACGTGGCTCAAATCTTCTGATTGTATGCGCCGACCTCGGGATGGGTGCGCAGCACCGAATCCATCGCCTCGAACATGTCGCGCATGCGCTGCTCGCTGACCGGGCTCTCGACCACGACCACGAGCTCCGGCTTGTTGGAGGAGGCGCGGACCAGGCCCCAGCTGCCGTCCGCGACCGTAACGCGCACGCCGTTGACGGTGACGAGATCGCGGATTCTCTCGCCCGCGACCTGCGCGCCCTGCTGCTGCAGCGTCTCGAAGTGCTTCACGACCGCGTCGACCACGCCGTATTTCGCCTCGTCGGCGCAGTGCGGCGACATGGTCGGCGACGACCAGGTCTTCGGCAGCGCGTCCTTCAAATCGGCCATCGACTTGCCCGGCGCGCGGTCGAGCATCTCGCAGATCGCGATCGCCGACACCAGGCCGTCGTCATAGCCGCGGCCGAACGGCTTGTTGAAGAAGAAATGGCCGGACTTCTCGAAGCCGGCGAGCGCGCCCAATTCATTGGTGCGGCGCTTCATGTAGGAATGGCCGGTCTTCCAGTAGACCGTGTTGGCGCCCTGCTTCTGCAACACCGGATCGGTCACGAACAGCCCGGTCGACTTCACATCGACCACGAACTGCGCGTTGGCGTTGATCGCCGACATGTCGCGCGCCAGCATGACCCCGACCTTGTCGGCGAAGATCTCCTCGCCGGTGTTGTCGACCACGCCGCAACGGTCGCCGTCGCCGTCGAAGCCAAGCCCGACATCGGCCTTGTGCGCCAGCACCGCATCGCGGATCGCGTGCAGCATCTCCATGTCTTCCGGATTCGGATTGTATTTCGGGAAGGTGTGATCGAGCTCGGTGTCGAGCGGGATCACCTCGCAGCCGATCGCCTCCAGCACCTGCGGCGCGAACGCGCCCGCGGTGCCGTTGCCGCAGGCCGCCACCACCTTCAGCTTGCGCTTCAGCTTCGGCCGGTTGGTGAGGTCGGCGATGTAGCGCGCCGGATAATTCTCGTGGAACTGGTAGGAGCCGCCGGCCTTGTTGTTGAACGCGGCATTGAGCACGATCTGCTTCAGCCGCGTCATCTCGTCGGGGCCGAAGGTGAGCGGACGGTTGGCGCCCATCTTGACGCCGGTCCAGCCATTGTCGTTGTGCGAGGCGGTGACCATGGCGACGCAGGGCACGTCGAGATCGAACTGCGCGAAATAGGCCATCGGCGTCACTGCGAGCCCGATGTCATGCACCTTGCAGCCCGCCGCCATCAGGCCCGAGATCAGCGCGTATTTGATCGAGGCGGAATAGCCGCGGAAATCGTGACCGGTGACGATCTCCTGGCGGACGCCGAGTTCCGCGATCAGCGCGCCGAGCCCCATGCCCAGCGCCTGCACGCCCATCAGGTTGATTTCCTTGTTGAACAGCCAGCGCGCGTCGTATTCGCGAAACCCGGTCGGCTTCACCATCGGCTCGGATTCGAAGGCATAGGTGTTCGGGACCAGCGCGGATTTCGGCTTGGGAAACATCAGGAATAGCCTCGTGGGAATGCGGAGCAACAATGCCGCTGGCTTTAGCGAATGCATCGCCGCAGCGGAAGGCAGGATTGAGGGCTTGTGGCGAATAATTGCCACAGATTTGGCGTCGGCGAAATATCGGTTGACACGTCGGGCAACTCGCTGGCATGATCTGAAAATCAGAAATCATTGGAGCCCGCACCGGAAAATCCGCTGCGGGCTTTTTGAATCGGACAGGCCGCTGTCGGCCAATTCATTGCCGAGCGCGCCGAGATTGGCCGCCGCAGCGAACCAAACTGGCTGACAGCCAGGGGCGACCCCGCCAACGGACGGACGCCCGGCAAAGACGATCGGCAAGCCGAACCGGAAGCGACACTTCCGCGCCCTCGCGCAAGCCATCACTCAAGCACTTGCCTTCAACGACATAAAGCCAACCCAGCACTCTCCGCGAGGTGCGGCCACGCATGCGCTCGCTCGAAGGTGTCCGCAATACCTGTAGGTGATGATCAATGCCCAATTACTCTCTGGTGCCGGTGGACTATCAGCCGGATTTCGATGACTACTCGCTCGTTCCGGTGGACCACGATCCGTTCGCCGCGGATGGCGTAACTCAACAGGCGCAAGTTCAACAAGCTCAGGCCCAGCCGCAAGGCCTGCCGCAGCAACAGCCACCAACGGGAGCCGGTCAACCCAATGCCGATGCGCCGGCTGCAGGCGGTGATCCCAGCGGATCGGTGGGCGGCGGTATCGGCCCCGCTGGTCGTGTCCCCAATCCGACTTTGGATCAGGGCGCAGACAAAGCTGCTCCGCTTAGCGGCCACGCTAATCCGACGCCAACAGACTCTCTTGCATCAGACGCTGGCCCAATTCCCTTGCTTGAAAATGGCAAGGTTGACAGCTACTTTTACGCAAGAAACTCGACTGGCACCCCGCCAGAAGGCCCTCAGGTTACGACTGCCAACCGTAATCTCACAATCACGGCCACTGACAACGCCAAACCCACGGATTTCGGTGGGGTTTATGGACATACGCTAACGTTCTCAGAACCCGGTAGCAGTAATTTGAGAATAATCACCGCTGCCGACCCACCAGGTTTGTTGGTAGCGACCCCGGTTGAAGGTAATCCGAACCTCCTGAGTGTCAGAGAGTACAAGGGCTACTGAACAACCGCGGTCGAGGGGCGCATTGCCAATGTATTGTCGACAGCGGCCGAAAACACGCTGGCCAATGCCAAGTGGCAAAATGGGAGTTGGCGAAACGGGACCAAGGGCCTGCTGGAAGCTCGGTTCGCAGTGGATTCGCGTGCGCACCACTGGTGGTCCGTACCACAGGGGAAGACACAGAGAGGTCTTATGAAGCTTCTGAAGACCGGGGTACTCGCACTTTCGCTAACCGTGACGGCGACCGTTGGGCTGGCTGCCGATTACGAGATTTTCGCTGAATTTGCGACTGTAGAGACTGGGGTAAACCATTATGCTGTCGAACGCCTCGACCACAAGAACCAGAAGCTTCATCATTGCACCGCAGTCCTCGACGCCGAGACTAAGCAACTGACCGGTCAATGCACCGAGAGGCCCGGCTTTCCGGAGAAACCGACCGGCAAAGGACCTAACGTACAGGGAGGGATTTCAAACATTTTTGGCGGATTGCCAGTGTTAGGCTCTTGGAAAATTGATCAGACTACCGGGAAAACCGAGTTCTGTATTTCAGATCCCGCTCAGTGCGTGGAGGTAACTCCGCAATAGACGAAAAATGCCAAGCTGGCCCAGTCCCGGCGAAAGCCGAGACCCATACGCCGCAGCGGGTGTTGGGTTCGGGACTCGTCGTTCCGGCGTTGCTCACCAAAGACGGTCGGTGGTTATGGGTCCCGGCCTTCGGGCCCGAGATCAGCGCGTATTGATCGAGGCGGAATAGCCGCGGAAATCGTGGCCGGTGACGACCGGCTCGACACTCTGCGAAAGCGCCTCAGCCAATCGGCCTTATTGCTCCAGCAACAATTTGCCGTTGGCGTACTCGAAGCGCTTCAGCTTCGACAGGAAGGACAGGCCGAGCAGGTTTTCCGACAGCGCCTCATCCGGCAGCACCAGGGCGTCGACGTCGCGCACGGTGATGCCGCCGATCTCGACCATCGCGATGCGGGCGCGGGCGGCCTTGATGGTGCCGTTGGCGGTGGTGACGCGCGAGGTGTAGTCGCCCGGCACCGGACGCAGGCCGAAGCGCGCCGCCGAGGTCTCGTTCAGGGCTACCACGGAGGCGCCGGTGTCGACCATGAAATTGATGCGCTGGCCGTCGATCCGGCCATCGGTCGCGAAATGACCGCGCGGATCGGGCGCGATGCTGAGCGTGCGGGCGCTGGCCTGCGCCACCGTGACGGCGGGGGCGATGGTCTGCCTGGTGGTGGTCGCGGCGGCGGGCGGCATCTTGCTGGCCATCTGGGCCATGAAGGTGCCCAGCCCGATCAGGATCGCCGCGAAAATCATCAGGTTACGCATGACACCAACTCGGACAACCGAACACGCAATTTCACCACGCCGCACGCCCCGCCGCGAGCAAGCGCGGCAGCGCGAGCCTGCCATTTTGGCGAAAAGGATGAGCGAAGAGTTAAGATGATCGAGCAGAGGCGGCGGAAGTTCACCTCTCCCTTGGACAGGTCGGCGCGTAGCGCCGGGTGAGGGGGAGCGCTCTCTCGTTGGAGCCGTGGCCCCTCACCCGATTTGCTGCGCAAATCGACCTCTCCCCAATGGGGAGAGGTAAGCCCAGATCCCGATTCAACCCACACGGATCCTGCTTTGACGGACTTTCCGGCGGCTCGCCCTCAGGCCGCTTTCGCCACCGGGCTCGGCATCGCAGCGCGCAGCGCGTAATAGACCGCGCCCGCAATCGCGACACCGAAGAACCAGCCATAGACCGCCCACCAGTCCGGCAGGATCGAGGTGAAGTTCGGCAGCACCGACGAGAACAGCGCGCCGACGGCAGCCGCGAACAGCGCGCTAACGTTCCAGCCGTTCTGGAAGCGATATTCCCCGTCCTCCTGGTAGAGCGCCGGCACGTTCACGCGACCCTTCGCGATCAGGTAATAGTCGACCATCATGATCCCGTAGATCGGCCCCATGGTCGCGCCGATCAGTCCGACGAACGACGCGGCGCTGCCCTCCCAGGGCGCGAACGGGTACAGCACAAGCGCGATCAATGCTGCGATGTAGCCGCCCTTCTTGAAGTCGATGTGGCGCGGAAACACGTTGGAGAAATCGAACGCCGGCGAGACGAAATTGGCGACGACGTTGATGCCGAGCGTCGCCACCGCGAAGGTGACGGCGGCGAGCAGCGCCAGGAACCAGCTGTCGAACTTCGCCGAGATCTGGTCGGGATGCAGCAGCACCTCGTGATAGACGTTGAAGGCTGCGATCGTGGTGACGCCGGCAACCAGCGAGAACAGGATCAGATTGACCGGCAGGCCCCAGATATTGCCCTTGCGCAACGCGTTGACGTCGGGCGCGTAGCGCGAGAAGTCGCAGAAGTTGAGATAGAGCGCGGCGAAATAGGTGATCCAGGTCGCGGCGACCGCGCACAGCGCCGGGAACGAGCCGGGCACACCGGGCACGCCGGCCTCCTTGGTCTTCTCCAGCAGCACGTCCTGCGGGATCGGCGCGGTCAACGAGATGCCGCCGGCCGCGATGCAGAGATAGATCGCAAGGATCAGCATCATCAGCCAGACCGCGGGTCCCGCCCAGTCCTGGAAGCGCCGCACTGTTTCCATGCCGCGCTGGATGATCAAAAGCTGCAATGCCCAGATCACGACGAAGCAGATCACCTCGAGCGTGGAATGGCCGAGCATGTGGCTCGACTGGTGGAACGCCTTGAATCCGTCCATGCGCGTCAGCAGCGCGACGATCGCGCCCGAGGCCGCCGCGGTCTGTGCGCCGTACCAGAAGCAGGCGACGATGGCGCGCACCAACGCCGGAATGTTGGCGCCCCAGACCCCGAACGAGGCCCGCGCCAGCACCGGATAGGGCACGCCGGTCCTGACCCCGGCGTTGCCGATCAGGCTCATCAGCACGAAGATCACCAGCGAGCCGACGCCGATCGCGAGGATGAAGTTGACGAAGCTGCCGCAGAGCAGGAACAGGCTGGCGGCGAGATAATAGCCCCACAGGCTGTGCACGTCCGACGTCCAGACGTTGAAGATGCTGAAGGCGCCCCAGTTGCGTTCCTTGGCCGGCGCGAGGTCTTCATTGTACAGCGACGGCGATGCGTTCTTGATCTCCAGGTTCTTGAAGTTCATGGCGGCCTCCCCAATGTGCGAGCCCGTGATCCATCCCAGTATGCAAATCTAACCACCGTTTGCGGGTACTCGCCAGCGCAACCGATCAGGCGTGCCCCGGAAAAGGAGCTCGGTGTCGTCCCGGCGAATAAAGAGAATGCGATCTTCGGGCAACAAGGCGAAGCGTTTGTGCCGATATCAAGTCCCGCGCGGCTTCACGCGTCTGGTCGGCGTCGCGCTGGCGGGATCTTCAGGCCAGGGGTGGCGCGGATAGCGGCCGCGCAGATCGGAACGCACCGCGGCGTAGCTGCCGCGCCAGAAGCCCGGCAGGTCGCGTGTCACCTGCACGGGGCGCTGTGCCGGCGACAGCAGTTCCAGCACCAGCGGCACCGCGCCCTTGGCGATCGAGGGATGGCTGTTGAGCCCGAATAATTCCTGCAACCGCACCGCAATGGTCGGGCCCTGTTCGGCCTCGTAATCGATCGCAAGCTGCGTTCCGGTCGGCGCCTCGAAATGCGTCGGCGCCTCGCGATCGAGCCGCGCCCGCAATTCCCACGGCAACAGCGACATCAGCGCGTCCGACAGATCGCCGGCGGACAGATCCTTCAGCGCGGTCTTGTCGTAGAGTGCAGGCACCAGCCAGTCGTCGGCCCGCGCGGCAAGCGCGGTGTCCGACAGATCGGGCCAGCTGTCGTCCTCGGCCCTGCGCAGGAACATGACGCGGTCGCGCCATTGTTTCGCTTGCTTCGACCACGGCAACCGGTCGAGCCCCGCCGCGATCAGGCCGTCGGCGAAGATGCGCGCGGTCTCGGCCGATGGCGTGAGCGACATCGGCGCTTCCGAGAACGTGATCGCGTGCAGCGAGCGGCGGCGCCGCGCGCGCAGCGCCATCGCGCCGCGATCGAACGTCACCTCTTCGATCGTCTCGATCTGGTCGGCGAAACGCTGCTCGATCTCCTCCTGGGTGATCGGCGCCGCCAGCAGGATGCGGCCGCTCGCGGCCGTGCCGGTCAGCTCGGCGACGGCAATGTAAGGCAGCCGCGCCAACGCCGCGGTCTGCTCGACCGCTGCGCCGCGGCCATTGGCCAGCACGAAGCTGCCATTGCCGCGATTCCTGGCGACGCGATCCGGGAATGCGAAGGCCAGCATGACGCCGGTGGAGAGCACCTTCTGCTCACTCGCCGCGACCTTGACTTGCGAGGCCCAGCGCGCGGCCATGCTGCGCGCGCTCGACGCGCGCTGCGAGCGGTCGCGGCGGAACTGGTCGAGCCTGTGGTCGAGATCGACGCTGTCGCCGCCGAGCCCGCGCTCGGTCAGCACGGCGGCGATCTCGGACGCCTCTTCGCCCATGCCGAAGCGGGCGGAATCCACGATCATGCGCGCCAGCCGCGGCGGCAGCGCCAGCGCGCGCAGGCTCTGGCCTTCCTCGGTGATGCGACCGTCAGCGTCGAGCGCGCCGAGTTCGGTCAGCAGCGATCTCGCTTCCTTCAGTGCCGGTCCCGGCGGCGGGTCGAGAAAGGCAAGGCTTGCGGGATCGCTGACGCCCCATTGCGCGAGGTCGAGCACCAGCGAGGACAGATCGGCGGATAGAATCTCGGGCGCCGTATAGGCTGCCAGCGACGCGGTCTGCGGCTCGTCCCAGAGCCGGTAGCAGACGCCGGGCTCGATACGGCCGGCGCGGCCGCGGCGCTGATCGACCGAGGCGCGCGAGGCGCGCACGGTCTCGAGCCGGGTCAGTGCCATGTCGGGCTCGTAGCGCGGCACCCGCGCCAGGCCGGAATCGACCACGATGCGGACGCCCTCGATGGTCAGCGAGGTCTCGGCGATCGAGGTCGCCAGCACCACCTTGCGGATGCCCTTCGGCGCCGGCGCGATGGCGCGATCCTGCACGCTGGCATCGAGCGCGCCGAACAGCGGCACGATCTCGACCGAGGCGTCGTGCACGCGCTCGGCGAGGAACGTTTGGGTGCGGCGGATCTCGGCCGCGCCGGGCAGGAAGGCGAGCACCGAGCCGGTATCGGCGCGCAGCGCGGTCGCGATCGTCTCGGCCATCTGCCGCTCCACCGGCGCGTCGACCTTGCGGCCGACATAGCGGGTCTCGACCGGAAAGGCGCGACCCTCGCTCTCGACCACAGGTGCATCGCCGAGCAACTTCGCGACGCGGGCGCCGTCGAGCGTCGCCGACATCACCAGGATGCGCAGATCCTCGCGCAGGCCGGTCTGCGCATCGCGCGCCAGCGCCAGCCCGAGATCGGCATCGAGCGAGCGCTCGTGGAATTCGTCGAACAGCACCGCAGCGACGCCGTTGAGCTCGGGATCGTCGAGGATCTGGCGCGAGAAGATGCCCTCGGTGACCACCTCGATCCGCGTCGCGCGCGACACCTTCGATCCGAAGCGCACGCGATAGCCGACGGTCTCGCCGGGACGCTCACGAAGCGTCTTCGCCATCCGATCGGCGCTGGCGCGCGCGGCGATGCGGCGCGGCTCCAGCACGATGATCTTCTTGCCCCTGGCCCAGGGCGCATCGAGCAACGCCAGCGGCACGCGCGTGGTCTTGCCGGCGCCGGGCGGCGCCACCAGCACGGCGGCATTGTGGCGATTGAGCGTGCGGTCGAGCTCGTCGAGCACGGCGTCGATCGGCAGCGGGCTATCGAATTGGTGTCGCAAGCAGTCTCATCGCAGGCCACGGCCCTTGGCCAGCCAGCGTCCTGTGGTTAACGGGCGTCGGATTCTTCTTAGGATTTCCTGTTAAGATTTCTTGTTGCGATTTCCTGGGCTCTTAGACCATTCGCCGGGTCCAGGGAACCAGGAAAGGGCCCGGGTTAAGCTGGCACACCCCTTGTACTGATAAAGGAGAAAGCAACCGATCGGGCCGATGATGGTCCCGATCACGCCAAAACAGGACAAGGATGGCCACAAACGGCACAATCGCTGCGACAGATCGTTCCCTTGATCGATCACTTGATCAATCACCCGGGAACGCGGCCGCGCGCGTCGATTGGGTCGACTATGCCAAGGGCATCTGCATCATCATGGTGGTGATGATGCATTCGGTGCTGGGGGTCGAGAAGGCCGCCGGGCAGATCGGCTTCATGCATTATGTCGTGATGTTCGCCAAACCGTTCCGGATGCCGGACTTCTTCATGATCTCGGGGCTGTTCCTGTCGGTCGTGATCGGTCGCGACTGGCGCACCTATCTCGACCGCAAGGTGATGCACTTCGCCTATTTCTACGTGCTGTGGGTAACGATCCAGTTCGGCTTCAAGGCGCCGTCGCTGGCTGCCGAGGCCGGTTGGGCCGAGATCGGGCGGCAATACCTCACAGCCTTCGTCCAGCCGTTCGGCACGCTGTGGTTCATCTATCTGCTGCCGATCTTCTTCGTCGTCACCAAGCTGACCCGCAACGTCCATCCGCTCGCGATCTGGCTGATCGCAGCCGCTCTGGAGTCAGCGCATATCGCGACCGGCTGGTACGTGATCGACGAGTTCAGCGCCCGCTTCGTGTATTTCCTCACCGGCTATGTCCTGGCTGATTACGTGTTCGCGCTATCGGACCGTGCGCGGTCGCGGCCGACGCTTGCCCTGCTCGGGCTTGGGCTGTGGGCGCTCGTCAATGGCGGCCTGGTTGCATGCGGTGTCAGCGAATGGCCTGTTGTCTCGCTGGCGCTCGGCTTTGCCGGCGCTTGCGCGATCATCGTGACCGGCACGCTGCTGGCGCGTGCGCATTGGCTCGGCTTGCTGCGCTACTGCGGCGAGCATTCGATCGTGATCTACCTCGCCTTCTTCCTGCCGATGGCCGCGACCCGCACGCTGCTGCTGCGATTCGATGTCATCCCTGACATCGGGCTGATCTCGCTGATCGTGACCGTGGCCGGCGTCGCCGGTTCGCTGCTGATCTGGCGGCTGGCGCTCGCGGTCCGGGCCAATTTCCTCTTCGAACGGCCTGACGCATTCTGGATTGTCCCAAAAAAGGCGGCGCCCGCTTTGCAAGCGGCCGAATAGTGCCAAAAGTCACGGTCCGGAATCGTTCCCACAGGGGCGAATTCAGGCCGTTCGAATTTTCCACACGTTGAAATCACTAGCCTTTTGGTCCCGAATGTTTCGTCGTCCGGGCAGCGACGAAACAATTCTCCCGGTCACGAAACCATTTTCCGCTTTTCGCGCAGACATCCGGAAACGGGCGGTAACTAGCTTTCTCCCAACGAACCGCCGCCTAACGGCGAACTGGGAGCCTGTCATGCCGAACGTCATCGCCATCAACGCTGCAGCCACGAAGCATATCGATGCTGCCCGCGCGACCTCGGATGAAATGCTGCTCGCGCGTATCGCCAAGCATAACCGCACCTCGATGCACACGCTCTATGCCCGTCACAACGTCCGGGTTTACCGCTTCGTGCTCCGCATGGTGCGCGACACCACGATGGCCGAGGACCTGGTCAGCCAGGTGTTCCTGGACGTCTGGCGCACCGCGGCCCAGTTCGAGGGCCGCTCGCAGGTCTCGACCTGGCTGCTGTCGATCGCCCGCTTCAAGGCGCTGACCGCGCTGCGCCAGCGCAAGCATGAGGACATCGACCAGGAAGACGTGCTGGAAATCCCCGATGGCGCCGACACGCCGGAAACCTCGCTCGATCGCGCCACCACCAGCGAGATCCTGCGCGCCTGCGTGGCCAAGCTGTCGCCGGCGCACCGCGAGATCATCAACCTGGTCTACTACCATGAGAAGTCGGTCGAGGAGGCCGGGCAGATCATCGGGATCCCGCAAAGCACGGTGAAGACCCGCATGTTCTATGCCCGCAAACAGCTCGCCGACCTCCTCCGGGTTGCCGGCGTGGACAGCGTCGCGGCATAAACAAACGAAGTTTCAGATACTTGGAGGCAAGTGGCGCGATCCTGGCAATTGTTCACGAAGCCGAAAAAGTCCGGCGACGAAACAATTGAAACAATCGACGACATCACCCGGAAAAACGCGATCCCTATACCCATATCCAACGACGCAACCCCAACCCAAGTTACTGACTCAGTTTCGATACCTCTCTAGTTCTAACCTCCCAAGTCAGCCTCCAACGACCCGGCCGGGATGCCCCCCAGCCGGGTCGCTCTGTTTTTGGCGCGCGGTTGTGAGGCCGAGCGCGCCTCGTCTCACACAGACGTGACGGTGCCCACAATCGGCCCGCCGTAACGGCGCGAGCGTCCTCGCGAAGATCATCAGGCGACCCCGGCACGGCCATCTGGCGCGCCGGGACTTCCGATGGACGGATGACGATGCTCAGCCTTGCCCCTGCCCTTACCCTGGCCCTGCTCGCCGGTGTCGCCACCGTCGCCGCGCCCTGCACCCTGCCGATGCTGCCGATCCTGCTCGGGGTATCGATAGGCCAGACCGGCAAGGCGCGGCCCGCGATGATCGCGCTCGGCTTCGTGATGTCATTCTCTGCGGTGGCATTGCTGCTGAGCGCGATCACGCGCGCCTTCGATTTCGATCCGAACCTGCTGCGGACCGGTGCGGCAATCCTGCTCGCGGGCTTCGGCCTCTTGATGATCTGGCCGGCGCCGTTCGAATGGCTGTCGATCCGGCTGACCGGCAATCTCGGCCAGGCAGTGCCTTCGCCGAGCCTGTTCGGCGGCTTTGTGCTCGGCTCGACGCTCGGCCTGGTGTGGACACCCTGTGCGGGTCCGGTGCTCGGCTCGATCCTGACCATCGTCGCGACCGCGAAGGACACCACGTGGGCGAGCCTGCAGCTCGTCACCTACGCGATCGGCGCCGCGATCCCGATGCTGGCGATTGCCTATGGCGGGCAGGCCGTCACCACGCGCGTGCGCAGCCTGGCGCGGATCGCGCCGCGCCTGCAGCAAGGCTTCGGCGTCGTGATCATCGGCTTCGCCGCTTTGTCCTATTTGCAATACGACACGCTGATCGTGGCGTGGCTGACCCAGTTCTATCCCAACGGCCAGATCGGCCTGTGAGCTTATAAGGAGAACGCGATGTCCCTGCGCTTGATTGCTGTATCCGCTGTGGTCGCGGGCCTTGGTCTCGGCGGCGCCGTCATCCCCGGTCTCTGCACCGAGTCCGACGCGCCAGCGGTGCCGGTGCCGAGGGCCGTCGCCATGACCACCGAACAGAGCCAGACCGCGCCCGAATTCACCGGGATCAGCAACTGGTTCAATTCGCAGCCGCTGAAGCTCGCCGATCTGCGCGGCAAGGTCGTGCTGGTGGATTTCTGGACCTATGGCTGCGTCAATTGCGTCAACACGCTGCCGCACGTCACCCAACTTTATTCAAAGTACCGGGATCGCGGTCTCGTCGTGATCGGGGTCCATACGCCGGAATTCCCGTTCGAGCACTCGGCCACCAATGTGCAGGCGGCGCTGAAGCGGCACGGCATCCTCTATCCGGTGGCGCAGGACAACAATTCGCAGACCTGGAACGCCTACGGCAATCAGTATTGGCCGGCGCAATACATCATCGACCAGAACGGCAAGATCGTGTTCCAGCACGCCGGCGAGGGGCGGTACGACGAGATCGACCGCACCGTCGCCCGGCTGCTCAACGCCAATAGCTGATCGGACAATCCGCCCTGTGTTGCCATCACACCCGACGTGGTAAGCTCCACGTCAGGTCGACGGCAGGTGGTGGATTCATGTTCGAAGGCTGGGATGCGGTCGTACTCGCCCGCGCGCAATTCGCTTTCACGATGTCGTTCCACATCGTGTTTCCCGCATTCTCGATCGGGCTCGCGAGCTATCTCGCGGTGCTGGAGGCGCTGTGGCTGATCACCAGGCGCGAGGTCTTCATCAACCTGTTCAATTACTGGCTGAAGATCTTCGCGGTCGCGTTCGGCATGGGCGTGGTGTCGGGCATCGTGATGTCCTACCAGTTCGGCACCAACTGGTCGTCGTTTGCCGACAAGACCGGGCCGGTGATCGGCCCGATGATGGCCTACGAGGTCTTGACCGCGTTCTTCCTCGAGGCCGGCTTCCTCGGCGTGATGCTGTTCGGGCTCGAGCGCGTCGGTCCCAGGCTGCACTTCCTGGCGACATTGATGGTCGCGATCGGCACGCTGATCTCGGCATTCTGGATCCTGTCGGCCAATTCCTGGATGCAGACGCCGGCCGGCCAGGCCGTCAATGCCGACGGCCAGTTCGTCGCCGCCGACTGGCTCAAGGTGATCTTCAATCCGTCGTTCCCCTACCGCCTGGTGCACATGGTGCTGGCGGCCTACCTCACCACCTCGCTGGTGGTCGGCGCGGTCGGCGCCTGGCATCTGCTGCGCGATCAGCATCTGGCGGGCGCACGCGTGATGTTCTCGATGGCGATGTGGATGGCAACCCTGGTGGCGCCGATCCAGATCCTCGCCGGCGACCAGCACGGGCTGAACACGCTGGAGCACCAGCCGGCCAAGGTGATGGCGATGGAAGGCCACTTCCAGAGCCACAAGGATGGCGCGCCGCTGATCCTGTTCGGCTGGCCCGACCAAAAAGATGCCAAGGTGAAATACGCGATCGAGGTGCCGAAACTGTCGTCGCTGATCCTGAAGCATTCGCTCGACGCCCCGCTCGCCGGCCTCGACACCGTGCCGCGCGAGAACTGGCCGCCGGTGCCGATCACCTTCTGGGCGTTCCGCATCATGGTCGGGCTCGGCTTCCTGATCATGGGGCTCGGCCTGTTCAGCCTGCTGATGCGCTGGCGCGGCATGCTGTACCAGTCACAGCTGCTGCATCGCTTCGCAGTGCTGATGGGCCCGGCCGGCTTCATCGCGGTGCTGGCGGGCTGGATCACTACCGAGACCGGGCGGCAGCCCTTCACGGTCTACGGGCTGCTGCGCACCGTCGATTCCGTGTCGCCGCTGGCGGCACCGGCGGTTGGCTCGTCGCTGATCGCCTTCATCATCGTCTACTTCGCCGTGTTCACCGCGGGGGTGATCTACATCCTGCGGCTGATGGCGCAGCCGCCGCATCCCGGCGAGCAGGGCCCGACAAAGGATCTTCCCGCCCGCGCGGCCGGCATCACGCCGGCAGCCGGTGCAGCCGTGGAGGCCGCGCGATGATCGATCTCGCCATCATCTGGGCCTTCATCATCGCCTTTGCCGTGTTCGTCTATGTCGTGATGGACGGCTTCGATCTCGGCCTCGGCATCCTGTTTCCGCTGTTTCCGCAAAAGGCCGACCGCGACGTCATTATGAACACGGTGGCGCCGGTGTGGGACGGCAACGAGACCTGGCTGGTGCTCGGCGGCGGCGGCATGATGGCGGCGTTTCCGCTGGCCTATGCGGTGCTGATGCCGGCGCTCTACACGCCGATGATCGCGATGCTGCTCGGCCTCGTGTTCCGCGGCGTCGCCTTCGAATTCCGCTGGCGCACCCAGAAGGCGCGCAACAAATGGGATCTCGCCTTTGCCGGCGGCTCGCTGGTCGCGACCCTGGCGCAGGGGATTGCGCTCGGCGCCATCCTGCAGGGCATCCATGTCGACGGCCGTCACTATGCCGGCGGCTGGTGGGACTGGCTGACACCGTTCAGCGTCCTGACCGGCATTGCGCTGGTCATCGGCTATGCGCTGCTCGGCGCGACCTGGCTGGTGATGAAGACCGAAGGCGGGCTGCGCGACCGCGCCTATCACCTGAGCTGGATCCTGCTGGTCGCGATGCTGTGCGCGATCGGCGCCGTCAGCATCGCAACGCCGTTCCTGGCCGTGCAGTACACCCAGCGCTGGTTCGCCTGGCCCAATATCATCCTCACCGCGCCGGTGCCGATCGCGGTCGCCGCAGTCACCGCGCTCTTGCTGCGTGCACTCGGCAACAAGAACGACCACCAGCCGTTCTTCCTGACGCTGGCGCTGTTCGCGCTGTCCTATGCCGGGCTCGGCATCAGCATGTATCCTTACATCGTGCCGCAGAGCATCACGATCTGGCAGGCGGCGGCGCCGGCCAACAGCCAGGTCTTCATGCTGGTCGGGGTCGCGATCCTGGTGCCGCTGATCCTCGGCTACACCGGCTGGGCCTATTGGGTGTTCCGCGGCAAGGTGCGCCCCGGCCACGGATACCATTGATGCCGCCCGATCCTGGTCAGCGGCCGCTCGGCCAGCGCCTGCTGTGGTTTGCAGCGCTCTGGCTCGGCGGCGTCGGCACGGTGGCACTGGTCTCGTTCGCGTTGCGACTCTGGATCGCGCCGAAATGAGGCGTCAGCCGTGGCGCGCCTCGGCTTTCAATGACAAAAAACAAAAGCATTACAGTGATATAGTGTGATGCCCGCCCTAAACTTGCCATCAAGCTGCCGCTGAGATTTGATGCTTCCGAGCGTGATTTGGGTGGAGCAACCATTGGCTGCGCGCCAAATAAGGAGAGAGCTTGCAATGACGAACCTTCGTCACCTGGTCTGGATGTTGATCGCCACGGGCGCGCTCGTGCTGTCGACGTCGCAGGGCTTCGCCCAGAGCCGGCCGGACGCCGACGAGCCCGGCCTGATCGCCGACGACAATTACGAGCTCGACCCGGAATGGCAGAAGCAAGTCGTGTATTACCGGACCAATGAGGCGCCGGGCACCATCATCGTCTCCACCGCCGAACGCCATCTCTATCTCGTGCAAGGCAATGGCCGCGCGCTGCGCTACGGCATCGGCGTCGGCCGCGACGGTTTCCAGTGGCAGGGGCTGGTGACGATCACCCGCAAGGCCGAATGGCCGGATTGGACCCCGCCGCCGGAAATGATCGCGCGCCAGCCCTATCTGCCGCGCTTCATGGCGGGCGGCCCGGGCAATCCGCTCGGCGCGCGCGCAATGTATCTCGGCACTACGGTGTATCGTATCCACGGCACCAACCGGCCCGACACCATCGGCACCGCGATCTCGTCCGGCTGCTTCCGTCTGGTCAACGCCGACGTCGCCGATCTCTACAACCGCGTCCCCGTCGGTACCAAGGTGATCATCCGCCAGAAGCCCGAACTATAATCTCTACGTCCTACCCGCCTTCGATATCCGACCTGATTTTCCCCGATCATTCGCGAGAGAGAACCCATGCGTACATTTCGAGGCGGCCTGACGATCGGGCTCGCGGTCGCCGCGCTGGTTGCGGCCGCCGCCATCACCTATGAGCGCTACGACACCCGCACGCTGAAGCGTACCGTCCGCCGCGGCGAAGTGCTGTGCGGCGTCAACAAGGGCCTGCCGGGCTTCTCGATCCCGGACGACAAGGGCAACTGGACCGGCTTCGACGTCGACTTCTGCCGCGCGGTCGCCTCGGCGATCTTCGACGACCCGACAAAGGCGAAGTTCGTTCCGCTCGACGCCAGCGAGCGCTTCAAGGAGCTGCAGAACCGCAAGGTCGACATCCTGTCGCGCAACTCCACCTGGAGCATGTCGCGCGAGACCAATTACGATCTCTATTTCCCGGCGGTCGCCTATTATGACGGCCAGGGCTTCATGATCCCGCGCTCGCGCAACATCGATTCCGCGCTCGATCTGAACGGCAGCAAGGTCTGCGTGCAGGCCAACACCACGACGCAGCTCAACCTCGCCGACTATTTCCGTGCCAACAACATGAAGTACACGGAGATGAAGTTCGACAAGCTCGACGATGTCGTGAAGGCCTATGATTCCGGGCAGTGCGACACGCTGACCTCGGACGCCTCGCAGCTCTATGCGCTGCGGCTCAACCTCTCCAAGCCAGGCGATCACATGATCCTGGCCGACATCATCTCCAAGGAGCCGCTGGCACCGGTGGTGCGGCTGCGTGACGACGACTGGATGATGATCGTGAAGTGGACGCTCTATGCGATGATCAATGCCGAAGAGCTCGGCATCACCTCGAAGAACATCGACGAGGCGCTGAAGTCGAAGAAGCCGGAAGTGATGCGGCTGGTCGGCACCGAGGGCTCCTATGGCGAGGATCTCGGCCTGACCAAGGACTGGGCGGTGCGCATCATCAGGCATGTCGGCAATTACGGCGAGGTCTACGACCGCAACGTCGGCGCCGATTCCAAGCTGAAGATCCCGCGCGGCATGAACCAGCTCTGGAACGCCGGCGGCGTGCAGTACGCCCCGCCGATCCGGTGAGGCTGCTTTCGTCATTCCGGGATGCGCCGACAGGCGCAGGCCCGGAATCCATCGGGCCGCAAAACCGGTGGTGGAACGGATTCCGGGCTCGCGCTGCGCGCGCCCCGGAATGACGGCTAGTACCCCTTGCCGCTCGCCAGCTGGTCGGTGTGGAAATTGCTGTCGCCGAACAGCTCTTGGCAGACCCGGGCACGCTTCATGAAGAAGCCGATGTCGAACTGGTCGGTCATGCCCATGCCGCCATGCATCTGCACGCCTTCCTGCACCGCCAGCGTCGCGGTGGTGCCGGCGCGCGCTTTTGCCACCGCGACCGCGGTGCCCGCCTTGCCGAGATCGGCATCGAGCGCCTGCAGCGCCTTCAAAACCGCGGCGCGGGTGATCTCGATATCGATGTAGAGCTGGGCGGCGCGATGCTGCAGCGCCTGGAATTCGCCGATCGCCTTGCCGAACTGCTTTCGCTCCTTGAGATACGTCACGGTGCGGCCGAACACTTCATCCGAAAGGCCGACCATTTCGGACGCAACCGCGCCGCGGCCGATATTGAGCACGCCCTCGAGCAGCCCAAAACCCTGATCGACCTCGCCGAGCACATGATCGGCATTGACCTCGACATTGTCGAACACGATGCGCGCCGCATTGTGCGAATCGACCATCGTGGTGCGCTCGATCGCGAGACCCTTCACCTTCGGATCGACTAGGAACAGCGTCAGTCCGTTGCTGTCGCCGGCGCTGCCCGCCGAGCGCGCCGCAACGATCAGGAGGTCGGCGGTGTGGCCATCGACCACGAAGGCCTTGTCGCCCGACAGCCTGAAGCCGTTGCCGGCGCGCGTCGCCTGCAATTTGGTCTGCAGCGGACGATGCTTGGCGCCCTCATCGATCGCCAGCGCCGCGAGCAGCGAGCCGTCGGCGATCTTGGGCAGATGCTGCGCCTTCTGGGCTTCGCTGCCGCCGCGCGACAGCGCCGAGGCGGCAAGCACCGACGTCGCAAGGAACGGCGACGGCATCAAGGTGCGGCCGATCTCCTCCATGACGATGCCGGCCTCGACGCAGCCGAGCCCGCTGCCGCCGAACTGGTCCGGCACCAGCAGGCCGGAGAAGCCCATCTCGGCGAACGTCTTCCAGAGCTCGCGCGAGAAGCCGGTGGCGTCCTTGGCATCGCGCAAGGACCGCAGATGCGCCACCGGCGCCTTGTCGCTGATGAGACCGCGCGCACTGTCGCGCAGCATGGATTGTTCTTCGGTGAGGACGAGGGCCATGGAGAATCCGTTCTAACGTTCTAAGCAGAGATATCTAAGTTCGTCATTCCGGGGCGATGCGTCAGCATCGAACCCGGAACCTCGAGGTTCACAATGCGCAACTGCGCATTAGGGTTCGACGCTTCGCGCCGCCCCGGAACGACGGTGCAACAAACTACGCCCCTGGCAGATCGAGGATGCGCTTGGCGACGATGCCGAGCATCACCTCCGAGGTACCGCCCTCGATCGAGTTGGCCTTGGTGCGCAGCCAGGCGCGCGGCCGGGCGCCGCCTTTGGAGCGGTCGCTTTCCCATTCCAGCGCGTCGATGCCGCCGGCCGACATCAGGATCTCGTAGCGGCGCTTGTTGAGCTCGGTGCCGTAATATTTCATCGCCGAGGAGAACGCCGGATGCGACTGCCCGGCCTTGGCGAGATCGACCGCGCGCTCGGCGGCAGCGGCCAGCGCCGCTTCATCGACCTCGAAATTCGCGATCTGGCTGCGCAGCTGCGCGTCGTCGAGCCTGCCTTGCGCGTCCGCGCCGACCGAGTCGGCGGCGATCTGGCCGAGCGGACGGCCGACGCCGCGCTCGCCCATGCCAGAGATCATCGCGCGCTCATGCTGCAGCAAATATTTCGCGACATCCCAGCCGCGATTGACAGTGCCCACCACATGTGACTTCGGCACGCGGACATTGTCGAAGAAGGTTTCGCAGAACGGCGAGTAACCCGAGATCAGCAGGATCGGTTTGGTCGAGACACCCTTCGAGGCCATGTCGAAGAGAATAAAACTGATGCCGTCGTGCTTCTTCGCCGCCGGATCGGTGCGCACCAGGCAGAAGATCCAGTCGGCATAGTTGGCATAGGAGGTCCAGATCTTCTGGCCGTTGATGATGTAGTCGTCGCCGTCGGCGACCGCGCGGGTCTGCAGCGAGGCGAGGTCGGAGCCGGCATTCGGCTCGGAATAGCCCTGGCACCAGCGGATCAGGCCCGCGGTGATCTTCGGCAGATGCTCCTTCTTCTGCTCCTCGGTGCCGTATTTCAGAAGCGCCGGTCCGAGCATCGAGATGCCGAACGAGGTCAGCGGCGCCCGAGCGCCGATCGCGGCCATCTCCTGGCGCACGATCTTGGCCTCCTCGCCGTCGAGGCCTCCGCCGCCATATTCCTTCGGCCAATGCGGCACGGTCCAGCCCTTGTCGCGCATCCGCTCGAACCAGACCCGCTGCGCCTCGGAGGAGAATTTCGCGTTGCGGCCGCCCCAGAAGGTGTCGCCATCCGAGGTCATCGGCTTGCGCATCTCCGCCGGGCAGTTCTGCTCCAGCCAGGCGCGGGTCTCTGCGCGGAATTTCTCAAGGTCAGCCATGGTGCGTTTCCGGTCAAATTCGACGAATTGGATTCGACCTTAGACCTACGCCGCCGCCGAATTCAATATGCCTCGCGGCCGCGCCATGCTCTGGCGTCGCTACTCACTTTGCGCGATCGGGTGTATCGCCGGGATGGGGTAACGATTGAAAAACAAGAGGAAACGGACATGCGGCTGAAGCTGCTTTCGCCTAGCGAAATGAACGCCGCCCAGAAAGAAATCTACGACGAGTCGATCGCCGGCAAGCGCGGCGCGCCACCGGCGCCGATGATGGCGTGGCTGAACAGCCCCGAGATGGCGCGGCACGCGACCCGGCTCGGCGAGGTGCTGCGCTTTGACACGATCTTTCCGCCCAAGCTGTCGGAGATCGCGATCCTCGTCACCGCACGGCACTGGACCGCGCATTACGAATGGTATGCCCACAAGCGCCTCGCGCTGAAGGGCGGCCTCGATCCGAAGATCATCGACGACATCCGCGTGCGCCGGACGCCGACCTTCGACGATCCCAAGGCCAGGGTGATCTACGACGTGGCCAAGGCACTGCACGAAGGTCACGGCCTGCCGAAGGCACTGTATGACGAGGCGGTCGAGGTGCTGAGCCAGCGCGGCCTGGTCGAGGTGATCGGCCTGTGCGGCTACTACACCATGGTGTCGATGACGCTGAACACGTTCGAGTTCCAACTGCCCGGCGGCGAGTTGTCGGAGCTCTGCTAGGTCAGACATACCGTGGCGCGTTCCGGAAACGCTGGGTTTCCGGATCGATCGCTCCGCCGCGGCAAATCCGGACTATATCAGGCGGGCGAAGCCTTGCCCCTGAGGTCTAGCCCCTGAAGTCTTGCCCCTGACGGCAAGGCAGTGTTGCCAACGGAGCCAAGCCATGCCGGAAAATCCCCCTATCGTCGCGGGCACGCGGATCGGGCATGTCCACCTCAAGGTGGCCGATCTCGAGCGCGCGCTCGGCTTCTATTGCGGGGTGCTCGGCTTCGAGCTGCAGCAGCGCATGGGCGCGGACGCAGCCTTCATCTCGGCCGGCGGCTATCACCACCACATCGGCCTCAACACTTGGGAGAGCAAAGGCGGCCGCCCGCCGCCGCCGGGCACCACCGGCCTGTTCCACACCGCCATTCTTTATCCGACCCGCCCGGCGCTCGCCGACGCGCTGCACCGGGTGATCTCGGCGGGCATCCAGCTCGACGGCGCCAGCGACCACGGCGTCAGCCAGGCGCTGTATTTGCGCGATCCCGACGAGAACGGCGTCGAGCTGTATTGGGACCGGCCCGAAGCCGAATGGCCGCGCGGCGCGGACGGCAAGCTCTCGATGTTCACGCGGCGGCTGGATCTCGAGGATCTGCTGAAGCAGCGGGTGGCGTAATTCCGCAACGCGGAAGGAATTCGTAGCCCGGATGCAGCGAAGCGAAATCCGGGGCTTCTTGCCAATCGAGCGAGCGGTCCCGGATTGCGCTGCGCTTCATCCGGGCTACTTCGCTTTCATCATGATCGTAGCTGCCGCGATCAGCTCCAGCCCAACGCAGCCATAAAACGGCAACGTGTAGCTGCCGGAGAGGTCGTGCAGCAGCCCGACCACACCGGGGCCGAAGGCGTAGGTGATCTGGTTGATCGCGGTGATCAGGCTGACCAGCACGCCGAATGCGCGCGGATCGAATTCGCGCTGCATGATCAGCGCCGGCAGCGTGATCAGATTGCCGACCGAGAAGCCGAACAGTGCGCAAGCGGCGATCTGCACACCATCATTGTGCATGTTGATGATGAGCGCGAGCGCGATCGCCTGGCTGACGAACGACAGCGCCGACGCCAGCCGCTGGTTGAGCCGGTCGATCACAAAGGAAAACGAGACGCGGCCGACCACGGCCATTGCGGTCAACAACGCCATCGCCACCGTCGCTCGCTCGCGGCCGATCACCTGATCGAGATAGGCGATCAGGTGGACGATGAAGCCGACCTGGGCGAACAGCACCAGCGCAAACGCGATCGAGACCGAGAGGAAGCGGAGGTCGCGCAGCGCATTGCCGCGCACCTGCGTCGCCGACGGCGCATCGGCGGCCGCTGACGTCACCGCGTGCAGATGAACCGGCGGCTGGCCAACGAAGATCAGGATGACCGGCACCATCACCACGACAAGCAACACCGCCGCCGCGATCATCGCGCCGGAGAAGCCGAACGCGCCGATCCCGGCGACCAGTAGCGGCACGCCGACGATGCCACCGAAGCTGGCGCCGTTCAGCGCCAGGCTGATCGCCATGCCGCGCTTCTTGTCGAACCACAGGCCGAGCGTGTTGGTGATGATGCCGAGGCTGGTGCCGGCCCAGCCGAACGCCAGCAGCGCATCGGCAAGGTAGAGCTGCCAGGGCGCGCGCACCTCGCCGATCGCAACCGCCGCGACCGCCATCGCCAAGGTGCCGGCGATCAGGCAGCTGCGCGCGCCGAATGCCTTGATCGCCTCGCTGACGAAGGCGACCAGCGCGGCGCCGAACAGATAGAAGAAAGTGGTGCCCGACGAGATCAGCGACGCCGGCCAGCCGTGCAGCCGCTGCAGCTCGGCGACATAGACGCTCTGGCCGTAGAAGCCCAATCCCCAGCCGAAGGTCGCAAGCAGGAAGCAGACCACGACAATGCGCCAGCCCTCATAACCGAGCGAGGATTCGTCTGTTTGCATGGGCGAGGATGCGTCCATTTCTTGCTCTTGCTTCTCACATCGTCAGGACCGGATTGATCCGTTCCCACGATGTAAGGAGCCGTGCAAGCCAGTCATTTCGAAACAGGTCGAAGTGTCAGCAACTGGCAGCAGGGCATTGGGCCGCGAACCCATAAATCTGGCGAAACGGGCTTTGTCGTGCCAGGCTGCTGTTATGAGTGAGCGGGACGGACCCAGTTTGGGGGGCATGACGGTCAACGAGCGGCTTGCGCATGTCGGCATTGTTGACCAGTGGGATGAGGCGGTACGCCGGCGAGATCGTCGTACGATGATCGAGCTGCTGGAGCGGGTTGAGGTTCGTGAACCGCATGTCGTTGCAGACACCGTGCTCGCAAACCCGAAGAAGTATGGCTTCTGATCGGACCGTGCACTTCCGGCAAGTTTCTAAGCCTACGGCTTAGATTCTCGGGCCCGGGATTTCTTCCACCGCGCGCAATTTCGCCCGCCGCCGGGCGAACGAGGCCAGCGACAGCACGGCAAGCCCGAGCAGCACTGGCGGAAACACCACCATGTTGACCGCATTCCAGCCGTAATGCGCGAGCAGCTGGCCGGACGAGAACGAGCCGATCGCCATCATGCCGAAGACGAGGAAATCGTTGAACGCCTGCACCTTATTGCGCTCCTGCGGCCGGTGCGTTTCCAGCACCAATGCAGAGGCGCCGACGAAGGCAAAATTCCAGCCGACCCCGAGCCCGAACAGCGTCGCCCAGAAGTGCGGCGCCGTGATCCCCGACAGCCCGATCATCGCGGCCACCGCCTCCAGCGCCAGCCCGAGCGCGACGATGCGAGGCGCACCGAACCGCGCGATCAGCGAGCCCGTGAAGAAGCTCGGGCCGTACATCGCCACGATGTGCCATTGAATACCGAAATTGGAATCGCTGACCGACAGCCCGCACATCTTCATCGCGAGCGGCGCCGAGGTCATCACCAGGTTCATGATCGGATAGGCGATCACGCCGCACAGCGCTGCGGCAATGAAGCGCGGCTGCGTGGCGATCTCGAGCAGCGGACGGCCGCCATGCAGATCGGCCGCCGCGGGCTTCGGCGCATCGACACCCGACAGCACCGCCATCGCCACCAGCGCGACCAGCGCCTGCATCACGAAGGAGAACGCGAACAGATAGGGCGGCCAGATCTCCATGGTCCATTGCACGAGCTGCGGTCCGAGCACGCCGGCGAACACGCCGCCGGCCATCACCCAGGACACCGCCTTGGGCCGAAACGCGACGCTGGCGCCATCGGCCGCCGCGAAGCGATAGGACTGCGCAACGGCGCCGTAGAGCCCGCCGAGAAAGGTCGCGCCGCAGAATAGCCAGAACGAGGAATGCAGGATCGCCCAGGCACCGAGCGCGCCGGTCAGCGTGCCGCAGAAGGTGCCGACGATGAAGGCGACGCGCCTGCCGTAGGCGCGCGAGATCGCACCGGTCGGCAGCGTGCCGGCGGCAAGGCCGAGCACATACATCGAGAGCGGCACGGTGGCGAGCGCGACGTTCGGCGCCAGCGTCGCGCCAACGATCGAGCCGGTGGCGAAGATCACCGCCGAATTGGCGCCGGTCAGCGCCTGCGCCGCCGCAAGCCGCCACACATTGCTGCGCGCCCGCGCGTCGTCGCTCGTCTCATCGGCAGCTGTCACGTCGATCATCGGGATTCCCGCGCTGAAGCCCCGGCGGGAGCCTCCAATCGCCGCCACTATGGAGAGCGGGTGCAGGCCGAGCAACCGGCGCAAACGGACGCAGGCCATGCGGGAGGCGCACGGGGGCCGTAGCGCTCTCATGTCGCGCCATGACAGGCCGACACTTCTATCGGTCCCGTCATCCTGAGGGGCCGCGGAGCGGCGTCTCGAAGGATGCACGGCCCCGCTGTCTCAGCGACTGACGAACCCCTCGTGGAGCAAGCCGGGCCGTGGCCCTTCGAGACGGCCGCTGCGCGGCCTCCTCAGGGTGACGGGGAAAAGCTGGCGCCGCCCAATTGCTACTTCCTACCGCGCAGGCTTGTTGCCCGGGCGCTTCTCGGCGCGCAGCGCGCCGGTCTTGTGCACCTTGGAGCGCGGCGCGATCGGGGCGCCGCGCGGATAGCCGCCCGGCCATTCCAGCGCGAGCGAGCTCGCAAAGCCGAAGAAGCTCGAACGGCTCATGCCGAGCTCGGCGGCCCGCTTGTCGATCCGCGCGATCAGGCTTTTCGGCAGATAGACATTGACCCGCTCGGACGGATCGGGCGGATCGACGCCGACCATGAAGAAGGCGGCGACGTCGGAGCCCTTCGGCGCCACGATGCGCTCGATCGGCGTCGGCTCCGGCAATGGCTTGCCCTGCTCGACCCAACCGTCGACCGCCTGTGCCAGCGCATGCTCGGCGCGCTCGATCGCCTCCTCCTGCGATCGCCCCGCGGCAACGCAGCCGGGAAAATCCGGAAACCATGCTCCGAACGCGCCGCGCGGCCCGCGCTCCAGCACAGCCGGATAAAGCCGTCTCTTCATCGTGGCCTCCGTCGTCGATGTATGCTATTTCACACACCTCGGTGTGTCAAATCACACAACAACGGAACGCGCGACTATGCAGCCGCAGGGACGGCTAGTGCCACGATTGAGCGGAGATGCGTAGGGCGGGTTAGCGTAAGCGTAACCCGCCATTGCTCCCATTGGAGATCGCAAGATGGTGGATTGCGCTTCGCTAATCCACCTACGATCTACGGTCGGACGAACATCAGGATCATGTTGTTGGCCGGCATCTCGAAGCTGCCGCCGAGCTTCAGGCCGACGCGCTCCGCCAGCGCCTCGACATCGGCAATATCGCGCACGCCCCACTCGGCATCGCGTTCGCGCAAGGATGTATCGAACACGGCATTGCTGAGCGCGGTGTGCTTGCCACCGCGCTTGAACGGGCCGTAGAGGAACAGCCGGCCATCGGCGCGCAGATGCCGCCCGGCGCCGGCGAACAGGCCCTCGGCGACGCGCCACGGCGCGATATGAATCACATTGGCGCAGAAGATCGCGAGCAGCTTGTCCGGACCTTTGCCGTCCGACGCGGCCGGCGACCAGGCCGGGTCGGACAGATCGATCGGCTGCGGCGGCTTGATGTTGGGTAAGCCGGCATGCACGCGCCAGGCCTCGATGCTGCGCAGATGCGCGGCGTGGAGATCGCTCGGCCACCAGATGATGTCGGGCGTCTGGCCGGCGAAATAGACGACATGCTGGCCGGTGCCGCTACCGACCTCCAGCACGTCGCCGGATTGGCCGGCGAGGTAATGCTTCAGGACCGCCCAGATCGGCTGGTGATTGCGATGGAATGCTGCCGCGTCGAGCCGCCCGTCGGCCTCGACCGGCCTGCCGTCCTTGCCGAACTCCACCACGAACTCCGCCACGACGCTTCTCCTGCTAGCCGTACATAGACAGTTGAGCCGCAACCCGCAAAAGCGGAACCCGCATCGCATACCATCCAACCCGTCATCCCCGCGCAAAGGCTTCGCCTTTGTCGCTGGAGGTGCGAGCTCTTGCGAGCCTCGAAGGATGCACGGCCACAGTCGGGCCGTCGACCCTTCGAGACGCGCGCAAGAGCGCGCTCCTCAGGGTGACGGGTCTAACCTATGTGCACTGTCGCTCTGTCATTAACCCCGTCGCAACACGCCTATTCTCCACATTGCCAGCCGATGGCCTTTGTGCTTTGCACTCTTTATATTGCGATGGGATCATCGAGATTGAAGCCCGGGAAACGTCCTTGATCGCCACTTTCGTCAAGTCAGCCTTCGTCCTGGCATTGCTGGCAGGCATCGCCATGGCCGCGCCCGCGCAGGCGCAATCCGCCGCCGAGGGCCAAAAGCTCGCCTTCGACCGCGGCAAGGGCAATTGCCTGACCTGCCATGTCATCAAGGGCGGCGACCTGCCCGGCACGATCGGCCCCGAGCTGACCGGCCTCAAGGCCAAGTACAGCCGCGACGAGTTGATCGCGATCGTGACCGACGAGACCAAGCGCAACCCGCAGACCGTGATGCCGCCGTTCGGCCGAAATCGGATTTTGAGCGAAAAGGAAATCAACGCGGTGGTGGACTTCCTGCAAACCTTGTGACGCCGTACCGCTTGAGGAGAGTTTTTCGATGAACATCACGACCAGTGAATTTTCCGGAACACGCCGCCTGCTGCTGAAGGGCGCGGGCGTCGCCGCGCTGATCGGCCTCGGCGTCATTCCGTACGACGTGCCGCGGGCGCTGGCCGCCGCCAACGACAAATATCCGGAAGAGGCGTTCAAGCAGAAGACCGAGGCCGACGCGATCAAGGCGCTCTACGGCAAGACCGCCGAGCCCTCCGACAAGGTCAAGATGGACGCGCCCGAGATCGCCGAGAACGGCGCCGTGGTGCCGATCTCCGCCACCACGACGCTGGCAGACGTCACCTCGATCTCGTTCCTGGTGAGCGAGAACCCGATCTCGCTGGTCGCCTCTTACAAGATTCCGGCCGGCACGCTGCCGAGCGTCGCCAACCGCATCAAGATGGCCAAGACCAGCAACGTCACCGTGATCGTCGAGGCCGGCGGCAAGCTCTACAGCGCAAGCAAGGAAATCAAGGTCACCGTCGGCGGCTGCGGCGGCTGAGTTCAATCGAGGAACAGTCAAGATGGCATCGAGCATTCGCGTGCGCGCCACGTCAAACGGCGACACCACCGAGGTGCAGGCGCTGATCCAGCATCCGATGGATTCCGGCTTCGTCAAGGACGCCAAGGGCGAGATCATCCCGCCGCACTTCATCCAGGTGCTGACCTTCGAATATGACGGCAAGCCGGTGTTCGTCGCCCACTGGGGCGGCGGCGTGTCGAAGGACCCCTACGTCAAGTTCGCCTTCAAGGGCGGCAAGAAGGGCGACGACCTGAAGGTCAGCTGGGTCGACAACAAGGGCGCAACCGACACCGCCACGGCGAAGATTCAATGACGGGGCGCCTCGCAATCCGCGCAGCAACGGCCATGCTCGCGCTTGGCGTGCTGGCTTGTTCGCCGGCGCGCGCGGCCGACAGCGTCGATCCCGCCGCCGACAAGGCCGCGTTCCAGAAATTCTTCACCAGCAAATTCCCCAAGCTGAAGCTGGAGGATTTCGTCAACGGTCCGTATTCGATGAATGAGGACCTGCACAGGCAGTGGGAAGAGAAGGAGCAGTTTCCGCCCTACGAGTTCTCGCTCGAGGCCGGCAAGGAGATGTTCGCGACGCCGTTCAAGAACGGCAAGAGCTACGCCGACTGCTTTCCGAACAAGGGCATCGGCATCCGCCAGAACTATCCCTATTTCGACGAGAAGGAAGGCAAGGTCGTCACGCTCGAGCTCGCGCTCAACCGCTGCCGCGAGGCCAATGGCGAGGCGCCGTTCTCCTATGTGAAGGACGACATGGCGGCGCTGACCGCCTACATGGCCTTCACCTCGCGCGGCAAGCCGATGGACATCAAGATCCCGAACGATCCGCGCGCGCTGGAGGCCTACCAGAAGGGCAAGGAGTATTTCTACACCCGCCGCGGCCAGCTTAATTTCTCCTGCGCCACCTGCCACATCCAGAGCCCGGGCGAGCGGATCCGCGCCGAGGTGCTGGCGCCGGCGCTCGGCATTTTGAACGCGATGCCGATCTACCGCTCGGAATGGTCGGGCATGGGCACCACCAGCCGCCGCTTCACCACCTGCAACAGCCAGATCCGCGGCGTGCCGCTCAATCCGCAGGACGACGAGTACCGCAACCTCGAATACTATCTGTCCTATGTCAGCAATGGCCTGCCGATCTCGGGGCCGGGAGCACGGCCATGAGCGCAGCCGTCCGAGCGGTCGTCGCGGCGTCAGCCCTGCTGATTGCAGCGGCATCCGGCGCCCTCGCCGCCTCCGAGGCCGACTACCAGGCGGCCTATGCCGCGGCTGAGGCCGCCAACAAGCAAGCAGGCTCCCTGCGCAACCAGTGGACCACGACGGCCGCGACGCTATCAGCCGCAAAAAAGGCCGGTGAGGCTGGTGATTTCGACACCGCAGTCGCCCTGGCCAAGGAGGCCGAGGCGCTGGCAAAGGCATCGATCTTCCAGGCCACCAGCGAAAAGGAACGCTGGAAGGACATGGAAGTTCGTTAAAGGCGCGCTGCCAGGGGCCGCGCGGAGAGAGCGATGATCATCCGCCGCCGGGATTTCTTGAGAGGGTCAGTCGCCGCGACGCTTGTGGCCGGCCTGCCCCGCTTTGCGCGCGGCGCGGATACCGCCAGCGTCTACGACCTCGAACGCTTCGGCAACGCCCGCATCGTGCACATGACCGACACCCATGCGCAGCTGAAGCCGGTGTTCTTCCGCGAATCCAGCGTCAATATCGGGGTCGGCGCGATGGCCGGCCAGCCGCCGCACCTGGTCGGCAAGGCGTTCCTCGACCGCTTCGGCATCCGGCCCGACAGCGCCGACGCCTATGCCTTCACCTGCGTCGAGTTCGAGAAGGCCGCCGGCCGCTTCGGCCGGCTCGGCGGCTTTGCGCATCTGAAGACCTTGGTCGACAAGCTGCGCGCCGACGTCGGCGACAAGCGCTCGATCCTGCTCGACGGGGGCGACCTCTGGCAGGGCACGGGCCTCGCCAACGCCATGAACGGCGCCGACATGGTCGAGGCCGCCAACCTGCTCGGCATCGAGGCGATGACCGGGCATTGGGAGTTCACCTATGGCGAGCAGGTGCTGCGCGACAATCTCTCCCGCTTCAAGGGCGAGTTTTTGGCGCAGAACGTGTTCCTGACCGAGGAAGCCGCGTTCAACGACGCCAAGGCGTTCGATCCAGCCTCGGGGCGGGTGTTCAAGCCGTCCGTCATCAAGGAGATCGGCGGCCATCGCGTCGCGATCATCGGCCAGGCCTTCCCCTACGTGCCGATCGCCCATCCCAAGCGCTTCACGCCGGACTGGAAGTTCGGCATCCGCGACGAGGAGCTGCAAAAGCTCGTCGACGGCCATCGCAACGACGACAAGGTCGAGGCGGTGATCCTGCTGTCGCATAACGGCATGGATGTCGACCTCAAGCTCGCCAGCCGCGTCACCGGCATCGACGTCATCCTCGGCGGTCACACCCACGACGCGATCCCGATCCCGATCACCGTGACCAATGCCGGCGGCGTCACGCTGGTCACCAATGCCGGCTCCAACGGCAAGTTCCTCGGCGTGCTCGATCTCGATCTCGCCAAGGGCAAGGTCGCCAATGTCCGCTACCGGCTGCTGCCGGTTTTCGCCGAGCTGTTGAAGCCCGATCCCGCGATGCAGGCGCTGATCGACAAGATGCGCGAACCGCATGTCGATGACTGGAGCGACAAGCTCGGGACCGCCGATCGCCTGCTTTACCGCCGCGGTAATTTCTCCGGCACCGTCGACCAGTTGATCTGCGATGCGCTCTTGAACGAGCTCGACGCCGAGATTGCGCTGTCGCCCGGCTTCCGCTGGGGCCTCACCACGCTGGCAGGTCAGCCGGTCACGATGGAAGACGTGCTATCGGAAACCGCAATCACCTATCCCGAGACTTACGTCGCGACCATGACCGGCAGCCAGATCAAGGACGTGCTGGAAGACGTCTGCGACAATCTGTTCAATACCGATCCCTATTATCAGCAGGGCGGCGACATGGTCCGCGTCGGCGGCCTCGCTTACACCTGCACGCCCGGCGAGAGCGTCGGCAAGCGCACCTCCGAGCTGAAGCTCGGCAACGGCAAGCATCTCGAAGCCGGCAAGCACTACAAGGTCGCGGGCTGGGCGTCGGTCAACCAGCAGAGCGGTGCGCCGATCTGGGATGTTGTTGCCAGACATCTGCGCGCCGGCCGGCCGCCGAACCGCAACGAGCCCGGCGTGACGCTGAAAGGCGTCGAGGACAATCCGGGCATCGCGAGGCGCGGATGATGCGGCGCACGCTCCTCGCGGCGCTCGGCTGTGCTGTGATCGCGCTGGCGGCGCCGCCCGCCTGCCGCCGCCATTCGCACACCATACAACCGTCACCCCCGTGCAACGGCTTTGCCGTTGTCGCTGGAGGGCCCGCGTAGCGGGCGTCTCGAAGGATGCACGGCCCCAATGTTTCCGCGTGCCAATATGCCTCGCGGAAGGAGCCGGGCCGTCGACCCTTCGAGACGCCGCTTCGCGGCTCCTCAGGGTGACGGTCAGAGATTGAACTCAGGGGATGGATTTGCTTTGAACAGACCAAATCCATGGAATAATATCCTCTCCATGACTCGCACCGGAGAATGGGTAAGCCGTCATGATCTTTCGCCAGCTCTTCGACAGCGTGTCCGGCACCTACAGCTATCTGCTCGCGAGCCGTGCCGGCGGCGAGGCGCTGATCCTCGATCCGGTGCTGGAGAAAGCCGATCGCTACTGCAAGCTGTTGCAGGAACTCGATCTCCGCCTGGTGAAAGCCGTCGATACCCACCTGCACGCCGATCACGTCACCGGCCTCGGCGAACTGCGCGACCGCACCCAGTGCATCACCATCATGGGCGAGCAGAGCAAGGCCGATGTGGTCTCGATGCGCGTTGCCGATGGCGACAGGGTGACGATCGAGGGCCTCTGCCTCGAGGCGATGTACACGCCCGGCCACACAGACGATTCCTATAGTTACTTGATGGGCGACCGCGTCTTCACCGGCGACACGCTGTTGATCCGCGGCACCGGCCGCACCGATTTCCAGAACGGCAGCGCGCGGGCGCAATATGATTCGATCTTCAACCGCCTGCTCAAGCTGCCGGAGGAAACCATGGTGTTCCCCGCGCACGACTACAAGGGCGACACCGTCTCCACCATCGGCGAGGAGAAGCGCTACAATCCGCGGCTGCAAGTCAAATCGATCGACGATTATGTCGAGCTGATGAACAACCTCAATTTGCCGAACCCGAAGCTGATGGACGTCGTGGTGCCCGCCAACATGCATGTCGGCCTGCACCAGGACGAGCTTGCCAAGGAAGGCCTCTCACTCAGCGCGCGCGACGCGATCGCAAGCCTCGGCCGACCCGATATCCTGCTGGTCGATCTGCGCGAGAGCGCCGAACGCGCCAAGCACGGCACGCTCGCCGGCGCGCTGCACGCGCCCTATCCGGGAATCGGCGCCGGCCTGCTGCCCGGCGGCATGCTGCGCGAAGTGGCGGCCGCGACCGGCCGCCGCGTCGTGTTCTTCTGCGCCTTCGGCGAACGTTCGGCGATGGCGGTGGCCGCTGCGAAGAAGGCGGGACTGGCGAACACCGCCCATATCGAGGGCGGCATCGATGCCTGGAAGAAGGCCGGCGGGCCGGTGGTGATGGGATGATTCTGTAGCCGCAGGAAAGTATTTCACCGTCACCCTGAGGTGCGAGCCTCTTCGGCGAGCCTCGAAGGGCGACGGCCCCACTTCCTCCGCGAACACCAGGATGCATCCGGGCCGTGCATCCTTCGAGGCTCGCTCCGCTCGCACCTCAGGATGACGGAAAGCGGGGAGTCACCGCGTCACGCGCTGCAATTCTTCCGTCAGCCGGTCCAGCGCGTCCGCCAACATCACGCCGCCGCACACCGTGAGCCGCTCCGGCAGCACGATGCGCTTGCGCTCCGGATAGAGGCGCTCCAGCGCCGGATGCAGCAGGAAGGCGCGGCCCTCATCCTCGGCGCGATCGCCGGCCTCCGACACCAGGATGAAATCCGGCTGCAACTTCACGATGGCCTCGAGCGAGGCAAATCCGCCTGCACCGAGGCCGAGTTCACCCGCCGCATTGGTCAGGCCGGTTGCCGCCAGCAGCGCGTTGATGAGGCTCTGGTCGCCCGGCACGAAGCCGCGCCGCTCCAGCGGCAGCACGCGATAATGATGCGCGCCCGCCACCATCCTCGCCCGCGCGATCGCCGCATCGAGGCGCGCGATCTCCACCTCGGCACGATCCGGATGCCGCACCACATCGCCCATCGCGCGGATCTGGTCCCTCACCTCGTCCAGCGTGCGCGGCACGGTGAATTCGACGAGATGCAGCCCGTTGGCCTTGAGCAAGTCACGCGTCGCGCGTTTGTCGAACAGGCTGACGACGACGATGTCGGGTTTGAGCAGCAGCACGTCTTCGGCGCCGCCGGACAGAAGCGGAAAGTGTCGCGCCTGCTCGGCAGCCCAGGATTGCCAGGCATCGCGCGAAAAGCGGCTCAGGCCAATGATCTGGTCCGGGTCGGCCAGCGACAGCACGAGCTGGTCGCTGCAAACATTCATCGAGACGATGCGCGGTCCGGCGGCGGACACGGCACCACACGACACGATCCATGCCGCCGCGGCCAAGGCTGCGAGACGCCACGCGCGCATCAGACGTCGGCCCAGGGCACGATGACCGCCTCGCGCTCGAATTCAGCGCGGTAGGCACTGATCCGGAACACGCTCGCGAGGACGCTCCCGGACAACGCTTCCACCGGCGCGCCTTGTGCCGCCAGCCGCCCCTCCGACAGCACCAGCACATGATCGGCAAAGCGCGCGGCCAGGCCGAGGTCATGCGTCACCACGATGACAAGCACGCCGGTGTCGGCGACGTCGCGCAGCTTCTGCATCACGTCGATCTGGTGGCGCGGATCGAGCGAGGCGGTCGGCTCGTCGGCGAGAATCACCGGCGCCTCGACCGCGAGCACGCGCGCCAGCGCGACGCGGCTGCGCTCGCCGCCGGAGAGCTCGGTGACGCGGCGATCACTGAACTCCGTGACGTCGACCGCCTGCATCGCCCGCAGCACCGCCTCCATATCCTTCGGTGACAGCCGCGCCGGATCGGTCGCGCCATGCGGATAGCGGCCGAGCGCGACGATATCGCGCGCCGGCAACGGCCAGTGCACCATGTGTCCCTGCGGCAGATACGCAAAACGTTTCGCCCGCTCGCGCAGCGGCAGCGAGGCCAGCGCATCGCCGCCGATCCGGATCTCGCCGTCGGATGGAATCAGTCCGGCGAGCGCGCGCAGCAGCGTGGTCTTGCCGGCGCCGTTCGGTCCAACCAGCGCGACCAGATGGCCGGCAGCGAGCGACAGCGAGATATCGTGCAGCACCTTGCGGCTGCCGAGCGAGGCATTGAGCGCGGTGGCGGAGAGCAGCGTCATGCCACGCCTCCACCGAGCGCGCGGCGCTCGCGCATGATCAGGTAAAGGAAGAACGGCACGCCAATGATCGAGGTCAGCACGCCAACCTTGATATCCGTGGTCGAGGGGATCATGCGCACCGCGATATCGGCCGCGAGCAGCAGCGCCGAGCCGGTCAGCGCGCTCGGTACCAAGAGCCGCGCCGGATCGTGCCCGATCACGGGGCGCATCAGATGCGGCGCGACGAGGCCGATGAAGCCGATCGTGCCGGTCACCGCGACCGCGCCGCCGACACCGAGCGCCACGCCCGTGATCACCAAGAGCCGCAGCCGTCCGACATCGAGGCCGAGGCTCTGCGCGGCCTCCTCGCCGAGCGTCAGCGCGCGGAAGGCGCTCGCCTGGCTGAGCAGGATCGCCGCGCCCGCGACGATGAAGGGCAGCGCCAGCGTGACATGCTGGAAGCTGCGGTCCTCCAGCGAGCCGAGCAGCCAGAACGCGATCTCCAGCACCACGAAGGGATTGCTGGAGAGATTCATCACCAGCGCGGTCGCAGCTCCCGCGAAGCTCGAGATCGCAAGCCCGGCAAGAATCAGGATCAACAGCCCGGCATTGCGGCCGGCGATCGCGAGCAGCGCGAAAACCGAGCCGAAGGCGGCGATGATCGCCACCACCGGCAGCGCGTAGGACCGCACATCGGCGAGGCCGAGCGCGATCACCAGCACCGCGCCGAACGCCGCCGATTGCGGCGCGCCGAACAGCGACGGCGAGGCCAGCGGATTGCGCAGCAGGCCCTGCAGCGCCGCGCCCGACAGTCCGAGAATGCCGCCGATCGCGAATGCCAGAATGGTGCGCGGCAGCCGGATCTCGCGCACGATCACCTGCGCGACGTCGCTGTCGCCCCCGAACAGCGCCTCGATCACCGCGAGCGGCGGCAGCCGCACCGGCCCGATGCCGAGCGAGACCACGCACAGCAGCAGCACGAGCGCGAGCAGCGCCGCGGTGGCGCCCCACCGCCGCCGCGCCGCGACCTCGGCCGCCAAGGCAAAATCCTGCACGCTCATCTCATCCATGCTCTTACAGCGATCGCCGTGGCAGACAAGCGACACCCGACAAAAACCGTGGCCGTGCGGCCGGTGCCCGACTTCCGCCGGATTGACTTTGCTGCGCAGCCGAACCCTAGATGACCATGACGGTTCTTTCATGAGATGAAAAGGGAATGCGGTACGGGGAAACTTCCCCAACGCCGCGGCTGCCCCCGCAACTGTATGCGGTGAATCCTTCGTCACAGGCCACTGGGAATCTCGGTCCTGGGAAGGCGACGAAGGGTAACGACCCGCGAGCCAGGAGACCTGCCGTCAGCCGTGGTCACACGCGAGGATGCCGGTCGGGGAGTACAGGCATGAGCTTCACCTGATGCGGCAAGCACGACGGTGAGGCTGCTTCGCGGTGACGTGCCACTGACGTTGCCGAGGTCTCGTCCATGTTTTCCTTCCCACCCGATCGGCGCCGCGCGCTTCTGCTCGCGTCGACGATGATCTTGCCGACGATCATCGTCTCAACGGCGCGGGCGCAGCAGGCGCCCGTTCCCGATCAGCTGCCGGCGATCGAAGTCAGCCGATCCGGTGACCAGAACGTTACCCGCGCCAAACCGCCCGCTGACGAGACCCCGGCCCCGCGGCGCCCGGCGCCGGGCACCACCCAGAGCAGCCATGCGGGTAGCGGCGCCGGATCGAGCTCGGCTGGAGCCGGCACGGCCACAGGCACCGGCGGCAGCAGCGGCGGCCGCCAATTCGCCGGCATCGTCGGCTCCTCCTCGACCGTGATCACGGCCGATGACATCGCGCATTCGCCGTCGCAATCGCTGCCCGAGATCCTCGCGCAGGTGCCGGGCGTGCAGTTGCAAACCCCCTATGGCGGGCCGAACGGCGCCAAGACCTCGGTCGACCTGCGCGGCTTCGGCGCGTTTGCGACCGACAACACGCTGTTCCTGCTCAACGGCCGCCGCCTCAACGACGTGGACAAGGCCGGCTTCGATCTCACCACGATCCCGCTCGATTCGATCGAGCGGATCGAGATCACGCGCGGCAACAGCGGCGCAGTGCTGTACGGTGACAACGCAGTTGGCGGCGTGGTCAACATCATCACCAAAACCGGCGCCGGTGGTCCGCCGGCCACGATGCGCGCCGAAGCCGGAGTTGGCTCGTTCAACACCCGGATGGCCGCGGTCTCCGCCGCGCTGAGTGCAGGGCCATGGTCGACCTCGTTCTACGGCAACGGCATCAAGTCCGACGGCTACCGCGTCAACAATGCGCTCGATCAGCGCAACGCCATCGGCACCGTCAACTACACGGCATCAGATTTGACCGCCTTCCTCACCGTCACCGGGAGCGACCAGAAGCTCGGCCTGCCCGGCGGACGGCTGGTCGATCCGTCGATCGGCGTCAACGAGCTGCTGACCGATCGTCGCGGCGCGGCGACGCCGTTCGACTACGCCAACCAGCAAACCGCGAGCGTCACGACCGGCTTCACCAAAACACTGGTGAACGGCGTCGACCTGATCGTCGACGGCGGCTGGCGGCAGCGCGAGACGCAGAGCGGCTTCTTCGGCACAGTGCCGACCATCAGCTTCGCCTCGACCTACAATGACGCGGCGTTGCAGACCTGGTCGCTGACCCCGCGGCTCAGCGCCAAGACCATGATGCTGGGCATGCCGTCCACGATCCTGACCGGCATCGACTACTACGATTCGACATTCCGCGAGGCCCGCGGCGCCTATCAGGGCGTCGACCCCACCCACGTCTACAACATCGGGCAGCAGAGCGTGGCCGGCTATTGGCAGCACACGCTCGGCCTGCTGCCGACCACCGATTTTTCCTATGGCGCGCGCGTGCAGAATACCAGCGTCTCGGCGCGCGATCGCTACGATCCGAATGCGCCGTTCGCCTTCGACACCCAGGCCGCGCCCTTCGACAGCAACGAGACGCAATACGCATTGCATGTCGGCGTCGAGCATCGCTTCACCAATATTTTCTCGGTGTTCGGCCGCGCTGCGCGCGCCTTCCGCACGCCCGATGTCGACGAGCGCGTTGCGTCGGGGCCGGCCTTCGATCCGGTGACATTCGCCCCGATCCCGCAGAATTTTCAGCTCAAGACGCAAACATCTGAAGACGTCGAAGCCGGCTTCCGGGTCAAGACCGATCGCTTTCAGGTCCAGACCAGCATCTATCTGATGGATCTCGATAACGAGATCCATTTCAATCCGGTGCTGTTCTACAACGTCAACCTCGATCCGACCCGCCGCTACGGCTCCGAGACCAGCACGTCACTCAAGGTTAGCGACACCGTCACCTTGCGCGGCGGCATGGCGATCGCCCGCGCGGTGTTTCGCGAAGGCATCTGGGCCGGCAACGACGTGCCGCTGGTGTCACGCACGACCGGCAATCTCGGCGTGACCTGGAATATCTGGCAGAATTATCTGGTGTTCGACGCTACGGTGCGGGCCTGGAGCTCGCGCATCATGGACAACGACCAGGCCAACACCCAGAGCAAAAATCCCCGGCAACGCCACCGCCGATATCAAGCTGAGCGGACAGGTCGACCGCTTCTTCTGGTCACTCAGCGTCAACAACCTGTTCAACGCGCTGTATTACGACTACGCCATCGCAAGCACGTTCACGGAAGGCCGCTTCTCGGCCTACCCGCTGCCCGGCCGCACCTACATGGTCAGGGCCGGCGCGACGTTTTAAAGCATGATCCGGAAAAGTGGGGACCGGTTTTCCGAAAAGATCATGCTTAAACAAGAGAGAGTGTGGCGGGATGTGAGCCCACCACACCCTTTCCTCACATGACGAGTGCCCGCAAACTGGGATAGAATTCCGGCACAAGATTTGATCCGCGCAGGGGAAACCGATGGCCAAGGCCGGAAGGATGAGCAAGGACGGCGCCAAGAGCAAAGAGAAGACTGACGACAAGTCGAAGGTGCCTCCGCCGCCTGTATCGAAGCAGGACGACGAGTATTACGAGGATGGCGACATCGCCACGCCGAAACTCGACCGCTACGGCAACGATGACGAGCCGTTGTGAGGGATAAGCGATATATGTCGCATCCCGGCGAAGGCCGGGACCCATAACCACAGGATCGAAATGTTGAAGCGCGCTGTGGCCCCTGCGCGTCGTAACAATCACCGCTGGTGGTTATGGGTCCCGGGTCGCGCTTCGCTTGCCCGGGACGACGTGGGGATAGGGTTACGCGAAATCCTCGCTCTCTATCTTTGCAATACTCCCGCGATCGAGCAGATGCGCGCCGAAGCCGCCGCGCGCCAGCGATGAGGCGATCGGCGGCGAGGCCAGCAGCAGGGCGGTGGTCATCGCCAGCGGCAGGGCGCTGAGCCAATCGAGCCGCACCGGCGTCAATTCCTCGGTGCTTGCCCGGTAGAGGCCCCCGCCCGCGGCGATGCGGCCGCATTCCCGGATCAGGTCGCGCCGGGTGCCGTCGCGCGATGCGCTGCCGAGCAGCGCCTGCATGGCGAGATGCGTGCGCACCCCGGCGCGGCTTTCGGCCAGCGGCGCCGGCGTCTCACCGAGCGAGACGCGCAGCAGCAGATCGACCAGATCGGTGCCCGACCGGTACGCGTTCATGGGCTCAACCAGCCGCGGGTTGCAGTCGATCAACAGCGGCGCCGCGCTGTCGAGCGGCATGATGACGTCGACCGAGAGCGCGCCGTGCCAGCCGAGATGCGCACCGATGCTCTCGAGCGCGGCGCGGATCGCCGGCCGGCTCACGCTCTCCTTGATCGCCTCGCCGCCGCCGACCCCGGCCGCGATTTGCCGGTAAGCGTGGAAGCCGACCAGCATGCCGCGCGAGAAGACCGACTGCGCCTTCTCGACAGTGCCGGTGATGAGATCCTGCGCCAGCACCTCGCCGGCAAAGTCGCCGGCGGAGTCGAGATCGTAGAGCGCGCGGTTGAGATCACCGGCGTCGCGCACGAACCAGATGCCGCGGCTCGCGGTGCCGACCGACGTCTTGACCACAGACGGAAACCGCAGGCCGTCGCGCAGCTCGTCGGCCGAGTTCACGATCCGGGTCGGCGGCTGCGGCAGGCCGAGTTGGTCGAGCAGGCGGCTGAAGCCGGCCTTGCTGTGCACGGCACGATAACTGGCGAAGTCCGGCAGTGCGAGGCCGGTATGCGACGTCAGCCGGGGCGCGGCGCGGGCGTACAAGAAGCCCTGTTCATGGGTCGGCAGCAGCACGTCGAAATGCTGCGACGCCAACAGGCGCTCGACGAAGCCGAGATAACCGGCCGGATCCGACCGCAGCGGCGGACAATGGTGATATTTGCGGACAAAGCGGGAATAGCGCGCCAGGCACCAGCGCGAGGGGTCGCAGACCTCGACGTGATGGCCGGCCAGTCCCAGGATCGTGATCGCCTCGCGGCCGGAGGTGCTGGAGCCCTCCGACACCAGCACGCGGAGCGGCTTTTTGGCGTCGATCATGGCCGATCATCACCGCGCCGCCGCACTTTGTCGCCGCCTTTAATGCCGCATGTGTCGATCCGGCACGCCCGCGCCGGGGGCAGCCATGCGCCTGCGTTCATGGACAATTAGCGGCCAGTCTCTATTTTCGGCCGGCCCTGCCGGGCTTTGGAAAAAGTGGGGTTGTCACAGACATGGTCGACATTTTGGCCGCACCGCAGCAAGCGAAGGCCGACGGCGCGCTGCGCACGCTGACCGGGATTTCGGTCGCCCATTGGGTCAGCCATTTCCACATCTTCGTGTTGCCGATGCTGTTCCCGTTCCTGAAGCAGCAGCTCGGCGTCGGCTATGTCGAACTTGGCCTGGCGCTGACGGTGTTCGCGGTGGTCTCCGGACTGACCCAGGCGCCGATCGGCTACCTCGCCGACCATATCGGCGCGCGCAAGATCCTGCTGATCGGGCTGACCGTCGGCGGCTGTGCGCTGATCGGGCTCGGCCTGCATCTCAGCTACACCTCGCTGATCGCCTGCGCCGTGCTGCTCGGGCTTGCCAACAGCGTCTATCATCCGGCCGACTACGCCATCCTCTCGGCGCATATGGACGAGACGCGGATGGGCCGCGCCTTCTCGATCCACACCTTTGCCGGCTTCCTCGGCGGCGCGGTGGCGCCCGCGATCATGGCGGCCCTCGTCGCCTCGGCCGGCGGCCTCGGCGCGCTGATCGTGGCCGGCGCAGTGGGACCGCTGGTGGCGCTGTTCCTGATCGTGCTCGGCATTCCCGATGCCGGCGCCAACAAGAACAAGTCAAAGGATGATGCGGCGCCAAAAGCCAGCGTGATCACCCCGGCGCTGATGGTGCTGACCGCGTTCTTCACGCTGCTCAGCCTGTCGACCTCGGGCATCAACAATTTCGGCGTGGTCGCGCTGATGGGCGGCTACGGCGCATCGTTTTCTACCGCCAACGTTGCGCTGACCGCGTTCCTCGGCGCCAGCGCGGCGGGCGTGCTCGCCGGCGGCTATCTCGCCGACTGGACCCATCGCCACAGCCAGTTCGCCGCGGCCTGTTTCGCGGTCAATGCCGTGCTGGTGCTGCTGATCGCGCTGATGAACCTGCCGCCGGTGGCGCTGACGCTGGCGATGGGGCTCGCCGGATTCCTCGGCGGCGTGATCGCGCCGTCGCGCGACATGATGGTGCGCAACGCGGCACCGCCCGGCGCCTCCGGCCGCGCCTTCGGCATCGTCTCCACCGGCTTCAACTTCGGCGGCATCGTCAGCCCGCTGCTGTTCGGCTGGATCATGGACCAGCATATGCCGCACTGGGTGTTCGGCGCCTCCGTCGGCTTCATGGTGCTGACCGTGCTGCTCGCGCTGGCGACCGAGCGCAAGCCGCAGGCCTCCGCGATGGCGGTCCAGGCGCGGCCGCATTAGAGCTCACCGGTCCCAAAACACCGGCGTCGCCTTGAAGCGTCGCCAGCTCTTGCGCAGCGCTTTTGTCACCGCGATCTGATCGCGCGCCAGCCAGCCGGCCATCGCGCCGATGCCGAGATGAAGCGCGGGCTGATCGTCCTGCGCGATGGTGTGGAGCAGCACGCGCGTGCTGCCGATGTCGCACACCCGCCCGAGGCTGTTCTGCAGCCGGGCGAGCCGTTTCACGTAGCGCTTGGCCGGCGCGTGGACGGCATAAAGCGGCAGGAAGAACTCCGCCGCATAGCGCAGCTTCTTGAGGTTGATCCTGAGATTGTGCTGCGCATGGATATCGAGCCGGCGGAAGCCCGCACCACGCTTCAGCGTCTTGCGATGCAAGCGTTGCAGAATTCGATCGGCAAGCAGCGGCATCGGTTGCGACAGGATCGCCAGCGCGTCGCTGTCGATCTCGTTGCGCCAGCTGCGGCGCTCCACCAACTGCCCCAACGAGAGCAGGAAGCGGCTGCAACGGGGGTCGGCCAGAACGCCATGCAAGGCGCCGTAGCTCGACTTCTGCCGCTGCTCGACCGCCTTGCGGAGGCCATCGAGGTCGATATCCGGAACCGCGGTGACCAGGCGGGTGATCGTCGTTTCGGCAAACACATCCCAATCCCGGGCCTTGCCGAGTTGCCGCATCAGCCATCTCGCTTCGCCGTTGAGCGTCACAAAGGCCGGCGATGGAATGTCGCGCCGGAACAGCGCACAGATCGTGCGCAGGCGCCGCAACGCGACCCGCATCTGGTGCACGCCTTCGGGGTCGGTTCCCTGCTCGGCCACCGCGTGATTCTTCAAGAGATGATGCCAGCAGGAGCCGACCAGCCGGGCGATGACGTCGTCGACCACAAGATCCGCGCTGATGCCTGACGACTCGGCCTTCGCCGCCGACGGCGCGACATCAAACGCGAGGGAGTAGCCGCGTTCCGCCTTGCTGCGCGTGCCGATCTGAAGCGGCGCCGCGTCGAGCAACTGCGTTCCCAAATCGAACAGGACGCCGGCATTGCCGCTCTTCAGTTCAAGCTCGATTTCCGACAGAACCTCCTGCCGCGCATCGGCCTCGATGGTTCCCTCGTCGAAGACGACTTCCACCGAGGCATCGGGCAGATCGAGCTGCCGGGCGTGGCGGCGTACCCTTGTCGCGAAAACCGGCACCAGCGCGTCGTTGCCGAGCGTCGCCACGGGATCGCCGACCTCGTCGGCCGGAAACCGCCTCAGATCGGGGACGATGCCTTCAACCTGCATCTCCCATTGGCGGCGCATCAAAGGCTGCGCACTGTTCGATGCAAGTTTCAGCGTCTGGGTGAAGGTCTTGCCGTTGCGTCGCACGCGCAATGACATGCCATGCTGAAACAGCAGACGCTCCGCGGTGTCGTAATACACCGTTTCCAGCCGGTGAAATGCGCCGCGATTGCGCGCATGCTGAACGATGCAGGGTGCCTCGCGCAGTTTTTCGAGGCTTCCTTGCGGCGCAAGCAGCTTGAGCTCGACTTCCGCCTGATCGCCATGCCCGACGGCAATGGCAGTGCCCGCATCGATCACGACCGGTCGCCGCTCATTCAATGATATCGCTCCGGTGTGGTGTATGAAGATTTCACGACAAAGACAAGGCGTATCCATTGTATTGCGGCGTGCATTGGCCGCGCATTGTAGCTTAAATCCACGCGGTGGAGTTGTACGTAACCGCCGCCGGCTTGCTGGCTGGTGCCGGTCGCGGGTGCGCGCCACGCGGTTTGTCAGGCGGAACAAATTTCCGCCCGGCGGCAACGCTCGGTCCTCGCTGGCAAAATCGGAGCCAGCGCATCCCGGGGCCTCACCGGCGCTGGTTGACAGCATCTAGGGCTCACCCATGATGCCGCATAACCAAGAACAGCCTCGGGATAAAACGCCATGACCTCGACCCCAGACCTCGTGATCCGCGGTGGCACCGTCGCCGACGGCAAGGGCGGCGATCTCTATGAAGCCGATATCGCGATCGCAGGCGGCAAGATCGCCGAAGTCGGCAAGGTCTCGGCGAAGGGCAAGGACGAGATCGACGCCCGCGGCAAGCTCGTCGCGCCCGGCTTCGTCGACGTCCACACCCATTACGACGGCCAGGTGACCTGGAGCCAGGACATCACGCCGTCGTCGCAGAACGGCGTCACGACAGCGATCATGGGCAATTGCGGCGTCGGCTTCGCGCCGTGCCGGCCGAGCGACCACAACAGGCTGATCCAGCTGATGGAGGGTGTCGAGGACATTCCGGAGCCGGTGCTCTCGGCCGGCATTCCCTGGGCTTGGGAGAGCTTCCCCGACTACATGCAATGGCTGTCGAAGCGCAGCTTCGACATGGATATCGGCGCGCAACTGCCGCACGCGGCGCTACGGGTCTATGTGATGGGCGAGCGCGGCGCGCGCCGCGATCCCGCAACGCCTGAGGACAACAAGCAGATGGCGGCGCTCGCCGGTGACGCCGTACGCGCGGGCGCGCTGGGCTTCTCGACCTCGCGCACGCTCAATCACCGTACCTCGACCGGCGACTACACGCCGACGCTGAAGGCCGGCGAGGATGAGTTGACCGCGATCGCCGGCGCGATGCACGGCGTCGGCCGCAGCGTGCTGCAATTCGTGCTCGACCAGAGCACCGTCCACGAAGACCTGCCGATGATGCTGCGGGTCGCCGAGAATACCAGATGCCCGATCTCGTTCTCGGTCGCGCAGGCCGACAAGGCGCCGCGGCGCTGGCGGCAGACCATGGACACCATCAATGAAGCCGCCGCCCGCGGCCTGTCGATCACCACCCAGATCGCGGCACGCCCGGTCGGGCTGCTGCTCGGGCTCGAATTGTCGCGCAATCCGTTCCAGACCCATCCGAGCTATCGCGAGATCGCGAAGTTGCCGCTGGCCGAGCGGCTCGCACATCTGCGGCGGCCCGAGGTGCGCGCGGCGATCCTGAGCGAGAGTGCCACGGCGACCGACGATCCACTGTTCTTCCGGCCGAACTACGACAAGATGTATCTCTTGGGCAATCCGCCGAACTACGAGCAGCCGCCGGAGAACGCGCTCGGCCCGCAGGCGCGGCGCCAGGGCCGGCAGCCGGAAGAGCTCGCCTATGACGCGATGCTGACCGACGAGGGCCGCGGCATGCTCTACGTGCCGTTCCTCAACTATGCCGACGGCAATCTCGATGCCGTGCACGAGATGCTGCGCGAGCCGAGCGCCGTGCCCGGCCTGTCCGATGGCGGTGCGCATTGCGGCATCATCTGCGATGCCAGCTTTCCGACCTATCTGTTGACGCACTGGACCCGCGACCGCAGCCGCGGCGAGAAGCTCTCGATCCCGTTCGTGATCGCGGCACAGTCGCGCAAGACCGCGCTGTCGGTCGGCCTCACCGATCGCGGCGTGATCGCACCGGGCTTCAAGGCCGACGTCAACGTGATCGACTACGACCGGCTGCATCTGCATCCGCCGAAGGTGCATTACGACCTCCCGGTCGGCGGCCGCCGCCTGCTGCAGCAGGTCGACGGCTACGACGCGACGATCGTCTCGGGCGTGGTGACGCAGCGCGCAGGCAAGGCCACCGGCGCGCGTCCAGGCCGGCTGGTGCGTGGCGCGCAGGGTTTGAATTGAGCGCGGAGCCGTAGCCCGGATGAAGCGAAGCGCAATCCGGGAAATGCTCTGCGCGGAGAAACCGCCCCGGATTTCGCTGCGCTGCATCCGGGCTACAAGCACTCGATATTGACGCCAGCTGCGGGCGCTTCACCCTCCTCTGGAGGTGGAAGCCGCGCCGCTTATGTCGTCGACATCGCGCCCTTGATCGCGCCCGCCGGCTGCGACGTGCCGGTCAAGCGCGCACGCTCGGTGTTCGGCCACAGCAGCAGCAAGCCGAGCACGCCCGAGCCCGCCATGATCGCGGCGTTGATGGTGAAACCGCCCATGTAGCCGGCCATCGGCGTGGTCGCGTGCTGAATTACATTGCCCATCACCTGCGGCGCCAGAATGCCCGACAAGGTGTACAGCGCACCATAGATCGCGATCATCGCGCCCCGCTGCGACACCGGCGTAAACTCGCCGAGCATCGCGGGACACACCACGTAGATCGCGCCGCACAGGCCGGAGCCGATCACCAGCAGCGGCATCAGCCAACCTGTCGGAACGTAGGGCAGCGTGGCGAGGATGCAGCCGCCGACGATCAAGGGCACCGAACCGAGCACGCCGCGCGCGCCACGCGTGGTGAAGCCACGCGCCAACATCAGCTGCGAGATCCAACCGGACAGGATCACGACAACCGCGCCGAAGACCCACGGCAGGATCGAGATGAAATTGGCCTGCTTCTGGGTATAGCCCAGCCCTTCGATGATGAACGACGTGAACCAGGTGAGCCCGAGCGACAGCGCCCAATAGGCGCCGAACGTCGCGGCAACGCAGCCGATGAAAGTGCGCGACGTCAAGAGCCTCCAGTAGGGGATCCGTTGCTCGTCGGCGACGACAGCTGACGTCGACGCCAGCGGCCCTTCCTTGCCGAGCGCAAGCCAGGCGACGGCCCAGAGCAGGCTGACAACACCGAGCACGCCGAAAGCGAGATGCCAGCTATAAGTGTTGATGATCGCGCCCAGCGCCGGCATCGTCAGGATCACGCCGAACGCCGAGCCTTGCGACAGGATCGCGGTCGGCAGCGTGCGCTTCTCGTCGGGGAACCACTTGTAGATCGCATGAATGGCAACCGCCGCCGCCGGTCCTTCGCCGGCGCCGAGGATGATGCGACAGATCATCAGCGTCGTGAAGTCGACAGTCCCGACCATCGGAAACTGCGTCACCGCCCAGATCAGCGCCAGGATCAGCAGAATCCAACGCGTTGACGCACGGTTGGCGACGAAGCCGATCACGATAGCCGAGATCGAGAACAAGTAGAAGAACGACGATCCGAGGGTACCAAACTGCTCAGGCGTGAGGCCCAGATCCTTCTTGATCGGGACGCCGGCCAGCCCGACCACGATCTTGTCCGCAAAGTTCACCACCATGAACAGGAAGAGAAGGAAGGTGATCTGCCAGGCGCCTTTGGGCGTCCCCTGAGACGTCCTCTTGGACGTCGGTTGCGTCGTCATGTCTGGCTCCCCGTCGTTTCGTTTTTGGCTTCGTAAGATCGGCCCTAACTGACGATGCTAGCCACGGCTCGCCGTGCAACGCAACAGCGCATTTTCCCGGGGGTGTACGCCCCGCGCTCTGTAACGGCCGATCACGATCGCGTCGTCGCGGCCGCGAAGCGGTGATCTGTCATGGACCGGCTGCTATGTTCGGGCCAACGAAGAGCCGAGCTTGTCGAAGGTTGGGTTATCTCATGAACAGATCGATCTTGCGCGCGGCGGCCTGCATTGCCCTGGTGTCCACCGCGCTGCTCGCCGTCGCTCACGCCAGCGCCCAGGATGCGACAAGCCCCGACTATGCGGCGATCGTCGCCGCTCCCGATCGCAGCGACGCGGATCGCCAGGTCGACAAGCGCCGCGAGCCGGCCAAGATGCTGGCCTTTGCCGGCGTCAAGCCCGGCATGACCATCCTCGACATGGCGGCGAGTGCCGGCTACAGCACCGAACTCCTGGCGCGCACAGTCGCTCCGTCGGGCAAGGTCTACGCGCAGGATTCGGCGAGCGTGCTCGAGCGCTTCGTCAAGGACAAGTTCGACACCCGCGCCAAGTCGCCCGCGATGAAGAACGTCGTCCATGTGGTGCGGGACTATGACGACCCGATCCCGCCCGAGGTCAAGGACCTCGACATGATCACCTTCTTCTTTTTCTACCACGACATCAGCTATCTGCCGGTCGATCGCGCCGCGATGAACAAGAAGATGTTCGCCGCGCTCAAGCCCGGCGGCTATCTCGTGATCGCGGACCATTCGGCCAAGCCGGGCGAAGGCACCAGCGTCGCCAAGACGCTGCACCGGATCGAGGAGAGCACCCTGAAACAGGAGATCGGGGCCGCCGGTTTCAAGCTGGTCGCGGAGGGCGATTTCCTGCATCATGCGGAGGACCCTAGGGACATTCCCGTCTTCAAGGCTCCGGTGCCGATCGACGAGTTCGTCCTGAAATATCAGAAGCCTTGAACGAGGCACGGCCATCGCTCCACCTGACCAGACCGCCGCGGTGCTTCGCGTCACCGGCCTGACCAAGAGTTACCGCTCTGCCGGTGAAGACGTCGCGGTGCTGCGCGGCGTCGACCTCGCTGTTGCAACCGGCGAGAGCGTCGCGCTGACGGGCGAATCCGGCAGCGGCAAGAGCACGCTGCTGCATCTGATCGCCGGACTCGATGCCGCCGATAGCGGCGAGATTATCCTCGCCGATACCAACGTCTCCGGACTCAACGATGCCGGGCGCGCCGAACTGCGTCGTGACAGGCTTGGCCTCGTGTTTCAGCAGTTCAATCTGATCCCGAGTCTCTCGGTGGCGGACAATCTCGTGTTCCAGTCGCGCATCGCCGGCCGGCACGATACGGCGTGGCACGATGAACTTGTCGAGCGGCTCGGACTGAAAAACCTGCTGAAGCGCTATCCCGAGCAATTGTCCGGCGGCCAGCAGCAGCGCGTCGCGATCGGCCGGGCGCTGGCGCCGAAGCCGCTATTGCTGCTCGCCGACGAGCCGACCGGCAACCTCGACGAGGACACTGCCGATGAGGTGCTGACGCTGGCGCGCGATCTGGTCGCGCGCACCGGCTGCGGCTTCCTGATGGTCACGCACAGCGCGCGGCTCGCCGCGGCGCTCGACCGCCAGGTCACCTTGCATGCCGGAGTCATTGCGTGAAGCGCCCACTCTGGATCCTCGCCGTGCTGCTCAGCCACTGGCGCCGGCACCCGATGCAGCTTGCGACGCTCTTGATCGGGCTGATCTCGGCGACGGCGCTGTGGAGCGGCGTGCAGGCGCTGAACCAGCAGGCTCGCATCGCCTACGACCGCGCCGCCGCGACCTTCGGCGGCGCGCGCGCCGCAATGCTGGTGAGCAAGGATAGCGCGAGCTTCCCGCAACAACTGTTCGTCGATTTGCGCCGCGCCGGCTGGCCGGTGTCGCCGATGCTGGAGGGCCGCGTCCAGATCGAGGGACGCAGCTTCCGCCTGCTCGGCGTCGAGCCGGTGACCTTGCCGTCCGAGGTCGGCAATGCACCGGCGGTCGGCCGCGGCAGCCTGCAAGCCTTCCTGACGCCGCCAGGCGAAATGCTGGTGGCGCCGGAAACGCTGCGCGACCTCGGCCTCAAGGATGGCGAGCGGCCGCAGGCCAACGGCATCAGCCTGCCGCCGCTGCGCGTGCAGGCCGAGCTCGCGCCTGGCGCGCTGATCGTCGATATCGGCATCGCGCAGGATATCCTGAAAATGCCGCGTCAAGTCTCGCGCCTGCTGGTCGGCAAGTCCAAAGCACCGCACGCAACGCTGGAAAGCGTGGCAGGCGACAAGCTCCGGCTGGTCGCGCCAAGTGCCGAGAGCGACCTCGAACGACTGACCGACAGTTTCCATCTCAACCTCACCGCGTTCGGCCTGCTGTCGTTCTTCGTCGGCCTGTTCATCGTCAACTCCGCGATCGGGCTCGCCTTCGAGCAGCGGCTGCCGATGCTGCGCACATTGCGCGCTTGCGGCGTATCGGCGCGGATGCTCAACACCGTGCTGGTCGTCGAGCTGGTGTCGCTGGCGCTGCTCGCCGGCCTCATTGGCCTGGTCTGCGGCTATTTCATCGCGGCGGCCTTGCTGCCCGACGTCGCGGCCTCCTTGCGCGGGCTCTACGGCGCGCAGATCCCCGGCCAGCTTTCGCTGAAACCGGTCTGGTGGTTCGCCGGCATTGCCATCAGCATCCTGGGCGCGCTTGCCGCGGCCGCCGCGAGCCTCGCCAAGGCGATCCGGATGCCGGTGCTGGCTACGGCGCAGCCGCAGGCCTGGCAGCAGGCGCAGCGGCGCTGGCTGACGCTGCAAAGCGCGGCGGCACTCGCGGTGTTCGCGATCGCAGCAGCGCTGATCCGGTTCGGCGATTCGCTGATCGCGGGCTTTGCGGTGCTGGCTGCGCTGATGCTCGGCGCGGCCCTGATCCTGCCGATGGTGCTGCAGATCGCGCTGGCATTCGGCCAGCGCAGCACGCGGGCGCCGGTCGGCATCTGGTTCTGGGCCGACAGCCGCCAGCAGCTCTCCGGTCTGTCGCTGGCGCTGATGGCGCTGCTGCTCGCGCTCGCCGTCAATGTCGGCGTCGGCACCATGGTGGAAAGCTTTAGCCGCACCTTCCTGGCCTGGCTCGACGGAAGGCTCGCCGCCGACGTCTATGTCAACGCCGCCAGCGATGCGCAGGCAAAGGAGATCAAGGCCTGGCTGCGCGAGCGGCCGGAGGTTCACGCGATTCTACCCGGCGGCCGCGCCGACACCCAGTTCGGCGGCGCGCCGATCGAGGTGCTCGGCCTGCCCGACCACGCGACCTATCGCGACAACTGGCCGTTGCTCGAGAGCATTGCGAATGCGTGGACCAGATTGCGCCCCGGCGACACCTGCCTCGTCAGCGAGCAGCTGTCGCGGCGGATGAAGCTTGACCTAGGCGACCATATCGAGGTGCCCGCGCCCGGCGGCAGCTGGCCGCTCGAGATCGTCGGCATCTATGCCGATTACGGCAACCCCAAGGGCCAGATTGCGGTTAATTTCGCCGCGCTGACGCGGCGCTTCCCGCAGACGCCGCAGACCCGGCTTGGGCTGCGCGTCGCGCCCGCTCGCATCGGGCCGCTGATCGCCGCGTTGCAGGAGAAATTCGGTCTCGACGACCGCAACGTCGCCGACCAGGCGACGATGAAGCGGGAATCGAAGCGGGTGTTCAATCGCACCTTCTCGGTGACCGCGGCGCTCAACGCCTTCACGCTCGGCGTCGCCGGCATCGCGCTGTTGACCAGCCTGCTGACGCTCGCCAATTCGCGGCTGCCGCAGCTTGCGCCGCTGTGGGCGATTGGGCTGACGCGACGGCGACTCGCGGCGCTCGAACTGTTGAAGACGATGGCGGTGGCACTGATCACCGCGTTGTTCGCGCTGCCGCTCGGCCTGCTGGTGGCGTGGTGCCTGCTTGCGATCGTCAACGTGAAAGCCTTCGGCTGGCGGCTGCCGTTCCATGTCTTCCCGCTGCAGCTCATCGAGCTGCTTGCCGTCGCAATGGCCGCCGCGCTCTGTGCCGCGGCGTTGCCGGTCGCCAGGCTGGCACGCATGCAGCCGGCTACCCTGATCCGGACCTTCGCCAATGAGCGCTAGTCGCACGATCACGCGTCGTGCCTTTGCCGGCAGCGCGCTCGCACTGGCGCTCGGCAGCAAGACGTTTGCGCAGGGCTTTGCCGGGCTCGGCGAGAACGCCGAGGGATTTGCCGCCGTCATACCGGCCAAGCCATTCGTTTTCCCCGCCGATCACGGCCCGCATCCGGAATTCCGGATCGAGTGGTGGTACGTCACCGCTAATCTGTCCGACACGAGCGGCGCGGTCTATGGCGCGCAATGGACGCTGTTCCGCCAAGCGATGAAGCCGGGCGGCCCCAGCGAGGGCTGGGCCAACCAGCAGGTCTGGATGGGTCATGCCGCGGTGACCAGCGCCACCACGCATCGCTTCAGCGAGACCTTTGCGCGCGGCGGCGTCGGGCAGGCCGGCGTCGAGGCGGCACCGTTCCACGCCTGGATCGATGCCTGGGAGCTCCGCGGACTCGATCCGTTCGACGCGCAACGCATCGCGCCGCTCGAGCTGAAGGCCTCCGCCGCCGACTTCAGCACCACGTTGCTTCTCGCCGCCGACCGTCCGCTGGCGCTGCAAGGCGACCGCGGCTATAGCCGCAAATCGGATCGCGGACAGGCCTCCTACTACTACAGCCAGCCGTTCTACCAGGCGTCCGGCCGCATCGTGATCGACGACAAACCAGTCGACGTCACCGGCACGGCCTGGATGGACCGCGAATGGAGCAGCCAGCCGTTGGCATCGGACCAGACCGGCTGGGACTGGTTCTCACTGCATCTGCCCGGCGACGAGAAGCTGATGCTGTACCGGCTGCGCCAGAAGGACGGCCGCGAGAACCTGTTCGGCAACTGGATCACGCCGGACGGCCGCACGACCGAAATCGCTGCCACCGGCAACAGCATCACGCCGGTCGCAACCACCGAGATCGACGGCCGCAGGCTGCCGACATCATGGCGCGTCACCCTACCCGCGCACGGGCTCGCCATCGAGACCGCGCCGCTTAATCCGCAGGCCTGGATGGGAACCAGCTTCCCCTATTGGGAAGGCCCGATCCGCTTTGCGGGAAGCCACGCCGGAATCGGCTATCTTGAGCTGACGGGATACTAAGCAAGCCGCACGAAAACTGCGCCGCGAAGCCCAAAAAGAAGACCCGGCCTGTCACAGCGGCTCCTGCCGCTGCGTCATGACATCGGGGCCAACAGAACCAGAGGAAACGCCTGCCATGTACCATGACACGGCCATCGTCACCTGCCTTGCCGTCGCGTTCTACTTCTTCACCTCAACACAGGTCGCGCGCGCCCGCGTCGCCTATGGCGTCAAACTGCCGGCTATCACGGGCCATCCGGATTTCGAGCGCATCTTCCGCATCCAGATGAACACGCTGGAGTGGATGCCGATCTTCCTGCCGTCGCTCTGGCTGTTCGCGATTTACATCGGCGATCGCACCGCCGCCGTGATCGGCGCGATCTGGGTGATCGGCCGCATCGTCTATTTCATCGGCTATCGCGAGGCGGTGGCGAAACGCAGCCCCGGATTTGCCATCCAGGCCATGGCCTCGATCATCCTGTGGGTCGGCGCGATCAGCGGCGCGGTGTGGCGGCTGGCGCACGGATGATGCCGCAAACGATTTGCAACGAGCAAGCCCGCATACTCCGCGTCATCCTGGCGAAAGCCAGGAGGTGGATTCACACTCGAAATGCAACACTTGAGCAGCAAAGGTCTCCGCTGGGGTCCTGAAGTCAAGGCATTTGCGCGGGGTGTTGTTGTATGCGGCGATGAACTTGCTGAGGCGTCGGGTTGGGAGCTTGTCGAGATCGGTTTTGCGCGGGATGAAGCGTCGCATGCGACCGATGGCGTTCTCGATGCCACCTTTCTGCCAGGGGGCGTGCGGATCGCAGAAGAAGGTCTTCATCAAGAGGCTTTGCAAGGAAAGGTGAGATGCGAACTCGGTACCGTTGTCGAAGGTGACGGTCTGGCGCATCTGCTCTGGCAGCGCCTTGAACAGACGCACGAGATAGCTTGCGACACCGGAAGCGAGCTTGCTTGGGAGGCGGACGCCGAGCAGCAGGCGGGAGGTGCGCTCGTGCACGGCCAGGATCTGCTGACGGTATTTGGAGAACATCATCAGATCGGCCTCCCAATGGCCGGGAGTGTTGCGATCGGCGACCTCGACGGGCCGTTTATCCAAGGAAACACGGCCTTCGATGAAGCTTGCGGGACTTCCGCCCCGCTTGCCACGGCGGCCGCGCTTGCTCTTGGCGCGTGGCAGATAGTGCCGCCAGCTGCCGTCCGTGGTGCGTCTGATCTGGGCATAGATGAAGCGGTAGATGCTCTCGTAGGAGATCACCTTGCGTCCATGCTCGATGGCCAGCCGGCCGGCGACCTGTTCGGGCGACCAGCCACGGCGAAGGCCATCCAACACCGCGCGGCGCAGGACGGGCTCCCGTTCGAGGCGTCCGCCCGTCCAGCGCCGCGCTCGCATCCGTTGCTGGGCATAGTCGGCCTTGTAGCCGGCCTGAACGCCATGATTACGGTTCATCTCCCGAGAGATCGTTGATGGCGGGCGATCCAAAGCTGCAGCGATTTGCCGGATCGAGGCCCCATTGGCCGAAAGTCTGGCAATCTCGCATCGCTCGTCCAGTGACAGCTGCTTGTAAGTCCGGCCCATCGCAACACCTCCAGTCGGAAGTGTTGCACTTCGTTTGTGAACTCAGGGGACCCATAACCACAGGGCGTGGTTATGGGCGATCTGATGGCCACGGCGTCGTGCAACAACAACTAGTCGGGGTAATGGGTCCTGGCTTTCGCCAGGACGACACCACCTTTGGATATGCACGTCACTTCGTCAGCGGGCAGCCGCTGTCCTTGGCGGTGAAGAAGGCCTTGTCACCGGGCACCACCGCGATCTGCTTGTAGTAGTCCCACGGCTTCTTCGATTCCGACGGTTTCTTGACCTCGAACAGATAGAGGTCATGGACCATGCGGCCGTTCGCGAGCACCTTGCCCTTGGCGAAGGCGTCGTCGACCGGCAGTTCCTTCAGCTTCGCGGCGACTGCTTCAGTGTCCTTGGTTCCGGCGGCCTTCACGGCCTTCAAATAGCTCAGTGTCGCCGAATAGGTGCCGGCATGGATCATGCTCGGCATATGGCCAGTGCGCTTGATGAAGCGCTCGCCGAAGGCGCGCGAGGCGTCGTCGTGATCCCAGTAGAAGCCCTCGGTGAGGACCAGCCCTTGTGCCGCCTCGAGCCCGAGACCATGCACCTCCGACAGCGTCATCAGCAGGCCGGCGAGCTTCTGGCCGCCGCGCACGATGCCGAACTCTGCCGCCTGCTTGATCGAGTTGGTGGTGTCGAGCCCGGCATTGGCAAGCCCGATGATCTTGGCCTTCGAACTCTGCGCCTGCAGCAGGAAGGAGGAGAAGTCCGACGAGTTGAGCGGCACGCGGACCGAGCCGACCACCTTGCCGCCTTTCGACGTGACGATGTCGCTGGTGTCCTTTTCCAGCGCGTAGCCGAAAGCGTAGTCGGCGGTCAGGAAGAACCAGCTGTCGCCGCCCGCTTCGGTCAGCGCGCCGCCGGTGCCGACCGCGAGCGCACGGGTGTCATAGGCCCAGTGAAAGCCATAGGGCGAGCAGGCATCGCCCGTGATGCGCGAAGTCGCCGCACCGACCACGATGTCGATCTTCTTCTTTTCCTTCGACAGCTCCTGCACCGCGAGCGCGACCGAGGAGGTGGTGAGCTCGGTGATCATGTCGACGTTCTCGACCTCGTACCAGCGCCGCGCAATCGCGGTCGCAAGGTCCGGCTTGTTCTGATGGTCGGCGGTAACGATCTCGATCTTCTGTCCCAGCACCTCGCCGCCGAAATCCTCGACCGCCATCCGCGCCGCTTCGAGTGAATATTTGCCGCCGTAATCGGCATAGACGCCGGACTGGTCGTTCAGGATGCCGATCTTGACGCCCTGCGCCATCCCCGGCGCCGCAATTACCAGGCTGCACGCCGCAACTGCAGCCAAAAATCCCGACTTCATTTTATGCTCTCCCAGCGGTTTCTATCAGGAAAAATCGGCGCGACATTATTTTATAACCGCGCGCCTGCCCATCTCTTTCGGTTCAGCCAATAGTATGGGCTTGCGTCGATCTCTTCCCGTCATTCCGGGGCATCGCGAAGCGATGAGCCCGGAATCCATTTCTCCTCCTGGACATGCGGCCCGATGGATTCCGGGCTCGCCGCTTCGCGGCGCCCCGGAATGACGACGGAGGGGGCAAGGCTCATCCCGCTACAGCCGCAGGCTCCGCCGGCTTGCCCTCGTTCTTTCCTTCCGCGAGGTTGCGCACCACCATGTAGAAGATCGGCGTGAACACCAGGCCGAACAGCGTGACGCCGAGCATGCCGAAGAACACGGCGACACCGACCGCCTGCCGCATCTCCGAGCCGGAGCCGGTCGACACCACCAGCGGCAGCACGCCGAGGATGAAGGCGAACGACGTCATCAGGATCGGCCGCAGCCGCAGACGACACGCCTCGATCACTGCCTCCAGCCGTGGCCGGCCCTCGAGCTCGATGTCGCGCGCGAACTCGACGATCAGGATCGCGTTCTTGGCGGCCAATCCCACCAGCACCACGAAGCCGATCTGAGTCAGGATGTTGACGTCCTGGCCCATGATCCGCACGCCGATAGTCGCAGCGAACAGGCACATCGGCACGATCAGGATCACCGCGAATGGCAGCGTCCAGCTGCCATATTGCGCGGCCAGCACCAGATAGACGAACAGCACGCAGATCGGGAACACGTAGAGGCCGGCATTGGCGCCGTTGACCTGCTGGTAGGACAGGTCGGTCCATTCGAACGAGAAGCCGCTCGGCAGGGTGTCGTCGGCGATTTTCTTGATGGTGTTGAGCGCCGTGGTCGAGCTGACGCCCGGTGCCGGCTCGCCCTGCAGTTCCGACGCCGAGTACAGATTGTAGCGCGCGACGCGGTCGGGGCCCGAAATGTCCTTGAAGTCCACAATGCTGCCGAGCATCACCATGTCGCCATTGGCGTTACGGGTCCGCAGCCGCGAAAGATCGGTGGTCTCCTTGCGGAACGGCAGGTCGGCCTGCGCGGTGACGTGGTAGGTGCGCCCGAACAGGTTGAAGTCGTTGACATAGGTCGAGCCGAAATAGGTCTCGATCGTGTCGGTGATGTTGGCGATGGGAACGCCGAGTTTCTGCGCCTTGACGCGATCGATGTCGACGAACAGCTGCGGCGTGTTCGCAGAATACGGCGAGAACACCGACGTGAGGCTCGGCGATTTGCGCGCGGCCTGCACCAGTTCGTCGGTCGCGGACGCCAGCAGTTCCGGCCCACGCCCCTGGCGGTCCTGGACGCGGATGGTGAAGCCACCGCCGGTGCCGATGCCGGGCACGGCCGGCGGCGGAATCACGATGATGAAGGCGCCCTGAATCACCGACAGACGCTTGCGCAATTCGGCCGTGATCGCGTTTGCCGTCAACCCCTTCTTCAGTCGTGCCTCCGGCTCCTCGAACACCGGGAACAGCGCCGCGGCGTTGCCTGCCTGGGTGCGCGTCGCGCCGGAGAAGCCGGCGAAGGCCGCGACGCGAACGATGCCCGGCGTATCGAGCGCAATTCGTTCGATCTCACGCACCACGGCCGTGGTTCGCGCCAGCGAGGCGGCGCCCGGCAGCTGCGCCGAGATGATGACGTAGCCGCGGTCCTGCGCCGGAATGAAGCCCTGCGAGGTGGTCGCAAGCAGCCAGCCGGCGCTGCCGATCAGCGCGAGATAGATCACGACCATCACCACGGTGTGCCGGATCACGAAGTCGGCGACACCGGCATAGCCGTGCGCCAGCCGGTCGAACACGCGGTTGAACAGCGCGGTGAAGCTGCCCCAGCCGCGCGCGATGATGTTCCAGCGCGCCGACGGGCGCTTGTCCTCATGCGGGACCAGGATCTGCGAGGCCAGCGCCGGCGACAGCGTCAGCGAGCAGAAGCAGGAGATCGCGGTCGCGACCGCAATGGTCACGGCGAATTGCTGGAAGAACTGCCCGGAGATGCCGCCGAGGAACGCGGTCGGCACGAACACGGCGCACAGCACCAGCGCGATCGAGACCAGCGCGCCGCCGACCTCCTCCATGGTCTTGAGTGCGGCGTCGCGCCTGGACATGCCGTGCTCGAGATGCCGCTCGACATTCTCGACCACGACGATGGCGTCGTCGACCACGATGCCGACCGCGAGCACGAGGCCGAACAGCGTCAGATTGTTGATCGAGAAGCCGAGCGCGGCCATCACCGCGAAGGTGCCGACCAGCGACACCGGGATCGCGATGATCGGGATGATCGCAGGCCGCCAGCCCTGCAGGAACACCAGCACCACGATGACCACGAGCGCCATCGCCTCGTAGATCGTCTTTATCAGCTCATGCACCGATTGGGCGATGAACTCGGTCGGGTTGTAGCCGATATTGTAGTCGAGCCCCTTGGGGAACGTCGCCTTCATCCGCTCCATGGTGTCGGAGATGCTCTTGGCGGTCGCAAGCGCATTCGATCCGGGCCGTTGCGTCACCAGCAGCGCGACCGCGGATTTGCGCAGCAGGAAGCTGTTAGTGGCATAGGACAGCGCGCCGAGCTCGACACGGGCGACGTCGCGCAGCCGCACGGTGCGGCCGTCGGAGCCGGCCTTCACCACGATGTCCTCGAACTGCCGGATATCCTTGAGGCGGCCGGTAAACACGAGGTTGGGCTGGAAGGCGCGATCGGCGATCGGCGGTTCGGCGATCTGGCCGCCGGCGATCTGCAAATTCTGCGCCCGGATCGCCGCCAGCACCTCGGTCGAGGTCAGGCCGAGATTGGCGATTCGGTCGGGATCGAGCCACAGCCGCATCGAGTAGTCGCGGGCGCCGAACATCTGGATGTCGCCGACGCCGTCCAGCCGCAGCAGCTGGTCGCGGACCTGCAGCAGCGCATAGTTGGAGATGTAGAGCTGGTCGAAGGTGTCGTCGGGCGACAGCATGAACACGACCATCAGGATGTCGGGCGAGTTCTTGCGGGTGACGACGCCGTTGCGCTGCACCTCCTCGGGCAGCCGCGGCTGCGCGATCGCGACGCGGTTCTGCACCAGCACCTGGGCCTTGTCGAGGTCGGTGCCGAGCTTGAAGGTTGCCGTGATGGTGAGCTGGCCGTTCGAGGTCGCCTGGCTGTAGAGATACAGCATGTCCTCGACGCCGTTGATCTCCTGCTCGATCGGAGCTGCGACGGTGTCGGACACGGTCTGCGCCGAGGCGCCAGGATACTGCGTGGTGACGGTGACGGTGGGCGGCACGACCTGCGGATATTCCGAGACCGGCAGCGTCGGATAGGCGATCGCGCCGACGATCAGCAGCACGATCGACAGCACCATCGCGAGGATGGGCTGGTTGATGGAAAGCCTGCCGAGATTCATGGCTTGGCACCTGCCGCGGGCTGGTCACCCGCCGGGACCTGCGCCATTTTCGGCGTCACCTTGGCGCCGACGCGGGCGCGCTGCAGTCCATCGACGATCACGTGGTCTTCCGGCTTGAGGCCCTCGCGGATCACGCGCAGGCCTTCATCCAGTGGCCCAAGCGTGACCGCACGGGCTTCCACCGTGTTGTCGTCCTTGACCACGAACACGATCTTGCGCGACTGGTCGGTGGCGACAGCGGCATCCGGGATCAGCAGCGCCTCATAGGGCGAGGAGCCGATCAGGCGGACGCGGCCGAACTGGCCGGGCAGGATCGACAGATCCTTGTTCGGAATCACCGCGCGGCTGCGCAGCGTCGCGGTCGAGACATCGAGGCGATTGTCGAGGAAGTCCATCTTGCCTTCATGCGAGGGCTTGGTCTCGCCGGTCAGCGCCACCTGCACCGGGTTCGCGGTGTCGCGCGAGCTCGGCCGCCTTCCTTCGAACCACAGCTTGCTGTTGCGCTGGTAGGTCGCCTCGTCGACGTCGAAATAGATGTAGATCGGGTCGAGCGACACGATCGAGGTCAGCAGCGTCGCGCCGCCCTCGCTGCCCTGCACGAGGTTGCCGGGGGTCACCAGATGCCGGCTCACGCGACCGGTGATCGGCGCCAGCACGTGGGTGAATTCGACGTTGAGCTGCGCGGCCTTCAGCGAGCCCTCGGCCTGGGTCTCGGCGGCACGCGCCGCCTGCAATGCCTGACGGCGCTGGTCGACGACCTGCTCCGAGACCGCGCTGGTCTGCACCAGGTTCAGCCCGCGCTCGAGATCGCGCTTGGCAAGCTCGCCCTTGGCGCGCGCGTCGGCGAGCTGGCCTTCGGCCTGCAGCACCACCGCCTCGAACGGCCGCGGGTCGATGATGTAGAGCAGATCGCCGGCGTGGACGATCGCACCGTCCTTGAACTCGACGCTGTTGACGAAGCCGCCGACGCGGGCGCGGACCTGCACCTCCTCGATCGCCTCGAAGCGGCCGGTAAACTCGTCCCAGTCGGTGACGGTGCGCTTGACCGGCTGCGCAACGGTCACCGGCGGTGCCGGCGGCGCGGCCTGCGATTGCGCGCTCTTGTCGTCGCAGCCGCCGACCACTAGCGCGACCAACAGCCCGATCGGCGCGAGGCCGAGCCGGCGCGCCGTGATGAATCCTTGGCCGCAAAGCGAATGACGCTCGACGCCGGTCACCGGAGCCATGCGCTCCGCTTTGTCAATCGAACCCAATTCCTTCTCCCCCAGAACAACGAAAGCACGACGACCAAGCAGGGCTACCAAAGTCGCAATTGAAATTGCTGTGATTTTGCGTGGATGGACCACCGCGATACCGCGGCGGCGGACGTCACAGATGTAGCCGCACCCCAGTCTGTTCAAGATGGCCGCCGGATCAAGCAAATAGTTGCGTAGTCCGAAAGCCTTACGACGCGCTCGCAAAACCGTGACGACGAGAAGGGGCAGTTTGACTGGCCTATCGGAACCGCGAGGTCACGGACACATGCTCTGATTCAATCCTGGCGCGAACTTGCGTCCACAAAACTCGTCACACCACGACCGCTTCGACTTTTGGCGCAGCAACCTTGGGTGCACGGACGGCAGGACCGGCTCAGATCCCGACACTCTACCTCCCGCTGCACACCGGAATCGTGGTTAACGGCACGATTGTCACGGCGGCACACATTGACACCCGGAAACATCGTCAATACGGTCATGGTTGCCAAAACATGAATTTTGTTGGCCGGCCGCATTTTTCTCCGACATTCATTGTGTTTTGTCGCGGCGCGAGTGTGTGAAGGCGACTACGTAAATGGCAAGCGCATTTGTCCTTGCTGACATCAGGGCTCCGCGAACACCGCGGTTTTCCCGAATTGCAGGCGGCTCGGCGCGACCGCCTGTCGCGGGTGATCAACTTCAGCGTGTGAACGGCTTCACACGTCATCGTCCCCAACAATTGTAAATACTGATTGGCTTTCCGGCCGGTCGCGGGAGTGCTCATGACGACCATACCTGCTTATACAATCGGGGGTTTAACGCGCCCGGAACTTCACCTCGATCCGAGCGGCAATATCGTGCTGGATCCGGCCGCGCAGGCATTCGCAAACACGTATGGTCTGCAATATCTCTACCTCGGGTGCCCTCCTGGCACGCCGTGGCCGCCGGTCTCGGGCTTCCTGGCGCCGCCGACTGATACCAATTCCGGCGCCAACACCGTCGTTGAAGGCGCAGCGGTCAACACCTCGGTCGGCGTCACTGCGCACAGCGACAGCCTGATCGGCTTTCCCGTCACCTATACGCTGACTTCGGATTCTTCGCATGGCGGCTTCAAGGTCGACCCCAACACCGGCGTTGTCACGGTCGCCGATCCCACCAAGGTCGATTTCGAGAGCTCCGGCGGCAGCTATGTCGTCAATGTGCAGGCCACCGACGGCGTCTTCGTCTCCTCGCAGAGCTTCGTGATCGCGGTCAGCAACGCGCCGCCATCGACGCCGGTCGACAGCAATGCCACCGCCAACGCCGTCAATGAAGGCGCGGCCGTCAACACCCTGGTCGGCATCACCGCATCGTCTGCCGACGTCAACGGCCCAGGCGTTACCTATTCGCTGACAGCCGACTCCTCCAATGGCGGCTTCAAGATCGATCCCAATACCGGCATCGTCACCGTCGCCAATTCCACCAAGATCGACTTCGAGACCGCGCCGGGCCACGCCTACACCATCACGGTGCAGGCCAGCGACGGCCATGGCGGCGTCAGCTCGCAGAGCTTCACGATCAACATCAATGACCTTCCGGTGTCTACGCCGGTCGACACAAATTCCGCCGCTAACAGCATCGTCGAGGGCGCCGCCGCCAACACGCTGGTCGGCATCACCGCCTCGGCGGTCGATCCGAACGGCCCCCCGACCGTCTACTCGCTGACATCGGATTCCTCCGTCGGCGGCTTCAAGATCGATCCCAATACCGGCGTCGTCACGGTCGCCGATCCGACCAAGATCGACTTCGAGAGCGCGCCCGGCCACGCCTACACCATCACGGTTCACGCGACCGCCGGCGCGACCTCGTCGACGCAGACCTTCACCATCGCCGTTACCGACGCCCCGCCATCGGCGCCGACCGACACCGACGCCACCACCAACTCGGTGGGCGAAGGCGCGGCCATCGGCACCACCGTCGGGATTACCGCGCACGCCACCGATATCAATGGCGGCAACGTGACCTATTCGCTGGTCGGCGATGCCCACGGCTTCACCATCAATGCCACGACCGGCGTCATCAGCGTCGCCGATCCTTCCAAGATCGATTACGAGACCGCACCCGGCCACGCCTACACCATCACCGCCGCGGCCAGCGACGGCACGATGACCAGCACGCAGACCTTCACCATCGGCGTCACCGACGTCGCGCCATCGACGCCGGTCGATAGCGACGCCACCGCCAACCACGTCGTCGAAGGCGCGGCCGTAGGCACCACGGTCGGAATCACCGCGTCGTCGACCGACGTTAACGGCCCCGCCGTGACCTATTCGCTGATCGGCGACAGTTCCGGCGGCGGCTTCACCATCAATGCCGCGACCGGCGTCATCACCGTCGCCGATCCCACCAAAATCGACTTTGAGGCCAGTGCCCCGGGGCATTCCTACACCGTGACCGCACAGGCCAGCGACGGCACGCTCGCAACCTCGCAGACCTTCACCATCGCCGTCACCGACGCACCGCCGGCGACCCCGGTCGACACCGACGCAACGGTCAACGCGGTAGCCGAAAGCGCGGCTGTCGGCACCACGGTCGGCGTCACCGCGTCGTCGACCGACGTCAACGGCCCGCCGGTGACCTATTCGCTGATCGGCGACACCTCCGGCGGCGGCTTCACCATCAATGCCGCGACCGGCGTCATCACCGTCTTCGATCCCACCAAGATCGACTATGAAAGCAGCGGCCCGAGCCATGCCTACACGGTGACGGCGCAGGCCAGCGATGGCTTGGTCGCGAGTTCGCAGACCTTCACCATCGCGGTCACCGACGTCGCACCGTCGACGCCGGTCGACAGCGACCTCACCGCCAACAGCGTCACCGAAGGCGCGGCCGCCGGCACCACCGTCGGCATCATCGCGTCCGCAACCGACATCAACGGCCCGGCCGTGACTTATTCGCTGACCGGCGACACTTCCGGCGGCGGCTTCACCATCAATGCCACCACCGGCGTCGTCACCGTCTCCGATCCGACCAAGATCGACTACGAGACCAGCGGCCCGACCCATTCCTACACGGTGACGGCGACCGCCAGCGACGGCACGTTGTCGAGTTCACAGACCTTCACTATCGCCGTTAGCGACGTCGCTCCCTCGGTCCCGGTCGACAGCGACGCCACCGCTAACCACGTCGTCGAAGGTGCCACCGCCGGCACCACGGTCGGCGTGACCGCATCGTCGGCCGACGTCAACGGCCCGCCCGTCACCTATTCGTTGATCGGCGACACCTCCGGCGGCGGCTTCACCATCAATGCGACAACCGGTGTCATCACCGTCTCCGATCCCACCAAGATCGACTACGAGAGCAGCGGCCCGACCCATTCCTACACGGTGACCGCGCAGGCCAGCGACGGGACGCTGGCGACCTCGCAGACCTTTACCATCGCCGTCGACGACGCCCCGCCGCCAGTGCCGGTCGATGCCGACCTCACCGCGAATTCGATCGCCGAAGGCGCGGCCGCCGGCTCGACGGTCGGTATCACTGCGTCTTCGATCGACGTCAACGGCCCGGCCGTGACCTATTCGCTGGTCGGCGACACCTCCGGCGGCGGTTTCACCATCAATGCCACCACCGGCGTCGTCACCGTCGCCGATTCCACCAAGATCGATTTCGAAAGCTCGGGCGGCAGCTACACCATCACCGCGCAGGCCAGCGACGGTGCCGGAGGCACCAGCACGCAGACCTTCACCATCGCCGTGATCGATGTTCCGCCATCGACGCCGAGCGACAGCGACCCCGGCGCCAACCGGGTCGCGGTCGGCGCCCCGGTCGGCAGCTATGTCAACCTGACGGCATCCTCGACCGACGTCAACGGACCCCCGGTGACCTATTCCATCGTGGCAGGCAGCGACACCTCCGGCGGCGCCTTTGCCATTGACCCTACCACCGGCAAGGTCACGGTTACCGATCCCAGCAAGATCAACGTTGCCGATTCATCCTATGACATCACGGTCGACGCCAGCGACGGCACGCTGCACAGCCAGCAGACCTTCACCATCGGCGTGGTCGTCGACCAGGCGCCGGTCGTCACCGCCGGCCACACGCTGAATTACACCGAGAACCAGGCCGCGATCGCATTCGACCCGGCGATCACCGTGTCCGACGGCGATGACGCCAATCTGCTGTCCGCAAAGGTGCAGATCACCGGCAACTACGTCAATGGCGAGGATGTGCTCGCCTTCACCAGCCAGAATGGCATCACCGGCTCGTTCGATGCCGCAACCGGGACGCTGACGCTGACCGGCTCCTCCAGCGTCGCGAACTACCAGGCCGCGCTCGCTTCGGTGACCTATCACAACACCAGCGACAATCCGTCCGGGCTGGCGCGCACCGTCACCATCACCGCGAATGACGGCACGCTCGACAGCGTGGCCGTCACCGACACCATCAACGTCACCCCGGTCAACGACCCGCCCGTGGTCACCGCCGGCCACACCCTGAACTACACCGAGAACCAGGCCGCGACCGCATTCGACCCGGCGATTGCCGTCTCCGACGTCGACAACACCACGCTGGCCGGCGCGACGGTGCAGATCACCGGCAACTACGCCAACGGCCAGGATATCCTCGCTTTCGTCAACACCGCCAATATCACGGGCACGTTCGATGCAGCGACCGGCACGCTCACCTTGACCGGAACCGACACGGTCGCCGCCTACCAGGCCGCGCTGGCCTCGGTGACCTATTTCAACACCAGCGACAACCCGTCTGGCGTCGCACGCACCGTCACGATCATCGCCAATGACGGCGCCGCGAACTCCACGCCGGTCACCGACACCATCAACGTCACCCCGGTCAACGACCCGCCGGTCACGTCAGCCGGCGGCACGCTGAACTATATTGAAAACCAGGCTGCGGCCGTGATCGACGCCTCGGTCAACGTGACCGATGTCGACAGCGCCAACCTGACCGGCGCGACGATTGCGATCACCGGCGGCTTCGCCGCCGGCCAGGATGTGCTGGGGTTCGTCAACCAGAACGGCATCACTGGATCTTACAACGCTGCGACCGGCGTGCTGACATTGACCGGATCCTCCAGCGTCGCCAACTACAAGGCCGCGCTCGATTCCATCACCTATTTCAACTCAAGCGACAACCCGTCCGGCGCGGACCGCACCGTCAGCTTCACGGTCAATGACGGTTCGGCCAACAGCAACATTTCGACCTCGACCATCCACGTCACGCCGGTCAACGACGCGCCGGTGATCAGCTTCGGCGCCATCGCCGGCTTCACCGAGCCGCCGAACGGCACGCCGGCGGCGAACTCGACGCCGGTCACGATCACGCCGAACCTGACCATCACGGACGCCGAAGGCAACAACGTTACCGACGCGACCTTCGTGCTGAACAATCTGAAGCCGTCGGACGCGCTCTCGATCGCAGGTCATGCCGGCACCAGCGGCGATATCGGTGGGATCCACTTCGATATCACCAGCACCGCCGGCACCGAAACGATCAGCTTCACCGGTACCGACACGCTTGCGCACTACAATGCGGCGCTCGACCTGATCCAGTTCAACAACACCAGCGAAAATCCCGACACCACCGCGCGATCCTATACGCTGACCGTGCACGACGACGGCGGCACCGCGAACGGCGGCAACAACACCGGGACCGCATCGACGACGGGAAGCGTCACTGCGGTGGACGACGCGCCCACCGCGTCGGTTCCGACTGACAGTTCGATCGGCACCGCATTCTCGCACACCAATCTCGCGATCTCCGGCCTGTCCGTCGCCGACGTCGATTCCGACCCCAGCACCGTCACGGCCACGATCAGCTCTGGCCATGCGGCGTTGACGTTCGACACCACAGGTCTTGCGAGCTTCACCAACAACAGCAGCCACACCGTCACGCTCACGGGAACCGCCGCGCAGGTCAACACTGCGCTGGCGACGCTGACCTACAACAGCGACGACGGCTTCACCGGCACCGACACGGTGACGCTGAACGTCAGCGACAACGGCCACACCGGCACCGGCGGACCGCTCTCATCGGGCGCCCAGACCTTCCATGTCGGCGTCGTCCCGCAGGTGTTCTACATCGACAATTCGACCGGCGGCACCAGCCTCAACCTCGGTACCCAGCACGATCCCTACACCTCGATCGCGGCCTTCAACGCGGCGAATCCGGCAGGCTCCGGCGACTACGTCGTGCTCGAGCACGGCACCGGCACCTACTCCGAAGCCAACGGCATCAACCTCGCCAACGGCGTCAACCTGATCGGCGGCAGCCATACTTTGCAGTTCACCAATCCGGTGACCGGCCAAGTGGTCACCGCCAACACCGGTTCCGGCAGCGATCCGGTGATCCATGTCACCGGCGCCGACAACGGCATCGACCTGCTCGGCACGACGGGCCATACCATCACCGGCGTCAGCATCGACACCTCGGCCGGCTCCGGCATCGGCATCAGCGACGACGGCAACAATGTCGGCACCCTCACGATGTCCGACATCACGGTCAAGACCTCGAGCGGCACCGGCATGAGCTTCACCCATGGCGGCACCATCACGCTAACCGGCACCGCCAACTCCATCACATCAGGCACCGGCACCGCGCTCGACGTCGAGAACACCAATATCGGCTCGGGCAACATCACCTTCCGGAGCATCACATCGAGTGGCGGGTCCAGCAACGGCATCATCCTCTCCAATACCGGCACGGCCGCCGGCAATGGCGGCCTGCATGTCACCGGCGACGGCTCGACCGCGGGCAGCGGCGGCACCATCGCCAACAAGACCGGCGCCGACGGCAGCACGACGCAGGGCAGCGGCATCTACCTGAACAACACCAAGGACGTTGAGGTCTCCTACCTGGCGATGCACGACTTCCAGAACTACGGCATCGTCGGCACCAATGTCACCGGCTTTACGCTCGGCAACACGACGGTGACCGGCACCAACGGCACCAGCGTCAGCGGCATCGGCGAAGGCGACGTCTATTTCACCGGCCTGTCCGGTACGGCCTCGGTGACGAACTCGACCTTCACGGGCGCGGCACTCGATGCGTTCCATGTCTTCAATAACAGCGGTCAGACGCTCAACCGCATCACCATCACCGGCTCGACTTTTGCCACCAATTCCGCGGCCGGAAATTCGTCGGGCGATGCCCTGCTGTTCCAGGCCACGGACGGAACGTTCAACGCCACGATTCAGGGCAACACTTTCACCTCGGCGCGCGGCGACCTGTTCCAGCTCGATCTGCACGGCGGCGTCAGCTCGGACCTCGTGCTGGGCGGCGCGACCGCCGCGCTCGGCAACAGCTTCTCGAACAACAACCAGAACATCACTTCGGGTGGCGGCGGCATCACCATCAGTTCCGGCGGGACCAACGACCACGCCAACCTGACCTTCAACATCGCCAACAACACCATGCGCGATGCTGTCGGCACGGCGCTCGGCATCAGCACGGGATCGGGTGCAAGCTCGTTTACCGGCACGATCGATTCCAACACGATCGGCGTCGCGGGCGTAGCCAACAGCGGCTCCGTGCAGGGCAGCGACATCGGCTTCGTCACCATGGGCGGAGCCAATTCCAGCGTCACGATCACCAACAACCATCTGTATCAGTACAACAACGACGGCATCGAGTTGCAGACCGGCGACGCGGTCGACGGTGGCAACGCCAGATTGACCGCGATCGTCATGGGCAACACAGCGTCCAACCCCGGCACGTTCGGCAATCATGGCTTCGAGCTGAATGCGGGCACGACTGCGGGCGACGCGCAGAGCGTGTCGCTGACGCTGGGCGGCACCGGCGCCCAGGAGAATCAGTTCCTCGGTTCGGGCGCGAATGGCGGCACCGATATCCGGCTGCGCGATCGCTTCGACACCACCGTCGGCCTGCACGCGGGCGACGGTTCGTCCTACGGCGGCGGCTCGACCGATACCGCCGCGATCTCGGCCTATGTGCTGGCGCATAACACGGTCGCCACGGCACCGACCTTCAGCGTCACGGCAGGCAGCACCAACGGGTTCGGCGCATCGCCTATCCTCGCTGCGGACGGCGGCGTGCAGGCCGCTGTCGCGACCGCCGGCGAAACCCATCTGACGCAGGGCGAGCTCGACTCGGTCGTATCGGCAGCCATTGCGCTATGGGCGAAGGCAGGGGCCGGCGCGGGTCAGCTCGCCGCGCTGCATGCCGTCACCTTCAGCGTCGCCGACCTCGCCGGCCAGATCGTCGGCCTGGAAAGCGCCGGCCATATTACGATCGATACCGATGCCGCCGGCCACGGCTGGTTCGTCGATCCAACACCGTCGGACAATTCGGAGTTCACCCACGCGCTCAATGCGTCCGGCTCCAATTTGCAAACCGATCCGTCGACGGCGGCAGCGGGTCATCTCGATCTGCTGACCGCCGTGGTCCATGAATTGGGACACGTGCTCGGTCTCCCCGACCTGACGTCGTCATCCGATACCAACGACCTGATGTATATCGATCTCGCCGACGGCGAGCGCCGGCTGCCGACCGTGGCCGACCTCCCGAAGGACCACAGCATGGACCCCGGCGGGACCCAGCAGAACTTCGTGTTCGCGTCGAGCACCGTGGCGCCGAGCGAGCAGCAGGCCAGCACGCCGATTGCCGGCACGGCGGTGGGCCAGAGCTTCAACTTCTCGGCATTCGCCCAGGCGCAGGCCGACCCAAGCCACGGGATGAACGCGCAGGTGCTGTCGGATCTGTTCAGCGGGCATTCCGATGCCGGCAACCCATGGGCCGGTCACGAGACAGTGTTGGCTGCGATGGGTGGCACACCGATCGACAATCACGTCCAGACCCAGTTGCATCATGATCTGATCGTCTGATCGGACGCCGTATCGACCAGGACAACATCGATCAAGGGAAGGCCTGCCGAATCGCGACGGCAGGCGTTGTTGCTTCAGCGCGATCGAATCCGGATTGCGCAATGCGCGATGAGATCAGGTTGAAGCGTCGTCGCGCTTCAACTCGCTGGTTGAGCATGGTCCGTTCGGAAACCACTCCGCACTTTTCCGGATCATGCTCTAGCGGACAACTCCGATCGTCGCGCGGGAGGCGCTCTCGGATGTCGATTTCATGACGTGGAGCTCAGCCGAGAAGAATTCGGCGCCAGCGATCGCGGCTCGAACGCCACGCTCGACCGGCGATTGAAGAAAATTGCCGACGCGGCACAATCGTTGAGGTTGCACTCCGTGGAAAACACGTTATCGTGCACATGTTGTCGACGCTGCATCATTGTCTCGTATTTTTCACAAATCTTACGACGTATTCGCGGAGAACCGATGGCCGATCCATATCTTTCCGAAATCCGCATGATGTCGTTCAACTTTGCCGCAAAGGGCTGGGCGCTCTGCAACGGCCAGTTGATGCCGATCAACCAGAGCCAGGCGCTGTTTTCGTTGCTGGGCACGACCTATGGCGGGGATGGGCGCACCACCTTTGGCTTGCCTGACCTTCGCGGCCGGGTGCCGATCAGCATCGGCGCCGGCTACCCGCTCGGCCAACGCGGCGGCGAGGAGAGCCACACGCTCACGATCGGCGAGATGCCGCAGCACAATCATTTGGCCAACGCCACCAACAGCAACGGTAGCCAGCCGATCGATTCGGGCGCCTATCTCGGAGCCTTCAACAACGGCTACAGCACCTCGACGACCGACGTCACCCCGCTCAATCCCCAAACCGTGGGCAATGTCGGCGGCAGCCAGGCCCATCAAAACATGCAACCGTACCTGACGCTCAATTTCAGCATTGCCCTCCAGGGCATTTTCCCCTCGCAGAACTAACGAGAAGCGCCGATGCCACAACCTTTTGTAGGCGAAATCCGCATGTTCGGCGGCAATTTTGCCCCGGTAGGCTGGAATTTCTGTGACGGCAGCCTGTTGCCGATCTCCGGTTACGACACGCTGTTCAATCTGATCGGCACCACCTATGGCGGCGATGGCCAATCGACCTTTGCAGTCCCCGATCTGCGCGGCCGTTTGCCGCTCCATATGGGCACCGGCAGCAGCGGCACGGGCTATGTCATCGGACAGACGGGCGGCGTCGAAAACGTAACGCTCACGACACAAACGATCCCGCAGCATTCGCACGCCTTCATCGCCTCGAAGGCGACCGGCACGGGGTCGAACCCGCAAGGAAACATTCTCGATCAGACCACCGGCACGATCGCCATGTATATCGACGGCCAGCCGCCCGATGGCCCGATGGCGAGCGGAATGCTGACGAATACCGGCGGAAGCCAGCCGCACAACAATTTGCAGCCGCTCCTTTGCGTCGGCTTCATCATCTCGCTGTTCGGCATCTTCCCGAGCCAGAGCTAGGAGCGCGTGACAACATGTCCGACCAGTTTGTCGCCGAGATCCGCATCTTTCCGTTCAACTTCGCCCCCACCGGCTGGGCCTTTTGCAGCGGTCAGGTCATGCCGATCTCGCAGAATACGGCGCTGTTTTCGCTGCTCGGCACCACCTATGGCGGCGACGGCAAGGCGACCTTCGCGCTTCCCAACATGCAGGGCAACGCACCGTTGGCGCCCGGACAGGGCCCCGGGCTGTCGCCGTATGACCTCGGAGAGACCACCGGCTCTCCCAATGTGACGCTGCTGCAATCCGAGATACCGCTTCACAATCACCTTGTGAACGTGGGTACGCAGGACGTCGCCGACGTCCAGGTTCCGAGCCCGACCCGCATCCTGGGCAAATCGGCCAACGCCTTCGCCTATGTGCCCGGCAGTTCGTCGCCGCCCTTGACGCAGATGAACGTCGCCATGATCGGCATGACGGGCGGTAGCCTTCCGCACAACAACATGCAGCCTTACCTCACGCTGAACTTCTGCATCGCGCTGCAAGGCGTTTTCCCGCCGCGCAGCTGAGGTCGTTTTGGGTCTCGACGGACCAGACACCGCGCCCGCACCAGCGTTCGGCTGGAGGCGCGCGGCGGCTTCCGGTTGCCGCTTTCGCCGTCTGGCGGAGGCGGATCTGCCGTTCGTCGGCCGGCTCTATGCCTCGACCCGCGCCGAGGAGCTGGCGCCGGTGCCGTGGAGCGAGGCGGACAAGGCAGCCTTTCTCGATCAGCAATTCCGCGCCCAGCACGCGCATTACCAGCGATACTATCCGGACGCCGACTGGCTCGTGATCACGCATGGCGACGAGGACATCGGCCGGATCTATATCGAGCGCTGGCCGAGCCAGCACCGGATCATCGACATCGCCTTCATGCCGGCGCATCGCGGCAAGGGCTACGGCGCGGCGCTGCTGCGCGATGCGATGGACGAGGCGGCGGCCGCCGGCAAGGACGTCTCGATCCATGTCGAGAAATTCAATCCGGCGATGCGGCTCTATCGCCGGCTCGGTTTCGTCACCGAGGAAGACAAGGGCGTCTATGATCTGATGCGCTGGCGCGCGGCAGATGGTCAGGTGAAGATCGCCTGATAGCCGTTGCCGTCCGCAGTCGGACCGATCGGCACCAGGAAGATCTCGATCACGCCCAATGCCGGATGCCGCACCGGATAGATCGCCTGCGGCAGCCATGCACCCTTCGGCCCCGCAAACAGCAGCGAGAACGCGCCGCCCGGCCGGCCGCTGTTGCCGGCGGGCTCGACCTTGGCCAGCTTCAGCACTACGACGCGATCGGCCGCCTGCATCTCGAACTCCGCACCCTGATGTGGCGTGAAGTCATCAATGTGCAGTTTCGCGAGGTCGACGGTCGATGTCATGCGATGCCCCTGTTGATCCCGAAGCTGTAGCACGCCGCACGCGACGCCGCGCGGCAAAATGAGCCGACGGGCAACTCGGATGCAAGGGACCTCGCCTGTTTCCTTCGTCATCCCGATGCACAATTGGGCTCCCGAGAATGATAAGAACTCTTGCCAACTGCACCTGGATGGTCGTGAGATGATGCACGCGGGCAAAGCCGGGAGGTTGCGATGGACGATCGAGCCGTACGCGCGGCGCTGGAGCGCCATTGGGAGGCTTCGGACGCGAGCGATTTCGAGCGCGAGCATGAGATCTATGCCACGGATGCCGTGCTTGACTATCCGCAATCGGGCGAGCGGATCCGGGGTCGGCGCAACATCCAGGAGAGCCGCAGGGTTCAGCCGAACAAGAAGCGCTTCGCGATCCGGCGCATGATCGGCGGCGGCGATGTCTGGATCACCCAATACATCCTCACCTATGACGACCGGCCGTCCTACGTGGTGAGCATCATGGAATTCCGCGACGGACAGGTGATCCACGAGACGCAGTACTTCGCTGATCGGTTTGACCCTGCGCCCTCGCGGGCACACCTCGTCGAGCGCATCGACGGAACGTCGCCGCGCCAGACCGACAAGGAGTTGCCGCTGCGACCGGCAAGTGACGGCTACATGCCGTGACTCTCAAACACCTTCTTGCAGTTTCGGCTCAGGCCGTCGCGATTGGTCTGAAGACAGTTCTGCACGGCACCGTCATTGCCGAGATCTTTGCGGCAGAAGCGCTGCGCATCGCGCGAGCATGCGGATTGTTCCGCTTTGGTGCCGGAGTGCTGTGCCAGTGCGGCACCGCTGCTCATCACGGCAGCGACGAAAAGGGCTGCGATCGAAAAATAGCGCATCGGTGAAGTCCTCCCGCGGCCTAACGGCAGGAAGAGCCCTTCGTTCCTGCGGGAACCCGGGATTCTATGGCGCCAGATAGCGCAACAATTCCGGATCGCTCCGCACCTTCCCCGCCTCGCCCTGCAGCGCGACGCGGCCGCGGTCCAGCACATAGGCGTAGTCGGCGACGCGCAGCGCGAGGTCGAGATGCTGCTCGACGATCACGACGGAAATATCCTTCGCGAGCTCGATCAGCCGCTCGGTGATCTCCTCGATGACGCCGATCCAGACCCCCTCGGTCGGTTCGTCCAGCAGCAGCAGCTTCGGATTGCCGAGCATGGCGCGGCCGATCGCCAGCATCTTGCGCTCGCCGCCGGACAGCGTGCCGGCCGGCTGGTCGAGGCGCTGGCCGAGCTTCGGGAAGATCTCCAGCACGCGATCGACCGCACCGGCGTCGGAATTGAACAGCGAGCCGACCGCGAGGTTGTCGCGCACCGACAGGCGGGCGAACACCGAATGCTCCTGGGGCACATAGCCGATGCCGGAGCGCACCCGCTCCTCGGTGCGGCGTCGGGTGATGTCGCGACCGTCGAAGAACAGTTCGCCCTGCGAGCTTGCGAGCTCGCCGACGATGGTCTTCATCAGCGTGGTCTTGCCGGCACCGTTGCGGCCGAGCACGGCGACGCCGCCACGCCAGGGAATGCCGATGTTGACATCGAACAGGACCTGACTGCGGCCATAACCGGCATCGAGATGCCTGATATCGAGGAAGGTTTGCTCAGGCACGGCGAAGATAGATCTCCTGGACGTTTCTGTTGGCCTGGATTTCCGCGACAGTCCCCGACGCCAGCACCTTGCCCTGGTCGAGCACCGTGAGGCGGTCGCAGATATCGCGGATGAAATCGAGATCGTGTTCGACGATGACGAGCGAGCAATGCTGCTTGATCGGCTGCAACAATTCGCCGGTGACGCGGCGCTCCTCGAGGCTCATGCCGCCGGTCGGCTCGTCCAGCAGCAGAAGCCGCGGCTTTCCGGCCAGCGCCATCGCGATCTCGAGCCATTGCTGCTGGCCGTGCGACAGCGCCGCCGCCGCATCATGCGCCCGATCGGCGAGACGGAACTGGGTCAACATCGTCATCACCTGATCGTGCAATTTCTTGCGGGTGCGCGAGAGCACGAGGTCGAACAGCGAGGAGTGCGCCTGCAACGCCAGCAGGATATTGTCGTACAGCGTCAGCGTCGGCAGCACCGAGGTGATCTGGAATTTCAGGCTCATGCCGGCGCGGGCGCGCTCGGTCGGCGTGAACGCCGTGATGTCGGTGTTGATGAAGGAGACCTTGCCGGTCGTGGGGACTTCTGCGCCGGCGACGCATTTCATCAGCGTGCTCTTGCCCGAGCCGTTGGGGCCGATCAGGCCGTGAAACTCGTTCTCGCCGACGGTCAGCGCCGCGCCGTCGAGCGCGGTGAGCTTGCCGAACACCTTGCTGATCCCCGAGGCCTCAAGGAGCGGCATTGCCGGTCTCCTTTTTTGCTGCCTTGTTGGGTCCCTTGCCGAAACTGCCGACCCGCTCTCGCTCGCCGAGCACGAATGAGATCAGTCCGAGCGGGCGGAACATGATCACGAGCAAGAGCAGCACGCCGAGAATGATCGGCCAGACATCGCGGTAATTGTCCGACAACCAGAACGAGACGCCCTCGATGATCACGGTGCCGATCACGGCGCCGATCAGCGTGCCGGAGCCGCCGAACAGAACGTAGAGCACGACCTGGGTCGAGAACACGACGCCCAGCATGTTGGGCCAGACGAAGCCCTCGTGGAAAGCATAGAGACTGCCGGCCAGGCCGGCGATGGTGCCGCCGATCGCGAAAATGATCGCCTTCAGATGCTGCGCCTTGTAGCCGAAGAAGGCGATGCGCTGCTCGTTCTCGCGCAGGCCGGCGAGCGCGAGGCCGAACTGCGAACGCACCAGGAAGCGGCATAGCAGATAGACCACCACCAGGATGCCGAGCACCATGTAATAGTAGATCGGCCCTTCCTCGAACTCGTAGCTGCCGAGGGTGAGCGGCGGGATCGACGGGATGCCGTTCTGGCCGCCGAGATAGTACCAGCCGCGCGCCAGCCGGTCCGCGGCGTAGGAGCCCGTGAGCGTACCGAGCGAGACGAAGATCACGCTGGAGGGATAGCGCCCGAGCAGCAGGAAGCCGCCGAGCAGCAGCGCCGCGGCAAGGCCGATCAAGGTGCCGGCGGGCAGGACCAGCAGGATCGAGGTGACGTTGAGATCGCGAGCCAGCAACGCCACACCGTAGCCGGCGGCGCCGAAGAACAGCGCCTGGCCGAAGCTCATGATGCCGGCGTAGCCCCACACCAGGTCGAACGACAGCGCGAACAGCGCGAGGATCACCACGCGGGTGGCGAACACCGTCAGATAGTCCTGCAGAACCCATGGCAGGACCAGCGCGATCAGCAGCACCAGTCCTTCCACGATCGGCAGGACCTTCCATCCTGCCGATGCCTGTCCCGCCGGCGCGCTTGCGGCCGGTGTACCCTCACCCGTCACGACATCCTCGCTGATGCGTGCGACGGCCTCTCTTGCTCCACTCATTGATCGCTCAGCATTCCTTGGGATCAACAAGACCGTCGCTGCGCGCCACGATCTCATAGTTCCCGCCTTTGGCAACAGCGGTGTACATCTTCATCTTGCAGTGACGCTTGCCCGGCACCATTTCGGCCGGTCCGCCGGGCCCTTCGGCGATCTTGGCGTGATCGAGCGCGGCCGCAACCGAGTCACGGTCGACCTTGCCGGCCTCCTTGACCGCCGCCTCCCACAGTTTGAGGCCGCGATAGGTTCCGGTGGCGGCGCTGCCGGCCGCGAACAGGAAGTTGCCGGGGAAATCCTTCTCATACGCCGCCTGAAGCTTGGCGTTGAACGGATCCTCCTTGGTCAGCACCTTGAAATAGTCGAGGCAGCTTGCCAGCCCTTCGATCTCGTTGGCCTGATTGATGTTAAGGGTGTTCTCGTCATAGTAGACGCAGGCGAGCCGGCCGCCGCTCTTGAGGAAGCCCGCTTCATAGAGCTGCTTGAAGAACGGGCCGACGCCGGGCGGGATCACGGTGTTGAAGACCACGTCGACCTTGTTGGAGATGATGCGGTTGACGGTCGCCGAGAAGTCGACCTGGTCGAGCGGGTAGTATTCCTCGAACACGACCTCGCCGCCATTGTCCTCGATCACCTTGCGGGCATAGATGTTGAGCGTGTGCGGCCAGACATAGTTGGCGCTCGGCAGCGCGAACTTCTTGCCGCCGTTCTTGATCAGCCAGGGAATGAAGGTGTCGCATTGCTGCGCCGGCGTCGGCCCGGTGCAGAACAGGTAGGGCGTGCACTCCTTGCCCTCGTAGAGCTGCGGATAGATGTAGAGCGTCTTGCCGCGCGCCACGATCGGGTCCTTGATCGCGTTGCGCATCGAGGAGGTGATGCCGCCCAGCACCATGTCGACCTTGTCGCGCTGGATCAGCTTGCGGACATTGCCGACCGCGACCGATTCGTTCGAGGCGGTGTCCTCGATGTAGAGCTCGAGCGGCCGGCCGAGCAGGCCGCCGCCGGCGTTGATCTCCTTGATCACCATCTTGGCGACGTTGGCGTCGGCATTGCCGGCATAGGCGATCGGGCCGGTCAGGTCGGTCGCGATGCCGACCTTGATCGGACCCTCGGCGGCGTTGGCCCAATCGGGCCTCACCACCCAGCTGCCGACCCCGGTCGCGAGCGCGCCGGTCGCGAAGGCGAAATTGCTCATGAAGCGGCGGCGCGTCAGATTCATGCGTTCATTCGACATGGTGATTAGACCCCTTTCCCAGCAATGAGGCCTTGCGGCCGGAATTTGATGAAGGCGATGGCGAGCACGAAGACGAGGACGTCGGCGACGACGGGCGACATGACCCATGGCAGCGCCGCGCTGAGCGTGCCGATCACGCCGGCGCCGGCGACCGGACCGATGAAGGAGCCGACCCCGCCGACCATCACGGCGACGAAGCCCTGGATCAGGAAGCGGATGCCAAGATCGGCAAACAGGCTGAACACGGGCACGATCAGCGCGCCGGCAAGCCCGGCCAGCGCCGCGCCGAACGCGAAGGTCGCGCCATAGATCAGCGGCGTCGAGATGCCCGACGCGCGCGCCAGCGCCGGGTTCTCCAGCGTGGCGCGGACGCGCAGCCCGAACGAGGTGTGCGCCAGCAAGAGATAGCAGCCGCCCATCACTAGCAGCGTGATCACGATGATGGTGAAGCGCCAGGCCGAGATGTGGACCGAGCCGAGGTCGATCGAACCGCCGATCGGCTCCGGCACCGTCAGATAGAAGCCGCCGATCAGGCCGCGCACGCTCTCGCGGATGATCAGGCCGAGCGCATAGGTGCCGAGCATCGCCACGATCGGCGCCGCGTAGAAACGCCGGATGATCAGCGCCTCCAGCACGAAGCCGAGCGCGCCGACCGCGAACGGCGCGGCGACCATGCCGACCCAGACCGGCGCGCCATGGGCGTAGGCCAGATAGGTGACATAGGCCCCGAGCAGGACGAATTCGCCCTGCGCGAAGTTGAAGATGCCCATCATGCTGGCGATGATGCCGAGCCCGAGCACCACCAGCACGATGATGGCGCCGAAGCTCACGATCTCGAACACCGCGGCAAAGGTGCTAGCCATGGTGTTCCATCCGTCGACCTTGCGTCTGCGACAAGCGGCGCCTCACATCTTCTTCCAGTCGCCGGCCTGCTCGAAGGCATGCGCGGCGCGGTAGATCGTGCTCTCCTCGAACATCCGCCCGACCAGCATCAGCCCGACCGGCAGACCATCGACCATGCCGCAGGGCAGCGACATCGCCGGGTGATGGGTGATGTCGAATGGCGCGGTGTTGGAGATCATCTCCAGCGCGCGCGCGACATATTCCTCGCGGCTGGCATTGACCTCGGGCAACTTCGTCGCCTTCATCGGCGTGGTCGGCATCAGCAGGAGATCGTAATCCTTGAGGGCCTTGTCGTAAGCCGCGGCGAGACGACGGGAGATGTTGAGCGCCTTACCGTAGAAGCGCGGACCGAAATTGTTGTTGATGTAGGTGCCGAGCATCATGAACAGTTTGGTGGTCTCGGACAGCGAATCCGCCTGCCGGCGCCAGCCGCGATGGTGATCCATCAGCGCGGTCGAATAGAGATCGCCGCGGCTGAGGCCGTAGCCGTCGCCGAACATCATGGTCTGGGTCAGGCCTTCGGTGCCGATCGGGGTCCAGATCGCGCCGCCGGCCATGTGCATCGGGATCGATACGGTTTCGACGCTGGCGCCGAGATCCTTGAAGCGCTTCGCCGCCTCGCGCACGCTTTCGTTGACGGCGGCTTCCGCGGTCGGCTGCTCAAAACCTTCCTTGAGGATACCGATCTTCATACCCTTGACGCCCTTGCCGAGTGCCTTGGTGTACTCCTCGACCTTCGGCGCCTTGATGCGCGGATCATAGCCGTCGTCGCCTGCCAGCACTTCCAGCAGCAGCGCGTTGTCTTCGACGCTCGCGGTCATCGGGCCGGTGTGGTCGACGTAGATCTCGATCGGCATGATGCCGGTGTAGGGCACGAGGCCCCAGGTCGGCTTCATGCCGTAGGTGCCGCAGAACGAGGACGGCATGCGGATCGAGCCGCCCTGGTCGCCGCCGATCGCCATGTCGACCTCGCCGAGTGCCACCACGACACCCGATCCCGACGACGAGCCGCCGGCCGAATAGCCCATTTTGTGCGGATTGTGCACCGGCCCGTAGGAGCCGGTGTGGCTGCCGCCGGACAGGCAGAAATGCTCGCAATGCGTCTTGCCTTTGATCTCGGCGCCGGCATCCAGCATGCGGGTGACGATGGTGGCGTCGAAATCGGGAATAAAGCCTTCCAGCGTCGACGAGCCGTTGGTCATCGGCACGCCGGCCAGCATGATGTTGTCCTTCAGCGCCACCGTCTTGCCCTTGAGCTTGCCGGAGGCCGCGCCCTTCACCGTCGACTTGCAGTACCAGGCGTTGTGCTTGTTGTCCTCCGGCGCCGGGCGAATGCCGGGCGTGCGCGGATATTTCACTTCGGGGACCTCGTCCGGCATCTGGGCGACGAGGTTGTAGGCCTCGATCGAGCCCTGCATCAGGCCTCGGAACGAGGCCACGTCCTCTTCGGTCAGGGACAGGCCACACTGCTCGGCGACGGCACGAAGTTGCGTTGGCGTGGGAAGGACGACGGTCACGGCGCTCTCCTGAAGCTTTTGATCTTTGGATGTTCCCTCGGCACGGAGCAGCGGCTGCGCAATGTCCTGCGCGAACCGCCCACCCCGCCCGTTGTATTGAAAACGGAAATATTTTCCTTTTCAAGTATTATTTCGCAACGCTCCCTCTCCCGCTTGCGGGGAGGGTCGGGTGGGATGCTACCCCCGAATCGTAGCGTGGGGAGAGCCCCACCCGCTTTGCATCTTCGATGCGATGCGACCTTCCCGCAAGCGGGAGAGGTGAAGAAAGCCTCAGATCGACTTGATCACCCTGAAGTCGAGGCCGTCGGCTTCCGCAAGATACATCGGCATCCTGGCATGGCCGCTGCGCACCGTGACCGGACCGCGCGGGCCGCGATAGACCAGGTTGTCGGCCGCCGCGAGCAGCGGCCGCGTCTCCAGCGTGCCGGCGCGGTTGGCGGCAGCCTCCAGCAGGCAGAAGCCTTCATAGGCCGACTCGCCGCACGATCCAACCGGCGGCGCGAACGCACCGAACATCGCGCGATAGCGGTCGCGGAAATCGTCGCCGGCGGGCGAGCCGACACCCGGAAAATAGCCGGAGGCGCAGAACAGGTTCTCGGTTCCGTCGGCACCGATGCCGAGCAGCACCGTTTCGTCGACGCAGCCGGCAAGGCGCAGCGTGGTGGCGGCGAGCCCGGCATCAGCGAAGGCGCGGTTGAAGGTCACGCTGTCGGTGCCGATCAGCGAGATCAGCACCACATCGGGCTTCGCGGCGCGGATCCGCTCCAGCTGCGCCGCGTGATCGTCCTCGCCGACCGGCACGAACTCCTCGCCGACCACGAGGCCGCCGGTTTCCTTGATGTAGCGCTTGACCGCGCGGTGCGACTGCCATGGCCAGACATAGTCGCTGCCGATCAGGTACCAGCGCGCGGCGCGCTTGGCCTCGGCCAGCCAGTGGATCGACGGCCGCATCTGCCAGCGCGGCGTCTCGCCGATCGCAATCAGGCCCGGTGTCCGTTCGCCGCCCTCGTAGACCGGCGTGTAGATGTAGGGGATCTTGCTGCGGGTGATCAGGTTGCGCAACGCGACGCGCACCGCGCTGGTGTGCATGCCCATGATGAGATCGACGTCGTCGGACGCGATCGCCTGCTCGGCGCGGTCGCGGACGTCCTCGATCGGCCCGCCGGCGTCATAGACCGAGAGCTCGATCTCGCGACCGAGGATGCCGCCGCGACGGTTGATGTCGGCGACCGCAAGCTGCGCACTCGAGGTCGCAGCCGGCCCCCACATTCCGGGCGAACCGGTGCAGCAGACGAAGCCTGCGACCCGCAGCCGGTTGCGCGCGCCGCGCGGACCGAACCCGCTGCGGTCCATCGGCGAAAACACCCGATCGGACACCGGCGCCAGGTTCCTGAACAGCAGGGATGGCGGGAACGGGGGGCCGCCATTCCTGCTGTTCAGGCTTCCGGTCCTGACGTTGCGCGTCGAATGCACAGCTGCTCCTGTCTGGCACCGGTACGCCCTGGGCGAACGCGGCATCGCGCTTGCGGACGACGGTGCCAAGCTAGATCGTCTTGATCACATTGAAGTCGAGACCGTCGGCTTCGGCAAGATAGATCGGCATCTCGGCGCGGCCGTCGCGAATCGTGACGGCGCCGCGGCCGCCACCATAGACCAGGTTGCGCGCCGCGGCGGACAATGGCCCCGTAGACAGCGAGCGGGCCCGGTTGGCCGCCGCCTCGAGAAACCGCATCCCCTCATAATTGGACTGCCCGACCGAGCCGATCGGCGGCGCATGCGCCCCGAACATCGCGCGGTAGCTGGTCCGGAAATCGTCATTGGCGCGGGAATCGACACAGCTGAAATAGCCGGAGGCACAGAACAGGTTCTCGGTCGCGTCCGGCCCGATGCCGAGCAGCACGGTCTCGTCCATCGCGCCGGCATAGCGCAGCGTGGTGGCGGCGAGCCCCGCCGCGGCGAAGGCGCGGTTGAAGGTGATGCTGTCGGTGCCGATCAGCGAGATCAGCACGACATCGGGCTTGGCGGCGCGGATCCGCGCCAGATGCGGCTCGTGATCGTCCTCGCCGAGCGGGACGAATTCCTCGCCGACCACCTGGCCGCCGGCCTCCTTGATGTAGCGCTTCACCGCGCGGTGCGATTGCCAGGGCCAGACATAGTCGCTGCCGATCAGGTACCAGCGCTGCGCCTTCTTGACCTCGGTGAGCCAGTGGATCGCCGGCCGGCTTTCGGCGCGCGGCGTCTCGCCGATCGCCATCACGCCGGGCGTCCGCTCGCCGCCCTCATAGACCGGCGTGTAGACATAGGGGATGCGGCCGGCGGTGACCTTGCGCAGCGCAAGGCGGACCGCCGAGATATGCGAGCCCATGATCACGTCGATCTCGTCGAAGGCGATCGCCTGCTCGGCGCGGCGCACCACCTCCTCGATCGGACCGCCGGCGTCGTACATCGACAATTCGATCTCGCGGCCGCGGATACCGCCGCGCCGGTTGATCTCGGCGACCGCGAGCATGACGCTGTTGGCGGAGATCGGACCCCAGATCCCGGGGGCCCCGGAAAAGGTGATGAAATTGGCAATCCGAAGCTTGCTGTCGGTGCCGCCGCGGCGCGAGGAGCCCGGCTTGACGGTCAAAGCGACATCGGCCGCGCAGGACGACGGAGTTCGAAACAGGTGCGGCGGCGGGACGGGCATGCCGCCATGTGCCTGGGAAAAGACCGTCGAGAGCACGCCAACTCCTGTCTGGGAAGCAGTACGCAACGCAGCCAGCGGGGCGGTCGCGGCATCCGCCCTTTGGTTGGGGGAATATCCTAAGGGAAAATATTGAATATTCAACAATTGAAGTGCATATAGAAACGGCATGCGTTGCCGGACATTCATTCACCGGGTCAGGAACCAGGTCTCACACCGTGGCTAAACCGCCGAAAGAAAATTCCCCGATCACCGAACACCTCGCCTACCTGCTCGCGCAAGCCAACCGGGAGATTAACCGGCAGTTGGAGACGCGGCTGGCCAAGGAAGGCGTGCCGGTCGAGCAGTGGCGCATCCTCAAAGTGCTGTCCGACGGCAACGGCCACTCGATGGGCGAGCTTGCCGATGCCGTGCTGCTCAACCATCCGACGCTGACCAAGATGATCGACCGCATGGTATCGGACGCGCTGGTCTATCGCGTGCAGGACCCAAAGGATCGCCGCAAGGTGCTGATGTTCGTCTCCGACCGCGGCAAGGCGCTGTGCCGGCGGCTGAACTCGCTGGCGGTGAGCCAGGAGGAGCACATCGTCGAGAGCTATGGCGACAAGTCGACCACCGAGCTCAAGCGCCTCTTGGAAAGCCTGATCGGCAGCGCCAACTAGGACGGTCCCGGCCCGCCGCTACGACGCCGCCTCGTCCCGTGCCACCAGACCGGGCGTCCGGACCGGCTTGAGGGCTGTGTCAGCGATTGAATCGCTCAGGCGGTTGCCGAGGATCATGATCGCGCACACCACATAGCAGCCGACGCCGAGCGCGAATGTCGCGGTGATGCCGAACTGGATCGACAGCGCCATGCCGAGCACGGAGGCGAGCATCGAGGTGATGCCGTTGGTGCTCCAGAAGAACGGCAACAGCCCCTCATGCCGCCGCCAGATGCCGAGGCCTAGCGGGAACATCATGCCCATGCAGAACGCCGGTGGCGCCAGCAAGGCGATCGATACCAGGATACGGATGTCGGTCGGTGCCGCGCGCGACCAGGCGGTGACCGCAGGCGTCAGCAGGCCTGCGGCCACCAGCGTCGCGACCAGCGCCACGAGGCGGACTATCAACACGGCCGGCCGCGCAGACGCTGCGCCCACCGTGGCGCTGCCGACGCCGCCGAACAGCAGGATCGTGAACAGCACGACGCTGAGCCCGTAGACGGGGTGGCCGAGGAACACCATCAGCCGTTGCATCTGCGAAATTTCGATCAGCATGAAGCCGAAGCCGATTGCGGCAAAATAGGCCACCGGCGGCGCCAGCGTCGCCACCGCCGTCCGCCGCGCTAGGCGCATGAAGGGAATGCCGATGTAGCAGATGCAGATGCCGATCTGGAACACGAGCACCCATTTGATGACGCTGATCGCAGCATTGTTCTGCAGCTCGAAGCCGCTTTTGCTGAACAGATCGGCGAGCCGCACGGTATAGAAGAAGAACGGCTTGTCGTCGGTCGAACCGGCGATGTTTTGCGGCAATGAATCCAGGAAACGCTGGTCGGCCTTGCCGGACAGCAGGGTCGAGGTGACGGCGTCGTAGCCGATGCCGGGCCCAAGCAGCAGCTTGAAGCCCTCCGCGACCAACCGGTCGCGGGCGCCCTGCCATTGCGCCGCCGTGAACGCCTCGGGACGGATCATCACCGTGACGATGTCGCCGACATTCGCTGCAATCACATGCTGCGACAGCTCGGTCGCCGGCACGCCCTGGTGCTGCAACGCCTCAGTGGCGATCGCAATCAGGCGATAGAACTCGCCGCGATAGACCGTCGGCTGGTACCAGCGCGACACCGAGAGCATGCCGCCCGGCTTCAGCGCGCGGAAGAAATCGTCCCACGCCTCCACCGTGTAGAGCCGGTTCTCGGTCAATGTCAGCCCACCGGCCGCGGTGGTGGCCCAGGTGTCGATCAGCGAGATCTGGATCAGGTCGTAGCGATCGGGCGAATGGTTGATGTAGCTGCGCGCTTCGGCATTGACCAGCGACACGCCGGGCTGGCGATCGAGGTGACCCGAATAATCCGCGAACTTGTTCGTCAGCACCTCGAAGATCGCGGGATTGATCTCGATGCCGCGAATCCGCTGCGCGCCGAAATAGAGCGCGGAGAGCACGTCACGGCCGCCGCCGACGCCGACCACGGCGACGTCATCCGGCCGTTGCTGCACCAGATAGGGCGCGTTGATGACGTCGTGCTTGAGGTAGGACACCTTGGCAAGATCGCCGGAGAAACGGGTGATCGGCGTTCCCGCATCGGCATCGATGTCGAGATAGAGCTGCTCGATCTTGGCATCCGGGGCGCGCGCGAAGCTCCACCCGAACGGGATCGAGAGCCCGAGATCGGTGACGCGGATGCGCGAATAGGTGTTCCAGCGTTCGAACAGCGTTCCGGTCTGCGGCGTGCCCTTGGCCCAGGTCACGCCGAGATGGCTGCTGCCGGTTGCGGCAAGCGCGGTGTGGACCGCGGCCAGTGCGGCGAGGCCCAGCGCGGTGTTGCGGCTCAGGCGCAGGCTGCTTCGGCCTTCGCCGTGACGGACCACGAACCAGCCGGCGGCCGCGGCGCCGGCGCCGATCCACAGCGTCGCGCTGACCGGATCGATCACCAGCAGCACGAAGATGATGCCGAGGCATCCGGTCGCGGCACCGACCAGATCGGCGGCGTAAAGCCAGCCGCCGACATAGGGCAGCCGGGTCAGCAGCAGCGTGATGCAGATGCCACCCTCGGCGAACGGAATGGTGAAGCCCAGCGCCACCACACCGAGCGCGGCCATGGCGTAATTGCCAGGCGCGACCATCGGCACGGACAGGAAAGCGCACATCACGGCGACGCCGCTGATCGCGAACCGCGCGGCATGGCGGGCGAACTCCGGCCCCACACGCCCGGGCGCATAGCGTTCGGGATCCTCATAAACCCGCATCGCACCGCGCGTCAGCCCGAACATCGCAAGCGCGATGGCGCCGAACGCGAAATGGTAATGCACCATCACGCTGAAGAAACGGGTGATCAGGATCTGATAGGCCAGGGTGGCCGACGCCAGCACGAAGATCGCCGGATAGTAACGGCCGGGCATTGTCGTCACGGTCTGCAAAGCGCGGGCCTCCCCGATCGAGCCTTGACCAAGGAGAGGCCTTGATGCGCTTGACGGCTCGTCCAACACGCCCGGCAATATTGGGATACAGAGCACTAACAAGTGGTTGATCGAAAGCCTAACATCGCCTTTGGGTGGCAGATGCATCCGCCGCTGGGCTTAGCGCCGGGTTAGCAGGAACCCGAATTCGCGGAAAATACCGCCGGCCCGTCGCCGCCAGACGGCCGTGCGAGGGTTCCAACAAAAGTCCGGCCGATATGTCGGGGTGCCCGCCGCCCGCTCGTCCTCCGGATGCGCTCGCTTGCGCGCGTTTCCGGCTTTCCTCTCCCTCGATCACAAGGATTCTCTCCCCATGACATCGATCACGCCGTTCCTGTGGCTTGACAACAACGTCCGCGATGCCGTCGCGTTCTACAAATCGGTGTTTCCGAACGCCAAGATCGAGACCGTCAGCGACTTCATGGCGAGCTTCACGCTCGAAGGGCAGCGGTTCTACGCGCTCAATGGCGGGCCGCAGCACAAGTTCAACGAGGCGGTGTCGTTCTTCCTCAGCGTCGAGACCCAGCAGCAGGTCGACTACTTCTGGGAGAAGCTCACCGACGGCGGCCAGGAATCGCGCTGTGGCTGGCTCAAGGACCGTTTCGGCCTGTCCTGGCAGGTGATCCCGACCGCGCTGAGCCGCTACCTCAGCGACCCCGACCGCGCCAAGGCCGACCGCGTCATGCAGGCGATGCTGAAGATGCAGAAGATCGTGATCGCCGATCTCGACAAGGCGCATGTGGGGTGATGGCGACGCAGCTGCGATAGCGGCACGTCACGGCTAGCAGCGGCTGACGCATACCTGTCGCGGAAGACCGTAGGGTGGGCAAAGCGACTTGTCCGCCGTAGCTCGAAGAGCGAAGGCGGAAGCGGGCCATCCTTACAATCGCGACAATCGCGGCTGCTTACGCGTAGCGCCCATGGCAGTGCTTGTACTTCTTGCCGCTTCCGCACGGGCAGTCCTCGTTGCGGCCGACCTTGCCCCAACTCGTCGGGTCGTTCGGATTGCGGTCGGCGGCCGACATGGCAGGCGCCAGCGAGGCCTGGGCGTAGGTGGCTTCGCTCAGGCTGGCGCGGGCGAACTCGTCCTCGCCGGTGTTGGGATCGAGCTTGTGCGCCTCCATCAGCGGCAATGGCTGCGGCGGCTCCTCCGGCGGCACGATCTCGACCCGCATCAGCTGCGCGGTGACCGCCTCGCGCAGGTGCGCGCTCATCTCCTGGAACAGGTTGAAGGCCTCGGTCTTGTACTCCTGCAACGGATCGCGCTGGCCGTAGCCGCGCAGGCCGATCACCTGGCGCAGATGGTCGAGCATGATGAGATGCTCGCGCCAGAGATGGTCGAGCGTCTGCAGCAGGATGGTCTTCTCGACGTAGCGCATCACGTCGGGGCCCCATTGCGCGACCTTGGCCGCCATCCGCTCGTCGACATGGTTCTCGATGCGGGTGAGCAGCTCCTCGTCGGCGATGCCCTCTTCCTTGGCCCATTCATCGACCGGCAGATCGATATCGAGCACGCGCTTCAGCTCTTCCTTCAGCCCCGCGGTGTCCCACTGCTCGGCATAGGCGTGCTCGGGGATGTGCTTGGCGACGACGTCCTCGACGAAGGCATGGCGCATGTCGGTCACGGTCTCGACCACGCTGTCGTCCTTCATCAGGTCGACGCGCTGGTCGAAGATCACCTTGCGCTGGTCGTTCTGGACGTTGTCGAATTTGAGCAGGTTCTTGCGGATGTCGAAGTTGCGCGCCTCGACCTTCTGCTGCGCCTTCTCCAGTGCCTTGTTGATCCAGGGATGGATGATGGCTTCGCCTTCCTGGAGGCCGAGCCGTTGCAGCATGCTGTCGAGCCGGTCGGAGCCGAAGATGCGCATCAGATCGTCTTCCAGCGACAGGAAGAATTTCGAGCGGCCGGGATCGCCCTGACGGCCGGAACGGCCGCGCAGCTGGTTGTCGATGCGGCGGGATTCGTGGCGCTCTGAGCCGATGATGTAGAGGCCGCCCGGCTTCTTTACGGTCTTGGCCGGCTTGTTGCCCTTGGCGGGCTCGACTTCGAAATCCTCTTCCGCCTTCAGCACGATCTCGCGGAAGCGCTCGATGTCGGCCTTGATCTGCTCGATCTTCTTCGCCTTCTCCGCCTCGTCGGTGATCCCTGCGGTCTCCTGCTGGATCCGCATCTCGAGCGAGCCGCCGAGCTTGATGTCGGTGCCGCGGCCGGCCATGTTGGTGGCGATCGTGATCGCGCCGGGCACGCCGGCTTCAGCGACGATATAGGCTTCCTGCTCGTGGAAGCGCGCGTTCAGCACCGCGAACAGCTTGGCCGGCTTGCCGGCGCGCGCTGCGGCATAGAGCTTCTCCATGCCGGATTCGGAGGTGAAGTCGATCTGCTTGTAGCCGTGCTTCTTCAGGTAATCGGCCAGCACTTCCGACTTCTCGATCGACGCGGTGCCGACCAGCACCGGCTGCAGCCGCTTGTTGGCGCGCTCGATCTCGGCAAGGATCGCGGCGTATTTCTCGTTCTGGGTGCGGTAGACCTCGTCGTCCTCGTCGAGACGCGCCACCGGCAGATTGGTCGGGATCTCCACGACCTCGAGCTTGTAGATGTCGAACAGCTCGTCGGCTTCGGTCAGCGCCGTGCCGGTCATGCCGGACAGCTTCTGGTACATCCGGAAATAGTTCTGGAAGGTGATCGAGGCCAGCGTCTGGTTCTCGGGCTGGACCGTGACGTGCTCCTTGGCTTCCAGCGCCTGGTGCAGGCCTTCCGAATAGCGCCGGCCCTGCATCATGCGGCCGGTGAACTCGTCGATGATGACGACCTCGTCGTCGCGGACGATGTAGTCCTTGTCGCGGGTGAACAGCGTGTGGGCTCGCAGCGCCTGGTTGACGTGATGCACGACGGAGACGTTCTCGACGTCGTACAGCGAATCGCCCTTGAGCTGGCCGGCATCGCGCAGCAGGTTCTCGAGCTTCTCCATGCCGGCTTCGGTCAAGGTCACCGTGCGCTGCTTCTCGTCGACCTCGTAGTCGTCCTTCTTGACCAGCTTCGGCATGAAGGTGTCGATGGTGTTGTAGAAATCCGAGCGGTCGTCGAGCGGGCCGGAGATGATCAGCGGGGTGCGCGCTTCGTCGATCAGGATCGAGTCGACTTCGTCGACGATCGCGTAGAAATGCTCGCGCTGGACCATGTCCTCCAGGCGATACTTCATGTTGTCGCGCAGATAGTCGAAGCCGTATTCGTTGTTGGTGCCATAGGTGATGTCGCAGGCATAGGCTGCCTTGCGCTCGGCATCGTCGAGGCCGTGCACGATCACGCCGGTGGTCAGCCCGAGGAACGCGTAGATCTGGCCCATCCAGCCGGAGTCGCGGCGGGCGAGGTAATCGTTGACGGTGACGACGTGGACGCCCTTACCGGCGAGCGCGTTGAGGTAGACCGCCAGCGTCGCGACCAGCGTCTTGCCTTCACCGGTCTTCATCTCGGCGATGTCGCCCTCATGCAGCACCATGCCGCCGATCAGCTGAACGTCGAAATGGCGCTGGCCGAGCGTCCGCTTGGCCGCCTCGCGCACCGTGGCGAAGGCCGGGACCAGGAGATCGTCCAGCGTCTTGCCATTGGCGAGCTGCTGCTTGAATTCGGCGGTGCGGGCCTTGAGCTCGTCGTCGGAGAGCTTGATGAGCTCGGGCTCCAGCGCATTGATGGCGCTGACGCGGGACTGATAGCCCTTGACCCGACGGTCGTTGGCGGAGCCGAAAAACTTGCGGGCGAGCGCGCCGATCATGCGAAATTCCTGTTCTTCGGTCTCGAGTTCGGTCTTGGTTCGGTCTTGGAATGCAGCCTGAGATGGTCCAACGGCTCGCCTATCAACTCACCGTGACGCGCTACGGCGCGAGCCCCGGCCCGGGGCTCCCTCGCCAATTGAGTGGGAAACAGGCCAACCTGGGTTCAACGGCGAAAAACGCAGCAAAATAAGCGCTCTCACCGCCGACACGGTTGGCCAGAGATATGGCCCGGTCGGGGGGTTGTCAACGCCGGTAAGATGTCAAGGAATTCATCATTTTGACACGACTTTCGCGTTGCCAATGTAACACGATTGGGCGAGTGTCCGCCCCGCTCGAGCTTCCCCCCTTTAGACCAAGGATTTTGCATGACCACCTCGCCCCCGGAATCCAAGACCGGCCTGCGCCTCGGCCTTGCCACCCTGGCCGCCACGGGCTGTCTTGTCGCAGTGCTGGCCGCCGGCCTTCCGGTCCGCGCCGCGGAGTCCGACCCGGTGCTGGCGAAGGTCAACGGTTCCGATATCCATGCCAGCGACGTGGCGCTCGCCGAGGAGGAACTCGGCCCGAGCCTGCAGCAGATGGACCCCGCGACCCGCAAGGACAACGTGCTGTCCTTCCTGATCGACATGAAGATCGTGTCCAAGGCCGCCGAGGACAAGAAGATCGAGAACAATGACGACTTCAAGAAGCGGCTCGCCTTCACCCGCAACCGCCTGTTGATGGACAGCCTGCTCGCCAGCGAGGGCAAGGCCGCGACCACCGACGACGCCATGAAGAAGGTCTACGACGAGGCCGCCAAGCAGATCACCGGCGAGCAGGAAGTGCGCGCCCGCCACATCCTGGTCGAGACCGAGGACGAGGCCAAGGCGATCAAGGCCGAGCTCGACAAGGGCGCGGATTTCGCCGAGCTCGCCAAGAAGAAGTCCAAGGACCCCGGCGCCTCCGACGGCGGCGACCTCGGCTTCTTCACCAAGGAGCAGATGGTGCCGGAATTCTCCGCCGTCGCCTTCTCGCTCGAGCCGGGCAAGATCTCCGACCCGGTCAAGTCGCAGTTCGGATGGCACATCATCAAGGTCGAGGAAAAGCGCAACCGCAAGGCGCCCGACTTCGAGCAGGTGAAGGCCCAGATCGAGACCTATGTGACCCGCAAGGCCCAGGCCGACTATGTCGCCAAGCTGCGCGAGGCCGCCAAGGTCGAGCGCATGGACAAGCCGGCCGATGCTGCCAAGGATGCGAGCGCGCCGGCGGATGCGGCCAAGGACGCGCCGAAGCCCGCCGACACCAAGATGGCGCCGGCGAAGAAGTAAGCTTCGCAACGCCGACAGCTTGAATACGCGATGGCCGGGCTCGTCCCGGCCATTTGCGTTTTGAGGTGCTTCGTAGCCCGGATGAAGCGAAGCGTAATCCGGGTCGCCGCCTTTCAACGCGGAGAGACTTTCCCGGATTGCGCTTCGCTCCATCCGGGCTACGGGTCATCGCTCTTGAACGATTCATGACAGCGCGTTCGGGTCACAGCCCTCTCCCGCTTCTCACTGCGAGGTGATATGCAGCGCTTCCCTCCCCGTAGCCGGAAGCTTGCCGATGTCCACCGCCGTCTCCCCCCTCGCCCCGCCTGACGTTCCCAAGATGCCCGTGATCGCGGGGGTGCGGCTTGCGACCGCTGCCGCCGGCATCCGCTACAAGGGGCGTACCGACGTGCTGCTCGCACTGCTGGACAAGGGCACCACGGTGGCCGGCGTCTTCACCAAGTCGAAATGCCCGTCGGCGCCGGTCGAATGGTGCCGCGCCAAGCTGAAGGGCGGCGGTAGCGCCCGCGCGCTGGTGGTCAATTCCGGCAACGCCAACGCCTTCACCGGCAAAACCGGCAAGGCCTCCACCGCGCTGACCGCGCAGATCGCCGCGAAGGCGGTCGGCTGCTCGACGTCGGACGTGTTCCTCGCCTCCACCGGCGTGATCGGCGAACCGCTCGACGCCACCAAATTCGACGGCGTGCTGGCGCAGCTCGCCGCGAACGCGACGCCGGATCTCTGGATGGACGCAGCGAAGGCGATCATGACCACCGACACCTTCCCGAAGGTCGCCACCGCGACCGTCAAGCTCGGCAAGGCCAAGGTGACGATCAACGGCATGGCCAAGGGCGCCGGCATGATCATGCCCGACATGGCGACCATGCTGTCCTTCATCTTCACCGACGCGCCGCTATCGGGCGGCGTGCTGCAAGCGCTGCTCAAGACCGGCGTGGAAGACACTTTCAATGCGCTGACCATCGACGGCGACACCTCGACCTCGGACACGCTGCTGGCGTTCGCGACCGGAGCGGCGGCGGCCAACGGCGCGCCAAAAATCTCGCGCGCCAGCGACCCGCGCCTGAAGGCCTTCGCCAAGGCATTCCAGCAGATCCTCGCTGATCTGTCCGAGCAGGTGGCCCGCGACGGCGAAGGCGCGCGCAAGCTGGTCGAGGTCGTGGTCGAGGGCGCGACGACAAAGCCGTCGGCGCGCAAGATCGCGATGTCGATCGCCAATTCACCGCTGGTGAAGACCGCGATCGCCGGCGAGGACGCCAATTGGGGCCGCGTGGTGATGGCGGTCGGCAAGGCCGGCGAGCCGGCCAACCGCGACAAGCTCTCGATCTCGTTCAACGGCATCCGCGTCGCCAAGAGCGGCGCGCGCGATCCGTCCTACAACGAGAAAGAGGTGTCGGAGGCGATGAAGGCGCCGAAGATCCAGATCAAGGTCGCGCTCGGCCTCGGCAAGGCCAAGGACCGCGTCCTGACCTGCGACCTCACCAAGGAATACGTCGCGATCAACGGCGATTACCGGTCGTAGAGTATTATCCCGTCAGCCTGAGGAGCGCGGCACGCGCGTCTCTAAGGATGCACGGCCCAGATGGCTCCGCGTGGAGGGGGCCGGGCCGTGACCCTTCGAGACGGCCGCTTCGCGGCCTCCTCAGGGTGACGGGAGAGATAGGACGCGCGGCCTAGCTGCTGATCCGCGCGTCGGCGACGGCCTTCTTGAACAACGCGTTCATTGCGTCCGCGATGCCCTGGGTCGGGCTGACCTCGAAATAGAAGCCCGGCGAGGCGCAGGCCTGCATGTTCTGCGCGATCTGGCTGTTCGGCGACGGGCCGAACGGGCCCTGGTTGAACGGATCGATCCAGGTCATGTACCAGTTGTTGGTCGGCAGCTGCAGATAGGTGGTGTAGAGCACCGCGATCTTGATGTTGCGCTTCTTGATCACATCACACAGCGCCGGATTGATCGGCGACTGGCAGCGATTGCTGCCGGTGATCGGCTTCAGGCAGCTTGAATTGGGCTCGTCGGCCACGCCGTCGGACACGAAGAACAGATACTTCATCGGCGCCGACGACGTCCCGGCGCCCGGGTTTCCGATCTCGTTGTTGATCTGCGGGAAGATGGTCGTGAACTGGCTGTCCTTGTCCGCGGTGTAGGCATCGTTGTTGCCGTAAACGCCCATCAGATCGATGTTGCCGGCGGCCGACTTTGCACTCGGCAGGCTCGACGACAGGGTGAACAGGCTGCGCAGGCCATAGCTCGCCGAGGACGCGCCGAAGTCGTAGATCGCCATGCGGAACTGACTCGAATAGGTCTGGGTCGTCGCCGCGGTGTCCATCAATTGCTGGGTCGCGCTGCGCAGCACGTCGATCCGCGTCGTCACGCCAAGCGATTTCGCCAGATTGTAGTAGTTGTTGGGGTCGTTGTAGTCGTGGCAGGCGAAGGCGCATTGGTCGTTCGGCTTGAAGCTGTTGCCGGTGGTGGCATTGACCAGCTTGGCGACGTCCGTCGGCGTGGCGCCGACGCCCATCGACGGCGAGTTGTCGAGCAGCAGGTAGAAGTCGATATAGAGCGGCATGTTCGCGGTCGAGGTCGACGAGCCCGACACCGACATCTTGCTCTGGCCGATCACGCCGAGGAACATGGTCGGGACGTCGGCGGTGAATTTGACGGTCGAGGTGATCGTGCCGCCGGTCTTGGTCATCGTCGGCGTCACGCTGGTCAGCGTGAAGCCGTTCTGGTTGAAGATGTTGCCGTTGAAGATCTTCTTCGCATCGGCCTCGCCGGCCGGAATCTCACCGTCCAAAGTCATGGCGCCGGCGGCAATGAAGCCGGGCGATTGCTTGGCCACCGACCCGACGCTCGCCGCGTCGGCGGCGGAGATCAGCTTGCTGCGAATCTGATTGGCGCGGGAATAGTCGACCGCGCATCCGACCGCGATGACGAGTGGCAGCAAAGCGAGTCCGAAGGTCATCGCGATGTTGCCGGAGCGATCGCGGCGGAAACGGCTGATGGTCCGTATCAAGGTGCTCATTTATATCGGCAGAGAATATGATGGGTCGATCAACAGCTTTACCCTGCCGGCTGCGGATTAAGGCGGGCTTATCGCGAATGAAGAAAAAGTGCGCGGCGACAAATCGTTTGGCGGCGGGAGCTTTGCTGGTTAATGAAATCTTGAAGATTGCAAGGACATCCGGACCGCATGGCTGACATCAAGCTGACCCTCGTCGTCGCCTGCGCGCTGGTCGATGCCGACAAGCGCGTGCTGCTGGCGCAGCGCCCCGCAGGCAAGGCGCTGGCGGGGCTGTGGGAATTCCCCGGCGGCAAGATCGAGCCCGGCGAGCGGCCGGAGCAGACCCTGATCCGCGAGCTGCACGAGGAGATCGGCATCACCGTGAGCGAGCCCTGCCTCGCGCCGCTGACCTTCGCCAGCCACGCCTATGAGACCTTCCATCTCTTGATGCCGCTCTACATCTGCCGCCGCTGGGAAGGCATGGCGATGGCGCGCGAGGGCCAGAACCTCGCCTGGGTGCGCGCGGGCAGACTGCGCGACTACCCGATGCCGCCGGCGGACATCCCGCTGCTGCCGCATCTGATGGATCTCTTGCTGTGACCTTCGGCCGCTCCCCACGCGCGGGGAGGCGCGGCGGCAAAAAACATCGAAACAACCCCATGCAAACGAGCCGGCAGTGGCCGCGCTCGACTAAGCGACTTGACACGTCGGGCAACTCACCGGCATAATTCCATTATTCCGAAATTGTGGAAGCGTCTCTCGCCCCTTGCTCGCTGATAAGGCGCCGACGGTAAGGGACGCACGGTGGACCGGCTCCCTCCCCCTTGCGGGGGAGGGCTGGGGAGAGGGGTGCCACACGGCGCGCTCTCTCAGCGTGCATTGCGAAGACGCGCGCAGAATTGCAAAAGCGATGATCACACCAGTATCTCGCCCGGGGCCACCCCTCTCCCCGACCCTCCCCCGCAAGGGGGGGGAGGGAGCCTGAGCGGCGTGCTCACCTCACGCTTCAGCGCTTCGCCTGCTTCACCGCCGCCTCCAAACTCGCCTTCGCCGAGCCTGGCTTGAGCGGCTTTTGCTGGCTTTCATGCGGCGCCCAGCCGGAGAGCCAGACGATGTCGAAGGTGGCGCGGATGCGACCGTCGGGATCGGCGAAGCGCTCGCCGTAGATCTGCGCCATGCGCAGCATGGTGGCGCGGCGGGTCGGGGCGTGGCGGCGCTCGCGCAGCACGTTGGTCGCGCCCATGCGCCTGAGGTCAGCCATCAGCGCGAACGCGCTTGCATAGCGCACCACGACGCGGTCGACATCGGTGACCGGCAGCGCGAAGCCGGCCCGCTGCAACAGCGCGCCGATGTCGCGCAGATCGACGAACGGCGCGACCCGCGGCGAGACGCCGCCCTCGCACTCCGCCTCCGCCGCGGCGAAGCTTTGCCTGAGTTCGGTCAGCGTATCGCCGCCGAGCATCGCCGCCAGCAACAATCCGTCAGGCTTCAGCGCGCGGCGGATTTGCGCCAGCACGCCGGGCAGATCGTTGACGAACTGGAAGGCCAGCGCGGAGACCACGAGATCGAGCGACTCCGGCGGCAGGCCGAGCGCTTCCCTCTCGGCAAAACCGATCGCATCGACCGCGGCGACCCGCCCGCGCAGCGCCTCCGCGAGCCCGTCACCCGGCGTCCAGACATCGGCCGCCGCCGAAAAGCGGCGCGACACCGCCTGCAAGCGGTCCGCCATGTCCTCGGTGGCGCGCTCGAGCAGGAACGTCGCCGCCCCCGCGGCCCGCGCACGCGCCAGCCGCGCGCCGAGCAAGGCGCGATCGAACAGGATGGGGGCTGCGGGCGGTGTCGTTGCCATGGCGGGTTGGTTACGCCGGAGCGCCGCCGCAGGCAATGCGCCTTGAGCCCGTGCGGCTCAAACGCTAGCCTCGCCCGCCATGAGCGCCGAGACATCACCGACACGCTCGATTTCCGGTCATTTTCAGCGCGCGCTCGGCGTGATCTCCGGTGCATGGCTGCGCACCGCGCGGCTTGCACTCGACATCGCGCTGCCGACGCTGTGCGTGTCCTGCCGCGAGCCGGTTCACGGCGAGGGCGTCTGCGCGGCCTGCTGGGCCAAATTGTCGTTCATCGCGCCGCCATTCTGCCCGCGGCTCGGCATTCCCTTCGTCTACGATCCCGGGCCCGAGCTCTTGTCGATGGAGGCGATCGCCAATCCACCGGCCTACCAGCGCGCCCGCGCCGCGGTGCGCTATGACGACGTCGCGCGCACGCTGGTGCACGCATTAAAATACCAGGACCGCACCGATCTGGCGCCGACAATGGGTCGTTGGATGGCCCGGGCGGGGAAGGAATTGCTAGATGGCGCCGACATGCTGGTTCCGGTTCCGCTGCACTGGCGGCGCGGCTGGAGCCGTCGCTACAACCAGTCCGGCGCGCTCGCCACGGTGATCGCGCGCCAGAGCGGCGTCAAAATGGTCTCCGAGGCGCTGCGGCGGACCCGCGCTACCGAGCAGCAGATCGGGCTGTCGCGCAAGGATCGCGCCAGCAATGTGCAGGGCGCATTCGGGGTCGCCGATGAACGCAAGGCTGAAATCCAGGGCCGCCGTGTGATCCTGGTCGACGACGTCCTGACCTCGGGCGCCACAGTGGATGCCTGCGCACGGGCCTTGCTGCGCGCCAAGGCCGCGCAGGTCGACGTGCTGGTGTTCGCCCGGGTTGTCGACCAGCACGGCGCTCCCATATAATCCGGTATTCTGGTTCAACCGAGCACACCATGACCGCTGCCATTGAAATCTACACCCGCCCGGGCTGCGGTTATTGCACCGCGGCCAAATCGCTGCTGACGCGCAAGAACGCGGCGTTCACCGAATTGAGCGTCGCCAGCAACCCGGCCTATCGCGACGAGATGTACAGCCGCGCCGGCGCCGGGACGACCTTCCCGCAGATCTTCATCGGCAAGACCCATGTCGGCGGCTGCGACGAGCTCTACGCGCTCGACCGCGAGGGCAAGCTCGACGGCCTGCTCAGCAACGGAGGCGGCGCCTGATGAGCACGGACAATATTTTCACCGCGGCCATGGTGCAGATGCGCACCGGATTGCTGCCGGAGCCGAGCCTCGAGCAGGGCACGCGGCTGATCCGCGAAGCGGCGGCGCAGGGCGCGAAATATGTGCTGACGCCTGAGGTCAGCAACATGATGCAGCTGAACCGCAAGGCGCTGTTCGAGCATCTGGCCAGCGAAGAGGACGACAAGTCGCTGAAGACGTACCGCGCGCTCGCGGCCGAACTGAAGATCCATCTGCATGTCGGCTCGCTGGCGCTGCGCTATTCGCCGGAGAAGGCAGTCAACCGCTCGTTCCTGATCGGGCCCGAGGGCAACGTGCTCGCGAGCTACGACAAAATCCATATGTTCGACATCGACCTGCCGGGCGGCGAGAGCTACCGCGAATCGGCCAATTACCAGCCCGGCGAGACCGCGGTGATCTCCGACCTGCCCTGGGGCCGGATTGGCCTCACGATCTGCTACGACGTGCGCTTCCCGGCACTGTACCGCGCCCTCGCCGAAGCCGGTGCGTCGTTCCTCACCGTGCCGTCGGCCTTCACCCGCAAGACCGGCGAGGCGCATTGGCACACGCTGCTGCGCGCCCGCGCCATCGAGACCGGCTGCTTCGTGTTCGCAGCCGCGCAGGCCGGGCTGCATGAGAACAAGCGCGAGACCTTCGGCCATTCGCTGATCATCGATCCCTGGGGCGAGATCCTCGCCGAGGGCGGCGTCGAGCCGGGCGTATTCCTGGCCGAGATCGATCCCGCCAAGGTCGAGACCGCGCGCAAGACGATTCCGTCGTTGCAGCATGGCAGGCGTTTCGGCATCGCCGACCCCAAGGCCGGCCCGGAGCATCTGCATCTGGTCCGGGGTTCGGCATGATCCGCTACACGCTGCGCTGCGAGCGCGGCCATCAGTTCGAGAGCTGGTTCCAGAGCTCTTCGGCCTATGAATCGCAAGAGCGGCGTCACCTGATCGATTGTCCGTCCTGCGGCTCTGATAAGGTCGAGCGCGCCATCATGGCGCCCCGGGTCGTCAGCAAGAAGGGCCGCGAGCCGGCCCGGCCTGCGCCCGCGGCGCCTGTCGAAGCAGCGTCCACCGAATCGACCTCGCTGCTGATGGCGCAGGAGCGCGAGCTGCGCAGCAAGCTGAAGGAGCTGCGCGACCACATCGTGAAGAACGCCGACAATGTCGGCGACCGCTTCCCCAACGAGGCGCGCAAGATGCATTACGGCGATATCGAGCACCGGCCGATCTACGGCGAGGCCTCGCCCGAGGAAGCCCGCGCGCTGATCGACGAGGGCGTCGAGGTCTCCCCGCTGCCGACGCTGCCGGAAGACCGGAATTGAATCCCCTTTCGTCATTCCGGGGCTCGCGAAGCGAGAACCCGGAATCCATCGGGCCGCAAACCCAGCGTTGGAATGGATTCCGGGCTCGCGCTTCGCGCGCCCCGGAATGACGGAAGAGAGCGACATGATCCCCGAAACCTTCTCTTCCTGGCAGGTCTGGGCGTTCCTGTCCGCCGTGTTCGCGGCGCTGACCGCGATCTTCGCCAAGGTCGGCGTCGAGGGCATCAACTCCGATCTCGCCACCCTGATCCGTACCGTGATCGTGCTGATCACGCTGTCGGCGATCCTGTTCGCGACCGGGCAATTCACCCAGGCCGGACCGATCTCGGCCAAAAGCTGGCTGTTCCTCTTGATGTCCGGGCTCGGCACCGGCGCGTCGTGGATTTGCTATTTCCGCGCGCTCAAGCTCGGGCCGGCCACCCTGGTCGCCCCGATCGACAAGCTCAGCGTGGTGCTGGTGGCGCTGTTCGGCGCCGTCTTTCTCGGCGAGCGCCCCTCGGCCTATGGCTGGATCGGGATCGCACTGATCTCGGCCGGCGCGGTGTTGATTGCGGTGAAGGGGTAATTAGGCCGCGATCAAGAGCGCGACGCCGATCACGATCAGGACGATGCCGAACACCTCACGCAGCGAGAACGGCTGCTTGAGCGAAAAATACGCCACGCCCTGCGCGAACAGCACCTCGATCAGCGCCAGCGTGCGCACATTGGCGGCGGCGGTGAGCGCGAACGCCAGGAACCAGAATTGCGACGAAAACGCGCCCATGAAGCCCGCGAACAGCGAGGGCCGCCACAGGCCGAGGATCTTCCGCAGCACATCGGGCGCGCGTAGCAACAAATAGACCGACAGGATCAGCGTCTGGACGAACAGGCTCCACATCAGCGTGCAGGACGCCGCGGTCACGAACGACACGCCGGGTACGGCAATGATGGCGCCACGAAAGCTCACCGCCGAGATCGCGAACACAGCGGCGGCGCCGAGACCGAGCACGGTCGGGCGCAAATCGGCAAAGCTCTTTTGCCCGCCGGGCCTGAGCGCCGTGATGACGACGCCAACCGTGGCGATCACGATCGCGATCACCTTTGATGTCGTGAGATGATCGCCAAGGAAGATGAAGCCGAAGATCGCGGTCTGGATCGCCTCGGTCTTCATATAGGCCGTGGTCACCACAAAGGAGCGGTCGTTCATTGCGAGCAGCATGAAGCCGGTGCCGACGATCTGGCTCAGCGCGCCGGACACCAGCCACGGCCAGAACGAGGCCGCCGGCCACGGCACGCGATCGCCGGTCAAGAGCACCGCCAGCGCAAAGAACACTACCGCGAACGGCAGGCCGAACAGGAAGCGGATATTGGTCGCGCCCCAGGTGCCGAGCGGCGCGGTCAGATGCCGCTGCATCGCATTGCGCGCCACCTGCCCGAACGCAGCGACGATGGTGAAGGGGATCCAGAGCGAGGCGATCGTGAACATGCGCGATGAGGAAGGCGTGCCGGGGCGGGAGTACACGCGCAGCGTGCCGATTGCGGATGATGCGGTCAACGGAGCCGGCGCATGACAGGGCTGCGATCGCGCCGCGATCTGCCGTAGCCCGGATGGAGCGCAGCGCAATCCGGGGGAACCCCTACCGCGGACAAATCGGCCCCGGATTACGCTTTCGATCCATCCGGGCTGCGCAAGCTATCGTGTGACCACGATCGGGGACTTGCTCACACCTCTTCCGCCACCACCATGTAGTTGACGTCCATGTCGGTCGAGACCGTCCATTTGTCGGCGAGCGGGTTGTAGACCACGCCGGCCTGCTCGGTGACGGTGAGGTTGACGTCGCCGAGATAGCGCTCGAGCTCGGCGGGGGTGACGAACTTGCTCCACTCATGGGTGCCGCGCGGCAGCCAGCGCAGCACGTATTCGGCGCCGACGATCGCCAGCGCAAAGCTCTTCCAGTTGCGGTTCAGGGTCGAGACCACCATCAGCCCGCCGGGCTTGAGCATGACAGCGCAGCGCTTGATGAAGGCGCCGACGTCGTTGACGTGCTCGACCACCTCCATCGCCAGCACGATGTCGAAGCGCTCGCGCGCGTCCATCTCCTCCACCGTAGTGCAGCGGTAGTCAATCGACAGATGGCCCTTGTCGGCGTGCAGTTTTGCGGCCGAGATATTGGTGGCAGACGGATCGATCCCGATCACCTGGGCACCGAGCCGGGTGAACGGTTCGCACAGCAGCCCGGCGCCGCAGCCGATGTCGAGCAGGCGCAGGCCGGACAGGCAGTTCAGGCTCTTGGCGTTGCGCTCGAACTTGCGGCAGGCAGCGTCGCGGATATAGGTCAGGCGCAGCGGATTGATCTTGTGCAGCGGCGCCATCTTGCCCCGCGGGTCCCACCATTCATCCGACAGCTTCGAGAATTTCGCGACCTCGGCCGGATCGACCGAACCGGAGGAGGCATTGGACAGAGTTGATTGTGCGGCCATGGATGCGCGCCCCTATCGCGCGGTGATCGAATTGCGGAACGACAGCGGCGCGGCGATGGTCTTGATGGTCTCGATGCCCTCGCCGACGCCGCGGATGGTGACGTCGCCATAATTGAGCAGCCGCCCCATGATGCTCTGGTTGACGTCGACGCTCTCGACCTTGTCGAGGCTCATCTCGAAGGTGCGCCGCTTGATGAAGCCGGTCTTGTGCACGACGCGGAGATTGGTGACGTCGGTCTCGGTGGTCCAGCGGTGGAACCAGGCAGCAGCAGTCCAGTAGAGCGCCGCGACCGCGACAACGGCGGCGGCCGCCAGGCAGGCCAGAGTGAGGCCGTCGACCGTCGTCATGCGCGAGGCGATCAGCAGCGCCAGCGCGACGATCCAGGCCAGGATCGCCTGCCAGTAGAAGATCCAGTGCGCATTGGTGGAATACAGCACCTTCTCGCCGGGCTGCAGGATATCGTCGATGTAACGTCCCATCCGATCCGCCTTCGCATTGCGCCCCGGTCACCCCCAGCGAGTCACCCTTGAGTCACCCTTGCGCCACAGCCCGCCCGCAACCGGCAAAAACACCCCTCAAGGACCTCAAGAGAGCCCTACCAACCGGCTTGCCCCCGGGCGCGGCGCTATGTATACGCGCCTTTCGGTCCCCATGCTTGCGGTTTTCGGCGTGGGTTAACCTACTTATCCTCTTAAAGGAATAGACGCGTCGTCATGGGCCGCCTCGTGATGAAATTCGGCGGTACGTCCGTCGCCAATATCGATCGTATCCGCAACGTCGCGCAGCACGTGAAGCGCGAAGTCGACGCGGGCCACGAGGTCGCCGTGGTCGTCTCCGCGATGTCCGGCAAGACCAACGAGCTGGTGGCCTGGTGCACCGACGCCTCGCCGATGCACGACGCCCGCGAATATGACGCGGTGGTCGCCTCCGGCGAACAGGTCACCTCGGGCCTGCTCGCGATCGTGCTGCAGGGCATCGGCATCCAGGCCCGCTCCTGGCAGGGCTGGCAGATCCCGATCAAGACCTCGGACGCGCACGCCTCGGCGCGGATCCTCGATATCGACGGCACCGAGATCATCACCCGCTTCAAGGAGCGCAAGGAAGTCGCCGTGATCGCCGGCTTCCAGGGCATCAATCCCGACACTGGCCGCATCACCACGCTCGGCCGCGGCGGTTCGGACACCTCGGCGGTGGCGATCGCAGCCGCGCTGAAGGCCGACCGCTGCGACATCTACACCGATGTCGACGGCGTCTACACCACCGATCCCCGCGTGGTGCCGAAGGCGCGCCGGCTCGACAAGATCGCATTCGAGGACATGCTGGAGCTGGCCTCGCAGGGCGCCAAGGTGCTGCAGGTTCGCTCGGTGGAACTCGGCATGGTGCACAACATGCCGATCTTCGTGCGCTCCAGCTTCGACAAGCCAGAGGACATCGACCCGCACGCCAACCAGCCGCCGGGCACGCTGATCTGCAGCGAGGAGGAAATCATGGAAATGCACGTCGTCACCGGCATCGCCTTCTCCAAGGACGAAGCCCAGATTTCCGTGCGCCAGATCGAGGACAAGCCGGGCGTCGCCGCGGCGATCTTCGGGCCGCTCGCGGATGCCAACATCAATGTCGACATGATCGTGCAGAACGTGTCGGAGGACGGCAAGACCACCGACCTCACCTTCACGGTTCCGGCGAGCGACTACAACCGCGCCAAGGACACGATTACCTCCGCCAAGGCCAAGATCGGCTATGCCAGGCTCGACAGCGCGACCGACGTCGCCAAGGTCTCGGTGATCGGCAGCGGCATGCGCAGCCACGCCGGCGTCGCCGCCAAGGCGTTCAAGGCGCTGGCCGACCGCAACATCAACATCCGCGCCATCACCACCTCCGAGATCAAGTTCTCGGTGCTGATCGACGCCGCCTACACCGAACTCGCGGTGCGCACGCTGCACACGCTGTACGGACTGGATCAGGCGTAGGGCTGACCGGCAGGCGGGACACCCTGTCATTCCGGGGCGGCGCGAAGCGTCGAGCCCGGAATCCATTCCACCACTCGGATTGCGGCCCAATGGATTCCGGGCTCGCGCCAAGTGGCGCGCCCCGGAATGACGAGGGGATAGATCCAGTCCCTCGCAATCGGAACTAGCCGCCTCTACCCACCCCACCCCGGAGTTAGAATTTCTCTTAGCGGGCGCAGCATAGGGCTGACGCAGGCGTTATTTGCTACTGGCAGGCGTTTTGCTTGGCAAAGCCAGCCTCGATTGGCTATACGGCCCAGTCAGGTAGGCTGTCGCAAACTGTGGCACAGTTTGAGCGATCCCGAATCGGCGGGGACTGGCGCGAGCGGCGACACCGAATGACTAAAATTGTTGTGTTTGACGAGTTTTGCGCCAGCGGCCGGCCGGCCCGGTGCGCCGGCCTCGTGGGGAGGGACTGAAGCACATGCGGAGCGCGTCGGGAGGCCCACGCATCCTGTTGAGACGGCTCCGCGAAACCATGGCGGAGCAAGTCTCCGCCCAGGAGCGCCTCGACAAGATCGTGGTGCTGATCGCGGCCAACATGGTGGCCGAGGTCTGCTCCTGCTACGTGCTGCGCGTCGACAACACGCTCGAGCTCTACGCCACCGAAGGTCTGAACCGCGACGCCGTGCACCGCACCGTGCTGAGCGCGCATGAAGGCCTGGTCGGCCTCGTCGCCAGCGAGGCGACGCCGCTCAACCTGTCCGATGCGCAGAGCCATCCGGCCTTCGCCTACCGCCCGGAGACCGGCGAAGAGATCTACCACTCGTTCCTTGGCGTGCCGATCCTGCGCGCCGGAAACACGCTCGGCGTGCTGGTGGTGCAGAATCGCGCCAAGCGCACATATGTTGAGGAAGAGGTCGAGGCGCTGCAGACCACCGCCATGGTGCTGGCGGAAATGATCGCCTCCGGCGAGCTCGCCGCGCTGGCCCAGCCCGGCGCCGAGCCCGCCGCGCGGCACTCGCTGCACAAGACCGGCGCCGTGCTGTCCGACGGCATCGCGCTCGGCCATGTCGTGCTGCACGAGCCGCGCGTCGTCATCACCAATTACATCGCCGAAGACCTGCCGAAGGAGGTCAAGCGGCTCGACACCGCGCTGGCCAATTTGCGCGCCGATCTCGACCGCATGCTGGAGCGCGGCGACGTCGCCGACGGCGGCGAGCACCGCGAGGTGCTGGAAGCCTATCGCATGTTCGCCAACGACCAGGGCTGGTCGCACAAGCTGCATGAAGCCGTCGCCACCGGCCTCACCGCGGAGGCCGCCGTCGAGCGCGTGCAGTCCGACACCCGCGCGCGCATGCTGCGCTCGACCGATCCCTATCTGCGCGACCGGCTGCACGACCTCGAGGATCTCGGCCATCGCCTGATGCGGCAACTGGTCGGCCAGGACCATGCGCCGTCGCGCGAGCAACTGCCCGACAACGCCATCCTGATCGCCCGCGCGATGGGCCCCGCGGCGCTGCTCGACTATGACCGCAAGCGGCTGCGCGGCCTGGTGCTGGAGGAAGGCACCGCGAATTCCCACGTCTCGATCGTGGCGCGCGCGCTCGGCATTCCCGCGGTCGGCGAAGTGCCGAACGCGCCCGGCATCGCCGATCCCGGCGACGCCATCATCGTCGACGGCATTTCCGGCGAGATCTATGTCCGCCCCTCCGCCGAGATCGAATCGGCCTATGCCGAGCGGGTCCGGTTCCGGGCGCGGCGGCAGGCGCAGTATTCGGCGCTACGCGACAAGCCTTGCGTGACCAAGGACGGCCAGCCGATCGAGCTCCTGATCAATGCCGGCCTGACCATCGACCTGCCGCATATCGAGGAAACCGGCAGCGCCGGCATCGGCCTGTTTCGCACCGAATTGCAGTTCATGGTGAGCCCGAACCTGCCGCGTTCGAGCGACCAGCTCGCGCTTTACCGCACCGTGCTCGATGCCGCGGGGGCAAAGCCGGTCACCTTCCGCACGCTCGATATCGGCGGCGACAAGGCGCTGCCCTATATGGAGACCGTGGTCGAGGAAAATCCGGCGCTCGGCTGGCGCGCGATCCGACTCGGCCTCGATCGCCCCGGCCTGCTGCGCGGCCAGATCCGCGCACTGCTGCGCGCCGGCGGCGGCCGCGCGCTGAAGATCATGTTCCCGATGATCTCCGACATCGCCGAATTCGACCAGGCCAAGGCGATCGTCGAGCGCGAGCTGACCTATCTGCGCCAGCACGGCCACTCGCTGCCCGAGCGGATCGATATCGGCACCATGGTCGAGGTGCCGGCGCTGCTCTACCAGCTCGACGAGCTCTTGAAGAAGGTCGACTTCGTCTCGGTCGGCTCCAACGACCTGTTCCAGTTCCTGTTCGCGGTCGACCGCGGCAACGCCAAGGTCTCGGAACGCTTCGACATCCTGTCGGCGCCGATCCTGCGCGCGCTGCGCGACATCGTGCGCAAGGCCAAGGCCGCGAAGAAGACCGCCTCGCTGTGCGGCGAGATGGCGTCGAAGCCGATCGGCGCGCTGGCGCTGATCGCGCTCGGTTATCGCTCGCTGTCGCTGTCGGCGACCGCGCATGGCCCGGTCAAGGCGCTGATCCTCGACCTCGACGCCACAAAAGCGGAGGCGATGATCAATCCGCTGCTGGACGCCCCCGTCGGCAGCGTATCGATCCGCGAGGCTCTGACCAAGTTTGCGGAGACCGAGGGGCTGGCCTTGTAGCGACGCTGTCATCGCTGTTGCCACCCTTCGCGCCTTCCGCAAATTCGAGATACCGTCATGCTACCCGAAGCCAAACTCGACGTCCTGCTCGCTCATCACGCCTCGCTCGAGGCCGAGCTGCTCGGCGAGGTCAAGTCCGACCGCTATGTTGCCATCACGCGCGAGCTTGCCGAGCTCAATCCGCTGATCGACGCGGTGAAGACGTATCGGTCGGCCCGAACCGAGCTCACCGACACAGAGGCGATGCTGGCGGATTCCGGTACCGATCCCGAGATGCGCAGCATGGCAGAAGCCGAGCTGGACACGCTGCAGGCGCGGATCGGCGATCTCGAGCAGAAGATCCGCGTTGCGCTGTTGCCCAAGGACGCGATGGACGACCGCAACGTGGTTCTGGAAATCCGCGCCGGTACCGGCGGCGACGAGGCCTCGCTGTTTGCCGGCGACCTGTTCCGGATGTATGAGCGCTTCGCCGCCTTGCAGGGCTGGAAGGTCGAGGTGATCTCGGCCAGCGAAGGCACCGTAGGCGGCTTCAAGGAAATCATCGCCGAGGTGCAGGGCCGCGGCGCGTTCGCCAAGCTGAAATTCGAATCCGGCGTGCACCGGGTGCAGCGCGTGCCCGACACCGAAACCCAGGGCCGCATCCACACCTCGGCCGCCACTGTTGCCGTGCTGCCCGAGGTTGAGGACGTCGACGTCGACATCAAGGACACCGACTTGAGGATCGAGACCATGCGCGCCGGCGGCGCCGGCGGTCAGCACGTCAACAAGACCGAATCGGCGATCCGCATCACTCATCTGCCGACCGGCATCGTGGTGATGATGCAGGACAGCCGCTCGCAGCACAAAAACCGGGCGTCGGCGATGAACATCCTGCGCTCGCGCATCTATGATGCCGAACGCCAGCGCGTCGAGGCCGCGCGCTCCGCCGATCGCAAGGAGAAGGTCGGCTCCGGCGATCGCTCCGAGCGCATCCGGACCTATAATTTCCCGCAAGGGCGCGTCACCGACCATCGCATCAATCTGACGCTCTACAAGCTGCCGCAGGTGATCGCCGGCGAAAGCTTAAGCGAACTGATCGATGCGCTGACCACCGAACACCAGGCCGCGCAGCTCGCCGCACAGGGCGCGGCGGCGTGACCGCGCCCGTAGCCCGGATGAAGCGAAGCGAAATCCGGGAATCCTGCGCGCGGGTGACCCTGCCCCGGATTGCGCTTCGCTCCATCCGGGCTACCGGATGGTGGTGTCGTCCGTGAACCAGTTCACTGGCCAGACGATCGATGCGGCGCGGCGCGCGCTTACGACGCGATTGGCAACCGCCGGCAATGACTCCGCCGAGCTCGACGCACGGCTCTTGGTCGGTGCCGCGCTCGGCCTTGACCTGACCGGCATGATCACCGCGGCGCATCGCGCGCTGACCGCAACCGAAGCCGATCAGCTCGAATCCCTCGCACAACGCCGCCTCGCCGGCGAACCGGTCGCGCGCATTCTCGGCGTCAAGGAGTTTTGGGGCCTGCCGCTGCGCCTCTCCGCCGCGACGCTGGTGCCGCGCCCCGACACCGAGACCGTGGTCGAGCGCGCGCTAGACCTGCTGCGCGGCGACGGCGCGGAGAATCGCGCCTTGCGGATCGCCGATCTCGGCACCGGTTCCGGCGCGATCCTGCTGGCGCTGCTCTCGGAACTGCCGAACGCGCATGGCTTCGCCACCGACATCTCGGCCGAGGCATTGCAGACCGCGAAGTGGAATGCCGCCGAGCTCGGACTCGCCGCGCGCACGACATGGATCGAATGCGACTATGCCAGCGCCCTGACCGGCACGTTCGACCTGATCGTGTCCAACCCGCCCTACATTCCCTCGGCCGACATCGCCGGTCTCGACATCGAGGTGCGTGCGCACGACCCGCGCGCGGCGCTGGACGGTGGTTCCGACGGACTCGATGCCTACCGCGCGCTGATTTCGCAATCTGCGGGTATTTTGGTATCGGGTGGATTTCTGATTGTGGAAATTGGACAGGGCCAAGGGGGCGCCGTTGAAGCGCTGATGACGGCGTCCGGGTTATCCCCAACAGGCTCACCGAGGGCCGATCTCGGAGGCATTCCGAGGGCCGTTTCAGCCCGCCGGCTGCCCCGATAAAGTCCTATTGGAACGCAAAAAAACCTCTTGGATTATCCCCCGGGAACGACTACGTTCCGGGCACAACATCGGTGCTGGCCCCGTAATCGTTACGGGTGATGACCAGGGTTCAGCAGAGCCCGCCGATCGAAAGGTTCCAGGAACGCAGGTCTATTGAGCGCAATAGCCGAAGCTGTGCTGCTCTGACCGCCAAGCGAACGAAAGCCTGTAATTGCGCTTGAAGACTTACGCACGAGAACTGGGCCTGTCTCAACGGGCGGAATGATTTGGTCGCTGGCGGGCGTTGCCGGCGGTTGGGGAACGCGTCTTTGCTGAACGCGACTTTGCTGAACGAAATGGTCGGCGACATCGATGCCACTTCGAACGGTATTGCGATTCCGTGTGCCTAGGCGCGCGCCGAATCGGACATGACGGATCGAACACGACGGACTGCAATCACTTCAGGGCTGGAATAAAAGGCGACAGATGAGAAACGGTCAGAACAACAAGCGGATGCGCAACCGGAATAACAACAACAATAACAACAACAATAACCGGCGCGGCCAGAATCCCCTGACACGGGTATACGAATCGAACGGACCCGACATCAAGATCCGCGGCACGGCCTCCCACGTCGCCGAGAAATACGTCCAGCTGGCGCGCGATGCACGCTCCTCCGGCGACCCGGTGGCAGCCGAGAACTACTATCAGCACGCCGAGCACTACTACCGGATCATCGCGGCTGCGCAGGAGCAGTTCCGGCAGAATCAGCAGCAGCCGCGTCCCGACGCCGAGCCGGCCGTGACCGAAGACGGCGACGACGACAATGACGGCTATTCGAGCTTCGGCCAGGAGCCGGGCTTCGTGCCGCAGCAGCAGCAACCCTTCCTGCGCGAGGTCGGCCAGCAGCCGTACCAGCGCGATCAGCAGCAGCCGCGCGAGCATCGCGAACGGGACCAGCAGCCGCGTGAGCACCAACCGCGCGAACATCGCGAGCGCGAGCATCGTCCGCAGCCGCAATACCAGCCGCAACCGCAGAACCAGCCGCAGCCCGCGATGGCCGATGCCGGCGGCGTCGATCGCCTGCCCTCGTTCATCACCGGCGGCGCGCAGCCGCAGGTCAATGGGGCCTATGAAGGCAACAATGGCGGCGCAGCAGAGCGCGGCGAACGCAGCGAGCGCTTCCCGCGCCGCCGCCGCCGTCCGCACGGCCCGCGTCCCGACATGGCGGCGCAGCCCGCGCCGAGCGGCGACGACTTCAATCCGGGCAACGAGTAACGCAACGCATCTTTGCGGCCACCCTCCACTGGAGGGTGGCCGGTCCGTGTCACGCCTGCGTCGTTTTACGACTCCGAGTGCGTCGATTTGCGCGTTGCCGTCGAGGACGGCACCAGCACCGGACGCAATGACGGGATCAGCTGGGTGCGCTCGCGGCGCGCCGGGATCGCGCGATAGACCTGCTTGCTGGCCTCCACAATATGGACGCCGGCGAACGGCATCGACAGCGCGGCGCCGACGCGCTCCCACGCCATGGCCGAGCGCAGGAACCAGCTGCCCTGCACCGGCGGCATGAACAGCGCCTCGCCCCATGACGCCGGCGTGAACCAGGTCTGCCGCAACAGCTGGGTAATTTGCGCCCGCGAATAGGGCCGGCCATGGCCGAACGGCGTGGCATCGGTGCGGGTCCAGACGCCGCGCCGGTTCGGAATGATCGCGATCAGCCGCCCCGACGGCGACAGCACCCGCCACACCTCGCGCAGCAGCCGCTCGGGATCATCCGACATCTCCAGCGCATGCACCAGCAGCACGCGGTCGACCGCGGCATCGGGCAGCGGCATCGAGAATTCGTCGATCAGGGTCGCCAGCGCCGGCCGGCCGGTCGGCCATTTCAGCACGCCCTGGGCCGCCGGCATGAAGGCAATGCAGCGCTCGCAGGTCTCGCGGAACAGGCCGAGATAGGGCGTTGGATAGCCGAGCCCGAGCACACGCTGGCCGTCCGCGTTCGGCCATCGTGCGCGGATGCCGCGGTTGATGAGCTGCCGCGCCACGATGCCGAGGCGCTGCGAATAGAAGTCGCGGAGGTCGATGACGTCCATGGTTGCTAGCCTAACATGCCGGCAGCTAGCCGGCTGCGCGGAAAATTGCGTTGCCGCCGGAGCGTTAACGCCATATTTCACACCCATATTGGGCGCGTTAAGAGCATGACCCGGGAAAGTTGCGACCGGTTTTTTCCCAGACGATCATGCCCTGAAATGTCCGTCCCGTTTGTTCGTGGAGATATCATGACCGCCGAGATTCGTACCTTCAGCTGCCTCACCGACAATTTCGGGTACCTGATCCACGATCCCGCGACCGGCGCAACGGCGTCGATCGACGCGCCGGAGGCCGGTCCGATCATCAAGGCGCTGGAGCGCGAAGGCTGGACGCTGACCGACATCCTGATCACCCATCACCATGGCGACCATGTCGGCGGCGTCGCCGAGCTGAAGCAGAAATATGGCTGCCGAGTCGTCGCCCCGCACGACCAGTCGGCGAAGATCGCCAATGTCGATCTGCGCGCCGCCAATGCCGACGTCATCAAGGTCGGCAGCCTCCTGGCCCGCGTGGTCGAAACGCCCGGCCATACCCTCGACCATATCTCCTACGTGTTCGACGGCGAGAAGGCGGTGTTCGCCGCCGACACGCTGTTCTCGATCGGCTGCGGCCGGGTGTTCGAGGGCAGCTATCCGATGATGTGGGATTCGCTTTTGAAGCTGCGTTCGCTGCCGGACGACTTCCGTCTCTATTGCGGCCATGAATACACCGCTTCCAACGTGAAGTTCGCGCTGACCATCGAGCCCGATAATCCGGCGCTACAGGCGCGCGCGGCGGAAGTCACGAAGCTGCGAGCCGAGAACAAGCCGACGATCCCCGTGCTGCTCGGCGACGAGAAGAAGGCCAACGTGTTCCTGCGCGCCGACGAGCCCGTTGTCGCAGCCAAGCTGCACATGAAGGGCGCCGACCCGGCCCAGGTGTTCGGCGAGCTCCGCGAGCGCAAGAACAAGTCGTGATGTCACAGCTCTCGGCTGCCGACATCGTCGCGCGGCTCGACCTGAAGCCGCATCCCGAAGGCGGGCATTATCGCGAGACGTTTCGCGACGAACGCCGCGATGCCGATGGCCGTTCGCATTCGACCGCGATCTATTTCCTGCTGGCGCGCGGCGAGCGCTCGCACTGGCATCGCATCGACGCCGTCGAGACGTGGCACTATTACGCCGGCGCGCCGCTGACGCTGCGGATCGCGCCGGAAGGCGAGCAACAGCACGCGATCGCGCTCGGGCCTGACGTCATCGGCGGCGAGCAGCCGCAGGTGATCGTGCCGGCTGGCGCCTGGCAGGCCGCGGAGAGCAGCGGCGACTGGACGCTGGTCGGCTGCACCGTCGCACCGGGATTCGAGTTCGCGACGTTCGAGCTGGCGCCGAAAGGCTGGGAGCCGGCTTAGTTCGTCATTCCGGGGCGCGCGGAGCGCGAGCCCGGAATCCATTGGGCCGCAGGTGCAAGCGGTGAAATGGATTCCGGGCCTGCGCCAAGTGGCGCATCCCGGAATGACGAGTTGATAACCCTCAGCGCTTCCACACCATGTCCTTCGCCGCGATCAGCCCACCGCCGGCAATCAGGATCGCGGCGATGGCGATGTTGGCGCTCGGCCTGGCAAAGCCCGCAAGAATCAGGAACGCGGTCGAGAGCAGCGGCGTGGCGTAGGAGGCCGCGCCGAGCACGCGGATGTCGCCGCGCTTCATGCCGATATCCCAGGCAAAGAACGCAGCCCCCACCGGACCGACGCCGAGCGCGGCGACGGCGAGCCATTGCAGCGGTGTCGCGGGCCACACCGTGGTCTCCACCATCATGTGCACCAGCGCGGCGAGCACCGCCGTCGCAAGGCAGAAGCCCGCCACCGCATCGGTCGGCACCGCCTTGAGCCGGCGCGACATCACCGAATAGGACGCCCAGACGAACGCCGCGACGAAGGCCGCCGCGAAGCCTGGAATCTGCGCTGCTGTGAAGCTGCCGGTGTTGCCGGCAAACAGCAGCACGGTGCCGACAAGGCCGAGCAGCGCGCCGACGATGTGATGGATCGCCAGCCGCTCGCCCGGCAGCAGCGAGGAGAACAGCACGATCAAGAGCGGCCAGAGATAATTGAGCAGGCCGGCCTCGGCCGGCGGCGCGAAGCGCAGCGCGAGGAAATACAGCGCGTGATAGCCGAACAGCCCGCCGATGCCGACGACCCAGGCGATCAGCGGCTGCTTCAAGGCGCCGAAGGCAGACGGCCGCAGCAGGAAACTTGCGAACGCCACCGCGGCGCCGATCGCAAAGGTCATGGCAGCGAGCTGGAAGGCCGGGATCGTCCCGGTCGCGACCGTCATGACCGACAGCAGCGACCACATCAGGATGGCGGTCAGTCCGACAAGGGTGGCAGTTCGGGTCGTCATCTCAATTCAATCTGCCGTGGCGGCGCCACGTCCTTGCTTCGCGCCCCGCGGTTGTAACGACGAAAATGCCCGGCACAAGGCCGGGCATCACGACTCGATCGCGTGCGCCTGCGGCGCAACGACGCTTGACGCGTCAGGCGTGATACTGGCCGCCGTTGATGGTCAACGTCGAGCCGGTGATGAAGCCGGCCTCGTCGGCAGCGAGGAATACGACCGCGCGCGCGATCTCCTCGGGCTCGCCGAGGCGGTTGACCGGGATCTGCGGGATCACGTTCTTCTCCAGCACATCCTTCGGCACCGCCTGCACCATCTCGGTGTTGATATAGCCGGGCGCGATGACGTTGACGGTGATGCCGCCTTTGGCGTTCTCCAGCGCCAGGGCCTTGGTGAAGCCGATGTCGCCGGCCTTCGCCGCCGAATAGTTGACCTGGCCGAACTGGCCCTTCTGGCCGTTGATCGAGGAGATCGAGATGATGCGGCCGAACTTGCGGGCGCGCATGCCCTCGATGACCTGGCGCGTCATGTTGAACAGCGAGCCGAGATTGGTGTTGATCACCTCGTTCCACTGCTGCAGCGTCATTTTGTGGAAGGCAGTGTCGCGGGTGATGCCGGCATTGTTGACCAGCACATCGACCGGGCCGAGATCGGCCTCGACCTGCTTCACGCCGGCCGCGCAGGCGTCGAACGAGGCGACATCCCATTTGTAGACGGGGATGCCGGTCTCCGCCTTGAACTTCTCCGCCGCAGCATCATTGCCGGCATAGCTCGCCGCGACCTTGTAGCCGGCCGCTTTCAAGCCCTTGCTGATCGAAGCTCCGATGCCCCGCGTTCCGCCCGTCACCAATGCAACTCGTGCCATTGTCCGTCTCCTCCTTGGCCGTCTTTTATGACCGGATCACGCCGGCCTTCGCACTCAACAAAGCGCGATGAGATCAGGCTGAATGGTCATCGCGCCTTAGCTCCCTTTTTGAGCATGATCTTGTCGGAAAACCGCTTCGCACTTTTCCGGTTCATGCGCTCGAAAATAAAAATGCCCGGCGCAAAGCCGGGCATCTTTTCTATCAGCTCGCGCCGCGGTTGACAGATGATCTTTTCATCACCTAACCGATCTCGCTGCCTTTTGTTCAGTCGCGTGCAACGCACATGGCGATGCCCATGCCGCCGCCGATACACAACGTCGCGAGGCCCTTCTTGGCATCGCGCTTCTGCATCTCGTGCAGCAGCGTCACCAGCACGCGCGCACCCGAGGCGCCGACCGGATGGCCGATCGCGATCGCGCCACCATTGACGTTGACCTTGGCCGGATCCCAGCCGAGGTCCTTGTTGACCGCGCAGGCCTGCGCCGCGAACGCCTCGTTGGCCTCGATCAGATCGAGGTCGGCGATGTTCCAGCCGGCCTTCTTCAGTGCCGCGCGCGAGGCGGGGATCGGACCGGTGCCCATGATCTTGGGATCGACGCCGGCCTGCCCCCACGAGACGATCCGGGCCAGCACCTTCTTGCCCTGCTTGGCGGCTTCCTTGGCGGTCATCAGCACGACGGCGGCGGCGCCGTCATTGATGCCCGAGGCGTTGCCGGCGGTCACGGTGCCGTCCTTCTCGAACGCGGCGCGCAGCTTGGCCATCGCATCGAGCGTGGCGCCGTGGCGCGGATATTCGTCGGTGTCGACCACGATATCGCCCTTGCGGGACTTGATGGTGACCGGGACGATCTCGTCCTTGAACTTGCCGGCCTTCTGCGCCGCCTCGGCCTTGTTCTGCGAGCCGACCGCGAACTCGTCCTGCTGCGACCTTGTGATCTGGTACTGCTTGGCGACGTTCTCGGCGGTGTTGCCCATGTGGTAGCCGTTGAAAGCATCCCAGAGACCGTCCTTGATCATGGTGTCGACCAGCTGGAGGTCACCCATCTTGACGCCGCCGCGCAAATATTGCGCGTGCGGGGCCATGCTCATGCTTTCCTGGCCGCCTGCGACGACGATCGAGGAATCGCCGTTGAGCAGCGCCTGGTAGCCGAGCGCCACCGTGCGCAGGCCCGAGCCGCAGAGCTGGTTAACGCCCCAAGCCGGGCTTTCCACCGGGATGCCGGCTGCGATCGAAGCCTGGCGGGCCGGGTTCTGGCCCTGGGCGGCGGTGAGGATCTGGCCCATGATGACTTCGGAGACCTGGCCACCCTCGACGCCGGCACGCTCCAGCGCCGCCTTGATGGCGATCGCACCGAGGTCATGGGCCGGGGTGGTGGCGAAGGCGCCGTTGAAGCTGCCGACGGGGGTGCGGGCGGCGCTGACGATGACGACATCGTCTGACATGGACATCTCCTTTTGGTTGTAGCTGGGTTTCTCGACGGCGGGCGGCCGGTTTGGCGGGCCTGTCTCTTAACGACTATCCTGTAAAGCTCATTGAGCCATGTCAATCGAACTGTCGCGCAAATTGCGCCGCGGCGCACTCAAAATGACGCCCTTGGCACATTCCTGAGCAAATCCTATGCTTTGGAATTAACCGCAAAGCACAAAACGGTAGCCGAACGGCTTTGAAAATGCTTACCTTTGCTGCGATGCGTTGCATTTAGCCCTGCGGCGATGCCGTCGGGGTCCCAGGTTCTTCGGTGTTGAAGTGAGAGCCCATGGCAAAATCTGAACATCCGACCACGATCAAGAAATACGCGAACCGGCGGCTCTATAATACCGGTACGAGCACCTATGTGACGCTCGAGGATCTCGCGGCGATGGTGAAGGAGGGCGAGGATTTCCTCGTTTACGACGCCAAGACCGGCGACGACATAACCCGCTCCGTGCTCGCGCAAATCATCTTCGAGCAGGAAAACAAGGCCGGGCAGAACCTGCTGCCGACCACCTTCCTGCGCCAGCTGATCCGCTTCTATGGCGACAGCATGCAGATGGTGGTGCCGAAATATCTCGAACAGTCGATCGAGACGCTGACCAAGGAGCAGGAGAAGTTCCGCAAGCAGATCGCGGGCGCGCTGAGCGGCACGCCGTTTGCGCCGCTGGAAGAGCAGGTCCGCCGCAACATGGAGCTGTTCCAGCAGACCTTCTCGATGTTCAAGCCGTTCGTGCCGCAGCGCGGCGGCACTGAGGCCGAGAAGGTGCCGGAGCCCGCGCCTGACGATGGCAACATCGACGACCTGCGCCGCCAGATGAAAGACATGCAGGAGCGCCTCGAGCGCATGTCGCAGCCGGCGAAGAAGGACGAGTAGGTTCTCGTCTCAGTCGCTGAGCTGTCCAGGTCTGAATCCCGTCACCCTGAGGAGCCGCGCCCTTGCGCGGCGTCTCGAAGGGTCGACGGCCACTAGCCGGGCCGTGCATCCTTCGAGACGCCGCTACGCGGCTCCTCAGGATGACGGATCTATGGTGGTGCGTCGTCCTAACCCGTAGCCGGCACGGTCTTCCCCGCCGGCACGTTCCACGGCCGGTCCGGCGAGGCGAGGCCGATCAGGCGGCCCTGGATGAAGTCACAGCCCCATTCGCGCAGCATCGCGGCGGCCTCCTCGTCCTGCACCCATTCGGCGACCGTCTTGATCTCAAGGCGGCGCGCGAGATCGATCAGCGTCTGCACGAAGGCGCGGTCGTCGGCCGAGCGCACGATGTTCTGCACGAAAGCGCCATCGATTTTCACAATGTCGACGCCGAGCTTGCGCAGATTGCGGAACGAGGTGTAGCCGGCGCCGAAATCGTCGATCGCGATCCGGCTGCCGAAATTCTTCAGCCGCGTGACGAAACCGCGGACGTCGTCGATATCCTGGATCGCAACCGTCTCGGTGATCTCGACGATCAGCCGCTCGCCGACGCCGGGATGTGCGCGCATCAAGGATTCGATGGTCGCCCACCAGTCCGGGTCCATCGTGGTGTCGGGCGAGATGTTGAGGCTGAGCTGCACGCCCGAGGCGGCCGCAAGCTCGGCGATCGCAAGCTCCAGCACGCGGTGATCGACCAGCCGGATCAGGCCGAGCCGCTCGGCGACCGGCACGATATCGGGCGCCAGCAGCGCGCGGCCGTCATCCTGCTCCATGCGGACCAGGCACTCGTAGAACGCAGGCTGCCGCAGGCGCGCATCGACCACCGGCTCGAAGCCGATCACGATGCGGCGCTCGTTCAGCGCGGTGACGATCTCGTCGGTGACGCGGATGTTGACGCGGCGCTGGGCGTCGCGCTCGACATTCGGCTTCCACAGCGCAAACGATCCGGCACGGCGGCTCTTGGCGGCGTCCAGCGTCTCCTGGGCGCGGTTGACTGCCTCCTCCGCCGACCTCGCGTGCCGCGGGATGGTGACGGCGCCGATCGATGACGTCACCGACACCGGGCCGGACTTGGTCGGCACCACCTCGTCGCGCACCGCGGCGAGGAAGCGCTCGGCCGCGACATTGGTGTCGTCGACGGTGCAGTTGCGCAGGATCAGGCCGAACTTGTTACCGGAGAAGCGGCCGAGCATGTCGCCGCTGCGCAGCCGCGCGCGGATCCGCTTCGCAACCTCGGCGATGACGGCGTCGGCGACATCGAAGCCGAAGGCATCGTTGATCCGCGCCAGATGATCGATGCCGATCAGCATGAAGGCGCAGGAGGTGCGGAAGCGCGCGCACTCCTCGATCGCTTCGGCGAGCGAGGCGACCAGATGGGTGCGGTTGAGCTCGTTGGTCAGCGGATCGTGCCGCGACAGCTTCAAGAGCTGCTCGTCGCGGGCATGGCGTTCATTGTTGATGCGGACGACGCCCTGCACGCGCGCCGGCCGGCCGTCGGAGCCCGCGAACCAGCAGCCGGTCTCCTCGATCCAGATCACCGGCGCCGAGGTGACGGCGCGCACGCCATATTCGATCCGGTAGGGCACGCCCTCCCCGCCGTGCACCGGCGCGGACTGGCCGAGCGCATCCGCGCGGATGCTGCGCGATGGCTCGATCAGCTTGGCGAGCTCGGCACCGCTGGCGAGCGCTTCGGCAGGGATATCCGGGAAGACCGTCGCCGCATTGTCGCTCCAGGCAATCGCGTCGGTCGCCAGGTCCCAGGCGAATGTCGCTTGGCCGAGCGAGGCGAGGATGCTGGCAGCTGGCGGGACAGGTGGCATCGAACATGTCTCGATCTGGGACGGAGCCCGGTGATTCTCCACACCCTCAAGATAGTGGTTCCGGCGAATCCAACGCTAGGAGAAGTTGATAAATAATCTGGAAACCACGTTTTGCGCTGCCGCGGAACGAACTGGGGATGGCGGGCATGACCCTTGCCATGAGGGTTGTCGCGGAGGGACGCGACGTCCCAAACTATGACGCTTCAACGGGTCGCAGGCGATGCTGGATATCGATCAATCGGAAATCCTGGACGGCGAATTCTGTGACGCGGCTGCGGTAACCAGCACGGCCCTGGTGCCGCTGGCGGTGACCACCCATTGGGCGCCCAAGATTCCGCTGCCCCACGGCGACCCTTCATTTCTGGCGCACCTGATCGCAACCGCCGCGCACGAACCGCAGACGCGCGGCTTGCGGCGTGGGTCATTGGCCGATGCGCAGAGCGCTTACGGCCCGCATGTCGACGAACGCCGCAGCGTCGCGCGGCGCACAAGGCAAATCATCTAAGCAGCAAGCGATTCAGCGAGCCTTGACCGGGCGGTTGCCGTGGCTGTCCTGCGGCACGCCGCGGCGCAGCGACATGTGGGAATGAATGCCGAGCCAGCGCCCGTCGGCCTGACGCGCGAGAATGATCGTCGCCCGCCCCGGGCGATCGAAGCGGCTGCCGTCCGGATGGAAGCCGGTGCTGGTCCAGGGTGCGATCACCGTCGCCATGCCGCCATCGCCGCTGACCAGCACCTCGGTGTGCGCGAGATCGAAGACGAAATCTGCGGTGCGGGGCCAGACATTGTCCCATTGCATCTCGGTCCAGCGTGCGCGGCCGTGGATCAGCTCCTGATAGGTGCCGAACGAGATGATGTCGGAATGCCAGAACGGACGGGCGGCCGCATAGTCGACTGCCCTGACGCAGGCCGCGAAGCGTTCGAGCCAGTCGAAGATCGATTGCCTCGTTTTCGGATCGGCGATCGGAAGAGCTGTTTCTCCGCTCATGATCGTCCTTCGCAAAGAGTCTAGCGCTGCGGCGCGTCCGACGATGGGTGGCCGCCCGGCTGCAAATCCGGCGAGGGGACCGTGGGCTTCGGCGCAGACTGATCGAGCAGCACGGATTCCGCAACCGACGTCGCCGGAGGAACGGCCGCGGCCGGTGGCGGCGGAGCAGCAGGCGCCGGTGCGGCGACAGGCGCGGGCTCGACACGCGGCGGCGCAGGCTGCGGCGGCTCGGGCTGCGCGCTGCTGACGCTCGGCGCGGGTGCCGCGACCACCGCACGGCGGCGGGTGCGCAGCGCAACTCCGGAAATGAAATCGACCAGCGCCAGCAGCGTGAGCAGGCAATAGGTCGAGTTGCCGAATTTCGGCCAGAGCAGGAATTCGGCGGCGGCGGCACCGAACACGATCAGCGACAGCAGATGATCGGTGAGATATTTCGCGCCGGGGCGCGCGCCCTTGATGACCTCGAGCAGCAGCAGCAGCGCGCCGGCCGCGAGCAGCATGTCGCCGAGCGTGATCTGCCACACTTCGCCCGACAGCAAGGTCAGCCTGATCAGCGGGTCCGTGAAGGACACGCCGGGCATCAGGAAAGCGATGATGTTGTAGACCGCGAGCGGAACGAGCAGCAGCGGAAAACCGACCATCGGGGCTTGCGCCTTATTCAGGGAGAACCAGCAATGCGGCGATGCTCATCGGCTTCGCCGCGGACGCGCCGTCTTGACCGCACTCGTTGGCCGAAATCGGGCGCCACGCCGTTTTGACTGGAGCGTGATCTCCGCGCAAACGCATCTTGCGTTTATCGCGCGGGATCATGCTCGGCGGCACGACAGCCGAAGGTCCGATCAGGACTCTTTCTTGGCCTTCAGGACCTGGCGGCCCTTGTACATGCCGGTCTTCAGGTCGAGGTGGTGCGGACGGCGCAGCTCGCCGGAGTCCTTGTCCTCGACATAGGTCGGGGTCTTGATCGCATCGGCCGAACGGCGCATGCCACGGCGCGACGGCGAGGTTTTTCTTCTGGGAACGGCCATGACGGTGTCCTCTAGGGTGTTGCGGAAGCATCGTCCGAAACGGGGACGAGCGCACAGCGCTTCAAAGCGCCAGCTGCGATGCCGGTAAGGCCGCGCTTATAGAGGAAGGCTCCGCGTAAAGCTAGGGCCGGAGACTGCAAAATGCGCCCGAAATCGCGCTCAATCGCCGCGATTTTCCCGCCAGCACCGCGTCACGGTGTTGGCCCGGGCCATGTAGGTGCCGGACAGCCTGCGCACCCCCGGACCCGGGTTCCGGGCGCTCCGTTTGACCGGATTCGGCAGAATTGCCGCCAAAAGTGCCGCCTCGCGAGGGGATAGCGCCGCAGCCGACCGGCCAAAGGCATATTGGGCGCCGGCTTCGGCACCAAACTGCCCGGATGGGCCCATTTCCGCGATATTGAGGTAGATTTCCAGGATCCGCTGCTTGGGCAGCACGAAATCGATCCAGAGCGCCAGCGGCAGCTCCAGCCCCTTGCGGATCACGCTGCGGCCCGGCCACAGGAACAGGTTCTTGGCCACCTGCTGGGTGATGGTCGAGCCGCCGCGCGCCGCCTCACCGTCCTCGGCGTCGTTGAGCGCCTCGCGCAGCGCCCCCCAATCGACCCCGTGGTGCTTGCAGAAATGCGCATCCTCGGAGGCAACCACGGACCGCGGCAAATACGGCGACATGCCGCCGAACTCGATCCAATGCCGCGTCACCGGAGCCCCGCGCAGGGTCCGCCATGCCATCAGGGCCGAAGCTGGCTGACCGGTGCGGTAGAACGGCGTCACCAGATAGGGCAGCAACAGCAGGGCCAGCAAAAGCAGCAATAAAATTCGGACGATGCGCAAAACGGTGGTTCCGGGGGAGGGCGTCTCCAGGGAGGATTTGCGACCCGCCCGCCAGAATACGGCCGGCGCCGTCAGACGTCTGAGGGATAATTCACGGTTTTTCCAGCACTTTTAAGGCGCAATCCGCCGCAGGGCAGCAATTGACGAAGCCGGTGCCATCAACGATTGTCCGGCCGAAAATCGATCTGGAGCAATTCTTAATGACGACCGGTACTGCAGAGTTTTCCAAGCGGCTGGACCAGACCGCGGAGGATACCGAAGCCCTGCTCGCGAAACTGCTGTCGGATGCGACCGAAAGCGACGAGATCGTGCGGCCGAAGCGGCTGATCGAGGCGATGCGCTATTCGAGCCTCGGCGGCGGCAAGCGGTTGCGGCCGTTCCTCGCGGTCGAAAGTGCCGCGGTGTTCGGCATTCCCCGCGACTCCGCGCTGCTGGTCGGCGCCGCGCTGGAATGCATCCATTGCTACTCGCTGATCCATGACGATCTGCCGGCGATGGACAATTCCGACCTGCGCCGTGGCCGCCCGACCCTGCACAAGGCCTATGACGACGCCACCGCGATCCTCGCCGGCGACGCGCTGCTCACCATCGCCTTCGACATCATCACCCGTGATGCGATCCACAAGGACGCCCAGGTCCGCCTGCTCCTGACCCGCGCGCTGGCGCGCGCCGCCGGCGTCGGCGGCATGGCCGGCGGCCAGATCCTCGACCTCGCCGGCGAAGGCCGCTTCGGCGACCGCGAGCCGGTCGACGTCGCGCGCCTGCAGCAGATGAAGACCGGCGCGCTGCTCCGCTTCGGCTGCATCGCCGGCGCGATCCTCGGCCAGTCCTCGCAAAAGGAGTACCAGGCGCTCGACGATTACGGCAAAGCACTCGGCGAAGCCTTCCAGATCGCCGACGATTTGCTCGACGTCGAGGGCGATGCCGCCGCGCTCGGCAAGCCGGCCGGCGCTGACGCTGCGCTCGGCAAGACCACCTTCGTCACCCAGCTCGGCATCGATGGCGCCAAGCAGCGCGTGCGTGATCTGCTGGCGCGCGCCGATGCCGCATTGTCGGTGTTCGGTGACCGGGGCGACGTGCTGCGCGCCGCGGCCCGCTTCGTCGCCGAGCGCAAGAACTAACCAAGAGCAAGTGCGAATGAACAAGGAGTTCGACGACCGCCTTGTTCGTTTCCGCAAGCTGCCGATGCCAGTCCGCATCGTCGTGGGCCGGCCGCGCACCTTCGTCTCGCTCGCGGTCGGCATTGCCATTGCGCTGTTGATCCCCGGCGCGACGCGTATCGTCACGCGCCTGCTCGCCGGCTGGGACGCCTTCGCCGCGCTCTATCTCGTGCTCGCCTATGTGATGATGCTGCGCTGTGGCGTCGCCCACATCAAGCGCAGCGCCATCCTGCAGGACGACGGCCGTTTCCTGATCCTGCTGCTGACCGCGTTCGGCGCGCTGGCGAGCCTGCTCGCTATCGTCTTCGAGCTCGGCGCCTCCAAGGGGAGCCCGGCGGGACTGGCGACCGCGATCATCACCATCACGCTGTCATGGACCGCGGTCCACACCGCGTTCGCGCTGCACTACGCCCACGAGTTCTACCGCGGCAAGTCGCCCGGCGGATTGCAGTTTCCGAGCGGCGATGCGCATGTCGACGCCGACTACTGGGACTTCGTCTATTTCTCGTTCGTGATCGGCATGACCGCGCAGGTCTCCGACGTCGGGATCACCGACAAGATCATCCGCCGCACCGCGACCGTGCACGGCATCATCTCGTTCGTGTTCAACACCGCGCTGCTGGCTTTGATGGTGAACATCGCGGCGAGCGCGATTTAGTTTCGCGATCAATTTGGATCGAGCGGTTCGGTCACCGCTTCACCTCTCCCCGACGGGGAGAGGTCGATTTGCGTAGCAAATCGGGTGAGGGGCCGCAGCGCTAACGAGAGACCGTAATCCCTCACCCGGCGCTGCGCGCCGACCTCTCCCAAGGGAGAGGTGAAGGACCGTTGCAGCACCAGCGCAATCTAGTTGCAGACCTCGACATTGCCGACGCCGAGGCCGGGGCCGGGGCCGCCGCCGCCGCGATACTCGAGGTGGCAGCCGTGCCGGACCGGACGGCACAGATAGGCATCGCACATGATCTGGCCGCTGCCGCCGCCTTCCGCCCTTGCACGCTTCTGCGGGCGCGGAATTGCCGCCGACGGGGCGGATGGCTCGCCCGGCTCGCGATCCGGACGGAGCGCGCGATCGCGCTCGCGGCGCGACGGCCGCTCATCGCTGTCGCGCTTGGCCACCGGCTTCCGCTCGCGGCGCTTCTCGCATTCATTGTCGTCGTTGAGGAACGAGCCCTCGGCGCAGACGATCCTGGTGCAGCGGTCGCCGTCGGCCTTGTAGCCGGGCTCGCAGACCAGCGGGCAGACGCGGGCCTGCTTCAGCTTGATCACGTCGAGCGTGTCGAGGTTCGCGGTCTTGATCCCGAGCCTGGTGCCGGCATAGCGGTTGAACAGCGTCAGCGAGCGCTGCGAGGCCGCATTCCAATCGCCGTCGACGGCGCCGGTCAGGCAGCCGACCCGGCGCAATTCGGTCTGCACCGATTTGACGACATCGACCTCGGGTGAGCCGGTCGCCAGCGCCGCCACGGTCGTGGTCTTCTCGGGCGCCGGCGGAGCTGGCGGTGCGGCGGCTTGCGCTGCCGCTTGATCGGTGGCCGGCTTGTCTGTTGCGGTTCGATCGGTGAGCGCCGCATCGGCTTGCCGCTTTTGCTCGGCCGCCGCCGCCTGTTCCTGCGCGACCTGCTTGGCCTTTTCGGCCGCAAGACGCGCCGCCTCAGCCGCCCTGGCGTCGGCCTCGGCCTTGGCCTGCTGCGCCTTCTGCGCACCTTCGGCGGCGAGCCGCGCGCGCTCCTGCTCGGCCTGACGCGCCTTCTCGGTGGCGGCGACGCGCGCGTCCTCGGCGGTGAACTTCTCGAGCTGCAACCGCGCGAGATTGGCATAATAGCCGCTCGGATACTGGGCGAGGAAGGCGTTCATCGCGTTCCTGTTGCCGATCTGGAGCGCCAGCTCGTAGTCGCGACGCGCCTCGGATTGCGGCGTCGGCGCAGGCGGGGTTGGCGCGGCAGCAGCGGGCGCAGGCTTCGGCTCTGCCGGCACCAGCGGCACGTCTTCGCCGCCGAGCGAGCCATAGACGAACGGCTCCTGGCGATTGTTGGTGGTCTTCAGCACCTCGTCGCGGACATAGCCGAACGCGCGGCGGACATCGAGACCAGGCGTCGGCAGGAACTTCGACAGCGCCAACGTAAACGGGCTGTTCTTGCCGTCGCCGTCGGCCGCAGTGGAGCCGGCCTTCGCCGAATAGGCGATCAGCACGTTCGGGCTGGTCGGTTCGACCTTGGCGAGCCCCTGCCCGATCGCCCGGGTAGCCAAGGTTCGTTTCATGGTCTTGGCAAACGGGTTGTCGCGGCAGGCATCGAGGATCACCAGCCGCAGCTTCCGCGCCGGCTCGATCGCGACCAGGACGCGGTCGAGCGAAAACGCCTCGTCGTAGACGTCGGTGTCGCGCTCCAGCCTGGCATCGACCGGGATCAGGTAGTTGGCGCCGTCCACCTCGATGCCGTGGCCGGCGTAGTAGACCAGCGCGATATCGGCATCGCGGGCGAGGTCGGCGAATTCGCGCAGCGCGCGGCGGGTTTCGACCGCCGGCAGGTCCTTGCGGAAGTCGACCACGTCGAAGCCGGCAGTCTTCAGCGTCGCGGCCATCACCGAGGCATCGTTGACCGGGTTCGCCAGCGGCGCGGCGTTCCTGTAGGCCGAGTTGCCGAGCACCAGTGCGACGCGCTTCTCGGCCAAGGCCGGCTGGCAGACAATCAGCAGCAAGGCCGCGACGGCAAACAGCAACCGATTCAATTTCAACAGCCCAGACCCGTTCAGGACGACACTTCCAGGACCTGACTTCCAATATCCGGCATGTCCTAACACGCAGCCCCGACTAGCAAAAAGCGGTGCCGCGCTTCGTGAGGCGGCTCACGATCCACGCCCGCGAGGCCGTGCTGCCTTCATTGTTAGCCAGCGGAAGCGACCGCCGGTTCGCAAGTGACCGGGCCGGACCGGTCCGCGATCGGGGGATGTCCGGAACCCATCCGCCCTCGCGCTGCTCGACCTGCCCCCGCAGGGATTTATTCCCCGCTTCGCGTCACATGCTCCTGATATTGCGGCAGGCCGTCCGAAATCTCGTACCACGGCGCCTTGGAGCCGACGAAGATATGCGCGCTCGGCCGGATCGTCGGCGCATCGCGCAGCGTGCCCAGGGTGACATGGACATAGGCGCCCTCGCGGACCTGCGAATAGAGCAGCGACCCGCAGCGGCCGCAATGCGCATCGTGGGTGACCGCATCGCCGTAGATCAAAAGACCGTCGGCACCGCTGACGACGGCGAATTTCTCACGGACGATGCCTGCGAACGGCTTGAACGCCGATCCCGTGGTGCGCCGGCAATTCGAGCAGTGACAATTCAACGCATAGGAAAACGCGTCGGCGACCTCGTAGCGCACATCGCGGCAATAGCACTCGCCAGTCAGGATGCGATGGCTCGAATTTGCGTTTGAATTTGCAGATGCGGTCACAACTTGCTCCTCACGCGAAATTTTGCCGCTGGCCATGGCGTAAACTGGCGGTTCCTGTCTACATTCCGGCAATTCATTTCCTGCCGGGAGGACCAACCCATGAGCCAAAATCGATCCAGCGTCGAAAGCGTCGTGCAAACCTATTTCGACGGCCTCTACGAAAGCAATGCCGACAAGCTCGCCGAAGCCTTTCACCCGAGCGCCGATCTGCGCTGGGTGGAGAAAGGCGAGCTGAAGGTCCTGACCGTGCCTGACTGGCTTGCTCTGGTGCGCAAGCGCACCTCGGCGAAGGCGGAAGGCAAGCCGCGCGACGACTTCATCGTCACCATCGACCGCTCCGACGACAATACCGCCTTCATCAAGGTGCGCTGCCAGCTGCCGCCGCGCTATTTCACCGACTATCTGGTGGCGATGAAGCTTGCCGATGGCTGGCAGATCGTCTCGAAGTCCTACCGCTACGATCTCAGGGACTGAGCGGGCGGCAGCCTTCTGAACCGAAGGCGGGATGAGTTCTGACTAAACCGGCCACGAACGCGATTCACCTCTCCCTTGGGAGAGGTCGATTTGCACAGCAAATCGGGTGAGGGGTTACGGTCTATCGAGAGAGCAAGAGCCCTCACCCGGATTGCACTGGACGATGCTTCGCATAGCCAGGCGCAATCCCACCTCTCCCCGCCGGGGAGAGGTCAACCGAGGCCGGGCCAAGCCGCCGAACCGATTCAAACTAACTTCATCCCGATCTGGCGGCCCGGCTTCGGCCCGACCGCATTGACTGGCGCTTGGTTTCCGGGCGAATTGAGCCCGTTATGGAAGCCAAATTTCAGATCTTTCTCACTTTGCTCGGTGTTCTGGCGGGAACCGCGCTGGTGGCGCGGCGGACCGATATCGCGCCGGCGATCCTGCTGTTGCTGGTCGGCATCGCGCTCGCCTTCGTGCCCGGCATGCCATCGCTGGAACTGCCGCCCGAGCTCGTGCTCCTGGTGGTGCTGCCGCCGCTGATCTATTCGGCGAGCGTCGCGATGAGCTGGCGCGAGTTCAAGGCCAACCTGCGGCCGATCATCCTGCTGTCAGTCGGCTGCGTGATCTTCACCGCCTTCATGGTCGCGGCCGCGACCCATTATCTGATCAACCTGCCCTGGAGCATCGGCTTCCTGCTGGGCGCGATCGTCGCGCCGCCGGACGTGGTCGCGCCGCTCGCGATCGCGCGCAAGCTCGGCATGCCGCGCCGCATCCTGGTGGTGCTCGAGGGCGAAGGGCTCGCCAACGACGCGACCGCGCTGATCCTCTACCGCTTCGCGCTCGCCGCCATCACCACCGGGCTGTTCTCGCTGCCGAAGGCGACCGGCACCTTCCTCGTCATCGTCGCCGGGGAGATCGCGTTCGGAAGCGCGATCGGCTGGCTCAGCCTGCGCGCCCGCCGTCGCGCCCGGGATCCCCAGATCGAGATCACGCTGTCGCTGATCACGCCTTATCTCGCCTACTGGATCCCCGAGCATTTCGGCGGCAGCGGCGTGATCGCCACCGTCGCCTGCGGACTCTATATGAGCTGGAACGGACCGCTGCTGATCTCGGCTGCGACCCGCTTGCAGGGCATCTTCTTCTGGGATCTCGTCATCTTCCTGATCGAGGGCATGCTGTTCCTGGTGACCGGCTTCCAGATGCGCTCGCTGTATGAGAAGTCGAAGTCGTTTCCGCTGCACGACATCCTGACCGCGACCGCGCTGGTCGCCGTGATCGTGATCATCGCCCGCTTCCTCTGGGTGTTTCCCGGCACCTATCTGCCGCGCTGGATCAGCAGGCGCGTCCGCGAGCGCGATCCGCTGCCGTCGTGGCGGGCGGTGTTCGTGGTCGCCTTCACCGGCGTGCGCGGCGCGGTCTCGCTCGCCGCGGCACTGGCGCTGCCGCTGACGCTGCCGAGCGGGGATGCGTTCCCGTATCGCGACCTGATCCTGTTCGTTGCCTTCGGCGTGATCTTCGTGACGCTGGTCGGGCTCGGTCTCACGCTGCCGCCGGTGGTGCGCTGGCTCGGCCTCGCCAAGGATGGGCGCAGCGAGCATATCGCCGAGCACGAGCAGGAGATCGCGGCGCGGCGCGAGGCACTGAACGCCGCGCTGAAATCGCTCGATGCCATCACCGACGACCGCGAGCTTTCCGACGAGGTGGTCAAGCTCTTGCGCTCGCGGCACGAGATCCGCATCAACCAGCTGCCCGATACGCTCGACCCCGACAAGCACGACGCCTCCGCCACCGGCACCGCGCTGACACGGGAACTGATCGCCGCCGAGCGCAAGTTCATCCACATGCTGCTGCGCGACGGCAAGATCACCGACGAGACCAGGCGGCGGATCGAGCGCGACCTAGATCTGGAGGAGGCGAGCCTGTCGAACCGCGAGTATCGCAGGATTCCGTTGTAGCGAATTCTGATGTAATTGTAGCGAATTCTATCCCACGTCGCCCCGGGCTTGACCCGGGACCCCTAACCACAAATGTCGATTGTCTCGAGATGCTGGGGCCACAGCTCAGTACAACAGCAAACATCTGTGGTTATGGGTCCCCTGAGTTCACAAACGAAGTGCAACACTTCCTTGAGGAGGTGTTGCGATGGGGCGGAGTTACGAGCAGCTATCCCTGGACGAGCGATGCGAGATTGCCCGACTTTCAGCCAATGGCAGCTCGGTGCGGCAAATCGCGGCAGCTCTGGATCGCTCGCCATCAACGATCTCTCGGGAGCTGAACCGCAATTCTGGCGCCCAGGTCGGCTACAAACCCAACTATGCCCAGCAACAGATGCGAGCGCGGCGCTGGACGGGCGTACGCCTCGAACGGGAGCCCGGCCTGCGCCGCGCGGTCTTGGAGCGCCTTGGTCGGGGCTGGTCGCCCGAGCAGGTCGCGGGCCGGCTGGCCCGCGAACACGGCCGCAAGGTGATCTCCCACGAGACCATCTACCGCTTCATTTACGCCCAGATCCGACGCACCTCGGACTTCAGCTGGCGGCGTTATCTGCCACGCGGCAAGAGCAAACGCGGCTACCGCGGCAAGAAGGGCGGCAGTCCCGCAAGCTTCATCGAAGGCCGTGTTTCCTTGGATAAACGGCCCATCGAGGCCGACGATCGCAGCACCCCCGGTCATTGGGAAGCCGACCTGATGATGTTCTCCAAATACGGTCAGGCGATCCTGACCGTGCATGAGCGCACCTCGCGCCTGCTGCTCGGCATCCGCATCGCCAGCAAGCTCGCGCGCGGTATCGCCCGCCATCTCGTCCGCTTGTTTGCTGCCTTGCCGGAAGGCCTGTGCCAGACCGTTACCTTCGACAATGGCACCGAGTTCGCCTGTCACCTGGAGCTGCACCGCCTCGCGATCGAGACCTTCTTCTGCGATCCGCACGCGCCCTGGCAGAAGGGCGGCATCGAGAATGCGATCGGTCGGATGCGCCGCTTCATTCCGCGCAAAACCGATCTCGCGACCTTCCCGACGCGCCGCCTCCGCCAGTCCATCAACGCCTACAACAACACCCCGCGCAAATGCCTTGACTTCCAAACCCCTCTCGAGGCCTTCTCTCAAGTGTTGCACTTCGAGTGTGAATCCACCTCCCGGCCTTCGCCGGGACGACAGCGATGGTCATTCCGCAGCCGCATTCTGTCCGGGACTGCCGACGAAGCCTGCGGGATCGCCGAACCGTTCGATCATGACCGCGGTGAGATCCTTGGTCTTGCTGGTGACGCAGGCGCCGGAGCGCACGGTGTAGCGGTCCTGGTGCTGAACGTGCGGCGGCGCCTCGCCGTTTTGCAGCGCGCGGGCCGCCTCCATCATCAGCTTGCGGAAATGCAGGATGCCGAGATCGGTCGGACCGAGATGCTCGCGGGTGCGGTCGGCGATCGGGCCCTGGCTGTCCTGCACCGCTGCGTCCTGCTCGGAAACGCCCTTGATGCCGGTGTAGCTTCTGGTCCGCTGCAGCTTGCGGTCGATCAGATAGTCGTTGGCTTTGTTGCGCAGCGGCACGTAGTTCTCGTCGACCACCGCCATCACGCCGTTGCCGTTGGCATAGCCCTCGCGCTCGGCCTCTGTCAGCGGCCGGTCCGGATTCCACGCATAGGTGTAGATCCAGCAATTGGTGTCGGTGACGGGCACGAAGGTCTGGCCGAACATGTTCTCGCCCGGCATCGAGCTCGGCGCGTAGCTGTGGAACGGCATCAGGAACTGGGCGATCCGCCAATAGATGTTGTCGCTGCCGGTGAGCCGTCCGCCCGCGACCGTCAAGCCTGCCTCATGCGGATTGATCTTGATGACGGGGCGCGGATCTTCGGCGATCCAGCGCATGTGATCGGTCGCGACCCGCGTCAGCGGGTTGACGAAATGCTTCTTGATGTCGAGGATCTCGTTCTCCTCCTTCTCGAAGGAGAGATGCGCGAAGGTGAAATGCGCGGTGTCGATCGAGCCTTCGACCGCCTGCACCCAGTTGCAGTCCTGCCACTTCTTGGTGACGAAGCGGTGTGAGGCCGGCAGCAGCGCCATCTCCAAGGCCGGCAATTCGGGCATCTGATCGGCCGGGCCCATATAGGCCCAGATCATATCGCCCCATTCGCGCACCGGATAGGACTTGATGTGGATCAGGTCCTTGGCGTTGAGGTCGGGATAAGAGGTCGGCATGTCGACGCAGCGGCCGTCGGTGTCGAACTTCCAGCCGTGATAGACGCAGCGGATGCCGCATTCCTCGTTGCGGCCGAGCCAGAGATTGGCGCCGCGATGCGGGCAGTATTGATCGATGATTCCGACCACGCCCCGCGTGTCGCGGAAGGCGAGCAGTTCCTCGCCCATCACTACGATCTTCTTCGGATCGCTGTCCGGCTCGGGTAGCTCTTCCGAGAGCAGCACCGGGATCCAGAACCGGCGCAGCAACTCGCCCATCCCGGTTCCCGCATTGGACTCGGTGAGAAATCTGTTGTCTTCGGCGCGGAGCATGGCGGCCTCCCCGGGTTGTTCTTGATTTTCCCGGAGCTTGGCGGAGCGGATGCGCGACGTCAATGCGATTGCCGGCGCGGCCGGGCAGCGCCAATTTCCGATCCGCACCCGCTCAGGCGTCTTCAGCGCAAGCTGGCCCTCCAGCTCACGGCTTCACATAGGCCCACCCCTTCTCCTGCAGTTCCATCACCCGCACGACGCCGGACTTCACTACTTCCGCCTGCTTGATGATCGGGATCGACTTGTTCTCGGCCTTCTGCATCTTCTCCTGGGTGTTGCCGCAGGCCTTGAACGACACCTCGGGTGTGCTGAGGGCCATTTCCTCGATGCGGCCCCTCACCGGCGAGGTGTCCTCGCGCAGCATGTGCAGGCCCGGGCCGAACGTCACCACCTCGATCTTCACCTTCTCGCCGAGGCCCTTGTAATATTCGCTGACGTTCGCCGCGTTGTTGAGCGTGAGATTCATGGCGGCAGGGTCGTTGCTGTTCACCTGCAGGATCAGGTGATGCTCCTTCGCTTTCGGGGCCGCCGGCTGCAGGCGCGCATATGCAGCGCGCTTGCGCTTTTCGGCGGCGGACCGCGGCGCTTCAGGTTTCCGGGCCTCGCTCGCCGGCTGAGCAGCGGCTTGCGCGGTCAGCACCAATTTTCCATTCTGCTCGGCCACCGCCAATGACGTGGAGGCCAGCACAGCAATGGCACTCATCGCAACGAATTTCACGACAGAATCAAAACTGAACATCGGTATCTCCATCTCGATAGATCGCGAACACACTTTTTCAATTGCCGGGCCTTGCGACCGCGAGCGGCCATTTGCAGACCCTCGCCATCCGCGCGCGCATCGCGTCCATCCCTGCGAGCGAGAATGTTGCGTCATGGGCGGCCCCTGCACCGGACGACAGATGCACAGCAAGGACCGCACCGTCGGGAAGCGATTGCACCAAGCGGACGACATCGCCCGCGACCGCGACGCCGGAGCCGGATGCCGGCGCGGTTGCCGCGACCTGCACAGGCTTGCCGTCATTGATGCGATATGAAATCGCATAGCCGTCGCTCCGGCCCGAGATTGCGGGCCCCGCGAAGGACAATTCGGTCCGCCCGCCGCGACACCGGATCGACAGCTTCATGGACGAATCGACCGAATCGGATGTCGTCGCGGTCGCGATCGGTGAATAGTCGACGGGAGACGTGGTTTCACTGACCGTCCAATTGTCTGCTCTCGACGCGTCGCGGCGGTTCGGCGCGGCGGCATGCGACAGCTTGTTGAGGCACTCCAGACGCGCTTCACGTTCCAGCTGCGAACAGGCGCGCAGCTGCGCCATCGGATCTTCCACCCCTTGCGCCAGGGCAATGCCGTCGATGACGGTGATTGCGGCAACAAGCGGAGCGGCGAGCCTGGTCATCGCGATGCTCGCGCCGTCGCCGACTGACGATCGAGCCACGCCTGCGCGGCGGGGAAGCGCGTCAGACCCGGCACCGTCGCTCCGAGGTTGATCGATTTCCACTTCGGGTCGAAGCCCGGCCCCTGCAGCTTGTCGATACGCGAGAACAGGTGATCGACGAACCGGGCAACGCGCTCGAAACGGTTGCTGTGCGCCGGCCAATTGAAGGCAACCAGCACGGTTGGCACAGATATCGTGGCCACACGATCACCCTGCTTGATCAGGTTCGGGTAATCGGCGGCATCGAGCGCCGCCGGCAGATAATAGTCCTCGAACTTGCTGTCATAGGGGACCGGCAGGAACTTGAAGCCGGCTTCAAATTTGCCTTTCACGAAGGCATCGACCGGCTTCGAGGTGATGAACACGACGGCCGCCATCTCGCCTTTGCGCATCTGCTCGAGCGCGACCTGGTGCGGAATGAACGTCTTGTCGACGTCGATGCCGAGGCGACTGAAGATCAGCGGGCCCGAATACGCCGCGGCAGTACCCTGGCTGTTGAAGTTCACCTTCTTGCCGGCGAGATCGCTCAGACTCTGAATCTCCGGCCGGACGAAGATATGCAGCTCGGACGGAAACAGATTGAGGACGTAGGCAATCCGCCGCTGGATGTCCGGCACCTGGCTCTTGTATTCCTCGAGTGCGTCGGAATTGATGATCGCCGCGTCGATGCCGCGCAGATACAGCAGCGAATTCAGATTCTCCACCGGCCCACGCGTCACCACAGGCAGAACGTGCAGATTGTCGCCGTCATCGACCACGCGGGCCATCTCCGCGGCGAGGCGGATCGGCGCGCCCTCGAGCAGGCCGCCGGCGAGGCCCACGGTCCAGGCATTGATCGTCTGAACTTCGGGCCTCGGCTTCGGCGATTCGGCCCGGATCAGGCGCCCCTTTTGAGGTTGCCCATGTTGCGGCCGCGCATCCGCCGGGGGCAAATGCAGCGCCGGAAGCAACGACACCAGGGCCGCAAGCAGGAACAGCGGGCGTACTCCAACAAACCCTTTCATCGGCCAGCTCCTTTGCAAGATGTCCGCATCAGCGCGTTCGTCCGTGCCGCGGCGATCGTGTGATCAACGCAGTGCCTCGAAGCGCGCCTTTGCTTCCTTGATTCCACCCGCCTCGGCTTTCGCGTAGAGGTCACGTGCCTTGGTCGCGTCGCCGCGCGTGCCCAATGTGCCCCACTTCGAGAGGGTCTGCGGATCGTAGGTTTCTGCGAGCGCGAAGCTTGCCTGGGCGCTGCCTGTCTCGGCGACGCGTTCCAGCACGATCCGCGCAGCACCGATATCGCCCTGTTCCAGCAACAAGCGCGCCCGCGCCATCAGCCTCGCCTCCTGCGCACCGGCGTCAGGGGTGATCGCGGCATTGCCCGCGTTTCGCGTCGCGGCAGCGCGATCGTCGATTGATGCCACCACTGCGCCTGTCGGCTCGTCCTGCATGGACTTGCCGGCGCTGCCGGTGGCGGCGACTTGAGACGCGACGGGCGGCACTTTCGCGGCGAGCGCACCGACCTCGCGGCGCGCCGATGCAAGATCCCGCTCCAGCTGCTCGGCCCTGCCACGTTCGCTCTGCAGCAGACCGCGCAGCTCGGCCACGGATTGCTCCGCGGCCTGCTGCGCCGCGGCGGCTTGCGCGTTCGCTGCGGCCGCCTGCTCGGCCTGGGCATCGAGTTCGCGGCCCTTCGTTGCAAGGTCACTTGCCAGTTGTTCGGCCCGCTGCTGCTCGCGCTGCAGTGATTGTCGCAACTCGGCGGTATCGCTTGGCTCCGCCTGCTGGTGCTGCGCGGCTTCGTCGCGGGTATTGGCCGCCTGCGCCTCGTAGGCGTAGACTTTGCTGCGCGCCGTCGCCAGATCCTGCGCCAGAGCATCGCCCCGCTCATGCTCCTTCTGTACCAATTGGCGCAGTTCCACGGCGCCAGCGTCCGCTGCAATCCTCAACGTGGCCAGTTCGTCGCTCGCCTTGGCCGTCGCCGCTGATTGCGCCTCCATGTCACGACGAGCCGCCGCAAGGTCCAGCTCCAACCGCGCCGCCCGCTCGCGCTCCTCCGCCAGCGACTTCTGCAAGTCTGCCGCGCCGCTTTCGGAGGCCTTCTTCAGCCGAGCCGCTTCGTCACCGGCCCTGGCCGCCAGCGCGGTTTGCGCTTCCACCTCACGACGGGCGGCCGCGAGGTCCTGCTCCAACCGCGCAGCCCGCTCGTGCTCCTGCTCCAGCGACGTCTGCAAGTCCGCCGCGCCGCTTTGCGAGGTCCCCTTCAGCCGCGCCGCGTCATCGCCGGCCTTGATCGCCAGCGCGGTTTGGGTTTCAACGTCGCGACGGGCTGCCGCGAGATCCTTCTCCAGTCGCGCGGCGCGTTCACGCTCCTGCCCCAGCGACATCTGCAAGTCCGCCGCGCCGCTTTCGGAGGCCTTCTTCAGCCTTGCCGCTTCATCGCCGGCCTTGGCCGCGAGGGTGGTTTGCGTTTCAACGTCATGACGAGCCGCCGCGAGATCCTTCTCCAGTCGCGCGGCCCGCTCACGCTCCTTCTCCAGCGACTTCTGCAAGTCCGCCGCGCCGCTTTCGGAGGCCTTCTTCAGCCGGGTCGCTTCATCGCTGGCCTTGGCCGCCAGCGCGGTTTGCGTTTCAACGTTACGACGAGCTGCCGCAAGGTCCTTCTCGAGCCCCGCGGCGCGCTCACGCTCCTGCCCCAGCGACTTCTGCAAGTCCGCCGCGCCGGTTTCGAAGGCCTTCTTGAGCCGAGCCGCCTCGTCGCTGGCCTTGTCCGCCAGCGCGGTTTGCGTTTCAACGTCACGACGGGCTGCCGCGAGATCCTTCTCCAGTCGCGCGGCGCGCTCACGCTCCTGCCCCAGCGACTTCTGCAAGTCCGCTGCGCCGCTTTCGGAAGCCTTCTTCAGCCGGGTCGCTTCATCGCTGGCCTTGGCCGCCAGCGCCGTTTGCGTTTCCACGTCACGGCGGGCCGTCGCGAGATCCTTCTCCAGTCGCACGGCGCGCTCGCGCTCCTGCCCCAGCAACTTCTGCAAGTCCGCGGCGCCGGTTTCGGAGGCCTTCTTCAGCCGAGCCGCCTCATCGCTGGCCTTCGCCGCCAGCGCGGTTTGCGTTTCAACGTCACGACGGGCTGCCGCGAGATCCTTCTCCAGTCGCGCGGCGCGCTCCTTCTCCGTCGAGTTCTGGTCGGCCGCGCCGCCTTGCGAGGTTGCCCTCAGCCGCGCCGCTTCCTCGCTGGCCTTGGTCGCCAGTGCGGTTTGCGCTTCAGCGTTGCGACGAGCCGCCGCAAGGTCCTTCTCCAGTCCAGCGGCCCGCTCGCGCTCCTGCCCCAGCAACTTCTGCAAGTCCGCCACGCCGCCCTGCGGGGCCGCCTTCAGACGCGCCGCTTCGGTGCTGGCTTTGGCTGCCTGGGCTTCGTATGTGTAGACCTTGTTGCGCGCAGTCGAGAGATCCTGCGCTAGGGCATCGCCCCGCTCGCGCTCCCGCTGCATCGATCGGCGCAGTTCTTCCGCTGCCGGCCTCAGCCTGGCCAATTCGTCGCTCGCCTTGGCCGCCGCCGCCGCTTGCGCGTCCATGTTACGCCGAGCAGCCGCGAGGTCCCGCTCCAACTGCGCGGCGCGCTCGCGCTCCTGCCCCAGCACCTTCTGCAAGTCCGCCGTGCTGTCTTGCGGCATGTCCTTCAGCGAGTTTCTCAGTTTTTCGGCTTCGCTCCGCAGATCAGTCTCGACCCGAGCCGAATTTTCGCGTTCCTTGGTCAGCAAGCCCTGCAGCGATTCAATTTCTTTCTGTGCCGCCGCAAGTTCGCGGGCGAGCGCGTCCGCGCCTTGCGACTGTTCCTTGGCTTTACCGGCGTCAACGGCGGGCTTCGCTTTTGCTTGTGCAAGTTGCGGGGAACCTGCAGCGACGCCATTGGACTGCGCCTGCGCGCTGCCGGAACCCGGCGAATCCGAGAGACACATCACCGCAAGGGTTGTTGCGAACCATACGGGAACTGCCCGGCGCATCGTCCTCGGAGCAGATGGCGCTGCACCCGATTTGACGCGCGAGCCGGTCATTCCACAGCTTGAGTTCCCGCCACCGTCGCGAACGACGATGTTCTCATGGCCGCACGCGTCCACTATCACCTGCCGCATGGTGATATTGCCCATTCTGATGCGGCATCATAGGGCTCACCGGCTCACGGATATATGACCCGCAAGGGTTACCCCTGCTCACTGCGCAGCGTTGTGGACGATGCTGAAACGTCGCGGCCGGCGCGACGGCGTCAGACGAACGCTGTCCTCACACCGGCCGTTCGCCCTTCACGGTGACCCGGGTGCCGGAGCGGGTGTGCGGCCAGTAATCCCACATCGCGCGGTGCTGGGCGCAGCGATTGTCCCAGAACGCGATCGCGTTCTCGCTCCAGCGGAAGCGGCACTGGAACAGCGGGTTCTCGGCATGCTGGTAGAGATAGGCCAGCATGGCATCGCTCTCGTCGCGGGGAATACCGACGATGAAGCGGGTGAAGCCGCGATTGACGTAGAGCGATTTCTTCCCCGTCACCGGATGGGTGCGCACCACCGGATGCTCGGCGCGCGGATATTCCCGCTTGTCGGCAACGCCATAGTTGGCATAGAGCCCGCGATAAGTCTGCTCGCCGTCATGCAGCGCGGTCAGCCCGTCGAGATAGGCCTTCATGCGGCCCGACAGCGCCTCATAGGCGGCGTACATGTTGGCGAACAGCGTGTCGCCGCCGCGCGGCGGGCACTGCTTGATGTAGAGGATCGAGCCCATCGGCGGCTCGAGATCGCAGGACACGTCGGTGTGCCAGCCCTCGCCATTGGCGCGCGGCGAATCCTTGTCGGCATAGATCTTCATCAGCGCCGGATCGCCCTCGTTGGGCGCGGCCGGATGCACATGCAGTTCGCCGAACTTGCGGCCGAAGGCGAGATGCTGCTGTGGGGTGATGTGCTGGTCACGGAAGAAGATGACGAGGTTTTCGGCGAGCGCGCGATGGATCTCGTCCATCTGGCGGTTGGAGCGCGCATCGTCGGAGACGAGCTTCGCAATATCGACGCCGGAGATTTCCGCGCCGATGATCGGCGTCAGCTTCTCGACGCCGATGGTCTCATAGGGCTCGGATTGGTCGGCGAGGTGGCGGTAGCGCGGACCCTGCTTGCCGGACAGCGAGCTCATGGGTGTTCTCCCGATGATTCTTGATTGAAACGCACCGTAACGCGCGTCGGTAGAAGCGCAATCTAGCCACCAGCATAGCTGTTCCCGGACAAGCGCAGCGAAGCGGAGCGCAGATCCGGGACCCATAACCACAGGAGTGTGTTTGGCGAAGGCTCGTAACCCACATCGCGCGCCACAACCACGGCCTGTGGTTATGGGTCCCTGCTTTCGCATTGCTTTCGCAGGGACGACGGTTGTGTGTGGGTGACGAGTGAAGTTACTCCGCGGCGCCCGCCGTCTCCGGCAGCTTGGCGCCGTTGCCGTACTTCTGGTCGATATAGTCGATCACCAGCGCCTTGAAGTCGGCGGCGATGCCGGGGCCACGCAGGGTGCGGAACTTCTTGCCGTCGACGAACACCGGCGCGGCCGGCGCTTCGCCGGTGCCGGGCAGCGAGATGCCGATATTGGCGTGCTTGGATTCGCCGGGGCCGTTGACGATGCAACCCATGACGGCGACGTTGAGCTGCTCGACGCCCGGATATTTGGTCTTCCAGACCGGCATCTCGTCGCGGATGAAATCCTGGATCGAGCGCGCCAGCTCCTGGAACGTGGTCGAGGTGGTGCGGCCGCAACCCGGGCAGGCCGCAACCAGCGGCACGAAGGTGCGGAAGCCCATGGTCTGCAGCAATTCCTGCGCGACCTGCACTTCCAGCGTGCGGTCGCCGCCGGGCTCCGGCGTCAGCGAGATGCGGATGGTGTCGCCGATGCCCTGCTGCAACAGGATGCCGAGCGCGGCCGAGGACGCCACGATGCCCTTCGAGCCCATGCCGGCCTCGGTGAGGCCGAGATGGATCGCGTAATCCGAGCGGCGCACGACTTCCTGATAGACCGCAATCAGGTCCTGTACGGCGGAGACCTTGGCCGACAGGATGATCTTGTTCTTGGGCATGCCGAGCTCTTGGGCGCGGGCCGCCGACAGCAGCGCCGACTGCACCATCGCCTCGCGCGTCACCGCGCGGGCATCGCGCGGATTGGCTGACGCGGTGTTCTCGTCCATCAGCTTGGTCAGCAGCTCCTGGTCGAGCGAGCCCCAATTGGCGCCGATGCGCACCGGCTTGTTGTTCTTGTTGGCGATCTCGATGATGTCGGCGAACTGGGTGTCGCGCTTGTTCTTGAAGCCGACATTGCCGGGATTGATGCGGTACTTGTCGAGCGCCTCGGCGCAGGCCGGATACTCGGCGAGCAGCTTGTGGCCGATATAGTGGAAGTCGCCGATCAAGGGCGTGGTGATGCCGCGCTTGCGCAGGCCGTCACGGATGTGCGGCACGGCGGCGGCAGCTTCCTCGCGGTCGACCGTGATGCGCACCATCTCGGAGCCGGCACGCGAGAGCGCGGCGACCTGGGCGATGGTGCCGTCGACGTCGGCGGTGTCGGTGTTGGTCATCGACTGCACGACGATCGGCGCACCGCCGCCGACGGCGACGTTGCCGACCATGACCTGCGTGGTGTGGTGCCGCGGCGCGGGGCCGGCGACGTCGTCTTGCGGCAAAATCTCGGGCTTGTTCATGGCGTCTCGAATATCAGGTTTTGGTGACATTCACCAAGGGGACGATGGGCCGCGCGCGAGTCGGGCCAAACGGTCATGTTTCGGAGTGAATTCAACAGCTTATGCCGCCGATTGAGGCCAAACGCAAGCCATGCAGCGGCGTCCTGCATGGCCAGCTATATTGGGCCGAATTGGGGTGAATCAAAGGGCAAAGTGACAGCTTTTCATGTGATCCGGCGCATTCCTTTGGTTTGAGCATGATCTCTCCGAAAAACCGGTACCCACTTTTTCGGATCATGCTCTAGCATCCCGTTAAGACATGCCGGGAGGACGTGACATGGCCGATCATAGCGAGTTGATCAGCACGGCGGAACTTGCCGAGATCCTGACCCGGTCCGATCTGCGGCTGTTCGACTGCACCACCTACCTGGAGCCGGCGCCGGCCGGCAGCAACATTCCCTATGTTGTCGTCTCGGGCCGCCAGACCTTCGAGGCCGGGCATATTCCGGGCGCGAATTTCCTCGATCTGCAGGCCGAATTCTCCGATGCCCATACCGACCTGCGCTTCATGATGCCGCCGAGAGCGCAGCTCGAGGCCGCGTTCGGCCGCCACGGCATCTCGGCCACCAGCCGCGTGGTGCTGTATTCGATCGGCACCGCGATGTGGGCGACGCGGTTCTGGTGGATGCTGCGCTCGCTCGGCTTCGAGGGCGCCGCGGTGCTCGACGGCGGCATCGACAAATGGATCGCCGAGGGCCGCGACATCGAGACTGGCCTCGCCGGCGGCTATCCGCAGGCCGCGTTTCCGGCGCGGCCGAAGCAGGGCATGTTCGTCGACAAGCATGACGTGCTCGCCGCCACCACGGAGGCCGACACCGTCATCGTCAACGCGCTCGGCCCGCAATTCTACAGGGGGCTGGAGCCGAGCCGTTACGGCAGGCCCGGCCGCATCCCGGGCAGTGTCAGCGTGCCGGCGGCAAGCCTGATCGATCCGAAGGACAAGACGTTCGTGCCGCTTGAGGAAGCGGAAGCGACCTTCGCTGCGCAAGGCGTCACGAAAGACAAGCGCATCGTCGCCTATTGCGGCGGCGGCATCTCCGCCACCATCGACCTGTTCCAGCTGCATCGGCTCGGCTACGACAATCTCACGCTCTATGATGGCTCGATGGGCGAATGGGCGAAGGATGCGGAATTGCCGATCGAGAGGGGGTAGTGGACGGGGCGCCGTGCCTCCTCCTTCGTCGTCCTGGCGCAGCACACATCGCTCCATTCGTCATTCCGGGGCGTGCGAAGCACGAGCCCGGAATCCATTCTTCCACGCACGATGCGGTCTAATGGATTCCGGGCTCTCGCTTCGCGAGCCCCGGAATGACGAGTGGAGAGAGTTCCTGGAACGACGGGAAGATTCCCTCACGCCGGCACGTTCGGGTCCGGCGTCACCTTCGGGTCGGGCTTGTTGACCAGATAGAGCCCGGCGATCACGAACAGCGCGGCGATGCCGAACACCGCCGTCAGCGTATCGTGCATGACGAAATAGGCCGCGACGACGCCGAACAGCGGCGTGATGAAGGTGAAGGCCGAGAGCTTGCTGGCCGAATAGGTTTTCACCATCGCAAACCAGATCACGAAGGTGCAGCCCACCACCCAGACCGCCTGATAGGCGAGCAGCGCGAGCGACAGCGCGCTCGGCACGTGCGCGATGCGCTCGCCGGCGATCCAGGCGGCCAGGCCGAGGATCGGGATCGAGATCGCGACCTGGTAGCCGAGCGCCTTTTCCGGCGCGGCGTTGCGCAGGCGCGTGCCTTTGGCGACCAGCGTGGTCGCCGCCCACAGCGCGCCGCCGCCGACCACCATGAGATCGCCGAGCAGCACCTTGGCGTCGACATTGGGCTGCGGCACGCCGATCGCGAGCGCGACGCCGGCAAAGCTCAGCGCAAGGCCACTCCACTGCACGGTGGAGAGACGCTCGCCGAGGAACTGGTGCGAGCCGAGCGCGACGAAGAACGGCGCGGTGTAGAGGAACACCGAGGCGCGCGAGGCGGAGGTGAAGACGAGGCCGGTGAAGATCAGCACGAACTCGCAGCCGAACATCAGGCCCGCGATGATGCCGGGGACGAGCGTGCCGTCGCGTTCGAAGAACTTGACGCCGCGCAGGTGGCCCACGATCAGCATCACCGGCAGCGCGCCCGAGGAGCGGATCATCGCCTGCAGCATCGGCGGCACATCGGGCAGCGCGAGCTTGACCGCGAGCTGGTTGAAGCCCCAGCTCACGCACAGCATCAGCATCACTGCGATGGCGCCGGGCGGCAACCCGTGGCCGACGCTGACGGGCCTCGTGACGGGGGCTGAGATCGCTTGGCTCGACATGTTTCCTCGCGGGCCGGCTTGCTGCCGTGTTGCTGTCAGGCGGGCTGCGTCGTCCCTGCGAAAGCAGGGACCCATACGCCGCGGCCGGTGTTGTGGACGAGACTTGTCGTTCCAGCGTCATATAACAATTGAGCACGGTGGTTATGGGTCCCTGCTTTCGCAGGGACGACGCTGCGGTGAGGACCTTGGCCGCGCTCAATCATTTCTGGCAATGCGCGCAGGTGCCGGCGATCTCGACCACCGAGAGTTTCGGGATGAACCCCGAGGCCCGCGCTGCGGCGGTCAGGCTTTGCGCCACCGGTGCGGCGGGGATCTCGCCGACCGAGCCGCAATGGTCGCAGATCAAAAACGCCACCATCGAGGTCTCGTCGTGGTCGTGCGCGCAGGCCAGAAACGCGTTGCGGCTCTCGATGCGGTGGACGAGGCCGTTCTCCATCAGGAAGTCGAGCGCGCGGTAGACGGTAATCGGTGCCGGCCGCGGCATCGTCTTGGCCAGCTCGTCGATCACCTCATAGGCGCCGAGCGGGCGATGGCTCGACAGCAGCGCCTGCAGCACCTGACGCCGGATCGGGGTGAATTTCTGGCCGCGGCGCGCACAGACCTGCTCGGCATGCGCCATCGCGTCCGCGGCGCAGCGGCCGTGATCGTGGTCGGGAGCGGGGAATGTCGGCTTGGCCAGGCTCATCGCTTCGATATGTAGCATTCTTGCACCCGTTCCCCTAGCCCAGCCATCCATCCCGTCGCTCGCCCCGTCGCAGCCATGTCCGCAAAGCGGGGCAGCCCCCCGTTAACCCGGCATGCGGAAATCGTAAGCAAGCTTATTATATGTCAAGCTTATGGAGGCAGACGCGATGCGCGGTTCCGTGGACACGGAGTTCATGTTTACGCTGGGCGAACTGTTCCGGCTGATCCGCGTCTACGCCGACAAGGAGGCCGCGCGCTACGGCATCACCCGCGCGCAATGGGCCGTCCTGTCCAAGGTTGAACGCCAGGAAGGGCTGAAGCAGACCGAGCTCGCCGAGCTGCTCGAGATGCAGCCGATCACATTGACGCGGCTGATCGACAAGCTCTGCGACAACGGCTGGATCGAGCGCCGCAGCGACGACAACGACCGCCGCGTCAACCGCCTCTATCTGAAGAAGGCCGCCCGCCCGCTGCTCGGCAAGCTCGCCGGCCTGCGCTCCGAACTCACCGCGACCGCGCTCGAAGGCATCAGCCCGGCCGATGCGCATCGCCTGCTCACCCAATTGGAATCGATCAAGGAAAACGTTCGCAATGCCATCCAAAGCCCAGCCGGCGAGCCCTCCCGAAAGGAACAGCGCTATGGCTGAACCCGTCCTCAAGCTGGCGCCCGAGCAGAAGAGCAATCCGGACGTATCAGCGCCGTCGGGCAAGGCCAGCCGCGCGCCGCGCCGTCGCCTGATGGCCGGCCTGCGGCGCTATCGCCGCATGCTGCTGCTCGTCGTGCTGCCGACCGCGGCTGCGATCGGCGGCATCGTGTTCTATCTCAATGGCGGCCGCTATGTCGGCACCGACGACGCCTATGTCGGCGCGCAGAAGGTGCTGATCACGCCGGAGATCTCCGGCAAGATCGACAAGATCCTCGTCAAGGAAGGCCAGCACGTCAAGAAAGGCGACGAGCTGTTCGAGATCGATCCGGTGCCGTTCCGCCTTGCGGTCGCGCAGGCCAAGGCCGCGCTCGACCAGACCAGGACCACCTACGACACGCTGGTCGACAACATCAAGATCAACACCAGGATGCTGGATTTCGCCCAGCAGAGCATCGAGTTGAAGAAGCGCGACGTCGAGCGCAAGTCGACGCTTGCCAAGCAGAATTTCGGCTCGCAGCTCGACCTCGACAACGCGGCCAACGCGCAGGTGACCGCCGAGAGCCTGGCGCAATACATCAAGCAGCAGATCTCCAAGGACAAGACGCAGCTGCTCGGCGATGTCGACCTGCCGATCGAGCAATTCCCGCCCTATGCCCAGGCCAAGGCCAAGCTCGACGACGCCCAGCGCAACCTCGACCACACCGTGCTGCGTGCGCCGATGGACGGCGTCGCGACCCAGGTCGACCAGATCCAGCTCGGCCGCTTCGTCACCGCCGGCGCGCCGGTGTTTTCGGTGATCGACGTCGACCACCCCTGGGTCGACGCCAACCCAAAGGAAAGCGACTTCACCTATGTCGCGGTCGGCCAGCCGGTCGAGCTCGATGTCGACGCGTTCCCGAACCATCAGTTCAAGGGCAAGATCGGCTCGCTGTCGCCCGGCACCGGCGCGCAGTTCGCGATCCTGCCGCCGCAGAACGCCACCGGCAACTTCGTCAAGGTGGTGCAGCGCGTGCCGGTGCGGATCTATTTCGACGAGAACGATCCATTCGTGAAGAAGCTGAAGGCCGGCATGAGCGTCTACGCGACTATCGACACCAACCACCGCCGCTCGCTGGCCGGCCTGCTCGGGCTGGGCCCGGCATCGGCGCACCCGGACCACGACTGAGATGAAGCAAGATCGAAGCCCGGCGCGTCACCTCTCCCCTCGTGGGAGAGGTCGGATTGCATCGCTAGATGCAATCCGGGTGAGGGGTTCGGCTTTCTTCTGGGACCTGCGCCCCCTCACCCGGCGCTGCGCGCCGACCTCTCCCCGGTGGGGAGAGGTGGTTTACGCCCGCGGCTTGCGAACAGGACCGAACTGAATGAATGCACCGTCACCATCCGCCGTGCCCGGCATGCGCCGGAACATGGTGACGATCTGCGCGATGACCGCGACGATCATGCAGGCGCTCGACACCACGATCGCCAACGTCGCGCTGCCCTATATGCAGGGCTCGCTGTCCGCATCGCAGGACCAGATCAACTGGGTCTTGACCTCCTACATCGTCGCGGCCGCGATCATGACCGCGCCGGTGGGCTGGATCGCCAACCGCTATGGCCGCAAGCGGATCTTCATCATCTGCTCGGCCGGCTTCACCCTCGCCTCGGTGCTGTGTGGCCTGGCGCAGGACATCAACCAGATGGTGCTGTTCCGCCTGTTGCAGGGCGTGTTCGGCGCCGCGCTGGTGCCGCTGTCGCAGGCGGTGATGCTCGACTCCTACGCGCTGCATGAGCGGGCGAAAGCGATGTCGATCTGGGGCATGGGCGTGATGATGGGCCCGATCATGGGGCCGTCATTGGGCGCATGGCTGACCGAGACCTATTCCTGGCATTGGGTGTTCTTCGTCAACCTGCCGTTCGGCGCGATCACCGTGCTCGGTCTCGCGGTGTTCATGGACGAGACCAGGCAGGACCTCAATCTGCGCTTCGACTGGTTCGGCTTCGGCGCGCTCGCGACCGCGATCGGCTCGCTGCAACTCGCGCTCGACCGCGGAGAGCAGCTTGGCTGGCTGGAATCCAACGAGATCATGATCGAGTTCATCGTCGCGGCGATCGGCTTCTATTATTTCTTCGCCCATTCGCTGACCACCAGCCGGCCGTTCATCCAGTTCGCGCTGTTCAAGGACAAGAACTTCCTCGGCGGCTGCGTGTTCATGACGGTGATGGGCCTCGTGCTGTATTCGACCATGGCGCTGTCCTCGCCTTATTTGCAGAACGTCATCGGCTATCCGATCATCACCGCCGGCCTGCTGCTGGCGAGCCGCGGCTTCGGCACCTTCGTCGCGATGATGCTGGTCGGCCGCCTGATGCGCTATATCGAGGCGCGCACGCTGATCATCTCCGGGCTGGGACTGACCGCAGCGTCGCTGTTCCAGATGACCGGCTGGACCGACATGACGCAGGCGACCGAAATTATCGTTGTCAATGTGATCCAGGGTTTTGGTTTCGGCCTGGTGTTCGTGCCGCTGTCGACGGTGGCGTTCCTGACGTTGCCGGGCCAACTGCGCACCGACGGCACCTCGATGCTGACGCTGCTGCGCAACGTCGCGAGCTCGGTCGGCATCTCGATCGTGATCGCGCAGCTCACCGAAGGCTCGCGGCGGATCTACGCCAAGATGTCGGAGCAGATCAATCCGTTCAACCACGCGCTGCAGATGCCCGATATCGCAGGCATGATCAACCTCAACACCGATGCCGGCCGCGCCATGGCCGACCGGATGGTGGCGGCGCAGTCGCAGATCATCGCATTCTCGCACGACTACCAGCTGGTGATGATCTTCATCCTGGTCTCGATCCCGCTCGCGCTGATGATCGGCTCGACCAAGGCCACGCTGCGCACGCAGTCGGCGCCGTCGGATCATGCCGCGGTGATGGAGTAGGCTTTTTCGAAGCGGCCGACTATGCGACCCGTCATCCTGAGGAGGCCGCAACGCGGCCGTCTCGAAGGATCGACGGCCACTAGCCGGGCCGTGCATCCTTCGAGACGCCGCTTCGCGGCTCCTCCAGCGACAAAGGCGAAGCCTTTGCGCGGGGATGACGGTGAGAGTTGACAACCCGCCCCCTCCCAAAGCGCAAGGCGCCGCAGCCGCAAGCCGCGTTGACTTTCCGCCGCCTGCTCCCAATACTTCCCCACAAAATAAATGCCCGTCACGCATGACGGTTTCAGGGGAGGACGCGATGCCGACTTCACGCAGGACGCTGCTGAAGACTTCAGCGGCTGCCGCCGCCGCTTTCAGCTTCGATTGGACACGCGCGCAGGCGCAGGCCGAGACGGTCCGGATCGGCGTGATCTACGATTTGACCGGGCCATTCGCGGCCGGCGGCTCGGTCGCCTCCTCGATCGGCACCCAGATCGCGATCGATCTCGTCAACGAGAAGGGCGGCGTCGGCGGCAAGTACAAGATCGCGCCGGTCAATGTCGATTCCCAGAGCAAGCCCGACGTGGCGATCAACGAGGCCAATCGGCTGATCGACCAGGAGAAGGTCGACATCCTCAACGGCGTGTTCGCGAGCTCGCACGCGGTGCCGCTCGCCGCCAAGGTCGAGCAGCAGAAGCGCATCCTCTGGATCACGACCGCGGTCTCGACCGCCGTGTTCAAGGACAAGAACCTGCAATACGTGTTCCGCGCCCAGATCCATTCCGATCAATACGGCCAGGCCTTTGGCGGCTTCCTCGCCGAGCACGCCAAGGCCAGGCTCGGCATGGAGCCGAAGGACGTCAAGGTCGCGCTGATCCATGAGGACGGGCCTTACGGCGTCGGCGTCGCCGCCGCCGACGAGATGTTCGCGAAGGAAGCCGGACTTCAGGTCGTGCTGAAGGAAGGCTATTCGGCCTCGGCGCCCGACCTCTCGGTGCTGGTGACCAAATTGAAGCGCGCCAAGGCCGACATCATCTCGCATGCCGGCTACAACCCCGACATCACGCTGTTCCTGCGCCAGGCGCGCGAGAGCGGGCTGAAGTTCAAGATGCTGTTCGGCGCCGGCGCCGGCTACAGCCAGCTCGACAAGCTGCGCACCACCTTCGGCGCCGACATCGACAATTTCTGCAACATCGATCCGGTTCCGGCGCAGCTGCTCGATCCGGCCAAGCTGGCGCCCGGGGTCGGCGACCTCACCAAGGTGATGGTCGCGCGCTACCGCGAGAAGACCAGCGCCACCGAGGTGCCGCCGCACTGCTCGATGGGCTTCAACCAGACCTGGGTCCTGCTCAACAATGTGCTGCCGGTCGCCAAGGAGAAATATGGCGGCTTCGATCCCGAAGCGATCCGCAAGGCCGCGCTCGACGTCGACATCCCTCCGGGCGGCACCATCCAGGGCTATGGCGTGAAGTTCTTTCCGCCGGGCACGCCGATGTCCGGCCAGAACGAACGCTCGACCCCGGTCGTGATGCAGAACGCCGGCGAGCGCATCACCGTGGTGTGGCCGACGAATATCCGCACGCAAGATCCGGTGTTCCCGCTGCCGAAGGGATCGGTGTACGGGGCTTAGGGTCGATTCTTGTCGCGGCTGGTTGGCAACTATCCCCGTCATCCTTGTATGGGGAGTGATGTGTCAAGAGGGCGTTGTTTGTTGGGGGTGGTCTTGGGCGCTGAAGTGAGGCGGGGTCAAGGCTTGCCGGAGGCCACCGCCGGAGGCGGCGCGTTAGCGGCCTTGAGCGCGCCGAGTTCAGCGCCATAATGGCGCCCGCACAACGCGCGTGATGACGGGTTCGACGTGAGGCGAGGCCTGGGCCGTGAACGACAATGCGGCAACACCGCATCACCTTGTATCCGGTCGGGCACGTGGCCCGGTACCCTGATCTTTCATGCACGGGTGAAGGCAGAGCCCAGCAAGGACGGGACCCCTCTGAGAGAGCGGGTTGTTTGCTCCCCTGGATGACGACGGTCACGCGTCTGTCCTGGCTCACGTCGGCCCTCATTGCGCGTGGCCGTTCACACGGTCGGATGCAGCACGGCGCCGGTGGGGATCACGCCGGTCGTGAGATAGCGCCACAGCGCCACCATCAGCTTGCGCGCCAGGGCGACAATGGCAATGCGCCGGACGCGTCCCTTGAGATTGCGCACCCGCTCGCGGAACCAGCACGTCAGCGCGCTATCCGGCTGATGGACCGTCCAGAGCCACGCCAGCTCGATGGCGAGCTCGCGGGCCCGCCGGTTGCCGGCTTTGCTGATCCCCTGCTCCCGGCTTCGCTCGCCGCTGTCGTAGGGCGTGCCGGTGAGGCCGAAGTAGCTGCCGACCTGACGGCGGTTGTCGAAGTCGCGATAGAACACCTCGTTGACCAGCTCCTGGCCGCCGACCGGGCCGACGCCTTTGAGGTCGATGAGCTGCATGATCCTCTCTTCCGGCGAGCCAGGTTGCGCGGCGCGCAGCTCGGCGCGGCTTTTGGCCTCGAGCTCGGCGACCTGCCGGACCACCAGCCGCAGCCGCTCGTGCTCGCGCGCAATCTCCTCCTTCAGCCGCACGGCAAGCAGGTGACCGTCACCAGTGCGCAGCTTGCAAAGGCTTTCGATGAACGAGCGATCCAGTGGATTGACATCGCGGATGCCCTGTCCGTGCAGGAGTGCCTTGATGCGGTTGAGGTGAGCCGTGCGCTCCTTGATCAGATGCTCGCGTTCGCGGCTGCGGCGCTTGCGATCCTCATCCTCAACTGTCGGCACGTGCACCACGCTGCACGCCCGCGGCTCGCCGCGCAGATAGGCGAGGAAGGTCCGCATCAGCTTCTCCAGATCAATCCGGTCGGTCTTGGCGCGCCGTGCGCGACGGCTCACCTCGATGCTGGAGGGATCGATCTCATGATTGATGACGCCCTGCTGCGTCAGCCAGCGATGCAGCCAATGGCCATCGAGGCCCGCTTCGTAGCACGACATGATGCGGACCGGCCGGCCGCTTGAGGCAGCCTTCTTGCGCATCGCGGCAAGCCGGGCCGCCATGGCCACCAGATCACCGCCGCCCATCGTGTAGCGGCTCAGTTTCTGGGAACCCGGCAGCAACACACCGAGCTTCCATTTCGCCTTGCTCAGTTCAAAAGCCAGGTAAACCGTGGCATGCTCCGCTGTGGCGGGTGCGTCAATGCGATCGAGCTTGATCATCTTGGTCCTCCGAGGCTGGGTGGTTTGCAATCCAATCCTAACCTCTCTTGACCACCCGCCGCCCCATAGGATCTGAGGAGCCCGCACTCGCGGGCGTCTCGAAGGATCGACGGCCACCGGCCGGGCCGTGCATCCTTCGAGACGGGCGTTCCGCGCTCCTCAGGATGACGGGGCGAGCGTGGCACGCGCGAGAGAGTAATCTCGCTATTGCCCGCCATCCTACAGCACCACCCGCCGCCCCTCATCCGCGGCCCAATAGCCGGCGTAGTTCACCTGCGTCGTCTCATAGGCCAGCGCGAGGCCGGCGAGCGGCTGCCGCCCGGTCGCGACGCATTCCATGAAATCCTGGATCTCCTGCAAGTAGCCGCGGGTCCATTCCTCCTCGAGGCAGACATATTGCCAGCCGGTTTTGCGGTCGACCTTCTCGGTGATGTAGACACTCGCGAGCTTCTCCTCACTTGTCTGGTAACTCGTCAGATGGGTGTTCGGCGTGATGTTGGCGAACAGCGAGCCGCCTGAGGTATAGGTCTCGATCAGGTTGCGCACGCCGCCCATGATCATGTCGCCGGAGAACACCGTCGCCTTGGTGCCGTCGGAGAAGGTCGCGGTCAGCGTGCCCCAATCCTCGACATCGACCGGATTGGCCTTGATATAGGCGCGCTCCTCCGGCTTCAGCCCAGCGGTGACATTGCCGACGTCGCAGGTCACGCTCGCGACATTGATGGTCTCGCCGCGCGCGCGGGCCTCGACCTGCTTGAGATAGAGAACGGCCGACAACGGATGGCAGCCCATCCGGATCAGCGAGCCGCCGCCGGTCATCGCCCACTCTGCGGCGTGCGCGGCATGCGAGCCGGAGTGGCTCTCCTCGCCCTTCATGAACAGGATCTTGTCGCCCGTGGCGCGGATGATCTCGGCGGTCTTGGTCACCGCCGGGGCATAGATCCAGTCCTCGGCATACATGAACAGCCTGCCGGTCTTTTCGATCGCGGCGCGGGTTGCCTTCATCTCCTCCATCACGCGCTGATACATCAGCGCTTTGGGGACATGCCTGCCGATCGGCGCCTTGTCGCCATCGCGGCCGAAATAACCGCTGAACGGCTTTTCGCAGATCACGTGCTTGCCGGCCTGCATCGCCTCGACGATCATCGCGGCATGCAGACTAGGCGGCGTGCAGATGTCGATGACGTCGAGCTCGCGGTCGGCGATGAGCTCAGCAAAGCTGCGATAGGCGTTCGGGATTCCATGCTTGCGTGCGAAATCATTGACATGCTCGCCGCGCGCCGCGACCGCCCTCACCTCGACATCGACGCCATAGACGCGCCGGTAAGCAACCATATGCAGCTCCGACACGAAGCCGCAGCCGGCCAGACCGATCCTGATTTTTGTCATTATGTGTCTCCGCCCTTCAGGCGGGCGTAGCGTAGCGTGCGGCCATCACGGCGTCGAACGCATTTCCCATCACGGCATGCGAGGGCGTCATGCCCGTGAACAGCTTGAACGCATCGGCCGATGCGTTGATCGCGAGGTCGCGGCCGGTCAGAACGCTGGCGCCTTTGGCTTTTGCGGCGGTCAGCAGCGGCGTCCAGAGCGGCGTGTAGACGGCGTCGGCGACCCACATCGACGAATGCAGCAGCGCGTCGGGCAGCGGCGTGCCGCGGCTCGGCAGCATGCCGACCGGCGTTGCATTGACGAGACCGGCGGCACCTTGCACCGCGGCCTCGACGCCGGCGGCGTGCACCGCATGACGATCGGCCAACTGGCCCGCGAGTTGCGCGGCCTTGGCGGCATCGGCATCGACAATGCGCAACTCGGCAACGCCGAGCCCCGCGAGGGCGAAAGCGATCGCCTTGCCGACGCCGCCGGCCCCGATCAGCGCGATGTGGCCGCGCGGCGCGGTCGCGAGCAGCGGTTCGATGGCGCGCGCAAAACCGGTCGCGTCGGTGTTGTGGCCGACGAGACGCGCACCACTGACGACGATGCTGTTGACCGCGCCGATCGCGCGCGCATCCGGCGCGAGGTCATCGACGAGATCGACCACCGCCTCCTTGTAGGGAAAGGTGACGTTGACGCCGGCAAAGCCGAGCCGCCTGACGCCCTCGAACATCGCACGCAGCTCGTCGCGTCGGGCGCCCTTCACCTCGATGAGCTGGTAGTGACAGTGAACGCCGAGCGCGGCGGCCGCCTGCTCGTGCATCGCAGGCGCCGCCGAACGCGCGATCGGATACCCGATCAGGCCGGTCAGGAAACGGTCGCGCATTGTCCCTCACGTCGGCAGTGCTCAGCTCATGCGGTCGAGCCGAGCATAGCTGTCTTCCATGCCGTGCTCCATGCCGGTCGCGAGCATCGCCGCACGCGTCTCAGCATCCGGCAGCGTCATCCGCATGGTCATCAGGGTGCCCGCACCGTCGGGCGCAAACCGCGTCTCAACGTGATTGTCCGGCGTCGGATCCGGCAGATGCATGCGCTCGACATGCACGATGCGGCTGAACGGTTCGAGCGCGACATACTCGCCGGTCAGATGAAAGCCGCCGCCCTTGCCGTCGGTCCATTCGTAGCGGATCTTGCCGCCGGGCCTGAGCTCGCTGATGCAGACCGGCATGGTCCAGCCATCGGGGCCGAGCAGCCACTTCTGCAACAGCTCCGGCTCGGTATGCGCGCGATACACCGCCTCGGGCGGTGCGACGAAGCGCCTGGTCACAACGACATAACGGTCGCCTTCGGTCTCCAGCGTCAACTTACTCATAGGGCACCTTTCACTTCTCAGGCTTCATGGTGGCCAGCACTCCGTCCAGCCGGTCGTAATTGGATTCCAGTGCGCGGCGCAGCATGCCGAGCCATTGATCGATCTCGGCGACCGCCGTCGGCGCAAGCCGGCATGGCCGCTTGGTGCCTTCGATCCGCCGCGCGATCAGGCCTGCCCCTTCGAGCACCTTGAGATGGCGGGAGATCGCGGGTTGGGTCAGCTCGAACGGCTCGACCAGCTCCATCACGGTGGCCTCGCCCAGGGCCAGACGCGCCAGGATCGCCCGGCGCGTCGGGTCGGCGAGCGCGGAAAAGGCGGCGTCGAGGTTGGCCATGCTTAATCTCGCATCAGTTATATAAATAATTTGTTATATAAATAGGTACGCATTGTCAAGCGAAATCCGCTGCGGCGAAGGCGCGCAGCGGATTGGGTCGTCTTTTCAATGCGGAATCTGCACGCCGCTCACGGCGCACAGCGGCGGACGCGGCCGGCTAGACGTCGAAGAACACCGTCTCGTTGTCGCCCTGCAGATGGACGTCGAAGGTGTAGACGCTGCCCGCGCCCGCCTTCTTCGCAATCAGCGTGGCGCGGCGATCGGCCGGCACCAGCGCCAGCACGGGATCGGCAGCGTTGCCGGCTTCGTCGTCGAAATAGATCCTTGTGTAGAGATGCAGCAGCATGCCGCGCGCGTACACCGCGAGCAGGATGTGCGGTGCCTGCGGCTTGCCGTCGGCATCGGGCACCACGCCAGGCTTGATGGTGTCAAACGCATAAGCGCCGCTCTTGTCGGTGCCGGCGCGGCCGAAACCCTTGAAGCTTGAGTTCGGCAGCGCGCGCGCATCCTGCGGATCGGAGAAGCGGCCCTGGGCGTCGGCCTGCCAGATCTCCAGCATGCAGTCCGGGATCACGGCGCCGTCGCCGTCATAGACCTTGCCCTCGACGCGGATGCGTTCGCCCGAGACGTCCGGCGTCAGCAAATTGTTGGTGAAGGCGTCGTTCCATTCATATTCGCCGTTCGGCGTCAGGCCGTATTTGAAATAGGGGCCGACGGTCTGCGAGGGCGTGATTCCATCAGGACGCGGGTTCGACACTTACTTGGTCTCCATCGGCGTGGCGTTGCGCCCGCGCAGCACAATATCGAAACGGTAGCACAGCGCCCATTCAGGCTTGGTGTTGTCGAGGTCGAACGACGAGATCATCCGGGAGCGCGCCTTTGCATCGGTCACCGAGTTGAAGATCGGATCGAACGGAAACAGCGGATCGCCGGGGAAATACATCTGCGTGACGAGGCGCGAGACGAACGAATGGCCGAACACCGAGAAGTGGATATGCGCAGGTCGCCACGCATTGTGGTGATTGCCCCAGGGATAGGCGCCCGGCTTGATGGTGATGAACTTGTAATAGCCGGATGCATCGGATTGGGCGCGGCCGGCGCCGGTGAAGTTCGGATCGAGCGGCGCCGGATGCTGATCGACGACATGGATGTAGCGGCCGCAGGCATTGGCCTGCCACAGTTCGACCAGCGTGTTGGGCACGCCGCGGCCGTCCTCGTCGAGCACATGGCCGTGCACGATGATGCGTTCGCCGAGCGGCTCGCCCTTATGCTGGATGGTGAGATCGTTGTCGTGCGCGCGCACCGTCTCATGGCCATAGACCGGACCGGTCAGTTCCGAGAGCGTGTGCCGCATCGGGATCAGCGGCTTTTGCGGCGAACGCTTCACGGTGGAGCGATAGTCCGGCGACAGCCGCGCCGGATGGGCCGCAAGCGATTGCAGCGGGTACAGTAAGGTCATGGCGAATTCCTCCGCGGGCGCGAGCGCGCCTCGCCCCAGATCATTATCGGACATAACCAATCCGGGGAAGGGCTGTTTTTGTTGGCTGCAAGAGGCTGTTTTGATTGATCTTTTCGATTTCGATCTGCGGCGGCCGACTGTCGCCGAAACAAATAGTTGCCAAGGCAAGCTTTCGGTCGCTGCGCGCACCCTGGAACGGATGTTGCGTTGCCGGAACAACGTGGTGTTCTATTCCGCAATGCATTGGGTGTTGTCCGCATGATCGATATCCGCACGCTGGAAGCGTTCTATTGGGTGGCGCAGCTCGGAGGCTTTGGGCGTGCCGCGACCAAATTGAACACGACTCAGCCGGCGATATCCGCGCGGATCGCAACGCTGGAGGCCGAGTACGGCGTCCGCCTTCTAGTCCGCGAACGCGGATTGCGACCCGCGCTCACGCCGGTCGGAGCAGCCTTGTTCGACCAGGCGCGGCGCATGCTGGCGCTGCAGGCCGACGCGATCTCCACGCTGAGCGAACCAGGCGGCATGCGCGGTCTGATACGGATTGGCGTCGCCGAGACCATCGTTCATATCCTGCTGCCGGAGTTGCTGCGTCGTCTGCATGTCGAGCACCCTGGGGTGACCCCGAACGTGCAGACCGATGTGTCGGTTAATTTGCGCGAAGCGTTGCGTGGCGGCGAGATCGACCTCGCCTTCATGCTCGGACCGAGCGGAGAAATCAGTGCCCAGGAACGTCCGATCTGCTCGCTCGACCTGGCTTGGGCTGCGTCGCCTCGCCTCGAGATCGGCGACGCGGCGCTGACGCGCGCCAGCATCGGAACGACGCCGATCCTGACCTATGCCCACAATACGCAGCCTTATGCCGACTTGGTCGCGGCGCTTGCAGATCCGCATTTGCCGGTGGCGCGAATATTTCCCAACAGTTCGCTGGCAACCATCGTCTCTTTGGCGCAGCACGGGATCGGTATCGCCGCTATCCCAGCGGTGGTGATCCGCAGTGAGATCGAAGCCGGAACGCTTCGCCTCCTGCCATCGACCATCCAATTGTCGAAATTGAATTTCATTGCCTGCTGGCTCGCCCCCGGCGAGGGATTGCCTGGCGCAATTACCGCTTTGGCCCGCGATATTCTGGGTCATAACCAAAGCTGATCAGCCCTGATCCATAAAGACGATTTCCAATTTCACGAGCCGGTCATGATGATGTCTCTCAGCACCAGAGAGATTTGGCATGGCCAGGGGCACCTCGAGCGGGCTGATCGAAGCGAGACCGTCCCATCGGGGCGGCACGCTCGAACCACGGCGATGTGCCGCCGAATTCAGCGCACATGAGCGACGGCCGGCCGCACCTCGGTACGAGCTGACGAAATCGAGATCTGTTGTCCAGCAGGCCGCGCTCCGCTTTCGGCGCGGACCACGCTCGCTGATCACTTGTTCGCCAACGGCACGCGATCGTCCGGCCGGTGGGCGCGAATTTCACGTTCTTGATCAAATCATCAATGGGGGACGGCAACATGTTCGATTGGTACACCGATCTCGGTAAGGACGGGCGACGCACATTCTGGGCCTGCTTCGGCGGCTACGCGCTGGACGCGCTCGATGTGCAAATCTACAGCATGGCAATACCCGTCCTGATCGGCATTGCGTTCATAACAAAAGCCGAGGCAGGGACCATCGCGACCAGCACGCTGGTGCTTTCGGCCGTCGGCGGCTGGCTGGCCGGAATCATGGCGGACAGGCTGGGACGGGTAAGAACCCTGCAGATCACCGTGCTCTGGTTTGCCATCTTTACGGCACTGTGCGGCCTGACCACCGGCTTCTGGGGATTGCTGGTTTGCCGTGGCCTTCAGGGGCTGGGCTTCGGCGGCGAATGGGCAGCCGGCGCCGTACTGATCGGCGAGGTCGTCAGCGCCCGTAATCGCGGCAAGGTGGTGGGCTTCGTCCAAGGCTCCTGGGCAGCCGGCTGGGGACTGGCCGTCGTTCTGGCGACGCTGATCCTGACCTTGCTTCCCCAGGACTACGCCTGGCGCTGTCTTTTCCTGATCGGAATCCTGCCGGCCATCTCGACGTTCTTCATTCGACGCCATGTCGACGAACCAGAAGCCTTCACCAAGGTTCAGAAGGATGCCGGGTCGACGCCCGGCACGCTGGCTATCTTCGGCCCTCATCTGTGGTGGACCACACTGCGCTGCTCGCTGCTCGCGCTCGGTGCACAGGGCGGCTACTACGCGATCACGACATGGCTGCCGACGTTCCTGCAGGCCGAGCGCCATATCACTGTGATCGGCAGCTTCAGCTATCTGCTGGTTGTCGTGATCGGAAGCTTCTTCGGCTACATCGTCAGCGCCTACCTCAATGACGCGCTCGGCCGGCGGGTCGGATTCATCGCATTCGCGATCGGCTCCGGCGTCGTCGTCTACACCTACACGCACCTTCCGGTGTCGGATGCGATGATGCTGGTGCTGGGCTTCCCGCTGGGCTTCTTCTCGTCGGGGATCTTCAGCGGCATGGGTCCGTTGCTGACCGAGATGTATCCGACCGAGGTGCGGGCTGCCGGACAAGGCTTCTGCTACAACGTCGGCCGCGGGCTCGCCGCCTTCTTCCCGATGGTTGTCGGGATGGCCGCATCGGCCCTCGGTCTCGGCAACGCAATCGGCATCTTTGCCGCAGGCGCCTACGGGGTCGTCCTGCTCGCCGCGCTGCTGCTTCCGGAAACCAAGGGGCGCGAATTGTCGTCCTACGCGGACTTCATCGCACCCGACGCCCCAAAGTCGGGCCTGGTCAAGGTGGGCGCCTGATGGCGCCCACCCGTTTCGCGGCTCCAAAGCGCGAAGCGATCAGGTTTGATCGTCATCGCGCTTGGCTCGTTGTTTGAGCATGATCTTTTCGGAGAACCGCTTCGCACCTTTCCGGATCATGTTCTAGTTCAGCTTTTCGATCGCGACCGCGACGCCCTGGCCGACCCCGACGCACATCGTGGCCAAGGCAAGCTTCCCGCCCCACTTCTCCATGCCGTGCACGGCGGTCAGCACCAGCCGCGCGCCGCTCATGCCGAGCGGATGGCCGAGCGCGATCGCGCCGCCATGCGGATTGACGAAATCGGCATCCTCCTTGACGCCGAGCTGACGCAGGCAGGCGATGCCCTGCGAGGCGAAGGCCTCGTTGAGCTCGATCAGGTCGAAGTCCGACACCTTGATGCCGAGACGCTCGACCAGCTTCTTGGTCGCCGGCACCGGGCCGATGCCCATGATGCGCGGCGGCACCGCGGCCGAAGCGAGGCCGAGGATCTTCGCACGCGGGGTCAGGCCGTGCTTCTTCACCGCGGCTTCCGAAGCCAGGATCATCGCCGCGGCGCCGTCATTGACGCCCGACGCGTTGCCCGCGGTCACCGTGCCCGGATTGCGCACGATCGGCTTCAGTTTTGCCAGTCCTTCGAGCGTGGTTTCGGGGCGCGGATGCTCGTCCTTGTCGACGGTAATGGGGCCGGCCTTGCCGCCGGGCACCTGGATCGGGATGATCTCCTCGGCGAAATAGCCCGACGCGATCGCCGCGCCCGCGCGCTGCTGCGAGCGGATCGCCATCGCATCCTGATCGGCGCGCGAGACCTGGAATTCCTCGGCGACGTTCTCGCCGGTCTCCGGCATCGCATCGACGCCGTACTGCGCCTTCATCAACGGATTGATGAAGCGCCAGCCGATCGTGGTGTCGTAGATCTCGGCCGAGCGCGAGAAGGCTTCTGCGGCCTTGCCCATCACGAACGGCGCGCGCGTCATCGATTCGACGCCGCCCGCGATCGCGAAATCGATCTCGCCGGCGCGGATGGCGCGGCCCGCGGCGCCGACCGCGTCGAGGCCGGAAGCGCAGAGCCGGTTCAGGGTCTGGCCGGGAACCGACTCCGGCATGCCGGCGAGCAACAGCGCCATGCGCGCAACGTTGCGGTTGTCCTCGCCGGCCTGGTTGGCGCAGCCGAAATAGACCTCGTCGACCTCGTTCCAGTTGATCGTCGGGTGCTTGGCCATCAGCGCCTTGATCGGGGCGGCGGCGAGATCGTCGGCGCGCACCTTGGCGAGCGAACCGCCGAAACGGCCGATCGGGGTCCGGACGGCATCGCAAATGAACACATCACGCATTGAATCTCTCCCTGAATGCCGCGACTTAGGCGCTGGATCGGCTGGAACTTGAGGGCCGTTTTAGGAGCGTGCCCGCGGCAGGTCAATTGACCGGAACGCGCGTCGCGCACGCATTGCCGTGAGGGCTGTCATCATGGCACCGTGGACAGGGTGGAAAACCCTCCTCTCGCGGATAGGACCGCCCGGCGAAATTCTGTAGTTTCCGCCACCGCATGACAATTCAGCAGCCCATCCCCGTTCCGCCCGAACCCGCTCCCAACGCCGAGGCGCCATCGCGCGTCACACCGATGATGGAGCAGTATCTGGAGATCAAGGCCGCCCATCCCGGCCTGCTGCTGTTCTACCGGATGGGCGATTTCTACGAGCTGTTCTTCGAGGACGCCGAGATCGCCTCGAAGACGCTCGGCATCGTCTTGACCAAGCGCGGCAAGCACCAGGGGATGGACATCCCGATGTGCGGCGTTCCGGTCGAACGCTCCGAGGATTATCTGCATCGGCTGATCGGCGCCGGCCATCGCGTCGCGGTGTGCGAGCAGACCGAAAATCCCGCGGAGGCCAAGGCCCGCGGCAACAAGAGCGTGGTCCGCCGCGGCGTGGTGCGGCTGGTGACGCCGGGCACCTTGACCGAAGACACGCTGCTCGACGCCCGTACCAACAATTATTTGATCGCGATCGCGCGCGCCCGCGGCTCGGCCGGCGCCGACCGGCTCGGGCTTGCCTGGATCGACATCTCGACCTCCGAATTCATGGTAACGGAGTGCGCGACCGCGGAGCTCGCGGCGACGCTGGCGCGCATCAATCCGAACGAAGGCCATCGTCACCGACGCGCTCTATAGCGACAATGAGTTGGCGCCGACCCTGCGCGAGCTGCCGTCGGTGACGCCGCTGACCCGCGACGTGTTCGACAGCGCCACCGCCGAGCGGCGGCTCTGCGACTATTTTGCCGTCGCGACGATGGACGGCCTCTCCGCGATGTCGCGGCTGGAAGCGACCGCTGCCGCCGCGGCCGTCACCTATATCGACCGCACCCAGGTCGGCAAACGTCCGCCGCTGTCGCCGCCGGCGCGCGAGGCGGCCGGCACCACGATGGCGATCGACCCCGCGACCCGCGCCAATCTCGAACTGACGCGCACGCTGGCCGGTGAACGCCGCGGCTCGCTGCTCGATGCGATCGACTGCACCGTCACCGCGGCGGGCTCGCGCTTGTTGGCGCAGCGGCTTGCCGCGCCGCTCACCGATGTTGCCGTGATCGCGCGGCGGCTCGATGCGGTCTCGGCCTTCGTCGCGGATTCCGCGGCACGCGAGGACATCCGAGCCGTGCTGCGCGCGGCGCCCGACATGTCGCGCGCGCTGGCACGGCTCTCGGTCGGCCGCGGCGGCCCGCGCGATCTCGCCAGCCTGCGCGACGGCATCCTGGCCGCCGACCAGGCGATCGAGCTGCTGGCGCAGCTCACCAATCCGCCGGCCGAGGTGTCGGCCGCGATGGCGGCCTTGCAGCGCCCGTCGCGCGATCTGGCGCAGGAATTCTCCCGCGCGCTCTCCGAACAGCTGCCGCTGATCAAGCGCGATGGCGGCTTCGTCCGCGAGGGCTATGAGGCCGCGCTCGACGAGAGCCGCAATCTGCGCGATGCCTCGCGTCTCGTCGTCGCCGCGATGCAGGCGCGCTATGCCGAGGACACCGGCATCAAGACCTTGAAGATCCGGCACAACAACGTGCTCGGCTATTTCGTCGAGGTCACCGCGCAGCACGGCGACAAGCTGTTCGCGCCGCCGCTGAATGCGACCTTCATCCATCGCCAGACACTGGCCGGACAGGTCCGCTTCACCACGTCGGAGCTCGGCGAGACCGAGGCCAAGATCGCCAATGCCGGCGAGCGCGCGCTCAATCTCGAGCTCGAGATCTTCGAACGCTTGAGCGCGATGGCGCTCGCGGCCAGCGACGATCTGCGCAACGCCGCGCATGCCTTTGCGATGCTCGACGTCGCGACCTCGTTGGCGAAGCTTGCGATCGACGACAATTATGTGCGGCCCGACGTCGACTTCTCGCTCGGCTTTGCGATCGAGGGCGGACGGCATCCGGTGGTCGAGCAGGCGCTCAAGCGCGACGGCCAGCCGTTCATCGCCAATGCCTGCGATCTGTCGCCGGCGCCGGGCCAGAAATCCGGCCAGCTCTGGCTGATCACCGGTCCGAACATGGCCGGTAAATCGACCTTCCTGCGCCAGAACGCGCTGATCGCGCTGCTGGCGCAGATCGGCAGCTATGTCCCGGCGTCGCGGGCGCGGCTCGGCATCGTCGACCGGCTGTTCTCGCGCGTCGGCGCCGCCGACGACCTGGCGCGGGGACGCTCGACCTTCATGGTCGAGATGGTCGAGACCGCAGTGATCCTCAATCAGGCCAGCGAGCGGTCGCTGGTGATCCTCGACGAGATCGGTCGCGGGACGGCGACCTTCGACGGCCTGTCTATTGCCTGGGCCGCGATCGAGCATCTGCACGAGAGCAACCGCTGCCGCACGCTGTTTGCCACCCACTATCATGAACTGACCGCGCTCTCGGCCAAGCTGCCGCGGATGTTCAACGCCACGGTGCGGGTGAAGGAATGGCAGGGCGACGTCGTGTTCCTGCACGAGGTGCTGCCCGGCTCGGCCGACCGTTCCTACGGAATCCAGGTCGCCAAGCTCGCCGGCCTGCCGCCCGCGGTAATCACCCGCGCCAAATCGGTGCTGGCGAAACTGGAAGCCCAGGACCGCGGCCAGACCGCACGCGCACTGGCCGACGACCTGCCACTGTTCGCCGTCCCCTCCCGCGCCGCCGCCGAGGACAAGCCGCCGAGCGAGGCCGATCTGCTCGTCGAAGCGGTGAAGGCGCTGCACCCCGACGAGATGTCGCCGCGCGAGGCGCTGGATGCGCTGTATGCGCTGCAAGCGAAGCTGCCGAAAGGATGACTGTCATTCCGGGATGGTCCGAAGGACCAGACCCGGAATCTCGAGATTCCGGGTTCGATGCTTCGCATCGCCCCGGAATGACGGTCTCAATATTTCGCTTTCCTCCGCCCGAGCTGCCACAGCGCCAGATTCCATGCGATGCAGGTGGCGAGTGCGCAGCTGAGGCCGATCGCTGAGCCGAATTGCGCGACCGCGACGTGCAGCACGGCGATGCCGAGGCCGAAGCCGAGCAGGCCCCAGGCGCTGTTGGCGAGCACGGCGGCGGTGGCAGGGCCGCCGATGCGCGGATGCAGGATCAGCATCATCGAGGAGAACACGATCGGGAACAACGCGATCACGCCGGTGACGCGCGGACCGACCCAGGTCGACGCGGTGACCACGGTGCCGACCAGGCTCGCGACCAGCGCGGCGCGCAAGGGAATGTCGTACCAGCGTCGCGCGATCAGCGGCATTTTCGCGACATGCCGATAGGGCTTGAGCAGCGGAATGCAGATCGCAAACGCGATGGCGTTGAGGATCAGCCCACCGGCCAGTGTCCAGGCGAACTGGCGGATGATGGTGCCGAGCACGAGCCACGACGCGATCGCGCATCCCGCGCTGATCCACATGCTGAAGCGCTGCGCCAGCACCGCGTAAGTGAGGCCCATGAAGATCGTCGCCGCGTTGACCGGCAGGCTCGACAGCGCGCCCTCGGCGATGAAGGCGGCGTCATGATCGAGCGCCAGGAAAGTGTAGGATGGTCCGGCCGAGATCGGCAGGGTTGCGATCAGCGCGCCGATCACCGGCCCCGACCGCTCCGTGATGATCGACGCGCTGACCACGAACGCCGCCGCGACCGCCATGCGCAGCACGAGGACCAGGATGAAGTGGAGTTCGGGGGACATCGAATGTCGTCCCGGCGAAGGCCGGGACCCATAACCACGACTATTGGTGGGGAGCGAAAGCCGTCGGACGGCACCGCTTGAACCGAGAGGACACGGCGTATGGGCCCCGGCTCCGTGCGCAATCGCGCACTAGGCCGGGGCGACGCCAACTCATACCCGTTGCATCGACACCGACACCTTCGGCCCGTTCTTGATGGTCTGATAGACCACGCAATAGCGCTCGGTGAGTTTCAGCAAGAGGTCGAGCTTGTCCTGTGGCGCGTCGGTGCCGACGTCGAAGCGCAGGCGGATTTCGCGGAAGCCGACCGGGGCCTCCTTATCGACGCCGAGCGTGCCGCGGAAATCGAGATCGCCTTCGGCAAAGACATTGCCGACCTTCAGCGGCACCTCGACGGCGGTCGCGACCGATTTCAGCGTGACGCCGGCGCAGGCGACCAGTGCCTCCAGCAGCATGTCGCCGGAGCAGAGCTCAAGCCCGGAGCCGCCGGTGGCGGGATGCAGACCGGCGACCGCGAGCGCGCGGCCGGTCTCGACCTTGCAGGAGATGCTCTCATTGTCGATCGAGCCCTTGGCCTTCAGCGTGATCACGGCGGCCTGGGGGTCGGTCTTGTAGCGCTCCTTGATCGGAGCCTGCATTGCGCGGAGTTCGGCGGAGTCCATGGGTCTGCTCCCGGCTGTTCTTCTTAGCCTTCGGATGTAAGGCCTTAATGAGCGGATGTCACCACCACATCGCCTCGCCGGCGCTGGATTTGTCCGTGACGTCACGCACCGCACGATCCAGCGAGCGGTCGAGCGCGGTCAGCACCCGGCGCTTGAAGCTGTCGAACAGCTCCGATTTGCGGTCGCGCGGCCGCGCCAGATTGACGGTGATCTGCTCGAACAGCCGCCCCGGCCGCGGCCGCATCACCAGCACGCGATCGGCCAGCACCACGGCCTCATCGACGTCATGGGTGACCAGGATCAAAGTTGGCCGCGTATCGGCCCAGAGATCGAGCAGATGATCCTGCAAATCGCGCCGGGTGAAGGCGTCGAGCGCCGAGAACGGCTCGTCGAGCAGCAGCACTTCGGGCTGCGGCACCAAAGCGCGGGCGATCGCCACCCGCTGCGCCTGCCCGCCGGAGAGCTCGCGCGGCCAGGCCGACGCCTTATCGGTGAGGCCGACGCGGGCCAGTGCGGATGCGACCCGATCGCGCCTGACGTTGGCGGGGAGATCGGCGAGGCCGAACTCGATATTGTCGGCGACGCTGAGCCAGGGCAGCAGCCGCGGTTCCTGGAAGATGATGCCGATCTTGGCATGCGGCGAGGTGATGACAGCATCGTCAAGCGTCACGCTGCCGGTCGTAGCGCGATCGAGCCCGGCGATGGCGCGCAGCAGCGTCGACTTGCCGCAACCGGAGCCGCCGATGATGGCGATGATCTCGCCGGGCGCAATCTCGGCCGAGAAGCGCTCCAGCGCGTGGACGCCGTTCGGATAGGTCTTGCCGACCTCTTTCAGCGCCAGCATCAGGTCCCTCCCCGCGCGCCGAACGCATCCTGCCAGCGCAGCAGCGGCGCCGCGGCGATTTCGATCAGCCAGTCGGTGAGCTTGCCGAGGATCGCGAAGATCACGATCGCGGCGAGGATCTGCGCCGGCTTGCCGAGCTGCTGGCCGTCGAGCAGGAGATAGCCGAGCCCTTCGGAGGCGCCGATCAATTCGGCGGCGACCACGAACATCCACCCCAAGCCAAGCCCGACCCGCAGCGCCACCACATAGGCCGGCAGCACCGCGGGCAGCAGGATGCGGCGGATCATCGCCGGTCCGGACAGGCGGAACACGCGGCCGACCTCGACGATCTTGCGATCGACCGAGAGGATGGCGCCCATCACGCCGAGATAGACCGGAAAGAACACGCCGACCGCGATCAGCGCGACCTTCGAGGTCTCGAAGATGCCGAGCCAAAGCACGAACAGCGGCACCCAGGCGAGCGAGGGGATCGCGCGCAAGGCCTGCACGGTCGGGTCGAACAGCCGCTTGGCGAAATCCCAGTAGCCGGAGATCGCGCCCATGATGGTGCCGGCGACGACGCCGAGCGCGAAGCCCGCGACGACTCGCCATAGCGTTGCCAGGATGTGCCGCGTCAGCTCGCCGCTTTTGGCGAGCGCGATAATGGTCTCGAACACCTTGGACGGCGGCGGCACCAGACGGCCGTTGGAATAGCCGAGAGCAACGACCAGTTCCCAGCCGAGCGCGAGCACGAGCGGCACCGCGAGCCCAAGCGCCGGCCGCGCAAGGCGCGACCACCGCGCCGACGCCGCACGCGGCGCGGCCGTCTGTTCCAGCGCGGGCAAGTCAACGGTCATGGCCATAGCAAGAACGACTCTTCCGGCGGGATTGCAAGGCGGGTGATCGCGGCGGCTCCATCGCACGTCGTCCCGGGCAAGCGAAGCGCGACCCGGGACCCATAACCACAGGGTGTGGTGATGGAGAAAGCTGGGGCCACAGCATCCTCTAACAACAAAACCCTGGGGTTATGGTCCTGGCTTTCGCCGGGACGACAGCCATCAGTTCGTCGGCAGCGGAACCTGGTCGTCGATCAGCGCATCGAGGGCGGCCTTGACGTCGGTCTTGGCGTCGATCACGCCGGCCTGCTGCAAGGCGAGACCCGCGGCGAGGATGGATTCCCGTTGCGGCGCGCCGATCCGGCTGTGGGTCAGCTCGGTGCGCTCCTTGAGCTGCTTGTCGACCACGGCATCCGGCAGTTTCGTCACCGCGATGAAGGTCTTCTTCAGCTCGTCATAGTTCGCCAGCGAGTCTTTCCGAGCCTCCTCATAGGTCGCGAGCACGCGGCGGACGATATCCGGGTGCGCTTTCAAAAACTCCTCGCGGACATTGAGGATGCCCCAGGTGTTGGCGTCGGCCTTGCGGTAGAACAGCTTGGCGCCGTCCTCGACCTCGGCCTGCGCCATCATCGGATCAAGGCCGGCCCAGGCGTCGACATCGCCGCGGATCAGCGCGGTTTTGCCGTCGGCGTGCTGCAACAGCACCGGCGTGATGTCCTTTTCGGTCAAACCTGCGCCGAGCAGCGCACGGACCAGAAAGATGTGCGGATCGGTGCCGCGCGTCACCGCGACGCGCTTGCCCTTGAGGTCGGCGACCGAGGCGATCTTCGAGTCCTTGGTGGTGACCAGCGCGGTCCATTCCGGGCGCGAATAGACATAGATCGACTTGATCGGGTTGCCGTTGATCCGGGCGACCAAGGCGGCCGAGCCCGCGGTCGAGCCGAGATCGATCGAACCGGCGTTGAGGAATTCGAGCGCCTTGTTGGAGCCGGCCGACTGCACCCAGACGATGCTGATGCCGTCCTTGGCGAACTCCTTTTCCAGCAGCCCCTTCTGCTTCAGCACCAGCGACACCGGATTGTAGGTCGCCCAGTCAATCCGGATCTCCTTCAGCGCGTCGGCGGCGAGCGCCGTGCCGGGCAGGAATGTCGAGACCGCGAGCAGCGCAGCGAAGCCGCGCCGGGACAATTTATGCATTAGTCGACCCCCTCGATCGGATTAGGAAACAATCTTTTATTTCAATGAGTTATCCTTGCGGTCAACGAGAAAATCTCTACCCTTTACGAGATGGCGCGAGAACGAACTTGCTCGAAGCGCCACCACGAGAGCATGGAGCTGCTGTCATTATACTTTGGTCCGTGACAGCAACAGCTCCGTCCGATATCGGATGAACGTATGGACAGTGTCGTAGCCGAGGCCCGCCCTGCAGCGGATGATCGTTTCGAGACCGCGCGGATCACCGCGTCAGTCAATGCACTGGCCGAGCAGCATGCCGGCCGCGAGGACCTGTTCCGCGCCGCGGTGGCGCAGCTGCTCAAGGCCGAACTGATCGCGGCGCGCGCCAAGGCGCAGGCGCTGCTGCTGAAGGATCGCCACGGCCGACGCTGCGCCGAACGGCTCTGCTTCGTGCAGGACGAGATCATCCGCATCCTTTACGCCGCCGCGACCCGGCATCTCTACCACTCGCCGATCCCCTCGGGCGCCGAACGCATGGCCGTGGTCGCGACCGGCGGCTATGGCCGCGGGCTGATGGCGCCGGAGTCCGACATCGATCTGCTGTTCATCCTGCCCTACAAGCAGACCGCGTGGGGCGAGCAGGTCGCCGAAGCCATTCTCTATTGCCTGTGGGACATGGGGCTGAAGGTCGGCCACGCCACCCGCTCGGTCGATGAATCGATCCGCCAGGCGCGCGGCGACATGACAATCCGCACCGCGATCCTGGAGACCCGCTTCCTGACCGGCGATCAGCCGCTCTATGACGAACTGGTCGAGCGCTTCGACAAGGAAGTTGTGCAGGGCACCGCGGCGGAATTCGTCACCGCAAAACTCGCCGAGCGCGAGGAGCGGCATCGCCGCGGCGGCCAGTCGCGCTATTTGGTCGAGCCCAACGTCAAGGACGGCAAGGGCGGCCTGCGCGACCTGCACACGCTGTTCTGGATCGCCAAATACGTCTACCGCGTGCGCGAGACCGACGAGCTCCTGGAACGCGGCGTGTTCGACGCGCAGGAATACCGCACCTTCCGCCGTTGCGCCGATTTCCTGTGGTCGGTGCGCTGCAACCTGCACTTCTTCGCCGGACGTGCCGAGGAACGGCTGTCGTTCGACATGCAGCGCGAGATCGCGGTCCGGCTCGGCTATACTTCGCATCCCGGCATGCAGGACGTCGAGCGCTTCATGAAGCACTACTTCCTGATCGCGAAAGACGTCGGCGACCTGACCGCGATCCTGTGCGCCAGGCTCGAGGAGGAGCACAACAAGCCGGCGCCGGTGCTGAGCCGGATGGTGGCGCGGCTGCGGCCCGGCACCAAGCGGCGGCGGGTCAACGGCAGCGACGACTTCATCGTCGACAATAACCGCATCAACCTCGCCGCGCCCGACGTGTTCAAGCACGATCCGGTCAACCTGATCCGGATCTTCCGCCTCGCGCAGCGGAACAACCTCGCCTTCCATCCCGACGCGATGCGCACGGTGACGCGTTCGCTGAAGCTGATCAACACCCAGCTGCGCGACAGCGAGGAAGCCAACCGGCTGTTCATGGAGATCCTGACCTCCAACGACGCCGAGACCGTGTTGCGGCGGATGAACGAGACCGGCGTGCTCGGCCATTTCATCCGCGCGTTCGGCAAGATCGTGTCGATGATGCAGTTCAACATGTACCATCACTATACGGTGGACGAGCATCTGATCCGCTGCATCGGCTTCCTGCAGGACATCGAGCGCGGCGGCAATGAGGAGTTCACGGTTGCCAGCGACCTGTTCCGCAAGATCCGTCCCGAGCACCGCCCGGTGATCTATATCGCGACGCTGCTGCACGACATCGCCAAGGGCCGGCCGGAGGATCACTCGATCGCCGGCGCCAAGGTGGCGCGGCGGCTATGCCCGCGGCTCGGCTTCTCCGCCGCCGACACCGAACTGGTGGCCTGGCTGATCGAGGAGCATCTGACGATGTCGACGGTGGCGCAATCGCGCGATCTGTCGGACCGCAAGACCATCGAGAATTTCGCCGCCGTGGTGCAGTCGGTCGAGCAGATGAAGCTCTTGACCATCCTGACCACCGCCGATATCCGCGGCGTCGGCCCCGGCGTCTGGAACGGCTGGAAGGCGCAACTGCTGCGCACGCTGTACTACGAGACCGAGCCGGTCTTGACCGGCGGCTTCTCGGAGGTGAACCGCGCCCAGCGCATCGCGGTGGCGCAGGCCGAATTCCGCCGCGCCTTCACCGAATGGCCGGAGGCCGAGCTCAACACCTATATCGGCCGGCACTACCCGGCCTACTGGCTCAAGGTCGAGCTGCCGCGCAAGATCCGCCAGGCGCGCTTCATCCGCTCAAGCGAACAGGCCGGCCACAAGCTTGCGATCAATGTCGGCTTCGACGAGATCCGCGCCGTCACCGAGCTGACGATTCTCGCGACCGACCATCCCTGGCTGCTGTCGATCATCGCCGGCGCCTGTGCCTCGGCCGGCGCCAATATCGTCGACGCGCAGATCTACACCACGACCGACGGCCGCGCGCTCGACACCATCTCGATCTCGCGCGAATACGACCGCGACGAGGATGAGGGCCGCCGCGCCACGCGGATCGGCGAGATGATCGAGCAGGTGCTGGAGGGCAAGCTGCGGCTGCCCGAGGCGGTGGCCAAGCGCGCGGTGCGCAGCAAGGCGCGCCCCTTCATCGTCGAGCCCGAGGTGAGCATCAACAACCAGTGGTCCGACCGCTACACCGTGATCGAGGTCTCCGGCCTCGACCGCCCCGGCCTGCTCTATCAGCTCACCACCGCGATCTCGAAGCTCAATCTCAACATCGCCTCCGCCCATGTCGCGACCTTCGGCGAACGCGCCCGCGACGTGTTCTACGTCACCGACCTGCTCGGCGCCCAGATCAGCGCCCCGACGCGGCAGGCCGCAATCAAGAGCGCGCTGCTGCATCTGCTGTCCAGCGAGGACCAGGCCGCGAAACCGGCGGCTTAGATCAAGGCGTAGCGAGAGCGTGCAAGACCCGCCTGATGAGGCCGCGCAGCGGCCGTCTCGAAGGATCGACGGCCACGTTCCTTCCACAAGAGATTTGGAGTACGCGGAAGCGGCCGGGCCGTCGATCCTTCGAGACGCGCTACGCGCTCCTCAGAGTCTGACTCATAAATCACCCAACCTTAGCTGCAGCCGCGATTCTGCGGGTCAGGAGCCTGATGTGTGCAATCAGCAGCCAGGCAGCTTCGGTTGCCACCGTCGCCTCGAAGTCCTTGGCGAGACGGCGGCATCTGCCGAACCAAGCGAATGTGCGTTCAACCACCCACCGCCTCGGCAGAAGCTGGAAGCCTTTGACGCCGTGAGGCCGCTCGACGATCTCGATAGTCCATGGACCGCAGTCTGAGAGCGCGTCGAGGAGTTGATTTCCGCGGTAGATCCGGTCGGCAAAGACGTGGCGCAGCCGGGGGAAGTTCATCCGCACGTTCTTCAGCAGCGGTACGGCGCCATGGCAGTCCTGAACGTTGGCCGGATGAACATGAACCCCAAGGAGGAGGCCATTGGTATCCGTCACGATATGCCGCTTGCGGCCGTAGATGCGCTTGCCTGCATCGTAGCCGCGCGGTCCGCCAGCTTGCGTGGTTGGCGCACTTTGACTGTCGATCACGGCTGCCGTCGGCTTCGGTGTCCGTCCAAGCTTTTTTCGCGCCCGTCGGACAAGCACGCTGACAATCCTCTGCCACCGGCCTGTATCCCGCCATCTATAAAAATAGCCCTGCACCGTCGAATAGGGCGGGAACTCCTGCGGCAACGCCCGCCACTGGCAGCCGGTCGAAACGATATAGAGGATCGCTTCGATCACACGACGCAGCTCCGTCTTACGCGGCCGGCCGCGCCGGTTCGCTCGCGGCAACAGGCGTCTGATCACCGCCCACTCCGCATCGGTCATATCGCTTGCATAACGCAGATCGTCCCGCCGATATTGCTCCCGAGTGATCTTGGTCCAGGGCATCGTGCTCTCCCTCGAATCTTTGCAAATCCGATGGAATCACACCCCACTGAGATCACTCACCCATTTTTCAGTCAGGCTCTCAGGATGACGGAATTGGTTTACTCCGCTTGCTCGGTGTCATCACCCGCGCGTGCGGGTGATCCAGTATTCCAGAGACGGCCGTGCTTGAGCCGATAGGCCGCGGCGTACTGGGTCGCCCGGTCGAGCCCGGCGACGACAGTGGATGAGGACAAAGCCTCACATCCTCTCAGGATGACGGAATGGCAATCCAACTGCGAAGGCCGATCCCCTGGCGAGTCAACCAAACAGCCGCATCAGCAGCGCCTTGCCGACCGGCGCGGCGCGCACGCTGCGGAAGGCGCGGACATATTCGCCGGCGTAGAAGGCGCGCACCACATTGACGCGGGCCGGAGGCCCGATGGCGGCGCGAGGCCGTCGATCTGTTCCGCCGTCATTGGGGACGCGGCGGAAAAAACTGAGCCCGGAATCCATCAGGGCTAGAGGGGATTGGATTCCGGGCTCTCTCGGAAGGCTGTTGTCGGACCCGTCTTGCGCGACCCTGGCGTGAGCAGCCATCGCGCCGGTCCGGCAGCCTGCCGGGGCTAACTCCTGGCGTGCCTACGATCCTGGATCCGCTTGCGCGTGCAGTGCTGCCAGGCTCGCGCCCAGCAGGGCCAGGTAGCTCGCCTGCCAGATCACGACACCCAGATCGAAGACGTCGAGCAGATCGATCCAGGAATGGTCGGCCGGCGCCCTCGCGGCCTGCTTGCCGCCATCGATCACGGTCGGCTGGAAGCTGCGGTCGAGCCTCTGGCGCTTTGCCTCGTGCCCGGCATCTTCGGAGCAGAGGATCAAATGCAGGCGCCTGTTGGGCATTTCAATCTCCCGTCTCTGATTGCCGATTGCCGAAGCCCGGAGACCTCTACCGTCATCGAGTTACCCAATAAGCGTAGTCACCGGGAGGAAACACGCCATTGAACGGAGGTTGGTCCGGTCCGTTACATTCGGATGGGGACGACATACTTAGGTTTATCCGCAACCCTGGCCTGAGCGTGTCCGGCGAATTCGCTTTCCGGGCGACCGCATGCGCCCCACCGGCGGATCGCCAAAAAGGGCCACATGATCCGGGCCGGGCGTCGAGAAAGCTGCTAATGTGCAGTCGTTGGGGCGACGTTGTCGCCGCTGATGATGGTGGTCACCTGGCGACGCAGCGCGGCCTCTGATGGCCAAGTGTGATGGCAAAGTGCCATAGCCAAGTCCTGTGCCAAGTACTTTGCCAAGTGCTGGTGCTGCCAATGATGCGCATCCCGACCATGAAGTCCTGGTCGGCCGAGCAATGGCTGCTCGGCGGCATGGTGCTGGCCCTGGCCGCCACCTGCGTGGGGCTGTTGCTTGCTCCGCAGCCCACAGCTTCCGCCCATCTAATTGCGCTGGCACTGCTCGTCGCCTCGCTTGCCGCGGCGCTGCTGGTGATGCGGGTGGCGAGCCGTACCCACAGGCAAATGGAAGCCATGTTGCGCGGCCGGGCCAGCGGCGAACAGCGCGCGATGGAGGCGCTGCGCAACAGCGAAGCGCAGTGGAAGGAGGTGTTCGAGCACAATCCGGTCATGTACTTCATGGTCGACGCAACGGGCCTCGTGCTATCGGTCAACACGTTCGGCGCGGCGCAACTCGGCTACACCGTCGACGAATTGCTCGGGCAGTCCGTGCTGCGGGTGTTTGCCGCCGAAGACCGCGATATCGTCCTGCGCAATGTCGCGGCGTGCCTCGACAAGATCGGCCAGCCCCACAGCTGGGAAATCCGCAAGATCCGCAAGGACGCATCAAGGCTTTGGGTGCGTGAGAACGCCAAGGCCGTGCGGCGGCTCGACGGTCAGTTGATCGTCCTGATCGCATGCGAGGACATTACCGAGCGCAAACAAGCCGAGGATGCGCTGCAGCAGAGCGAGATGTATCTGACCGAAGCCCAGCGGTTGAGCCACACCGGCAGCTTCGGCTGGCACGTCGCCAGCGGCGAGATCATCTGGTCGGACGAGACGTTCAGGATCTTCGAATTCGACCGGGTTCCTTCGATCAAGCATGCCACGGTGCTGCAACGCGTCCACCCGGATGATCGCAGCCGCGTGCAACGGACCATCGACCGTGCCTCGCTCGACGGCAACGACTTCGAGCACAGCTACCGACTGCTGATGCCCGATGGGACGATCAAATATGTCCATGCCAGGGCGCATGCGGTGACCAACCTCGCGGGCGACACCGAGTTTGTCGGCGCCGTGACCGACGTGACCGCCCGTAAGCGCGCCGAGGCCGAGCTGCATGAAGCGCAGACCAATCTCGCGCACGTCGCGCGCGTGACGGCGCTCGGCGAGCTCGCGGCATCGATCGCCCATGAGGTGAACCAGCCGCTTGCCGCGGTGGTCGCCAACGCCGCCGCATGCCTACGCTGGCTCAACCGTGCGGCCCCCGATCTGAACGAAGCGCGCGGCGCGGTCAGGTCGATCATCAGCGACGGCAACCGGGCGGGCGAGGTCATCCAGCGCGTCCGCGCGCTGGTGAACAAGACCGCCGACCAGAAGGCGCCGCTCGACATCAATGAAGCCATCAACGAGGTGATCGGCCTGGTGCAACATCAGCTGCAAAGCCATCACGTATCGTTGCAGCTCGACCTCGCTCCCGCGCTCCCGCCTGTGGTCGCCGACCGCATCCAATTGCAGCAAGTCATCCTCAACCTGGTCATGAATGGCATCGAGGCGATGCAGCCGGTCACCGACCGGCCGCGGCAACTCGTGATCCGGACGTGCCAGGACGATGCCGGGCAGATCGTGGTTGCGGTCGCCGACTGTGGCGTCGGGATCGCGGCGGAAAACACTGAGCGGCTGTTCGACGCCTTCTACAGCACCAAGGCCAGCGGCATGGGGATGGGGTTGTCGATCTGCCGCTCGATCGTCGAAGCTCACCGGGGCCGGCTGTCGGTGACCGGGAACCGCGGCCCCGGCGCGACGTTCCAGTTCACCCTGCCGTTGCGTCAAGAGGATCACGCATGGTGACAGGACGCGCCGCATCGCCTCTCACAAACGCCGAGGATCCGATCGTGTTCGTCGTCGACGACGACGCCTCGGTGCGGGACGCACTGAACAATCTTTTCCGGTCGGTCGGCCTGCGGACCGCCGTGTTCGGATCGGCCCATGAATTTCTGCAGCACAAGCTGCCGGATGTCCCGAGCTGCCTGATCCTGGACATCAGGTTGCCGCGGCTGAGCGGGCTCGACTTTCAGGCGGAGCTGGCCAAGGCCGACATTCATATTCCGATCATCTTCATGACCGGTCATGGCGATATCCCGATGACGGTCAGGGCCATGAAGGCCGGGGCCATCGATTTCCTGACCAAGCCGTTCCGCGATCAGGACATGCTGGATGCCGTCACGACAGCGATCAAGCGCGACAAAAGCCGGCGCGATGACGCCAGGGTTCTCGCCAATTTGCGCGCAGCCTTCGCGGCCCTGACGCCGCGTGAGCGTCAGATCATGAGCCTCGTGACCGCAGGCCTCATGAACAAGCAGGTCGCCGCCGAAATCGGCGTGGCCGAGATCACGGTCAAGATCCACCGCGGGCACATCATGCGGAAAATGGCCGCGAAGTCGTTGCCTGACCTGGTCAGGATGGCACAGACGCTCGGGATCGGGCCGGCATCCGGCAGCGCACAAACCTAAGTATGATTCTCCGGCCCCGATTGGCGACGCACTGTGCCCCGTATCAGCACACAGATTGCAGGCCCTCCGCCCGTCTCCCAGGAAGACCCTTTTGTCCAATCCGCCAGTGATATCAATCATCGACGACGATCTGTCGGTCCGCACCGCGACCGACAATCTCGTCAGATCGCTGGGCTATGCGGTCGAGACCTACGCGTCGGCCGAGGAATTCCTGCACTCGCCCCACCTCAGCGACACGTCCTGCGTGATCGCGGATGTCAGGATGCCGGCGATGAGCGGGCTCGACCTGCAAGCCCATCTGATTGCCGGTGGACGACGTTTTCCATTCATCTTCATCACGGCGTTCTCCGTCGAGGCCGACCGGGCCCGGGCCATGGCGGCGGGCGCGATCTGCTTCCTGATCAAGCCCTTTGACGGCGATGCCCTGATCAGGTGCCTCGATGCCGCTCTCGCGCAGCCCGGCACAGCGGCGAGCGAATGAGTTCGCATCGGCTATACGCAGGGATAATGCCGCGAAACATCTGGACAGGTTGCGGATGGGCCGCGCTGGCGCGAGGTTTCGCGCCGTCGCCCATTCCTCGGGAGGGAGGTCGCCATGCGTGCGGAACCGCGCTGCGCCCAGTGTGACAGCGAACAGCCCAAGATCATCTGCCTGCGCAATCCGGCGGGGGAGCGCTACTGCGGACGGCTCTGTCTTTACAAAGGTCAGGACAACTTCATTCGCTGGCTTTGGCGGGCGAATGCGGAGGCGGAGGCCGCATCATGACAGACCGCTGCGGGAATCCGGGATGCAAGCGTCCCTTCGGACTGATCCGGCATAGCTGGCACTTCGAACAGTTTTGCTCGACCAAGTGTCGCGACATCTACAAACGGCAGCTGGAGCGCAACAAGGCCTACTGGAAGTGGCTCTATCCCTTCGGCAGAGCCGGCGACGGCCCATCGAGAAAACTGGTCTGACGGCGCCAACTCTCAAGGAGAGTCCGATGACGACGGTCGATGCGATGCTGGTAGGAGCGATCCTCGCATGGGTGCCTTCGCTGATCGTCTTCCTCTACATCGTGCGCGATCTGCGCAACATGCCGAGCAAAGACCTCGATTGAGTGCCTCCCGGCCACGGAGGCAGGCCGTTATATCTCCACGCCCTCGTGATGCAGCAGCCAGCGCTTGCGTTCCAGCCCGCCGCCATATTTGACCAGCGAGCCGTTGGCACCGATCAGGCGGTGACAGGGCACGACGACGCTGATCGGGTTCGAGCCGTTGGCGTGGCCCACCGCGCGCATCGCGTTCGGCGTGTTCAACTTCGCCGCCAATGCGCCGTAGCTCATCGTGGTGCCGGGCGGAATGGTCGGCAGTGCGTGCCATACCTTCCGCTGGAACGGCGTACCCACGACGCGCCACGCGACATCGGTCAAGCGGTCGAGATCACCGTTGAAGTAGCCGCCGAGCGCCCTGCGCATCGCGGCCGGGGCGCGGCCATCCCGCAGCGTCACGGCGCCATGGTGCAGCCGCAGCAGTTCGAGCATGCGCCCTTCATAGTCGTCCCAGTCGAGCGCGCGCAGCACGCCATCGTCATCGGTCACCAGCAGTGCGGTGCCGATCGGCGTCGTCAGGCGGTCGAGATTGAAGGTCTGTGCAGTCTTGCGGTCGGCCATTGTGATCTCGCGGAAATCGATCTCGTTCGGCGATAGTTTCATCCCCGGAGCGCCGACGTCCACCCGAATTCCGCGACGTCGCGCGCAAGCGCATCGTCTTGCAAAGCCCAGAACGTTCCTCCATCATCCCCGGCAACGGTGACATCCGCCGGCCCATCGCTTGCGGACAAGATCACCGGCAACATGGGAGGTCACGGACATGAGGAGCGTGCAATTGCTCGCTGCGACGACGCTTGCCATCGCGTTGTCGGTTACGTCAGCCACCGCGCAGAAGAAATACGACATCGGCGCCAGCGACACCGAGATCAAGATCGGCCAGACCGTGCCGTTCTCGGGCCCGGCATCCGCCTATGCCGGCATCGGCAAGACCCAGGCGGCCTATCTCAGGATGATCAACGATTCCGGCGGCATCAACGGCCGCAAGCTGAACCTGATCCAGTATGACGATGCCTATTCGCCGCCGAAAGCGGTGGAACAGGTGCGCAAGCTCGTCGAAGGCGACGAGGTGCTGTTCACCTTCCAGATCATCGGCACGCCGTCGAATGCCGCCGTGCAGAAATACCTGAATGCCAAAAAGGTGCCGCAGCTGCTCGCCTCCACCGGCGCCTCGCGCTTCTCCGATCCGCAGAACGCGCCGTGGACGATCGCGTTCAACCCGAACTACCAGTCCGAGGGCCGCATCTACGCCAAATACATCCTGGCCAATCACCCGAACGCCAAGATCGGCATCTTCTACCAGAACGACGATCTCGGCCGCGATTACATCACCGGCCTGAAGAGCGGGCTTGGCGACAAGGCCGCCAGCATGATCGTCACCGAGGTCTCCTATGAGCTGACCGACCCGACCGTCGATTCCCAGATCGTGAAGCTGAAGGCCGCCGGCGTCGACCTCGTCTATGACGCCTCGACGCCGAAATTTGCGGCACAGGCGATCCGCAAGATCGCGGACCTGGATTGGCACCCGGTGCACATCCTCGACATCAATGCGAGCCCGGTTTCGGCGACGCTGAAGCCGGCCGGCCTCGACATCTCCAAGGGCATCATCTCGACCAATTACGGCAAGGACCCCGCCGATCCGCAGTGGAAGGACGATCCCGGCGTGAAGGCGTATTTCGCCTTCATGGACAAGTATTATCCGGAGGGCGACAAACTCAACACCGTCAACACCTATGGCTACTCGACGGCCGAGCTCTTGGTCCAGGTGCTCAAGCAGTGCGGCGACGATCTCACCCGCGAGAACCTGATGAAGCAGGTGACCAGCCTGAAGAAGTTCGTGCCCTCGCTGGCGCTGCCGGGCATGTCGATCACGACCGGACCGAACGACTATCGGATCAACAAGCAGATGCAGATGATGAAGTTCAACGGCGAGCGCTGGGAGCTGTTCGGCCCGATCATCGAGGACACGGGGCCGGCGGGCTAGGCCGTTTGCCGTTTTGAGACCCGTCATGCTGAGGAGGCCGCGCAGCGGCCCGTCTCGAAGCACGGCGGCCCAGCTGGGGCCGTTCATCCTTCGAGACGCGCTGCGCGCTCCTCAGGATGACGGAGATAATGCGTTTCCATCGGTAGGTTCGACGAACTAACTGCCTTTCGTGATGCGCACATCACTCCCTTCTTTTCGCATTGCCCCCTACTTTGGTTGACTGAAATCGCTCACCTTTTCGGCATTGCTCGTCTTGCGTCGCAGCAACGGTTCCTCCAGTATCCCGGCGCAAGCGATGGCGGCCGCGGACCTTGAACCCGCGGACAAGATCATCGGCCAACATCAGTCACGTGAGGGAAACAGCATCATGAGGAACGGGATTTTCCACCTGGTCACGGCAACGGCGCTCGCGATCGCGCTGTCAGCAACGGCGGCCTCCGCGCAAAAGAAATACGATCCCGGCGCGAGCGATACCGAAATCAAGATCGGCCAGACCGTGCCATTCTCCGGACCGGCCTCCGCCTATGCCTCGATCGGCAAGACCCAGGCGGCCTATTTCAAGATGATCAACGATGCCGGCGGCATCAACGGCCGCAAGATCAATCTGATCCAGTATGACGACGCCTATTCGCCGCCGAAAGCGGTCGAGCAGGTGCGCAAGCTGGTCGAGAGCGACGAGGTGCTGCTCACCTTCCAGCTCGTCGGCACGCCGTCGAACGCCGCGGTGCAGAAATATCTCAACGCGAAGAAGGTGCCGCAGCTGTTCGCCGCCACCGGTGCCTCGAAGTTCACCGACCCGAAGAACTTCCCCTGGACGCTCGGCTTCAACCCGAATTACTTCGTCGAAGGCCGCATCTACGGCCAGTACATCCTGAAGGAGCATCCGAACGCCAAGATCGGCGTGCTCTATCAGAACGACGACCTCGGCAAGGATTACCTGAACGGCATCAAGGCGGGCCTCGGCGACAAGGCCGCCAAGATGATCGTGGCCGAAGCCTCCTATGAGGTCTCCGACCCGACCATCGATTCCCAGGTGATCAAGATCAAGGATGCCGGCGCCGACCTGTTCTTCTCGGCCTCGACGCCGAAGCAGGCCGCGCAGGCGATCAAGAAGATCGCCGAGCTCGGCTGGCATCCGATCCACATCGTCGACATCAACGCCACTTCGGTCGGCGCGGTGCTGCAGCCGGCCGGGCTGGAGGCCTCCAAGGGCCTGATCTCGACCAACTACGGCAAGGATCCGGCCGATCCGCAGTGGAAGGACGATCCGGGCATGAAGCGCTATTTCGACTTCATGGCCAAGTATTATCCCGACGGCGACAAGAACTCGAACTTCAACACCTATGGCTACTCGACCGCGCAGCTGATGGTGCACGTGCTGAAGCAGTGCGGCGACGAGCTGACGCGCGAGAACGTGCTGAAGCAGGCGACCAATCTGAAGAACGTCGACCTCGACATGGCACTGCCCGGCATCAAGGGCAACACCACGCCGAACGACTATCGCGTCAACAAGCAGCTCCAGATGATGCGCTTCAACGGCGAGCGCTGGGAGCTGTTCGGCCCGATCCTCGAAGACGCCGGCCCGGCGGGCTAGCGGTTCGGCAGAGTTGAAACGCAATCGGCGGCCTCCGGGCCGCCGATTTTGTTTTGTCTCCCACAGTTTATCACCGTCACCCTGAGGAGGCCGCAACGCGGCCGTCTCGAAGGGTCGACGGCCCGGCTATGGGCCGTGCATCCTTCGAGACGCCGCTTCGCGGCTCCTCCAGCGACAAAGGCTTCGCCTTTGCGCGGGGATGACGGAACGAATAGCGCGCTCCGCCTCGTCCCCTACTCCGGTATCTCGCCGAAATTTTTCCCGACCGGCAGCACGGCGTGCCGGATCAGCCGCGAATCCTCCACCGCGGCCTGGCGGTGCTTCACTGCCTCGCGATAGACGGGATCGCGGATCATCTCGACGAAGGCGGCGACGCTTGGATACTCGGCGATGAAGCAGTGATCCCAACGCTCCTCCTGCGGGCCGATCAGCATCAGCTCGAAGCGGCCCTGCCAGACGATGCGGCCGCCGAGCCGCTCGAACACCGGCCCGCTGTCGCGGCCATAGGCCGCATAGGCTTCCGCACCGGTCGCCTTGCGGCCGTCGGGATAGGCGGCCCATTCGCGCAAGCGCACCAGGTTGAGCATGTGGATCGGGCCCGGCCGGTTGTTGTCCCGGAATTGCGCAAACACGTCCTTGGTCGGATCGATATGGCCCATGCGGTGCTCCCTGCGTCTTGTTCCATCTGAATGTAGCACGCACTGCCCCACCTCCTAATCCCCCGTTAAGCTTTACGTAACCGCCCCTTAAACCGGGAACGCTAGCGTGCGGCCTGGTGCGGCTGTGAGCGTTACGGATGGCGTGGGGACGTAAAAAAGGCGGTGGACGCAAGGAGCCGCTGTTCGGGCTTCCGGCCGCGCTTGCCGACCTCAGGCTGTCGCCCTCCGATCGCATTCCCGGCGGTGACGACGACAAACCCGCCAAATCGAAACCCAAAAGCGCCGACAAGGGCAGCGAGTCCGGTGGCGAGAGACCGCGCCCGTCGCGCAGCGGCAGCAAACGACGCAGCAAGTCGCGCGGCTTTGGTATCGGCCGGCTGTTCTATTGGACGGCGGTGCTCGGCCTGTGGGCCGGCATTGCGGTGATCGGTGTCGTGGTGTGGGTCGGTGCGCATCTGCCGCCGATCCAGTCGCTGGAGATTCCGAAGCGACCGCCGACCATCCAGATCGTCGGCATCGACGGCTCGGTGCTGGCGCAGCGCGGCGAGATGGCCGGCGCCAACATCGCGTTGAAGGATCTGCCGCCCTATCTGCCGAAGGCCTTCATCGCCATCGAAGACCGCCGCTTCTATTCGCATTTCGGCATCGACCCGGTCGGCATTGTACGCGCAGCCGTCACCAACCTGCTGCATCGGGGCGTCTCGCAGGGCGGCTCGACCTTGACGCAGCAGCTCGCCAAGAATCTGTTCCTGACCCAGGAGCGCACCATGCAGCGCAAGCTGCAGGAGGCCGAGCTCGCGCTGTGGCTGGAGCGCAAGCATTCCAAGGACGAGATCCTCGAGCTCTATCTCAACCGCGTCTATTTCGGCTCGGGCGCCTATGGCGTCGAGGCCGCCGCGCAGCGCTATTTCGGCAAGTCCGCGAAGAACGTCACGCTGCCGGAAGCGGCGATGCTTGCGGGCCTCGTCAAGTCGCCGTCGCGGCTGGCGCCGAACCGCAATCCGGAAGGCGCCGAGCAGCGCGCGCAAGTCGTGCTCGCGGCGATGGCCGACGCCAAATTCATCACCGAGGCGCAGGCAAAGGCCTCGATCGGCCAGCCCTCGATCGCGGTGAAGCCGGCCGGCGCCGGCACCGTGAACTATGTCGCCGACTGGATCGGCGAAGTGCTCGACGACCTGGTCGGCCAGATCGACCAGGACATCATCGTCCAGACCACGATCGATCCGAAGCTGCAGGGCGTCGCGGAAGCCGCCGTGATCGACGAGCTCGCCGCCAAGAGCGTCAAGTTCAACGTCAGCCAGGGCGCGCTGGTGGCGATGACCCCCGACGGCGCGGTGCGCGCCATGGTCGGCGGAAGGAACTATTCCGAGAGCCAGTACAACCGCGCGGTCACCGCGAAGCGGCAGCCGGGCTCGTCGTTCAAGCCGTTCGTCTATCTCACCGCGGTCGAGGCCGGGCTGACGCCGGATACGATCCGCACCGATGCGCCGCTCGACATCAAGGGCTGGAAACCGGAGAACTACACCCACGAATATTTCGGCTCGGTGACGCTGACCCAGGCGCTGGCGATGTCGCTGAACACGGTGGCGGTGCGGCTCGGCATCGAGGTCGGGCCCAAGAATGTGGTGCGCACCGCGCACCGGCTCGGCATCTCCTCCAAGCTGGAGCCCAACGTCTCGATCGCGCTCGGCACCTCGGAAGTGTCCGTGCTTGAGTTGGTCGGCGCCTACGCGCCGTTCGCCAATGGCGGCTACGCCGTGTCGCCGCATGTGGTGACCAGGATCAAGACCAGTTCCGGCAAGCTGCTGTACGACCGCCCGACCGATCCGCCGAACCAGGTGATCGAGCCGCGCTATGACGCGATGATGAACGCCATGATGCGCGAGACGCTGATCTCGGGCACCGCGCGCAAGGCCGAGATCCCGGGCTGGACCGCCGCCGGCAAGACCGGCACCAGCCAGGATTATCGCGACGCCTGGTTCATCGGCTACACCGCCAAGCTCGTCACCGGCGTCTGGCTCGGCAATGACGACAATTCGCCGACCAAGAAGGCCACCGGCGGCGGCCTGCCGGTGGAGGTGTGGACCCGCTTCATGAAATCAGCCCATCAGGGCGTGCCGGTGGCGGCGATCCCGAATTCGCAAGGCAGTTGGGGACCGGCCAACCTGATGCAGATCTCCTCACAGGTCACCGCACCGTCGGCGCCGGCCGCGCCGCTGCAGATTCAACCGCCGATGCAGGCGTCGCCGCCGGCGCCGGTGCCATCCGGCGGTTATTATCGTCAGCCTCCTCCGATGCCGGCCCGCGCCTCAGTGCCGCCGCCCAACCCGAACGCACGGCCGGAAGCCGCGGCGGGACTGGATGGCTGGCTGGCCGATCGGTTGTTTCGGTAGGCGTCAGGGCGTTCGCTAATGCGTAGGATGGGTAGAGCGCAGCGAAACCCATCAGCTTCGTAGCCCGGATGGAGCCAAGCGAAATCCGGGACTGGTCGCACCACCAGTGAGAGCTGCCCCGGATTGCGGAGCCTGTCATCGGGCGCGCATTCGCGCGACCCGTTGGCTCCATCCGGGCTACGCACCTCGTTCCGGACGTCGTCCTGGCGAAAGCCAGGACCCATAACCACCGCATTCCGTAACGAACGGGACTGAGGCCCCAGCGTCGCGCAACAATTGCGATTTGGGGTAATGGGTCCTGGCTTTCGCCAGGACGACGATGAGGATGGTGTTGGATTCAGGAGGTCAAACAACGCATCCCCCGCGCATGCGGGGGATCCAGTACGCCGCGGCTTATCGGTTGAACACGAATGCCTCTGGAATACTGGATCGCCCGCTTCCGCGGGCGATGACGGCTACGTTTCGGGCGAATATACCGCCTACTCCTGGATTCCGTAGCGGTGCAGGTCGTTGCCGTGGGTGTCGAGCCAGGTCTTGGCGCGGGTGACCGAGGCGCAGACCTTGTCGACCACGCGCCAGAACCGCGCCGAATGGTTCATCTCGACGAGATGCGCGACCTCATGCGCGGCGAGGTAATCGAGCACGAAGGGCGGCGCCAGGATCAGCCGCCACGAGAACGACAGCGAGCCCGCCGAGGTGCACGAGCCCCAACGGCTGGACTGATCGCGGATCGAGATCCGCCGGACCCGCACGCCAAGTTCCGCAGCGTGCAGCGCGGCCGCCTTCTGCAGATCCTTGCGCGCCTCGCGCTTGAGGAAGTCATGAACCCGGCGATCCATGTGCTCGACGCCGCCGGCGACACACAGGATCTTCTCGCCGCTGTCGCGCGTCTCGGTCCACACCGTGCCGCGCTCGCCCGAGCGATGCACCAGCCGATGCGGCACGCCGCGCAACGGCACCACGGTGCCGGGCTGGAACGGCGCGGCCTTCGGCAAACGGCCAAGACGAGCGGCGATCCAGCCGCCATGGATGTTGGCGAACTCCTTGGCTTCGACGATCGTGCCGCGCGGCGGCATCGTCAGGATCGCTTCGCGATCGGTCGGATGGATTCTGAGCGTATAGCGGCGCGCACGCCTGTGCCGGCGCAACCTGACGGTGAAAAACTGGGAGCCGTGTCTGACCAATACGGTCGCGGGTTCGGCAGGCCGCCGATAGAGGAGCGCGCGAGTAGCCATGTCTGAAAGTCCGGGGAGCAGGAGTTCGCCCGGACTTTGCCATATCCGCCGCCAGGGAAAGCGCTCGGCGCAAAAACAAATCATTTGCCCAATATACAGGGGTCGGCCGTTAACTCGCCTCTACCGGCTGGGGTCGGAACCGGATTTTTTATGATGAATCCTAAAGCCAAAAAAGGCCCATGAGATGAAATTAAATTCATCCCTTGCCCGCAACCCGATTTGAGAATTTTTTAGTTAAATCAGCGGCTTGCGCGACCGCAAAAATCGCGGCCGGGGCGATACCTATTCGGCCGCAGCGACCAGAGAAAGCCGCGTATTGGCCGCCGAAACCATGAAATCGGAGATCCGGGGCACGATTTCGGAGCGGAATCGCGAGCCGTTGAACACGCCGTAATGGCCGACACCCTTCTGCACATAGTGCACCCGGCGATGGTTGGGAATCGCGGTGCAGAGCGCGTGCGTCGCCTCGGTTTGACCGAGACCCGAGATGTCGTCCTTCTCGCCTTCCACCGTCATCAGCGCGACGCGGCGGATCTTCGACGGATCGACCGGCTTGCCGCGATGGGTCATCTCGCCCTTCGGCAGCGCGTGCTTGACGAAGACGAGGTCGACGGTCTGCAGATAATACTCCGCGGTGAGGTCCATCACCGCGAGGTATTCGTCATAGAATTCGCGGTGCTTGTCGGCGAGGTCGCCGTCGCCCTTCACCAGATGGGCGAACAGCGCCTTGTGCGCGTCCATGTGCCGATCCAGGTTCATGCTGATGAAGCCGTTGAGCTGCAGGAAGCCCGGATAGACGTCGCGCATCACGCCCGGATGCGGGAATGGCACCTTGGTAATGACGTGGCTGCGGAACCATTCGATGCCGCGTTCTTCCGCAAGGTTGTTGACTGCAGTCGGATTGCGCCGGGTGTCGATCGGGCCGCCCATCAGCGTCATCGACAGCGGCACGAACGGATCGTTGTTCGCTTCCATCACCGAGACCGCCGCGAGCACCGGCACCGAGGGCTGGCACACGGCAATAACGTGCATGTTGCCGCCGAGCGCGTGCAGCATCTCGATCAGGTAGTCGACATAGTCGTCGAGATCGAACCGCCCTTCCGCGAGCGGCACCATGCGCGCATCGGCCCAGTCGGTGATGTAGACCTCATGCGTCGGCAGGAATGCCTCGACCGTGCCGCGCAGCAGCGTCGCATAGTGACCCGACATCGGCGCCACGATCAGCACGCGCGGCTGCGGTGCGCGCAACGGACGCGTCAGTTTGCGGTCGAAATGCAACAGACGGCAGAACGGCTTTTCCCAGATCGAGCGGACCTCGACCGGCGTGCGGACGCCGTTGACCTCGGTGGTCGGCAGGTTCCAGTCCGGCTTGCCGTAGCGGCGCGTGGTGCGCTCGAACAGCTCACAGCCGGCGGCGATCGACTTGCCGAACTCGGTATGCGTCCACGGATTGAGCGGGTTCTGAAACAGGATCTTGGTGGCGTCGGTGACGGCGCGCGCCGGATTGAGCGACGCATGCGCCATCTCATACATCCAGTAGAGCGGCGTCGTGAGTGCCGGGCTGCCTTCCGCCGCCAGTGGCGGTGCACCAAATTCACCGATGGGCATAATGTTCTCTCAGACCCTTAATTCTGCGCCGCAGCATACTGACCGCTGCGCAACAATGCGTCAATGTGCCGCCAGCCCAATGTGGGGACGATATCCGGCTAAAACACCGTAAATCCACGTGAAAGTGACTTATTCACCACTACTGAGCAGCGAGCCGTGACGCTTGGCGCTCTGCAAAAGGGCAAGGAAGATCGCAAAAGAGGCAGCGAACAGGATGGCGTTGATGGCGAGCGCCCAGACCATCAGGTCGGCGCGGAAGACGTGATCGATCAAGAGCGAGCGCATGCCTTCGAACACATAGGTCGGCGGCAGCGTCCAGGCGACCACTTGCAGCCAGCCCGGCAGCACCTCGACCGGGTAATAGATGCAGGCGAGCGGCATCACCGCGAACATCAACGTCCAGACGATGCTCTCCGCGCCCAACCCGTTGCGCAGCACGAGGCCTGAGGCGAACACGCCGACCGACCAGCTGGTGAAGATCAAATTGCAGAAGAACGCGATCAGCGGCAGCCCGATGGCGTAGAAGTTGAAGCCGAAGAAGACCAGCGCCAGCAGCGTCATCGGGATCACGCCGATGGCGAGCCGGATCAGGCTCATGATCATCAGCGACAGCAGGAATTCGATCGGCTTCAGCGGGCTCATCATCAGGTTGCCGAGATTGCGCGCCCACATCTCTTCCAGGAACGAGATCGAGAAGCCGAGCTGACCGCGAAACAGGATGTCCCACAGGATCACAGCGCCGATCAGCGTGCCGCCCGCCTTGGCAAAGAAGCCGGATGCCTGCGAGATGTAGTTCTGCAGGAAGCCCCAGGTGATGATCTGCAAGGCCGGCCAGTAGATCAGCTCCAGCAGCCGCGGCCAGGACGACATCAGGAGATACCAATAGCGCAGCACCATCGCGTTGACACGATGCAGGGAAATGCCGCGCGGCGGATGGCTGACGATCTCGCTCATGGTGTGCCCTCCGGAGCACCCTCGCGCAGACGGCCGCGCGCCACGTCGAGAAACACCTCCTCCAGCGTGTCGCGGTTGTAGCGCGCCATGATCCGCTCCGGGCTGTCGTCGTCCTCGATCTTGCCGCGCTTCATGATGATGACGCGGTCGCACAGCCGCTCGACCTCCAGCATGTTGTGCGATGCCAGCAGGATGGTCGCGTTATGGGTCTTGCGATAGGTCTCGAGATGCTCGCGCACCCAGTCGGCGGTGTCAGGATCGAGCGACGCGGTCGGCTCGTCGAGCAGCAGCAGGTCCGGCTCGTTGATCAGCGCCTTGGCCAGCGCGACGCGGGTCTTCTGCCCGGCGGAGAGCTTGCCGTTGGCGCGGTCGAGAAATTCGGTGAGATCGAGATCGGCAGCGAGCTGGTCGATCCGCTCGCGCAGGTGCTTCACGGCATAGAGCCGGCCGAAGATGGTCAGGTTCTGCCGCACCGTGAGCCGCATCGGCATGTCGACATAGGGGCTCTCGAAATTCATCCGGCCGAGCACGTCGTAGCGCTGCTCGGGGATATCAGCGCCCAGCACGCTGACGCTGCCCGACGTCGGCAGCACCAGCCCCATGATCATCGCGATCGTCGTGGTCTTGCCGGCGCCGTTGCCGCCGAGCAAGCCGGTGATGCTGCCGCGCGCGATGCGGAACGAGATGTCGTCGACCGCGCGGGTGGTTTTGTAGACCTTGACGAGGCGCGCAACATCGATCGCGGCCGATCCACCCTGATCAACCGTAGGCGGATTGGGCGGTTGCGCCCGACTTGTCCCGCTCTGTTGCATATGGCCGTCATTGAGCCATTGCGACAATAAGCGCAAGGCTTCGCGGCAATTAAGGCTTGGCGGCAACTAAAGGCTTGGACCGCGTCTTTGCGCTACGTCGCGAATTTGTGCGCCGCCCACGGCACGGCTAAGGTCCCGGCATGACCGACGTCGCTTCCGATTTCCGCCAACCCCGCCGCTATGTCCGCCTGGATACGATCCTGCGGCTGCGCTGGCTCGCCGCGCTCGGCCAGCTGGTTGCGATCTTCATCGTGGCGCAGGGACTGGAATTCGACGTTCCGATCGTCCCCTGCGTCACCATCGTGGCCTTCTCGGCGCTGCTCAATCTGGCGCTGCAGGTCGCGTTCAACCCGATGCAGCGGCTGGAGCCCGGCTATGCCGCGGCCCTGCTCGCGATCAACATTGTCGAGCTCGGCGGCCTCCTGTATTTCACCGGGGGCTTGCAGAACCCGTTCTCGTTCCTGTTCCTGGCGCCGGTCCTGATCTCGGCCACGGTGCTGCCGATCCGGCTCACCATCGCGCTCGGCTGCCTTGCGGTTGCCTGCGCCTCGGCGCTGTTCTTCTATCATCTGCCGTTGCCCTGGGATAACGACGATCCGCTGGTGCTGCCGCCGATTTATCTGATCGGCGTCTGGCTCTCGATCCTGCTCGCGATCGGCGTCACCAGTCTTTATGCATTCCAGGTGACCGAGGAGGCGCGCAAGCTCTCCGACGCGCTTGCCGCGACCGAGCTGGTGCTGACGCGCGAGCAGCATCTGACCCAGCTCGACGGCCTCGCCGCCGCCGCCGCGCACGAACTCGGCACGCCCTTATCGACGATCTTCCTGATCTCGCGCGAGCTCGAGAAGACAGTTCATGACCCGGCAATCACCGGTGACCTGAAGACGGTGCGCGAACAGGCGCAGCGCTGTCGCGATATCCTGAGCAAGATTGCGCAATTGTCATCGAGCGGCGCGCCATTCGACACCATGAAGCTGTCGACCCTGATCGAGGAGGCGGTGGCGCCGCATCGCGATTTCGGTATCAACATCAAGGTGCGGCTTGCTGTCGCAGCAACACGCGAGCCGGTCGCCGCACGCAATCCCGCGATCCTCTATGGCGTCGGAAACATTCTCGAAAATGCGGTCGATTTCGCCCACCAGACCGTCGAGGTGAACGCGTGGTGGAACGCTGAAACCGTCGAGATCGTCGTCTCCGACGACGGCCCGGGCATCGCGCCCGACATGCTGAAACGGATCGGCGAGCCCTATTTGTCGCGCCGCCGGGGCGCGGACGAGGCACAAAATGCCCGTGGCGGCCTCGGCTTGGGCGTTTTCATCGCACGGACGCTGCTGGAACGCACCGGAGCCAAGGTGTCGTTTACCAATCGCACCTTTCCCGATCACGGCGCCGTGGTGCAGATCGTGTGGCCGCGCGAGCGTTTCGAGGAATCGGCGGGAGACACAGAGACGTCATCTTAAGAACGGTTCTCAATCGTGCCTCTGGCATACCGGATGCAGCCACCGCGACTTTCGGCTGCCTTGGCAGCGCCCCACTGCAACCCCATATTTAGCGGGTCTACCACAGGGAAAAATGGATCGTGAACGCAATCGCTGAACTGAATGACCATGCTGACAAATCGCTCCTCATCGTCGAGGACGACAAGCCGTTCCTGGAACGCCTGTCGCGCGCGATGGAGACGCGCGGCTTCTCGGTGAAGTCATGCGATACGGTGTCCGACGGCATTGCCGAGATCGGCCGCGCCGCTCCCGCGTTCGCGGTCGTCGACCTCCGGCTCGGCGACGGCAACGGTCTCGACGTCGTCTCGGCGTTGAAGCGCAAGCGCCCCGAGGCGCGCGCGATCGTGCTGACCGGCTACGGCAACATCGCCACCGCCGTGACCGCGGTGAAGATGGGGGCCGTCGACTATCTCTCGAAGCCCGCCGACGCCGACGACGTCGTCGCTGCCCTGCTTGCGACCGGCACCGAGAAGTCCGAGCTGCCGGCCAATCCGATGTCGGCGGATCGCGTGCGCTGGGAGCACATCCAGCGCATCTACGAGATGTGCAACCGCAATGTCTCGGAGACCGCGCGCCGCCTCAACATGCACCGCCGCACCCTGCAGCGCATCCTCGCCAAGCGCGCGCCGCGTTAAGCAGCTTCGCATCCAGTTTCGCGATGGCCGGGCTTTGCCCGGCCATTTGCTTTTGTGGTGTACCGCGTAGGATGGGTGGAGCGAAGCGATACCCATCATCTTCGTGCCGCGACGAGAGAAGCGATGGGTTTCGCTTTCGCTCTACCCATCCTACGCCTCCCCGTCACCCTGAGAGAGTGTGAATGTATTCAGTGTCGTCCTGGCGAAACAGGCCGTGTAAAAACCATGCTGTGATGCTGGATTTTGGAGGGTGAGACTGATTCGGGGGCATGATGGCACACGTTGTTGGCCAGTCGCGTTATCAGGTGACGCTCTATCCCGAGACGTTGGACGATGTGATCGCGGCGGACAGCGCGGTGCGGGTGATTGACGGCTTTGTGGACAGCCTGGATCTTGCCGAACTAGGTTTCTCGCACGTTGAGGCGGAGGCGACAGGACGGCCGCCTTACGATCCGCGCGATCTGTTGAAGCTTTATATCTACGGGTACCTGAACCAGATGCGTTCGAGCCGGCGGCTTGAGCGTGAGGCGCAGCGCAATGTTGAGGTGTTTTGGCTGATCAATCGGCTGACACCGGTGTTCAAGACCATCGCGGACTTCCGCAAGGATCATCCGGAAGCCATTGTCGGGGTCTGCCGGGCCTTTATAAAGTTCTGCCGCGGGCAATCGGTGTTTGGAGGCGAAGTCCTGGCGATCGATGGAAGCAAGATTGCTGCGGCTGCCAGCCGCAAGCAGGTGATCACCAAGAAGAAGCTTGCGGAACGGGACGCGGCGATCGAGCGCAAGATCGCCGAGTACCTGACGGCCATGGATGAGGCCGATGCCGAGGAGACGCCGCTTGAGCCAACCAAGGCCGACGTGGCGGCAGCCCTTGCTGCGTTGAAGGCTCAGCGGGCGGCGTTGCAGCAGCAGGCCAAGCAGCTGGTTCAAGAAGGCCTCAAGCAGAAGGTGTTGGGCGAGCCTGAGGCCAAGCTGATGCGCACGCCGCGCGGCCATCAGGTGGCCTACAATGCGCAAATCGCGGTCGATGCCCAGCACGCCCTGATCGTCGCGTTCGATCTGACCAACGAGAGCAACGATCTGCAGCAGCTGCATCCGATGGCCCGGCAGGGCAAGGCGGCCGTCGGCGCCGATCAGGTCAGCGTCGTTGCCGATACCGGCTACGCCAACGGCGCCCACGGCAAGCAATGTGAGCAGGACGGCATCACCGCGATCGTGCCCCGCGCCGAACGGGTCAATCCGAAGGGCAAGCAATACTTCAGCCGCGATCAGTTCAGCTACGACCGGGAGAACGACAGCTGGAACTGCCCGGCCGGCGAGATCCTCCACCTCTTCAAGACCTCCCGCACCAAACAGAAGAAGGAATATCGGACGCAAGCCTGCCCGTCCTGCCCGCTGAAGTCGCAATGCACCAAAGCGGCGCGGCGGATCATCGTGCGCGGCTTCCATGACGACGACCGCGAGGCCATGCACCAGCGTGCCATGGCCGATCCGAGCTGGATGAAGCTCCGCCGGCAGGTCGCCGAACATCCGTTCGGGACCGTCAAATGGCTGATGGGTATCCCGCGCTTCCTTCTCCGCGGATTGCGGAAGGCCAAAGCCGAACTGGCACTCAGCATCACCGGCTACAACATCAAAAGAATGATCGCCATCAAGGGCGTACCCGCTCTGCTCCAAGCGCTCCGGCCCCGTCCAGCTTGAGGCCGACACCTCGTCCCTCAACTTCAAGCAACACGCCGACTTCCTACACGGCCTGGAAAGCCAGGACCCATTACCCCGAGCGCCGGTTGTTGCGCGACCGCTGGGGCCACTATTGCACTCTCAATCGAACTCGGTGGTTACGGGTCCTGGCTTTCGCCAGGACGACGACGTGGGGAGGCCGCTCGCTACAATTTCTCACACCGTCACCCTGAGGAGCGCGCCCTTGCGCGCGTCTCGAAGGGTCGACGGCCCGGCTGGTGGCCGTGCATCCTTCGAGACGCCGCTTCGCGGCTCCTCAGGATGACGGATCACGGCTTCTAAAGCTCATGCCCCTGCGGATCGACCAGGCGATTGATCCGCTGCGCTGCGGCCATTGCAAACCGCACCGTCATCGCCTTGCGGGTCGCCGCCGGCAGGCGATGCTCCGGCGCCTCGCAGTGCAGATGCGCGCCATAGGCGTCGGCGATGATCAGGCCGGTGTCGACCGGGAATATCTCGCACGGCAGATCCTGCGTGAAGGCAAAGAACAACCGGTCGCAATGCATCCGATAATCCTGCCATTTCTGGTCGGCGCGCAAATCCTCGACCGACGACTTGATCTCGACGATCCAGATCTCGCCGCGTTCGTTCAGCGCCACCAGATCGGCGCGGCGGCCGGACGGCAGCGGCAATTCGCTGATGCAGGAAAATCCCAGCGATCTCAGAAGTCGCGCGGTGCCGCGCGCGACCGCAAGCGCGGTCTCGGACTGGCGTCGGTCGGGCGCAGGCACAAGCGCGATGTGGCGAGCGGGTGAGTCCATCCAGGCAGATTAGCCGATTCCATCAGAGAATGATCCCGAAAAGTGAAAGCAGATCGCGCAGCGCAAAGCGCCAAACGAGAAGCTCGCCGCGCTGGTCGCCAAGCGCGACGAGTAGGTCAAGGGCGCACCGAAGGCGTCGTCATTCGATCGCGTGGTGTCGAGGACACGCTGAAAGCGCAGATCAAGCTGTAGGGTTCAGGCGGAAAGTGTCGTCCCGCGGTTGACGGGACGACACTCTCGGTAGGAACTCACCGGCGCCTCGCCGCTTATCTCCGGCTGCCGCCGGAGAGGATGGCCTGGTGATCGACGATCTCTGGTACAAGAATGGCGTGATCTATTGTTTGTCCGTCGGCACCTACATGGATGCCAACGGCGACGGCATTGGCGATTTCAGCGGCCTGCTGCGGCGACTGGACTATCTGCACGGGCTCGGCATCACCACGATCTGGCTGATGCCGTTTCAGCCGTCGCCCTGCCGCGACGATGGCTACGATATTTCGGACTATTACGGCGTCGATCCGCGCTATGGCACGCTCGGCGATTTCGTCGAGTTCACTCATGGCTGCCGGCAACGCGGCATCCGCGTGATCATCGACCTCGTCGTCAATCACACCTCGGACCAGCACGCCTGGTTTCGATCGGCGCGCAGCGCGAAGGACTCGCCGTATCGCGACTGGTACGTCTGGTCGGACAAGAGGCCCGCCAACGCCAACACGGGCATGGTGTTTCCCGGCGTCCAGAAATCGACCTGGACGCGCGACAAGCAGGCAGGGGCCTGGTACTTCCACCGCTTCTACGATTTCCAGCCGGATCTCAACACGTCGAACCCGCACGTCCAGGCCGAGATCCTCAAGATCATGGGATTCTGGACCCAGCTCGGCGTCTCCGGTTTCCGCATGGACGCGGTGCCGTTCGTGATCGCGACCAAGGGCGCCTCGGTGCGCAAGCCGGTCGAGCAATACGACATGCTGCGAGCGTTTCGCGAATTCCTGCAATGGCGCCAGGGCAATGCAATCATCCTCGCCGAAGCCAACGTGCTGCCCGAGACCGACATGGAGTATTTCGGGCGCGACGGCGATCGAATGCACATGATGTTCAACTTCCACGTCAACCAGCATTTGTTCTACGCGCTCGCGTCCGCGGATACGAAGCCGTTGGCGAAGGCCCTGACGGCGACCAAGCCGCGGCCCGCCACCGCGCAATGGGGCTTGTTCCTCCGCAATCACGACGAACTTGACCTCGGCCGACTCACCAAGGCGCAGCGCGAGACGGTGTTCAAAGCATTCGGTCCGGACAAGGGCATGCAGCTCTACGACCGGGGCATAAGGCGGCGCCTTGCGCCGATGCTGGGCGGCGACCGACGGCGTCTGGAGCTCGCCTACAGCGTGATGTGCACGCTTCCCGGCACGCCCGTCATTCGCTACGGCGATGAACTCGGCATGGGTGACAATCTCGACCTGCCCGAACGCACCTGCGCACGCACGCCGATGCAATGGTCGACCGAGCCGCACGCCGGCTTTACCGAAAGCGACCGGCCGTGTGTGCCCGTGATCGAGGACGGGCCCTATGGCTATGAGCACGTCAATGCCGCCAAGCAGCGGCGCGATCCCAATTCGATGCTGAACTGGACCGAGCGCATCATCCGCATGCGAAAGGAAGTCCCCGAGGTCGGCTGGGGCGACTTCAAGGTCATCGCAAGCCGAAACCCTGCCGTCCTGATCGTTCGTTACGACTGGCGCAACAACTCGGTGCTGTTCGTGCACAATTTCGCGGAAAAGCCGCTCGAGATATCGTTCAATGTCGGGCTCCCCGACGACGCCGGCAATCTCCTCGTCAATCTGCTGACCGAGGATCACAACCGCGCCGACGATGGCGGCCGTCACAAGCTCCTGATCGAGGCCTACGGCTATCGCTGGTATCGGGTCGGTGGGCTCGACTACCTGCTCAAGCGCAGCGATATCGACACCAAGACGCCCCGCACATCCCGCTAATCATCCTGATGCGGCCCCAGGATCACGCCTTCATTGGCGCGCAGCTCGAGCACGCCTTCGACCTTCTCGCCCTGCCGGTCCATCAAGGTCGATAACAGAACCTCGTTGCTGAAGCCGATCGCGCTGGAGGAGACCGACGCGGGGGCCGCACCGAAATTCAGCGCAATCACCGCGACGCCCTCGGCGCTGCGCCGCCGGTAGAGCAGCACATCGCCATGCGCGGCGACCGGCTCATAGCTGCCATGGACGAGTTGCGGCAGCTTGCGCCGCAACGCGATCAGCGCCTTGTAGAGGTTGAGGATCGACGCCGGCTCCCCCTCGAGGCTTGCGACGTTGTCGCTGGCAAAGTCCTGCGCGAGCGGCAGCCAAGGCTTTGCGGTCGAGAAGCCGGCATGACGCTCGGCGCTCCATTGCATCGGGGTGCGGCAGCCATCGCGGCCGATACCGATGCCAGGCACATTTTTCTCGAAGGGATCGCGCACCTCGTCAGGGGCGATCGCAACCTGGTGCATGCCGATCTCTTCGCCGTAATAGAGCGTCGGCGTGCCGCGCAACGTCAGGAGCAGCATCGCGGCGACCGGCGCCTGCGCGGGTCCCACCCGGCTCGCCACCCGCGGCCGGTCGTGATTGCCGAGCACCCAGTTCGGCCATGCGCCCGGCGGCAGCGCCTTCTCGTAATCGGCGATGATCTGCTCGATCGCGCGTGCGCTCCACAAGGTCGACAGCAGCGCGAAATTGAACGGCATCTGTGCGCCGCGCAGATCGTTGCCGTAGTAGGCGACCAGCCGATGCAGCGGCAGATAGATCTCGCCGATCAGCACGCGGTTGTCGAACTCCTCGGTGACACCGCGCATCTCGGTGATGACGGCGTGCACCTCGAGCTGATCGGTCGAATATTGTGTCAGCACCTTCTCGTGCGGCGGCCGGCCCTCGCGGTAATGCGGGTTCGGCGGGTTGTCGCGGAATTCGGCGTCCTTGATCAGGTGCCAGATCACGTCGACACGAAAACCGTCGACGCCCTTGCGCAGCCAGACGCGCATTACCTCGTAGATCGCGTCCCTCACCTCGCGGTTACGCCAGTTGAGATCGGGCTGCTGCGCCAGGAAGGCGTGATAGTAATACTGGCCCGAGGCCTCGTCATAGGCCCAGGCGCTGCCACCGAACTCCGACAGCCAGTTGTTGGGCGGACCGCCATCCGGCGCCGGATCGCGCCAGATGTACCAGTCGCGTTTCGGATTATCGCGCGAGCCCTTCGCCTCGATGAACCAGGGATGCTGATCGGAGGTGTGGTTCGGGACCAGATCGAGGATCAGCTTGAGGCCGGCATCGTGAGCGGCCGCGACCAGCTCGTCGAAATCCTCCATCGTGCCGAACAGCGGGTCGATGCCGGTGTAATCGGAGATGTCGTAGCCGAAATCGGCCATCGGAGAGGTGAAGATCGGCGACAGCCAGACCGCGTCGACGCCAAGCCGCGTCAGATAAGGCAGCCGCGCGATGATCCCCCTGAGATCGCCGACGCCGTCGCCGTCGCTATCCTGGAACGAGCGCGGATAGACCTGATAGAAGATGCCGCGCCGCCACCAGTCCCTGTTGTCCTGGACCATCCCATTCCCCCCTCGCTCGCGTCCCGTATCCCCCGGGGTTGTCCGCAGCTTCAGGGATGACGCACAATTCGGGACAGAAAAATGGCGCCGCAGCGCGGATGCAAGGCGCTTTAGTGGCGGGCCATCGCCAGCTGGTAGATCGTGATCAGCACCTCGAACAGGATCAGGAAGACGATGATCAGCTCCAGCCGCAGCGAGCGGCCGGGTGTCGATGATGTCGGTCAACACCTGCGCGGTCTCGGCGACGACGCCGAGCTTGCGGTTGAGCGATTCCGCACGCTCCTTCAACTCATACTCGTCCTCGAGCCGGGCATAGAGCCGCTCGAGCTGCGGCTTGTCCCAGAGGATGTCGGGCTTCTCCGACACCTCGACCGGTCCGGCCACGCGATGCCGCACCAACAGCGCGTTGCCGATATGCTTGAGGATCGCAACGCGGCCCCCATCGACCCGGCCGCCCTTGGCGAGCTCGCGCGCGAGCGGCTCGGTGGTGTCGAACACCGCCCGCACCTCGCGCTCGTGCCGCGCCAGCACCACGCTCTTGGCCAGCGCCTCGCCGACCAGGATCAGCCGCTCCGGCGACAGGCTCTGCAGATAGATCGGGCCGCCCGGCGGAATTTGGTCCTCCTTCTCCGCGGCAACCTCGATGATCGCGATCTCCTCCTCGCGCCGCGCGAACAGGCCGGTCATGCGCGACTGCAGGCTGCGCAGGAATTCATCCTCCTCGAGCGCATTGAGGCCGATCAGGACCACGACGCCGTAACGGAACAGGATCGCCACACCATTGTCATTGACGCGAAACGCCAGCGGCGTCGTGGCCAGCACGTCGCCGCGCTCGAGGCCGGACGTGTTGATGCGGTCCGCGACGAAGAAGGCGCGGGCGGTGGTCCGGGGTCCGCTGAGCGGTGAGTTGGGAGCCTGGGTCATGAAGTTCCGGACTGCGAGGACTTGACGCGTGTTGCGAGCAACCGCGTAACGGCCTGCTCATAAATTGTTCTGTTGGACCTTATCACGGTCCGATTTGGGATCACACGCCGGGGCCGGCGCATGTCCCGTGCGTGTTGACGGCATTGCAAGGAAGCCTATGGTGCCTCCATGAGCGAGACAACCGAGAGCAAACCGAAGGCCGGCGCGATCATCGTGCCGGTGACGCTGTTCGAGCAGAACTGCACCATCATCTGGCACGAGCCGACCAAGAAGGCCGTGGTGATCGACCCCGGCGGCGACGTCGCCAAGATCCAGACCGCGATCAAGCAGACCGGCGTCACCGTCGAGAAGATCTGGCTCACGCACGGCCATATCGACCATGTCGGCGGTGCCGCCGAATTGCGCGACGCGCTGCAGGTCAAGATCGAGGGCCCGCACATCGCCGACAAATATCTGCTCGACAACGTCGTCTCGAGCGGCGAGCGCTTCGGCATGACCGGGATGCGCAATTTCGGCCCCGACCGCTGGCTCGACGAAGGCGATCAGGTCTCGATCGGCGACCTCGCCTTCGACATCCTGCACTGCCCCGGCCATTCGCCGGGCAGCGTGGTGTTCTTCAACAAGGAGCTGCGCTTCGCGCATGTCGGCGACGTCTTGTTCGCCGGCTCGGTCGGGCGCACCGACCTGCCCGGCGGCAGCCATCCGACATTAATCCAGTCGATCAAGCAGAAGCTCTTGCCGCTCGGCGACGATGTCGGCTTCATCTGCGGCCATGGCGCCGGATCGAGCATCGGCCAGGAGCGGATGACGAACCCGTTCCTGACCGGCGAGATGTAGCTACTTCATCAGCCGTTACTTCATCAGGCCCGCGGCGGTCAGCGCCCGCGTGATGACGGCGCTGACGTCGACACCCTTGCTGCGTCGCTTGCGCGGCCGGTCGCTCTTGCGGCCGGATGTGGGCTTCGGCTCGGGCCCGGCCGCAGCCAGCGGGATCGTCATCGAGATCGTGTCGGCATGCGCGCGCGGCACACCGGTCGGTGCGATGTGCGGCTGACGGACCTTGTCGGTCAGACCGAAGAACGTCGCGATGTGATAGGACGAGGAGATGCCGGCCTCGATCAGGAACGCGCCCTCCACGCCATAACGCTCGTCATTGTCGGCAAGCCCGAGCGGCGTGCCATGCGCCATGTCGGTGATCGAGTAGGACTCGACCAGCGTCTCGCCGTCGGCGTTCCACCAGACTTCGCGCGGATGGCCGTCGATATCGGACTTCGACATTGCAGTGAGCGGCAGGCCATGCACGTCGAGCCATTGCCGCACGATCGCATCGGCATTGCCGGGATGCACGGTGCGGTCGGCGCTGCCGTGCCACACCGAGATCTTCGGCCAGGCGCCGCCATGCGCGGACGCGTTGCGGACCAGACCGCCGAGCTCCGGCGCGGACAGCGAACTCGCATGCATCATCGCATGCAGCGCCTCCCGCAGATCGGTGGCAACGCCGAACGGCAGGCCGGCGATGATGGCGCCGCCCGCGAACACGTCCGGATAAGTCGCGAGCATGACGGACGCCATCGCGCCGCCGGCGGACAGTCCCGTCACATAGACACGCTTCGGATCGATCTCATGCGCGCCGACCATGTGCGCGATCATCTGCCTGATCGAGGCGGCCTCGCCCTGGTCGCGCGCGATGTCCTGCGGATTGAACCAGTTGAAGCAGGTGTTGCCGTTGTTGATCGCCTGCTGCTCGGGCATCAGCAGCGCAAAGCCGTAATGCGCCGCGAGCGTCGACCAGCCGGCGCCGAGATCGTAGGACGCCGCGGTCTGGCCGCAGCCATGCAGCACCACGACGAGCGCGGGTGACCGCGCAAGCTGCGCGGGCACGAACGAGTACATCTTCAGATCGCCGGGGTTGACGCCGAATTCGGTCGTCTCGACGAGCGGCGTCGGCACGGCCGGTGCAAGCGCGCCGAGGCCGCTGAACGCGTTCATCTTGGGCAGATGACGCAAGAATTCGACGTTGTTGACCAGGGACAACAGCAACTCCTGAGGTGATTCATTCTTCTGTGTCACCCGATCAGATAATTGCTGCACTGCGAAATGAAAAGACCGTGTGCTGTCTTTCCCTGCGGAATTGTGAGAATCGGCGTTAACGCGTGATCGCGGCGAGGATCGGCCAAAATAGTTGCCGTAGCACCTTGTTTGAGCATGAACTTTTGGAAAGATCGCGCAGCGCAGCGCCGGATTCATGGGCTGGCGCGGCGCATCCATGACAGAAATGCGGCTGAAATAATAATCGACAGCACAAACAATGCGCATGCTGCAAACAGCGCCAGACGTGCCGATGTCGCGCTCTCGACGGCGAAGAAAACCGCACCGATCGCGGCAACCCCGGCCGCGTTGCCGATCTGCGTCGTGGTGCCATACATGCCGGAGCCGGCGCCGGCGCTGGCCGGCTTCACGCTCGACAGCACCGCGCTCGACAGCGGCGCCATCACCAACCCCTGGCCGTAGCCGAAGATCACAAGCACCAGCGCGAGCAGCGACGCCGATGGCGCCGTGACCGTTTGAACCGTCGCAACCAGCACCGCAATCCCTGTGATCTGCAAGGCGCAACCCTCGATCAGCACCAGCGTGCCGCGATGCCGGGCGCGCGCGGCGCTGTGCCGCGAGGCGATCACGAAGGTCAGCGCCAGCGGCACGAACACCAGCCCGGCCTCGAGCGGCGGAATCTGCAAGCCCTTCTGCATGAACACGGTCATGATCAGATAGAAGGACAGATTGGCGAAGAAGAAGAAAAACACCGCGACCAGGCCGCGCATGAAGGCTGCATCCGACAGCAGCGACAGGTCGATCAGCGGCATGCCGCCGCGGCGGGCGACGCTGCGCTCGAGCCGCACGAAGCCTGCAATCACGGCAACGCCCGCGGCCATCACCAGCCACACAAACGGCGCCCAATGCAGATCGTGACCGAACAGCAGCGGGCCGATCAGGCACAACAGGCCCGCAAACAGCACGATGGCGCCGGGAAGATCGAGCCGCGTGCCGGCGCGGCGCGGCACCGTCGGCATGATTTTCAGCGCGGCTGCGATGATGATGACGCCGAACGGCACGTTGACGAAGAACACCGCGCGCCAGCCGAGGCCTAAGAGATCGAGCGTCACCAGCGCGCCGCCGAGCGCGAATCCCGTCACGCCGGCAAGCCCCAGCACGATGCCGTAAATGCCGAACGCCCGCGCCCGCGCCGCGTCGGAGAACAACAGATGCAGCGTCGCCAGCACCTGCGGCACCATCAGCGCCGCAGTCGCGCCCTGCGCCAGCCGTGCGATGATCAATTCAGGTCCGGACTGCGCGAGACCACACCATAGCGAGGTCATCGAGAAGCCCGCGACGCCGGCGATGAACACGGTCCTGGTGCCGTGGATGTCGCCGAGCCGGCCGCCGGTCACCACCAGCGTGGCATAGGCAATCAGATAGATCGCGATCACGGCCTCGATCTGCGCCGGCGTGGCGTGCAGCTCGGCCGCCATCGTCGGGATTGCGACGTTGACGATGAAGGCATCGACGCCGAACATGAATTGCGCCGACACCACGATCGCCAGCACCCACCAGCGGCGGGAGGTCTCCACCGGATTCGAGACGATCTGATGCATGCGTAGCCTTGCCCGAAATGATGTTGCGCCAGACATCAGCAGATTCCGGTCATTGGCTCGATTACCTCGGACGTAAGCGTTGGTTCACGGGCGCGTCATCCATGGCCATCCCGCGCCCTGCCCGCGCCGCGCCCCGCGCGATTTGCGTTGATGCGCTGGGAAACATTCCGGAGGGCGGCAATCGGCGCCGATTTGCGCAACAACCATGCGGGCGCCGCGGCCTCGGAGCATTGCCTTGCCGAGGGGCACCCCGTAGGTTGGGACAAAGCCCCAGATAAACAATAATCCGGAGAGAACGACCTATGGCGCGCCTCAAGTTCGGAGCCTTCCTCGCCCCGCATCACCCGATCGGCGAGCATCCGATGCTGCAATTTCGCCGCGACCTCGATTTCGTCGAGCAGCTCGACAACCTCGGCTATGACGAATTCTGGTGCGGCGAGCACCATTCCTCGGGCTGGGAGACCATCGCCTCGCCGGAAATGTTCCTGGCCGCCGCCGGCGAACGCACCAAGCGCATCAAGCTCGGCACCGGCGTGATCTCGCTGCCCTATCACCACCCCTTCAACGTCGCGCAGCGCATGGTGCAGCTCGACCACATGACCGGCGGCCGCGCCATTTTCGGCTCCGGCCCCGGCGCGCTGGCCTCCGACGCCCATACGCTCGGCATCGACCCGATGACACAGCGCGACCGCCAGGATGAGGCGATCGCGGTGATCCGCCGCCTGTTCAACGGCGAGCGCGTCACCGCCAAGACCGACTGGTTCGAGATGCACGACGCCGCATTGCAGATCCTGCCGCTGCAGGAGGACATGCCGTTCGTGGTGGCCTCGCAGATCTCGCCGTCGGGCATGACGCTGGCCGGCAAATACGGCATCGGCATCATCTCGCTCGGCTCGATGTCGACCCAGGGCCTGATGGCGCTGCCGCAGCAATGGCAGTTCGCCGAGGACGCCGCCGCGAAGGCCGGCACCACGGTGAGCCGCGCCAACTGGCGCGTGCTGCTGTCCTGGCACATCGCCGAGACCCGCGAGCAGGCCCGGCGCGAGGCCGGCGCCGGGCTGCTGCGCTGGCACAACGAATATAATGTCGGCACCTTGATGCGTCCGGGCCTGACCGCGTTTTCCTCGGCGGATGAAGCCGTCGACAAGACCGCCTTCGTCGAAGGTGCGGCCTCCACCATCGGCACGCCGGACGATCTGATCAAAATGATCAAGAACCTGGTCGATGTCTCCGGCGGCGTCGGCGCGATCATCGGCTTCGCCCATGACTGGGCCAATCCGGAAAACACCCGCCGCAGCTGGGACATGGTCGCGCGCTACGTGGTGCCCGAGATCAACGGCTATATCGACGGCCTGCGCAAGTCGCGCCAGTTCCTGGTCGACAACCGCGCCGTGTTCGAGCGCGCCGGCCAGGCCGTGATGGCCAAGATCATGCAGAACGACAAGGCCGCCGCCGCGCTCCAGCAAACCGGCCCCGGCCGCGTCGCGATCCCGGCCGTGAATGCGCCCGACCTCGCCAAGGAAGCGGCGAAGCAGAAGGCGTGATTTGCTACGCGCCCTTGGAAGGGTAGAGGGATCGCAAGATCGCGCCACGTCCACCGCTGTCGCCCCGGCGAAGGCCGGCACCCACACGCCGCGGCGGGTGTTGTGAGAGAGACTCGTCGTTCCGGCGCCGTTCAACAATGACCATTTGTTGTTATCGGTCCCGGCCTGCGCCGGGACGACGGTGGGGAAGGTTCTCGATTCAATTGCCACACCCTCGCTGTCATCACCCGCGAAAGCGGGTGATCCAGTATTCCAGAGACGGCTGTGCTTGAACGGAGAGGCCGCGGCGTACTGGATCGCCCGGTCGAGCCCGGGCGATGACAGTTGTAGATGACGACGCAGTTTTGCATTCTCGCGACATGAATGCCCGAGCTTTGCTCTTTCGTTCCGCCCTCTCCGTTGGTGAGGGCGCAGGGAAAGCCGGGTGCCGATCGCACCCATGGGCCCCGAGCAAAAGGGTAGAAAGCTCGGGGGTAGGACCACAGGTGTAACCGGAAACAACCCGGCTTTCCCTGCGCGATGGCTTACGGCTTATACGTGCTCTCCCCGGCGAGACTGGGCTTTGTTGTCACCGTCTTCGCGACGCGCATTGCGCAATCCGAAAAGACACCTACCACTAGGGCGTCAGGCCTGCACGACTTCGCCGTCCGCCTCATGCGCATTCGTCGACTGCGCAATCCGCGTCCACCGCATCTCGACCCGCGTTCGTGACGACCGCGAAGCGCCCCTCGTGTCGGGTGAGACGGGCGGAATTGAACATCTGATTTGCCCGACGACGGAAGCGCAAATTTGCCCGTCGGGTTAATTTGTCGCAGCGTGCGTGGCTGAGTTCGAGAAATGAACTACGCCACCGCTCCGATCCCGACCACATCGATGCCGTCGACGCGGCCACGGATCGGCAGCCGGCCGAGATCGCTCAACGGAAATGGCGGCGGCGCGGCGAAGCGGGCCATCGCGGCGCGTGAGGCGAGGAAGCCGCCATCGACCTTGCGGCTCAATTCCTCCAGCCGCGCAGCGGTGTTCATGACGTCGCCGTTGAAGACGATGGCCGGCTTGACGTCGCCGATCTCGCCGACGATCACGGGGCCGAAATGCAGGCTGCCGCGGATTTGCGGCACCGCGCCGAATTCGCGCTCGAACTGCGGCGCCGCCTTTTGCAGCGCGTTGCGCATCGCCACGAAGCAGCGCAGCGGCCGGCAATCGACCGCACCAAGCTGCTCCGGCCAGGTCACGATGATCTCGTCGCCGACGTAATTCAGCACCTCGCCGCCTTCCGTTCCGGCGGGAGTGTCTACCCCGTCCCTTGATCGAACGCCTTGCGCAGCGCGACATAGCCGGCCTGCTGCTGGCTCCAGTTGCGGCCGCCGGTGATGGCGCCGTCGACGACGAGGTCGTGGCCGTTGATGAAGCTCGATTGGTCGCTCGCCAGAAACACCGCAGCATGCGCGATGTCGTCGGGTAGCCCTGCGCGCGGAATCGGCTGCGCCGCCTTGTAGACCTCGCGCATCACCGCGGGAGTCTTCTCGGCTGCTTCCGTCGACAACCCGAGCGCCTTGCCGAAAATGCCGGTCGCGATCGCGCCGGGCGAGATCGAGTTGACGCGGATGCCGGACTCGCCGAGCTCCATCGCCACGCATTTGGTGAAGTGAATGACGGCGGCCTTCGCCGCGCCATACACCATCGACGAGGAGAAGCCGGCGAGCCGACCGGCGATGCTGCCATTGTTGATGATGCTGCCGGAACTCTGTTTGCGCATGATCGGGGCGACATGCTTCATGCCGAGCATGACGCTGCGCACCAGGGTCGCCATCGCCGCGTCGAACCGCTCGACGTCGAGCCCTTCGATGCCGCCGGTCTGCGCCGGGCCGCCGGCATTGTTGAACAGGCAGTCGATGCGGCCGAATTTCTCCACCGCAAGCGCGATCAGCGCCTGCATCTGCTCTTCGACCGTGACGTCGGTCTGCCGAAACACGCAATTGCCGCCGAGCTGTTTGGCCAGCGCCTCGCCTTCCGCCGCGCGGCGCCCCGCAATGACGATCCTTGCGCCCTCGGCGACAAAGACCTCCGCCGTGCGCAACCCGATGCCGCTGGTCGCCCCTGTGATCACCGCGACCTTGCCGTCCAGCCGTCCCATGCCGAGTCCCCCAAACTAACCTTTGATGTTGCGGATATTCCCCAGCTGCTTCCATCAACGCAAGCGCGGGCGCGGTTAGCGGCCGGCAAGGTCCGCCTGTGGCCAGAAGGCCACAACTGCGGTTATTCGGTCGCAGCGGCCTTATTTTGGTTCGCCTGTTCACGTGAACTGGAACGACAGATGGCGAAGTGGATCGACGATTTCAGAGCGGGTTGGCGGGGCGATTCCCAGCCCTCGATGCTGCTTGCGGTCGCCTTCGCGGTGCTCTGTCTCGTTTTGGCCACGGCCGCACGCTTCGGGCTCGCCCAGATCAGGCCCGACGTGTTCTTCACGCCGTATTTCCCGGCGGTGTTCTTTGCGACCGCATTTGGCGGTTTCCGGGTCGGGATCGCAACCGCGCTCGCCAGCGGTCTGCTCGGGGTGGTGCTCAATTTCAGCGGCTCAAGCGCCGACCCGGCGCGCTTTGCGCTGCTGATGATCTTCTGGGCGGTGTGCGGCATCGCCATCTGGGGCGTCGAGCACTATCGTTCCCTGGTGGCGCAGCAGCGCGAGGTGTCGAAGCGGCTGCTCGAGGAGGAGCAGTACCGCAAGGTCGTGGTCGATGAATTGCAGCACCGGCTGAAGAACAAGTCCTCGACCATTCACGCCGTGCTGCATCAGGCGCTGCAGGACCGGCCCGATGTCTGGCAGCGCATCGACCATCGCATCCGCGCGCTGTCCGCGACCGACGATCTGATCGCGCGGGTCGACGGCTATGGCTGCGATATCAAGGATTTGCTGCGCTCGGAGCTCGGCCCTTACGGCCATGTGCGGTTCAATCTGAACGGCGAGCAATTGTTCCTGCCCGCCAAGCTCGCAGTCTCGCTGGCGCTGATCTTCCATGAGCTCGCAACCAACGCAGGAAAGTACGGCGCCTTCTCCTCACCCCGCGGGTTCCTGCAGGTGTCATGGACGGTGGATGATGGACGTCTCAACGTGATCTGGGACGAGACCGAGGGACCGGTGCTCGAAGCCGTCGGCGAAGCCGGCTTCGGCACCAAGCTGTTGAAGTCGGCGCTACGGCCGTTCGACGGCAAGACTGAGATCAGTTATCTGAAGACCGGTGTTCACTGCACCATGCAGTGCAAGCTGCCGAGCTGTTGATAAGTCGGCTTTCCGGTACACGTCCCATTGTTGATGCAACCGCGCAGTGCGCAATCGCTTTCACCGGCGACGAGGACCGGCATTGATATTCTGTTAATGACGATTTTCGCGACGGCTTGCGAAAGCAGTCCGGGTCTCATTCTGTCACGGCATTTAGCAGGTCCGCTTAACCAAAACTACAACGGACTTTGCCAAGGTCGGCCCATGCATAGTCTCACCAGAAACGATATTCAGGCGGGCGCGGCAGCGACCGGCCAAGACGACATCTTCCGCAATGAATTGCGTATCCTGCGCGACCTTCTCCAGCTGCTGCCGGCGGGCGTGACCGTCCAGGACGAGCAGGGCCAGTTCATCCTGGTGAACGAAGCCGCAGCGAGCCAGTTGCAGCTCGCGGCCGGCGCGACCCAGTCGCCGCCGATCGACGAACGCCACGCCGCCCACCTCGACCTTCTGCGCAGCGGCCGTCCGGTGGTGCTCGAGGAAGTGCTGTCCTGCGGCGCCTCCAAATACGTGTTCCTCACCGCGCACCGACCGGTCCAGATCGCCGGCCGCAACCTCTTGATCTCGGCATCGACCGACATCAGCGAGCAGAAGGCGTTCGAGGACCAGCTGTTCCGCTCGGCCTATTACGACGAGCTGACCGGCCTGCCGACCCGCCGGGTGATCGAGCATCGCGTCAACGGCCTGATCCGCGAGGATTCACAGAGCCATTTCGCGCTTGCCTTCCTCGACGTCGACAATTTCAAGCACATCAACGACTATTACGGCCACGCGATCGGCGATGCGCTGCTGGTCGAACTATCCAAGCGGCTCGGCCACGCGCTGCGCGACACCGATATCCTGTCGCGCATTTCCGGCGACGAGTTCCTGCTGCTGCTGAACCCGATCAGCGGCAATGACGAGGTCGCCGAATTCATCCATGTGATGCAGGAGCGGCTGAAGGCGCCGTTCTTCATCGAGGAATCCGAGATCTTCGCCTCGACCTCGATCGGCGTCAGCCTCTATCCCATGCACGGCAGGAGCTACGAGGCGCTGCGCCAGAACGCCGACATCGCGATGTACCGCGTCAAGAACAACGGCAAGGGCTCGACCGCGTTCTTCGACAACAGCATGGAGCGCGAGGCGCTGGCGCGGATGAAGATCGAGCAGTCGCTGCGGCTGGCGATCCTGGAGAAGCGTTTCTGCTGCGCGTTCCAGGCCAAGGTCGACATCCGCACCCAGGAGGTCAAAGGCATCGAGGCGCTGGTGCGGCTGCGCGACGACGAGGGCGTGATCCAGGCGCCGGGCACCTTCATCAACCTCGCCGTCGAGCTCGGGCTGATCGACGAGCTGACGTTCCTGGTGCTGGCGGAGATCGTCAAGTCGATCGACCTGATCAACGACACGTTCGGCCCCACCGCGACGATCAGCATCAATGTCGCGGCCAAGCAGGCCGGCAATCTCGAATTCATGCGCCGCTTCGCGCGCGCGATCGACGAGACCGGCTTCCCGAAGCGCTTCATGATCGAGGTCACCGAGGATGCGTTCGTGACCCGGACGCATTTTCAGGACCAGATCCTGCCGATCCTGCGCGGCATCGGCGTCGGCATCTCAATCGACGATTTCGGCATCGGCTACTCGTCGCTGTCGGCGCTCGCCGACATCACCGCGGACGAGATCAAGATTGACCGCTCCTTCATCACCGACATCCATCAGCGGCCGCGCAGCCAGGGCATCCTGCGTGCGATCGAATCGCTGAGCGAGGCGCTCGGCATGACCGTGATCGCCGAGGGCATCGAGTCCTATGAGGAGCTCACCTATCTGCAGGCCGCGACCAAGATCCGCTATGCGCAGGGCTATTACTTCGCCAAGCCGATCTTCCTCGAGGATTTGAGGCCGGCGACGCCGGTCACGAGCGAGTCCCGCGCCAGCATGGCGGCGCGCCCGGCCCAGGAGGGCCGCCAGAACTATTCGCGCGCCAGCGGCTTCAGGCGGTAGGCAGTCGCCTCACCTCGCCCCGCTTTGCGGCAGGGCGATCGCCGATCGCCTGCCTCCGCGGGACGCACTGGCAAAACATCGAAAACAACCCCATGCAAAGGAGCCGGCGGCGCAACCCGTGAAAACGGGGAGAGGGAAAAGTCGGCCCACCTCTCCAGCACCGGCAACGGCGCGACGCCGTTGTTCGCGGCGCCGGCCCGCACCCTACCGCGGCGCCGCGCGCCGGCCTATATTGAGGGCGGTGTTACGCGAAGGTGTCGGCCATGCAGCCCGTGTCTATCCTCCTGAACATCCTCTGGATCCTGATCGGCGGCGCGTGGATGGCGTTCGGCTGGCTGATCGCCGCGGTCATCATGGCGACCACCATCGTCGGGCTGCCCTGGGCGCGCGCCGCCTTCAACATCGCGGTCTACACGCTGCTGCCGCTCGGCTCGCGCGCGGTGCGCCGCGATGAAGTCACGGGGATGTCAGACATCGGAACCGGACCGCTCGGCGTGATCGGCAACCTGATCTGGTTCATCCTGGCCGGCTGGTGGCTCGCGATCGGCCATCTGATCACGGCGATCCTGCTCGCGGTGACCATCATCGGCATCCCCTTCGCCTGGGCGCATCTCAAGCTTGCCGGCATCGCGCTGTGGCCGATCGGCAAGGTGATCGTGCCGGCGTAACAACAGCCCCGAGGTCGCTCGAAGGCTCGAGTATTTTCGCGCGAAGTGGAAAACCGGTTCGCACAAAGAAAAAATGCGTCAAGACAAGAATCTAGAGCCCCGCTTCGAGTCCATCGGAGCCCGAAAGAGTCTAGAGCCAGTCCTTGGTCGTCTGCGCACAGGCCTTGAAGTCGCGTCTCCAGACGAACCCATGGCCGCCACAGGGCGGACGCGGGCGCGAGGTGGCGGGGCATTCGTTCCACACGCGCGCGCCGGTGCCCCAGCCGTCAATCACGCAGGCGCCGTTCACGGTGGCGTGGCAACCGACGCCACAGCCATCTGCAGCCTTGGCCGGGGCCCAGCCGAACAACGCAGCTGCCGTCAGAATCGCGAGCAAACATCCTCTCATGATGTTCTCCATCAAGCTGCTGGTGATGCTCCATTCGCACCGGCAGCGTAGGCGATCTCGATGCGGCTTGCCATCGAATCGTCGCACACAATCCGGTGTGCGCATTCAGCGCGCAGCCGCGCAGCCGGGGATATCGAACACCGCGGTCAGGCCGCAGGCCGAGTTGAGCATCTTGCCGCCCTCATGGCCGACGCCGGGCACATCCCACACGCTGTGGTTCGGCGTGCCGCCGTCGCGGGCGGCCATCGCGGCGACATAGGAATGGCCGCGCGCGTAGCGGTATGGGCCTTCGGCCTCCGCCATGCAGGATTTGTCGAGCGCGGGATGATCGGGGTTGGTGTCGAGCGTGCCCAAGAGATAGATCACGCGGCGCGTGACATAGGCCTGCTCCAGCGCGGCCGGGGTCGGCCCGGCAAGATACGGCGGACGGTCGTCCATGCCGAATTTCCAGCTGTTATAGCCTTCGCATGTCGCCGCGATCGCGGGCTCCGGCCGCTCCTTGGTGAAATACGCATAGGAGGACGGATTGGCGACGACGTAGCGCACGCCGATGCCCTCCTGCAGCAGCACCTGATCGCCCTTCACCGCGATCGCATAGCGCTGCACCACCTGGCCGCCGCCGGAATGGCCGAACACCACGACCTGTTTCAGGTTCGGAAACAGCTTGCGGTCGCCGAGCTTGGCCAGAATGGCGTCGAGCGCATCGAACGAACTCGCCGGGCCAGGTGCGATCGCGGGCTCGCCGCCCTGCCAGCCATAGAGGCTCCAGCGCAGCGTCTCCGCCGGCAGCTTGAACGCCTCGACGTCGGGCGCGATCAAAAATTGCGGCGCGATCATCAGTGTGTGCTTGCCGACGTCGCCGGCTGCCGCCTGCGCGCTCAGCGCCGCGCGGAAATAGTCGTCGGCGTTGCGCAGCACGCCGTGCAGCACCAGCACCGCGCGGGTCACATCGGGCAGCGGATTGGACCAGTCGGCCGAAAGATAAAGCGGGAACGTCGCGCTGCCGACGGCGATCCGCCCGCTGGCGATCTCCTTGACCGGCTTCATGTCGCGCGCGGTCTGCGCCGACGTGGCGGACGCGACCGGCGCGTGCGCCGCCGTCACGATGAGCAGCGCCATTGCCGCAAGCCAGCCCCGATGATGCATCGTTCAACTCCGTTGTGCTGCGATCTCGGCTGGATCATGCCGGGTCGGGCGTCGATTCACCCGTGAATTTTCGGAAAGCTTCCCGATCGCAGCTCACGCCGCGGGCCGCCCGCGATTGTTGGCTGCGAGGATCGGGCGGATCAGGCGGCCGAACCGCTCGGCCTCCTCGTCATGCAGGTAGCCGGACAGGCAGAAGGAGTGGCAGCCGGCGTTGATGAATTGCTGCAAGGTCGCGGCGCATTGCTCGGGATTGCCGACTACCGCGATCCCCGCGCCGGGCCGCACCTTGGTGATCCCGGTCCACAGATGCGGCATCAGCAGGTCGCCGTAGTCACGCGCGAGCTGCTGCACGCGCTGATTGGCCTCCGAGCGGTTGTAGAGCGTCTTCATCTCCTGCTTCTGCCGCTCGGTAGCGTGGCGCACGAGCTGATCAGCGGCCGCCCAGGCCTCCGCCTCGTTCTCCCTGCAGATCACCTGCAGACGCATGCCGAAGCCGATCGCATCCTCACGGTCATGCGCCCGCGCCATTCGCCTGATCTCGGCGATATTGTCCGCGATGCGCTCCGGCAGATCGCCCCAGAACAGATGAACGTCGGAATGCTTCGCCGACACCTCCCAGGCCTGCCGCGAGCCGCCGCCGAGATAGAATTTCGGAAACGGCTGCTGAAGCGGACGCGGGCGGATATGCGCGCCGGAGATCGTGTGAAACTTGCCTGCGAAGTGCACCGGCCCGCGCGTAGTCCACAGCGCCTTCAGGATCGAGACCTCCTCGTCCATCAGCGCGTAGCGCGCCTCCTTTGCGTAGCGCACGCCTTCGGCCTCGACCTCGCTCTCGTTCTGCCCGGCGATCAAATTGATGCAGATTCGCCCGCCCGACATCTGGTCGAAGGTCGAGATCATCTTGGCCATCAGCACCGGGTTGATGTAGCCGGGTCGTGCCGCGATCAGCGGCTTGATCCTGCTGGAGCGCGCCGCCATGAAGGCGCCCGCGATCCAGGCCTCCCAGCACACCGAGCCGACCGGGATCAGGAGATACTCGAAGGAGGCATCCTCGGCCGCCTTGACCACCCGCTCGCAGAGTTCCGGCGAACCGGCGATCTGCGCCTCCATCAGCCCATAGGCCGTGGTGTCGCCATGCGTGGGCAGATACCAGCCGAATTCCAGCGGACGCATGGGCAAACTCCCTCGAAAAGCGGCCATTTCATCCGGCCTGTCATATTGGCGCAGGCAGTTTACAGCCCGGAGCCGGCCGGACAACGCCGTTGCCGACCGGCAGCCAATCAGCTAAATGAACCCCGCACGCACCCGTAGCTCAGCTGGATAGAGCGTTGCCCTCCGAAGGCAAAGGTCACACGTTCGAATCGTGTCGGGTGCGCCAATTTCTCTACATTTTACAGCGCGATACCATCGCGCGAAACGAAAGCTCCAGTTCTTTCTCTTCGAGCGAGGAAGCAATCTGGACAAAATCGTCACCAGATCGCGACGGCCAGCGCCGCCAGCAACGCGGGTGGCGTCACCAGCACACCAATTTTCAGGAAGCGCCACGCGGTGACGTCGATCTTTTCGCGCCGCAGCGCCACGAGCCACAGGATTGTTGCAAGGGAGCCGGTCACCGAGAGATTGGGCCCGAGATCGACGCCGATCAGCATCGCGCCGAGGACCGGCGGCGGGAGCTGGCCGCTGGCCGCGACCGAGCTTGCCACCAAGCCAACTGGAAGGTTGTTGGCGATGTTGTCGGCCACTGCGGCAGCGATTCCAGTGCCCCAGGCGGCGTGGGTCGGTGATCGTTCGATCCCGGCTTGAAGGAGCGCGCTGAGTTGGCCGATCGCACCGGTTTTCACCAGCGCTTCCACCATCACGAATAACCCCGCGACCAATGGCAACACGCTCCACGAAATGCCTCTTATCACCGGCAACGGCGACCGGCGGCTGAGAACGAGCACCGCCGCAGCCGTCACAACGCCGCAAATTAACGTCGGCAACCCCAATGGCACGTCGAGCGCCGATGCCGTCAGCAGGACGACGCCGAGCGCGGCGATACCGACCGCAGTGAGCCTGCCGCCGCGGCCGAGCTTGGGATGCGGCACGCGGCTTTCGATGCTCTCTTCGGCGAGCGCGCGGCGCTGCGTCAGACGAAGCACGACAAAGGTCACGACAATCGCGGCAAGCGATGGCAACGCGAACTGGCGCAGCCATTCGAACAGATGGGGCATGCGCTCGCCGAACACCACGAGATTGGCGGGATTGGAGATCGGCAGCACAAAACTCGCGGCATTGGCGATGAACGCGCAGGCGAACAGATAGGGCAACGGCTTTGCTCCCGCGGCGCGGGTCGCGGCGTAGACGGCTGGCGTCAATACGATAGCAGTGGCGTCATTGGAGAGCAGCGCGGTAACAAGAATGCCGACGGCATAGATCAGAAGAAACAGCCGCTGTGGCGAACCGCGCGCATGCTCGACCGCCATTGCGGCCAGATAGTCGAACAGGCCTTCGCTCCGCGCAAGCTCAGCGGCAAGCATCATGCCGATCAGGAAGAAATAGACGTCAAGACCCTTGGCGACACCGTGCATCGCTTCGCTTGCGGTCAGGACGTTGCAAATCACCAGCGCGGCGGCACCCGCGACCGCCCAGATCGCTTCAGGCAGCCGAAATGGCCTGATGATGACGCCAGCCGTTGCCGGGACAATGATACCCCAGGTCAGGAGCGATTCGTGCATGGGCACCATTCTGCCGTCTCCAAAACAACGCTCAAAATCATCCCGCAGCGATACCGGAGGCCGCCGGCTCGGTACGCTTCGTCCGGCTTGTATTCGTACCCGGATGTCCGCGAGTCTCGGGCAGTGCGAACCAGCAGACTGCAAAGCCGATCCCCGCGATCGCGCCGAGCGTAAGAAAGGCTGCGCTATAGCCTGCCTTCACAACGACAAAACCTGCAAGCGTAGTCGAGAGCGCCGCGCCAATGCTTTGCGCTGTGATGACTCCGCCCTGCGCGACGTTGAAGCGCCCGGTGTTGCGCATGAGGTCGGCGACGATCACGGGGAAGATCGCACCAAGGATGCCAGCGCCGACTCCGTCGAGAAGCTGCACACCGACGAGCCAGGCCTCGTTATCGGACAACGTATAGAGCGCCCCGCGAAGGGGCAGGATAAGGAGCGCGGCGAGGAAGAAGCGTTTGTGGCCCCAGCGATCGGCCCGCGCCCCAACGAGCATCGCCATCGGCACCATCACGATTTGGGCCGCGAGGATGCACGCAGCCATCATGCTGGTGCCGAGATTCTTGTCCTGCAGCGCAAGTTTTTGTCCGACCAGCGGCAGCATCGCCGCATTCGAGAGATGAAACAGCGTTACGCAAACCGCAAAGATCAGAAGCGGACGGCATGTCAGGAGAACGCCAAAGCCTGACGGCCGCTCGTTATCGCCGTCCGAATTCCCGCGTGCGAGATCATGATCGATCGCCTCTTCGGGGATCGCCAACACGCTGATGAGGCTCGCGACGGTCATGCAGCCGAGCACATAGAACACGGTCTGAGGACCAAAAAAATAAGCCGTGCCGCCTGCAATCGTGGCGGCCGCGGCATTGCCGGCGTGGTTGAAGCCTTCGTTGCGACCGACGCGGGCGGTAAAGGCGCGATGGCCTGCGACGCCAAGGGAAACAGCAGCTATCGTCGGGGGAAAGATTACGCCCGCCGCGTGCGCGATGCTTTGCGACAGAACAACCGGCCAGAAGCCTGCGCAGAGAGGCAAAACCAGCGAGGCACAGGTGATGATCAGCGCAGCAAAGACCATCACGAAGCGCTTTGCCCTTGTCGCATCGACCAGTGCGCCAGCCGGCGTCTGCGCAACGATGCCAGCAAAGCCGGCAATCGACATCACTACGCCGATGCTGGCTTCATCCCATCTTTGTTCGGTCAGGAGATAAATGGCGAGATAGGGCCCGAGCCCGTCGCGCACATCGGCGAGGAAAAAATTGGCGGCATCGAGGGCGCGGTTGGCACGTTGTCTTGATTTCGAATCACTAGACATATTCGGCCTCGACCCTCGACGTCATTCCGCTTCTTGGCGATCTACCTCAGGCGTGTGCGGCGCGATCGTGTTTGGGCTTTTCTTCGTGCTTGGGCTTCGGCTTTGCACCCTTAATCGGGTGAAGTTCGCGGCTGCTGGCGCCGATCTCCTTCGCATCCACGACACGACCGTGTTTGGTTTCAACACCGTCGCCTCTCACGGCGACCATCGCGTTCGGTGCAAGAAACCCGGCAAGCCGTTCCGCCTCCTTCGGCCCGATACGGATCACCGTGCCGTCGGCGAGCAGCGCGCCGCGAAGTTCGCCCTTCGGGCCGAACAACGGCAGCCGCACGGTTCCCTCGGCCGACAGCTTCCTCTTTTCGAGCTTCGGATGTTTGCGATCGTGGTCCGGTCCTAGGTCTACGATACGTGCCCCGTCCGCCGCCGTGACCGCGACCGCCGCGATGAGATGACCCTTGCGCGGCCGGACGCCGCGGACGCCGACCGCGTCGCCGGCTTTAACGTGGCGGGTGAGTTCGGCCTCGATGTGCGGCGGCGTATGAACAAGGACCGGCGCCTGCGCATCGCCATTCATGACGAAGCCGTCGATCTCGCCGTGCGGGTTCAGCAGGAAGCGTTCGACGGTGCCTTTCAGTTCCGGGAGGCAATCGGGATCAATCCAGTGCATGGTGTTCTCCTATCTGGTCAGTCGTTTCTGAAATTCGTTCTCGGCCTTAACCACGCGGCGGGGGTGGTGGCGGAGGCGGCGGGCCGAAACGGTCGGGACCACCCTTGAGGCCACCCTTGGGGCCACGCGGCGGAGGTGGACCGTCGAGGTCGGTCAACTGGCCAGACGAATCGCCGATCGCTCGCACGTCCACCACTCTGCCGAGCGCGGTGTCGAGCGATACTCCGCGCACGGAAACCATCTGGCCAGGTTGCAACCAGTCCGCAAAGCGCTCGGCTTCAGGCGGGGGCAGGCGAAGCTGGGTGCCGTCGTCGAGCACGGCGCCGTTTACCTCGCCCCGCTTGCCGTGCAGCGCCGCGACGATCCGGCCGCTAAACGCCTGCTGCATGCCGCCGCGGTCGGGGCCGCGCGGTGGCCCGTTGTCGGTGACACTTCTGCCCGTTGCAACATTGGTAACCGAAGTCGCATCGACGAGCGGAATGGCTCGTGCACGAAGACCGCGGATCGAAACCTCGTCGCCCGGCCGGATCGTATAGACGAGCTGGGCAGAGAGATGCGGCGGCAGTTTCACTTCCGTGCCGTCGGCAAGGATCAGCCCGTCAACGTCACCGCGGGGCGTCAACGTGTATTGCTTCACCCGGCCCCGCGACTCCGGCAGTTGCGACGAATCCCAGACGGCGCCGGGGGCTTGCGAATAGGCTCTCGTGCCAGCTCCGATGGCTGTCGCCGCGAGGAACGCGCACGCAAGCGCTCGTATTCGCGTCGTTGTCATCTTCATGATCAAGCTCCTTCAGAAATGGCGAGCGGGGTGGCCAATGCGAAAGGTTCAGCAATGGGCGTGCCAAAGCTGAAGTGCTTGTTTGTGGAGGATTTTTTGGAGCGTTCGGCTGGTCAGTCGTCGGCTTTTCTGACGACGAGCGTCAGATTTTCTTACGCATCTCCCGCCGGTCAGGCGGTAACGCTGCATCTTGGTGTAGAGAAGCTGGCGGTTGATGTTGAGGCGCCGCGCGGCTTCGGTGCGGTTGCCGCCGCAGGCGTCCAGCGCCTTGCGGATCATCGCTTCTTCAAGCTGCGCCACCGCCGCTGGCAGATCGCGTTCCGGAAGCGCCGTATGAGTAGGGTGATGTTCCGCAGCGCTGGTGTCGATATCGTCCGCGGCGATGGTGTGGCTCCTGGTGAGAAGGCAAGCCCGTTCGATGACATTACGCAATTGCCTGACATTGCCGGGCCAGTCGTAACGCGCGAGCTTGTCGATCGCACTGCTGTTGAGCTGTTTGACTGGCTGTCCCGATGGGGTCGCAAGCGAAAGGAAGTGCTCGGCAAGGGGCACGATATCGGATGGCCGCTCGCGCAGCGGCGGTACCGCAATGGGAACGACGTTGAGACGGTAGTAGAGGTCTTCCCGAAACCCGCCATCCGCGACAAGCTTTGGCAAGTCGCGATGGGTTGCGGCAATGACCCGCGCCGTCGTCCGGACCGGCTTGCCGCCAACCGGCGTGATCATCCGCTCTTGGAGCACCCGCAGGATCTTCGCCTGCATCGCAAGCGGCATGTCGCCGATTTCATCCAGGAACAGCGTGCCTTTTTCAGCATCGCGGAAGGCGCCCGTGCGGTCGCTGGTCGCGCCCGTGAACGATCCCTTCACATGTCCAAATAGCTCGCTCTCAAGCAAGTCCGGCGGGATCGCGGCACAGTTGACAGCGATGAAGGTGCCGTCCTTGTGCTGGCCGTGTATGTGCAGCGCCCGCGCCACCAGTTCCTTGCCCGTACCGGTCTCGCCAAGGATGAGAACGGTCGCCTGGCTATCAGCGGCAAGCCCGATCGCCTTCTGCACGCGCCGCATACCCTCGCTCGATCCGATCAGGGTATCGAGACTGCCTTTGCCAGCGGTGGTGACCGGCCGCAGGCGCGACGGCAGGCGCGCCATGAGAGTTCTCAGTTCATCGCGTCCGATCGGCTTGGTGAGGTGGTCGAAGGCGCCGAGCCGCATGGCTTCGATGGTATTTTCGGCGCTTGCAAAAGCGGTCAGCACCACCACGGCCGGCGGGCTTTCCTGCGACCGGATGCGGCGCAGTACTTCGATGCCGTCCATGCCGGGCATCTTGAGATCGAGCAGCACTGCGTCCACAATCTCGGACAGCGCCGCGAGACCTTCGCGTCCCGATGAGGCCGTTTGCGGTGTGTGGCCGAGATCGCTCAGTGCCTCCGCGAGACCTTCGCGCAGCGCCGGGTCATCATCGACAATCAGGACGTTTGCCATGGCACCTCGATCTCGAATCTCGCGCCGCGCTCGGTGTGCGCAAGGCGAGCTTCTCCCCGGTGAGCACGCGCGATTTCTCGCACGATAGCAAGCCCAAGCCCGGTTCCCTCGGAGCGCGCGGTCGCGAACGGCTCGAACAGGCGCTCGCGCATCTCCTCGCTCACCCCTACACCGCTGTCGGTCACCGTGAGTAGCAACTTATCCTGTTGCCGCTGGGCGTCCACAACGATGCGCCCGCCAGCAGGCGTATTCTGAATGGCGTTGAGAATCAGATTGTCGAGAGCCCGCTGCATCTGGGAGGCATCAAAGCGAGGCAAGGGATTGTTCGGCCCCGCAGGTCCCGTTTCCAGCGACAAACCGTTGGCCGCCGCCAATTCCTGATGAGGCTCGATTGTGCCTTGCAGGAATGACGCAAGCTCGACATCCATTGACTTGGGCTCGCCGGTCTGGGTCATTTGCAAGAGATTGCGGAGCAGCGTGTCCAGCCGCGCGACCTGCTTGAGGATCGCTTCCAGCGCAGTTTTCTTGCGGGCGTCATCGCTGGCGGCAAGCGCGTTTTCCGCCTTGAGCCGCATCGCCGCGATGGGGTTGCGTATCTCGTGCGCAAGGCCTGCCGACAGTCGCCCGACCGCTGCCATGCGCTCGGCCGTACTTGCGCGTCGCTGCTCGTGCGCGAGCCGTTCGCCGGTCCGGTTCAGCGCATCGACCAGCCGGTCGAGTTCAGGCTCGCCAGTACGCGGGAGTCTTGGAAGATCGATCGAGCTGCTTTCATTCTTGGCCAGCGCTTTCTCCAGAACCGCGATCTTCCGCGACCATGAAAACAGCACGCGGGCGAGCCATATCGCCGATCCGAAAATGGTAAGTGCGAGCACAACAAGCCCGGTCAGCAATTGCGTGTAGGCCGGACCTTCCGCGGTAAAGGCGCGCGTCATGGTCCAGGCTGTCGTGCCCTGCAGCGGTCCGCGCAGCGGGCAGGCGTGCACCAGTAGCACTTGCGAGCGCGCCGGCTGCCGCAGGCCAGCCGGCCGCCCGGAACGTAAAGCGTCGGCATTGACTTCACGGATCGTGCTCAACTCTGCGGCGGGAAGGTCGGTCTTTGGACCCGTGCCCTCATACGACGGGAACGCATAGGCGAGCGAGCCCGCATCGGCCTGCCAGATGCCTCCCTCGACGCCGATGGCGCCGGAGAGTGCGACCTGAGCAAGAGTCGTGAGTTCCTGCTTCAGCCGATCGTCAATCGGCCCCCCGGTCCAGCCAGACACGAAGAACTGGTAGCGGTCGGCAATGTCCCGGCAAGCTCGCGCTACCAACTCCTCAGAGCGCGCAACACGCGCGTTTGCGGTCTGCTGAAAGGACTCGAACAGGAGGTACCCGGTCGCAGCTCCTGACAAGACCAGCATGATCCAGAGTGCTAGCAGCCGCGACCAGAGAGATCGCATCGAAAGTTCTCACGCAGGTGAAATAGCTCTTGAGCTTATACGAATCTGAAGACAGCGCCATTCGGCCGATTCCGTTGAAAAGGCAACCCGTTGCGATGCTGGGGTATTACGACCGCAACATCACCCGCCACAAGGGGCCACATGAAGGCTTGGACCGACGCCTAAGCAGCCAACCGACGTTCAACGTCCCTCCAGGTGCTCGAAGGACATCCGAGGACCGGGCCGGTTCGTGCAGTCACTTGCGCCGGCGCGCAAGCTCCACGCCAAGCGTGCCGCGCGCGGCAACGTGAAATGCAGCCTCGATCCCCCGCGTGAGAATGCCGCCGTCCGGGGCCAGCATTCTGATCACCAGCCCCGCCTGATTCGGCGCTTCCGACACGCCGGCAATGCAGCCGCATTGATCGACCGCCTGCGTCAAGGCTTCAACGGACGGCCACTTCTCGAGGGGAGCAATGACGAGCGCCGTCGCGGTCGCCGCCATCGTCCCGAGCGGGCCATTCCGCAGCGCTTCGCCGGCAACGCGCCCGAAATCCTTCAGCAGAAGCCGGCCATCCGGCCGTACGACGCACTGGCGGCCGACATATTGACGAAATGCCCGGCCCGATCGCCGGGGATCATGAATAGAGATCCCGTCGGCGAGGAACAGCACTGCGTCATCATCAACCACCGCGACGGTATCGACGGAGAGATTCGCGCCGGGAAACAGCACATAGGGATCGCTCGATATCGCGCAGAACGCTCCCTTTCCGACACTGATCCGCACCTGCTGGACGGAGGCACCATCCTTGCCGTCGTGAACGACCGTTGCCGCCTGGGTGGTGAGATGCAGCGCCGCGTTTGCACCAACTGCGACGTGCAGCTTGAGCCGGTCGCCGGCGTAGAGGCCGCCCGAGGCCGATTGAATATAAAGCGTGAGAAGGTCCGGTCGCATGGCGTCAAGATGGAATCCCCGGGTGACATGCAGGGGATAGCCGACATGCTGGCGGCGCAGCATGGTGCGGCCGCCGGCAAACTCCGCCGCGAGATGCGCCTCCGCCACACGGCCGGCGTCAAACGCGAAAGAGGACAGCGGCAGCGATCGCATCAGCGACGTCCTCGATCCCGACGCCGGCCCGCATGTTGGTCGCGATAACCGGTCGTCCCGCGCGCACCGCTCTGGCCTCGGCAAGCATACGCTCGAGATCGACTCCGACATGGGGCGCGAGGTCGACCTTGTTGACCACCAGCAGGTCGCAGCGCAGCAGACCGGGTCCTTTCTTGCGCGGAATATCGTCACCGCCCGCCACGTCGATGACGAAGATCCACCAATCGACCAGGTCGAGCGAAAAGGTCGATGCGAGATTGTCGCCGCCGGATTCGAACAGGATCAGCTCAAGGCCGGGGAAGCGATCCTCGAGCTCGTCGCCGGCCGCGATATTCAATGTCGGGTCTTCGCGGATCACGGTGTGCGGACAGGCGCCGGCCTCCACCGCCGAGACGCGCGCCGGATCGATCAGCCCGGAGCGCCGCAAGCGCTCGGCATCCTCCCTGGTGACGAGATCGTTGGTGACCACTGCGAAATCGATGCTGCGCCGCTGGAGTACCGGGATCAGGGCTTCGATCAGCGCGGTCTTGCCGGAGCCGACGGGGCCGCCGATCCCGACGCGGGCCGCGCCCGGTCCGGTCCTCGTCTGCTGACTGACGTGGGTCGGGTCGAGCATCACTCACCTCAACATATAGCGCCGCGACAGCGGCAATTCGTGCGCCGGCTCGCAAGTCGCAAGCACGCCATCGACAAAGACGTCGAAGGTCTCGGGGTCGACCGTCACCTTCGGACAGGCATCATTCCACAGCATGTCGCGCTTGGAGAGCTTGCGGGTGTTGCGCACCGGCAGCAGCCGCTTCGAGAGGCCCAGGGCCCCGCTGAGATCGCGCTCCAGGGCCAGCGGATGAACGAAGCAGGCAGACAGCGCCGCCGGGGCGCGGCCGAAAGCTCCCCATTGCGGCCGCATCAGGATCGGCTGACAGGTCATCAGCGAGGCGGCACTGTCGCCCATCGCACCCCAGGCGATGAACCCGCCCTTCACGACGAGTTCCGGTTTGATGCCGAAAAAGGCCGGCCGCCACAAGACGATGTCGGCGATCTTGCCATCCTCGAGCGATCCGATGTGATCGGCGATGCCGAATGTCCTGGCAGCATTGATGGTGTATTTGGCGATGTAGCGCCGGATGCGCGCGTTGTCGCCGAAGCCCGGCCGCTCCTCCGGCAGCGCACCGCGCTGATCCTTCATTTTGGAAGCAAGCTGCCAGGTCCTGCAGATGACCTCGTGGATACGTCCCATGCCCTGGCTGTCGGACCCAAGCATCGAGATGGCGCCGATGTCGTGCAACACGTCCTCGGCGGCGATGGTCTGCGCCCGGATGCGGCTATCCGCAAACGCCACGTCCTCGGGAATCGCCGGATTGAGATGATGACAGACCATGGTCATGTCGAGATGTTCGTCGAACGTATTGACCGTATAGGGATTGGTCGGATTGGTCGACGACGGAAGGCAATGCATCTCGCCGGCAACGCGGATGATATCGGGCGCGTGCCCGCCGCCGGCGCCTTCGGTGTGATACATATGGATGGTGCGGCCGCCGATCGCCTCCAGCGTATTCTCGACGAAGCCGGATTCGTTCAGCGTGTCGGTGTGGATCTGCACCTGGAAGTCATAATCATCGGCGACACGCAGACAGGTATCGATCGCGGCCGGCATCGAGCCCCAGTCCTCGTGCAGCTTCAACCCCATCACGCCGGTTTCAAGCTGCTCGACCATCGGGGGAACGCGATGCGCGTTGCCGCGGCCCAGAAAGCCGAAATTCATCGGCCAGGCTTCCGCCGCCTGGAGCATCTTGCCGGTATTGAAGGGACCGCCGGAGTCGATGCCAACCGTGATCGGACCGAGCGAGCCGCCGATCATGGTGGTGATACCGCTCGCAAGCGCATGCTCGACGAGCGCCGCGCTGTCGAAATGCACATGAACGTCGATCGCTCCGGGCGTTGCAATCAGACCTTCGCAATCGCGCACCGTCGTACCCGTCGACACGATCAGACGCGGATCGACGCCATCCATGATGGCGGGGTTGCCGGCCTTGCCGATTCCCACGATGCGGCCGTGGCGGATGCCGAGGTCACCCTTGACGATGCCGATGACGGGATCGATCACAAGCACATTGCAGAGCAGGAAATCCAGCGCGCCCTCGGCGCTGGTGATGCCGGCCATGCCGATGCCGTCGCGCAACGTCTTGCCACCGCCGTGCAGGCATTCGTCGCCATAGACCGCGTGGTCCTTCTCGGCCACCGCCAGCAGCGAGGTGTCGCCGAGGCGGACGGAGTCGCCGGTGGTCGGTCCGTACATGGCGGCATAGTCATGCCGGTCGATCTTAGCCACCTCTTCCTCCTGTCGTCATCCTGCGGGTCATGCGCCGCGGAAACCTCGCGCCTTGGCACGCGCCAGTGCCGCCTCGCGCACATCCGGATCAGCGCTCATGCCATTGGTCAGATTGTTCAACCCGGTCAGTTGACGCTGCCCGCCGAATTCGACCAGCGACACGTCTTTCGTCGCCCCCGGCTCGAACCGCACCGCCGTGCCGGCCGGGATATCGAGCCGCATGTTGAAAGCGGCGGCACGATCGAATTCGAGCGCCTTGTTGACCTCAAAGAAATGGAAGTGCGAGCCGATCTGGATCGGCCGATCGCCGGTGTTGACGGCAGTCAGTTTGATGGTGCGGCGGCCGGCATTGAGCTCGATGGCTCCGTCGCCAGCGGTGATCAGGCCGGGACGTTCGAGGTCGGCCTCGGTGCCCGGCGCCGGGCGAATCGGTTCATGCACGGTGACGAGCTTCGTGCCATCCGGAAAGGCGCACTCGACCTGGATGATGTCCATCATGGCGGCGATGCCGGGCAAGACATCAGCCGTCGAGAGAATGGTCGAGCCAAACCCAATCAGGTCGGCGACCGAGCGCCCGTCGCGCGCACCTTCCAGAATGTCGTCGGTGATGATGGCGACAGCTTCCGGGTAGTTCAGCTTCAGCCCTCGCGCGCGCCGGCGGCGTGCGAGTTCGGCAGCGTTGAAAATCGTGAGGCGCTCCAGTTCGGTCGGGGTCAACAGCATGCCGGGTCCCTCTCAATTTGCAAATAGCCGGAGATCGGCCTGCTCGTGGCGGGCAGCGGCGACATCGAGGAATGGCAGAAAGCTCTGCATCTCGGCATCATCAGGCACGGGCTCCGCTGCAAGCGCATCAATCAGGGGCAGGCTGTCGCGCAGCACCCTCTGGCCCTGCACCACGCCGATTGCGCCGAGACGAATCGCCGCGCTGATCAGTCCGCAGGCCGTGGTGTAGCCGGACGCGATCTGCGCAAGTCCTTCGTCGAGCCCCTCTTCCGACCAGATTGCGCCCTGCATCGCGCTTATATGACCGAGGCCGTCGCCCTTTCGCACGGCATCGCGCAAGCGTTGCGCAAGCCCATTACCAAGCCGGGCGTGCGAGGCAAGAAATGATGTCCCGTTGCGACGCGAGCCGCTACGCAGGGATCCGATCAATGTAGAGGCGTCGACCTCCCGGTCGACGGCGAGGATTTCAACCAGATTGCCGCGCGCCCGAAACGCTCGCAGCAATGCGATCCGGTCGAAACCGGCCCAGCGATGTCTGATCACCGTCTCGACCAAGCGCCCGAATTCCGACGAATCCATCCCCTGGCGCAGCGCGATCGCGCCCTCGATGCCGTAGGAGAACGCAAAGGAGCCGCTGGGAAACGTCCCATCCGCCTGCCAGAGTGCGCGCAACGTGGACAACATGGCTAGTGGCTGTGGTCGTGCGGATGATGATGCGCAATGCCGACGTGGTCGTCCGGCGACGGCGCGGCTTCGCCGACCTCCTCGTCAAGCACGCTGATGCCGACCCGCCGGGATTCGATCAGCCCGTCCAGACGCGCGATGTAATCCTCCGGACGGCCCTCGAGCGCCACCAGCAGGACTTCCCCGGCGAAGCGGACGCGCCAGTGCAGATTTCCGACATGGTAGCCAAGCTCGATGGCGTCGCTGATCGAGCGCGGATCGAGCCGAAGCCAGCGCTCGGTCGCGGCTCTCACCACAATGGCCCTGGTATCGTCGAGCAGGAGGACCGCGCCATCGAACAGCTTCTGGTTCCGCGGCAGTGCGATCGCAAGTTCCTCGCCGCTCTGCGTCGCGATGAGCAGCCTTCTGCGTGCAAGATCGGCAACGGGAATATTGACGACGTCAACTGCCCCACGATGCTCGAGCCGATGCAATGCTTCGGACAGGCCGGGCTCGAGCCGACTTCCCACTACGCATTCGATCCGCCGCATTCCATGTCCTTTCACACGCGCTCCATTACGCCGGTCTGCTCCGCGCAAGCAGCGTGGCAGGCCAAGGAAGCCTGATCGCGCTGGCCGCACGTGAGGAGTTCGTCAAAGGACCGCTGCAGGGCATTCGTCCAAGACACACCTCACAAGACACCTCTCACAAGACACACCTCATCGTTCGCCGCCGAGGCGCGCTGCTTCCCGCCGGAACAACTTGCAGACCAAACCGGCTCCCCGAGAGCGCTGGCGCGCCAACGGTGATGCACGATCCGAAAAACAAAAAAGCCCGACAGATCCTCGCGGATCTCCCGGGCTGCCTAGCCGTGTGCCGAACCAGCATCATCGATGGTTCGGCGGTGTTCACCGGACATTTCTGCCTCGGCGAATGTCAAAAGCTAATCACCTTTGGCTCTGTATTGCAACAGCTCATTTGCATGAATGATTGCAGCAGCCATATCGTCCATCGACAAGCGCTTCGACATCGCTTGCCTGCGGATGCTTTCATACGCGTCCGCTTCGCTCAGTCCCTGACTGTCCATCAGAACGGTCTTCGCCTTCTGAATGCGCTGGATTCCCGCGAGCTTCCGCTCGAGCTTGCGGATGCGCTTTTCGGTCGCACGGCGCTCCAGCCAAAGGCTGCGCGCGATGGTGAGATTGGTGAGCAGCCCGAACGGACGGATGGGCCGTTCGATGACCGCGACGGCGCCCGCCTCGAGCACGAGCTGCAGCGTCGTCGGATCCTCGTAGCTGACCGCCGCAATCAGGGTTGGACGATGATCGGCATCGGACTTCAGCAGGCGCTGGATTTCCAAGCGATCGTCGTGCTCGATCGACAGGATCACGATGTCCGCGCCGTCGGCCCAGCACTCCGGCACGGGCCACTGCGTCTCGACCATGCAGCCGATGCGCCGCAAATGTTCGACAAGCTTGGCGCGCTCGGGGTCCGGGGCGGACACGACATGGACCCGCAGCCCGCGCAAGTCCCTGAGAATTTGGATAGCCACGTCGCGCTCTCCGCAATTCGTCAGGGGTGCAGCAGTGGCAGGTCGTCAACCGACCAGTCGTCGAGACTCTGGACGACGCAATAGGGATCAGGCTTCACGCGCACGCCTGGATTCCACACGATCTGAAACCGCCCCATCCGGTCGAGGCGCGCGATGCGGGGCCACAGATAGGTGTGGTTATTCTCGGCGTCGATCCTAACCCGGCCCTGCGGCGCGTCGAACTCGGTGTCGCGCAGGTTCACGAGCACCTGCTCGGGATCGTCGGAACCACACCTGGCGACCGCATGCATGGCGAGGTGAACCTGGAAATAGGCCGACTCGGCGGCGGCAGTGACAGGAGCGTCGGGCCCGTATTTCTCCTTGAAGCTGCCGACGAAACGCCGTGCGGCGGGCGACGACAGCGTTTCGAAGAACGGCGCCGCCGTGATGTGGCCTTCGGCCGCGTCCGCGCCCATTTCGATAACCTCCGCCTCGCTGGTCGTGAGGCTCGCGATCGGCATTCGAGCCGGATCAAAACCCGCGGCGCGATAAGCCTTGTAGAGACGAGACGTCCCGCTGCCGACGACCGACGACAGGATCACGTCCGGCGAGGTCTTTTTGATCCGATTGATGACCTTCTCAAAATCCTTTTCCTGCGGATAGAGCGGCACATAGATTTCGTCGAGGACCTTTCCGCTTCCCTGCGCCACGAAGTCCGCCATCAGCCGATTCGATTCGTAGGGATAGATGTAGTTCGAGCCGACAAACAGAAAGCGATTGCCGTAGGTCGACAGCAGGAATCGCGCAAGTTGCAGCGAGTTCTGATTGGGAGCGGCGCCTGCATAGATGCAGTGTCGCGAATACTCGAAGCCTTCGTAGAGCGTCGGATAAAATAACAGGCCGCGATGCCCCTCGACGACGGGCAACACGGCCTTCCGAGTGCTCGACATGTAACAGCCGAACAGCAGCCTGACCCGGTCGACCTGGAACAGCCGTTCCGCAAAGGCACGGGACTTCTTTGGGTCTGAGGCCGGATCGTACATGACCGGCTCGATGCGCCGCCCGAGGATGCCGCCATTGCCGTTGATCTGGTCGATCGCGAGCAAAGTCGCATTGAGCTGCGTCCGCTCGATCGCCTGCGTCACCCCGGTTTGGGAGAACAGCACACCCACCCGCCAAGCATCAGTGTTCATCGCCGCCATGACGAGCCATGTCACCTCGTTGTAACAAGACTATCCATAAAGCATGTCTGGCGGCGTTGAAAACCCACATCCGCTGCCATCGACGCCATTCAGTCGATCGCACGCTCCCGGCGCGGTGTCTGGCCAAACTGACGGCGGTAGGCCCGGGAAAAATTCGCGTGGGTTGCGAAGCCTGTGGCGGTGGCGATCTCGCTCACCGGCAAGGTCGTCTGCCGCAGCAGCAGCCTGGCGCGCTCCAGGCGCAATTGCGCATAGCGCCGCGTGATCGTGCTGCGCAGATGCCGCGCGAACAACCGCTCGAGCTGGCGGACCGAGAGGCCGACGTCCCGTGCGAGCCGGCGCGGGCCTATCGGGGCCTCGATGCTCTTCTCCATCCGCGACAGCGCAAGAACCAGCTTCGGATGATGCACGCCAAAGCGTTCGGCGGGCGCGAGGCGCTGAGCCACCTCGCCGCGGCGGACTTCCGTTTGCAGGAACCAGTCGCTGACGGAGGCCGCGACCGCCGCGCCATGATCGATGCGGATCAGCGCATGCATCATGTCGAGCGCCGCGATACCGCCGGCGCACGTGAAGCGGTCCCGGTCGATCTCGAACAGCGAGTGACTCAGGCGCAGAAAAGGAAACGTCTCGGTGAACGCCGGGATGTGCTCCCAATGGACGGTGCACCGGTAGCCGTCGAGCACGCCCGCGCGTGCGAGCAGAAAGGGACCGGCCGACACCCCTCCCAGTCTGACACCGTGCCGTGCAGCCTTGCGCAGGAAGGCCAGCGTCGCCGGATGACGGAAGGTCTGCGGGTTTCCTCCGGCGCATACGATCACCGCATCCAATCTGCCGATATCGGCAATGCTTGCATCGGCTTGGATGCGCACGCCGTTGGAGGCGACGACATCATGCCCCTGAATCGAAATGTGTTGCCATCGATAGAGCGGCTTGCCGGTCAGGACGTTGGCGGCCCGAAGCGGCTCGATCGCAGACGCGTAGGACAACAAGGCAAATCCCGGGATCAGCAAAAAGCCCACCCGCCGCATTCTCGGCTTGTCGTCCAAGGACAAGTTTTGGTCGTTTTTTGCCATATGTCGATTTGCATATCAGGAGAAGATTTGGCTCACAAGCTTCTCGGGGTGCCGCGACCATGCGCTACTCGTTTCTCTCCCTCGCCCGGCAGGCGCTCCGCGGCCATCGCGACTGGCAACCGGTCTGGCGGGACGCGGAGCCGCGGCCGAGCTACGACGTCATCGTCGTCGGCGGGGGCGGGCACGGTCTCGCGACAGCGTATTACCTCGCCAAGCAGCACGGCGTCAGGAATGTCGCCGTGCTCGAAAAGGGCTGGATCGGATCCGGAAACGCCGGACGGAACACCACCATCATCCGGTCCAACTACCTGCTGCCGGGGAATGAGCCGTTTTACGAATGGTCGATGAAGCTCTGGGAAGGGCTCGAGCAGGAATTGAACTACAACGCCATGGTCAGCCAACGCGGCGTGCTCAACGTGTTCCATTCGGACGCACAACGCGACAGCTTCGCGCGCCGCGGCAACGCGATGCGGCTCGCCGGCGCAGATGCCGAGCTGATCGATGCAGACGCGGTTCGCCGCATTCTCCCCTTTGCCGACTTCGACAATGCCCGGTTTCCAATCAAGGGCGGTCTGTTGCAGCGTCGCGGCGGCACCGCGCGACACGATGCCGTGGTGTGGGGTTATGCACGCGGCGCCAGCGATCTCGGCGTCGACATCGTCCAGAATTGCGAAGTCACCGGCTTCATCCGCGATCGGGATCGCGTGGTCGGCGTCGAGACCACGCGCGGCCAAATCCGCGCCGGCAAGGTCGGACTCGCCGTCGCCGGCAGCAGTTCTCGGGTCGCGAAGATGCTCGGCCTGAGATTGCCGATCGAGAGCCATCTGATCCAGGCCTTCGTTTCCGAAGGCATCAAGCCGCTGATCCCCGGCGTCGTCACCTTCGGCGCGGGACATTTCTACATCAGCCAGTCCGACAAGGGTGGGCTGGTGTTCGGCGGCGACATCGACGGCTACAACTCCTACGCCCAGCGCGGCAATCTGCCCGTCGTCGAGGACGTCTGCGAAGGCGGCATGGCCCTGATGCCGATCATCGGGCGGGTCCGCATCCTGCGCAACTGGGCAGGCCTGCTCGACATGTCGATGGACGGCTCGCCGATCATCGATCGTACGCCGCTCGACGGGCTCTACCTGAATTCCGGCTGGTGCTATGGCGGCTTCAAGGCGACGCCCGCATCAGGCTGGTGTTTCGCCCATCTGCTCGCGCGCGACGAACATCACGCGGTCGCGTCCGACTACCGGCTCGATCGTTTCGAGACCGGTCATCTGATCGATGAAAAGGGCCAGGGCGCCCAACCCAACCTTCACTAGGCTTGCGACGGACACTCCGAGATGCGTATCCCATGTCCCTTTTGCGGTGAGCGCGACCTCAGCGAGTTCGTCTATTACGGCGATCCGGTGCCGCGCCCCGATCCCGCCGCGCCCGATGCGCCCCGCCGGTTCTACGAGGCAACCTATCTCAGGGACAATCCGGCCGGGCCGCATGCCGAGCTTTGGTATCATGCCAATGGCTGCCGGAGCTGGGTACGCGTGACACGCGACACGCGCACGCACGAGATCCTCGGCTCAGCCCTTTGCGGTACCTGACCATGGGTAATCGCCCCGGACCCTACAGGCTCGGCACAGGCGGACAGATCGACCGCTCGGCCCAACTGCGCTTCTCGTTCGACGGCAGATCCTATTCCGGCTTCGCCGGCGATACGCTCGCCGCAGCGCTGCTCGCCAACGGCGTCCGGCTGGTCGGACGCTCGTTCAAGTACCATCGGCCGCGCGGCATCCTGACGGCAGGCGCGGAAGAGCCCAATGCTCTGGTCGAACTGCGGCGGGACGCGCGGCGCGAGCCGAATACGCGCGCGACGACCATCGAGCTGTTCGACGGGCTGGAGGCGCGCAGCCAGAACCGTTGGCCGTCCCTGAAGCTCGACATCGCGGCCGTCAATTCGCTGCTCTCGCCGTTCCTGGTCGCAGGCTTCTACTACAAGACCTTCATGTGGCCGGCCGCGTTCTGGGAGAGGATCTATGAACCGGCGATCCGCCGCGCGGCGGGGCTCGGACGCGCCAGCAACGAAGCCGACCCCGACAGCTACGAGAAGACGCATGCATTCTGCGACCTTCTGGTGATCGGCAGCGGTCCGGCCGGGCTTGCCGCAGCCCTCGCCGCCGGTCGCACCGGGGCGCGCGTCATCCTCTGCGAGGAGGACTTCGCCGCAGGCGGCCGGCTCAACGCCGATATGCACGAGATCGACCGCCTTGCCGGCCCGCTTTGGGTCCGGCGGACCGTCGCGGAGCTCGAGGCCTTGCCGAACGTCCGCGTGCTGCGCCGGACGACCGTGTTCGGCGTCTACGACTCGGCCACCTATGGCGCCATTGAGCGGGTGTCCGACCATCTGCCCGTCCCCGCGCCGCAGCAGCCGCGCCAACGCCTCTGGAAAATCGTCGCCAGGCGCAGCGTCCTCGCCGCGGGTGCCCTCGAGCGCCCGATCGTATTCGGCGGCAATGATCGGCCGGGTGTCATGCTCGCCTCCGCGGTCCGCACTTTTCTGAACCGGTTCGCAGTGGCGCCGGGTCACCGGTGCGCGGTCTTTGCCAATTGCGACGATGCCTGGTCGACCGCCTTCGACCTCGTGCATCACGGCGTCGAGGTTGCCGCCGTTATCGACACGCGGCCTCAGGTCCATCCAGCACTCGCGAGCCGGGCAAAGGACGCGCGCATTGCGGTCATTCCCGGCGCGCAAGTGATCGATACGCGCGGCGGCCACAGGCTCAAGGCCGTCGTGGTGCGCGACGCCAGCGGCCGCATCCGTGAACTCGAGGTGGATCTGCTCGCGATCTCCGGCGGGTGGAATGCGAACCTGGCGCTGACGACCCATCTCGGCAGCCGGCCGCAATGGTCGGAGCCGCTCGCCACTTTCATCCCGGGCACGGTCCCGCCCGGCATGACCGTGGTCGGCGCCGCAGCCGGACATTTCACGCTGCCGGACGCCCTGCGCGACGGCGCCACAGCGGGATCGCAAATTGCGGACGCTCTCGGCTTTTCGGCCAAGGCGATCGCCATCCCACAGGCGGAGGCCGAGTTCGACGGTATCTCACCGCTTTGGCATGTCGCCGGTTCGCGGTCGAAAGCATTCGTCGATTTCCAGAATGATGTGACCGACGACGATGTCGCGCTCGCCGCCCGCGAAGGTTTCAGGTCCGTCGAACTTCTCAAGCGCTACACCACGCTCGGCATGGCGACCGATCAGGGCAAGACCTCGAACGTGAACGGCCACGCGATCATGGCCGAACTGACCGGCCGCACGATGAGCGAGGTCGGCACCACCATGCTACGCCCGCCCTATGCGCCGGTCGCAATCGCGGCCTTTGCGGGACACCATCGTGGCAGGCAATTCCGGCCGACCCGTCTGACCGCCGGACATCGCTGGGCCGGCGAACGAAACGCCACCTTCGTGGAGGCCGGGCAATGGATGCGCGCACAATGGTTCGCACAACCGGGCGAGACCGACTGGCTGGCCACGGTGAGCCGAGAGGTCCGCGAGACCCGGGAACGGGTCGGGGTCTGCGATGTGTCCACGCTGGGCAAGATCGACGTCCAGGGCAGCGACGCAGGCATTTTTCTCGATCGCATCTACGCCAACACGTTCTCGACCCTGCCGGTGGGCAAGGTCCGCTACGGGCTGATGCTGCGCGAAGACGGCATCGCCATGGACGACGGCACCTGTGCGCGATTTGCCCCCGATCACTACATGATGTCGACCACGACGGCGAACGCCGGCAAGGTGATGCAGCATCTCGAACACGCCCGCCAGGTGCTGTGGCCGGAGCTCGACGTTCAGTTGATGTCGGTCACAGAGCAGTGGTCGCAGTACGCGATCGCCGGTCCTCGCTCCCGCGAGCTTCTCGCGCGCCTGCTCGGCGACGCCTTCGACGTCTCCGATGCGGCGCTGCCGTATCTGGGCTGCGCCGAATTCGCCTGGCGCGGCGTGACCACACGGATCTACCGCGTGTCGTTCTCCGGCGAACTCGCCTATGAGATCGCGGTGCCGGCGACGTTCGGCGACGCGGCGATCAGGGCGATCATGGACGCCGGCGCCGGGATCGGCGCGATCCCCTACGGCACCGAAGCGCTCGGTGTCATGCGCATCGAGAAGGGACATGTCGCCGGCAACGAGCTCAACGGCATGACGACCGCAGCCGATCTCGGCCTCGGCCGCATGATGTCCCGGAAGAAGGACTTCATCGGGCGGGTGCTGGCACAACGCCCCGGCCTGATCGCGGCCGATCGGCCTGCGCTGGTCGGCATCCGCCCGGTTGATCGGGGTGAGCGGCTCCGCGCCGGCGCGCACTTCCTCGCGCCGGGGGCTCGGGCGACGATGGAGAACGATGAAGGGTACGTGACCTCCGTCGCCTTCTCGCCGACGCTCGGACACTGGATCGGGCTCGGCTTCCTCAAGCACGGACCCGCCCGCCACGACCAGCGCATGCGCGCCTATGATCCGGTCCGGAACGGCGACACCGTGGTGGAGGTAGTATCGCCCGTCTTCCTCGACCCCGACGGGAAGCGTCTCCATGGCTGAGCTAACTCAGACGCCTGCCTTGTCGTGGGTCCCGCACGGCGTATCCGGCGGGGGCGTGACGATCATGGAGCGTCGCGGCCTTGCGCTTGCGACCGTGCAGGCCCGTCGGGGGCAGGAGCAGGCCCTGCGCGCACGCATCGCGCAGTCTTTCCAGGTGGCCTTGCCGGAACGTCCCGCCTTCGTGACAGGACGCGACATCGCGTTTGTCGGCCTCGGCCCGCAATCATGGCTTGGCATCAGCGAGACCGACCCCGCGTCGTTCCATGCGTCTTTCCGATCGCTGGTCGCCGGCGCGGCGTCGATTTCGGACCAGAGCGGCGGTTACGCGGTGTTTCGCGTCGGCGGCACGGCGATCAGGGACACCTTGGCCAAGGGATTCCCGATCGATCTCGACGGCCACGCGTTCAAGAGCGGCGACGCTGCGACCACGATCGTGTCCCATCTCGGCGTCACGATCTGGCGACGCGACGATGCGCCCGACGGCACTGCCTGCTTCGAGATCAGCCTGTTCCGCAGCCTCGCAGAAAGCTTCTGGCACTGGTTCTCCGAGAGCGCGGCCGAATTCGGCCTGACCTGGCAAGGCTCGCCGACCGGCCCGTGATCCCTTCAACGATATGGATCCTCAATGTCCGCCAGCAGCTTCGTCCTGACATTTTCCTGTCCGAATCGACCCGGCATCGTCGCGGCAGTGGCACGGACTCTGTTCGACGCAGGCGGCAACATCCAGGAAGCCCACCAATATGATGACGTCGAGACCAATCTGTTCTTTGCGCGCATCCGCTTCAATTTCGTCCTGGACGGCGGCGGTCTGTCCGGGTTTCGAGAGGCGCTGACTGGCCTGGCGACGGACCTGAACATGCAATGGACGCTGCGTGCGACGTCGGACAAGGCGCGGGTCCTGATCCTGGTGTCGCGCTTCGACCACTGTCTCGCCGATCTGCTCTACCGCTGGCGCATCGGCGAACTCGCAATCGAGATGGCCGGCATCGTATCCAATCATCCCCGCGAAACCTATCTCCATCACGATCTGAGCGGCATCGCCTTCGATCATCTCCCGGTCACGCCGCAGACCAAGACGCAGCAGGAAGCTGCAATCTGGCGAATCGTCGAACAGCGCCAAGTCGATCTCGTCGTGCTGGCGCGATACATGCAGATCCTTTCCGACGATCTCTCGGTCAAGCTCGCGGGCCGCTGCATCAACATCCACCATTCCTTCCTGCCGGGCTTCAAGGGAGCGAAGCCCTACCATCAGGCGCACAGCCGCGGCGTCAAGCTGATCGGTGCCACCGCGCATTACGTGACGGCCGACCTCGACGAGGGGCCGATCATCGAACAGGACGTCGAACGCATCTCGCACCAGGACCAACCGGACGATCTCGTGCGCAAGGGCCGCGACATCGAACGTCGTGTGCTGTCGCGAGCCGTATTCTGGCACATCGACGGCCGCGTGATCCTCAACGGACGAAAGACCGTGATCTTCAGGGACTGAGCAATGCGGGCGAGCATCATCGACGGCAAGGCGATCGCGGACAAGCTGCGTGCGGAAATCGCGGTCGAGGTCGCGCAATGGAGCCGCCAGGCAGGCCGGCAACCCGGCCTTGCCGTCGTGCTGATCGGCAACGATCCGGCCAGCGAAGTCTATGTGGGATCCAAATCGCGGCAGACTGTCGCCGCCGGCATGCGATCATTCGAGCACCGGTTGCCCGCCGACACGTCTCAGACGGAGCTGCTTGCACTGATCGCGCGGCTGAACACCGACGACGCGGTCGACGGGATCCTGGTGCAGCTACCGCTGCCCGCCCATATCCAGACCGATCCGGTGATCCAGGCCATCGATCCCGTCAAGGACGTCGACGGCTTCCATCCCGAGAATGCCGGGCGCCTGATGAGCGGATTGCCCGGCCTCGTTCCCTGCACGCCGCTGGGCTGCATGCTGCTGCTGCAATCGGTGGAGCCTGCGCCACGCGGCTTGCACGCCGTGGTGCTCGGCCGCTCGAACATCGTCGGCAAGCCAATCGCACAACTGCTGCTCCAGGCCGACTGTACAGTCACGACGGCGCACTCTAGAAGCCGCGAACTGGCGGGCCTATGCCGGACGGCTGATATCCTGATCGCCGCGGTCGGCCGTCCGGAGATGGTGCGCGGCGACTGGATCAAGCCGGGTGCGATCGTGATCGACGTTGGGATCAACCGGCTGCCCACAGCCGGTGCGCCGAAGGGACGGCTGGTCGGAGACGTGGCGTTCGCCGAAGCCGTGGCGGTCGCGCGGGCGATCACGCCGGTGCCGGGCGGGGTCGGCCCAATGACGATCGCCTGCCTGTTGCGCAATACGCTGCAGGCCGCTCGTTCCCGTACCGGGACTTGCTGAACCGCGGAGAACTCTTCAGACCGGCAGTGCGGTCATCTGCGAACCACCGCGCTCGCCGAGACGGCGACGGCCTTCGCGCTTTTCGTCCTCGCTCATGCTCCCGACGAGCTCTTCGAGCTCGGCCATCGCGAGGCCGACACCATGCCGGGCCGCAGCGCTGAGCCAGACAAATGCCTCGATACGGTCGACCGGCGTACCGCGTCCCCTCGCATAACAATAGCCAAGCCGCGCCTGCGACGGATAGTGCCCGGCCGATGCTGCGCGCCGGTACCACTCGACGGCCTGCGCCATGTCGACCGCAACGCCCTGTCCCTTGGTCAGCAATGAGGCGTAGTTGAATTGCCCGAGCACGTCGCCCTGCTCGGCCGACCGGCGAAACCAGGAGGCGGCCTGCGCCGCATCCGCGGTGATCCCCTGCCCCCTTGCATACATCGCGCCGACATTGTTGGCGGCCAGCGGATTGCCCTTCTCGGCCGCACGCAGGTACAGCACGAAGGCGCGCGACGTGTCGCGCTCGACCCCGAACCCATTGGCATAGAGAGCCCCGAGCCAGGCCTCGGCCTCGGCATCTCCGGTCTCCGCCAGCGGCTCCCAGATCAGCCGCGCCTTCTCGTAGTCGCGTTCCATGAAGGCGGCTTCGCCCTCGCTTGTGGTTGGCATGGGCTTTCCTTACTGGCGGGTGTGGGAGGAAATCCTGAACAGGTAGACGCAGTCGAACTCGTTCGTGTCGCCCTCGGGCGGGACGCCGGCGGTCTTCAGATGCTGGACGAAGTAGTCGTAGACCGTCCGCGCGGCCCTGTGCGTGAGCAGTTGCTTGTACAGCCAGGGATCCTGCTCGGTGTGGACGCCGTGCTTCTCGAACAATGCCTGCTTGGGAGCATCGGAAATACCGACGCACCAGTGCGGGAAGAGTTCGTCGAACTCCTTGATATAGGCGAGGAACTCGTACTTCACTTGCTGGACGCTGGACACCATCCGCGCCTCCGTCACGCGTGCGCCAAGGGAGCGTTCCAGTAGGAAACGTGATGCTCCGTGATTCGCTGAATCAGCAGCTGATTGAACTGCCAGCCCGCTCGGCTGCGTTCCAACGCGTCCCCGGCCAGGCACAATTCGACATTGGCCTGTCGCGTGGTCGCCTCGGCCGCGGCCTTTTCAGTCAGCCGCAGGAGCGCGCCGTAAGCCGATTCATGCCTGACGTGGGACAGATCGGGAGCGCTGAAAAAGGAGAGCCGCCAGAGCGTCTGGTCCATCGCCGTTGGCTGAAGCACGATCGCAAGCGTCGCATGCCGCGCCCTGATCAGCACCAGGTTCGGAAAGAACCAGTCTGCCGCAATGTGATTGACGGCTCCACCTCCTGCTTCGTGAGAGCGCGCGACGTCGATCAGGGCCGCACCGGCCAGCTTCCAGTTGGAATGATGCTCCTGCCAGTGCCCACTGAGCCTTACCAGATTTTTCGCCAAGACCGGCTGATCGAGTTGACGCTCGACATCGTGCGTGGGATCGACATTGGCGAAGATCAGCGGACCCGCCGTCTTCACCTTCGCTGGAAGCAGCCGCTCCGGCACCGCGCCGAGATACTGTCCCATCTGCGGCGACATCTCCGCGAAGGCGCCGCCCTGAATGACGCCGCGATCGCGGCTGTAGCCGCAGGACGTATAAGAGCACTTGGTCTTCTTCCCGGTCCGGCACTGAGCGGGGATGCTGCGGCATCCGCCATGTTGCGCCTTGTTGAAGCGTCCGATCAGCGAACCGTCTTCCTGCCGCTGCACGTGAATTGCGTGCTGTCCGATCGTATAAGGCAGGAGATCGTGGACCCCGTCGATCTCCGGCGACGTGCCGACGCAGATCCAGTCGCGTGTCCAGACCTTCTCGTTCTCGAGCTGCTGGAACACCTCCGAGGTATAGGCGCGGCGCGGCAACACCGTCGCAAGGCCGAACGGTGCGCGACAGGCGTCGAAAAGCCGGGCGTCGAGAAAATCAACGCCTTCATCGACATAGGCGGTGTCGGGATGCGCGAGCATGCTGCACCTCATGTTGTCGGGGGCGGCGCCGCAGCGGCGCCCCCGTGCTGCCGGCATCAGCGCTATTTGCGCGCCTTGTTCATCGGCTGGTCGTAGTCCGCGCGCCCGCGATGGATAATGGCGGCTGCATCCGGCATCGGCAGCGGACCGTCCGCCATGAAGCGGTCGAGTACATTTCCAACCAACGTCGAGATGTTGTTGTCGCCGTTATTCCAGGGCAGTGCGCCGCAGAATGCGATCGACGAGAACGCGAAGGACGCGCCGCCGTTCGGAGTCTCGTGATAGGCAATGTCCGAGCGCACGCGCGGATGCTGCGTGCCGTCGAGACCCTGCTGATTGAAGCCGTAGTCCTCCATGACAAGCAGGTAACCTTCGGTGTGCCGGCCGGCGGACGTCGCGACCACCAGCGTGTGCGGCGGGCTGCCGAGCATGGTGTCGACGATGTCGAGCTCCGTGCCGGCGGCGCCGCCGCCCACCAGGCCGAAATTGCCGAGCTTTTCGTCGTAATTGATGCCCTCGAAGGCCCAGGCCACGCGCGGATCGTTGCTCTCCGGCGTCCGCGAGTAGTACGACGAGATGTCGAAGCCTTCCGACGACATGCCGGTTCCGGCCACCGTGTGCAGGTAGCGGCCGCGGAAGCGCCACATGCCTCCCAGCTCGCCGGTGCCTTGGTGATAATATTCGCCCGGATCGGCGCGCCAGGTGCGGATGCCGCTCTCGCAACGCCGCATCTCCGTCACGATGCCGCGGCCGAGGCCGTCATAGGCCGGATGGTAGGAGTGGACCCAGTACCAACCGTCGGCTCCCATATACATGAAGCGGCCGCCACGTTGCATGTAGTTGTGGAGCGCATCGAGCTGCGGCCCGCTGTTGTGCTCGGGGTGCGAGCCGGTGATGATCACATTGTAGTTTTCCAGCCGCGCAAGGCCGTCATAGGTGACGTCCTCGTCGGTGATCACATCGTACTCGTAGCCCTTTTTCTCCAGCCAGTAGATCATGTGGAGATCGGCCGGGTACTGCCACGGCGCCTGCGCGAGGAAGTGATCGTATTTCGGCCGGATGCTCAGGATCGGACGCAGCCGCGACGACAGACAGAGGCCGCTGCCGTCGGTGTGCGTGTCATAGATAGATCCGCCATACTCGCGGTGCTCCGAGAGGAACATGTTCTGCTGTTGCATGATCGGCACGCGATAGACCAGCAGCTCGGCGCCGCCCGCATTGTTCGCGAGATGCTCGTTGGCATAGGCCATGTAGCTGATGGTGGGAACCATGAAGGCGACCTTGGCCGTTGCTTCGCCCACGCGCGGCACCACCCAGAACGGGATGTAGTCCTCGTCGCCGTCCTTGGACGTCAGCTTTGCTGCATAGAATTTGCTGCTGGTACCCTTCGGCACAGACCACTCGAAGCTGACCTGCCAGCGCGCATTGTCGATGTCGTCATCATGGAAGTGGATGGCACCGTACTGTTCCGGCGCAGTCTTCCAGTCGAACACCTGGCCTTCCCAATTGTAACCGGTCATCGCCCTGGTCGGGCAGTTCACGATGGTCGCATCGAACAGGTAGGGCCCCTTGTCCTTGCCGACCAGCGTGTTGATACCGTCCGAGAAATCCCAGGACGCGACGATCGCCTCGGAGAGCTTGCCGGTCGGACCCGAGTTCCGCCGCTCCGTGAGACCTGGCTGCGCACCGAGCTTCATGGTCTCGATCTCGAGGCGGCTGAGGGCGCGGTTGCACACCCGCGGACTGTCGATCTTGCCGTTGTAGTGTCCCTTGATGAGGATACCGGGCGGCACCGACGCCTTTGCCTGCGGCGCGTCGCTGAGCGCGCCGCAGTAGCCGGCGATCACGGTTGGCGTACCCGGCGTGTAGGCGAGCCTGGTCGACAGCTTCTTGGTGACCGGAGCGATCTCCGGATCGAGTGCGTAGACGATCTGCGGCTCGTGATAGAGCACCGCTTCGCCGGTCTTGGCGTCGAACGTCGCCGCGATGAAGTGCCAGGCGTGGTCGCGCAGCGGAGCCCCGGTCGTGACGACCTGGTCGTTGACGCGGAATTCCACACAGCCTTCCTCGTTGATGAAGAGACCGTAGCCCTTGCCGTCAAGCCATTTCGTGACGAGACCCTGGGCACCGTGCTTCCAGTATTTCGGATGGGTCTTCGGCGTGGTCGGCCAGATCCAGCACTGGAGCGTTACGCTCTCGAGGCAGAATTGCGGCTTGTCCACGACGAAGCCGTAGGAGCCGCCATAGATATCCTGCTTCATGCCCTTGTATGTGCTGTTGCAGGCCGCCTCGATCTTCTCCTCGATGAATCCCGGTCCGCGGGGATTGGTATCCGCATGGATCATCTTGACGATCTCGGCCTTGTATTCGGCCGGACCGTCGCAATTCACATAGAACTTGATGGTGTCTCCGGGGTGCACGCTGAACTTGTCCGCGTAGCCGGTAATCTTCATCCAACTCATGATCTTGCCCTCAACCCTAGACATTTCGCTTCGATAGCAATCAGGTCACAGTCCACATGTCGTCGCGGCGCTTCCATCCTTCGCGGAAGTGCTCGGGGAATCCGTCGTTCTCCGGATATTCCTCGAGCCGCATCAGGAAGATGTCGTGTTGCGGGTCCTGTTCGTTGTCGTAGACCTTGTCATTGACGAACTCGGGCGGCACGCCGCGGATGCCCGAGAGCCGGGCGATACGCCATTCCTTTTCGACCTTGGTGCAGACGACGACGAGCTTGCCTTTCGCCGGCGCGGCGCGCATCCGCAGCAGGACGCGATTGAGTTGGAAATCGTCATGAATTCCGCCGGTCACCGTCGTGGTATCGCCGGGCGTCGCGCATTTGAGCACGCTGTTGCCGGCAACGCCCTTCATCGAATCAATGCATTCCTTGTGTTCCTTGATCATGCGCTGGGCATCAGGCGTCGACGGTCGAGGGATCGGAATCATCAGTCTGCTCCAGTTAGCTAAATGGTGAGGTGATTGTGAATGACGTCGTCGGTCAGTTCGGCCATCGGACCGCTCGCGACCAGGCGGCCATTGTCGACCATCAGGAACGCGTCCCCCAACCGCCGGGCGACCCGGATATGCTGCTCAGTGAGAAGAAGGGTAATTCCGAGCTTGCGATTGAGGGTCATGAGAGTCTCGCCGATCTCGTGAACGATGTTCGGCTGAATGCCCTCGGTGGGCTCGTCGAGCAGCAGGATTTTGGGATCGACGGCCAACGCGCGCGCGATGGCAAGCTGCTGCTTCTGACCGCCGGACAGGAGGCCTGCCCGGCGGTCGAGATTCGCCTTCAGATAGGGGAACATCTGAAGGCAGATATCCGGAATCTCCGGACGACCGTCGTGGCGCGCGAAGGTCCCCAGCAGAATGTTTTCGCGGACGGTGAACTCCGAGAGAATTCCACGCCCCTGAGGGACGTAGCCGATACCGAGCTTCGCCCGGAGATGCGTCGGCGAGGAACCGATCTGCGCTCCCTTGATGGTGATGTCGCCGACCGACCTGTCGGTCAATCCCATGATGGTGCGCATCAGCGTGGTCTTGCCGACGCCGTTGCGGCCAAGAACGCACAGACACTTGCCTTCTTCGATGCCGAAAGAAAAGTCCTTCAGGATCGCCGTCTTGCCGTAATAGGAGGTGACCCGGTCCATCGCGAGCAGCATGATCAGGCCTCCTCAGAGTCGCCGAGATAGACTTCGCGGACGCGCTCGTTGGCTTCTATCTCGCTGATCGGCCCCTGCGCGAGTAGGCTCCCCATGTGCATCACGGTGACCACGTCGGCGATCTGGCGGACGAAGGCCATATCGTGCTCGACCACCACCAGGGAATTGGTCCGCTTGAGCTTGTTGAAGATCTCCGCGGTCTTCTCGATCTCCGACTCAGTCATGCCGGCGACCGGCTCGTCGAGCAAAAGCAGGCGCGGGTCCTGCATCAGCACCATGCCGATCTCAAGCCACTGGGTCTCGCCGTGCGAGAGAATGCCGGACTCGATATTCAGCCTGCCGTCAAGGCCGGTGAGCGACAAGACCTCGTCGAGCTTCGCCGCAAAGCCCGGCGCCCGGAAGCGAAACAGGTTCTTCAGCGGATTTGTGCTGCGGCTATAAGCAACTTCCAGGTTTTGTCGCACTGTCAGGTCGCGAAATACCGCCGGTACCTGGAATTTGCGGCCGATGCCGCGGCGGGCGATCTCGTGCTCATCGAGGCCGGTGATATCGTCGTCGCAGAACATGATCGTCCCCGAGGTCGGCTTCTGCCGCCCGGTGATCAGATCCATCGTTGTGGTTTTGCCGGCCCCATTCGGTCCCACCAGGCAGCACAACGTCTGTTCGACCAGCTCAATGCTGAAATCGTTGATGACCGAGACGGTGTCGAAACTCTTGCAGAGATTGCGTATCTCGAGAAAGCTCATGGCCGCACCTCACTCGCCGGGTTGCGACAGCAGGCGGCCCTGCACGGAAGACACGCCGTTGCCGTCCGTCTTGCCGCCGGTCGACGTGGACAAGCGTCCGAGCGCACTCTCGACCAGCCCGATCAGCCCCTTGGGCAGGAAGCGCACAACGAGGATGAAGAAGCCGCCGAGGATCAGCAGCCAGGTGTTCAGGAACGCGTCGCCGAGATAGCTCTGCGCCCCCTGGATCAGGAAGGCGCCGAGGATTGCACCCATGAGGGACATTCGGCCGCCGATCCCCGCCCAGATCACCATCGACAGGCTGAAGGTGGTATCGAATTGGGCGGGCGAGACGTACTGGGTCAGCATCACCCAGCAGCAGCCGGCCACCGCAGCGAAGAAGCCCGAGATTGTGTAGATCGCCGTCTCGTAGCCTGCGACGTTGTAGCCGAGGAAGCGAACACGTTCGGCGTCGTTGCGCACGGACTGCACGACCAGTCCGAAGTGGCTTTGGGTCATGAGCTTGGCGATGATCGTCGCCAGGACCAGCAGCGCGAGCACGGTCCAATAGGCGCCCGGACTGTAGGGGTCGACGACGATCTCGCCAAGTTTCAACGGTGCAGGCGGAGTAATGCCGTTGACGCCGTTGGTGTAGGGCTGGATGTCGAGGATCAGCGTGCCCCACGCACTCAGCATGGCGAGCGTCATGATCGCGAAGAACGGGCCCGAGACGCGAGCGCGGAACATCAGCCAGCCGAAGATCGCGCAGAACAGCGTCGGCACGACCAGCGCCAGGACGATCCCGACGCTGGTGTTCCAGAACGGCACCCAGAACAGCGGCAGGTGATCCAGGCTGTTGTTCAGCATGAAGGGCGGCATCGGGTTGGACGCGTCCTGCGACTGCATCTGCATGGTCATTGCCATGCCGTAGGCCCCGAGACCGAACGGGATGCCTTGGCCGAGGTTCAGGATGCCGCCAAATCCCCAGCACAGACTGATCGACAGCGCCAGCATCGCGAACACGCCGTAGGTCGACAGCTGGTTCAGCAGGAAGTTGTCGCTGACCACGAACGGGACGGCCGCAAGAACCGTGTAGAAGACGAGATAGGACAGCCACTGCGCGGCCGGCCTGTGATAGAGATTCATGTCCGCATTCCCCTTCCCGAACGCACCATCTGCCGCTCAGCGCCGCTTGGCCGAGGGTGCGAACAGCCCTTGCGGACGAATCCGCAGGAACACCACGATCAGCACGAACAACAGGAAGCGGGCGAACGTGTCGTTGGTAAAATAAGCGAAGATCGACTGCAGCTCGCCGGTCGCGCCACCTGCCACCACGCTGCCGGCCAGCGTGCCGCCTCCGACCACCACCACCAGAAATGCCTGCACCACATAGGCCGCGCCCATGGTCGGGAGCACGATGTTGAGGACGCCGAACAGCGAGCCCGCCACGCCGGCCAGACCGGCGCCGAGCGCGAAGGTCAGCATGTAAATCCGGTCGGCGTTGACGCCGAAAGACGCCGCCATCTCCTTGTCCTGCATCACCGCGCGCACCTGGACGCCGAAGCGCGTCCGATAGAACAGCGCCCAGAGCGCGGCCACGATCCCCAGCGTCACCAGCAGAACGACCACGCGAAACACGGAGATGTTGATGAAGGCGAACTGGATGTTGCTCGAAAAGATTTGCGGCACCGCGAGGTACTTCGGATCGCTGCCGAAGATCAGCCGGACGCCCTGCATCAGCACCAGCGATACGCCGAACGTCGCCAGCAGCGTGTCGAGAGGACGCTTGTACAGATAGCGAATCAGTCCGCGCTCCAGCACCAGGCCGACCAGGGCCACGATCAGGAAGGAGGCCGGGACGCACAGAATGAATGGAAGACCCAGAAAACTCTGCAGCATGTAGGAACTGTAGGCGCCGAGCATGATGAACTCGCCATGCGCCATGTTGATCACGCCGGCAGCGCCATAGATGATCGTCAGTCCGAGCGCAGCTATCAACCAGATACTGGCGATACTGACGCCCAGGATGAGCGCGTTGATGAACGCGCTCAGATCGAACGACGTGAAAAAAGACCCGACCGCCATGCGCAGCTCCGTCGTGAATTCAATCGCTTGCCCGCGGCGTCGGGACTCGGCGCCACGGGCTTCTGTCGTGCGCGGATGTCAGATCACGCCCTTGCGGACCTTGCCGTCAGCCGCCTTGAGGCCGTCCGCAGTGCACTTGCCGAGATCCGGATAGATCGAGTATGGATCCGGCGCGACGTGTTCTGCGGATGACTTCACGATCTTGAAGCTGCCGTCAGCCTGGCACTGCCCGATCTTCGGCTTCAGCCATGTGTTGAAGTTCTGGTCGTCGATCCAGATCAGCCCTTCGGGCGACACGGCATCCTCGACCTTGATGCCGCCGGTGTTGTCCCGGATCACGCGGGGCGTCACGTCCTCGACGCCGACCTTGGCGATCGCCTTCTCCAGCCCATATTTGAAGACATAGGCGGAGAGATAGGTCTCCTCCATGTTGTAGTGCGTGACGCCGTTCTTGCCGTATTTGCTCTTGAGGAAACCCTCGACAAACTTGTGGTTGGTCGGATTGTCCAGGCCCTGGAAGTACGGGGCCGACAGAAAGTGACCGGCGCCGTATTCGTTACCCATGGCGCGCGTTTCGATCTCGCCCGTCGTGAGCGAGGCGATCGGCATGGAGTCGACCTTGAAACCCTCCTGCTTGAACTGCTTGTGGAAGGCGATATCGGACGCGCCGACCACGGTCGAAAAGATGAAGTTCGGCTTGGCTTCGCGGATCTTGTTGAGCACCGGGCCGAACTCGGAACTGCCGAGCGGAATGTACTCCTCGCCGAGCAGTTCGCCGCCGGCCTGTTGCAGCCAGACCTTGGCGTTCTTGTTGGATTCCTTCGGCCACACATAGTTCGACCCGACGAAGAAGACCTTCTTGCCGAATTGCTGAACCATGAACGGGATCAGGTCCTTGGAGTGCTGGTTCGCCAGCGGACCGGTACAGATCGTGTTCTGCGTGCACTCTGCCCCTTCGTAGCAGGTCGGATAATACAGCAGGTGATTCTGCGCCATGACCGTCGGCAGGATGGCCTTGCGGCTCGCCGAAGTGTAGCAGCCGAAGATCGCGACGACGCGATTGCGAAGGATCAACTCCTTGGTCTTCTCGGAGTAGACGTTGAAGTCCGATTTCGCGTCGACGATCACCGGCTCGACCGGCGCGCCGGCGATGCCGCCGGCCTTGTTGATCTCGTCAATCGCGTATTGCATCACGAGGGTGGAATCCTCTTCCGGCACCGCGAGACCGCCGGTGAGCGAGAAGAGGAGGCCAACCTTGATCGGCTCGCCCTTCTTGAGCCAGGATTGCGCGCCCCAGGCCTGATTGATGCTTTTGACAAATCCGTAGGGTGCCGCGGCCACTGCGGCGGCGCCCAACGTGGCCTTCATGAAATTCCGACGATCCGTCCGCATAACGACATCTCCAGGTGACTTTCTTGATACGAAATCTATTTTCTACACGATACGGCCGACCGGAACTTTCTCAAGAATAAATTTTGTGCACTGTGAGTTATAATTGCCTCCGACGACGGAATTACAGAAATGAGCGCGAGCACCGTGGGGGAGGCAGCATCTGAAAAAATAGACAGGCTTCACGCCGAACGGCTTGCGCGGGACAAGGGACAATCGACCCGCTCCGGTTGCAGAAATCATTATCGACCCGCCTCGTCGACATGTTACGAGGGGTGACGAAAGAGGGACCACCACATGAAACGAAAGACCGCAGCGCGATCGACGGACGCAACCGACGCGGACTCTACCTATCACACCGGATCGAGCGCTCCGGTCGCCAGCGACCGGAGTCTCGAGCGTGCGCTTGGCGCAAAGATCAGAGACACGCGCCGCGAACAGGATCTCTCCGTCAACGATCTTGCAAATGCCGCCAACATCTCTGGCGGCATGCTCTCGAAGATCGAAAACGGCCAGATTTCCCCGTCGCTTTCGACACTGCAGTCGATTGCGCACGCGCTGACAGTGCCGCTCAGCCGATTGTTCGCTGCATCCGAAGAACGCCGCGACTGCTCATTCGTTCGCGCCAAGCAGGGCGTGGTGATCGAGCGCCGCGGTACCAAGGTTGGACACGTCTATCAGTTGCTCGGCCACGTGAACGACGATGACGTCGTCGTCGAGCCGTATCTCATCACGCTGAAGGAGGAAGCCGAGGCCTACACCGAGTTCCAGCACGCCGGAACGGAGTTCATCTACATGTTGAGTGGCGAGGTTCTCTATCGGCACGGCAGCAAGAGCTACCGGTTGCGTCCGGGCGATTCCATCCTGTTCGATTCCGGTGCGCTCCACGGACCGGAGGTCCTGGTCAAGCGCCCGATGACCTACCTGTCGATCATCGTGTATCCGCGCCGCTCCGCCTAATCTCGTTGCAGCCGCTTGCTCATTTTCTTTTCAGGAAAGTTTTATTCCTAGCAGTTGACGAACCGGTTCCGACTGCTACATTGCTTCTCGATCAAGGAGCAGTGCATGTGCGGCATCGTCGGATTGTTTCTCAAGAACGAGCGGCTTCAACCCGAACTCGGGGGACACCTGTCGCGAATGCTCGCGACGATGTCGGCGCGCGGTCCCGATAGCGCCGGCATTGCCATCTATGGACCGGGCGCCGACGATCTCATCAAGCTGACGCTCCGCGTGGCTGATCCCGCCGCTGACGGTGATCTCGCGAAGAGGCTTGGCGCCGCCCTGGAGGCGCACGTCGAGGTCGTCCGACGCTCCAACCATGTCGTGGTGACGATTCCCAAGCAGCATCGCGCGCAGTCGCTGACCTGGCTTGCCGAACATGCGCCCGATATCCACGTGGTCAGCGCGGGATCGCGCATGGAGATATACAAGGAGGTCGGGCTGCCCGAGCGTGTGGCGAACCGCTTCTCCGTGCCCGCGATGCGGGGCACGCATGGCATCGGCCATACCCGCATGGCGACCGAGTCGGCGGTGACCACCGACGGCGCTCACCCGTTCTCGACCGGCGACGACCAGTGCTTGGTCCACAACGGCTCGCTCTCGAACCACAACGCAGTACGGCGCAATCTCCGGCGCGAAGGTCTCGTGTTCGAAACCGAGAACGATTCGGAGGTTGCCGCGGGGTATCTGACGTGGCGGATGCGCGAAGGCGACAGCCTCAAGGAGGCATTGACGTCCAGCCTCGACGCGCTGGACGGCTTTTTTACCTTTGTGGTCGGCACCCGCGACGGCTTTGCGGTGTTGCGCGACCCGGTCGCGTGCAAACCCGCCGTGCTCGCGGAGTCCGATGATTATGTCGCCTTTGGCTCGGAATTCCGCGCACTCGCCGTGCTGCCCGGAATAGAGAAGGCGCGCGTATTCGAACCCGAGCCCGCCACCGTCTACGTCTGGGAACGTCCGTGATGCACGTGATTGACCTTGAACAGCAGTCCGTCCGCGATCTGAACGCTGCACTGCATCGGTTGCCGCCGGACACCAACGAGACCTTCTGGGAGGTGACGAATTCCGCGGGCAAGCATGCCATCGGCGCCGGTGTCGATGCCCCCATCGAAATCGTCGTCAAGGGCAACGTCGGATATTACTGCGCGGGGATGAACAAGCAGGCCTCGATTACGATCCACGGCAACGCCGGACAGGGCGTCGCCGAGAACATGATGTCGGGCATGGTCCATGTCATGGGAGACGCGAGCCAGTCGGCCGGCGCGACCGGCCGGGGCGGCCTCCTGATCGTGGAAGGCGATGCCGCCGCGCGCTGCGGAATCTCGATGAAGGGCATTGACATCATCGTCAAGGGTTCGATCGGCGCCATGAGCGCATTCATGGCCCAGGCCGGCAATCTCGTCGTGCTCGGCAACGCCGGCGAGGCTCTCGGAGACTCGATCTACGAAGCCACCATATTCGTCCGCGGCACGGTCAAGAGTCTCGGCGCCGACTGCGTCGAGAAACCTATGTCGGCAGACGACAGGACCCGGCTCTCCGCCATCCTCGCCCGCTCCGGCGCGAACGATGTCAAGCCGGAGGACTTCCGCATGTATGCCTCGGCCCGCCGCCTCTACAACTTCCATATCGACAATCTTTCTTCGTACTGAAGGCCGACGATGTCATCTGCAAAGCCAGTCCGGACCGAACCGCGCTTCTCGGCGACCTTCGACCGGTACACCATTTCGGAGATCCAGCGTGCCGCGGCGACCGGTATCTACGATATCCGTGGCGGCGGCGCGAAGCGGCGCGTGCCGCATTTCGACGACCTGCTGTTTCTCGGCGCCTCCGTGTCCCGCTACCCGCTGGAAGGCTATCGCGAAAAATGCGGTACGGACATCGTGCTCGGTGCGCGCTTCGCCAAGAAGCCGATCCGGCTCAAGACACCGGTGACCATTGCCGGAATGAGCTTCGGCGCATTGTCGGCGCCGGCCAAGGAGGCGTTGGGTCGCGGCGCGAGCGCGGTCGGCACCAGCACCACCACCGGCGACGGCGGAATGACCAACGAGGAACGCGAGCATTCCTCCGTTCTGGTCTACCAGCTCCTCCCCTCCCGCTACGGAATGAACCCCGACGACCTGCGTCGCGCGGACGCCATCGAGATCGTCATCGGACAGGGTGCCAAGCCTGGTGGCGGCGGCATGCTGCTGGGCCAGAAGATATCGAAACGTGTTGCCGAAATGCGGAACCTGCCCGAAGGCATCGACCAGCGTTCGGCGTCGCGACATCCGGACTGGACCGGTCCGGATGATCTGGAGATCAAGATCGAAGAGATCCGCGAGATCACCGACTGGCAGAAGCCGATCTACGTGAAGGTCGGCGCAAGCCGGCCCTATTACGACACCGCGCTCGCCGTGAAAGCAGGCGCCGACGTGGTCGTTATCGACGGCATGCAGGGAGGCACGGCTGCCACGCAGGACGTCTTCATCGAGAATGTCGGCATCCCCACGCTTGCTGCGATCCGTCCTGCCGTGGAAGCGCTTCAGGAGCTCGGCATGCATCGCAAGGTGCAGCTCATCGTCTCCGGCGGCATCCGCAACGGCGCCGACGTGGCCAAGGCGCTTGCGCTCGGTGCCGATGCAGTCGCAATCGGCACCGCAGCCCTCATCGCGCTCGGCGACAACAACCCGGCGCTCGAGAGCGAATACAACAAGCTCGGAACGACGGCCGGCGCCTATGATGATTGGCACGAAGGCCTCGACCCCGCGGGCATCACCACGCAGGACCCGGAACTGGCCAAGCGGCTGGACCCGGTCGTCGCGGGCCGCCGGCTCGCCAACTATCTCTCGGTTCTCACACTGGAAACACAGACCATCGCACGTGCCTGCGGGAAGAACCACGTTCACAATCTCGAGCCGGAAGATCTCGTCGCACTCACTCTTGAAGCTGCCGCCATCGCGCGCGTGCCGCTCGTCGGCACAAACTGGATTCCTGGCCGGGACCGGTTCTGAGGCTTTCTCTTGAGTCAAAGAGGTACCATGTCAATCGATCTTGCTGAAGTCGCCAAAGAGCGGAAGATCAAGTACTTCCTGATTTCCTATACGGATCTGTTGGGAACGCAGCGCGCCAAGCTCGTCCCCGCAGAAGCGATCGGCGGAATGGCCAAGAACGGAGCTGGCTTCGCCGGCTTCGCCACCTGGCTCGACATGACGCCGGCAGATCCCGACATGCTCGCGATCCCGGACCCGAACAGCCTGATCCAGTTGCCCTGGAAGCCTGAGGTCGGCTGGCTCGCCGCCGATTTGTGGATGAGCGGCAAGCCGGTCGAACAGGGACCACGAAACCTGCTGAAGCGGCTGATTGCCAAGGCGGCCGAACGCGGCTTCCAGCTCAAGAGCGGCGTCGAGTGCGAGTTCTTCCTGATCTCGCCGGATGGCGGAAGCGTCGGCGACGGATCCGATCGTCAGGCCAAGCCGTGCTACGATCAGTCAGCCCTGATGCGGCGCTATGACGTCATCAGCGAAATCTGCGACAGCATGCTCGAGCTAGGCTGGAAGCCCTATCAAAACGATCACGAGGATGCGAACGGTCAGTTCGAGATGAACTGGGACTATGGCGACGCCCTGACTACCGCCGACCGGCACGCATTCTTCAAGTACATGGTGAAGTCGATCGCCGAAAAGCACCAGTTGCGCGCGACTTTCATGCCGAAGCCGTTTTCGAGCCTGACGGGCAATGGCTGCCACGTCCACGTCTCGCTGTGGAACGGCGACCGGAACGTCTTCGAGGATGAGAAGGGGGAGCTCGGAATTTCCTCCGTAGGCTATGCCTTCATCGGCGGGATCATTCATTCCGCCGACGCGCTCGCAGCGATCCTTAACCCGACCGTCAATTCCTACAAGCGTATCAACGCGCCGCGCACTGTCTCCGGCGCGACGTGGAGCCCGAACACGGTCACCTTCTCGGGCAACAACCGCACCCACATGATCCGCATTCCCGAAGCGGGTCGGTTCGAACTGCGGCTCGCGGACGGCGCCGCCAATCCCTACGCCCTCCAGGCCGCGATCCTCGCGGCAGGCCTTGACGGCATCGTGAGCAATCGCGATCCGGGCAAGCGGCTCGACATCAACATGTACACCGAGGGACATCTGGTTCAAGACGTGAAGAAGTTGCCGCTCAACCTGCTCGACGCGCTGCGCGCGCTTGAAGGCTCCAAGCTGCTCGGCGAGAGTCTCGGTGCGTATGTCCCCGCCTATCTGAAGCTGAAGCATCAGGAATGGAACGATTTCTCGCGTCACCTGACGCAGTGGGAGCGGGAAACGACCCTCGACTGCTAGACGTGGCGCCGGCGATTGAGCCGGCGTTTATGGCCGGGCCTGGCACCGATGCCGGTGGGCGCGCGGCCCTTCAACGACGACATGGTCCCCGCGAACGAGAGCGCCGGCGAAGAAAATTCAGGAGTATCTCAACGATCGAGGGATAAAGCAGCAGCCCGCAACGATCGGAATTTCCTCCGATCGTCGAACCGAGGTCGTGTCAGTCCATGTCCCGGACGGCATGGTCACCGGCGTTGACGCCTTCAATCATGCGCGGGCGTCCTCACATTGATGTAGAGGTCATTCTCGTCCATTGCGTCTGGCTCTCTGTTTTCTGACGGGGCACCGAACGTTCTGAGCAACCGCCGTGCCCCCTGAGCGACCCGACCGAACTGCACCCTTGCCCTCGGCCTGCCGTCTCGGCGCCCAGGCTCCGTGAAAGCCCAATCGTGTGGCGCGCGAGATCAGCATGATCGCGTTCCATCCTGACACCGAGCTGACGCGCATGCGCTGCCGTTAACGATTGCATCGGCGCGTGATCTCGAAATCACGGTGTCGGCACAAACATTCACAACTGGTTCATGTCGTCGCCACTATTCGACTCCAACGCTGGGGGAAGAAGATTGGATTATCTGCCATGCGCCGCATCGCCGGACTGCCTTTCGCTCTTGCTCTCAGCCTCTGCTGTCTCTCGCCGCCCAACGCTGCACACGCGCAGCTCGCCATCGGCATCACCGTGAATGCGGCGCCGCCGCCACTACCGGTCTATGTGCAGCCGCCGATGCCCGCGGCCGGCTATATCTGGACTCCGGGCTATTGGGCCTGGAGCGACGATATCGGCTACTACTGGGTGCCTGGCACATGGGTGCTTCCGCCCGCGCCCGACCTGCTGTGGACGCCCGGCTACTGGGGCTGGAACGACGGCGTCTACGCTTTCCACGCCGGATATTGGGGAGCGACCGTCGGCTTCTACGGCGGTATCTCTTATGGCTTCGGCTACACCGGCGTCGGCTATGAGGGCGGCTACTGGCGCGGCGGCAGCTTCTACTACAACAGGTCCGTCAACAACATCTCGAACGTCTCGGTCGCCAACGTCTACAACAAGACGGTGATCAGCAACACGACCAACGTCAGCTACAATGGCGGCACCGGCGGCACCACGGTGCGGCCGACGCCGCAGCAGGTCGCGGCGGCAAACGAGCACCACGTGGCAGCGACCGCCGAGCAAACCCGGCACGCGGAAGCGGCGATGAAGAATCCGGCACTGACGCTCGCCAACAACCATGGTCATCCGGCGGTCGCCGCGACCGCACACCCCGCGCAGTTCAGCGGCGCCGGCGTGGTCGCCGCACACCCGGGCAAGCCGATTGCGGCGCCGCCGCCCCGGCATGCGCAACCGACGGCCGAGCACGCGATGTCGACCGGGAATGCCGTGCCGCCGGGACACGCGCTGCCGAGCGGAAAAGCGCTGCCGGCGACGCACGCCGCTCCGACGGAGCACGCTCAAACGACAGGACACGCGCTGCCCACCGGAAACGCGCTGCCGCCACAGCACACAGCGCCAACAGGACACACGTTGCCCGCGGGGAACGCCTTGCCTGCGGCGCACGCACAGCCGGCGGGACACGCCCTGCCGACAGCTCATGCTGCGCCCGCCGCTGCGGAACATCCCGCGCCGGCGCCGCACCTCGCGGCAGCGCCGGCCGTGCATGCGCCGAGGCCGCAAGCCGCACAGCATGCTCCACCTGCGCAGCGCCCAGTCGCGCAGGCGGTCGTGCATCGTGCCCCACCGCCGCGGCCCGCAGCGCCGCATGTGTCGCGACCGGCGCCGCGCCCCCATCCCGCGCCACGACCGCAGCATCCCGCGGCGAGGCCAGCGCCACACAGACACGCATGGTCCGGCACATCGGCGTGTCAGCAAGGGCACGCCGTTTTCACATGAGCGACCATCGCGTCCAAAACGGCACGCCATGCAAGTCGTCAGTCATGGAATTTGTGGCGCGCAGGACGCAACGTCAACCCAGCTCATCCGCCGCATCCCCGATCGCGGCGTATATTTCCGCGAGGTCAGCCTCGGTGACGCAATAGGGCGGCATCACGTAGATCGTGTTGCCGAGCGGCCGCAGCAACAGGTCGCGGCGTGCGAAGAAGGCCTGCACTTTCGGGCCGATGCCGGCAAGATAGCCGGCGTCGCCGGCTTTCAGATCGAGCGCGGTGATGGTTCCGGTGCGGCGGACGTTTTCGAAACGCGCATCCGTGCGGAACGGTGCGATCAGGCGCTCCTGCATTTCGGCAAGCGCGGCGACGCGGTCGCCCGCGCCGTGTTGCCAGAGCTCGAGGTTGGCCCTTGCGGCGGCGCAGGCGACCGGGTTCGCGGTGTAGGAACTGGAATGAAAGAAGGTTCGCGTGCGATCGCTGGAATAATGCGCGTCGTAGATCTCGGCACGGCACAGCGTCACCGCGAGCGGCAGCGCCCCGCCGGTGAGGCCCTTTGAATAGCATACGATGTCAGGCGTGATGTCGGCCTGCTCGCATGCGAACAAGGTGCCGGTGCGGCCCCAGCCGGTCATCACCTCGTCGGCGATGAACAGCACGCCATGGGCTTCGCAGACGCGCTTCATCTCCTTCAGCACCCACGCCGGATACATCAGCATCCCGCCGGCGCCCAGGATCAGCGGCTCGACGATGAACGCCGCTGCGGTCTGCTCCCTGCACGCCGCCTCGAGCGCATCGAGGGTTGCCTGCTCGTGGCCCATGGCTGGAAACGGGATCGTCGCGACGTCGAACAGCAGCGGCTCGTAGGCCCTGTTGAAGACCCCGCGCGCGCCGACCGACATCGTCCCGACGGTATCGCCATGGTAGGAATGCTGCATCACGATGATCCGCGTGCGCGGCACGCCGATATTGTGCCAGTAGCCGAGCGCCATCTTCAGCGCCACTTCGACGCTGGTCGAGCCGCTATCGGAGAAGAACACGTAGTCGAGGCCGCTGGGCGCCAGCTTCAAGAGCTGCGCGGCGACCGCTTCGGCCGGATCATGGGTGTGTCCGGCGAAAATGATCTGGTTGAGCTGCTCCGCCTGCTCCTGGATCGCGCGAACGATATGCGGATGGCAATGGCTATGGGTCACGACCCACCAGGATGCGATCGCGTCGATGATGCGGCGGTCGTCCGCGGTGTAGAGATAGGCGCCCTCGCCGCGCACGATCCTCGTCATCTCGCCGTGCAGCGCGTGCTGGGTGAACGGGTGCCAGATCGGAGACCGCTTGGGCGATGTCATGCGTCGAAATCTCCGCGCCGGAACGACGCCTTGAACGCCGCTTGCAACGTGTCTGCTGCGAGTGAGGACAGCCATGGCAACCGGCCCAGCCGGCGCACCTGCCCGATCTCGCAGATGGCGCGCTCGCTCTCGGGATTGCTCTCGCCGATGAAGGCGATGCCGACAATGTCGATCCGGCGCTGCCGCAGCGCCTCGACCGACAGCAGCGAGTGGTTGATGGTGCCGAGCGCGGTGCGGGCGCAGAGCACGACCGGGAGTCGCCATCGTTCGAAGATGTCGATGTAGAGCGTGTCGTCGTTCAGCGGCACCATGAGCCCGCCGGCGCCTTCGATCACCAGTGGCCGGTCAGAGATTGCCGGCACGTCGAGCGCCTCAGGATCGATGCGCACGCCGTCGATCGCGGCGGATTGATGTGGCGAAGCCGGCGTTCGCAGGCGATAGCGTTCCGGCACGATGCGATCGGCCGGGAGCCCCCCAAGCCGCGCCACCCGTTGCGCATCGGTCTCCTCGTCGAGGCCCGACTGAACCGGCTTCCAGTAGCTCGCGCCGAGGAAGCCGGCGAGGCCTGCGGAGAACACCGTCTTGCCGATCCCGGTATCGGTGCCGGTCACCACGATCCGGCCGCTCATCGCGACCAAACCTTGGTCTCCTCGACCAGCGCATCGAGCAGCGCGCGCACGTCGTCCTCGCTGACATTGAGCGTCAGCGCGATGCGCAGTCGCGCCGTCCCCGCCGGCACGGTCGGCGGCCGGATACCCCTGACGTCGAAGCCGCGGCCCTGCAAGGCAGATGCAAGCTGCATCGCGCGGGCATTGTCGCCGACGATGTGGGGTACGATCTGCGAGCGCGACGGGCTGCGCCAGCCGCGCCGATCGAGTTCGCGATGCGTGAACGCGACCAGTTTGGCGAGGCGCTGCTGATGCTCGGGCTCCTCGCGCAGGATCAGCAGGGCCTCACGCACCGCAATGGCCACGAGCGGCGACGGCGCCGTGGCGAAAATGAAGGGTCGGCAGCGGTTGACCATGAAGTCGCGCAGCACGGTCGAGGCCGTGACCAGCGCGCCGGCTGCACCCAGCGCCTTGCCGCAGGTGTGCACGATCACGAGGTTCTCGCGGCCCTCATAGGGCGCCGTCAACCCGCGCCCCTGCTCGCCATAGACGCCGGTGCCGTGCGCCTCGTCGACCATCAAGAACGCGTCGTGCCGGTCGGCGATCGCGACGAGATCGTCGAGCGGCGCGATGTCGCCGTCCATGCTGTAGACGCTTTCGACCACGATCCAGACCCGGCCCTTGCCGCCCTCGGCGCGCCAGCCGCGAATGGCATCCTCGACCGCCTGCGGATCATTATGCGCGCTGAACCGGAACTCGGCCCGGCCGGCCCGCGCGCCTTCATGGATGCTGGCGTGCACCAGCGAATCCAAGACCAGCAGATCGCCGCGCTGCGGCAGCGTGGTCAGCACCGCGAAATTGGCGACATAGCCGCCGCCGAACAACAGTGCGGTCTCGGCGCGGAAGAACGCGGCGGCCTCAGACTCCAGCCGTTCGTGCTCCGCGCAATTGCCGCGCAGCAGCCGCGACCCGCCGGCGCCGATCGGCGTGCCGGCTTCGAGCGCCGCGGCAACGGCTTGCTTGATCCGCGGCGCGTTGGCGAACGCCAGATAGTCGTTCGAGACGAAATCGATGCCCGCGCGCGGCTTGAGGCCGCGCAGCCGATCGTCCCTGCTCAGGGCGTGCAAGGCCGCGGCGTAATCAGCGGCCGCGGCCGCACGGATTGCGCTCATGCTTCACTCACGGATTTGTCGTTGGTCGCGCGGCGAGCGCCGCGCGCGTGCCGAAGGTCTGGCTCAGGCGAGGCGGGACGCGATGCCGAGCCGATCAAGCAGATCGGCGTCGCGGTCGCGCTGCGGGTTCTTGGTGGTCAACAGCACATCGCCGATGAAGATCGAATTCGCGCCGGCGAGGAAGCACAGCGCTTGCAGTTCATCGGTCATGTATTGCCGTCCGGCCGACAGGCGCACCACGCTGGTCGGCATCAGGATGCGCGCAGTTGCGACCAGCCGCGCCAGCGCGATCGGATCGGGACGCTCGGCGGTGTCGTTGACCGGCACGCCCTTGACCTCGTTCCACAGGTTGATCGGCACGCTCTCCGGAGCGCTGGGCAGATTGGCGAGCAGCACCAGCATGCCGAGCCGGTCCTCGACCTGCTCGCCCATGCCGATAATGCCGCCGCAGCACACCTTGATGCCTGCGTCGCGCACATGCGCCAGCGTATCGATGCGGTCCTGCAAGGTGCGGGTGGTGATGATCTTGTCGTAGAACTCGGGCGAGGTGTCGACATTGTGGTTGTAGAAGTCGAGCCCGGCGTCGGAGAGACGTTCGGCCTGCTTTGGCGTCAGCATGCCGAGCGTGACGCAGGTTTCCATCCCCAGGCCCTTCACCGCGCTGACCATGTCGCAGACCTCGTCGAGATCGCGGTCCTTCGGGCTGCGCCAGGCCGCGGCCATGCAGAAGCGGGTTGCGCCGGCGTCCTTGGCGCGCTGTGCTACTGCGACCACTTCGTCCCGCGGCATCAGGCGGGTGGCCTTCAGGCCGGTGTCGTAATGCGCGCTTTGGGAGCAGTAGCCGCAGTCTTCCGGGCAGCCGCCGGTCTTGATGCTGAGCAGGCTCGCGGTTTCGACGTGGTTCGGATTGAAATTGGCGCGGTGGATGCCCTGCGCCTGGAACATCAGATCCGCGAACGGCAGGTTATAGAGTGCCTCGGCCTCCGCCCGCTCCCAAACCTTGCGGGGCGGTGTGCTGTTGCGGCGCTCGGTCCGTTCGATCTCGACGACATCAACCATCGGGCTTGCCTTCTCGCTTGTGATGGATCATAGATAATATCTGATATTATCTATGATCATGCTCTTAGAATGATGCTAGCCGAGGCTGTGCGGCAGTGCACTCGTTTTTGTGATAGATAATCTATGACGGACGAAGGTCGGAACACGACGACCGCCGGGCGCATTGCCGAGGTGCTCGCCGAGGGCATCATCAGCGGCGCGTTGCCGCCGGATGTCCCGCTCCGGCAGGATCATATCGCGCGGGAATTCCATTCCAGCCATGTCCCGGTTCGCGAGGCCTTCAGGCAGTTGGAGGCGCAGCATCTCGTCGTTGCGGTGCCCCGCCGCGGCGTGCGGGTCGCCCCGCTCGACACCAAGTCGGTGAAGGAGATCGCCGAGATGCGGGCTGCGCTCGAGGTGGTCGCACTGCGCAACGCAGCGCCGAAATTCACATCGGCCCATCTGGCGCGGATCGAGGTCGCCATGATCGAAGGCGACAACGCCGAGACGGTGCAGGATTTCGAGCTGGCCAATCGCGCCTTTCATCACGCGCTGGTGGCGCCGTGCGCGATGCCGCGGCTGCTCGCCAGCCTCGACGGCCTGCAACTGGCGAATTCGCGACTGGTGTTCGCGATGGCGCGCAACGCCGGCTGGCGGCCGCGGCCGAGCCAGGATCATCGCCTGATCCTGCAGGCGCTGCGCGCGCGCAACATCGAGCAGGCCTGCAGCCTTCTCGCACGGCATATTCAGTCCATCGAGCGGCTTGCACTGCCGGCGGCGTGATCGGGATCTGATTGAGCTGGCGATCGCGAAAGTGGTGCGCCCCTCTCCCGCTTGCGGGTCGCTTGCGGGGGAGGGCTGGGGTGGGGGTATCGCCACGAATCCCATTGTGGGAAGACCCCAACCCGCCGCGCTATGCGCGTCGGCCTCCCCCGCAAGCGGGAGAGGCGAATCGAGTGTGCGGCGACGCTGACTTTCGTAGTTCAGGCGATCTTGACGATCTCCAGCTCCTGCTCGCCCGAGCCTGCGACGTCGCCCACGGCTTTGCCCATCAGCGACCGCGCCACCGGCGAGACATAGGAAATCGAGCCCGCCTTCGGATCGGCTTCGTCCTCGCCGACGATGCGATAGGTCTGCACGCGCCCGTCGGCGCGGCTGAAGGTCACGGTGCTGCCGAAGGCAACGGTTTCGGTCGAGGCAGGATCGGCGACGACCCGCGCGGTGCGGAGCCGCTCGGTCAGGTAGCGCACGTCGCGCAGCGGGACCGCCGACTGCCGCCGCCGCTCGTTGACGTCGTCCAGTTGCTGCGCGGCCTCGTAGGCTTCGCGCGCCTCCCGGAGCTGAAGCTCCAGCGCTTTCCGTCCTGCTTCCGTCACCAGATTGGGATGCGGCGATATGGGGCGGTCCGGCAGCTGCGTCTCCGACGCAGTCTCGGCACTTTCTTCCTTGGTGAAGGCAACGCTCAATCGGGAACTCCATCGATGGGCGGGCAGTATATCGCTGCCTCGCGTGTCCCGCTAATGCGCGATGGGATTAGGCCGGGTTTAGTGCGACGCCGGCTGTTCCGCCTTGCTCCGCCTGCCGAAGCGGTTCTTCACGCCTTCGCGCCAGCCCTGGAAGGTGACAAACAGCATCGGTACCAGGAAGATGCCGATCGAACTGGCGGCAAGCATGCCGCCGAACACCGCGGTGCCGACCGCACGGCGGCTGATTTCCGCAGCACCAGTCGCGACCACCAGCGGCACCAGGCCGAGGATGAAGGCGATCGAGGTCATCATGACGGCGCGGAAGCGCATTTGCGCGCCCATCGTGGCGGCCTCCGCGATCGGCCGGCCCGCTTCGCGCTGCTCCTTGGCGAACTCGACGATCAGAATGCCGTTCTTGGCGGCGAGCGCGATCAGCACCACCAGGCCGATCTGGCCGTAGAGATCGAGGTTCAGTCCCGCGAGCTTGATCGCAAGATACGAGCCGAACACGCCGACTGTGACCGACAGCAGCACCGGAATCGGAATCGTCCAGCTCTCATACAGCGCCACCAGGAACAGATAGGCAAACAGCACCGCGAGCGCGAGGATGATGCCGGTCTGTCCCGACGCCGCCTGCTCCTGATAGGCGGTGCCGGTCCATTCGTAGGAATAGCCTGAAGGCAGCGTCGATTTGGAGAGGTCAGCCATCGTCGCGATCGCGGTGCCCGACGACACGCCCGCCGCCGGGCTGCCGTTCACCGTGACCGAGCGATAATCGTTGTAGCGCGTGATCACCTGCGGACCGGTCACGATGCGCAAGCTTGCGATCGAGCGGATCGGCACCATCTCGCCGCCGGTGTTGCGCACATAGATCTGCCAGATATCGGGAATGTCGCGGCGGTCGGCCGCATCGCCCTGCACGTTGACCTGCCAGGTGCGGCCAAACAGATTGAAGTTGTTGACGTAGATGCCGCCGAGCGTGGCCTGCAGCGCGGTGAATACGTCGGCCATGTTGAGGCCGAGCGCCTGCGCCTTGGCGCGATCGATGTCGAGATAGATCGACGGGTTGGTCGCGGTGAAGGTCGAGAACACGCGGGCCAAATTCGGATTGCGGTTCGCCGCGCCGATCAGCCCGCCCATCACGCTGCTGAGCGAAGCCGGATCCTGGCCTTCGAGCGCCTCGAGCTGATATTCGAAACCGCCCGAGGTCGAGAGCCCGATGATCGGCGGCAGGTTGAACGGGAGCACTGAAGCCTGACGGATCTGCGATCCACCGACGAAGGTCTGTCCGATCGCGGCCTGCACCGAGTCGGTGACGGCCTTGCGGTCGGCGAACGCCTTCATGCGCGCCACCATGAAGGCGGAGTTTGGCTCGCTGGCGCCATCGAGCAGCGAGAAGCCGATGATCGACAGCACGTGGTCGACCGCCGGGTTCTTCTTCAACAGTGCCTCGACCTGCTTGGTGGCCTCGCTGGTACGCGCCACCGAGGCGCCGTCGGGCAACTGCACCGCGATGAAGAAGGCGCCCTGATCCTCCTCGGGGAGGAAGCCGGTCGGCGTGATCTGCGATACGCCGAACACCGCGCCGGCGAACACCAGCACTGCGACCAGCGACAGCACCGCTAGGCGGACCAGCCGCTGCACCACGCCGGCATAGCGGTCGCGAACCCAGTCGATGCCGCCGAGCACCCGTCCCATGATGCCGCGGCGCGGCCCGCCATGGCGCAGGAACACGGCGCAAAGCGCCGGCGACAAGGTCAGCGCATTGAGCGCCGAGATCACCATCGCCGCGCTGATCGTCACGGCGAACTGGCGGAACAACGTGCCTGAAATGCCGGGAATGAACGCGATCGGCACGAACACCGACAGCAGCACCAGCGAGATCGCGATGATCGGCGCGGTGATCTGCGCCATCGCCTTCTTGGTGGCGTCGGCCGGGGACAGCTCCGGCTCCTCCTCCATGACGCGTTCGACGTTCTCGACGACGACGATGGCGTCGTCGACCACGATGCCGATCGCCAGCACCATCGCCAGCAGCGAGACCGTATTGGCGGAATAGCCCATCGCAAGCAGCACCGCGAAGGCGCCGATCAGGCTGACCGGCACCGCGACCGCGGGGATCACGGTAGCGCGCAGATTGCCGAGGAACAGGAACACCACGATCACGACGAGCACGAAGGCCTCGCCTAGGGTCTTCATCACCTCCTTGATCGTATCGGAGACGAAGGTCGTGGAGTCGTATTGCACGAGATAGGTCAGCCCCGGCGGAAACCGCTCCGACAGCCGGGCAAGCGTCGCCTGCACTGCCTTGGCCGTGGTCACGGCGTTGGCGCCAGGCGCCAGATAGATGCCCATCGGCACGCCGGGATTGCCGTCGATCCGCGACTCCGAGTCCGAGTTCTGCGCGCCGATCTCGACGGTTGCGACGTCCCTGATCCGCAGCACCGAGCCGTCGGGATTGGCCCGCAGCACGATGTCGCCGAACTGCTTGGATGTGGTCAGGCGGCCCTGGGTCTGCACGTTGAACTGGAACTGCTGGTCATTGCTGATCGGACGCGCGCCGATGCGCCCGACCGGCGCCTGCACGCTCTGGGCGCGGATCGCGGCGATCACGTCCGACGGCGCCAGATTGAGGCTGGTCAGGCGCTCTGTGTCGAACCAGATCCGCATCGAATAGTTCAGCTTGGCAAACAGCGACGCCTGCCCGACGCCGGGCGTGCGCGAGATCGCGTCCAGCACGTTGATGATGGCGTAATTGGTGATGAACAGCGGGTCCTGTTCGGCGCTCTTGCTGTAGAGCACGATGAACTGCAGCACGGCCGAGGATTTCTTCTGCACGGTCAGGCCTTGCGCCTGCACCTCGGTCGGTAATTGCGCGAGCGCGCTCTGCACGCGGTTGTTGACATTGACCGTGTTGATGTCGGGATCGGTGCCGAGCGCGAACGAGACCGTCAGCGTGTAGCTGCCGTCATTGCCGCTGGTCGACTTCATGTAGAGCATCTTGTCGACGCCGACGACCTGCGCTTCCAGTGGCTGGGCGACGCTGGACTCGACCACTTCGGCGGACGCCCCGGGGAACACGGCCGAGACCGTGACCTGCGGCGGCACGATATCCGGGAACTGGGCGACCGGGATTTGCGTCAGCGCCAGCGCACCGGCGATCGTGATCACGAACGCGATGACGATCGCAAGGCGCGGACGATCGACGAAGATGGCGGAGATCATGGGTTATTGCCCGTCGATTTCGGCGTGCTGCCGGCGCCGCCATCGGCCGACATCTTCATGCTGGACTGGATCATCGCACTGGCCGGCCCCGGCGCGACCACCTCGCCCGGCCTGACCTTCTGCAATCCCTCGACGACGACCTTGTCGCCGAGCGCGATGCCACTCGTCACCGCCGCAATCGTCGAGGTGGATTGCCCAAGCTGGATCCGTTTCTGCTCGGCCTTGTTGTCCGCGCCGACGACATAGACATATTCGCCCTGCTGGTCCGACAGCACCGCCGAACGCGGGATCGCCAGCACCTCGACCGGCTGCACGCCTTCCAGCAACACGGTCACGAACTCATTGTCGGTGAGCTCGCGAACCGTGCCGCCGGCTGCAACCGACGTGTATGTCGCCGGGTTCGGGATGGTGCCGCGCAGGGAGATGGTGTCGGTGTTCTGCGCGATCGTGTTGTTGACGAAGTTCAGCTCGCCGGTCTGCTCGTAGAGCCGGCCGTCCGGCAGGCGCACGCGGATCACGACGGCCTTGAAGCCGCCGCGCGTCGCGTAGCGGTCGCGCAAATCGAGTGCCTCGCGCACCGGCACGGGAAAGGTGACATACATCGGGTCCTGGCTGACGATGGTCGTCAGGGTTCCCGAGCTCGGCGTCACGACGTTACCTTCGGTGACCGAGGTGCGTCCGATCCTGCCGTCGATCGGCGAGTGGATCTCGGTGTAGTCGAGATTGATCTGGGACAGGTCGACCTGCGCCTGCGCCGCCTGCACCTGCGCCTCGAGGCTCTGCTGGTTGGCGACCGCCGCATCGACATTGGATTGCTGCCCGGCCGGCCCGCCCATCAGGGCCTTGGCGCGATCGGTGGTCAGCTTCGCGTTGACCAGCGTGGCCTGCAGCTGGGCGACCTGCGCCTTCTTCGATGCCAGGTCGGCCTCGAACGGGCCGCGCTCGAGTTGATACAACAGGTCGCCGGCCTTGACCTCGGCGCCCTCGACGAAGTTCCGCTTCTCCAGGAACGCGGTGACGCGCGCCACCACGTTGACGCGGTTGGGCGCCTCGATGCGTCCGAGAAATTCGTTGGTCTCGGTGATCGGCCGCTTCACGGCCTCGAACACGCCGACCGCGGGAGGCCCGGGTGGCCCCACCTGGGCATGCGCCGCCTGGATTCCGATCACCACCAGTGCCGCCGATACCAGAAGTCCTGCCAATCCGCCGAGGATTCGTTGCGTACCACTCATGCTGTCCAACCCTTCGGCTACCAACAAGCTCTGCGAGACCGAGTTGATGTCGAGTTCCACAAGACCGGGGCCGTTCAGGAGATCATAACGAGCCCAATCCGACAATCCTGTAGCGTGATTGCGCCGGGACCAGGCGCCAGCGAGGGCCGTTATCTCCGAGAAGCGGCGCGGCGCTGCAATGCCAGCGCAATCGCATCCGCATCGCGGGCTTGGCGCAGGCTGCGGATGCCGACAGCTCCCGTCAATGTGATGCAGCAAAGGGGCAGTGGCCCGGGCCGCTCACAACGCGATGGCGTTCTTCAAGCGCGACGTCGCTTGATAGGCGGGCGACATCAAATGGTCGTGCAGCCATGGCCGCGCGCGCAGACCGCTGGCCTCGTGCACGCCGTCGAAAATGGACATGTCGATCGAATGCGGATGGCCCGACAACGCGTAGATCGATTGCATTTCCGCGAATTTCTCTTCGCGCCCGAGCTCGATCGTATTGGCGCCGTCGCGGCTGCCGATCTCGACGAACAGCGGACACGGACAGAGCAGGTAGGCGAGCTCTGTCCCGGCGTATTTGGCGCGGCTATTGGCGAAATGAACATAGGCCGCCAGTTCGATGCCGAGGTTCTTGCTGATCGCGGACGACATCAGAAACTTCTTCTCGTCGCGCATATATCCGGAGACCACGGTCGGCCGCATCCGCCCCGTCGCGGCTTCGAGATGCAGCGCGAGAAAGGCGCCCGAGGACACGCCATAGACGCCGACATTCAGACCGGATGCCCCGGTCAGCTTCCGGCAGACGATCTCGCCGGCGTCGATCGATGCGCACGACACGTTGTGCGCGGAGACACCGTGGGAGGCCAGCATCGCGGCGATGTTGTTCTGGCTTTCCTGATTTCCGATCTGAACGATGTAGGGACACCAGACGACATAGCCGTCCTGACACAGCTGCTTGCCGATCGCGTTCATGTAGTCCTTGTCGGCATCGTCGAAGCAGCGCTCCGGCGTACTCGCCATGCCGTGCCCGAGCAGGATCAATCCCCTGAACGCGCCGTCGGGAATCCCGAGACAGCCGCGCACCGGCACGCCGCATTCCAGATCGAACTCGACCTTCACCACCGAGAATCCGCCCGCCGTGCCGCGCCAGAGAGTCCGGATCTCGTCGCCGGACGGCCGGTAAAGCCGCCGTCCCCGAAGCAGCGACCGCATCTCGCGGCGGATTTCCGATCCGGTCGCAACCGCGCGCAGCTTTCCGCTTGCCGCGATATCGAAGAACGAGCGGCAGAACGTATCGTAGCCAAGGGCCGGCAGATCGACATTCGCGCACGACCCCTGACAGTGGCTCAGCGCCAGCGTGTTGCCCGCGACCGATGCGGGTCCAACCAGCGTCATCAACAATCCGGACAGCGCCCTGCGGCTGATCATCGGCTCCTCACGAGCCCACGATGGCTCGACTGAATGACGGAGCTCACTGTCGCCACGGATTGCGCGGATACAAATTAAAGGATGTCCATGATCGAACGATCGCGCGCAACGTTGCAAACGAGTGACTCTGGCAGAGCCGGGCGCAGCGGCAGCCGACGCCGAATACGTTTCGAGACGCTTCGGAAGCATGTCTGATCGTCACGACGATTCAATTTCGCCACACGCGGCGATGATCGTTCAGGCTGGCGTCAGGTTCCGATCGTCAAGCCTCGATGATCGGGTTTTGGGCACCGAGTTGGCCTCCCGACAGCTTCAGGCGAGAGCCGCTTGCATCCGCCTCGCCACACGATCCATTCACTTACTCATCATTGTCTGACCCTGACGTTCCAGCCATCACACGACAGGTCGCGATTGCGCAGGCAATGGCGTCAGTGCGCCCCTCCGTCAAATTCCTCTCCGCGACATTTCGTCCCGACCGGCGCCGTATCGCGATAGCCGGATGTCCGGAAGCACCGACGAAAGTCCATCATTCAGCATGAGTGCCCCGGAATAGTCCGGACTCGTGGCTCGGGTTGAATTGCTCTACGCAATATTTCCGGGGTCGATGGGTTTATCTGCTGGGCAATGTTTTTTGGAATGGCCGATGGCGAACGACCTGCACGAGCATCTGATCGAACTGGCCTATGAGGCCGCGGTCGTTCCCGAACTGTGGCCGAACGTGCTGCACCAGGTCGGCGAGATCGCGAAAGCCCGCGGTATCGTGTTGCTGACGGCAGCCCCGCACGACGTCCGCTGGGTCGCATCGCCCGACATGCATGACGACACCGTGGCCTATGTCGAGGGCGGCTGGCACGAGCGCAACGGGCGGCTGCCGCGGCTGCTCGCAGCCAACCATGCCGGCTTCCTGCGCGACATCGACGTGTTCGCGACGCCCGAGGAGGTGCAGCAGGACTACCAGATCCGCGAATTCTTCCGCCCGCGCGGGCTCGGCTGGGGTGCCGGCACTGCGATCCCGGTGCCGAGCGGCGACGTGCTGATCTACAGCGTTGAGCGCGAGTATCAGCATGGGCCGATCGAGCGGGAAGCCATCGAGCAGCTCGATGCGCTGCGCCCGCATCTGGCCCGCGCGGCGCTGCTGTCGGCGCGGCTCGGAATGGAGCGCGCCAGGGCGGCAACCGAATCGCTGGCGATGCTCGGCCTGCCCGCGGCGGTGCTGCGGCGAGGCGGCCGCCTGATGGCCGCCAACACCCTGTTCGACCGCCTGGTGCCGGACGTGATGCAGGATCGCGCCGAGCGCCTGGCCTTGGCGACGGGCACCGCCGACGCGCTGTTCGCCCAGGCGCTGGCCGCGCTCGAGCAAGGGCTGATCAGCACGGAGGTCCGCTCCGTGCCGATCGCTGCGCAAGACGATCGTCCGCCGCTGATCGTGCATCTGGTCCCGATCCGCGGCAGCGCGCGCGACCTGTTCGACCGCGCGCTGGCGATCGTGATCGTGACGCCGGTGGTGCCGGCCGAAGTGCCGAATGCGGAAGTGCTGCAAGGCCTGTTCGACCTGACACCGGCAGAAGCCCGCGTCGCGCGCGGCATCGGCGAGGGACGCACCGTCGAGGCCATCGCCGTCGCCTTCGGTATCTCCCGCGAAACGGTGCGTAATCAGCTGAAGGCCGTGCTGGCGAAGACCGGGCTCGGCCGCCAGGTGGAGCTCGCCGGCCTGCTCGCCGGCGCGAAGGTGCCGCCGGGAACGGCCGCGGATTAAGCCTCAGGCCGCGCTCAAGCGTGCCTGAAAGAAGCCAGCGACACCGTCAGCACGGACCTGACACGGGCGTCCCTGGTTGATGACGCCGGCAAGCCTGCCGCAGACAGTGGCGGCATCCGCAACGACCTCGCAAAACGATCGCATGTTCAAATCGCGCGCGTTGCGCTAGTGATAGCTCCCCTCCCTGCGCCAGCCGGCGCATGTCCAGTCAAATGAGTGTATCTGAATGGCCGAAGCCGACCTCGACGCCGTGATCCGGCAAACCGCAAGAGCGCAGACCAAGGCCGTGCTGGCGGCCGCCAAGAAGCGCCAGGCCGTCTGGGTCGCGCGCGCCGCCAAGGCCAAGGACAAGGACACCAAGGCGCGCTTCCGCCACCTCGCCAAGAGCACCATCCTGAACGCCACCGCGACCGCCAAGCGGTTGCAGAATTCGGCGGAGAACGCCGCCGACGCCTATGCCCGCGCCATGAAGAAGGCGATGGAAGAGCCGCCGCCGGCCAAGGAACCTCTGAAGAAATCCGAGCCGAAGCCCGGCAAGCAATCCGAGAACAAGCCGGCGAAGAAGAAGTAGGACGCCTGAGAGGCAGCTCCCCATGCTCACCGTTCACCATCTCGGCAAGTCGCAATCGGAGCGGATCGTCTGGCTGTGCGAGGAGCTTGCGATCCCCTACGAGCTGAAGTGCATCGCCCGCGATCCCGTCACGCTGCTGGCGCCGGCCGACTACAAGGCGCTGCACCCGATCGGTGCCGCGCCCGTCATCACCGACGGTGAGCTGGTGCTGGCCGAATCCGGTGCGGTCGTCGAATACATCGTCGCCCGATACGGCAATGGACGGCTGACGCTGTCATCGGATCATCCCGACTTCGCCCAGTTCCTGTACTGGTTTCACTTCGCCAACGGCACGCTGCAGGCGCAGATGGGCCGCAGCATGATCCTGCACCGGCTCAAGCTCGCGGCCGACAATCCGATGCTGGTGGCGACCAAAGCGCGGGTCGACCGCTCGTTCGACCTGATCGAGGCGCGGCTGTGTGATGCCAAATATCTTGCCGGGACCACGTTCACGACCGCCGATATCATGATCGGCTTCTCGCTGACGACGATGCGCTATTTCCTGCCCTACGACCTTGGCCGTTGCCCCAATATCAGGAGCTATCTCGGCCGCATCGCCGCGCGCCCGGCCTATCAGCGCGCGATGCAGAAGGGCGATCCGGGCATGACCCTGCTGCTGACGTGAGATCGTGATGCCGCGTTACGTCGCCCTGCTGCGCGCGGTCAATGTCGGTGGCACCGGCAAGCTGCCGATGACCGAGTTGAAGGCGATGTGCGTCGAGGCGGGATTCGACGACGTGCAGACCTATATCGCCAGCGGCAATGTGGTGTTCTCCTCGAAGCTCGGTGCACCCAAGGTCAAGGCCACGCTTGAGCAGCGGCTGCAGGCCTATGCCGGCAAGCCGGTTGGCGTCGTGGTGCGGAGCGCGGGCGAGATCGCCGCGGTGCTGAAGGCCAATCCGTTTCCGAAGGCGCCGCCGAACTTCACGGTCGCGATCTTCCTCGACGAGCCGCCCAAGGATGCGCTGAAGGACGTCAAGGGCCAGCAGGACGAGCAGATCCGGCTCGGCAAGCGCGAGATCTATGTCGCCTACGGCGGCGGCATGGGCCGCTCGAAGCTGAAGATCCCCGCCGCCGCCCGCGGCACCGCGCGCAATATCAACACGATCGCGAAGCTCGCCGAGCTGGCGGCGGGTAACGAGTAGAAAGAGTTCGGCCAGATTCTCTGAACCGTCATCCTGAGGAGCGCGCAGCGCGTCTCGAAGGATGCACGGCCCCGCTGGCGGCCGATTCATCCTTCGAGACGGCCGCGTTGCGGCCTCCTCAGGATGACGGATCAGGTTTTGCGCTCCTGGCGGAAGCGCGACGCCACTAACTCTCCCGGACCGCGAACCCTTCGGCATTGAGCCTGGCCAGCACGTCCTCCAGATGCGCGCGGTCGCGGGTTTCGATCACGAGCTCGAGCAGCGTCGCCTTCGCCGGCAGGTCCGAGAAGGTGCGCTGGTGCGAGACCTCGATGATGTTGGCGCCGGCATCTGCGAGCAGGATCGACACCGCCGCGAGCTGTCCGGGCCGGTCGACGATGTCGAGCGCGAGCTGCGTCAGCCGTCCCTCGCGCGCGAGCTCGCGGGTCAGGACCGAGGCGATCAGCCGGGTGTCGATATTGCCGCCGGTCAGAACCAGCCCGACATTGCGGCCGGCGAAGCGTTGGGGCGTTGCGAGCACCGCCGCGAGGCCGGCGGCGCCAGCGCCCTCGACCACCGTCTTCTCGATTGAGATCAGGGTCGCGACCGCGCGCTCGATCTGGTCCTCGCTGACCAGCAGGATATCGTCAACGAGGTCTCGAACGATTTTGGTGGTGATCTGCCCGGGCGCCTTGACCGCGATGCCCTCGGCAAGCGTGTCGCCGCGCATCGGCAGCCGCTCATCTTTGACCGCATTGTACATCGACGGATAGAGCTGGGCCTGCACGCCGATAATCTGCACCGTCGGCTTGATCGCCTTCGCGGCCGTGGCGATGCCCGAGATCAGCCCGCCGCCGCCGATCGGCACCACCAGAATATCGAGCTCCGGCACCGCCTCCAGCATTTCGAGCCCGATCGTGCCCTGGCCGGCAATGATCAGGGGATCGTCATAGGGATGGATCAGGATCAGGCCTCGCTCGGCGGCATGGGATCCGACGAACGCGAAGCATTCTTCCAGCGTCTGCCCTGTCATGATGACTTCGGCGCCGTGCCGCCTGGTGTTCTCGATCTTCACCATCGGCGTGCCGATCGGCATCACGATGGTGGCGGGGATGCCGAGCCGCTTGGCGTGGTAGGCGACGCCCTGGGCATGATTGCCGGCGGACATCGCGATCACCCCGCGCTTGCGCTCATCCGACGACAGCGCCTGCAGCCGATTGAGCGCGCCGCGCTCCTTGAAGGTCGCGGTGAACTGTAAATTCTCGAATTTCAGGAACAGTCGGCAGCCGCAAATCTCGCCCAGCGTGCGGCTCTCGTTGCACGCCGTGACCATCACCGAATCCCGGATCACGCCGACGGCGCGGCGCACGTCGGCAAGGGTTACGACGGGTGGATTAGAAGGATGCGGCATCGGCGTCGCTCAGGTCCGTTTCGTTAGACGGAACCTAAAGCATGATCCGGAAAAGTGCGAAGCGGTTTTCCGACCCAATATGACTTGCCGCCGGATAACTAGAAAAAGCCCGCGCTGAGATCGAGGCCATAGCTTGCCCTGAGGACCGCGACGAACAGCACGGCGAAGGCGAATAGCAGGACATGCCCGGCGATGCTGCTCCGAAGCGAATTGGCCGGAAACACCCGTGCAATCGATTGAGCCAAAGCAGTCATTTGCGACCTCCAGAGCTGCGTCACGAAGGTAGGTCGCGCGCAGGCCTGCGAGGTTCAACGCGGCTCGCGGAACGGACGGCGTGTCGATGCACTCGGTTCCGGTCACCTTGCAGCCGCGCCCGGTTCCCGAAGCGGTGACCGACCACGATCAGCGTGCCCTTGGCTCAGCGCAGCCTCTTTAGTTGTATTTGATTATTTGAATTTGAGCATGTTCTTTTCGGAAAACCGCTTCGCGCTTTTCCGGATCATGCTCTAGAGGTTCGGCACCTCCGCCGGCGCGATTGCGGTCAGCCCGCCGAAGCGACGCTCGCGGCCGTGGAAGGAGGCGAGTGCGTCGGCGAGGTCGTCGGCTTCGAATTCAGGCCACATCCGCTCGGTGAAGTGCAGCTCGGCATAAGCGCCCTCCCAGAGCAGGAAGTCCGACAGCCGCTTCTCGCCCGAGGTGCGGATGATCAGATCGACGTCGCGCAGGCCGGCTTCGCCGGTGATCAGATCGGCAAAGGTCTCGCGGCTCAGCGGGCCGGCGCCGGCCGCGCGCGCGGCCGCGTTCAGGATGGCGTCGCGCGCCGAATAGTCGATCGCGATGCGCAGATGCAGCGTGGTGCCGGAGGCCGTCTCGGCCTCGGCGCGGCCGATCGCGGCGGCGATGCCGTCGGGCAGCCGGTCGCGGCGGCCGATCACGGAAAGCCGGACGCTGTTGCGCACCAGGGCCGCGATCTCGTTGGCGAGATAGAACCGCAGCAGTCCCATCAGCGCCGCGACCTCGGCCTTCGGGCGGCGCCAATTGTCGCTGGAGAATGCGTAGAGCGTCAGCGTGCCGACGCCGTGGTCCGGCGCGGCCTCGACGATGCGGCGGATCGCCTCGACGCCCGCTTCATGTCCGCGCAGGCGCGACAGGCCGCGCCGCGTCGCCCAGCGGCCGTTGCCGTCCATGATGATGCCGACATGGAGCCGTGTGGCTGGCTCCCGCTTGAGCGCAACGTTACTTTGCATCACAAAGTCTCCGGATAAAAATGGAATAATCAAACTGGCTGAACGCCGAGACGTCCGGGCGCGCCGTCGTCCTTGCCGAAAGCCTTTTCAGTCTTACCGGCGCCTCTATCTGCCGTGCCGGCGGCCTTGGCTGCGTCGCGCACCAGCTGTTCGAGCACGGCGAGATAATCCAGGAAGCGGCGACGGCCGCTCTTGGTCAGGCGGCAGCTGGTGTGCGGGCGATTGCCTTCGTAACCCTTGATGACGTCAACCAGGCCGGCCTCCTGCAGCACCTGCAGATGCCGGCTGAGATTGCCGTCGGTCAGGCCGCAGAGCTGCTTGAGGTCGGCGAACGCGAGCCCTTTCGGATGCGCCATCAGCGAGGTCAACAGTCCAAGCCGCGCCTTCTCGTGGATGACGCGGTCGAGGCCATCATAGGCGAATGGCGCGGCGGTCACGTCAGTCTTCGGCATCATGGCCTCCGGAAGCGAAATACAACAGCGCGGCGAGCAGCAGCTGGCCGATCGCGAATGGCAGCCCCATGGTCCAGGGCGACAGCGCGTGGCTCCGGCTTGCGATCAACAGCACCGTGAAGCCCGACAGGAAATACCAGGCACCGCCGAGCGCGATCGTGCGCGGCAGCAGGCGGACCGAGGCGAACACGCCGAGGCTGACCAGCACCTGCCACAGGCCGGGCAGCATCCACAGCGTCTCCGGCGCGAATTTCCATTGCAGGATCGCGAGCAGCACGCCGGCGATGACAGCGGGAACGAATTGCCCGATCGCCTGCTGCACCATCGCATCGGCAAGGCCGGAATGATGCCGCCGCGAGCGCGCCTGCATCTCGATCCAGATCAGCACCGCCGAGAGCAACGCGGCTGCGGCCCAGCCCGCGAGGAACGCAATCGGATGATTAGTGGGATCGTCGAGCCAGCGATATTGCGCAAGCGCCGTAACCAGCGCGATGCCGCTGGTGGCGGCAACCGTCGCCGGACCATAGCCGCGGAACGCGGTTCCGGCCGCAATCTGGCTGCGGATCGCGAGAATATCGGCCAACGCCTTGTCGAGGTCACGCATGTTTCGCTCGAACTTTGTAATGCAAAGTATACGGGACCGCCAAGTAAACGCAAGCGGCGTCGCACCGCCGGCCGATCGGGATGTTTAACAGCTGGTTACCGCGCGAATTGCGGCGAAAGCGCGTCAGACCTTCACGAGGCTCGCAAAGCCGCCGTAGATCATCCGCTTGAGATCAAACGGCACGTCGTCCTTGCCCATTGATTCCAGGCGGGGATCGGCCATCACCTTGGCGTTGATCCTGTCGCGCTGGGCGCGCGACTTGTAGGTGATCCAGGCGAACACGACGGTTTCGCCGGCCTTCAGTTTCACGCTTTGCGGAAACGAGGTCAGCTTGCCCGGCTTGACGTCGTCCGCGACCCACTCGCGATAATCCAGCGCGCCATGTTCGCGCCAGACCTTGCCGGCCATCTTCGAGAGCTTGGCATAGGCTTTGAGTTTCTTCTTCGGTACGGCGACGACGAAACCATCGACGTAAGGCATGGGACGAGTCCTGCTGATATTGCGATGAGCGCGCGCCGACAACTCACCGTCGTTCCGGGATGGTCCAAAGGACCAGACCTCAGGCGCGCAATTGCGCGTCGGGGAACCTCGAGATTTCGGGTTCACGCTTCGCGTGCCCCGGAATGACGTGATGCGTCAGCTGTGACAGCAGGATGCCTGAACCGGCGCCGGTTGGTACTGGTCACGTAGCCGCACCCAGTCCATCGGATAGGGCAGGCCCTCCTCGTGGCGGCCGAGCGGCGTCAGGTCGAGATAGTGATAGGCGGCATTCATCATGTCGAGGCCGCGCGCGAAGGTCGAATAGGTGTGGAACACGTTTCCCGCCTCGTCGCGGAAGAACACGCTGATGCCGGGCAATTCAGGACCGTAGAGCGGGGTCGTTCCATAGTTGTACTTCGCGTCCCCTGCATCGATCTGGTCTTGCGTGAACGAAACGCCATAGTCGTAATTGAAGTCATTGCCCCCGGACGACACCCAGTCGAAGGTCCAGCCCATCCGCTGCTTGAAGGCCTCGAGCTTGGCGAACGGCGCGAGCGAGATCGCGATCATCGTGGTGTCGCGGGCAGCCAGATGCGGGACCATGCGCTCGAAGCCGTCGACCCAGAACGAGCAACTCTTGCAGGCGGCGTCCCACTCCGGCGCGAACATCACATGCTGCACCACGAGCTGCGGCCGGCCCTTGAAGAGATCGCCGAGTGTCACCTTGCCGTCCGGCCCGTCGAACACATAGTCCTTGTCGACCTTGACCCAGGGCAGTTCGCGGCGCTGCCGGCTCACCGCTTCGCGGGCCTGGGTCAGTTGCTTCTCGCTGATCATCAGCGCCTTGCGGGCCGCGATCCATTGTTCGCGCGAAACGATTGTGTGCTGTGACATGGCATGCTCCTTTGCAGGGTCAGGCGTCGACATATTGTTCCAGATTGCCGAGGAACTCGGTCCAGCCGCGCTGGTGGTTGTCGCGGGCGGTCTCGTCGACGAACTGCGCATGATGGAAGGTGAGCAAGGTGCCGCCCCCGTCGGGCTTGATCGATACCGTCACCTCGGACACGCGCTCCGGCGTCGAAGGCCAGGCCCAACTGAACACCAGCCTCTCGTTCGGCACCACCTCGCGATAGATGCCGCCGACCTCGTGATATTCGCCGTTCGAACCGGTAAACTTGATCCGGTAGCGCCCGCCGACGCGAACATCGAGTTCGGCCTCTGTCGTGCCGGGCTTGATCTGCCCGGGGCCAAACCACCGCGCTAGGTCTTCCGGCTCGGTCCACGCGGCGTAGACTTTTTCCGGCCGCGCGCGGAGCCGCCGCGTGAGGGTGAGACTTGGACGCGCGGCAAGGCCGGCGTCGGCAGCGACTGCAGATTTGTTTGCCGATTGGTTTGCCGATTGGTTTGCCATGGGTCTTCCTCCACAAAAGCGGCCAGGCGATCGAGATTGTCGGACCAGAATTGCGCGTAGCGATTGAGCCAGTTCATCGCCTGCTCCATCGGCCTCGCGGTGAGCCGGCACGCCACGGTACGGCCGGTCTTTTCGCGCGTGACGAGGCCGGCATCGGTGAGCACGTCGAGGTGCTTCATGATCGCAGGCAACGACATCGCGAATGGCTGCGCCAGCTCGCTCACCGACAGGCCGTCCTGCTCGCCGAGCCGCGCCAGCAGCGCGCGGCGGGTAGGATCGGAAAGCGCCGCGAAGGTGCGGTCCAGCGTCTCGTCTTGATACTTAACCATGTGGTTTAGTATAAGCGCAAACGACGCGGCGTCAAGCGGAATGCTTCACGATCGCGTTAGACGGAACGCAGGGTGAGGATCGGATTGGAGACAGCGGCACCGGCGCCGTGCGGTGAACCTAATCGGGGTAGACGGTCCGGTGCCGGCGGTGATGGCGGCGTGGCGGCGGTGGTGGCGGCGGCTCGCGGAACAGGAAGCGCGGGTTCTCGCCGCAGGCGAGATAGCGCCCGGACACGCTCGCCGCGCACTGATCGTAGGTCTGGTAGGCGCATTCGCCGGGATAGCCGAGGCTCGGGCCCTGCGCGCACCAGGGATAGTCATACGGATCGGCGGACGCGGGCTTGATGCTCGCCGCACCGGCAAGCGTCATCGCCCCCAAAACAAGCACTGCCAATCGCGATGTGCGCATGATCCGCCTCCTTCGAAGCCGCAGCGATCAAAGCGCGGCATCTTGGGTAAGGTTCCTGAAGCTCATTTTATTCCGCGTCAAGGCCCGCCGAAGGCCGGGCATCTCCGTACCCGCGACGGCTACTCGACCTTGAGGCCGGCGAACTCGACGACCTTCTTCCACTTGTCGGTCTCGGCCTTGATGTCGTTGCCGAAGGCTTCCGGCGTCTGGATCAGCGAATCGCCGCCGAGCTCGACCAGGCGCTTGCGCATGTCGGGCTCGGCGAGAACGGCGTTGATCTCGGTGTTGAGCTTGGCGATCAGTTCCTTCGGCGTGTTCTTCGGCGCACCCATGCCGAACAGCGCGCTCGCCTCGTAGCCCTTCACGGTATCCGCGATCGCCGGCACGTCGGGCAGCTGCGAGGACCGCTCCGCCGTGGTGACGCCGAGCGCGCGCAGCGAGCCGGAGCGGATGTGCTGGATGATCGAGGGCATGTTGTCGAAGATCACCTGCACCTGGCCGCCGAGCATGTCGGTGATCGCGGGCGCAGCGCCGCGATACGGCACGTGCTGCATCTTGCAGCCGGTCATCGACATGAACATCTCGCCGGAGAGATGCACCGAGGTGCCGTTGCCGGACGAGGCCATGTTCACCTTGCCGGGATTGGCCTTCACATATTCGATGAACTCGGCGACGGTCTTGGCCGGCACGTCCTTGTTGACGGTCATCACGTTCGGCACGCGGTTGAACGAAGCAACCGGCGCGACGTCGCGCACGAAGTTGAACTTCAGATTGGCGTAGAGCGAGGCGTTGATGTAGTTCGCCGGATTGACCAGCAGCACGGTGTAGCCGTCCGGCTCGGCGTTGATCGCAGCCTCGGTGCCGATATTGTTGCCGGCGCCCGGCTTGTTCTCGATCACGAATTGCTGGCCGAGCTTCTCCGACAGCCGCTGTCCGATCAGGCGCGCGATGATGTCGGTGGCGCCGCCCGGCGGATAACCCACGATCCAGCGCACCGGCCGCGCCGGATAGTCGGCTGCGGACGCACGGCCGATCGCGAATGTCGAAATCCCCGACCCGATCAGGCCCAGCGCGGTGCGGCGTGAAATCATGAAGTCTCTCCCGATCCGGCGGGGTTTGGTGCCCTGCCCGTTTCTGTTGCGTTGCGTGCGGCGCGGTTTTAACAAACAATGTGTGAGGCGGCCAGTGCGATACGTGCGCCGCCGACCGCGACGAAAGACTAAACGAAAGACTAAGCTGCAATTTGTTATGACGCGTTTTCTTCACGCGAACCGGTGTCCACTTCGCTCGAAAACGCTCTGGACCAAAGAGGATCGATCATGTCCGTCAAGGTGAATGGGCTCGACCATCTCGTGATCAACGTCAGCGATGTCGTGCGCTCGGTTGCCTGGTACAGCAGGATCCTCGGCATGGAGGTGAAGGTGTTCGACCCCGGCAAGGGCAAGACACCGCGCACCTCGCTGGTGTTCGGCAACCAGAAGATCAATGTGCGGCCGCACGATGCCGATAAGGTGGATTGGTTCACCGCCGATCACGCGGCCGCAGGCAGCGACGATCTCTGCTTCCTCACCTCGAGCACGCCTGAGGAGGTGGTCGCGCATCTCAAGGCGAACGGCGTCAAGATCGAGGAGGGTCCGGTCGCCAGGCAGGGCGCGCGCGGCACGCTGCGCTCGGTCTATTGCCGCGACCCCGACGGTAGCCTGATCGAGATCTCGTCGTATGAACGAGACGCGACCTAGCATCATTGCGAGGCAGCCGATGCGCGCCCGCTCATAGGTGCGGACAATAGCTCTTCCGTGCGGCGGAACAGATCGCTTCGGCGCAACATTGCTCTGCAAATCCCGATTTGCGCTCGGCGCACGCCAATGGCAGAACTGCCCCCAACCAAGATCAAGGGCGGTCGCCAAGGCTGCGGGAGGACATATGACCAGTTCAAAGCCGGTGCCGGGAATCGTCGGACCATTTGCCGGGCTCGATGTGCCATGGCTGCTGAGAATGCGCGCCGAGGTACGCCGCGATCATCCATTCCTGATCTGGGCGCCGTTCGACGCGCCGGCACGGCAGTGGAGCTACGGCGAATTCCATGAGCGGGTCGGCGCGCTGGCGGCAGGCCTCGCCAAGCGCCGCATCCGGCAGGGCGACTACGTCCTGATCCATCTCGACAATTGCATCGAAGCGATCATGTCGTGGTTCGCCTGTGTCGAGCTCGGCGCCATCGCCGTCACCACCAACACCCGCTCGGCGGCGGCCGAGATCGAATATTTTGCCGGCCATTGCGGCGCGGTCGCCGCGATTACGCAGCCGGCCTATGCCGAACTGATCGCGGCCAACTGCAAGGGGCTGCGCTGGATCGCGGTGACCTCGCACGACGCCGGCCAAGCGCCGGCGCAGGCACCCGCGCATGGCGACAGTTTCGACGCGCTGTTCGCCGACAGCGCCGACCGGCCGCGCCGCCCGATCGATCCGCTCGCACCCTGCAGCGTGCAATACACCTCCGGCACCACGTCGCGGCCGAAGGCGGTGCTGTGGACCCACGCCAACGCGCTGTGGGGGGCAAAGATCAACGCCGCGCATCAGGACCTGCACGCCTCTGACGTGCATCAGACCTATCTGCCGCTGTTTCACACCAATGCGCTGGCCTATTCGATGCTGGCGAGCCTATGGGTCGGGGCGACCTGCGTGATCCAGCCGCGCTTCTCGGCGAGCCGGTTCTGGCCGGTGGCGCTCGAGCACGGCTCGACCTGGACCTCGACGATCCCGTTCTGCATGCGGGCGCTGCTCGAGCACGAGGTGCCGAAGAACCACAAGTTCCGGCTCTGGGGCACCGCGGTGAACGCGCCGCCGGCCTTCGCCGTGTTCGGCATCAAGATCATCGGCTGGTGGGGCATGACCGAGACCATCACCCACGGCATCATCGGCGAGGTCGATCAACCCAACACGCCGATGTCGATCGGCCGCGCCGCGCCTGAATACGAAATCCGCATCGTCAATGATGACGGCACGCCGACCGGCGTCGGCGAGACCGGCAATCTCCTGATCAAGGGCGTTCCCGGCCTCTCGCTGTTTGCCGAGTACCTGCACAACGAGAAAGCGACGCGCGAGAGCTTCGACGAGCACGGCTATTTCATCACCGGCGACCGCGTCACGATGCTGGAGCACGGCTTCATCAAGTTCGGCGACCGCTCCAAGGACATGCTGAAGGTCGGCGGCGAGAACGTCGCGGCCTCCGAGATCGAGCAGGTGATCGCGGTGGTGCCTGGCGTCCGCGAAGCCGCCGTGGTGGCGAAGAAGCACCCGATGCTGGATGAAGTGCCGGTCGTCTTCATCATCCCGCACACCGGCGTTGCGGCTCTGCCTGCTGATCTGCACGACAAGGTCATGACCGCGTGCCGTGCGGGCCTCGCGGACTTCAAGGTGCCCCGCGAAATCCGCTTCGTCGACGAGATGCCGCGCTCGACGCTGGAGAAGGTCGCGAAGGCGGAACTGCGCAAGATGCTGGAGTAGACACAATGTCGTTCCGGGGCGATGCAAAGCATCGAACCTCAGATGCGCAATTGCGCATCGGGGAACCTCGAGATTCCGGGCCTGGTCCTTCGGACCATCCCGGAATGACAGGTGGTCAATTCACCTCGAACCTAATCGGCAGCTTCTTCGGGCCGTTGACGAAATAGGCTTGCGTCATCTTCACCTCGCCGTCGAGCGACAGCGATTTCAGGTGCGGCAGCAGTTCCTCGAACAGGATGCGCATCTCGAGCTTGGCGAGATACTGGCCGAGGCAGAGATGCGCGCCGTAGCCGAATGCGACATGGCGGTTGGGCTTGCGGTCGCTGCGGAAGCGGTCCGGGTCCTCGAACACCTCCTCGTCGCGATTGCCCGAGGCGTAGCACAGCATCAGCCAATCGCCCTTGGCGATCTTGCGGCCGCCGAGCTCGGCATCTGATGTGGCCGAGCGCATGAAATGCTTGACCGGCGTCATCCAGCGGATCGCTTCGTCGACCAGGCCCGGGATCAAGTCGGGGTTGGCCTTCACCTTGGCGAATTCCGCGGGGTCCCTGGCCAGCGCCCAGATCGCGCCTGCAGTCGAGGATGAGGTGGTATCGTGGCCTGCGGTGGCGACGATCATGTAATAGCTGGTCTGATCGTGCTCCGGCATGTAGTCGCCGCCGATCTTCGCATTGGCGATGACGGTGGCGAGATCGTCGCGCGGGTTCTGGCGGCGTTCCTCGGTGATCTTGCGGAAGTAGGCCGAGAAGTCGGCGATGATCGCCTGCAGCATCACGGAGACCTGCTCGGCGCTGAGCGCATCGCGGACCCGCGCCGTATCCGGATCTTGCGGACCGAACAGCTCCTGCGTCAGCTTCAGCATGCGCGGCTCGTCCGCCTCGGGCACGCCGAGGATCTCCATGATGACATGCAGCGGATAGCCGAGCGCGACGTCCTCGACGAAATCGCAGGCGCCGCCGCGGTCCAGCATGCGCTGCACCGTCGCGCGCGCGATCTCGCGCACACGGCCTTCGAACTTGCCGAGATTGGCCGGCATGAACCAGCCCTGGGTCAGCGCGCGGTATTTCGGATGGTCGGGCGCATCCATCTGCACCAGCGAGCGCACCAGATTGGGCCCACCGGTGATCTTGCGCACGCGCTCCTCGAGCGCCTGGTTGGTCAGCGTGGTCGGCCGGTCGGCATTGTGGAACAGGTCGTTCTGCCGGCTGATCGCCTGGATATGGGCGTGCTTGGTCACCACCCAGAACGGATCGAACTTGTCCGGCCGGGCGATCCCCAGCGGATTGTTGGCACGCAGCCAGCGATAGCTGGCATGAATGCGGTCGTCGGCATAGGCGATGGGATCCACGAGGGTTGCCGCGATGTCAGCAGGGATGCCGAGATCCCCGGTCGTTGCCGTGTCCATGATCGTCCTCACCCGCATCGGTCTCGCCGATGATCACCGGAATCTAGGCGGAGGTAAGGAGGACGACTTGCGTTGATTGGCTAGTGCCTTGCACGAGATTTCGGGGCGATGCGTCAGCATCGAACCTCAGCTGCGCAATTGCGCACCGGGGAGTCTCGAGATTCCGGGTTCAACGCTCCGCGTTGCCCCGGAATGACGTACCTAATAATGCCCGAATGCCACCGGGCGGAACGCCTGCAGCAATTGCTGGTCGAGCTTGCCGCCCATCTCCTCCATCATGGAGAACGCCTTGGCGTGGGTGAACTGCAGCCGGTAGGCGCGCTTCTCGACGAGGGCGGCATAGACGTCGACAATCGTGGTGATACGGACGATGTCGCTGATCTGATTGCCGGAAAGACCGTTGGGATAACCGGTACCGTCGAGGAATTCGTGGTGATGCAGGATCACGTCGAGCATTTCCGGCGGGAAGCCGCCCTGCGCGGACAGCGCCTCGTAGCCGCGGCGCGGATGCTCGCGCATCTCGGCCATTTCCTCGACCGTCAACGCGCTGGGCTTGTCGAGCAGCGCGACCGGAACGAAGGCCTTGCCGACATCGTGCAGCAGCGCGGCGCGGGCGAGCCGGCGCTGGTCGTCGTCGCGCATGCCGAGATGCTGCGCGAAGGCGACCGCAAAGCCGGTCACGAACAGGCAGTGGCGATAGGTCTCCTGATGATGGCAGCCGACCTTGGTCAGCCATTCACGCAGCGAATTGTGCTTGATCGCCTTGAGGATCTTGTTTTCGGCGGCGACGATGTCCTCGAACTTGAGCGGCTCGCCGGCGCGCATCCGCTCGAACATCTTGACCATCACGCCATGCGCGGCTTCGACGCCGCGGTTGAGTGCCTTGCCGCGGTCGGTCTCGTCATAGCCGCTGTCGTCAGGAAATGCGGCACGGATGCGCTGCAGGATGCCGCGCGCATCGAACGGCCGCGAGATCGTATCGGTGGCGCCGAGCGCCCAGGCCTGCATCGAGGCATGATGCAGCGCATCCGCCAGCACGAACAGCCGTGGCATCTCGCGATAGGCATCGGCCTGCAGCTTGCTGCGGACCAATTGCACGGCTTCGGGCGAGCGCAAATTGATGTCGACGACGATGCCGGAGAGATCGCGGGCCGGCTGCTCGGGAATATCTGATGTCGGAACGGTATCGACCTCGCCCACCGAACGCAGGATGCTGGCGAGTTCGTTGCTCTGATCGCTTCGATCCGACGCCAGCAGGAGGCGGCGCTTCGAAGTCTGATTATTGGCCAAGGCAGTCATGACATCCCCGTCGCGGTAACGACCGACGCCCGGACGCTACCTGACGATGCGTTCCCTCCGGCTTAATGGGGATGCTGAACGATGGTTGAGCGCAATAGGCGCAATTTGAACGATCGTGGAATTCGCCTGCAAAATCAGGCCGGCCGGAAATGGATGGAGCCGGCCGCGTCGGCGACGACTCATGAATTCTTGCGGCTTCATCCACGCACGACCCAAAAGAAAAACACCGGAGAGCTCAGCGCTCTCCGGCGTCTTCGTTGGTTCAGGCCATTACGCCTTCATCGCCGCCTTGACCGCTTCCGCGGTGATCGGCAGGCCGCGGACGCGGGCGCCGACGGCATTGAAGACCGCGTTGCCGATCGCCGGCGCCACCACCGTCACGCCGGGCTCGCCGACGCCGGTCGCCTTCTCGCCATTGGCGATGACGTTGACCGCGACCTCCGGCAGCTGGCTCATTCGAAGCGGCGTGTAGCTGTCGAAGTTGGTCTGCTCGATGCCGCCGTCCTTCAACGTCGCCTTCTCGAACAGCGCCAGTGACATGCCCCACAGCGCCGCGCCCTCAACCTGGGCGCGGATGCCGTCGGGATTCACCTGCGTCCCAACGTCGGTCGCAACCGTCAGCTTCTTCACCGTCACCTCGCCCGACGGGGCGACGGCGACATGGGCGACGCAGGCGGTCCAGCTCGCCGTGGCGCGCTCCTGCGATGACACGCAGGCCACGCCCATGCCTTCGCCCTTCGGCAGCTGCTTGGTGCCGTAGCCGGCGAGACCCATCGCAGCGAGCAAGGTGTTGCGGAGACGCTGCGCGCCGCCGTCATTCTTGCCCTTGCCGTCGAGCAGCGAGATGCGCAGCTGCGCCGGGTCCTTGCCGGTCGCATGCGCGATCTCGTCGATCATGCTTTCGACCGCCCAGAACGTCCAGCCCGGCGCCACCGAACGGAGCTGACCGGACGGGGTGGCGTTGTGCGCCATCTCGTTCTTGATCGCCCGCACATAGTGGTTGGGCACGGTGTAGAAGAAGTCCGCCCCGTTCACCGTGAAGGAATCGAGCGGACCCTTCTTGTCGACCGAGGGCGTGAGGAAATCAGGAATTCCCCAGCGCGCGGTCGGCCAGGCCGACACCACGTCGTGGCTCATCGCGACGATCTTGCCGTCGCCGTCCACGCCTGCCTTCACCTTCTGGTAGGTCAGCGGACGCGAGAAATCCATCGTCATGTCGTTCTCGCGCGTATAGATGACCTTGACCGGCTTGCCGACGGCCTTCGCCGCCTGCACCGCGGGCACCATCATGTCGGCGTCGAGACGCCGGCCGAAGCCGCCGCCGAGCCAAGCCTGATGCATCACCACGAACTTCGGATCGATCCCGGCGGCGCCGGCTGCGATCGCACCGGAGCGCGTCGCGAACTGGTTGCCGGAATAGATGTGCAGGATGTCGCCCTTGAACTCCGCGGTGGCGTTCATCGGCTCCATCGGCGCATGGATGTTGATGTTGGTGGTGTACTCCGCCTCCAGCACTTTGGCCGCCGAGCCGTAGGCCGCATCCGGATCGCCGTCCTTGACGAAGAACTGACCGGAATCGCTCAGGCCCTGAAGCCGTTTGGCCTCGGCGAGCAGCGACTCGCTCGACAGTTTGGCGTTCGGACCGCCGTCATAGCTGATCTTCAGCGCCTCGGCCGCCTTCTTGGCATTGGCATAGGTGCTGGCGACCGCGACGACCCAGCCGGTCGTGGTGGTGGTCTTGTCGTCGAGGGTGACGGCCTTGATGAAGCCCGGCACCTTCTTGGCCGCGCTGTCGTCGACCGACTTGACGGTGGCGCCGTAGCGCACCGGCGGGGTGACCAGCGCGCCGTAGACCATGCCCGGCAGCATCGTGTCGATGCCGTACTTCGCGGTGCCGTTGACCTTGAACGGAATGTCGAGCTGCGGCACCGACACGCCGATCATGGTGTACTGATCGGGCGTCTTCAGCTTGATCGCCTTCAGATCGTCAGCCGTGAATGTCTTGGTCGCCTTGCCGCTCTTCACGACGTCGGCGAACGACATCGACTTCTTCGACTTCGGATGGCTGATCGTCGACGCGCGCACCACCAGCTCGCTGGCCGGCACGCCCATCGAGGCGGCCGCCGCCTCGGTCAATGCGATCCGGCCGGCAGCGCCGGCGCGGCTCATGGCGTCGAAGTTCATCATCGTCGACCAGCTGCCGCCGGTGATCTGCGCGCCGAGCACGGGATCGTTGTACTTCGGGTCGTTGGAGGCGAGCTGGACCCGCATGTCCTTCCAGGACGCGCCGAGCTCTTCGGCGACGATCTGCGCCATGGTCGAGGCGACGTGCTGGCCCATATCGGCCTTGCCGCAGGTCACGGTCACGATGCCATCGGGCGCGATCGCATACCAGACGCTCGGCTCGAAATTGGCGGGTGCGGGCGCCGCGAGCGCCTGGTCGATGCCGGACGCGGCGTAGCCGAGCACGAGGCCGGTCGCAGCGGTGCCGACCAGGAAGGAACGGCGGCTGAGATCGGTCGTCTCGGGAGCGAGGTTCTTCACGTGCTTGTTCATGTGGCCCTCCGCTCGGATCCGGTGGCCGATGCGGTGCGCATGTCGGACGCAGCGCGCATGATCGCCTTCTGAATTCGTGAATAGGTCATGCAACGGCAGAGATTGCCGTCCATATGCGCGACCACTTCTTCCTTGGTCGGGTTGGTGTTCTTCGACAGCAGCGCTGCCGCCTGCATGATCTGGCCGGACTGGCAGTAGCCGCATTGCGGCACCTGCTCGGCGATCCAAGCCTTCTGCAAGGGATGATCGCCCTTAGGCGAGAGGCCTTCGATGGTGGTGATCTTTTTGCCGACGGCGTCGGCGACCGAGGTCTGGCAGGACCGCACCGCTTCGCCGTTGACGTGAACCGTGCAGGCGCCACAGAGACCGGCGCCGCAGCCGAACTTGGTGCCCGTCATCTGCAATTGCTCGCGGATGACCCAAAGCAGCGGCGTGTCATTGGCCGCCTCGACGGACATACTCCGTCCGTTGATATTGAGATTTGGCATCTCTCTCCCCTTCCGGTGTCGGAAGCCGCTTACGGCGGCAACTCACTGTTGGGTCATGACTGACGCCCACCGGGTAAGCGACAGTTGCCGAAACAATGATCCGGTTCCCGGCTGGAGGCAATCCAATTTGGAATTGATCGAAAAGAATAAATTTCGGAAACTGCTTGTTGTGCGATGCGGCAACGGCATGAAGTTTTTGAAATGCCAGTATTGATGCCGTATCGATCACTCCTACCAAGGTCGGTATTCGCCGGACCTGACGTCGACAACAGAAGGAGCCCGTCAATGGCCAAGCTCAACCGTAGCGGCGTCGACATCTATTATGAGATTCACGGCAGCGGCGTGCCCTTGATTCTCACCCACGGCTATTCGTCGACCTCGGCGATGTGGCAGGGCCAGATCGAGGCACTGTCGAAGCGGCACAAGCTCATTATCTGGGACATGCGCGGGCACGGCCAGTCCGACTATCCCGACGATCCGGATGCTTATAGTGAGGCCCTGACCGTGGGCGACATCGCCGCCCTGCTCGATGCCGCCGGCGCCGACCAGGCGATCGTCGGCGGGCTGTCGCTCGGCGGCTACATGTCGCTGGCCTTCCACCGCGCCCATCCCGAGCGGGTGCGCGCGCTCCTGATCATCGACACCGGCCCCGGCTTCAAGAAGGACGATGCCCGCGAGGTCTGGAACAAGCGCGCCCGCGACACCGGCGACCGGTTCGATCGTGAAGGGCTCGACGTGCTGAAATCGCTGAGCGCCGAGCGCGCGACTGTCGCGCATCGCAACGCCAGGGGCCTCGCGCTCGCCGCGCGCGGCATGCTGGCGCAGCGCGATGCGCGGGTGATCGAGTCACTGCCCGGATCAAGGTGCCAGCGCTGGTTGTGGTCGGCGCCGACGACACACCGTTCCTGGCGGCGTCCGACTACATGGCGGCGAAGATCCCGGGCGCGCAGAAGGCGGTGATCCCGAACGCCGGCCACGCCGTCAACATCGACCAGCCGCAAGCCTTCATCGCGGCCGTGCTGCCGTTCCTGGACAGCCTCGAGGCCCAGTAAGGGATCAAGTGCAAGTCAACGATCAAGGACACGCCATGAAGACGATCGCCGTCGCACTGCTGCTGACTGCCGCCGCGACAGAAGCGAGCGCGCAGAAGCTGCCGTTCGTGACAGACCCGTCGACCTTCACCGCGACGTTGTCGAACAGCACGCCGCTGGTGTTCGGCATGGGCAAAGAGGACGCGCAACGCGCACTCGGCACACCCCTGACGTATGTCAGCGGCCGGCCCGGCAACGAGATCTTCCTCACCTTCCGCGATATCGGCGGCAGCGGGCTGTTCCCGCATCACGACCGCCTATTTCTCCAGTTCCGCAAGCACCGGCTGACTGGCTGGAAGGCCGACTGGGGCGAGAACTGGATGTGGCGCTAACCCTCGTCGACGAACTTCATGCAACCCCCAACATGACAAGGATGGACCATGGGACAAGACATCAAACTGAAGGCTTCCGACGGGATTTGAACTCGGTGCCTATCGCGCCGATCCCACCAGTGCGCCAAAAGGCGCCGTCGTCGTGATCCAGGAGATCTTCGGCGTCAACCACCACATCCGCTCGGTCTGCGACCGGCTCGCGAACGAAGGCTATGCCGCGGTTGCGCCCTCGATCTTCGACCGCATCACGCCGAACTTCCAGAGCGGCTATTCCCCCGACGAAGTCGCCGAGGCGCGCAAGTTCGTCGCCAATCCGGACTTCGCCGCGATGCTGCGCGACAGCCAGGCGGCGATCGACGCGGTGAGGTCGGTCGGACCGGTCGGCATCATCGGCTTCTGCCTCGGCGGCAGCATCGCCTATGCGGCCGCCACCAAGCTGTCAGGGCTGTCGGCTGCGATCGGCTATTACGGCGGCGCCATCATCCGCTTCGCCGACGACAAGCCGACGGTGCCGACACAACTGCACTTCGGCGAGAAGGACGCCGGCATTCCCTTGAGCGATGTCGAGACCATCAAGTCGAAGCGGCCCGAGGTCGAGGTCTTCATCTATCCCGGCGCGCAGCACGGCTTCCATTGCGACGAGCGCGCCAGCTACGACAAGACCAGCGCCGACATCGCCTGGCCGCGCAGCATGGAATTTTTCGGGAAGCATTTGCGGAAATAGGGCGCCGCTTTTTCCGTCCCGTCATTCCGGGGCGCGCGCAGCGCGAGCCCGGAATCTCGAGATTCCGGGTCTGGTGCTAACGCACCATCCCGGAATGACGAAGGACGTTGTCCTTCGTCAAAACCAGCGCTCGCCGACGAACAGCGTATCGCCCGGGCTCATCGGCGTGCCCAGCGGCACCACGAAGCGGCCGGCGCCGGAGGCATCGGTATGCGTCAACGTCACGCTGTCGCGGCGGGCGCGGGGCGAGAAGCCGCCGGCGATCGCGACCGCGCTTTCGACGGTCATGTTCGGCACGTAGGGATATTGGCCGGGAGCCTGGACTTCGCCGAGGATGAAGAACGGCCGGTAGGACTCGATCTCGACCGCCACCGAAGGCTCGCGGATGAAGCCGTTGCGCAGCCGCGCCGAGATCTCGCCGGCGAGACCGGCCGGCGTGCGGCCGCGCGCCGGCACCGAGCCGATCAGCGGCATCGTGATCGCGCCCGCGGCGTCGATCGCATAGGAGTTGGTCAGGCCTTCCTGGCCGTAGACCACGACACGGAGCTTGTCGCCCGGGCCGAGATGATAGGAATTGTCGTAGCCGGCGGGCCCACCGGGTGCAGCGGCATAAACCACCGGGGCAGCGGCCGGCGCGGCATAGCCGTACCCGGGAGAGGCGCTGGCGAAGGCCGACCGCAATGCGCTGATCGCACCACCGCCGCTGCCATCGGCAACCGGACCGGGTGCGTAGGCCGGGCCGTAGGTGACGGCATCGACGCCTTGCGGGCCGACGGCAACCGGACCGGACGTGCTCATGCAGCCAGACAGCGCGAGCGCAGCCACAACGGCAGTGATCGGCAATCGTAACGCGCGTGCAACCGGCACCGGACCTATCCCTCAACTACGAGACAGGCCCAGTCTTGCACTACTTATGGTTAACAAAGAGTTTTCAAGGATCGAACGGGAAGCCGGAAAACCCAGCCTCCCATCGATTTGCAACATCAGGCCGCGGTGACGCCGACGCCGATCGGGCACGACACGCCGGTGCCGCCGAGCCCGCAATAGCCCGCCGGATTCTTGGCGAGGTACTGCTGGTGGTAATCCTCGGCGAAGTAGAATTCGCCCGAGGGTGCGATCTCGGTGGTGATCGCGCCGAGCCCCTTGGCGGCAAGCGCCTTCTGATACATCGCCTGCGACTGCTCGGCGGCTTTGCGCTGCGCATCGCTGAAGGTGTAGATCGCGGAGCGATACTGCGTACCGATGTCGTTGCCCTGGCGCATGCCCTGCGTCGGGTTGTGGTTCTCCCAGAACGTCTTCAACAGCTTCTCGTAGGAGATCTTCTTCGGGTCGAACACGACCAGTACCACTTCGGTGTGGCCGGTGCGCCCCGAACAGACTTCCTCATAGGTCGGGTTCGGCGTGTGGCCGCCGGCATAGCCGACCGCGGTGGTGATGATGCCGTCGCCGAGCTCCCAGAACTTGCGCTCCGCGCCCCAGAAGCAGCCGAGCCCGAACACCGCCTGCTCGAGGCCTTGCGGGTAAGGCGGCGTCAGTTTGCTGCCATTGACGAAATGCGTGGTCGCAGTCGGGATCGGCGTCGCGCGGCCCGGCAGCGCCTCGGCGGCACTCGGCAACGCGGTGGTCTTGCGCATGAACAACATGGATACCTCCGGGCGGGACATCGGCCGACGCGGCGAACGGCCTGTGGGCCGGCTGTCACCTATATATGTCGTTACGCAGAGGATGGGAGCCCTGTTACGAAGGGCTTCTTACGGCTTCGGCCAGAGAGGGCCGCAGTCAGTCGCGCGCGTAGCCGATCAGGGGCTTGCGCGGCCGGAACAGGACCATCAGCAGGATCCCGGCGATGCCGAGCACCGCGAACACCGGCTGCTCCAGCAGCAGGCGGATCACGTCATTCCAGAGCCACGGCGCAAAGCGATCCACCCAGACATGGAATGCCTGCTGGCTCGACTGATGGATGTCGTTCCAGAACTGGCCGAATTGGGTGAACCGCAGGCTCTGGTCGGCGACGTAGCGCGCTCCGTCATAGACCATGAAGATGAAGCCGCCAGCCAGCAGCAAAAGGCCGATCAGACGGAAAAAGCCGCGGATCATGCGTCACTCTAACTCCCTGTCGCGCCCCACGCGTCGTCAGGCCTTACCGGGCGCCCCCCGGAAATTCAACCTCTTCAGCGGCTTATCCGGCCCCCTGAGGCCCAATTTCCGGCCCTTTTTGGGCCCCGAAAGCGTTGACGCTGCTGCCTGCGCGATCTATAAGACCGGCCGATGGCGGCGGGCGCAATCCTGCCGCCGCTGTTCTTTGGACAGTGCCGCATGCGGGGGCAGCATTTTGCGCTCTTCGGATGGCCGCCTCAAGGACACCCAAGCAGACACCTTGGACAAATACATCAGAGTTGAGATTTGAACCGGCCGGTGCGCGCAAGCCCGACCACTGAGCGATCACCGCCGAAGGACAGTTAGAGAACCATGGCCAACACCACCTCCGCCAAGAAGGCGACCCGCAAGATTGCCCGCCGCACTATCGTCAACAAGTCGCGTCGCACCCAGATGCGTGGCGCGGTGCGCACCGTCGAGGAAGCGATCAAGAGCGGCGACCGCGAGGCGGCACTCAAGGCGATGCGCAAGGCCGAGCCCGAGCTGATGAAGGCAGCGCAGCGCAACATCATTCACAAGAACCTCGCGAGCCGGAAGGTGTCGCGCCTCACGCAGAGCATCGCCAAGCTCGCCAAGTAGAGCTCGCGAAGCTCGCCGCGCGAGCCGACTGAAAAACACGTCTGTCACGAAGCCCGGCTCGCGCCGGGCTTTTTGTTTTTGTCTCGTGTTTTGTCGTGGACGTTTTTTGTCGTGGACGTTTCATAGCGCGAGACGACTGCGCGTTGCCGCGCGACGAACCGCGTGTCATGTTTCATCGCGTCCGTAGTTCTACCGGCTAAACATGCTTAACGCGCCGCACTCGCGCAGAGATTGTGCTTCGCTAAGCTAGATAGGTGGAATAGCGCGCGTCAAAAAAGCGACGCGGGGTTACCCTGCAAAAGTAATCGTGAAAAATCACGCTTCGCGAATTACTTATGCACATAGCGCCGGACAGCGATTGGAAAAATGACCCGCGCGAGACCAAATGTAAATTTTCTATGAAAAATTTTTGGTATTGCACCGTGGTTTGTGACGCGCGTGAATCTGCGCGGTGATTCAAAAACTTGCTTTCTCAACTCCGCATCGGCAACGCCGCAACAGTTGCGAAGAGTCGCGATCCCCGTCGAATCCACGGATTGTCAGGAAATGCGCTTGGTGTATTTATTTCTTGTTCGCGACGCCCACGGCTCTCCAGATCAGCGCGGTTTGAGACCCAAGGGCGGACGCACAAATCGGCGGCGGTGTGTGCGTTAGCGACGCTCTCCAAGCGAAGCTGGATTGACGGCTCATAGCGATATGAGGATGGTTGACCTGTGTCAAAATTTCTCCGGCGATGTCCCCGATTATTTAGGGGATCGAACAAGAGAGACCAGGCCTACCGTCGGAATCCGGCAGCGGGAACGCGGCGCGAGCGAACGGGTTGACGACGACACGCGGCGGCGAAGCGCCGGGCATTTCGGTGTTCGGTAGCGGCAGTTCGAATTTGAAGACACGAGCAAGCTGACACCTTGCCGCGATATGTCGCGGCGGGAGGGGGAGGACTTATGCCTTACGGTATCATCACTGCAGTCGGACCAACGACAACTGAAGTGCAGATCTCCAGTGGTGCCGTAATCAATCCCTCGGACCTTGGCTCTCACCCGGAGCGGCCGTCGAGTACGCGCTGACCTCGCGGGACGCATCTTCTCCAAACAGCTGATCTGTCGGGTGGCGCATGGCCGCCACACGGGAGAGCTTTGTCCGGAGCGGACCGCGCCCGCTAGAGGTCGCGTTGTGGCAGGAAACCTGCACGGCGCTTTCGCAATTATCATCTCTCAGATTTGGAAAAGTACGAAGGCAATGACGAACACGGAACAGGATCGCTGGTCGCGGGTGAAGGGACGTTTGCGGACGAGCGTTGGCGAGGACGTCTACACGAGCTGGTTTGCACGGATGGATCTGGAGAGCGTGCATGACGAGAGCGTGCACCTGTCGGTGCCGACCCGGTTCCTGAAGAGCTGGATCCAGGCGCACTACGCCGACCGCGTGCTCACCTGCTGGCAGGCCGAGATGCCCGAAGTGCATCGGATCGACCTCACCGTGCGCTCCGCGATCCGCGCGATGGCCCCGGCAAAGGAAGCGGTTGCTCCGGTCGAAGTGCGCCGTGTCGAGCGCCACGACGGTCGTCCCGCGCCTGAGCTGCGTTCGGTTGCGACCGCGCCGGTGTCCGCAAGCCATGACGCGCTCGGCGGCTCGCCGCTCGATCCGCGCCTGACCTTCGCAAGCTTCGTGGTCGGCCGCTCCAACACGCTGGCCCATGCGGCGGCGCGCCAGGTCGCCGAAGGCCGCCGCGGCGATCCCGTGATGTTCAATCCGCTCTACATCCATGCCGGCGTCGGCCTCGGCAAGACGCATCTGCTGCAGGCGGTGACCTGGGCGGGCAATTCCGGTGGTGAGCGCAAGGTGCTGTATCTCACCGCCGAGAAATTCATGTACGGCTTCGTCGCCGCGCTGAAGACGCAGACGGCGCTGGCATTCAAGGAGGCGCTGCGCGGCATCGACGTGCTCGTGATCGACGATTTGCAATTCTTGCAGGGCAAGTCGACGCAGGCCGAGTTCTGCCACACGCTGAACGCGCTGATCGACGCCGGCCGCCAGGTCGTGATCGCGGCCGACCGTCCGCCGTCCGATCTGGAAAGCCTCGACGACCGCGTCCGTTCGCGGCTCGCCGGCGGCCTCGTGGTCGAGATGGGTTCGCTCGGCGAGGAACTGCGTCTCGGCATTCTCAAGTCGCGGGTCGCCGCGGCCCGCGCTCACCATGCGACCTTCGACGTGCCGGAGGAAGTGCTCGACTATCTGGCGCGCACCATCACCCATAACGGCCGCGACCTCGAAGGCGCGATCAATCGCCTCTTGGCGCACTCCAAGCTCAACAACCAGCCGGTGACACTGGAGATGGCCGAGCGCGAGGTGCGCGACCTGATCCGCCCGCAGGAACCGAAGCGGATCAAGATCGAGGACATCCAGCGCGTGGTCGCCCGGCAGTACAATGTCAGCCGCTCCGATCTCTTGTCGTCCCGCCGCACCGCCAATGTGGTGCGTCCGCGCCAGGTTGCGATGTATCTGGCGAAGACGCTGACCCTGCGCTCGCTGCCGGAAATCGGCCGGCGCTTCGGCGGCCGCGACCACACCACGGTGCTGCACGCCGTGCGCAAGATTGAGGCACTGGTTGCCAAGGATACGACGCTGTCCGAGGAAGTCGAATCGCTGAAGCGTCAGCTGCAGGAGTAGATCTCCGGCGCAGGCCGCGCCGTTCGATCGCCCTCCCCTTTGCTGAAAGGGGGAGAGCGACCTATTTTGGGGGCCCAAAACGTGGGGAACAGATGCCGTCTCCCTTGCGCCAGCCCGCCATCCGCGCCACCTTGCGGTCCCCCCGAGGGTTTGATCAAATCCGGTATTGATCCGACTTTTCGGGTTTCCGACGCCGCGGTGCTGCCCTCAACGGCCGCCCGGCTTTTCCATCTGAGGGATCTGGCGGGTATTGCAATGAAGGTCACCGTCGAGCGCGCGCAACTGCTGAAATCGCTGGGTCACGTTCACCGCGTGGTCGAGCGCCGCAACACCATCCCGATTCTCGGCAACGTGTTGATCCGCGCCGAAGGCGCCAAATTGTCGCTGAAGGCGACCGACCTCGACCTCGAGGTGACGGAGACCCTGGCCGCCGAGACGGCAACCGCCGGCTCGACCACGGTACCTGCGCACATGTTCTACGACATCGTCCGCAAGCTGCCCGACGGTTCGCAGATCGTGCTGGAGGCCGACGGCGACCGCTCGGTGCTCGCGGTGCGCGCCGGCCGCTCGCGCTTCACGCTGCAAACCCTGCCCGAGAGCGATTTCCCCGGCCTTGCCGCCGGCGACATGACGCATTCGTTCTCGCTGCCGGCTTCCGACATCAAGCGCCTGATCGACCGAACCCAGTTTGCGATCTCGACCGAAGAGACCCGCTATTACCTCAACGGCATCTATCTGCACGCCGCCGGCAGCGCCAAGGCGGCGACCCTGCGCGGCGTTGCGACCGACGGCCACCGCCTGGCACAGATCGACCTCGCGCTGCCCAAGGGCGCGACCGGCATGCCCGGCGTGATCGTGCCACGCAAGACGGTCGGCGAGGTGCAGCGGCTGATCGAGGGCGACGACGCCGAGATCTCGATCGAGCTGTCGGACGGCAAGATCCGCTTCACGCTCGGCAATGTGGTGCTGACCTCGAAGCTGATCGACGGCACCTTCCCGGACTATGGCCGCGTCATTCCGCAGAACAACGACAAGGAACTGGTGGTCGACAAGAAGGATTTCGAGGCCGCAGTCGACCGCGTCTCGACCATTTCCAGCGAGCGCGGCCGCGCCGTGAAGCTCGCATTGTCCGCGGGCAAGCTGATCCTTTCGGTCACCAACCCGGATTCGGGCAGCGCCACCGAAGAGATCGAGGTCGAGTACGCCTCCGACGCGCTCGATATCGGCTTCAACTCGCGCTATTTGCTCGACATCGCCGCCCAGATCGAGGGCGAGGTCGCGGTGCTCAAGCTCGCCGATCCCGGCTCGCCGACGCTGGTGCAGGACAAGGACAGCAAGGGCGCACTCTACGTGCTGATGCCGATGCGGGTGTAACGGACTTCTCTTCGCGCGCATCAGCACTAGATTGCGTCGTGGCTGGGCACTTGCCCGGCAATGACGAGCTGAGATGACCCCGTCCCGCATTCATCGCCTGTCGCTGACGCATTTCCGCAATTACCGGGCGGCGACGCTGCAGGTTGCGGGCGACATGGTGGTGCTGGTCGGGCCGAACGGCGCCGGCAAGACCAATTGTATTGAGGCCGTCTCGTTCCTGTCGCCGGGCCGCGGCCTGCGCCGCGCGACCCTGGAGGACATCGCCGACAACCAGGGTGACGGCTCCTGGGCGGTGTCGGCCGAAGTCGAGGGCGCGCTCGGCCTTGCCACGCTCGGCACCGGCATCGATCCGCCGACCGGCGAGGCAAGCAACACGAGGCGCTGCCGCATCGATCGCGAACCGGTAGGGTCCGCAACCGCGTTCGGCGATCATCTGCGCATCGTCTGGCTGACGCCGGCGATGGACGGCCTGTTCATGGGCGCCGCCTCCGAACGGCGGCGCTTCTTCGACCGCCTGGTGCTGGCGATCGATTCCGAGCATTCCAGCCGCGTCTCGGCGCTAGAGCGTTCGCTGCGCTCGCGCAACCGGCTGCTCGAGGTGCGCAACTATGACGACCATTGGTGTGACGCGATCGAGCGCGAGACCGCGGAGCTTGCGGTCGCGGTCGCAGCATCGCGCGGTCAGACCGCGGCGAAACTCGCCGTGATGCTGCGCGAGCGCGGCGCAGCCTCTGCCTTCCCGTCCGCCGAGATCATGCTCGACGGTTGGATGGAGAATGCGCTGCTGCAGGAGCCCGCGACCGCGGTGGAGGACCGCTACCGCGAGATCCTGCGCGCCAGCCGCCCGCGCGACGCCGCCGCCGGACGCACGCTGGACGGCCCGCATCTGACCGATCTGCAGGTGGTCTACGCGCCGAAGAACATGCCGGCGCGCGATGCCTCGACCGGCGAGCAGAAGGCGCTCCTGATCGGACTGGTGCTGGCGCACGCCACAATGGTCGCGGAGATGACCGGCATCGTGCCGCTGCTGCTGCTCGACGAGGTCGTCGCCCATCTCGATCCCAACAGACGCAGGGCGTTGTTCGATGAGCTCGGCAAGCTCGGCGCGCAGGTCTGGATGACCGGCGCCGATCCCCTGGCCTTCGTCGACATCGGCCCGCGCGGGGAGATTTTCGACGTCGAATCCGGCCGTGCCACGCGGCGCGGCTGACGCCGCGGAGCAGGCTCTGTGAGGGCTTCGAATCTGCCCTCGAATCGGGCTTTTCAGAGGGTTCGGAATCGGCCTTCGGAGAGCTTGAAAAAGGCCTAAAAAATCCTATTTATTCAACAGTTTGTAGAGAGAGACTTTGCGCTAGGCGCAACCCCTCTTTCATGGCACAAATAGCGGAATCAGCGCCTCATATTGCGCAGCTGATTCGGGACATCCTCGAAGGCCTCACATGACTGAACCTGCCCGGCAGACCCCTGCCGAATCTGAGCACCCCATTCCGGCTGAATATGGCGCGGAATCGATCCGGGTGCTGAAGGGCCTCGACGCCGTCCGCAAGCGGCCCGGCATGTATATCGGCGATACCGATGACGGATCCGGCCTGCACCACATGGTCTACGAGGTCGTCGACAACGCGATCGACGAGGCCCTGGCGGGGCATGCGAGCCGCGTCCTGGTCACCCTCAACGCCGACAATTCCGTCACCGTGTATGACGACGGCCGCGGCATTCCGGTCGACATCCACAAGGGCGAAGGCGTCTCGGCGGCCGAGGTCATCATGACCCAGCTGCACGCGGGCGGAAAGTTCGACCAGAACTCGTACAAGGTCTCCGGCGGCCTGCACGGCGTCGGCGTCTCCGTCGTCAACGCGCTGTCCAGCAAGCTCGCGCTGCGGATCTGGCGCGACGACAAGGAGCACTACATCGAGTTCGCGCACGGTGACGCCGTGGCGCCGCTCAAGGTGGTCGGCGATGCGCCGGGCAAGCGCGGCACCGAGGTCACCTTCCTGGCCTCGACCGAGACCTTCAAGAACATCGAGTATGATTTCGCGACGCTGGAGCACCGGCTGCGCGAGCTCGCCTTCCTCAATTCCGGTGTCCACATCGTGCTGTCAGACATGCGCCACGCGGTCGAGAAGCGCGAGGAGATGCATTATTCCGGCGGCGTCGAGGAATTCGTCAAATATCTCGACCGCAACAAGAAGGCGATCGTACCGACTCCGATCATGGTGCGTTCGGAAGCGAACGGCATCGGCGTCGAGGCCGCGCTGTGGTGGAACGACAGCTACCACGAGAACGTGCTGTGCTTCACCAACAACATCCCGCAGCGTGACGGCGGCACCCATCTGGCCGGCTTCCGCGGCGCGCTGACGCGCCAGGTCAACGGCTATGCCGAGGCCAACGCGAAGAAGGAAAAGATCGCGCTGACCGGCGACGATTGCCGTGAAGGTCTCACCGCGGTGCTGTCGGTGAAGGTGCCCGATCCAAAGTTCTCGTCGCAGACCAAGGACAAGCTGGTGTCCTCGGAGGTTCGCCCCGTCGTCGAGAACGTCCTGAATGAGGCGCTTGCCGCCTGGTTCGAGGAGAATCCGAAGGAAGCCAAGGAGATCGTCGGCAAGGTGATTCAGGCCGCCGCCGCCCGCGAGGCGGCGCGCAAGGCCCGCGAGCTGACCCGCAAGAACCCGCTCAGCGTCTCCTCGCTGCCCGGCAAGCTCGCCGACTGCCAGGAGAAGGATCCGGCGAAGTCCGAACTGTTCATCGTCGAGGGCGACTCGGCGGGCGGCAGCGCCAAGCAGGGCCGCAACCGCGAGTTCCAGGCGGTGCTGCCGCTGCGCGGCAAGATCCTCAATGTCGAGCGCGTGCGCCCCGACAAGATGCTGTCGTCCGAGCAGATCGGCACGCTGATCACCGCGCTCGGCACCGGCATCAGCGACGATTTCTCGGTCGACAAGCTGCGCTACCACAAGATCATCGTGATGACCGACGCCGACGTCGACGGCGCCCATATCCGCACGCTGCTCCTGACCTTCTTCTATCGCCAGATGCGCTCGATCATCGATGGCGGCTATCTCTATATCGCTCAGCCGCCGCTCTATAAGGTCTCGCGCGGCAAGTCCGAGCAGTATCTGAAGGACGAGCGCGCGCTGGAGGATTATCTGATCTCGACCGGGCTCGATGAATGCGTGTTCAAGCCGGCCTCCGGCGACGATCGCTCGGGCCGTGATCTGCTGTCGCTGGTCGAGGACGCCCGCGTAATCCGCTCGGTGCTGCGCAATCTGCACAGCCGCTACAATCGCGCTGTGATCGAGCAGGCAGCGATCGCGGGTGTGCTGAACCCGAGGATCACCGGCGAGATCGCCACCGCCAACTCGGCGGCCGAATACATCGCCAAGCGGCTCGACGCCGTGGCCGAAGAGGTCGAGCGCGGCTGGGTCGGCACCTTCACGGAAGGCCATGGCTTCCAGTTCGAGCGCACCGTGCGCGGCGTCAAGGAAGTGGCCGTGATCGACGACGCCTTCCTCGGCTCGGCCGACGCGCGCAAGCTCGACGAATATGCGACCAAGCTGCAAGAGATCTACGTGCGGGCGGGCAAGCTGCGGCGCAAGGATGCCGAGCAGGTCATCCACGGTCCGGTCGACCTGTTCGAGGCCGTGACCGATGCCGCCCGCAAGGGCATCTCGCTGCAGCGCTACAAAGGTCTCGGCGAGATGAACCCGGAGCAGCTGTGGGAGACCACGCTGGACACCGAGGCGCGCTCGCTGCTCCAGGTGAAGGTCAAGGAAGTCGACGAGGCCGACGATATCTTCACAAAGCTGATGGGCGACGTGGTCGAGCCGCGGCGCGACTTCATCCAGGAAAACTCGCTCAGCGCGACCATCGACATCTAACGGCCTGCACCTGATAGAGTGTGTATTCAGTGTCGTCCTGGCTAAAGCCAGGACGACGGCGTCGGGGGCCGCTCGCTACAATTTCTCAGACCGTCGTCCTCAGAGGCCGACACGCGCTTCCAGCGCGATGGCGCGGCGAGAGTGACGTCTCCGTGACAACGCGGCCGACGCCGTCGCGCCGCTACCTTTCGTCTGGAAGCTGCATCGGAAACTGTGTTACGGTGCCGAACAGCCATTGATTCCGCTACGGAATTTCGAATGGCCCGTTTGAATCCAAGTCTGCACGATGCGTTAGGGGACATTCCGCGTGCCGCCGATCCAATACATCGTCGAAGGCGGCCGCCGCCTTTCGGGCACCATCGAGCCGTCGGGCAACAAGAACTCCGCGCTGCCGATCATTGCGGCTGCCCTGCTCACCGAACACCCTGTCACGCTGACCAACGTGCCGCGCATCCGCGACACCGAAACGCTGGTCGAGCTGTGCCGCTCAGTCGGCGCCAGCGCCGAATGGACCGAGCGCAACACCCTTCAGATCCACGCCAAGGAGATCCGCGCCGCCGATCTCGACCCGGCACTGTGCGCGCGCATCCGCGCCTCGATCCTGCTCGCCGGTCCGCTGCTCGCACGTTGCGGCGAAGTCGCGCTGCCGCCGCCCGGCGGCGACGTGATCGGCCGCCGCCGCCTCGACACGCACTTTCTGGCCTTCGAGCAGCTCGGCGCCACGGTCACCGCGACGCACCGGCTCGAATTCCGCGCCTCCAAGCTGAAGGGCGCCGACGTGTTCCTCGACGAGCCCAGCGTCACCGCGACGGAGAACGCGCTGGTCGCCGCCGTCGCCGCCCGCGGCACTACCCATCTGCGCAACGCGGCTTCCGAGCCGCACGTGCAGGACCTCGCCAATTTCCTGATCGCGCTCGGCGCCAAGATCGAAGGCGTCGGCACCAACACCATCATCGTGCACGGACCGGCGACGCTCGGCAGCACGGCTTTCGCGATCCAGCCCGACCATATCGAGGTCGGCTCGTTGATCGGCCTCGCCGCGGTGACCCGCTCGCCGCTGCGCATCGCGCGCGCCGGCGTCGAGCATCTGCGCTCGATCCGGATGGGCTTCGAGCGACTCGGCATCGTCTGCGGCGTCGAGGGCGACGACCTCGTCGTGCCGTCGAACCAGACCATGAAGATCCACGACGATTTCGGCGGCCACGTGCCGAAGCTCGAGGACCAGCCATGGCCGGCCTTCCCGGCGGACCTGATGTCGATCGCGATCGTCACCGCGACGCAGTGCGACGGCGTCATCCTGATGCACGAGAAGATGTTCGAGTCGCGGATGTTCTTCGTCGACAATCTGATCGCGATGGGCGGCCGGATCGTGCTGTGCGATCCGCACCGCGCGATCGTAGCCGGCCCGAGCCGGCTGCGCGGCGCGCCGATGAACTCGCCCGACATCCGTGCCGGTATGGCGATGCTGCTGGCTGCGGTGTGCGCCAACGGCACCTCCACCATCAACAATGCCGACCAGATCGAGCGCGGCTATGAGCGGATCGACGAGCGGCTCAACGCGCTCGGCGCCAAGATCAAGCGGATTCCCGCGCGATCGTGATCCCTATCCCCTGCGGCGGCTTGGCCATCGTTCCGGCCGGCTTGCCGTGCTAGACGTGCCGTCATGACCTGCATCGACAAGATCGACCCGGCCGCGGCGCGCGCGGCCGTCGTCCCCTCCGGGGCGGCATTTGCCGTGCCCCGCAAGCTGCTCACGGCCGAGCTCGCGGAGACGCTGAAGCTCGCGGTGCCGCTGGCGCTGACGCAGCTCGGGCAGATCGCGATGATGACGACCGATCTCGCCTTTATCGGCCGACTGGGCAGCGAAAGCATCGCCGCGGCGGCGCTGGCGCATACCGTGTATTTCGTCAGCTTCACGATCGGCATGGGCATGATGTCCGCGGTCTCGCCGCTGGCCGCGCAGGCCTTCGGCGCCCGCGATCCGCGCGTGATGCGGCGCGCGCTGCGCGTCGGGCTGTGGGCGGGATTCTTCATGGTGCTGCCGCTGATGGCGTTGCCGTTCCAGGGCGAGCGCATCCTGCTTACGCTTGGCCAGACCAAGGCCACCGCGCATCTCGCGCAGCAATACCTGTTCGGGCTCGGCTGGGGCATCCTGCCGGGGCTGTGGTTCATCGCGATCCGCGGCTTCATGAGCGCGGTGAACCGGCCGGAGCCGGTGCTGTGGATCACGCTTGCGGCGATCCCGGCCAACGCGCTGATGGTGTACCTGCTGCTCTACGGCAAATGGGGCATGCCCGAGCTCGGCATGTTCGGCGCCGGGCTTGCGACCACGATCGTCAATCTCGGCACCTTCCTCGCCGGCGTCTGGTTCGCGGCGCGCCGCCGCCCGTTCCGCAAATATCACGTCTTCAGCCGGGTCTGGCGCATCGACTGGCCGCTGATGGGCAAGCTGGTCGCGATCGGCGCACCGATCTCGGTCGCTTTCCTGCTGGAATACGGCATGTTCGGCGCGGCCGGGCTGTTGATGGGGCTGATCAGCACCACCGCGCTGGCGGCGCACCAGATCGCGCTGCAGATCGCGGCGATCCTGTTCATGGTGCCGTTCGGCGTCAGCATGGCCGCCACCGTGCGGGTCGGCCAGGCGGTCGGCCGCCGCGATGCCGACGCGGTGCAGCGCGCCGGCTTCGTTGCGGTCGGGCTCAGCGGGATATTCATGAGCGTCATGACGCTCGCGGTGATCCTGGCACGCTTCGAGATCGCGGCGCTGTTCCTCGGCGAGGCCTCTGACGCCACGGCGCGGCTCACCGCCATGCTGCTGCTGATCGGCGCGACCTTCTTCATCGCCGATGGCATCCAGACCACCAGTGCCGGCGCGCTGCGCGGCATGAACGACACCCAGGTCCCGCTGCTGTTCGCCGTCATCAGCTATTGGCTGATCGGCTTCGCATCCGCCGCCGTGCTCGCGTTCTGGGCCGGGCTCGAAGCGCTCGGGGTCTGGATCGGGCTGTCGCTCGGGACTGCTGTCTATGCGACCCTCCTGATCTTGCGTTTTCGCCTGCTGGCACGCAGACTGGCTGCATGAGGGTCGACGAGGTCACGCCGAACGTGGATTCCGTTGCGCTGCTTGCCGGCGCGCAGTTTGCCGATGCGTTCAGGATTGCGACCACGCGCGCCGATCTCGACGCGCGGCATGCCGCCGAGGCGATGGTGACGCGACAGCCGCGCTGGGCCGAATGGCTAATCGTCTTGCGCAATCTCCTGGTCGCGCCGCTCGGCCTGAAGACCTCGGGCGCAACTGAGGGCGTGGCACGCGACATGATCGGGATTTTTCCGGTGGTCAGCGAAACGCCGGAGCGGCTGGTCGCGGGCTTCAACGACAAGCATCTCGATTTCCGGCTCGTCGTCGACGTCGCGCCTGAGGGGTCGGCGCGCAGCATCACGGCGACCACGCTGGTGCTCACCCACAACCGGTTCGGCCGCGCCTATCTCGCGGTGATCATGCCGTTTCACCGCCTGATCGTGCCCGCGATGCTGCGCAGGGCCGTAGACTGAACAAAGCTCTGGCCTCAAGCCGCGCTCTTCTCCGGCGCGTCGGCGACGATCTTCTCCGCGGCATCCTCGTTGGTGCACCAATTGCCGTGACAGCGCTTGAGGTCGTTGAGATTCTGCCGCATCTGGTCGAGCGAGAAGCCGAGCGCATAGAAGCGCTCGGCGGCGTCGACCGGCAGGCCGCGGATCAGGCCTTCCCTGCGAACCGCGGCGACCTCCTCGCTATAGGTATGCAGCGCGGCATCCACCGGCGCCATGTCGGCCGGGCCGCTGCCGGCGCGCAAAGCGGTCGCGACCGCCACCATGTAGGCCACGATCGCCTTGCTGACGTCGGCCAGCGGCCGCGCCAGCCTGGCCTGGATCTCGGCCGGCAGCGGCACGACACAGGCCCGCCCGATCATCACGACGTCGTGCCGCAGCCGTTGGATGGTCCGCAGCAACGGCCCGGTGTCCGGTCCCGATGACAGATGCATCGAGCGCTCGCGCTCGGCCTCGAGGCCCGTCGCGTGCAGATTGGTCACTGCGGTGCCGATGCCATCCTGGATCCGGTGCAGCGCGTCGTTGTCGAGACCGCGCGTCAGGCCGGCGAGCAACTCGGCGAACGCCGCGGCAAGCAATTCCAGCAGCTTTGATCCATTGACCCTGATCTGGCTGACCGCGCGCGACGGCAGCACCAGGAACGAGATCACAAGCCCGGTGAGCGCGCCGACCGTGACCTCGAGCACGCGGTCGATCGCCGAATCCAACGGGTTGGAATGATGTATCGTCGGCAACAGCAGCACGATCACCGCCGTCACCGTCGCCGAGTTCAGGCTGGGATTGAGCGCGGCGATGAAGGCCAGCGGCACGATCGCCAGCACCAAGAGCGCCAGCAGGCTGCCCTCGCCGGAATGCGGGATCAGCACCGCGATCGCGCCGCCATAGATCGCGCCGCCGATGGTGCCGAGCATGTAGTCGCGGGTCGCCTTCAGCGAGCGGCCGACGCTCATTTGGGTGACGATCAGCGAGGTCAGCACCGCCCACAGCGGCAACATGAGGTGCATCGCCACTGCGATGGTATAGGCCGCCACGCCGGCGGACGCGATCCGGACCGCCAGCGCCAGCTGCGTCTTGCGGGTCCAAAGCTTGTCGAACATGCGTTTTGCGAAGGTCCTCATGCACCCTGATCCGCAATCAATGGAAAGGCCTATGTTAGTTAAATGACGTCGAGCATGGCTGCTGCCCGCGGCGGCAAGGTGGCTTGAAAGGTCAAACCCGCCCGCCTACCCTGCGCCGCAAAATTGAGGAAACACGATGGCCCACGAAACCGCAACGCTCGCCGCCTATGTCGCCGCCCTGAAATATTCCGACATTCCGCCGGAGGTGCTGGAGCGCGCCAAGGTTTTGACGCTGGATTTCCTCGGCAGCACCATCCGCGCCCGCCGCGATGCGGAATCGACGCCCTCACTGATGAAGATGCTGGAGGCGCTGGCGCTCGACGGCAAGGGCGAGGCCACCGTGTTCGGCGACACCAAGACCTGGACGCCGGCGGTCGCCGCGCTGCTCAACGGCGCGCTCGGCCATTCGCTCGACTTCGACGACACCCACGCCGATTCCTCGCTGCACCCGAGCGCACCCGTGGTACCGGCCGCGTTCGCGGTCGGCGAGATGGTCGGCGCCTCGGGCCGCGACGTGCTGACGGCGATCGTCGCCGGTTATGAAGTGTGCTGCCGGCTCGGCAATGCGCTCGACCCGACCTCGCATTACGCTCGCGGCTTCCACCCGACCGCGACCGCCGGCACCTATGGCGCTGCGGCCGCGGCGGCCAAGCTGTTCGGCCTGTCGAAGCTGCAGATCATCTCCGCGTTCGGCGTCTCCGGCAGTCAGGCTGCCGGTTCGCTGCAATTCCTGGTCAACGGCGCCTGGAACAAGCGCTACCAGGTCGGCGCTGCCGCAATGAACGGCGTGATCGCCGCGACCTTGGCGCGCAACGATTTCATCGGCTCGAGCGACTCGGTCGAAGGCAAGCATGGCCTCTTGGTCGGCTACACCGATGATGCGCATCCAGACAAGGCCGTTGCGGGCTTAGGCCACACCTATGAGACGCTGAAGATCGGCGTGAAGCCGTATCCGAGCTGCCGCTACACCCATGCCGCGATCGACGCGCTGATCGCGATGCGGCGCGAGCACAATCTGACGCCGGACCAGATCAAGAAGGTCGAGATCGGCCTGCACCGCAACGGCATCACGCTGACCGGCGATGCCGCGACCAAGCGCCACCCGACCTCGGTGGTCGGCGGCCAGTTCTCGATGTTCTTCACCGGTGCGATCGCGCTCGACCAGGGCCATTTCGGTTGGGATGATTACGAGCGGCTGGGCGACAAGGCGATCGGCGCGCTCGCCGACAAGTTCGACGTGGTGCAGGACGACCGGCTCGAGGTCGGCCGCACCCACCCGTTCGGCGCCCGCGTCTCGATCACGACCGATGACGGCACCCATGAGCGCCTCTACGCCGATCCCTCCGGCGAGCCGACCTCATTCCCCGACGCCAAGGCGATGCAGCAGAAGTTCCTGACGCTGGCCCGCCCGGTGCTCGACAAGCGCGCCGATCAGCTCGCCGACGCGATCCTGACGCTGGAGCGGTTCGAGCGCGTGGAACAGGCAACGCAGCTGGGACGGCAGTAGGCGGACTGTTATCGTTACAACGCAGGACTAGCCGCCAAGCCCACAGTCGTCGTCGCGGCGAAAGCCGGGACGACGACGAGTTTGTTGCATCGAGCCGCGGCATTCTCTTCCGTCATTCCGGGGCTCGCGAGCGAGAGCCCGGAATCCATCGCGCAACGGAACAGGCGGTGAAATGGATTCCGAGTTCGTGCTTCGCGCGAACGTCGCATTGATCGACGTCGCCGTGACGACATCGCGGACCAGATCGAACACGCCGTCCGCCTGCGGCGGCGCGTTCGGCGAACGGCCGAGCCGCACGATGACCAGCCGCTGTGACGGCACGATGATCACATACTGCCCGATCGTGCCCTTGGCGAAGAACGCGTCGCGCGGCCAGCCGTGCTCGACGCGATACTTGGCACCGAAACTGTCGCCGAGATTGGTCCAGAAGCCTGCGCCGATGCCGACCCAGGCATTCGGCGTCGGTGATGCCGAGTATCTCACCCAGCCCGCGGGCAGGATGCGCCGCCCGCCGGCCACGCCATCATCAAGATAGAGCTGGCCAAACCGCGCCCAATCGCGAGCGCTTGCCAGTATCTCGCCCGAGCCTTCCGGCGTGCCCGCCGCATCGAACTGCATGACGACGTCGTGCATGCCGAGCGGATCGAGCAATTCGCGGTGCGCGAAGCGCAATACGTCGGCGGCATGGCCGCCAGCCGCATCGCGGATCAGATGAGAGAGGATGATGAAATTGCCGTCGTGATAATTCCACGCCGCGCCGGGCGCGGTCTCGAGCGGAATGCTCTCGGCATAGGCGGCCATGTCGGATTCCATATACTTCATGCGGTTGACCGGCTCGAGCGCGGAGGCGAGCGAGGCCTGCAACGAACTGCCGAGCGCGAGGCCCGCGGTGTGACGCAATAGCTGATCGACCGTGATCGCGTGCCGCGGATCGTCGGGATTTTTCCACGCCGCAATCGGCACCGGCTGGTCGACCGCGAGCCTGCCGTCGCGCACCAGAATTCCGATCAGGGCCGAAATCACCGATTTGGTCGCGGAGAAGCCGAGCAGCGGCGTCTCGGTGCCGATGCCATCTGCGTAGCGTTCGGCAACGATACGGCCGTCCTTCATCACGACAACCGCGCGGGTGCGGCGGAGCGGCGGCTCGGCCGGCTCAGCGAAGGCATGATCCAGCGCAGCCGCGAGTTGAGGACTCTGCGGCACGACAACCGCGGGACCAGCGATCTCGGGCAGCAGCGCGGCCGGCGGCCGTGTCCGCGGCAGCGCGATGTCCGTCGGCGCCTCGCCTTGTTCGAGGGTGCAGCCGACCCCCTCGCGATAGACCGCATGGCTGCGGCCGAAGCCGAGCAGCGTCACGGTGACGTCCCTGCGGTCGAGGTCGACCTCGGTATCCATCGCCCAAGTGATCAGGCCGGCGCCGGGCATCGCGTCGGTCGTCTCGTCGAAGTCCCGCTTCGGGTCGAGCCCGCTGACGAACGTCTCCGAGCAGATGACGTTGGCGACGAATCCGGTCACAACCTTTGGGACGTCGCGGGCACGGGCGGCGGACCAGCCCAGCGCGCCGAGGGCGGTGGTGGCAGTGAGAACGAAGATGAGCTTTCGACGCGTCACGGGATCCTCCGGCATGGCGCAATGGACGTGTGGCCGGATCAAGCCGCGGCGAACGCGAGAGTGCTCGCCGGATTTCGAAACCGGGCTAGCCGAGGATTGGGGAAGGCTGGCCGATTCTGGAATTATCGTGTGATTACAATGCCATTTTGGAATCGTCCGCCCGTTCGTGAGGTGCGCACGAAGGTTGGGCTCCGTCCCCCCTTGCGGGGGGAGGGCTGGGGAGAGGGGTGGCCCGGGCGAGACGTTAGACGAGAACACCGCCGCCGCAGGACAGCTCGCGCATCATGGCAAGATAATTTGAGAGACCACCCGGGTGATACCCCTCTCGCTAACCCTCCCCCGCAAGGGGGGAGGGAACCTTGCCGCCGGTGCGTCCCTCACGACCAATAGAGCAATCACGCTGCCGTCGCCTTCAGCTTCCGGTACTCCGTCGGGGTCACGCCGGTCGTCGCCTTGAAGGCGCGGTTGAAGGGACCGAGCGACTGGAAGCCGGCATCCATGGCGATAGTGATGACGGGAACCTGGGCCTGTGAGGGATCGGCAAGTGCGGCCTTGGCCTCCTCGATCCGGTGGTTGTTGAGGAAGACGTTGAAATTGCGATAACCGAGCCGCTGGTTGATCAGCCGCCGCAAACGGTATTCCGGAATCTTCAGCCGGGCCGCCAGCGTGCCGATGGTGACATTATCCTGGCGGTAGATGCGCTCGTCCGCCATCAGCCGCATCAGGGCGTTGACCAGCTTCTGGTCGGCTATCTCCTCCATCGCGGCCGGCTGCACGTTGGCAATGACGGGCTCGACCGGCGCGGCGAACAGGTCGGCGCCGTCGACGCGCATCATCGCCCAGGTGATACCAGCGACGATAGCGGCGAGCACGCCCGCGTTGAGCAGATTGGCCCACTCCACGGTCACGCGGCTGCCGGCATATGCGATCTGCAGCAGCGCGTTCATTCCGCCGTACAGCGCCGAGGCCACGACGATGAAGACACGGACGCGGCGGCGGCGCTCGACCAAATCCGCCGACCATGATCTGACGGTCTGCGCCACGGCAAGCGCGATGAAGACGAGCCCCAGCAGGTTGACCGCGGTAATTGCCGCCTGCGCGTGGCCGCCGGGCGATATCCACATGCAGTTGACGAAGCTGAACGCGACCACCGCTGCCCAGATCAGCCCGTGCCACCAGCGCAGCGCGAAGGCTTCATCGAACAGCGCGCGGGTGAACAGCCAGAACACCACCATGTCGCCGGTCGAAAGCGCGATCAGCGGCGCATGCCAGACGGAGATCGGCGGCCCGGCGCCAATCGACGCGGTCACCGCATGCGCCGCCGCGCCGAGCGCGAAGGCGATCACAAGCCCTCCCGCCAGCACCTTGCGAAAATCCGCGAACATCGAGGCCGCAAGCACCAGCAGCAGCGTCACGGCGGCGGCGCGCAGGCAGAGTTCGGTTGCGGCCAAAGTCATCGGTCGAAGGCTCTCCGGGTCAGCCGAACAATCGTCGCTCAAGCCGGCTTTTTCAAGCGGGATCGCGGCGCCACCGTGCGCGCGCCGTGACCCAGATATCGACCACATCGCCCTCGAGCTTGCCCGGCCCTTCGTTCACGGCGCCGAGCCGCCGCGCCACCGCCTGCGAGGCAACGTTGACCGGATCGATGCAATGGATGATGCGGTCGACCATGAAGTTGGCGAACACAAAATCGATCGCGGCGCGCGCCGCCTCCCCCGCATAGCCCTTGCCGCGGTGCTCCCTGGCAATGCCCCAGCCGACCTCGAAGCCCGGCCATTCAGGCGGACAATACGGACCGACGCGACCGATATAGCGGCCGGAGGATCTCTCCTCGACCGCGAACATGCCGAAGCCATACAGCGCCCAGTGACCCGAGATGACCGCGGCGTTGCGCCAGCCCTTCAGCTCCGACGTGATTGGCTGGTGATCCGGCGTGATGAAGCGCGCGGTCTCGGGATCGGACAGCATCCGCGTGTTGTCGGCAATGTCGGATGCGCGCCATGGCCGCAGGATAAGCCGCGCGGTCTCGATCACGGGACCATCGACACGCAACAGGTTTGCGCCGGGCTTGATCAGAGAAACCATCGGCAGCTCCGGTTTCCAAGATTTCCCTGTTATCACGTGCGCGCACGCGCCAGAAGTATCTCTGTCGTTCCTGCGAAAGCAGGGACCCATAACCACAGGGCTTAGTTGTTAGATGAAGCCGTGGCCACCTGCTTCATCACCGCGCCCTGTGGTTATGGGTCCCCGGCTCGCGCTTCGCTTGGCCGGGACGACGATTGGGGTATGATCGGAGTAAAGTACAAAGGAGTTCTTACAATGAGCTGGCAGCCCTCGACCGATCCCGAACTCGGCGATCCCCAGACTTGCGACGCGCTGGATCTGATCATCGTGCCGCGCACCCGCGATCTCGGCGACGGCTTTGCGGTGCGGCGCGCGCTGCCGCATGGCAAGCGGCAGATGGTCGGGCCCTTCATCTTCTTCGACCATTTCGGCCCGGTGCAATATCTCGCCGGCAAGGGCATGGACGTGCGGCCGCATCCGCATATCGGGCTCGCCACCGTCACCTATCTGTTCGATGGCAGCATCATGCACCGCGACAGCGAGGGCAACATCCAGGAGATCCAGCCCGGGGCGATGAACCTGATGACCGCAGGCCGCGGCATCGCGCATTCCGAGCGCACCCCCGACGTGCAACGTCGCGATGGCCAGAAGATGCTTGGCCTGCAAAGCTGGATCGCGCTGCCGGCGGGCAAGGAAGAGATCGCGCCGTCGTTCCAGCATTATGGCGCAGGCGACCTGCCGATGATCTCCGAGCGCGACTTCACCGCGCGCCTCATTGCAGGCTCGGCATTCGGCATCACCTCGCCGGTCAGCATGGTCTCGCCCTGGTTCTACACTGAAGTCACTGCGCAGGCCGGCACCTCGGTGCCGCTCGACCCCGACCATGAGGAGCGCGCGATCTATCTCGTCGACGGCGAGGTCGAGATCGCGGGTGACCGCCACGAAGGGCCGCGGCTGCTGATCTTCCGGCCCGGCGACCGCATCACGGTGAAGACGCTGCGGCCGACCCGCATGATGTTCCTGGGCGGCGACGCCCTGGAAGGGCCGCGCCACATCTGGTGGAATTTCGTCTCCTCCTCGAAGGAGCGGATCGAGCAGGCCAAACAGGATTGGAAAACCGGGCGTTTCGCGCAGGTTCCGCACGAACACGAGTTCATTCCGCTGCCGGAGTGAGCTAATTCGTATGGCTCTTTGATTTGAGCATGATCTTTTCGGAAAACCGCTGCACTCTTTTCCGGATCATGCTCTAGTCTCCGGCGCCCGCACAGCGCGTGCGGGCGTCCGTCTTTGAGAAGCCAGCCTGAAAGATCACGCCATGACTGCGATGCGATCCAGCGATTTGCCCCTGCCCCGGATCGGCCGTGGCAAGGTGCGCGATATCTACGCCGTCGGCGCCGACCGCGTGCTGTTGCTCACCACCGACCGCATCTCGGCGTTCGACGTGGTGATGGCGGAGACCATTCCGATGAAGGGCGCGGTGCTGACCCAGATCAGCGCCTGGTGGTTTCGGCAGCTCGAAGGCACCGTGCCGCATCACATGATCAGCGCCGATGCCGACGAGATCATCCGCGCGGTCCCCGAACTGAAGGATCATCGCGCCGACATTTTGGGACGCGCGATGCTGTGCAAGCGCACCACCGTGTTTCCGATCGAATGCGTGATCCGCGGCTATATCTCCGGCTCGGCGTGGAAGGAATACGCCGCCAAGGGTACCCTCGCCGGCGAGAAGCTGCCGACGGGCCTGATCGAGAGCCAAAAGCTCGAGCCCGCGATCTTCAGCCCGGCGACCAAGGCCGAGGCCGGCCATGACGAGAACATCACGGTGGCGCGAGTGCGCGAGATCGTCGGTGCCGACGTTGCGGCGACGCTGGAGAAGATGGCGCGCGACGTTTACGCGTACGGCGAGGAGACCAGCCGCGCCCGCGGCATCATCATCGCAGATACCAAATTCGAGCTCGGTCGCGACAAAGATGGCCGCATCATCCTGATCGACGAGGTGATGACGCCGGACTCGTCGCGCTTCTGGGCCGCGGACGCCTACAAGCCGGGCCAGCCGCAGCCGAGCTTCGACAAGCAGCCGCTGCGCGACTACCTCGACCTCGAGCGCAACGCCGGCCGCTGGAACGGCGACGCTCCGCCCCCGCCGCTGCCGGCCAGCGTGGTGGATGCGACCAGCAAGCGTTACCTTGAGGCCTATCGCCGCGTGACGGGAAGCGAGCTGAAGGTTTAGCGGCAACGTCGGCGCGTTTCGCTATATCACCGTCACCCCTGAGGAGGCCGCAACGCGGCCGTCTCGAAGGGTCGACGGGCCCCGCCGGTGGCCGTGCATCCTTCGAGACGCCGCTTCGCGGCTCCGCGGGATTGCGCGGACCTCACCATCGATGTCACTCTCCGAGCACAACAAGAACAGCCCAGGGAGCGACCCATGTCCGATGCCGATACCGTGCTCGTCGAGCGCGATGGTCCCATCGCCATCATCTCGATCAACCGTCCGCACAACCGCAACGCCGTCGACGGCGCGACAGCGCGCAGACTGTATGACGCATTTCTCGCCTTCGACGCCGACGCGAGCGCATCGGTTGCGGTGTTCACCGGCATCGGCGGCACTTTCTGCGCCGGCGCCGATCTGAAGGCGGTGGCAGCGGGTGATCCCGAGAAGAAGCGCGAGATCGGCGGCCACAACACCATCGCGCCGATGGGACCGAGCCGGCTGCGGCTCTCGAAGCCTGTCATCGCCGCGATCGAGGGCTATGCGGTCGCCGGCGGCATGGAACTGGCGCTGTGGGCCGACATGCGCGTCGTCGCCGAGGACGCGACCTTCGGCGTATTCTGTCGCCGCTTCGGCGTGCCCCTGATCGATCTCGGCACCATCCGCCTGCCGCGGCTGATCGGCCATTCGCAGGCGATCGATCTGATTCTCACCGGGCGCCCGGTCGACGGCGCCGAAGCGCATCGCATGGGGCTCGCCAACCGGCTGGTACCGAAGGGCGAGACGCGCGCGCACGCCATCGCACTCGCCAAGGACATCGCCCGGTTCCCGCAGAACTGCATGCGCGCCGACCGCCTGTCGGCGCTGCGGCAATGGGACCTTGAGGAGGAAGAGGCGATCCGGAGCGAGATGCGCGGCGGGCTCGATGTAATCGCATCGGGTGAGACATTGTCCGGTGCTGCGCGATTCGCCGCCGGCGTCGGCCGTCACGGCGCCTTCGGCAAGGAATAGCCCATTTGCGTTACGCAGGCGACGCGGCCCCGGAACAGCCCGCGCGGCCTGTAGCGGGCGCGACGCTGATTCGGTCGAGTGATCAAGACGTTGCGCCGCGCACGCGGAAGTGTGACTGCGCCATAACACAAGACCAGGACCGCGTGGCGCCGTGCAAGCTTTTCGAATTTTAACCTGACAACCCGCTCGGTGGATTGCATCCTTGACATAACACAATCTCGGGGCGGCGACTGTCATGGAGCGGTTTGTTGAGTTAAGAAGGCGGAGCGAAATATTTTCGCCAGCCTTCAATTTCAAAATGTTTCTTCGTTTCACGGAAAAAATATCATCGTTTCGGACGGCGCGTGCGCTATCGCAGATCAAGATCGTCGAATTGTCGCACCTCGGCGCAATCACCGGCGACACGATGTCCGAGCGACCGGATGCTCTTTTGGATGTTTCAGCAACGGCGCTGGAACACATGCAGTGTTGTTTGCCGCAATCCTGGTCGCGTTTGCCCCGCGCGGATCTTTTGTACGTATTTGCCTCAACTGCGGCGCATAATCTCAGGCCCTACGGTACGGGATGTCCGTCGCAGGACTACCGCGAACTACTGCACTCGCCATTCCTCGACTGCTCGAACTATGGCCTGCTGACCTATTACATCTCACGTCATCTCCTCAGCGAAGCTGATCGCAAGCAGCTCGCCTTTGTCGGATGGGACGGTGGCGCGGTCGGAAATCATCAGATGCTCTTCCTGAGCGAACGCGGCAAACCGCCGCATCTGGCAATTGATCCGACCCTGGGTATCGCCTGCATTGCGAGCTTCGATGACATTGCATCGGGCAAGCCGATCCCGCCCGATGCGATCGCAATCATCGGCGCGACGGAACAACTCAGCGCTTCGCGAGTAGTGTTCGTTACGGCACTGCTGCAGGGCCAGTTCCGGCCATCCGATCTGCTGTACTATTTCCCGACCGTCGAGGACTATCTCACGCGGTACGGCAACCCGTTCGATTGGCCGACGCCGGCCATTTCCGTCCTGCGCGACCGGTATTCCGGAGATCGTTGAGGCAGCCGCCAGCCGATGCATAACATTATTCAGACCAGTTCGCGCAGCATTCTCGTTCTCTACGACCCGAATGCCCTGGCGACCGAATTCGTCCGTCAGCACCTGATGGCGATCCAGCGCCATTCGAGGCATGACGTAGCCTATGCCGCTGCGACGTTCGATTGCCGGGCGGATTTTCCACTCGAACTGTTCGACGCGCTCGTCATTCATTTCTCGGTGCGCATGCCGTTCGAAACGATGTCGCCTTCCTTTGTCGAACTTGTGTCCGGTTTCTGCGGACCCAAGGTGCTGCTGATCCAGGACGAATACGACATGCCGCGAAAGGCATGCGCCTTGATCAAAAAGCTCGGCGTCGACACGATCTTCACGACCGTACCCAAGCCGTTCGTGCATCAGTTCTATCCGCCGGACGAGCTGCACAACGTCAAATTCAAGTCCTGCCTGACCGGCTATGTTCCCGACGAACTGCCATTCGAGCTGGTCACGCCGCTCGCGGAGCGGCGCGTCTGGCTCGCCTACCGCGGAAGAAAGCTTGCGGTCTGGTACGGGCAATTGGCATTCGAAAAATCCAGCATCGCGATGCGGATGAAAGCTGAATGCGCCGCGCGCAATGTCCCTCACGATATCGAGTGGGAGGAGGACAAGCGAATCAACGGCTCCGCCTGGTTCAAGTTCATTACAGATACCCGGGCCATGCTTGGTACCGAGAGCGGCGCCAACGTCATGGACGCATGGGGCGACATTCGCAACAGCGTTCTGGCGATGGCGACGGAGCATCCCGATCTCGGCGACGATGAGATTTACAGGCGCGTTGTGGCTCCGCATGAGAACAACGTCAGAATGGGCCAGATGAGTCCAAAGTTCTTCGAAGCGATTGCACTGAAGACCGGGCTGATCTTGTTCGAAGGTTCCTACTCCAATGTGATCCAGCCCGACAAACACTACATTCCGCTCCGAAAAGACTACAGGAATCTGGATGACGTGCTGAAGCGGCTCGCCGACGTGGCCGGCCTGCAAAAAATGGTCGACCTCGCCTATGACGACGTCGTTCGAGGCGGCGCGTATGGATACCACCGCTTCGTCAGCGACATCGATGACGCGATAGAGCAAGCCGGCACGCTAGGTCCACCGCGCGACAGACGGCCGACCTTTGCGCTGGTACGCGTCGACGCGCAGCACGCCAACTGGGCCGCAGTGACCCCCCACCTGCCTCTGACCGCACCGATCGTGCTCCGTCCGCCACCACCGCCGCCGCCGCCACCACCCGAGCCGTCCTACGTTCTCTCGGGCAAGGCACTCGATCTCTGGCTCGGACTGCCGGGAATGGTGAGAGCGCCCTTGTCCTTCTTGTTCAGACCGTTGGCAAGGCGCCTCAAGGCGTTCTATGAAGAGCGGACCGTCCGCTGACTTCACGCCAGACGGCGGCACGAGATCCGTCACGACCATCCGCATGCGCCCGCCCGAAGGGGCTTCGCGCCGGACCGGTGACGCGGCGGTTGACTATCGCATCCGCGCATTGGGAACCGGCTATCACAAAAATTCTGTTGTCGTCCCGCGCCGGGCTCGTCTACGACTGGCGGCTAAAGTTTAGGACATTTTTAAACGTGATTAGTCGGTCGCTTTGTTTCGGCTCGCGGATGCTGCGCGAGCAGGCGGAATGCCGCTATCTGCTGTTCGACTTCAAGCTCGTCACCGGTGTCGAATCGTCGGCGGCCTACAGTTTCGCGCAGATCAAGCGCAGCGCGCACGAGGTCGGCGTCGAGTTGGTGCTCGTGCATCTGTCGGCCAAGGCCGAGCTCCAGCGATTTCATCACGGAGGGCGTGACCGTGATCGACGAACGCAACCACGCGCTGGAGTGGTGCGAGAACGAGATCATCGCACAGCACCAGGAGCTCGCGCACAAGCGGCTGACTTACTTCGTCTCGGTGATGGCCGAGCGGCTGACGTTTGCGAATCGCACCATTGCAGTTCTGCGCCGCTAGGGCTGCGTAGCCCGGATGCAGCGCAGCGCAATCCGGGAACGTCGCCGGGCGGCGGGCCCCCGGATTTCGCTTCACTGCATCCGGGCTACGGAGGATCGGTTAAGCTAGAGCAATCCCCGGCTTTCACTCGCCGCGAGCTCGTCCATCAACCCCTGGTCCTGATAACGCGCGAGCGAAAGATTGCGCGCGAAGGCGGGCGCGGGCGCGCCGACCACGGCGCGCGCGCAGAGGTCGCCGGTGGCACAGGCGCCCATCGTGCCGTAGCCGGAGAGCGCCGTTGCAAGGAATACGCCCGGGGTCTTGGCTGCGCCGATCAGCGGCCAGTTCTCCTTCGTCATCGGATAATAGCCGCCGTAATGCACGCGGTCGCGCGGCAGCGCGCCGAGATATTGCGCAAGGCGCGGCTGCAGCCGGCTCGCCGCGCGCAGCACCACCTCGGGGAAATAAGGATTCAGCTCCGGCTCGCGGACCGGCGCCGTGGTCTGCTCGGCGTTGAAGGCCCAACCCAGCTTGATCCACTCGCCGTGATCGCCGCCATCCGGCCGGCACTGGATGCTGCCCGGCATCGGCGCCAGCAGGCGCGCAAATTCCGGCGCCGCTGACAGCGCCTCGCGCTCGTCATCGGACCACGCCAGCGTCTGGCCGTCGAGATCGATCGCGAACGGCATTTTGCGATCGACGGCGCGGTTGCGATCGGCGAACGCGATCTTCTGCTGCAACACGTTGACGATCGGAAGCGCTTCGCCATGCATCGCCGCAACATGCGCCGCGAACGGGCCCGCGGCATTGACGATAAGGTCGGCCTTGATGGCTTGCCGCGCGCCATCGGCGAGCACATCGACAACGAAGCGATCGGTTTTTGCGATGCCGACCACTTTTGCCTGCTGGAACTGCGCGCCCAGCGGACGCATGGTCTCCAGCATGTACTGGCCAAGCTGCTGGCCGCTGATGTCGCCGGCACGGCGGATATGCAGCGCCGTTGCGACCTCCCTGTCGAAACTCGGGTAGTGCGCCTGAATCAGATCGCGGCCCTGCAGAACGTCGACGCCATCAGGCGCGCTCTGCAAGTCGGCCGAATGCGGCGGCTGGTAGCCGCGGCTGGTTCCTTCATGCAGGCGGATCAGCTTCGCGGCCTGCGCGCCGTAGCCGGCATGGAGCTGCTGCAGCAATTCCTCGGGCTTCGCCTGACGCGTGACCAGGAGATATCCGCGCCGCGTCATGTGGATGCGGTTGTCGCTGCGCCGCGCGATTTGCTCCATCAGGTCGGTCGAATGATTGGTGAAATCCGCCATCGTCGGATGCGGCCACCAGTTGCGGTAGTTCTCGCCCGACTGCGCCGAGGTCAAGGCCATCGGCTGGCCCTCATCGACGATCAACAGCCGGGAGCGCTTGTGCTGGACGGCGAGGTAATAGGCTGCGGCGATGCCGACGATGCCCGCACCGATCACCAGGATTTCGACGTCATTAGTCTTCACGCATTTCTCCATGGCGCGCAGCGGGCCTGCGATGGTTCACATCGTTCGAGCGATCAAACCGGCCGCTCAGGACCGGCATCGCGCAACGCCTGACGCTGCGCCGAACGCAGCGTCTTCTGCGTCTCCTCGATGTGATCGCGCAGCAGGCGGACGGCCTTCTTGACCTCGCCGTCGCGGCAGAATTCGAGCAGCCGATAGTGCTCGCGTTGCGGACGCTCCTTGCCGGTCGCCTGCGACACCAGCGCCCGGGTGAAGCGACCGACATGACCGTAATTCGCCTGGATCATCGCCAGCAGGCGCGGACGATTGCACGGCGCGTAGAGCGTGGCGTGGAATTTCCAGTTGAAGGCACCCCATTGCGCCGGATCGGGCGCGGCGTCGTAGGCTTGCAGGATTTTCGTCGCCGCCTCGAGATCGATCTCGCCCATCGCGGGGATCGCCAATCGCAACGCGTGGCACTCGAGCGCGATCCGGATCTCGAGCAGCTCGATCACCTCGTCGAGCGACAGGTCGGACACCACGGCGCCGCGGTTGGGCAGGAAGGTGACAAAGCCCTCGGCCTCGAGCTGGCGCAGCGCCTCGCGCACCGGGATGCGGCTGGTGCCGAACCGCGCAGCGAGCTCGTCCTGGCGCAGCTGCAGTCCGGGTGCGAGCTCGCCCGAGCTGATCGCCGCCCGCAGCGCCTCGCGCACGGCGTCCGGCGCGGACCCGTGAGGTCCGGCTCCTCGATGGCTTGGGGTGGCGACGGGTTCCATCCGGGTTCTCTCGGTGGTGGGCCGGGTTCAGATATCCGATCCAACCATTATTGTATAAAATCTGTTTCCCTATTATGCAATGCTGTGTATAAAATTCCAGGCCGATCACATCCAAGCCGGTAGCCCGCCCGCGAACAAACTGATGAATCAAGCCGTCAAGCCATTGATATTTCTTAAATTTCTCGCAGCCGCAACATCCACCCCGGCGCAGGCCCAGTCGCCCGGCGGCACGCTGGCCAAGATCCGCGACGCCGGAGAGATCCGGCTCGGGTATCGGGATGTCTCGGTGCCCCGTTCTCCTATCTCGACGATAACCAGAAGCCGGTCGGCTTCGCGATGGACCTCTGCGCGCGGATCGTCGATGCGGTGAAGAGCGAGCTCAAACTGCCGGCGCTGCAGATCAGGCTGCAGCCGATCCAGCTCTCCACCCAAATTCCGCTGATCGAGAACGGCACCATCGACATCGTCTGCGGTCCCGCCACCAACACGCTGGAGCGGCAGAAGGTCGTCGCCTTCAGCAACACTATCTTCGTGTCGAGCATCCGCGCTGTCGTGCAGAAGGACGCGCCGATCAAGGCCTTCGAGGACCTCGGCGGAAGGCCGGTCTCACTGACCTCGGGCTCGACCTCGATCGGCCTGTTGAGTACGCGTGCCCAGGAAAAGAACTTTCAGACCAAGAACATCCTGACGGCGGACCACGCCGCATCATTCCTCGCACTAACCACCGGGCGCAGCGATGCCTTCGTGATGGACGACATCCTGCTGGCGAGCCTGATTGCCGGCAGCCGCAACCCGGCCGACTGGCGCATCATCGACGACAGCCAGCGCACCGAGCCCTACGGGCTGATCATCCGCAAGGGCGATCCGGAGTTCAAGGCGCTGGTCGACAACACGCTGGTCGCGATGATGAAGAGCGGCGAATTCCTTGAGCTCTACGCCAAATGGTTCACGCAGCCGATTCCGCCGAAGAACGTGAACCTGAACTTCCGATGACGGCGCCGTTGAAGGACGCTGTCGCCAATCCGAACGACAAGGGCGTGTGACCAAGCAAAAGCCCGGCCCTGATTTAATCAGAGCCGGGCTTGAACCAAAAAACAATGTCAGCGTATCAGACGCCGGCCATCATCACGTATTTGATCTCGACATACTCATCCATGCCGTGACGCGAGCCTTCGCGGCCGAGGCCACTTTCCTTGACGCCGCCGAACGGCGCGACCTCGGTCGTGATCAGGCCGGAGTTGACGCCGACCATGCCCGACTCCAGCGCTTCCGCGACACGCCAGACGCGGCCGATGTCGCGCGAGTAGAAGTAGGAGGCGAGGCCGAATGGCGAGGCGTTGCACATCGCGATCACGTCGGCCTCGTCCTTGAAGCGGATCACAGGCGCGAGCGGGCCGAAGGTCTCCTCCTGCGACACCAGCGCATCCGGCCGCACGTCCGACAGCACGGTCGGCTCGAAGAAGCTGCGGCCAAGCGCGGAGCGCTTGCCGCCGGTCACGATCTTGGCGCCGCCCTTCACGGCGTCGGCAATGTGCCGCTCGACCTTCTCGATCGCCTTCATGTTGATCAGCGGCCCCTGGGTCACGCCTTGCTCGGTGCCGTCGCCGATCTTCATCTCGGCGACCTTCTTCGAGAGCCTCTCGACGAACTGGTCGTAGATCTTGTCCTGGGCATAGAGGCGGTTGGCGCAGACGCAGGTCTGGCCCATGTTGCGATATTTCGAGACGATGGCGCCTTCGACCGCGGCGTCGATGTCGGCATCGTCGAACACAATGAAGGGCGCGTTGCCGCCAAGCTCGAGGCCGAGCTTCTTCACGCCAACCGATGCTTGCCGGTACAGGATCTTGCCGACGTTGGTCGAGCCCGTGAAGCCGACGAACCGCACCGCCGGATGCTCGCACAGCACCTTGCCGATCGGCGGTGCATCGCCGGTGATGATGTTGAGCACGCCCTTCGGCACTCCGGCCTTCTCGGCCAGTACCGCCAGCGCGAGCGCGGACAACGGCGTCTCGTTGGCGGGCTTCAGCACCACGGTGCAGCCGGCGGCCAGCGCCGGCGACACTTTTCGCGTGATCATCGAGTTCGGGAAATTCCACGGCGTGATGGCGCCGCAGACGCCGATCGGCTGCCGGATCGCGAGTAGACGCGCATCCGGACGCTGGGTCGGAATGGTCTCGCCATAGACCCGGCGGGCCTCCTCCGCGAAGAACTCGACATAGGCGGCGCCGATATCGACTTCGCCGAGCGCTTCCGCCAGCGGCTTGCCCTGCTCGGAGGTCAGGATCAGCGCGAGGTCCTCGCGATTGGCGATGATCAGGTCGAACCATTTGCGCAGGATGTTGGAGCGCTGTTTCGCGGTCAGCTTGGCCCAGGCCGGAAACGCGCGCTGCGCGGCCTCGACGGCTCTGGTTGTATCATCGGCGCCCAGCTGCGCGATCTTGATCAGCTCGACGCCGGTGGCGGGATTGTTGACGGCAAATTCGGGGGTACCGACCCAGGCGCCGTCGATATAGCAGCGGTCGCGCAGCAGCGAGGGGTCCTTCAGGCGGCTTTCGAGCGAGGATGCTGCGGATGGTGTGGCACGTGCGGCAACGGGCGGGGTCATGGCGTTACTCCTGAATTTCTTTGGGAGGGTATTCGCCGTCTATATAAGCGGAAAGCCGCCGCGATGCACCGGCGGCGGGCGCGACCCTGCTTGAGCGCAAATGCGGTGCCGTTGCGGAGCCGTCGTTCCGGGGCGATGCGTAGCATCGAACCCGGAACCTCGGGATTCTCGGTGCGCAATTGCGCACCTGAGGGTCTGGTCCTTCGGACCATCCCGGAATGACATTCTTACGTCAGACCGCCCCGCCCGACATGTAGGTTTCACGGCGGCCGATCATGCGTTCGGCTGCGGCCTTGGCATCCGCCTTGGTCGAGGTCGCGCAGGTCCGGTATTCGAGGTCGGCCTGCGCCCGCGCGTCGCGGCGGCCGAACCAGGACTTGGTGCCGGTCTGCAGCAGGGCCAGCGCCTGGGCGACATTGTCGACTGCCTCGAATGAGTGCAGCGCGCCGGTACCCGCGTAGCGGACTTCGTAGAGACCTGGGCTGATCGGCGCCTCGATGTTCTCGCCGCGGCCCGGCCGCGGATAGCGCTTCCATTCACTCCATGTCGAAATCATTGCTGCGTCCCCGCGAGGCGCGAAATGACGAATCTTTTCGTCAAATCCAACCCAATCCACCGCACCGTTTGTGCAGCGATCTGAATGCGTTATTGCAAATAAACAGGTACGAAAATCAATCTGCCGATCACGTTACCGTGGCCGCCCTCCGGGGTCATCCGGGCTTCTGCGGAGTCCACCGCAAAATCTGCGCGCGTGGTGAATACACTCTGAGCCGGGTCGTTCCCGCGCTGCCCGCCTTCACGACATCGCGACATCGTCGCATCGCGGCCGCCTTGCGGGAGCGGAAAAGCGGGAGGATGATCCCGCCCACTTCAAAACAATAAACCCCACCGGAGGACGCCCACAATGCAGAGCAAGGCTCAGATCGATCAGGTATTGCGGCAGAAGAGCGAGGCCAAGGAGATTCCCGGCGTGGTCGCCGTCGCGGCCACCGGCAACGACGTGATCTATGAAGGCGCGTTCGGCAAGCGCGACCTCTCCAAGAGCGATCCGATGACCGCGGACAGCGTGTTCTGGATCGCCTCGATGACCAAGGCGGTGACTTCGGCGGGCGCGATGCAGCTCGTCGAGCAGGGCAAGCTGTCGCTTGATGAGCCGATCGGCAAGCTGTTGCCCGATCTCGCCGCCGTGCAGGTGCTCGACGGCTTCGATGCCAAGGGCGAGCCGCAGCTGCGGCCGGCGAAAAAGCCGATCACGCTGCGCCAGCTGATGACCCACACCGCCGGCTTCGCCTACGACATGTGGGACGTCAACCTCGGCAAATATCTGGAAAAGACCGGCACGCCCGGCATCATTACCTGCCTGAATGCCGCGCTGAAGACGCCGATCATGACCGACCCGGGCACGCGCTGGGAATACGGCACCAATATCGATTTCGTCGGCAAGGCGGTGGAAGCCGCATCCGGCAAGAAACTCGATGCCTATCTGCGCGACAACATGTTCGTGCCGCTCGGCATGAGCGACACCGCCTTCAAGATCTCCGACAACATGCGCAAGCGGCTGGTCGGCATGCATGCCCGCGGCGAGGACGGCACGCTGGCCGCGATCCCGTTCGAGCTCGAGCAGAACCCTGAATTCCACATGGGTGGCGGCGGCCTGTATTCGACCGCGGCCGACTACATCAAGTTCTGCCAGATGATCCTCAACAAGGGCAAAGGCAACGGCAACCAGGTGCTGAAGGCCGAGACCGTCGCGACGATGGGGCAGAACCACATCGGCGAACTGACCGTCGACAAGATGCCGACGGCGGCGCCGATTTACACCAACGACGTCGATCTCTATCCCGACATCGTCAAGAAGTGGGGGCTGAGCTTCCTGATCAACACCGCCAAGACGCCGGAAGGCCGCAGCGCCGGCAGCCTCGCCTGGGCGGGCCTTGCCAACACCTATTACTGGATCGATCCGGCACGCGACGTCTGCGGCGTGATCCTGACCCAGCTGTTGCCGTTCGCCGACAAGCACAGCCTGGAGGCCTTCGCGGGCTTCGAGAAGGGCATCTATGCCGGACTCGACGCCGACAGCGGACAAAGAGCGGCCTGAGGTTCGGAGCAAGCACCAAGAAATCCCTCCCCTCGCGGGAGGGATTTTTCATACCCGCCATAGGTCGGGCCTGTCCCGTCGGCGCCAAACGACTAAGATCGCGCAAAAAAGCGCGGCGACACGAACACGGCCACGAGGAGGATGATCTTGGCACCCACCCCTAAGGCAGGCAGCTATGTCTGCGGCATTTCCGACACGCCGCTGCTCGGCGAAACCATCGGCCGCAGCCTAGACCGCGCACGTGCACGCTGGGGCGACCGCGAGGCGCTGGTCTCGCCGAGCCACAATGTGCGCTGGACCTGGAACGAATTCGCCGAGCGGGTCGAAGCGGTCGCCGCAGGCTTCCTCGCGCTCGGCCTGCAGCGCGGCGAGCGGATCGGCATCTGGTCGCTGAACCGGCCCGAATGGACGCTAACGCAATTCGCCGCCGCGAAGGCCGGATTGATCCTCGTCACCATCAATCCGGCGTATCGCTTGAGCGAGCTCGAATTCGCGCTCGGCAAGGTCGGCTGCGCCGCGATCGTGACCGCGACCGCGTTCAAGACCTCGGCCTATATGGAGATGATCAACACGCTGCTGCCGGAGCTTGCGAGCGCCACACCCGGCCAATTGCGATCGGCCCGGCTGCCGCAACTGCGCGCCGTGATCCAGATCGGCGGACCGGCGGCGCCAGGCACGATGCCGTTCGAGCAGGTCGCGCAGATGGGCGGCGCGCGCCATCGCGAGCAACTCGCGATGCTCGGCGCAAGCCTGCAATTCGACGATCCCGTCAACATTCAATTCACCAGCGGCACCACCGGCTCGCCGAAGGGCGTGACGCTGACCCATCACAACATCCTCAACAACGGCTACTTCACCGGCCGCGCCATGCGCCTGACCGAGCAGGACCGCATCTGCATCCCGGTGCCGCTCTATCACTGCTTCGGCATGGTGATGGGCAACCTCGCGTCCGTCACGCTCGGCACCACCATGGTGTATCCGGGCGAAGGTTTTGATCCCTTGGCGACGCTGAGCACGGTCGCGCAGGAAAAATGCACGACGCTCTACGGCGTGCCGACGATGTTCATCGCCGAGCTCGATCATCCGGAATTTTCCCGCTTCGACCTGTCTTCGCTGCGCACCGGCATCATGGCCGGCGCGCCCTGCCCGATCGAGGTGATGAGGCGCGTCAACACCGAGATGAACATGCGCGAAGTGACGATCGCCTACGGCATGACCGAGACCAGCCCGGTGAGCTTCCAGAGCGCGACGGACGATCCGCTGGAGCGCCGCGTCTCCACAGTCGGCCGCATCCATCCGCATGTCGAGGTCAAGGTGGTCGATCTCGACGGCAAGGTGGTGCCGCGCGGCGAACGCGGCGAGCTCTGCACGCGCGGCTACAGCGTCATGCTCGGCTATTGGGACGAGAAGGAGAAGACGTCGGACGTGCTCGACGCCAATGGCTGGATGCACACCGGCGACCTCGCCGTCATCGACGACGAGGGCTATTGCAACATCGTCGGCCGCATCAAGGACATGGTGATCCGCGGCGGCGAGAACCTGTATCCGAGAGAGATCGAGGAATTTCTCTACCGCCATCCCAAGATCCAGGACGTGCAGATCTTCGGCGTCGCCGACAGCCGCTATGGCGAGGAGCTGTGCGCCTGGGTCAGGATCCGCCAGGGCGAGACGCTGACAGCCGACGAAGTGCGCGCGTTCTGCCAGGGCCAGATCGCCCACAACAAGATCCCGCGCTATGTCGAGTTCGTCGACGAATTCCCGATGACGGTGACCGGGAAGATCCAGAAATTCGTGATGCGCGACGCGGTCGAGCAGCGGCTCGGATTGAAGGCCGCGAAAACGGCGTGATGCTCTTTCTTCTCCCTCGCCGCGCTCTTGCGGGGAGAGGGTCGGGGTCAGGGGCTGCTTCGGCGAGTTGTGACCGGGGTGAAACCTGTACCCCCTCACCCGGAATGCATCTGGCGATGCATTCCGACCTCTCCCGCAAGCGCGAGGTAAGAGGCGGCTAAACCAGCAGCCCCTGCTGCTTCGCCAGATCCTTCAGCGACACCAGCGGCCGGGCGCCGATGTGCTGGATCACCTCGGCGGCGGCGAGCGCGCCGAGGCGACCGGCGTTTTCGTGGCCGATATTGCGCACCAGGCCGACCAGGAAGCCGGCGGCGAACAGGTCGCCGGCGCCTGTGGTGTCGACGAGCTTGTCGATCGGCGAGGCCGGCGCCGATGTGACGTCGTTCCCCGAGATCACGACGCAGCCCTTCTCGCTGCGGGTCACGACGCCGAGCTTGGTGTCCTTGCCGAACTGCTTCAGCGCGGTGTCGAAATCGGCGGTCTGGTACAGCGAGTGCAGCTCGGACTCGTTGGCGAACACGAGATCGACGATGCCCTTGCGCATCAGATCGAGGAATTCGTCGCGGTAGCGATCGACGCAGAACGAATCCGATAGGGTCAGCGCGACCTGGCGGCCCGCGCCGTGCGCGATCGTCGCCGCCTTCACGAACGCGTCCTTGGCGTTCTTCGGATCCCAGAGGTAGCCCTCGAGATAGATGATGCCGGCGGCCGCGATCTGGGCCGGATCGATATCGTTGGGCGTCAGATCCTGCGCGGCGCCGAGATAGGTGTTCATGGTGCGCTCGCCGTCAGGCGTCACCAGGATGTAGGAGCAGCCGGTGGCCGGGCCGGCCTTGGCCGGCGCGGTGTCGAAGGTGACGCCGGCGGCGCGGATGTCGTGGACGTAGAGCTTGCCGATCTGGTCGTCCTTGACCTTGCCGACATAGGCGGCGCGGGCGCCGAGATTGCCGACGCCAACGATGGTGTTGGCGGCCGAGCCGCCCGACATCTCGGTCGCCACGCCCATGTCGCTATAGATCGCGGTGGCGCGCGCCTCGTCGATCAGCTGCATCGAGCCCTTGGTCATGCCGTGACGGGCAAGGAATGCCTCGTCGGTCTGCACCAGCACGTCGAAGATCGCGTTGCCGATCCCGAGAACGTCATATTTTGCGTCAGCCATAGACCTGCCCTGTGTTAACGCCACCCAACAAGAGCCGCGACCTATCACGTTCGGCCTTGGGGCAGCAAGGGAAGCTCGAGCTGCCTGTTTCCCGTCATCCTGAGGAGCCGCGGAGCGGCGTCTCGAAGGATGCACGGCCCGGCCGGTGACCGTCGATCCTTCGAGACGGCCGCGTCGCGGCCTCCTCAGGATGACGGGTTTAAGACCGCACCACTGGAAGCTACACCTGCTACTGCTATACAAGCTCTATGTTCCGCTCCTTCCTCACGGTCTCCTCGGGAACGCTGGCCTCGCGACTCCTCGGCTTCGTGCGCGATTCCGTGATCGCGGCGCTGCTTGGCGCGGGGCCGGTTGCGGATGCGTTCCTGGCGGCGTTTCAGCTTGTGAACGTGGTGCGGCGGCTGTTGTCCGAGGGCGGGCTGAATGCGGCGCTGGTGCCGGCCTGGCTCAGGGTTCGCGACAGCGATGGCGAAGCTGCGGCGCGCGCGTTTGCCGGCCGCGTGCTCGGCACTGTCAGCACAGCGGTGATCGCGGCCGCGCTCGTGATCGGCGTCGCGATGCCGCTGGTGATCGCGGCGATCGCGCCGGGCTTTGTCGGCCGCGACACGCTGCAATTTGCGGTCGACGACGCGCGGCTGATGCTGCCTTACCTTGCGTTTGCCGGCCCGGTCACCGTGATGATGGCGCTGCTCAATGCGCAGGGACGCTTCGCGCTGACCGCATTCTCGCCGCTGCTGTTCAACATCGCGCTGATATCAGTGATGGCCGTGCTGCTGGCCCGACAGCAGGATCCGGTGCAGGCCGCGCTTGTCATGGCCGCGACGATCGGCGTCGCCGGCTTCCTGCAACTGTCGATGCTGGCGCTGCGCGGCGCCAAGCTTGCTTCGCCGCTGCGCGTCTCGTTCGATCCCGAAATGCGCGGCTTTCTCGGCCGCGCGGTGCCCGGCATGGTCGCGAGCAGCGCGCCGCAATGGCTCATGGTGGCGGGCGCGGTGATCGCGTCGACCTCGCCGTCGGCGGTGTCCTGGCTCTATTTCGCGAACCGCCTGCTCGAGTTGCCGCTCGGCATCGTCGGCGTCGCGATGGGCACGGTGCTGATCCCGGAGATGACGCGCGCGGTGCGCAGCGGCGAGCACGCCGCGATCGCGCATGCCGAATCGCGTGGACTCGAGCTCGCGGTCGGGCTGGCGCTGCCGGCAACGCTCGGCCTGATGGTGCTGAGCGAGCCGATCGTGCGGATGCTGTTCGAGCATGGCGCATTCACCGCCGAGGATACCGCGGCGACCGCGCAGGCGCTGATCTGGCTGACGCTGGCGCTGCCGGCGCATGTGCTGGTGAAGGCGCTGTCGCCAGCATTCTTTGCGCGCGAGGATACGCTGACGCCATTGTTGGCGACGCTGAAGGCCATCGTGGTCGCGATCGCGGCGGCCTTCCTGTTCGGCCATATCTTTGGCGCCAGCGGAATTGCCGCCGGCATTGCGGTCGGCGCCTGGAGCAACGCGCTGGCGCTGATCCGCAAGGGCGCCGCGACTTTCGGCTTCTCGATCGATCCCGCCGCGCGCCGGCGGCTACCGCGCATCCTGGCCGCAGCGCTTGCGATGGGTGCCCTGCTCTGGCTCGCAGAGGGCGCCCTGCCGGTGCCGGGCGCACACGGTTTCGTGCAAGCGGTCTCGCTGCTCGTGCTGATCGCGGCCGCTATTGCCGGTTACGGGCTCCTGTTGCAGCTTTTCGGCGTCACCGGCTGGCGCGAGGCGGTTAACGCCGTCAGGCAAAGACGCCCCGCCTGACTTGCGCACGCGGGGCTTAAGTGGCAAACGAGCCCGCAAAAGCGGCCATTTCCGGGAATTAGACCATGGCGTTCGTTGAACGGGTTTTCTCAGGCGTCCAGCCGACGGGCAATCTGCACCTCGGCAACTACCTCGGCGCCATCGTCAACTTCGTGAAGATGCAGCAGACCCATAACTGCATCTATTGCGTCGTCGACATGCACGCGATCACGCAGGGTGTCGACGTCTGGGGCGGCCCAGCCGAGCTCGCGCGCAACACCCGCGAGGTGACCGCGGCCTTCATCGCTGCCGGCATCGATCCAAAGAAGCACATCGTGTTCAACCAGAGCCAGGTTGCCGGCCATGCCGAGCTGACCTGGATCTTCAACTGCGTGGCCCGGGTCGGCTGGCTCAGCCGGATGACCCAGTTCAAGGAGAAGGCAGGCAAGGACCGCGAGAATGCCTCGGTCGGGCTCTACGACTATCCGGTGCTGATGGCGGCCGACATCCTGTTATACCGCGCCACCCACGTGCCGGTCGGCGAGGACCAGAAGCAGCACCTGGAGCTGTCCCGCGACATCGCGCAGAAGTTCAATAACGACTTCGGCGATTCGATCCGCGGCCACGGCTTCAATGAGGGCCTCTATTTCCCGCAACCGGAGCCGTTCATCACGGGGCCAGCGACGCGGGTGATGAGCCTGCGCGACGGCACCAAGAAGATGTCGAAGTCCGACGCGTCGGACAATTCGCGCATCAACCTCACCGACGACGCCGAGACCATCGCGCAGAAGATCCGCAAGGCGAAGACCGATCCGGAACCGCTGCCGTCGGAGGAAAAGGGCCTGGAGACCCGCCCCGAGGCCGACAACCTGGTCGGCATCTACGCGGCGCTCGCCGAAATCTCCAAGCAGGAGGTGCTCAACCAGTTCGGCGGCGGGCAGTTCTCCAGCTTCAAGAACGCGCTGGTCGAGCTGTGCGTCGCGAAACTGGCACCGATCGCTTCCGAGATGAAGCGGCTGGTCGCCGATCCGGGCCACGTCGATGCGATCCTGGCCGACGGCGCCAACCGCGCGCGGATCATCGCCGACGAGACCATGCGCATGACCAAGGACATCGTCGGCTTCATCCGCCCGCGCTGACATCACCGGCAGACCTGCGCTCCCTCTCCCCAACGGGTAGGGAGTATGGCACCATGGGTCTCGTTTGAGCGTGATCTTTTCGGAAAACCGCTGCGCACTTTTCCGGATCATGCTTGTTGGTTCAGCACCGGGACATGCATGACCACCCAGCGACGCAGCTACGAGCAAGGTCACAAGCCGAAATGCCTCGTCATCGTTGACGACACCGCGGAATGGGACCGCGCGGTCTATTATGCCAGCCGGTGGGCGATCCGGGTCGGCGGCGGCGTCGTGATGCTGCGGGTGATCGAAACCGAGGACCAGAACCAACAATGGCTGGGGGTCGCCGACATCATGCGCGCGGAGGCCGAGGAAGCCGCCGATGAGGCGCTCGACCGCGCCGCCGGCCGCGCCAACGGGATTGCCGCCATCACCCCGGAGCGGGTAATTCGGGAGGGCGACCCGACCGAGCAGATCCTCGACGTGATCGACAAGGACGTCGACATCGCCATGCTGGTGCTGGCCGCCAATCCGGGCGCCGAGGGCCCCGGGCCGATCATCACCACTATGGCCAAGACCTTGGGCGCGTTCCCGATCCCGGTGACCATCGTGCCGGGCGGCCTGACCGACGCCGAGATCGACGCCCTGTCGTAAGCCTTATCGGCCCCGAAACCGGCTCCAGAGCATGGATGCAGGCCTGGAACCGCGGTTTTGCGGCTTGATCGCCGGCTTTTTAATTGCCATCTGACTCCTTGATTTGACGCGTTTTCTTCGCGAACCGGTGTCACTTCGCTCGAAAACGCTATAATGGAACCCAACGCGCCGGCCTTGAACCGGCGACGCCGGAGACAGCACATGTTCATTCAGACGGAAGCCACGCCCAATCCCGCCACCCTGAAATTCATTCCGGGCCGCCTGGTGCTCGACACCGGCACCATGGAATTCTCGTCGGCCGAATCCGCCGCCCGCTCGCCGCTCGCCGAACGGCTGTTCGCCGTGTCAGGCGTCACCGGCGTGTTCTACGGCGCCGACTTCATCACCGTGACCAAGGCGGACGGCGACTGGCAGCACCTCAAGCCCGCGATCCTCGGCGCGATCATGGAGCACTACATGTCCGGCGCGCCGCTGCTCGCCGACGGCACCGCCGGCAGCGATGATGCGCGTGACGAGGACGACGAGTTCTTCGACGAGGCCGATGCCGAGACGGTCGAGCAGATCAAGGATCTGATCGAGACCCGGGTGCGCCCGGCGGTCGCCAATGACGGCGGCGACATCACGTTCCGCGGCTTCAAGGACGGCATCGTCTATCTCAACATGAAGGGCTCCTGCGCCGGCTGCCCGTCGTCGACCGCGACCCTGCAACACGGCATCCAGAACCTGCTCCGGCACTTCGTGCCCGACGTGCAGGAAGTCCGGCCGATGTAATCAGGAGGCGAATGGTGCGTAGCGAATGGCGAGTAGCGATCCGCGCTGAGACCCTATTCGCCACTCTCTATCCGCCATTCGCCTCATGATGATTCTTGCCATCGATACCGCCCTCGACGCCTGCTCCGCGGCGGTGCTCGACACCACCTCCGGCAATACGATCGCGATCGAATCGCAGCCGATGCAGCGCGGCCATGCCGAGGCGCTGATGCCGCTGATTGCGCGGGTGATGAAAGAGAGCGGCATCGGCTTTGCCGGGCTCGACCGCATCGCGGTCACGACCGGCCCCGGCAGCTTCACCGGCCTGCGCGTCGGCCTCTCGGCGGCCCGCGGCATTGCGCTCGCGGCCTCGAAGCCGATCGTCGGACTGTCGACGCTCGCCGCCTACGCCGCGCCTGTGGTCGCCGAGAATGGCGAACATGCCATCCTGTCGGCGATCGATGCGCGGCATGACCACGTCTATTTCCAGCTGATCGGCGGCGACGGCAGCCTGATGCTCAAGCCGAAGGTGGCGCCGATCGCGGAAGCGCTCGAAGCCGCACAATTCGGCGCGCTGCATCTGGTCGGCAACGCCGCCAACATTCTCGCCGAGCGCTGGCCTGCGGATGCGCCGCCGCCGGTCAAGGTCGACAAGCAACCCGCGCCTGACATTACCTGGGTCGCCTGGGTCGGCGCGGCCGTCGATCCCGAGACCGCGCCGCCGCGGCCGTTCTATCTGCGTGCGCCCGACGCCAAGCCGCCGAAGGATCGCCTCGTCATCAGCGCGCCGCCGTCGACATGATCGGCGTTCTGTTGCGATGGTGGGGCGGCGGTCCGCCCGCGGTTGAGCCCGCATCGCTGCGTGACGCGGCGCGGCTCGCGCAACTGCACGGCGCGTCGTTTCATCGCGGCTGGGGCGAAGGCGAATTCGAGGCGATGCTGACCGAACGCAACACGCTGGTGCATCGGCTGCGGCAGGGCCGCAAGGTGATCGGCTTTGCGGTGTCGCGGATGGCCGCGGACGAAGCCGAAATACTGTCGATTGCGATCGATTCCAATCAGCGCGGGCGCGGCCTGTCGCGCGACCTGCTGTTGACCCATCTCGGCCATCTTGCCGGCCGCGGCATCCGCACCATCTTCCTCGAGGTGGAAGAGAGCAATCAACCGGCGCGACGGCTCTATGAACGGGCTGGATTTGGCGTGATCGGCCGCCGCGAACGCTATTACAAGCAGCCCGGTGGGGAACATTTGAACGCGCTTCTGATGCGGCGCGACTTGTCGTAACATCGGCGCGATGGCAGAACAGCGCCCTGCTCTGCCGCTCAAGGCCTGGACCCAAGGCCTGGACCCAAGGCTTGGACCGATGACGACGGTGAAAATCACGCCTGCGCAAAAGAATACCGGCATCGAGGCACGCTGCGCCGCGACCGGTATGCGCATGACCGAACAGCGCCGCGTGATCGCGCGGGTGCTCGCAGAGGCCATGGATCATCCCGACGTCGAGGAGCTGTACCGCCGCTGCGTCGCGGTCGACGACAAGATCTCGATCTCGACGGTGTATCGCACCGTCAAGCTGTTCGAGGATGCAGGGATCATCGAGCGTCACGACTTCCGCGAGGGCCGCGCGCGCTACGAGCAGATGCCCGAGAGCCATCACGACCACCTGATCAACCTGCGCGACGGCAAGGTGATCGAATTCACCTCCGAGGAGATCGAGAAGCTGCAAGCCGAGATCGCGCGCAAGCTCGGCTACAAGCTGGTCGATCACCGGCTCGAGCTGTATTGCGTGCCGCTCGATGACGACAGCAAGCCCTAGGCGCGTACTGCGTATCACCACACCATGAGCTTCGATCTCGTCATCTTCGATTGCGACGGCGTGCTTGTCGACAGCGAAGTGATCTCCTGTCGCGCGCATGCCGACACGCTGACGCGGCACGGTTTTCCGATCACACCCGACGGCGTGCTGAAGCGCTTCCTCGGCGTGTCCGACCGCGAGGCGCGGCGGATCGTAGAGAGCGAGATCGGCCGCGCGCTGCCCGATACGTTCGAGGCCGAGGTCAAGCACGCGACGCTGAGGTTCTATAAAGACGATCTCAACGCGATTGCGCATGTCGGCGACGCCATCGCCGCGCTGACCTTGCCGAAATGCGTGGCCTCCAGCGGCACGCCGGAAAAGATCCATCACGGCCTGAGCTGTGCCGGCCTCTACGACCAACTGGCACCGCATATTTTCTCCGCCAGCCAGGTCAGGCGCGGCAAGCCGGCGCCCGATCTGTTCCTGTTCGCGGCCGAACAGATGGGCGCGAGCCCTTCGCGCTGCGTCGTGATCGAGGACAGCGTGGCCGGCGTCACCGGCGCCCGCGCCGCCGGGATGACGGTGCTCGGTTTTTGCGGCGGCAGCCATTGCACGGCGGAACACGAGGACATGCTGCGCCAGGCCGGAGCGGCGGTTGCCTTCGCCGATATGCGAGAGCTGCGCGGCTTGATTGCCCAGATTGGGGCCAAAGCGCTCGCTGGCTGAGCCTCACCCCCGTCATTCCGGGCGATGCGAAGCATCGAACCCTCAAGTGCGCAATTCCGCACCGAGAATCTCGAGATTCCGGGTCTGGTCCTTCGGACCATCCCGGAATGACACCCAACAAGCTGGATTTTCCCCGGTTTAGGCTATATTTGAGCCCCGGCGCCCGGATGGCGCCGTTTCCATTTTCGCACTCAGGGTTCCATGACGACGCCGCGCAAGCTGCACATCAAGTCCTATGGCTGCCAGATGAATGTCTACGATGCGCAACGCATGGTCGACACGCTGGCCAACGAGGGCTTTGTCGAGACCGCGAGCGCCGAAGACGCCGACCTCGTGATCCTCAACACCTGCCACATCCGCGAGAAGGCATCGGAGAAGGTCTATTCCGAACTCGGCCGGCTCCGCGTCGTCAAGGATGCGGCCGCGCGCCAAGGCCGCGAGATGAAGATCGTGGTTGCCGGCTGCGTCGCGCAGGCCGAAGGCGCCGAGATCATCCAGCGGGCGCCGACCGTCGACATCGTGGTCGGGCCGCAGAGCTATCATCATCTGCCGGAGCTCCTGAATCGCGCCAGGGAGAACGGCCGCGCGCTCGAAACCGAGTTTCCGATCGAGGACAAGTTCGGCTTCCTGCCGCAGCCGAAGCCCGAAGCGATCCGCGCCCGCGGCATCTCCGCCTTCGTCACGGTGCAGGAAGGTTGCGACAAGTTCTGCACTTTCTGCGTGGTGCCCTATACGCGCGGCGCCGAAGTCTCGCGCCCGGTTGCCAAGATCATCGACGACGTGAAGCAGCTCGCCGACAACGGCGTGCGCGAGTTCACGCTGATCGGACAGAACGTCAACGCCTATCACGGCGAAGGCCCCGACGGCCGCATTTGGTCGCTCGGCAAATTGTTGCAGCGGCTCGCCGCGATTCCCGGCGTCATCCGGCTGCGCTATTCCACCAGCCATCCGCGCGACGTGGATGACGATCTGATCGCGGCGCATCGCGATCTGCCTGGACTGATGCCGTTCGTGCACCTGCCGGTGCAGTCGGGGTCGGACCGGATCCTTGCCGCCATGAACCGCAAGCATACCGCCGATGACTACCGGCGCGTCATCGACCGGTTCCGGGCGGCACGGCAAGACATTGCTTTTTCATCAGATTTTATCGTGGGCTTCCCCGGAGAGAGCGAGGAAGAATTTTCCGCGACCCTCGCGCTTGTCATGCAAATCGGGTACGCTGCGGCTTATTCATTCAAGTATTCGCCACGGCCGGGCACGCCGGCGGCGGAGTTGCGGGAGACGGTGTCAGCAGCCGAGATGGACGAGCGCTTGGGGCGGCTTCAGGAATTGATCGACAGCCAGCAATCGGCCTTCAACCGGGCTGCGATTGGCACAACGGTCGATGTGCTGTTCGAGCGCGCCGCGCGCAATCCGGGCCAGATCGTCGGCCGCACCGCCTATCTGCAGCCTGCCCATGTGATGGCATCGCCTGACATTATCGGCCAGGTCCGCTCGGTGCGGATCGATAGCCTCGAGCGCTACAGCCTGATCGGCGAGCTTGAGACACCGGCCGCGCCGAGCCTCATTTCGCAGACCATTGGAGCCTGAAATCCTTGCCAAAAAGCGCATCGGATTCGTCTTCGCTTGCTCCCAGCCGCAAACCTGACCGCGACATGCAAATGCCACCTGAGACCCGGCCTCCTGAAACTCAGGTCGTCATCGATTTCGACGACAACCGTGCCGCATCCGCGCTGGTCGGCCCCTACGGACAGAATCTCGCGCTGATCGAGCGCCGGCTCGGCGTCGTGGTCGATTCCCGCGGCAATCATCTCACCATCGCAGGCTCCCGCGACGGCTGCGACGCGGCGCGGCGCGTGCTCGAGACGCTCTATGCGCAGGCGGTCGAGGGACACGACCTCGATCAGGGCGAAGTCGAGGGCGCGATCCGCGCCGTGATCGCGCAGGGCTCGCTGTTCGAATTCGACAACAAGACCGCGAAGCCGACCTTCGAGACCATCAATCTGCGCAAGCGTCCGGTGCGCGCCCGCACCGCGGCGCAGGATTCCTATATCCGCGCGCTGAAGCGGCACGAGTTGGTGTTCGGCATCGGTCCGGCCGGTACCGGCAAGACCTGGCTCGCGGTCGCCCATGCGGCGCAATTGTTCGAGCGCAAGGAAGTCGATCGCATCATCCTGACGCGGCCCGCGGTCGAAGCCGGCGAGCGGCTCGGCTTCCTGCCCGGCGACCTCAAGGAGAAGGTCGATCCGTACCTGCGCCCGATCTATGATGCGCTGTACGACCTGATGGACGCCCGCGTCGTCGAGCGCGCCCTGCAAGGCAACGAGATCGAGATCGCGCCGCTCGCCTTCATGCGCGGCCGCACCTTGACCAATGCCGCCATCATCCTCGACGAGGCGCAGAACACCACGACGATGCAGATGAAGATGTTCCTGACGCGTCTCGGCGAGAACAGCCGGATGATCGTCACCGGCGATCCGTCGCAGGTCGACTTGCCGCATGGCCAGGCTTCGGGGCTCACGGAAGCCGTCAAGCTGCTCGACGGGGTCGAGGGCATCGCCCAGGTGCATTTCAAGGCCGAGGACGTCATCCGCCACGAATTGGTGGCGCGCATCGTGGCCGCCTATGAGGGATTGCCGCAAAAGCCGGCAAACGCCAGATCTTGAGCCCAATAGCTTCGGCCGCGAGCCCGCGCGACGCGGGTTCCGGCCATAACGCAGATTTTGAGACCAACGTGTCCACTTTTCCTGCAACCGAGGTTCTCGTCACCGCCGAATGCTGGCAGGCCGAGCCCTGTGCCGACGCGGTGATTCATCGCGCGATCGAGGCTGCCGCCGAGATCGCCGACGCCGATGTCGCCGGCGCCGAGCTTGCGGTGATGCTGACCGACGATTCCGGCATCCGCACGCTGAACGCCAACTGGCGCAGCATCGACAAGCCGACCAACGTGCTGTCGTTCCCGGCCTTGCAGCCGGAAGGCCCCGGCAGGCCCGACGATGCCCCGCGCATGCTCGGCGATATCGCGATCGCCTATGAGACGACGCGGCGGGAAGCCGATGAGGAACAGAAACCGTTCGACCACCATTTGAGCCATCTCGCGGTGCATGGTTTCCTGCATCTGATCGGTTACGACCACGAGAACGACGACGATGCCGAGGAGATGGAGGCGCTCGAGCGCGAGATCCTGTCCTCCCTCGGCATTCCCGACCCCTATGCGGATCGGACCGCCTGACATGCCGGACTCCGAACCGACCCACGACAATCCGCGCAACGTGAGCAACCTGCCCGCGGTGGTGCACGAGGGCGAGCTGCAGCGCCCGGCGGCCGAGGGCTGGCTGGTGCGCGCGATCCGCACCCTGTTCGGCTGGAAGGCCGGCTCAGTGCGCGACGATCTGCAGGTGGTGCTCGACGCCTCGACGCCCGACGACGTCGGCTTCTCGGCAATCGAGCGCACCATGCTGCGCAACATCCTGTCGCTGAACGAGCGGCGGATCGCCGACGTCATGGTGCACCGCGCCGACATCGTCGCGGTCAAGCGCGACATCCCGCTCGGCGAATTGATGAGCCTGTTCGAGAGCGCGGCGCATTCGCGGCTGGTCGTCTACAACGAAACCCTCGACGACCCCGAGGGCATGGTGCACATCCGCGACCTGCTCGCCTTCATGACCGCAAAGGCGCGCGTCACCGAGGCAACCAAGACCAAGCGCAAGAAGCCTTTTCCCGCAGGGCTCGACCTGCGCAGCGTCGACCTCGCGCTGCCGCTGGCGGACGCCAACATCATCCGCAAGCTGCTCTACATCCCGCCGTCGATGCGCGCGATCGACCTGCTGGCGCAGATGCAGGCCTCGCGCATCCATCTCGCGCTGGTGGTCGACGAATATGGCGGCACCGATGGGCTGGTCTCGATCGAGGACATTGTCGAGCAGATCGTCGGCGAGATCGACGACGAGCACGATTCCGACGAACCGCCATCGATCGTGCGCCAGCCGGACAACTCCTTCATCGCGGATGCCCGCGCCAGCCTCGACGATGTCCGTTCAGTGATCGGCGAGGATTTCGTGATCGGCGAGGCCGGCGAGGAGGTCGAGACGCTGGGCGGCTATCTGGTGTCGTTCGTCGGCCGCCTGCCGGTGCGCGGCGAGGTGATCTCGGGGCCCGGCAATTACGAGGTCGAGGTGCTCGACGCCGATCCGCGGCGGGTCAAGCGCGTCCGCATCACGACGCGCAAGGAGCGGCCGGCGCCGCGCAAGGAGCGCGAGCGGCGCCGCGAGCAGGCCCCCGACTCCGGAAACCCGCAGGCGAATGACAACATGCCGCCGCCCGGCGAGGGAGCCGGACCGCAGTGAGGCCCTCCGACCGGCTCCGATCGATCGGCCTTGCCGTTATCCTGACCTGGGGATGGAAGCGCGCCGTGCTCGCGCTCGCGGCCGGCGCGCTGTCCTCGCTGGCGATGGGGCCGTTCAACGCCTGGCCGGTGCTGTTTCTGACATTTTCGATCGCCGTCTGGCTGATCGACGGCAGCGCCGCCGGGCGCTGGCGCGGACTGCCCGCCGCGGCGCTGTCCGGCTTCTGGTTCGGCCTCGGCTATTTCGTGCCGGGGCTGTACTGGATCGGCTATGCCTTCTTCGTCGACGCCGACACCTTCGCCTGGCTGACGCCGTTCGCGGTGCTTGGCTTGCCCGCCTATCTTGCGCTGTTCACCGCGTTCGGCTTCGCACTGGCGCGGCTGATCTGGCCGCGCGATGCCTCGCGCGTGCTGGCGCTGGCGATCGGCCTGACGATTTCGGAATGGCTGCGCGGCCATCTCTTGAGCGGCTTCCCGTGGAATGCGTTCGGCTATGCGCTGACTGAACCGCTGGCGCTCGCCCAGACCGCGTCGCTGATCGGGCTGTGGGGCATGACGTTCCTGACTGTCGCGATCTTCGCAAGCCCGGCCGTGCTGATCGACGGCGCCTCGCGCGGCCGCAAGCCATGGCACACGCCGGGGGCTGCGGCGCTGGTCCTCGTCGCGATGCTGGCCTTCGGCACGGTCCGGCTCGCACAGACGCCGACCACGATGGTCGACGGCGTCAAGCTCCGCATCATGCAGCCCGATCTGCAGCAGGATGCCAAGTTCAACTACTCCGCCAAAGCGGCGGTGATGCAGAAATATCTCACATTGTCGGATCGTGCGTCCGGGCCGCACGCAAGTGGCGTCAGCGATTCCACCATCCTGATCTGGCCGGAATCCGCCTTTCCGTTCTTCCTGACCAAGGAAGCCGACGCGATGGCGCAGATCGCCGACCTGCTGCCGAAGGGAACAGTGCTGATCACCGGCTCGGTGCGCGCGCCCGATCTGCCGCCCAATGTCCGGATCACGCGAGCATATAATTCCATCTATGTCATCGACCACGACGGCAGTGTGCTCGCGGTCTACGACAAGCTTCACCTTGTCCCCTTTGGAGAATATCTGCCGTTCCAGGACTGGATGGAGAAGATTGGCTTCGTGCAGCTCACCAAGGTGCAGGGCGGCTACATTCCCGGAACGATCCGCCGGACGCTCGACATTCCCAATGCGCCGCGCGCGCTACCCTTGATCTGCTACGAGGCGATCTTCCCCGGCAATGTCGTGAGCCGCGACGATCATCCCGGCTGGATCGTCAACGTCACCAATGACGGCTGGTTCGGATTCTCGACCGGCCCCTATCAACATCTGCAACAGGCCCGGCTGCGCTCGATCGAGGAAGGCCTCCCGCTGGTGCGCGCCGCAAATACGGGCATCTCGGCCATCGTCGACCCGCTCGGCCGAATCGTCGCGCAGCTCGGGCTCGGCGTCGAAGGCGTGCTCGACGCCGGCCTGCCGGCGGCGATCGCGCCGACGATCTATGCGCGTGTCGGGAACGTGCCCGCCGCTGTAATTGTATTGGTTGCCCTCGCAATCGTCTTGCGAAGGCGTTTTGTCAGGCGAAAAGCCTGACCGCTGCATATCGCCGGTTGTCGCGAACCCGAAAAAACGTCGAAATTGACCTCAGCGTGATTCCACTAGTTGACAGATCGACCGTGCACTTCGCATTGTACGGCTCCACGCGAAATCACAAGCCAAGTCAGCCCCTTTGCGCAAATTGTCCGCATTTTGTCCCGATCCTCCTTGCAGGATTTGACGGCACCGGCGCCTGAGGCATACTCCCCTTCCAACTTGCCTCATCCACGGGCGCGCAATCCCTTAGGAGAGTTGGAGATGTCCACCAAAGCGCCCAATCCTGTTGACAAATATGTCGGCAGCCGCGTCCGCATGCGACGCATCATGCTCGGCATGAGCCAGGAAAAACTGGGCGAGGCGTTAGGCCTGACGTTCCAGCAGGTGCAGAAATACGAGAAGGGCACCAACCGTGTCGGCGCCAGCCGGCTGCAACAGATCTCCGAGATCCTGCAGGTGCCGGTCTCCTTCCTGTTCGACGGCGGCCCGAGCGGCGTCAAGACCGCCGACGGCTTCGGCGAGGGCTCCTCGCCGACCTATGTCTCCGATTTTCTGGCAACTGCCGAAGGCCTGGCCCTGACCCGCGCCTTCACGCGGATCGCCGACGCCAAGCTCCGCCGCAGCATCGTCGAACTGGTCGAACAGATCGCGGCGCGCGAGGCGTCCGAACCAGCCTGATCCGGCCCATATCCGTTTGAGCGATCGCCAAATCTGGAATATGTCATTCCGGCACGTTAGCGCGCGCTGCGGCCAGGCGAAGCATCATCGCGCTTAGCTCCTTGTTAGCATGATCTTTTCGGAAAGCCGCTTTAACGCTTTTCCGGATCTGGCTTCAGCGCGCGCTGAATGACAAAGCGAATTCACTGGCCAAATTCACAGGCGACGACAAACAGCATGCCCAGCAACCCGTTCGAAACCGCTGACATCCTCGACGGCATTCGCCGCTGGGTCGAGATCGAGTCTCCGACCGAGCGGCCGGATCAGGTCAACAGACTGGCCGATCTCGTCGCGGCTGGTTATCGCGACCTGCCAGCGACGGTCGAGCGCGTTGCCGGACGCGACGGCTGCGGCGATCATCTGGTCGCGCGCTCGTCCTGGGGGCAGGCCGCGCCGGGCATTCTGGTGTTGAGCCATCTCGACACAGTCCATCCGGTGGGATTCATCGAACGGTTACCATTCAAGATCGAAGGCGACAGCGCATTCGGTCCGGGCATCTACGACATGAAGGGCGGCGCCTATCTCGCCTATCACGCGTTCCGGCAGATCTGCGCCGAAGACTCCCGACCGCCGCTCGGCATCACCCAGCTCTGCGTCTCGGATGAGGAGATCGGCAGCCCGACCTCGCGGGCGCTGATCGAGGCCGAGGGCCGCAAGGCCAAATACGTGCTGGTGACCGAACCCGCGCGCGACGGCGGCAAGATCGTCACCGGGCGCAAGGGCGTTGCGCGCTTCGACGTCAACATCAAGGGCGCGCCGGCACATGCCGGCACGCGCCCCGAGGACGGCCGCAGCGCGATCCGGGAACTCGGCCATGTGATCCTGGCGCTGGAGGGGATGAACGACCTCAAGCGCGGTATCACCGTCAATGTCGGCGTGGTCCGCGGCGGCACCAAGCCGAACGTGATCGCCGAAGAGGCCTATGCGGAGGTCGACTTGCGCGTGCCGACCATGGCCGACGCCGACGAGTTGGTGCCGAAGATCCTCGGGATCACCTCGCGCACCGAAGGCGTCACCGTGAAGGTGACCGGTGAACTGAACCGTCCGCCCTATGAGAAGAGCAATGCCGGCGCGGCACTTTACGAACACGCCAAGGGGCTTGCCGCCGAAATCGGCTTCGACCTGATCGACGTGTTCACCGGCGGCGGTTCCGACGGCAATTTCACCGCGCCGCACACCGCGACCCTCGACGGCCTCGGCGTCGACGGCAAGGGCGCACATACCCATTATGAGCAGCTCTACATCTCATCGATCGAGCCGCGCGCGCGGCTGCTGCACCGGCTCTATCAGACGCTGCGATGACCTCGGCTCCGAACGACACCGGCGATCGCGATCCCCCTGACGACGGTGCGATGGCTCATTCGCGCGGCTCGTTCTTCGGGCGCCGCAAGGGCCACAAATTGCGTGCGCACCAGGCCGACCTGATCCACGCGCTGCTGCCGCATCTGTCGATCGACATCTCGATGCCCGCGCCCGAGGCGCTGACCGAATTGTTCGATGACGGCATCGACAACGTCAGGCTCGAGATCGGCTTCGGCGGCGGCGAGCATCTGATCGCGGAAGCGAAGGCATTCCCGGCGACCGGCTTCATCGGTTGCGAGCCCTATGTCAACGGGATGGCGAAGATCCTGACCCAGATCGAGGCGCACAACATCGGCAACATCCGCTTGTTCGCCGGCGACGCCGCCGAGCTGCTGGCCTGGGCGCCATCGCGCTCGCTTACGCGCATCGACCTGATTCATCCCGATCCCTGGCCGAAGCGGCGGCACTGGAAGCGGCGTTTCGTGCAGGATGCAACGGTCGATGCGATGGCGCGGCTGCTGCCGCCGGGCGGCGAATTCCGCTTCGTCAGCGACATCGACGATTACTGCGCCTGGACGCTGGCGCATCTGATGCGCTCGCCCGACTTCGCCTGGCTCGCCGAGCGCGCGATCGACTGGCTCGCGCCGTGGCCGGACTACACGATGACGCGCTACGGCGCCAAAGCCGAGCGCGAAGGGCGCAAGGCGGCGTATCTGAGATTCAGGCGATTGGGCTAGTCGTCATTCCGGGGCGTGCGAAGCACGTGCCCGGAATCCATTGCGCCACATCGTTCGAGGATAAATGGATTCCGGGCTCTCGCTACGCGAGCCGCGCTCACGCTGTAGCCGCACAATCCGTGCCTTGTGATCCGTCATGCTGAGGAGGCCGCAAAGCGGCCGTCTCGAAGCACGACGGCCCCGCTGCAACAGCACGGCCGTGCATCCTTCGAGACGCGCCTGCGGCGCTCCTCAGGATGACGGGTTTAAATGCTGGCGATCGGGCTACCGCGACTTCCAGAAATCCACGACGCGCTGCGCCGTTGATGGCATCAGGCGCGTGAAATTCACCCGCGCGCCTTCGATATCGGCCGGCGACGGCACGCGGTTCGGCCCGAGTCGCATCAGGATCAGGGCCCGCACGGTCGGCCATTCGAAGCCGATCGTCTTGCTGGCGATCAGGATCGGATCGTAGCGGTCGCCGGAGATCAGGCGATCGAGCGTGACGATCTTCACGTTGGTCATCGCGGCAATGGCCGCGACGCATTCCTCGTATTTGAAGGCCCTTGCGAAGCCCAGCACCGCCGCCTCGTTCAATTCGCCGGCGCGATGCAGCGCGAGGATCGCGCGCTGCGCGGCCGCGAAATCGCGGCCCTCGACCTGCGCAACGACGCCCTCGATCTCGCTCAGCGCCAGCCTGATTTCGGCCTGCCGTTCCGGCTTGGCGACGATGTGCAGACGGCGGCGGATCACGTCGATCGAGCCGGCCAGCAGGCCTTTCAGATGCTCGGGCGGAAGGTCGTCACGGCGGCCGATCCGCAAGGTCAACACGCCGTCCTGACTGGCGCGGCGCACCATCGTCGCAAAGGAGGCGTCGGAAAACGCAGCGCCGGCATTGCCTGCCGCGCATCGGATCACATCGCGGTCGCCGCGACGGACGAGCACATCGGTCAGCGCGCTCGAAAGCTTCGACCGCTCGGCCATCGCAAGCAGATGGCCCTGACCCTTGGCATTGGCGATCTCGACCAGCACCTTGTCGTCGATCACCGGCGAGCGGCGCAGCACCGGCCCCGCGATCGCGACCTCGTCCTCACGGGCGAGTTGCCCGACCAGACGCCGCGGCGCATTGGCGAGCGGCGCCAGGCGTTCGGCGAGATCGATCCGCGCCGCAAGCTCGGCATGCGGCACCAGGCTGGTCAGCACTCCGTCGAACAGGTCGATATGATCCGGACGGAAGCTTTGGGCGCCCTGCAGGAACAGCTCGCCGAGCCGCCGCGCAGCATCGGCACGGCGCTTGGGGTCGCCGCGGCGGACGATGTCGTCGAGTTCCGGGATCAGCGCGGGGGCTGTCGTCATGAGCCTTGTCCAACCGGCGACTTTGCCGATTTTCGGCAATCTATGACCCCGTTCGTAAACGGAGGGTTAGATCGAATCCGGCGCCCGGAAGCCGCAAAATCGCGTTTCGCCCGGCCTTGAGGCCTTGCCGGACCCCGGCAAAAGAGCTATATCCGGCGCAACTTATGGTATCTCATACGATCGCGTAGGAGAGTGGGCCCCCCGGGACCCGCTCTTTTTTGTTACCTGACGGGACCCAACGAGGCCGGGTCCAGTTTGGCTAGCGTTAGCGGCCCCTTAAGGCCACCTGAACAACACAACAGACCTCAGCAGCCTTTAAAACCTAGACAGCCTTTGACACTGGATATGACCGATCCGACCGCCACGCCCGTGGACACCGAACTGCTCGCCGAGCCGCGGCTCGTCGTCGAGCCCGGGGTCGCGGCGCGCGTCGCCGCGGTCGCCGTCCCGGTGCTGCAGGGCATGGGCTATCGCCTGGTGCGCATCAAGGTCTCGGGCGACGCCGGCTGCACCGTGCAGATCATGGCGGAGCGGCCCGACGGCTCGATGCAGCTCGAGGATTGCGAGGCGATCTCGCGCGCGCTGTCGCCGGTGCTTGACGTTGCCGACCCGATCGAGCGCGCCTACCGGCTGGAAATTTCGTCGCCCGGCATCGACCGACCGCTGGTGCGCCGCTCCGACTTCGAGCGCTATACCGGGCACCTCGTGAAGATCGAGATGGCGGTACCGCATCAGGGCCGCAAGCGGTTCCGCGGCCTGCTCGCCGGCGTCGAGGGCAGTGCGGTGCGTATCAAGCGCGACGATCCGCGTCCCACCGAGGACGCCGAGGTCTTGCTGGTGATGGAAGACATCTCCGACGCGCGGCTGGTGCTGACCGACGAGCTGATCGCGGAATCGATGCGGCGCGGCAAGGCCGCCGAGCGCGAGCTGCGCCGCGAGCTCGGGCTGGCGCCGCCGCAGCCGGCTCACGCAAAAAACAGCGATCCCGCGAAGAGCCAAAAGCCGAAACACAAGTCCGAACACAAGTCCGATCACAAGCCCGGCAAGAAGCCGGCCCCGACCAACACCAAAAAGCACCGCCTGGCCGCCGAGCGCGCGCGCCGTGGCGAGATCGATCCATTCGAAGGAGACTAAGCCATGGCAGTCAGCGCCAACAAACTCGAACTGCTGCAGATCGCAGACGCAGTTGCGCGCGAAAAGTCGATCGACCGCTCCATCGTGATCGCGGCGATGGAAGACGCCATCGCCAAGGCGGCGCGTGCCCGCTACGGCAGCGAGACCGACGTCCATGCCGAGATCGACGCCAAGAAGGGCGAGCTGCGGCTGACCCGCCACATGCTGGTGGTCGATGTCGTCGAGAACTCGTCGAACCAGATTTCGCTGCATGATGCGCAGCGCGCCAATCCCGGCGCCCAGGTCGGCGACACGATCGCCGACACGCTGCCGCCGCTGGAATATGGCCGCATCGCCGCGCAGTCCGCCAAGCAGGTGATCGTGCAGAAGGTGCGCGAGGCCGAGCGCGACCGGCAGTATCAGGAATTCAAGGACCGCATCGGCGACATCGTCAACGGCATCGTCAAGCGCGTCGAATATGGCAGCGTGATCGTCGACCTCGGCCGTGGCGAGGCGATCGTGCGCCGCGACGAGATGCTGCCGCGCGAAGTGTTCCGCAACGGCGACCGCGTGCGCGCCTATATCTTCGACGTCCGCCGCGAGACTCGCGGTCCGCAGATCTTCCTGTCGCGCACCCATCCGCAATTCATGGCGAAGCTGTTCGCGCAGGAAGTGCCGGAAATCTATGACGGCATCGTCGAGATCAAGGCGGTCGCCCGCGACCCGGGCTCGCGCGCCAAGATCGGCGTGATCTCGCGCGATTCCTCGGTCGACCCGGTCGGCGCCTGCGTCGGCATGCGCGGCTCGCGCGTGCAGGCCGTGGTCAACGAGCTGCAGGGCGAGAAGATCGACATCATTCCGTGGTCGCCTGACATCGCGACCTTCGTCGTCAACGCGCTGGCGCCGGCCGAAGTCGCCAAGGTCGTGATCGACGAAGAGCGCGAGCGCATCGAGGTCGTGGTTCCCGACACCAACAACCAGCTGTCGCTGGCAATCGGCCGCCGCGGCCAGAATGTCCGCCTCGCATCGCAGCTGACCGGCTGGGACATCGACATCCTGACCGAGCAGGAGGAGTCGGAGCGCCGTCAGGCCGACTTCGAGAACTCGACCCGCGTGTTCATGGAAGCGCTCAATGTCGACGAAGTGGTCGGCCAGCTGCTCGCCTCCGAAGGCTTCACCTCGGTCGAGGAACTCGCGCTGGTCGACGTCAAGGAACTCGCGGGCATCGAGGGTTTCGACGAGGAGACCGCCAACGAGTTGCAGACCCGGGCCCGCGAGTATCTGGAACAGCTCGAGGCCGAACTGGAAGCCAAGCGCAAGGAACTCGGCGTCGAGGACGCCATGAAGGACGTGCCCGGCATCACCGGCAAGATGCTGGTGAAGCTCGGCGAGAACGACGTGAAGACGGTCGAAGACCTCGCCGGCTGCGCCACCGACGATCTGGTCGGCTGGACCGAGCGCAAGGAAGGCGGCGAGCCGACCAAGCATGCCGGGTTCCTCGACGGCATCGAGATCTCGCGCGACGAGGCCGAGGCCCTGATCATGCAGGCCCGCCTGAAGGCCGGCTGGATCACCGAGGCCGACCTCGCCAAGCCGGCCGAGGAGGCCGAGGCCGCCGAAGCTGAAACAGCGGCTTCGTAAGGAGATGCCCTACGGATGCTCGCTCAGGCTGACCCCGATCTCGACGATGGGCCGCGGACGCAGAAGTCCGCGACCACGCGGATGTGCGCGGTCAGCCGCGAGGTGCGTCCGCTCGACGAGCTGATCCGGTTCGTCGTCTCGCCCACGGGCGAGGTGATCCCCGACCTCAAGCGCAAGCTGCCCGGCCGCGGATTATGGGTTTCCGCGTCGCGGCGCAGCGTTGCGGAAGCGGTCCGCCGTCACCAATTTAGCAAGGGATTCAAGCGCGATGTCCGCGTCGCGCCGACCCTTCCCGCCGACACCGAGACCCTCCTGGTGCGCAGCGTTACCGAGGCCCTGGCAATGGCCGCCAAGGCCGGTCAGGTCGTTGCGGGCTTCAGCAAGGTCGAGGACGCACTCAACCGGAACGAAACTGCAGCCCTGATCCACGCTTCGGACGGCGCCGCGGACGGAATCCGCAAATTGGACGCGATCCTCGGGCAAAGGGGCGGAAAACGTGGTGAATCGGCGGTAATCGCCATCGTCAATGTTTTGACGTCGGATGAATTGGATTTGGCACTTGGGCGGTCAAATGTGATACATGCTGCGCTGCTCGCGGGCCCGGCGAGCAAGACGTTCCTGTCGCGCTGCCAGATGCTGGTCCGATACCGGATGGCCGACGACGACAAGACCGCCGAAGCGGCCAGAAATTCCAGAGCCTGATCCAGGAAGGCGGACGCCGTCTTTCCGACCGGATCATGCTCAGCAGAAGAACGACGCATTGAAGGATTTGTGCGGCCAACGCACAGCGAAACGAGATTAGGACTGCTGAATGGTTGATACCAAGACCCCTGGCGACAAGACTCTGAGTGTCCCGAGCAAGACGTTGTCGCTGAAGCCGCGCGTCGAGACGGGCACCGTGCGCCAGAGCTTCAGCCACGGCCGGACCAAGCAGGTCGTGGTCGAGAAGCGCGGCAAGCGCCGCATCGGCGGCGATGGCCCCGGTGAGGCGCATGCGCCGGAACCCGTGATTGCGAAGCCTGCGGCACCCGCGCCGAAGCCGCCGCTCGGCCGCCCCTCAGGCCCGCCGCCCGGCCAGCAGCGCAACACGCGCTCCGGCGTGGTGCTGCCGACCTTGACCGAAGACGAGCGTTCCGCGCGCGCCAGCGCGCTGGCCGATGCGCGGCAGCGCGACATCGAGGAGCGCCGCCAGGCCGAAGAGGAAGCCAAGCGCCGTGCCGTCCGCGAGGCTGCCGAAAAGGCAGAGCGCGAGGCTGCCGAGGCCCGCCGCAAGGCGGAAGAGGAACGTCACCGCCACGAGGAAGAGGCCAAGCGCAAGGCCGAGGTCGAGGCCAAGCGCCGCTTCGGCGAAGGCGAGGCCAAGCCCGGTGCTGCGCCCGCCGCTGCACCGGCCAGGCCCGCAACATCAGCACCTGCATCTGCTCCGGCCGCCCGTGGGCCCGCAGCACGCCCGGCGACCACAACAACCGCGCGCACGCCGGCCTCTGCACCGAGACCGGCGGCAGTTGCGGCCGGGCCCGACGAGGATGATGGTCCGCGCCTGGTGCGACGCCCCGGCGGCGCCGTGCGCCCTGCCGCGGCTCCGAAGGCCACCCACAAGCCCGGTCCGCAGAAAGAGCGCGGCCGCCTCACCCTGACCACTGCGCTCAACGCTGACGACGTCCGCGAGCGCTCGATTGCCTCGTTCCGCCGCCGTACCCAGCGCCTGAAGGGGCATACGTCGAACGAACCGAAGGAAAAGCTGATCCGCGAAGTCACCATCCCGGAAGCGATCACGATCCAGGAACTTGCGAACCGCATGTCGGAGCGCGCCGTCGACGTCATCCGCATGCTGATGAAGCAGGGCGCGATGCACAAGATCACCGACGTGATCGATGCCGACACCGCGCAGCTGATCGCCGAAGAGCTCGGCCACAGCGTCAAGCGCGTCGCGGCGTCCGACGTCGAAGAGGGCCTGTTCGACGTCGTCGACAATTCTACCGACACCGAGCCGCGCTCGCCCGTAGTCACCGTGATGGGTCACGTCGACCACGGCAAGACCTCGCTGCTCGACGCGCTGCGCCATGCCAACGTGGTGTCGGGCGAAGCAGGCGGCATCACCCAGCATATCGGCGCCTATCAGGTGCTGTCGCCCGAGAGCGGCACCAAGATCACCTTCATCGACACGCCCGGCCACGCCGCGTTCACCGCGATGCGCGCCCGCGGCGCCAAGGTCACCGACATCGTCGTGCTGGTGGTCGCTGCCGATGACGGCGTGATGCCGCAGACGATCGAGGCGATCAACCACGCCAAGGCGGCCAAGGTGCCGATGATCGTGGCGATCAACAAGATCGACAAGCCCGATGCGCGGCCTGAGCGCGTGCGCACCGAACTGCTGCAGCACGAGGTGCAGGTCGAATCGCTCGGCGGCGACGTCGTCGACGTCGAGGTCTCGGCCAAGAACAAGACCAATCTCGACAAGCTGCTCGAGATGATCGCGTTGCAGGCCGAAATCCTCGACCTGAAGACCAACTCGGAGCGTCCGGCGGAAGGCACTGTGATCGAAGCCAAGCTCGATCGCGGCCGCGGTCCGGTCGCGACCGTGCTGGTACAGCGCGGCACGCTGCGCGTCGGCGACATCATCGTGGCCGGCGCCGAGATGGGCCGCGTCCGCGCACTGATCTCCGACCAGGGCGAGAATCTCGAAGAGGCCGGCCCGTCGGTGCCGGTCGAGGTGCTCGGCTTCAACGGCCCGCCGGAAGCCGGCGATCGTCTCGCCGTGGTCGAGAACGAGGCCCGCGCCCGCCAGGTCACGAGCTACCGCGCGCACCAGAAGCGCGAGAACGCGGCGGCCTCGATCTCCGGCATGCGCGGCTCGCTCGAGCAGATGATGTCGCAGCTGAAGACCGCGGGCCGCAAGGAGTTCCCGCTGATCGTCAAGGCCGACGTGCAGGGCTCGTTGGAGGCGATCCTGGGCTCGCTGGAGAAGCTCGGCACCGACGAAGTCGCCGCCCGCATCCTGCATGCCGGCGTCGGCGGCATCTCGGAGTCCGACGTTACGCTGGCGGAAGGCTTCAACGCCGCGATCATCGGCTTCTCGGTCCGCGCCAACAAGGAAGCGGCCGCCGCGGCCAAGCGCAACGGCATCGAGATCCGCTACTACAACATCATCTACGACCTCGTGGATGACATCAAAAAGGCGATGTCCGGCCTGCTCGCGCCGACGCTGCGCGAAACCATGCTGGGCAACGCGCAGATCCTGGAAGTGTTCAACATTTCCAAGGTCGGCAAGGTCGCGGGTTGCCGCGTTACCGACGGCACCGTGGAACGCGGCGCCAACGTTCGCCTGATCCGCGACAACGTCGTGGTGCACGAAGGCAAGCTGTCGACGCTGAAGCGCTTCAAGGATGAAGTGAAGGAAGTGGTCGCCGGCCAGGAGTGTGGCATGGCATTCGAGAACTACGGCGACATGCGTGTCGGCGACGTGATCGAGTGTTACCGCATCGAGACGATCCAGCGCTCTCTGTAAGTCCAAATCTTACGAAGCGCAGATCTAACTAGGCGTTGGGTCCATTTAACTGAAAATGCGACGGCGTGACCGGACTTTAGTCTGGCCACCCGCGCATTGCCCGATTGAAAGCAAGGCTAGGACATTGATGCCCGCCACCGCCTGCGGGCGCGACGGTTTTGGAAGAAGGTCATGCCCCGTCAAAAGAAGAGTTCCAGCCCTGGCGGCTCACAACGTCAGCTGCGCGTCGGCGAAACGGTTCGCCATGCGGTTGCCGAGATCCTGTCGCAGGGTGAGGTCCACGATCCCGATCTCGAAGGCCACATCATCACCGTTCCCGAGGTGCGTATGTCGCCGGACCTGAAGCTCGCGACGATCTATGTGATGCCGCTCGGCGGCCGCGACACCGATGCGGTGATCGCAGCGCTCGAGCGCAACAAGAAGTTCCTTCGCGGCGAGATCGCGCACCGCGTCAACCTGAAATTTGCCCCCGACATTCGCTTCCGCGTCGACGAGCGGTTCGACGAGGCGGAGCGCATCGAGAAACTGCTGCGGACACCTGCGGTGCAGCGAGACCTTGCACCCGATTCGGACGACGAGGAATGACTGTGATGACGACCAACAGCGTTATCGACGCGAAGGATGCCGACGCGCGCGCCGCTGAGCGGGATGCCTTTGCCGGGCCGCGCAGCGACGATGCGCGCCGCACCAACAACGACCCGCGCCAGAAGCAGGGCAAGCAGAACCAACAGCCGCGCCGCGACAAGCGCGACATCCATGGCTGGGTTGTGCTCGACAAGCCGATCGGCATGACCTCGACCCAGGCGGTCGCCGTGCTCAAGCGTTTGTTCCAGGCCAAGCGTGCCGGCCATGCCGGCACCCTGGATCCGCTCGCCTCCGGCGGGTTGCCGATCGCGCTCGGCGAGGCCACCAAGACGGTGCCGTTCGTGATGGACGGCCGCAAGCGCTACCGCTTCACGGTGAGCTGGGGTGAGGAACGCGACACCGACGACACCGAGGGCCGGCCGGTCCGGACCAGCGAGAACCGGCCGACCGCCGCTTCGATCCGCGAGCTGCTGCCGCGCTTCACCGGCGTGATCGAGCAGATTCCGCCGCAATATTCGGCCATCAAGGTCCAGGGCGAGCGGGCCTATGATCTGGCGCGCGACGGCGAGGCCGTGGAACTGAAGCCCCGCCCGGTCGAGATTCACGAATTATCCCTTGTGGAACATGGCGATAACGGCCAGTCCGTGTTCGAGGCCGAGTGCGGCAAGGGAACCTATGTCCGGGCCCTGGCCCGCGATATGGGCCGGATTCTGGGCTGTTTCGGCCATATCTGCGCGCTACGGCGGACCCTGGTCGGTCCGTTTACCGAAGCGGACATGATTCCGCTGGTACAGTTGGAGGCTTTGTGCAATAGAGCCGCGTCTGGCGAGGGCAGCCTCGCCGACGCGCTTTTGCCCGTTGAGACCGCGCTGGACGACATCCCGGCACTGGCCGTCACACGGGCTGATGCGGCAAGGCTCCACAGGGGCCAGGCCGTTTTGTTGCGCGGACGGGATGCGCCCAATACGAGCGGCACAGTCTATGTCACGGTGGCAGGCCGACTTCTCGCGCTTGCCGAAATTGGCAATGGCGAACTCATCCCCAAGCGCGTGTTCAACCTGAACGGACTGACTGCCGGTCCGGCTCGCAACAATGAAAGTAACTGACGATGTCGATTACCGCGCAACGCAAAGCGGAAGTCATCAAGACGAATGCCACCAAAGCCGGCGACACCGGCTCGCCCGAGGTTCAGGTCGCGATCCTGTCGGAACGCATCAATAACCTCACCGAGCACTTCAAGAGCCATGTGAAGGACAACCATTCACGCCGCGGCCTCCTGAAGCTCGTGTCGACGCGCCGCTCCCTGCTTGATTACATCAAGCGCAAGGACGAGGCGCGCTACAAGGCGCTGCTCGAAAAGCACAACATCCGTCGTTGATTTGAGAAGCACGCGCGCGAGGTTCGCGCGCGTTTTCGCGTGGTCGTCCGTGAACTCGGGCTTTCGAATTGTCGAAAGATGATCATGCGCAGCCGCATGGCGATCGCCATGCACACTAGCGTCCAGCAGCAATCCGGCCGCTGGACCGGGCAAGATGCCCAGATGACCGAAAGGATGGACGCCATCCGAAATCCAGGGACCATGGCAGGATCGCCGGATGCTGATCGCAGCACGCGCATCAGTGTCTCGCCGTCTTGGCATGGTCTTTGTGCTTCGGGGCGCCGTGCTTTCGTGAAACCATGAAAGAAACCGAAATGTTCAATTCGCATTCCGTCGAGATCGACTGGGGTGGACGTCCCCTCAAACTGGAAACCGGCAAGATCGCCCGCCAGGCCGACGGCGCCGTGATGGCGACCTATGGCGAGACCGTGGTGCTCGCCACCGTCGTCGCGGCGAAGGCGCCGCGCGAAGGCGTCGACTTCCTGCCGCTCACGGTCGACTACCAGGAGAAGACCTACGCTGCGGGCCGCATTCCCGGCGGCTATTTCAAGCGCGAGGGCCGTCCGACCGAGAAGGAGACGCTGGTCTCCCGCCTGATCGACCGCCCGATCCGTCCGCTGTTCGTCGACGGCTGGCGCAACGAGACCCAGGTGATCGTCACCGTGCTTTCGCACGACATGGAGAACGATCCGGACATCGTCTCGCTGGTCGCCGCCTCCGCCGCCCTGACGCTGTCCGGCGCGCCGTTCAAGGGCCCGATCGGCGCCGCGCGCGTCGGCTTCGCCAATGACGAATACGTGCTCAACCCGACGCTCGACGAGATGACCGAGACCCAGCTCGACCTCGTCGTCGCCGGCACCGCCGACGCCGTGCTGATGGTCGAGTCGGAAGCCAAGGAGCTCAACGAAGACGTGATGCTCGGCGCGGTCATGTTCGGCCACCGCCACTTCCAGCCCGTCATCAACGCGATCATCGAGCTCGCCGAGAAGGCCGCCAAGGAACCGCGCGAAGTCACCACCATCGACAATTCGGAGATCGAGAAGGAGATGCTCGGCATCGCCGAGCAGGATCTGCGCAAGGCCTATGCGATCCCGGTCAAGCAGGAACGCTATGCCGCGGTCGGCGCCGTCAAGGAGAAGGTGCTCGCGCACTTCTTCCCGGAAGGCCAGGAGCCGAAATACGACAAGCTCCGGGTCGCCGCCGTGTTCAAGGAGCTAGAAGCCAAGATCGTTCGCTGGAACATCCTCGACACCGGCAAGCGCATCGACGGCCGCGACGTCAAGACCGTGCGCAACATCGTCGCCGAAGCCGGCGTGCTGCCGCGCGCCCACGGCTCGGCGCTGTTCACCCGCGGTGAAACCCAGGCGGTGGTCGTGACCACGCTCGGCACCGGCGAGGACGAGCAGTACATCGACGCGCTGTCGGGCACCTACAAGGAAACCTTCCTGCTGCACTACAACTTCCCGCCCTACTCGGTCGGTGAAACCGGTCGCCTCGGCGGCACCAAGCGCCGCGAGATCGGCCACGGCAAGCTCGCCTGGCGCGCGATCCACCCGGTGCTGCCGCCGCACCACGAGTTCCCGTACACGATCCGCGTGGTCTCGGAGATCACCGAGTCGAACGGCTCGTCCTCGATGGCGTCGGTCTGCGGCGCCTCGCTGTCGCTGATGGACGCCGGCGTGCCGCTGAAGCGGCCGACCGCGGGTATCGCCATGGGCCTGATCCTCGAAGGTCAGCGCTTCGCGGTGCTGTCGGACATCCTCGGCGACGAGGATCATCTCGGCGACATGGACTTCAAGGTCGCCGGCACCGACCAGGGCATCACCTCGCTGCAGATGGACATCAAGATCGAGGGCATCACCGAGGAGATCATGAAGGTTGCGCTTGGCCAGGCCAAGGAAGGGCGCATCCACATCCTCGGCGAGATGTCCAAGGCCCTGACCGCGGCGCGCGCCGAACTCGGCGAATACGCACCGCGCATCGAGACCTTCAAGATCGCCACCGACAAGATCCGCGAAGTGATCGGCACCGGCGGCAAGGTGATCCGCGAGATCGTCGAGAAGACCGGCGCCAAGGTCAACATCGAGGACGACGGCACCGTGAAGGTCGCTTCCAATGACGGCGAGGCGATGAAGGCTGCGATCAAGTGGATCAAGTCGATTGCCTCCGATCCGGAGGTCGGCCAGATCTACGAGGGCACCGTCGTCAAGGTGATGGAGTTCGGCGCGTTCGTGAACTTCTTCGGCGCCAAGGACGGCCTCGTCCATATCAGCCAGCTCGCCTCCAATCGCGTGCAGAAGACCTCCGACGTCGTCAAGGAAGGCGACAAGGTCAAGGTCAAGCTGCTCGGCTTCGACGACCGCGGCAAGACCCGCCTGTCGATGAAGGCGGTCGACCAGGAGACCGGTGAGGACCTCGAGGCCAAGAAGACCGACGCTCCGGCCCCGCGCGAGGCCGCCGGCGAGTAAACCAAACCAACTGGCAAACTGATCATTGCGAGAGGGCGGCCCAAGTGGCCGCCCTTTTGCTTTCGAACGCAAATCAATCCCGGCTGATCGGCCTGCGCGGTTTTGACCCGACATTGTGACCGGTACTGCTGGAACCCGTTCACGACTTGCGCCTAACATCAGGACGCTTTCCAGCATGGAGAATGACGATGTCCTTGATGTCCCGACGCCACCTGATCATTGCAGCAGGCGGCATCGCCGCGGCCGCCGCCTCGTCGCGCGCAGCATTCGCCCAGGCCGCGACGCAGGCCCCGGCCGGACCATTTAAGATCGATCCGCTGGGCTATCCGACCAGCGCGCTCGAGCCGCACATCGATGCCAAGACGATGGAGATCCATCACGACCGGCATCATCAGGCCTATGTCACCAATCTCAACACTTTCGCCAAGGACAATCCGCAAATCGCCGAGAAGCCGGTCATCGAGGTGCTCGCCAATCTCGACAGCGTGCCGGACGCGATCCGCACCGGCGTGCGCAACAACATGGGCGGCCACGCCAACCACACGATGTTCTGGCAGATCATGGGACCGGACGGCGGCAAGGCGGACGGCGAAGTGCTGACCGCGATCGATCGCGACCTCGGCGGCATGGAGAAATTGCAGACCGATTTCAACGCCGCCGGCGGCCGCGTGTTCGGCTCCGGCTGGGTGTTCGTCACGGTGACCAAGGACGGCAAGCTCGCGATCGAGACGCGGCCGAATCAGGACAATCCGATCATGGACGGCAAGCGCGCGCTGCTCGGCAACGACGTCTGGGAGCACGCCTACTATTTGACCTACCAGAACCGCCGGCCGGACTATCTCAAGGCATGGTGGAATACGGTGAACTGGAAGGCCGTTGGCGAGCGCTATGCGGCCGCCAAGGCCGGCACGCTCGGGGTGTAGTCAATCACGATCCGCGTGCCGAGAAGGATCGCGGCGGGGTGACGCTCGAGCTTCGCGTAGCCCGGATGAAGCGCAGCGCAATCCGGGGGCAGTCTGTCCGCTGAGAGGTGCAGAGCATTTCCCGGATTTCGCTGCGCTTCATCAGGCTACAGCACTTCCCCTAACCCGGCACCACGCGCGGGTCGATGTCCTGCGTGTAGTCGACGCCGTCGATGCCGAAGCCGAACAGGCGAAGGAACTGGCTCTTGTATTCACCGAGATCCGCCAGCTCGCCGAGCGTTTCGGTGGTGAGCAGCGGCCAGCGCCGCGACACTTCGGTCTGCACTTCGGGTGAAAGCTCCCAGTCGTCGACCCGAATACGCTGCGCGTCATCGAGCGCGACGTCCTTGCCGAGGCGGGTGCGGAACAGGCGATCGATCTGCTCGATGCAGCCTTCATGCAGCCCGAGCTGCTTCATCACCTTGAACAGCACGGTGCCATAGAGCGGCACCACCGGAATGGCCGAGCTCGCCTGGGTAACCACGGCCTTCAGCGCGACGACGCGAGCGGCGCCGGCGCCGAGGCGGCCGCGGATTGCTTCCGCCTTACTGTCGAGATCGACCTTGGCGCGGCCGAGCGTGCCGTTCCAGTAGATCGGCCAGGTCAACTCGCTGCCGATATAGGTGTAGTTGAGGGTGCGGAAGCCCGGCGCCAGCACGCCGGCGTCTGCCAACTGGTCGATCCAGCGCTTCCAGTCGTCACCGCCCATCACCGCGACGGTCGCCGCGGTTTGTTCCTCGCTTGCCGGTTCAAGCGTGGTCTGGAACACCTCGCCGGTCTCGGTGTCGAGCGTCTTGATCTCGACCGGGGCGCCGAGCGGCTTGATCACCGAGCGATAGGTCTTGCCGGTGTCAGGATCGGTCCGGACCGGCGCGGCCATGCTATAGACCAGGAGATCGAGCTGCCCGAATTTTTCGCGCACACGTTCGATGAAGGTCTTCTTCATCTCATCGGAGAAGGCATCACCCTCCAGCGTGAGCGGCGAGCGGCCGATCTTCTCGGCTTCGATCTCGAAGGCGCGGTTGTTGTACCAGCCGGCACTGGCGCTTCTCTTTTCCGAAGGTTCGCGCTCCAGCGACACGCCGATCGTATCGGCACCGCCGGCGAAGGTCGCGACGATGCGGCTCGCGAGGCCATAGCCTGTCGAGCAGCCCAGCACGGCGACGCGCTTCGGGCAGTCAGCGACCGGGCCCTGCTCGAGAACGTAAGCAATCTGCTCGCGGACATTGGTGGCGCAACCGACCGGATGCGCCGTCGTGCAGATGAAGCCTCGCACGCGCGGTTCGATAATCATACGCACCCCATTTCGGATTGTTGCAATGTCCCCATTCGCGGCCCAGAGGCGTCGCGCCGCGGACGAGAGGAGATGAAAGCCGGGTCAGGCATCGAGCCGCTTGAACACCAGCGTGGCGTTGGTACCGCCGAACCCGAACGAGTTCGACAGCACGGTGCCGAGCTTGGCGTTGTCGATGCGCTTGCGCACGATCGGCATGTCGGCAAATGCCGGATCGAGCTCGGTGATATGCGCGCTCTCGCAGACGAAGCCGTTGTTGAGCATCAAGAGCGAGTAGATCGCCTCCTGCACGCCGGTGGCGCCGAGCGAGTGGCCGGTCAGCGCCTTGGTCGCCGAGATCGGCGGGCATTTGTCGCCGGTGCCGAACACCTTGCGGATCGCCTCGATCTCCGGCGGATCGCCGGCCGGCGTCGAGGTGGCGTGTGGATTGATGTAATCGATTGGCGTGTTCACCGTCGACATCGCCATGCGCATGCAGCGCTCGGCGCCCTCGCCCGACGGCGCCACCATGTCGTATCCGTCCGAGGTCGCGCCGTAGCCGACGACCTCGCCGTAGATCCGCGCGCCGCGCGCCTTGGCGTGCTCGAGCTCTTCCAGCACAACGACGCCGGCGCCGCCGGCGATCACGAAACCATCGCGATTGAGATCGTAGGGCCGCGAGGCGGTCGCTGGCGTGTCATTGTATTTCGAGGACATCGCGCCCATCGCGTCGAACAGCACCGACAGCGTCCAGTCGAGCTCCTCGCAGCCGCCGGCGAAGATGACGTCCTGCTTGCCGATCTGGATCGTCTCATAGGCGTTGCCGATGCAATGGTTCGACGTCGCGCAGGCCGACGAGATCGAGTAGTTCACGCCCTTGATCTTGAACCAGGTCGCAAGCGTCGCCGACGCGGTCGACGACATGCCCTTCGGCACCGCGAACGGACCGACGCGCTTCGGGCCCTTGGCGCGCGCGATGTCGGCGGCCTCCACCAGCGTGCGCGTCGACGGCCCACCGGATCCCATGATGATGCCGGTGCGGACGTTGGAGACCTCGTTCTCCTCGAGGCCGGAATCGCGGATCGCCTGCTCCATCGCGACGTGATTCCAGGCGGCGCCTTCGGCAAGGAAGCGCATCGCGCGGCGATCGATCACCTCGGCAGGATTGAGCGTCGGCGCGCCGTGAACCTGCGAACGGAAGCCAAGTTCCGCAGCCTTCTCCGCGCGCGAAATGCCCGACTTCGCCTCGTAGAGGCTCGCAAGCACTTCCTGGGTGTTGTTACCGATGGATGAGACAATGCCCATCCCCGTGATGACAACCCGCCTCATGTTCGCCTCGCCCTGCCTCTATGTTGCCGCGTCATGGTCCCGCTCAAGACGGCGCCGTACCTTGCTTGAACAATCCGACCTTCAAGTCCTTGGCGCGATAAATAATCTCGTCGTCCATGGAAAGCCACCCGTCGGCAATTCCAAGCACGAGCTTTGACCGCATCACGCGCTTGATATCGATGTTGTACACAACCTTGCGCGCGTGCGGCAGCACCTGTCCGGAGAACTTCAGCTCGCCGAGGCCGAGCGCGCGGCCACGACCTTCGCCACCGATCCAGCCGAGGTAAAAGCCGACCATTTGCCACATGGCATCGAGGCCGAGACAGCCCGGCATCACCGGATCGTTCTTGAAATGGCAGCCGAAGAACCAGAGATCCGGTTTCACCTCGAGCTCGGCGCGCACCAGCCCCTTGCCGTACTCGCCGCCATTTTCCGAAATATCGCTGATGCGATCGAACATGAGCATCGGCGGCAGCGGCAACTGGGCGTTGCCGGGACCGAACAGCTCGCCCCGCCCGCAGGCCAGCAAATCCTCGTATTCATAACCGCCGCGCCGATCCAGCATCCTCTATCCACCTCTGATGTCCCGATGAAGCGCTTTGCTAGGTCGGACCTTATCTACCCACGGGAACTGGAATATCTTGTCCCGCATCTTGGCGCTACCTGGGTACGCCACCGGCCTGTTATCTCTGCCGAAAGCGCATATGTGGTCCGCGCGCTCTCTAACATAGGGCCAACTGGGCGGCAAAGCGGCATTCCAGTGATAAATGACCGTCATCCCATAGGTTTCTACCGCAGCTTGGATTCGTTCTAGTTGCGAAAAACTTGCATCTGATAGGCATCCTTTTTATATTTATGAGGAATATTGCCTGAGTTGGGTGCATAGAGTGGATATGAACGAGGAAGTACCGGCTGTGAACGATGATGCCGTGCACCCGGCTGCCGGGGGCGCTGGGCACCACCCTGCCCTGACTGGCTGCCCATGGCACGACGTCAACGAGATGCTGCAGTCGGCCGGCCTTCGGCCGACCCGGCAACGCATGGCGCTGGGCTGGCTGCTGTTCGGCAAGGGTGCCCGCCACCTGACCGCTGAAATGCTCTACGAGGAAGCCACGCTGGCCAAGGTTCCGGTGTCGCTGGCGACCGTCTACAACACGCTCAACCAGCTCACCGATGCCGGCCTGCTGCGGCAGGTCAGCGTCGACGGCACCAAGACCTATTTCGACACCAACGTGTCGACCCATCACCACTTCTACCTCGAGCACAACCACGAGCTGGTCGACATCCCCGACCCGAACCTCGTGCTGTCGAAGATGCCTAACGTGCCGGATGGCTACGAGATCTCCCGCGTCGACATGGTGGTGCGGCTGCGCAAGAAGCGCTAACTCGTCGTCCCGGCGAAGGCCGGGACCCATAACCACAAATCTTCGTTATCTACTAAGGCGACTCCCACCGCGCGCCATCGAGAAATCACGCGGTATGGTCCCGGCTTTCGCCGGGACGACGAAAGACCTCAGTCCACCTTCTCGTCGGCGTAGACGCCCCAGAGGCGCTGCTGCTCGATCCAGCCGTCGAAGCCGTTGCCGGTGACCCGGCACCAGTTGTTGGCGCATTTCTTGACCTGCGCGACGACGCCGGCCTGCAGGCGCGCGGCGATGGCGCTCGCGGCGTCGGGACGATCGTACAGCGAGGCCAGATCGTCCTTGTTCTTCATGGTGACGACGGCGGTGCGGCGGCCCGACAGCAAGGAGTGATAGACCCAGCCTTCCGCGCCTTCGGAATCGCGAACCCGGCGCCAATTCTCGAACTCGGCGGTGATTTCGACCGGCAGCCCAGAACGGGTGTAGACCCAGGCGACGTCGTTGTCCTTGGTCGGGCCGGCCCTGACGTTCACATGGTCGGATTTCAGGCTGACATAGCGCGGGATCGGCAAGCCGCTGGTGGTGGGGCTCAAATCCTTGGCGGTATGTCCGGGGCTGACCGACGCACTCAGCATGCTCCCGACCAGCGCCACCAATGAACCGAAACGCCAGACCATCAACTCGTCTCCCGCCGAGATGCCCAACCCGCATTCGGCGAGTTGCAACTCACGTCCAAACCCATGCCCGAAGGCGGCTCGCGCCTGCGCCATCCGTTCCCGGTATTCGTGGCTCCCCGGGGTTCTTGTCTTGGCCCGGCCTTCTGCTAGAGAGGACGGAACGCCTTAACAGCCAGAACAACCCGAATCTCCCCCTGACGAAAGCCGGGGCAAGTATCGGGGAACCCTAGGAAACGCGAAGGAAACGCCGGGACAGCGCGGCGATCAGCAGTGTCGAACAACCGGGTTAATGAGGCCTCAACGGCTCGGTTTTTGGCGAGCCGCGCGCCTCATGAAAGCAGGACATGTCGGTGAAGAAAAAGCCTCTCGTCGTCGTCACCCGCAAGCTGCCGGACTCGATCGAGACCCGGATGCGCGAGCTGTTCGACGCCAGACTGAATCTCGACGACACGCCGATGACGCCGGAACAGATCGCGGAGGCGGCGAGGACCGCCGACGTACTGGTGCCGACCGTGACCGACATGGTCCGCGAGGACGTGATCAACCAGCCCGACTGCAAGCTGAAGATGATCGCCAATTTCGGCAATGGCGTCGACAATATCGACGTGGCGGCCGCGCATGCCCGCGGCATCACGGTGACCAACACGCCGAAGGTGCTGACCGAGGACACCGCCGACATGACCATGGCGCTGATCCTGGCGGTGCCGCGCCGCATGATCGAGGGCGCCTCGATCCTGACCGAAGGCAAGCAGCATTGGGCGGGCTGGTCGCCGACCTGGATGCTCGGCCACCGCATCGGCGGAAAAAGGCTCGGCATCATCGGCATGGGGCGCATCGGCCAGGCCGTGGCGCGCCGCGCCCGCGCCTTCGGCCTGCAGATCCACTATCACAACCGCCGTCCGGTGGCGCCCGTGATCGCCGACGAGCTCGGCGCGACCTATTGGGAAAGCCTCGACCAGATGCTGGCGCGGATGGACATCATCTCGGTGAACTGCCCGCACACGCCGGCGACCTATCATCTGCTCTCGGCGCGGCGGCTCAAGCTGATCCGGAAAGAGGCCTATATCGTCAACACCGCGCGCGGCGAGGTGATCGACGAGGACACGCTGATCAAGCTGATCGAAGCCGGCGATGTCGGCGGCGCCGGCCTCGACGTCTACGAGCACGAGCCCGCGGTGAATCCGAAGCTGGTGCGGCTCGCCAGGGCCGGCAAGGTGACGCTGCTGCCGCATATGGGCTCGGCCACCATCGAAGGCCGCGTCGAGATGGGCGAGAAGGTGATCATCAATATCCGAACCTTCCTCGACGCCCACAAGCCGCCGGATCGCGTGCTCCCGAGCATGCTGTAGGGCGCCTGTAGCCCGGACGCTTGGCTCGTCAGAGCAAATATCGAAGAACAACCCGATGCAAAGGAGCCGGTGCGGCCGGCCAGGCAACTTGGGATGTCCGGCAAAGGTAGCTGGATACAGCCACGGCGATTGCGGCCGGACACACTGCATCACGCATTAGGTGTCGTCCGGGCGCTGCGGTAGCAGTCCGCCCTATTTTTTCTTCCGCGCCTGCTTGCGCCAGTCGGCGACGAACGACACGAAGGCAGCGAGTGCCGGCGGCGGCTGGCGGCGGCTCGGGTAGTACAGGAACGGTCCGTCGAACGGCGGGCACCAGTCGTCGAGCACGCTGACCAGCGCTCCGGATTTGACGCCGTAGCGGACATAGCCCTCGAACGTCGCCCAGTAGCCGACGCCGTCATGGACCGCACGCAGCGCGAGGCCGAGATAGGTCGCGGTCAGCTTGGCCGGCGGCGAAATCTTCACCACGCGGCCGTTCTTCTCGAACTCCCAATCGAACATCACGCCGTTGCTGAAGCGGCTGCGGATGCAGGCATGCGCCAGCAAATCCTTCGGCTGCATTGGGCGGCCGTGCTTCGCGACGTAGTCGCGCGACGCCACGACCGCGTAGCGCTGCGGCGCGCCGAGCGGCACCGCCACCATGTCCTGCGCCAGATGCTCGCCATAGCGCACACCGGCGTCAAAGCCCTGGGCGACGATGTCCACGAACGCGCTCTCGGACACGATATCCAGATCGACCTGCGGATATTTGGCGAGGAACGGTGCAATCATCGGCGCCAGCACCAGGTCGACCGCGGGCGGCGGCGCGTTGATGCGCAGCCGCCCCGACGGCTCGGCGCGCAGGCCGCGCACCTCGGTGATCGCGTCCGCGACATTGACCATGGCCGGCGCGACACGGGCGAGCAGCAGCTCGCCGGCCTCGGTCAGCGCAACGCTGCGGGTTGTGCGGTTCATCAGGCGAACGCCGAGCCGCTCCTCCATGTCGCGCAGGCGCTGGCTGAGGCTCGAAACCGAGACGCGGCTCTCCAGCGCCGCACGCCGGAAATTGCGGGTGCGCGCCACCGCCACGAAGGCGTCGAGGTCGCGAAGGTCGAAATCCTGCATTGTTCGATATAGTGAACAACCTATTCTGGATTGTCCAGCTTATCCCAGAAGCCGGACCGGCCCATATCAGCCGCGTCATTTTGGCGGCGGATCATCTGCCGCGACACCTCCAGGGAGCACCACCATGGACACACGCAAACTGGGTTCCACCGGCCCCACGGTTTCGCAGCTCGGCCTCGGCTGCATGGGCATGTCCGACTTCTACGGCCCGACCGACCGCAGCGAGAGCATCGCCACCATCCATGCCGCGCTCGAGGCCGGCATCACGCTGCTCGATACCGGAGACTTCTACGGCATGGGCCACAACGAGATGCTGATCGGCGAAGCGCTGAAGAGCCGCAGCCGCGACAATCTCGTGATCAGCGTCAAGTTCGGCGCGCTGCGCGACCGCAACTACGGCTTTCACGGCTATGACAGCCGTCCGGTCGCCGTGAAGAATTTCGTCGCCTATTCGCTGCAGCGGCTCGGCGTCGACCACATCGACATCTATCGTCCCGCGCGGCTCGATCCCAATGTGCCGATCGAGGACACGGTGGGCACGATGGCCGACATGATCAAGGCCGGCTGGATCAAACATATCGGGCTATCGGAGGTCGGTTCCGACACCATCCGCCGCGCCCACAAGGTGCACCCGATCGCCGATCTGCAGATCGAATATTCGCTGATCTCGCGCGGCATCGAGACCGACATTTTGAAGACCTGCCGTGAGCTGGGCATCGGCATCACTGCCTATGGCGTCTTGGCGCGCGGGCTGATCAGCGGGCACTGGTCGAAGGATCGCGGCAGCGAGAAGGATTTCCGCCTGCTGAGCCCGCGCTTCCAGGCCGGCAATATCGACACCAACCTCGCGCTCGCCGATCGGCTGCGCGCCATCGCCGGCGAGATCGGCGCCTCTCCGGCGCAGGTCGCGATTGCCTGGGTCGCGGCGCAGGGTAACGACATCGTGCCGCTGGTCGGCGCGCGGCGGCGCGAGCGGTTGACCGAGGCGCTCGGCGCGCTCGATGTGACGCTGAGCGCGGCGCATCTTGCCGCACTGGCCGAGGCGTTTCCGCCTGGCGCCGCCGCCGGCGGTCGCTATCCGGAGGAGCATCTCCAGCACATGGACAGCGAAAAACTCACGACGACGTCCTAGACTCTACCGATGCCCGCTCAGATCGGTGATGACTGGAGCATCACCGTTGAGCGGGTTCTGCGGGTCGCGCGCGTAGCGCAAGGTTTCGAACCGCATCGCGCGCGCATCTACCATCAGCAGGCGGCCGACCAGGCCTTCGCCGAAGCCGACGATCTCGCGGATCGCCTCCAGCGCCATCATCGATCCCAGGACGCCGGCGAGCGCGCCCATCACGCCGGCCTCGGCGCAGGCCGGCACGGTGCCGGGCGGCGGCGCTTCCGGAAACAGGCAGCGATAGGTCGGGTTGAACTCGCCTTCGGCATTCCTTTCATGCGCGCGGATCGTGGTCAGCGAACCGTCGAACTGCCCAAGTGCAGCCGTGATCAGCGGCCGCTTGGCGAGGAAGCAGGCATCGGCGACGAGATAGCGGGTCTCGAAATTGTCGGAGCCGTCGAGCACCAGATCGTAGTTCGCAATCAGCGCCATCGCATTGGCAGCGGTGAGCCGCATCGGATGTGCCTCGAACGTCACATGCGGATTGAGCGCGTGGATCTGTGCTGCCGCGCTGTCGACCTTGCGCCGGCCGATGTCTGACGTCGTGTGGATGATCTGGCGCTGCAAATTGGAGAGCGAGACGATATCGTCATCGATCACGCCGAGCCGGCCGACACCGGCGGCGGCCAGATACATCAGCACCGGCGCGCCGAGACCGCCGGCGCCGATCACCAGCACCGACGCCTTTTTCAGCGCATTCTGGCCGGGGCCGCCCACCTCGCGCAGCACGATGTGGCGGGCATAGCGTTCGAGCTCGTCAGCACTCAGCATGATCTCATCACTCCTACCCGCATCCCCTCATGGTGAGGAGCGCGGCCACGCGCGTCCAACCATGAGGCCCGGTCTGTGGCCTCATCCTTCGAGACGCGGCTCACGCCGCTCCTCCAGCGACAACGGCAAAGCCGTTGCGCGGGGATGAGGGTTGAAATCTGAACCGGAGCGCGGTTGTTGCCGACCAAGCAGATGTGCTTAATTGCGTCGACGTCAATGGTTTCAGTCATTTCCCTCGGATTTGTCATGAGATTGGTGCTTTCGGCAACATTGATGGTCGCGATTATCGGCGCGGCGAACGCCCAGACGTCACCGCCGACCACGGCCGGGGCCAAGCCGAAAACGGTGACGACGGTGCCGGTTCGCCCCGCGCTGCAGAAGCCGGAGGATACCGCCAATGCAATGGCGCAGGCCGAACGGCTGGCGCTGCAATCCGACCTCGCCTGGGTCGGCGAATATAATGGTGCGATTACCGGCGACGTCAGCGAGCGCATGGTCAATGCGATCAAGGAATTCCAGAAGAACCGCGGCGGCAAGCCGACCGGCGTGCTGAACCCACAGGAGCGCGGCGTGCTCGCCGACACCGCGCGGCGGAAGCAGGAAAGCGTCGGTTGGCGGATTGTCACCGAGCCCGCCACCGGGGCGCGGCTCGGCATTCCGACAAAACTGGTGCCGCAGCTCACCAGCGACGCCGCCGGCGCCAAATGGACCTCGCCGACCGGCACCGTCCAGGTGCTGCTGACCCGGCGCAAGGAAGCGAGCCCGACCACCGCAAAGCTTGCCGAGCAGGAAAAGAAGGAGCCGGCCGGCCGCACCATCGACTACACCGTGGTGAAGCCGGATTTCTTCGTGCTGTCGGGCGTGCAGGGGCTGAAGAAGTTCTATCTGCGCGGCACCTTGAAGGGTGACGAGGTCCGCATCCTCACCATCCTCTACGACCAGGCGATGCAGACCACTGTCGAGCCGGTGGTGATCGCGATGTCGAGTGCCTTCAATGCATTTCCGTCCGGCGTGCTGGCCGGCCCGCCGCCGCGCAAGACCGTCGAATATGGCACCGGCGTCGTGGTCAGCGACGACGGCGCTGTTGTGACCGACCGCGTGGCGACCGCCGACTGCATCGCGCTGACGATCCCGGGCTACGGCAATGCCGACCGGGTCGCCGAGGACAAGGAGCACGATCTCGCGCTGCTGCGCATCTATGGCGCACGCGGACTAAAGCCGCTCAACATCGCGGGCCAGGCGACGCAGACCGCGCTCGATATCACGGGGATCGCCGATCCGCAGAACCAGGGCGGCGGCACGGCCGCGAGCAGCGTCAAGGCTTCGGTCGCGCAACTCGGCGGCGGCGATCAGGCGCTGTCACCGCCGCCCGCACTCGGATTTTCCGGCGCAGCCGCACTTGACGGCGGCGGCAAGTTTGCCGGCATCGCATTGCTGAAGCCGGTCATCGTCGCGGGCCCTGCGAACGCCGCGCCGCCGGCGCAGGCCGCACTGGTGCCGGCCGATACGGTGCGCAGTTTCCTGAAGGCGCAGGGCGTTACAGCGTCGGGAGAATCGGCAGACGCCAAGGCCGCCGTGGTCCGCGTGATCTGCGTGCGGAAATAGGATGCTGTCATCGCCCGCGCATGCGGGCCGCATGCTGTCCGTCGTCGTCCCGGCGTAGACCGGGACCCATACGCCGCAGCAGGCGTTGTAGCCGGGAGTCGTCGTTTCAGCAGCGCGCAACAATGACGGGCTGTGGTTATGGGTCCCGTCCTTCGCCGGGACGACGATGAGGATGGCTCCGGCGGACGATCCAGTATTCGAGAGCCATTTGTGATTCAGCCACGGCTCTTCCCACGTTGAGAATCACCTCAACGCAAACCGCACCCCCGCACGCGCGAGACCGCCGGCGATGCCGACCGGCGTGCCGTCGGCGCGCCAGCAGGCCGCGCCCGACATCGTACCGTCGGCATGGAACTGGATCGCGTTCATGCCGCCGGCGACCGTCGGCACCACCTGCACCTTGTGGCCTTTCGCTGCCAGCGCGGCGCGGATGCTCTCCGGCACCGCCTGCTCGACCTCCAGCGCATTGCCCTCGGTCCACACCCGCGGCGCCTCGACCGCTTCCTGCAGGTCCATGCCGTGATCGATCAAATTGATCAGCGCCTGCATCGCGCTCGGGAAGATGCGCTTGCCGCCGGGCAGGCCGAGCGCGTAAGCGAGCTTGCCGTCGCGCAGCGCCATCATCGGCGACATCGAGGTGGTGACGCGCTTGCCCGCGGCCAGCGACAGCGCGTGTCCCGGCCGCGGATCGAACAGGTTCATGTAATTGTTGGGCACGGTGCCGAGGCCCGGGATCAGGATCTTGGCGCCGAACAGATTGTTGATGGTCTGGGTGGTCGCGACCACATTGCCCATCGCATCCGCCGCCGTCATGTGCGTGGTATGTGCGCCCTCAAGCTGCGTGACGCCGGCGCTCCACGCCTGTGCGCGATCAGGATCGAGGGCGCGGCGACGTTCCTCGGCATAGGCCTTGGAGGTCAGCCGCTCCACCGGGACATTGATATAGGCGGGATCACCGCTGGCGGCTTCGCGATCGGCAAAGGCGATCTTCAGTACCTCGGCGAGATAGTGGATCGTCTCGGTCGCACCGAAGCCAAGCCGCGCGATGTCATAGCCTTCGAGAATATTCAGCATCTGCGTGATGTGCACGCCTGACGCCGCCGGCGGCGGCGGCCCGAGAATTTCCCATCCGCGGTAGTCGCAGCGGATCGGCTGCCGCTCGACGGTCTTGTAGGCCGCGAGATCCTCTTGCGCGACGAAGCCGCCGTGCTTGTTCATGTAGTCGACCAGGATATCGCCGAGCGGTCCCTGGTAGAGCGCGTTGTCGCCGTGATCGGCGATGTATCTCAACGTCTCGGCATATTCGGCCTGGACCACGCGCTCGCCGGGCTTCAGCGGCGTACCGTTGGGCAGATAGATCGCCGCGATCGGCTTGTCCTTCAGCATCTCCGCGGCGCCGTCGGTGATGCATTCATGCAAGTACGGCGTCGCGGCAAAGCCGCGCGCGGCGTGCTTGATCGCGGGCTGCATCACGTCGGCAAGGCTCATGGTGCCGAAGCGGCGCAGCGTCTCGCACCACGCCTTCAGCGAGCCTGGCACCGCGACCGCCTTCGGTCCGTTCAAATTCTGGTTGCCGACGGTGTCGAACACGTCATGCGCCGAACCGGGCTTCGAGGTGTAGGTATCCGGCTTCACCGCCTGCGGCACCGTGCTCTGGCCGTCGATGAAACGATGGCTGCCGTCGGCGAGGCGGATATGTGCCATGCCGCCGCCGATGATGCCGACCATCATCGGCTCGACCACGGTCAGCGCGAACAGCGTCGCGATCGCCGCATCGATCGCGTTGCCGCCCGCGGCCAGCATCTCGGCACCGGCGCTCGATGCCAGCGGATGGTTGCTCACCACCATGCCGCGGCTGCTGGTGGCCGGTTGTTTCAGGCATCGGAAGGTCGTCGCGGCGCGATCGCGCCAATTGCCCCCCATGATCCGCACTCCCTTTGTTGTTATTCTTGCACTGTTGTTACTTCTGGCACTTCGGGCACCAGAACGTCGAACGGCCGTTCTGGGTGAAGCGCCTGACGATGCCCTCGCAGCCCGAGGTGCGGCAGGTCTCGCCTTCGCGATCGTAGACCTGGAACGAATGCTGGAAGTAGCCGAGATCGCCATTGGTCAGGCGATGGTCGCTGATCGAGGAGCCGCCGGCCTTGATCGCCTGGTTGAGCACCGAATGGATCGCGCCGACCAGCCGCCTGGCGTGGTCGGTGGGCTCGGCCTTCTTGGTTGCGAGCGTCGCGGCCAATCGCCGCGGCGACAGATGCGAACGAAACAGCGCCTCGCAGACGTAGATGTTGCCAAGTCCCGCCACCACGCGCTGATCGAGCAGCGCCGCCTTCAGGCTGGTCTTCTTGTTGTGGCAAGAGCGCGCCAGCATCGCCGCGTCGAACGCGTTGCCAAGCGGCTCGGGTCCGAGGCCCTTCAACAGCGGTTCATCCTCGATCGCGTTGCGCGCGATGATCTTCATGTAGCCGAAGCGCCTGGGGTCGTTGAACACGACCGCCGCGCCCGATGACATGTGGAACACGACGTGATCATGCGCGCGATCGTCGCTGCGCGGATGGTGGAATTGCCCCGGCGTCGCCGCGCCGTCCTGCTTCAGCACGCGGAACGAGCCCGACATGCCCAGATGCATCAGCAGCACGTCGCCGGAGTTGAGGTCCGCCATCAGATATTTGGCACGGCGGCCGAGCCCGGTGATGGTCTGACCCTCGAGCCGGGCGATAAAGTCTTTTTGAAACGGAAATCGCAAATCCTTGCGGCGGGCCTCGGCCTTGAGGATTTTGGAGCCTTCCATGGCCGGCTGCAGGCCGCGGCGGACGGTCTCGACTTCGGGTAATTCCGGCATGGTGGGCATTCACCTTTTGGAAGTGACGTGATAGCGCCATTGCGGCCGCCGCGCTATGGTTTGGCTGGCGCGTTTTCAAGCGAGAAAACGTGACCAACAAAAGGGCCAAAAAGGGTAAGAGTTCTGAGTGATGGATCGGCCGGATCAAACCACCCATTTCGGCTTCAGGGACGTGCCCCTGGGCGAGAAGCAGACGCTGGTGAACGATGTGTTTCACAGCGTGGCACAGCGCTACGACTTGATGAACGATCTGATGTCGGTAGGCCTGCACCGGGCCTGGAAGGACGTCATGATCACGACGCTCGACCCGCCCAAGGGCGACCGGCCGTTCTCGCTGCTTGATGTCGCCGGCGGCACCGGCGACATCTCGTTCCGGGCCGCCAAGGCCGCCGGCACCGGATTCCATGCCACCGTCTGCGACATCAACACCGACATGCTCGCCGTCGGCCGCGAGCGCGCCGCCAAACAGCATCTCGATGACCGCGTGTCGTTCGTCGAGGGCAATGCCGAGGCGTTGGGTTTTTCCGACCGTTCGTTCGACGCCTACACCATCGCGTTCGGCATCCGCAACGTGCCGCAGATCGAGCTGGCGCTGCGCGAGGCCTATCGGGTGCTCAAGCCCGGCAGCCGCTTCCTGTGCCTGGAATTCTCCACTGTCGACTTGCCCGGCCTCGACCGGATCTACGATCTGTTTTCCTTCAAGGTGATCCCGCCGCTCGGCCGGGCCGTCACCGGTGACGCCGAGTCCTATCAATATCTCGTCGAGTCGATCCGCAAATTCCCGCGGCCGAACGCGTTCGCCGAGATGATCGGCGCCGCCGGCTTTGCCCGCGTGAAGTGGCAGAGCCTCTCCGGCGGCATCGTGGCGCTGCATTCGGGCTGGCGTTTGTGATCTCTGCACTGACCCACATCGCGCGGCTTGCCCGCGCCGGCTTCGTGTTTGCGCGCGAGGGCGTGTTCGGCGTCGTCGATCCCGCGCTGGTGCCGCCGCCGGGACAACTCGCATTGAAGATGGCGCGGCTGATCGAGCGCCGCACCGCCAAGTCAGGGCCGCGGCTGTCGCGCGCGCTGACCCGGCTCGGGCCGGCCTATCTCAAGCTCGGCCAATTCCTCGCCACCCGTCCCGACGTGGTCGGCGTCGCGATGGCGCGCGATCTCGAAAGCCTGCAGGATCGGCTGCCGCCATTCGCGCAGCAAGAGGCCGAAACCGTCATCACGCAGTCGCTCGAACGGCCGCTGGCGCAGGCCTTCGTGCGTCTGGGCCCGGCGGTTGCCGCAGCCTCGATCGCGCAGGTGCATCGCGGCGAGGTCGAGCGCGACGGCGTGCGCCAGCAGGTTGCGGTCAAGGTGCTCCGGCCCAACGTCGCCGCGCGCTTCCGCCGCGACCTCAGCGACTTCTTCTTTGTCGCGCACAAGGCGGAGGCGCATTCCGCCGAGGCGCGGCGGCTGCGCCTGATCGAAGTCATCAACACGATGTCGCGCACCGTCGCGATGGAGATGGATTTGCGGCTCGAGGCCGCCGCGCTGTCGGAAATGGCCGAGAACACCCGCGACGATCCGGACTTCCGCGTGCCCACGGTGGATTGGGACCGCACCGCGCACAGCGTGTTGACGATGGAATGGATCGACGGCATTGCGCTGAACGATCATGCCCGGCTGGCGCAGGCCCAGGTCGATTTGCCCGATCTCGGCCGCAAGGTGATCCAGAGCTTCCTGCGCCACGCGCTGCGCGACGGCTTCTTCCATGCCGACATGCATCCGGGCAACCTGTTCCTTGACGAAACGGGGCGGCTCGTCGCGGTGGATTTCGGCATCATGGGACGGCTCGGGCTGAAGGAGCGGCGCTTCCTCGCCGAGATCCTGCTCGGCTTCATCACCCGCGACTATCGCCGCGTCGCCGAGGTGCATTTCGAGGCCGGCTATGTGCCGGGCCATCATTCGGTGGAGAATTTCGCGCAAGCCATCCGCGCCATCGGCGAGCCAATCCACAATCGCACCGCCGAGGAAATCTCGATGGCGAAGCTGTTGACGCTTCTGCTCGAGGTCACCGGCCTGTTCGACATGCAGACACGGCCCGAGTTGATCCTGCTGCAGAAGACCATGGTGGTGGTCGAGGGCGTGGCGCGCGGCTTCGACCCGAAACTCGACATCTGGAAAATCGCCGACCCCGTAGTGCGCGAATGGATCACGCAGAATCTCGGGCCCGCCGGACGCATCCAGGGCGCGATCTCGGGGGCGGGCGAGCTCGGCCGCGTGCTCGCCAATTTGCCGTCGATTGCCAACCGCGCCGTGACCGTGCTCGAGCAGCTCGAGACCATGACCCGGGAGGGCCACACGCTGTCGTCGGATTCGATCGACGAAATGGCCCGCGCCGAGGCCCGCAAGGCGCGGGTGCAGACCGTCGGCCTCTGGGTCATCGCGATCGCCGCCATCGCAATCTTTTTCGCCATCCGAGCACACTGATTGCAATGCATGCACCATGTGATAGCATCGCTATCACATCTGAGCATGATGTTTGGGGCATGCCATGGCCAGCCTGACCATCCGCAAACTCGACGACGCGTTGAAGAGCTATCTGCGGCTGCGCTCCGCCAAAAACGGGCGCTCGGTCGAGGAGGAGGTCCGGGTGATCCTTCGGGACCTCGCCGAGGGCGGAGCAGAGCCCGCGGAGGCGCCCGGCACGGGTTCCCTGGCCGTTGCGGCCCCTGCCCCACGGACCGCCAGCGCAGCCGGCGAGCCCCGGGTCACCCTGATCATCGGCGGCGGGATTGCGGCCTACAAGGCGCTGGATTTGATCCGACGGCTCAAGGAGAGGCGCATCGAGGTCCGCTGCGTGCTGACCAAGGCGGCCCAGCAATTCGTCACCCCGCTCGCTGCCAGCGCGCTGTCGCATGAGCGCGTCTACACCGATCTGTTCGACGCCGAGAGCGAATTCGACGCCGGCCACATCCGCCTGGCGCGGGACTGCGACCTGATCGTGGTGGCACCGGCGACCGCCGACCTGATGGCCAAGATGGCGCAGGGCCATGCCGACGACCTCGCCACCGCCACTTTGTTAGCGGCCAACCGGCCGATCCTGCTGGCGCCGGCGATGAACCCGCTGATGTGGAACAACCCGGCCACCCGCCGCAACGTGCTGCAATTGCGCCGCGACGGCGTCCATACCATCGGCCCCAATGCGGGCGAGATGGCGGAAGCCGGCGAGGCCGGGATCGGGCGGATGGCGGAGCCTGTCGAGATCGCCGCCGCCGCCGATCGCATGCTGCGGCCGCAGCAGCCGCGCCCGCTCGCCGGCAAGCGCGTGCTGATCACCGCCGGGCCGACCCATGAGGCGATCGATCCGGTCCGCTACATCGCCAACCGCTCGTCCGGCAAGCAGGGCTTTGCGATCGCCACGGCCGCGCGCGCCGCCGGCGCCGAGGTGGTGCTGGTGACCGGCCCGGTCGAGCTCGACGACCCCCTGGGCATCTCGGTGATGCGGGTGGAATCCGCGCGCGACATGCTGCACCGGGTCGAGGCCGCGCTGCCGGTCGACGTCGCGATCTTTGCCGCCGCGGTCGCCGATTGGCGGGTTGCCAGCGAGGGCAGCCAGAAACTGAAGAAGACCGCGGCCGGCATGCCGCCGCTGCAACTGGTCGAGAACCCCGACATCCTTGCGACGATCGCCAAGCTGAAGGAGAAGCGGCCGCCGCTGGTGATCGGCTTCGCCGCCGAGACCGAGCACCTGATCGAGAACGCCAAGGCCAAGTTCGCGCGCAAGGGCTGCGACTGGATCGTCGCCAACGACGTCTCGCCGGCGACCGGCGTGATGGGCGGCGACCGCAACACCGTCCATTTGCTCTCACGCGAGGGCAAGGACGTCACCGTCGACTCCTGGCCGGTCATGACCAAGGAGGAAGTCGCGACCGCGCTGGTGTCGCGCATCGCACGAGAAGTAGGAAACGGATCGTGAGCGCCACCATCAAGGTTGAAGTCCACCAACTGCCGCATGGCGCAGATCTCCTGCTGCCGATCTACCAGACCGACGGCGCCGCCGGGCTCGACCTGCTGGCCGCGGTGCCGCGGTCGGCGCCGCTGCTGCTACTCCCGGGCCGCTACGAGATGGTTCCGACCGGGCTGACGATCGCGCTGCCGCCGGGCTACGAGGCCCAGGTGCGGCCGCGCTCCGGCCTTGCCGCCAAATACGGCGTCACCGTGCTGAATTCGCCCGGCACGATCGACGCCGACTATCGCGGCGAGATCAACGTGCTGCTGATCAATCACGGCCAGGAGGCGTTCTCCATCCGGCGCGGCGAGCGCATCGCGCAGTTGGTGATCGCGCCGGTCACAAGGGCCGAGCTGGTTCCGGTCGACGTGCTGTCGTCCACCGATCGGGGCAGCGGCGGCTTCGGCTCGACCGGGCGCTAGTGCGCGAAGTGTGCAGATGTCTCCGGGAGGTCAGGCTCCTGAAGCGCACTCCCGCGTGAATACGGAGTCAATTCGCGTAAAATTCGCACCACCCGCTGCATTTTTTCACAGCGGATTCTGCGTTCACGGTCTGGACTCTTACTCGCCGAGTCCCGTTGGGACTATTCTGGATTGATTCGAGCGCGACGGGGGGTCTTCGTCGGGCTGTCGGGTCCTGCTCGGGCATGATCCACGGACAAACGTCGTACGTTTGCCGTGAGGGAACACCGGTCTCCTCTTTTCCGGATCATGTCTCAAGGTTTGTGCGTTCTGGGGCAACATATGTCGGGCGTAGTCGCGGCAATGCGTCGAACCCTGCTGTCATGCACCTCACTGGCGCGCGACGGCATGATTGGGCTCGCCATCACCGCATTGCTGCCGGCCCGCGCCTCGTTTGCCGCCGAAAGCCTGATCGCCCAGGCGATGTCGGATCATCTCGGCTTCAATCACCAGGAGGTCGCGGTTCTCGCGACGTCGTTCGCGCTGGTCGGCTTCTCCGCGGTGGCCGCGATCCTGCTGATGCGCACCCGGCTGCGCGCGACCCGCAACGAGGAGCTGTTGCGGTCCGAGATATCCGACCTGCAGGCGCAATCCGACCGGCTGCGCGCGCTGCTGTTCGTCGAGCCGCAGGTCCTGATCTCCTGGGCCGCGGGCGACAACCGGCCGCAGATCTCGGGCGACATCTCGCTGGTGATGTCGCAGGAAGGTTCGCCGCAACGCGTCCTTGCCTTCGGCACCTGGCTGCCGCCGGAGCCGGCGCTGCAGATGGACCACGCGGTCGACGCGCTGCGCGAGAAGGGCGAGGCGTTCCTGCTCAACCTCTCGACCTCCGCCGGCCGCGCCATCGAGGCGATGGGCCGCGCGATCGGGGGACAGGCCATCGTCCGGATCCGCGAGCTCGGCGGCCTGCGCCGCGAGCTCGCCGAATCCAACCTGCGCTACAAGACGCTGCAGGAGGAGACCGAGCTGCTGCGCGATTTCGCCGCCGCTGCACCCTGGCCGATCTGGGCCAAGAGCCTCGAGGGCAATCTGCGCTATGCCAACGCGGCCTATGTCCGCGCCACCGAGGGCAAGAGCGTGTCGGACGCACTGCAGCGCAATCTCGAACTGCTCGAAAGCGACCAGCGCGCCGAATTGACCCGCGCGCTGAACGACAATGCCAGCTACGCCGCGCGGCTGCCGATCGTGGTCAGCGGCGAGCGCCGGATCTACGACGTCCAGGCGCTGAAGCTTTCCGGCGGCAGCGCCGGGATCGCGATCGACGCCAGCGAGGCCGCGGCGCTGCGCGCGGCGATCGCGCGGATGGTCGAAGCGCACCGGCGCACCCTCGACCAATTGTCCTCGGGCGTCGCGGTGTTCGATGCCGACCGCCGGCTCACCTTCTACAACGAGTCCTATCGGCGGCTGTGGGACCTCGACCAGGCTTTCCTCGACAGCAATCCCGACGATTCCAGCGTGCTCGACCGGCTGCGCGCCAACCGCAAGCTGCCGGAGCAGCCGGACTTCCGCGCCTGGAAGGCCAAGCTGCACGAAGCCTACCGCGCGGTCGAATCCGAGACCTACACCTGGTTCCTGCCCGACGGCCGCGCCATCCACGTCGTCACCACGCCGAACCTCGAGGGCGGCGTCACCTATCTGTTCGACAACGTCACCGAGAGTCTCGACCTCGCGCGCCGCTACGACCGCCTGACCCGGGTGCAGCGCGAGACCCTCGACAATCTCAGCGAAGCTGTCGCGGTGTTCGGCAGCAACGGCCGCGCCGAACTGTTCAATCCGCCGTTCGCCAAGATGTGGAAGCTGCCAGCCGACGCGCTGCAGGGCGAACCGCATATCGAGGCGGTGGAGGCGCTGTGCCGGCCGCTGTTCGACGACGCGCTGACCTGGCGCACGCTGCGGGAATCGATCACCGCGATCGAGAACCGCGCCCAGGTCGCGCTCAAGCTCGAGCGCAGGGATGGCAGCGTGCTGAACTGCATGACCATCCCGCTGCCCGACGGCAAGACCTTGCTGGCGTTCCAGGACATCACCGACACCGAAAATGTCGAGCGGGCGCTGCGCGAGCGCAATGAGGCGCTGGAAACCGCCGACCAGATGAAGGTGGATTTCGTCCACCACGTCTCCTACGAGCTGCGCGCGCCGCTCACCACCATCATCGGCTTCGCGCATTTCCTCAGCGATCCCTCGACCGGGCCGCTGACGCCGAAGCAGGCCGAATATCTCGACTACGTCACCAAATCGACCAACGCGCTGCTGGCGCTGACCAACAACATCCTCGATCTCGCCACCATCGACGCCGGCGCGATGAAGCTCGAGCTCGGTCCGGTCAATATCGGCCAGGCGATCGAGGCCGCCGCCGAAGGCATCCAGGACCGGCTGGCGACCGACCGCATCACGCTCAAGGTCGATATCGAGCCCAATATCGGCGCCTTCATCGGCGACGAGCGGCGCGTGGTGCAGGTGCTCTATAATCTGCTCGCCAACGCCGTTGGCTTCTCGCCGCATGACGCCACCGTCACGATCAGCGCGCACCGCACCGCACATAGCGTGGTGTTCGCAGTGACCGATGCCGGGCCCGGCATTCCACCCGAGATGCGCGACAAGGTGTTCAACTGGTTCGAGAGCCATTCCCATGGCTCGCGGCATCGCGGCGCCGGGCTCGGCCTGTCGCTGGTTCGTTCCTTCGTCGAGCTGCATGGCGGACGGGTGCGCGTCGATTCGACCGTAGGTCACGGCACGACCGTGACCTGCGACTTCCCGATCGACCAGACCGCACATCGCAACGCTGCCGAATGACGGCGACCTCGACATTCTCGGTGGCGCTCGCGAACAAAACCGCGACGTCAGAGCTGATGGCCGACCTCGCGCTGCTGATCGGCCCCGGCGACGTCATCACGCTGTCGGGCGACCTCGGTGCCGGCAAGACCGCGGCCGCCCGCGCGCTGATCCGCTACCTCGCCGCCGATGATACGCTGGAGGTGCCGAGCCCGACATTCACGCTGGCGCAAAGCTACGAGCTGCCGTCGTTTCCGCTGGTTCACGCTGATCTTTACCGCATCAACGATGCAAGCGAGCTCGAGGAGCTCGGGCTGTCGCCGCTGCCCGACGACATCGTGGCGCTGATCGAATGGCCGGAGCGCGCGCCCGACGCGATGCCTGCCGATCGCGTCGACATCGCGTTCAGCCATCGTCCGGCGCTCGGCTCCGCGGCACGCGCGGCCGAGATCACCGGCCACGGCAAGGCCGCGGCGAAGGTCGCGCGGCTCAACGAGCTGCGCCAGTTCCTCGATCGCGCAGGCTTCCTCACCGCCCGGCGCGAGCGGATGCCGGGCGATGCCTCGACGCGCTCCTATGCGCGGCTGCGCAACGACGACGGCAGCGTGATCCTGATGAACTCGCCGCGCCGCCCCGATGGCCCGGCGATCTACAACGGCAGGCCGTACAGCGCAGCGGTGCATCTCGCCGAAGACGTCAGGCCGTTCGTTGCGATCGGACACGGCCTGCGCAAGTACGGCTTCTCCGCGCCCGCGATCCGCCACATCGATCTCGACTCCGGCTTCCTCATCACCGAGGATCTCGGCGCCGAAGGCATCATCGCGGGCGATCCGCCGCAGCCGATCGCCGAGCGTTACGAGGCCGCCGTCGACATGCTCGCCGCGCTGCATCGCGAGACGCTGCCCGCCACGCTGCCGCTGACCGCAGACGAGAGCTACGACATCCCGGTGTTCGATATCGACGCCTGGCTGATCGAGATCGGGCTGATGCTGGAATGGTACCTGCCTGACCGCGGCGTGCAGCCGAACGAGGAGCTTCGTGTCGATTTCCTCGGGATGTGGCGCGGCCTGCTGGAAAAGCCCGCCGCGGCCCCGCAGACCTGGGTGATCCGCGACTTCCATTCGCCGAACATCATCTGGTTGGCCGAGCGCACCGGCATCCTGCGCGTCGGCATCATCGACTTCCAGGACGCAACGCTCGGCCCTGCGGCCTATGACGTAGTGTCGCTGCTGCAGGATGCGCGCATCGACGTGCCCGAGCAGCTCGAACTGTCGCTGTTGACCCGCTACATCAAGGCGCGGCGCGCCACCGACGAGAGCTTCGATCCGGCAGGGTTCGCCGAGCTCTATGCGATCATGTCGGCGCAGCGGAATACCCGCCTGCTCGGCACCTTCGCCCGGCTCAACCGGCGCGACGGCAAGCCGCACTATCTCAAGCACCAGCCGCGGATCTGGACCTATCTGGAGCGGTCGCTGGCCCACCCGGCGCTGACCAGCTTCCGGATCTGGTACACGGCCAACGTCCCTCCCCCGGTACCGTAGTTTACGGGTTATTAGCCTCAGGCCCCCTAAGCTTGCACCGGGCCGCACCACATCCTTGGCGCGGCGGGGATCGGGAGCGGGACCACACGATGGGGACGGAACGACGCAGGGGCGATCGTGTCACCTTTGAGCGCGGCATCGCCGCGCACATGATGGGCATTGACGGCACCTGGCGGCGTGACTGCACCATGGAAGACGTGTCGGAGACGGGCGCCAAGCTCACCGTCGAAGGCTCGGTCGAGGGCCTGAACCTTAAGGAATTCTTTCTGCTGCTGTCGTCCACAGGATTGGCCTATCGCCGCTGCGAGCTGGCGTGGGTCAATGGCGACCAGATCGGCGTCAACTTCCTCAAACAAGGCGACAAGAAGAAAACTGCCAAACGCGGCGCGCAAGCCGCCGACGTTTAGGCCAACCGTCGTCGTTATTGCCGTCTTACGGCCGTCATGTCCTATGACTATGGCGTCTGATTGATGTGCTTGCCGAATCGCCGTGATAGGATCGGCGCATGAGAGATGATGACCGAGATTATCCGGAAAATGCCCGTCACTCCCCATAGAGCCATGGTGCTCGCTGCGGGTCTCGGCGTCCGTATGCGCCCGCTGACCGACACGATGCCGAAGCCGCTGGTCAGCGTCGCCGGCCAGCCGCTACTCGACCATGTGCTGGACAAGCTCGCCGGCGCCGGCGTCGTTGAGGCCGTCGTCAACGTGCACTATCTGCCCGACCAGATCATCGAGCACGTCAAGACCCGCGGCCGTCCGCGCGTGATCATCTCCGACGAGCGCGACCAGGTGCTCGGCACCGGCGGTGCGGTGGTGAAGGCGCTGCCGCTGCTCGGCGACGCGCCGTTCTTCCATCTCAATGCCGACACGATGTGGATCGACGGCGTGCGCTCCAATCTGGGGCGGCTCGCGGAAGCCTTCGATCCCGAGCGGATGGATATTTTGCTGTTGATGGCGCCGACTGCCACAAGCATCGGCTATGGCGGCCGCGGCGACTACTCCATGTTGCCGGACGGCGCGCTGCGCAAGCGGCGGGAAAACCAGGTGGTGCCGTTCGTCTATGCCGGTGCCGCGATCATGTCGCCGTCGCTGTTCGCGGACGCTCCGGCGGGCGAGTTCTCGCTGACCAAGATGTTCGACCGCGCCAACGAGCAGGAGCGGCTGTTCGGCCTACGCCTCGACGGCGTCTGGATGCATGTCGGCACCCCCGACGCGATCCAGGCCGCGGAAGAAGCCTACCTGGAAAGCGTCGCGTAGGCGGGATGAGTTCTCGTTCAATCGGCTTGGCCGGCCTCGGTTCACCTCTCCCCACCGGGGAGAGGTCGGATTGCGCCTGGCGATGCGAAGCATCGTCCAGAGCAATCCGGGTGAGGGTTCTTGCTCTCTCGATAGACCGAAACCCCTCACCCGATTTGCTGCGCAAATCGACCTCTCCCAAGGGAGAGGTGAACCTTCGACGCCGCTCCAGCTCAGCCTGACCTCATCGACGCCGTGGTCAGCCCTCGGCGTCGATCGCAAGCACCGCAAAACTCGCCAGCCAGTGCTCGCCCATATAGTCGCCGGCGATATGCGGCAGGCCGGCGTCGAGATGGCGTCGCGCAGCATCGAGCAGAATCGGACGGCACACGTCGGCGTCCGGCAACGCACCGGCCAGCGAATGCCAGCACCATGCGCGGCTGAGATTGAGCCCGTCGAGATGCGCGAGCTTACCGTCCGTGCGATCGGTGACCGTGGCGGGCCGGAACAGGGTCGCTGGCTCGCGTTGCGCGAGCCGCGGCAGGAAGCGATCGAACCAGGGCAGGAAATCGCCGGGCGGCAGCAGCCGGCGCATGCACTCCGCTTCGATTAGTGCCGACGACTGGAAATCGTCGCCACTCGGCTCGCCCCAGGCGGGACAATCCTGATCGGCACCGTACCAGCGCAGCGCGGTCTCGTGCAGCAGCGCACCGAGCGCATCGTCCTGTGTCGCGGCGGCATAGTCGGCGGACATGCGCAGCCCGAACGCGGTGTTGAAATGGGTGCCGACCCGCACCGGATAGGTGGCGAGCGGCAGGAAATCGCGAAAGCGCTGCGCGAAGATTTCGGCGAGCGGCGCGATTCGATCGCGCCACCGCGTCTCCTGGAGCAATGAAAGCTCCGCTGCGAGCTTCAGCAGCCAACCCCAGCCGTACGGCCGCTTGAAGCCGCGCACCGTCGGCGCTGCGAGATAGGCGCATTCGGCCGCAACCTTCTCCGCAACGAACTGCGCGTCGAACAGGGTACGAATATCTCCCGCTACGTCGGACGTCGGATAATGCCGCAGCAGCCGGGCCAGCATCCAATAGCTGTGGACGCAGGAGTGCCAGTCGTAACTGCCGAAGAACACCGGATGCAGCTCGCGCGGCGTGCGCGCATCCTGCGGCCCCGCCAGCACATGGTCCGGCTTGTTCGGATATTCGCGGGTAACATGGCCGAGCGCGATGCGGGCGAAACGAACGGCGAGGTGTTCGGTCAGGATCGTCTCGCTCATGATGAGGCTTTCTCCTTGCGCGCGTGCCGGACCAGCAGCTCGATCAGGCGCGGCGTCATATAAATAGGGAACTGGGTGGCCGCGAAGAACAGCGCCGTCATCGGCGACACCGCTGCGCCCATCGCCGACCAGACCAGTCCGACATTGCGGTTGCCGAGCACCAGGCCGCTGGTCAACCGCGCGGCCAGATCGCCCGGCGTGAGCAGCACGCCCAGCCCTTGCAGCGCAAGATTACAGGTGAAAGCGAGTCCAATGCAGGTCGCCGACGCGATCGGCTGCGTTTCGATCTGCGCGCGCACGCCGGCCATGGTGGCGATCGCAAACAGCAGCAGCGAGGCGAGCACGAGCGCATCGATACTGCGCGAATTCCGCGCCAATTGTGCAGTGGCCTGACGGCGCAGCAGCAACGCCAGCGCGCCGGCGCCGCCGACCAATAGCGCCAGCCGCACGGCAAGCGCCAGCGGGTCGAGTGCGAGACCGGCAAAGGCCGCTGCGATCAAGGGCACGGTGACCGGCGCCAGCCCCATCGACAGCAAGGTCACGGCAAGCGGAATGGTAGCGTCGAAGCCGAGCATGCGCGCGACCGCCGCCGTGCCGCTCGATGGCGGCGCGCAGACCGACAGCACCAGCGCTGTGATCAGTTCCGTGCGAAATCCGGCGCCGCGGGCGGCGAAGCCGACCGCTAGCGGACAGGCCAGCATCGCCAGCGACGGCAATAGCAGCCAGACCAGCGGCCGCCGCAAGGCGCGCCGGAACGCCGCGCCGTCAATCTGGAGAAAGGTGCCGAGCACCAGAACGAAGATCGCCGCCGCCATCAGCGGGCGCACGGCGTCGGCCAGGGCAGGAAAAGCCAGTCCGGCCAGGACGCCGATGATCAACAAGGTGGGGCCCCGAGGCACCAGCCTTTCCAACGATCGCGCCAAGTCTCCGGGTCCCATCGCCATGTGCTGACCCAGCATATGATCGCGCGGATCATTGTTGAAATCGATTATTGCTATGAGTATTATTGCTACGATGAATTTAGCAGCCGTCGATCTCAACCTGCTGGTCGCCTTCGAGGCGCTGCTGCAGGAACGCCACGTCACCCGCGCGGCCGAGCGCATTGGCCTCGCCCAACCGTCGATGAGCAGCGCGCTGCGGCGGCTGCGCGCGCTGTTTGCGGACGAACTGTTCCTGCGCGCCGGCGCCGGCATGCGGCCGACCGAAAAGGCGCTGGCGCTGGCCGGGCCGATCGGCGAGGCGTTGCGGCAGATCAGGGGCGCGCTGGCGCCCGACCCCAGCTTCGATCCCGCCACCGCGCGACGGCGCATCACCATCGCCGCGACCGACTATGGCGATCTCGTTCTGGTGCCGGAACTGACCCGGCTGTTGCGCATCGAGGCGCCCGGCATCGACCTCGCCGTGCGCCCACTGACTGAAGCGACGACGGCGCTCACAAAACTCGAACGCGGCGAACTCGACGCGCTGATCGGCGGCCATTTGCCGGAGACGCCACGCTGCGTCCGGCACCGGCTGTTCGAGGAGCGCTTCGTCTGCATCCGCGATGCCGCGCGCGCCAATCATTCGGAACGCCTGAGCCTGCAAGACTATGCGGCCCTGCCGCACGCGCTGTTTTCGGCGGCCGGCGGCGATGGCCTGCCGAGCGTGATCGACGCGCTGCTGGCGCGGCATGGGCTGAAGCGGCGGGTGGCCGTGACGCTTGCGCATGTGGTGGCCGTTCCGTTTGCGGTCACGGGCACCGATCTCATTGCGACGATGGCGGAGCGCGTCGTCCGCCGCTTTACGAACCTCGCCGATGTTACGGTGGTGATGCCGCCGATCGACATTGCAGCCTTCGCGATCGACCTGATCCACGCAAGCCGTGCCGCTGAGGATCCGGCGCTGCGCTGGTTCCTGGATGCCGTCGATCGCTGCGTCGCCCGATTGCGATAATGAAGGCGGTCAAGCGTGAGGGGTGGCTAACGACGGCCGCCGCTCCCTATATTGGCGCCTGATCGAATCAGGCAGCCCATGCGCATTTTCAGCGTTCCCGTTTCTGCGCCGTTCCTGCGCACCGTCATCTCGGCGCTGGTCGATGGCCGGCTGGTCGCGGGATTCGCGGCGCGCAACGATCCGGCGAAGCTCGCCAACGCCACGCTTTATCTGCCGACCCGCCGCGCCGGACGGCTGGCGCGCGAAATCTTCCTCGACGTGCTCGATTCCGACGCCGCGGTGCTGCCGCGCATCGTCGCGCTCGGCGAGATCGATGAGGACGAGCTCGCCTTCGCCGACCAGGGCGACGACATTGGCGGCGCGGCGCCGCTGGAGATTCCGCCACGGCTCGGCGAGCTCGAGCGCAGGCTGACCCTGGCGCATCTGGTCGCGGCCTGGGCGAGGACGCCGGTGTCGGCGCCGCTGGTGGTCGGCGGCCCGGCTTCGACCTTGCAGCTCGCCGGCGACCTGGCGCGGTTGATGGACGACATGGTGACCCGCGGCGTCGACTGGCGGGCGCTCGACCGCCTGGTGCCGGACCAGCTCGACAAATACTGGCAGCATTCGCTGGAATTCCTGCGCATCGCGCGCGACGCCTGGCCGAACTACCTCAAGGAGATCGGCCGGATCGAACCTGCCGCACGCCGCGATCTCTTGATCGAGGCGGAAGCGGCACGGCTGACCACGCATCACGCCGGCCCGGTGATCGCAGCCGGTTCGACCGGCTCGATGCCGGCGACCGCAAAATTCCTGCACGCGGTGGCGAAGCTGCCGAACGGCGCGGTGGTGCTGCCCGGGCTCGACACCGATCTCGACGAAGACAGCTGGGACACGATCGGCGGCGAGCGCGGCGACGACGGCAGGTTCAAAACGCCGCCCTCGTCTAACCACCCGCAATTCGCGATGCACGCGCTGCTCGACCGCTTCGGCATCAAGCGCCGCGATGTCGAGAGCCTCGCCGAGCCTGCGCCGCAGGGGCGCGAAATCCTGGTGTCGGAGACGATGCGTCCCTCGACTGCGACCGCGCAATGGCACGACCGGCTGGAGCGGCCCGAGATCGTGGCGCGGATTTCCGCCGGGATGAGCAAGCTCACCGTGGTCGAGGCGCCCAACCCGGAGATGGAAGCGCTGGCGATCGCGGTCGCGATGCGCGAGGCGCGGCATCTCGGCAAATCGGCCGCGCTGGTGACGCCGGACCGCGCGCTGGCGCGCCGGGTGATGGCATCGTTGACACGCTGGAAGCTCGAATTCGACGATTCCGGCGGTGACGCGCTGATCGAAACGCCGGCCGGCGTGTTCGCCCGCCTCGCCGCGGAGGCCGCAGCCAAGGGGCTGGAGCCGCCGACTTTGCTCGCACTACTCAAGCATCCGCTGTTCCGGCTCGGCGGCGCGCACGGCGCGCTGAAGCGCGCGACCGAGGTATTGGAGGTCGCGCTGCTGCGCGGCACGCGGCCGCAAGCCGGGACCGGCGGGCTTGCGCGCGACTTCGCCCGCTTCCGCGCCGAACTGGTCAAGCTGCATGGCGGCGAGACCTCGTCGCTGCATGCGATGGAGCCGCGCGCCCGGCTGCGCGACAACGAGCTCAACCAGGCCCAGGATCTGATCGCCAGATTGCAGGCGGCGCTGGCGCCGCTGGAAGGCATGGCGTCGTCAAAACCGTATGATTTCGCCGAACTGGCCGCGCGCCACCGCGAAGCGCTGATCGCGCTGTCTTCCGACGAGAACGGCGTTGCCATCGCGTTCGAGGAACGCGCCGGCGCATCGCTGGCGTCTGCCTTCGACGAGCTGCTGGCCAAGCAGCAGCCGAGCGGGCTGATGACGCCACTGTCAGACTATCCCGAGGTGTTCCAGACCGCATTCGCCGACCGCATGGTGCGCCGGCCGGAATCGGCGCGGGCGCAGCTCAACATCTATGGCTCGCTCGAAGCGCGTCTCACCGAATCCGATCGCATCATCCTCGGCGGCCTGGTCGAGGGCGTCTGGCCGCCAGCGCCGCGGGTCGATCCCTGGCTGAGCCGGCCGATGCGGCACGAGCTCGGGCTCGATCTGCCCGAACGGCGCATCGGTCTTTCCGCGCACGACTTTGCGCAGCTGCTCGGCCACGACGAGGTCATCCTCACCCACGCCGCAAAAGTCGGCGGCGCACCGGCTGTTGCCTCGCGCTTCCTGCATCGGCTCGAAGCGGTGGCGGGCGAAGCGCGCTGGAAGGCCGCGACATCGGCCGGCGAGATTTATGTGCAATATGCCGCCGAGCTCGATCGGCCCGACAAGGTCGAGCCGATCCCGCAGCCGGAGCCGCGGCCGCCGCGCGAGGCGCGGCCGCTGAAAATGTCGGTCACCGCGATCGAAGACTGGCTGCGTGATCCCTACACGATCTATGCGCGCTACATTCTGAAGCTCGATCCGCTCGATCCCGTCGACATGCCGCTGTCGGCGGCCGATCGCGGCTCCGCAATCCACGAAGCGCTCGGCGAGTTCACGCAGACTTACGCCGACGCGCTGCCTGACGACATCAAGAGCGCGCTGCGCGACATCGGTGCCAAGCATTTTGCGCCGCTGATGGAGCGGCCGGAGGCGCGCGCGCTGTGGTGGCCGCGCTTCCAGCGCATCGCGGCGTGGTTTGCCGAATGGGAGCAGGCCCGGCGCGGCAGCATTGCTGCGATCAAGGCCGAGGTCCGCGGCGAGATCGGCATTCCGCTCGACGATGCCAGGACGTTCGTGCTCTCGGCGCGCGCCGACCGAATCGAGCGGCGCGACGACGGCAGCTTTGCGATCCTCGACTACAAGACCGGCCAGCCGCCGACCGGCAAGCAGGTGCGCATGGGCCTGTCGCCGCAGCTCACGCTCGAAGCCGCGATCCTGCGCGAGGGCGGCTTTGCCGACATCCCGGCCGACTCCTCGGTCGGCGATCTCGTCTATGTCAGGCTGAGCGGCAACAACCCGCCGGGCGAGCAGCGTTCGCTGGAGTTGAAGATCAAGACCAGCGACACGCCGCAGCCGCCCGATGAGGCCGCCGACAGCGCCCGGCGCAAGCTGGAAGCCTTGATCCGCGCCTTCGACGACGAGAGCCAAGCCTACACCTCGCTGAACCTCTCGATGTGGGCGAACCGTTACGGCGCCTATGACGACCTCGCGCGCATCAAGGAATGGTCCGCCGCCGGCGGCCTGGGGATCGAGGAATGGTGAAGGCTGCCAGACCGATCCCGCCCGCGGTACGTGACGCGCAGGCGCGCGCGTCCGATCCGAAGGCCTCGACCTTCGTGTCGGCCAATGCCGGCTCGGGCAAGACCCACGTGCTGGTGCAGCGCGTGATCCGCCTGCTGCTCTCAGGCGTGCCGCCGGAAAAGATCCTCTGCATCACCTTCACCAAGGCCGCCGCGGCGAACATGGCCGAACGCGTGTTCACGACGCTCGGGCACTGGGTGACGCTCGACGATGCCGGGCTCGATGCCGCGATCCGCGAGGCCGGCATCGCGCATCCAAGCGCGACGTTGCGGCGCGAAGCGCGAAAACTATTTGCCTGCGCGCTGGAGACGCCCGGCGGGTTGAAGGTACAGACCATCCACGCGCTGTGCACCCGCCTGCTGCAGCAGTTTCCGTTCGAGGCCAATGTGCCGGCGCGCTTCGCGGTGCTCGATGACCGCGACCAGAACGAGATGATGGAGCGCGCCAATCTCGCCGTGTTCCTCGAGGCATCGCGGATTCCCGACAGTCCGATCGGCCGCGCGCTGCGGACGGCGATGGCAAATGCCGCCGACGTCACCTTCAAGGAGGTGGTCCGCGAAGCCTGCCTCAGCCGCGATCACTTCATGGCCTGGACCGACGCCGCCGGCAGCGCTGCGGCCGCCGTGGCGCAGATGTCGGCCGCGCTCGGTGTCTCCACCGAGATTCGCATCGAGGACGTCGAACGCGAGATCGTCGACGGGCCGAACCTGCCGCGGTCGAGCTGGCAGGAGACGGCCACGCTGCTCGACACCAGCAGCAAGGCGGATCAGAAGCAGGCCGAGCGGCTGCGCAGCGCGCTGACCTTTACCGGGGCGGCGCAGGTGGATGAGTATCTCGGCGTGTTCCTGACCGATGAGCGCGCACCGCGCGCCTCCGTCGTCACCAACAATTTCATTAAGAAAAACTCCGTCGCCGGCCACCGCTTCGAGGCGGAGATCGACCGTCTCGGCCCGCTGATCGAGCGCCGCCGCGCCGTGGTGGCGCGCGACCGCACCGAGGCACTGATCCACATCGCGACTGCGGCGGCTGCGCACTACCGGCGCGAGAAGCTGGAACGTGGCCTGCTCGACTACGACGATCTGATCGACAAGACGCTGGCGATGCTCGACCGCGTCTCGTCGGGCTGGGTGCATTACAAGCTCGACCGCGGCGTCGATCATGTGCTGATCGACGAGGCGCAGGATACCAGTCCGCGGCAATGGGACATCATTGCGCATATCATCTCGGAGTTCACCTCCGGCGCCGGTGCGCGCGACGGCCTGGTGCGCACCGTCTTTGCGGTCGGCGACGAGAAGCAGTCGATCTTCTCGTTCCAGGGCGCGGCACCGCGCGAATTCGACCTGCGCCGGCGCGAGCTGAAGCGGCGGTTCGAGGAGGCCGGGCTGAAATTCGATCCGGTGTCGTTCACCTATTCGTTCCGCTCCGGACCGGTGATCCTGCATTCGGTCGACCATGTGTTCCGCGAGCAGGAGATCTTCCGCAGCATTCACGCGGTTGAGAACGGCTATCCGATCCACAATGCGATGGCCGACGCCGGCCCCAGCCTGATCGAGCTGTGGGACCTCGCGGTCGCCGACGACCGCCAGGACATCGAGGGCTGGCGGGCGCCGTTCGACGGCGTCTCGGTGACCAGCCCCGAGGTGAAGCTGGCGCGGCGCATCCAGGCCGAGATCAAGCGCCTCGTCACCAGCGGCACCATGACCGGCAGCGAAGGCGCGCGGCGGCCGCTGCGTTACGGCGACATGCTGATCCTGGTGCGGCGGCGCGGCAATGCCTTCGACGCAGTGATCCAGGCGCTGAAGCACGCGGGTATCCCGGTCGCCGGCGCCGACCGGCTGAAGCTGACCGAGCACATCGCGATCATCGATCTGATGAACCTCGCCGACGCGCTGCTGCTGCCGCAGGACGACCTCGCGCTCGCGGTGGCGCTGAAGAGCCCGCTATTCGGCCTCGACGATGACGATCTGTTCAAGCTGGCGTATCAACGCCGCGGCCCGCTGCGCGAGGCGTTGACCGCGCAGGCAACGAGTGATGAGCGCTTGGCGGCCGCGCTGCGCCGCCTCGAACAATGCGAGCGCCGCTTCACCCAGGAGACGCCGTTCGCGTTCTATGCCTGGCTGCTCGGCGGCGATGGCGGGCGGGCGCGCATGCTGCGCCGGCTTGGCCAGGAGGCCAATGACGCGCTCGACGAATTCCTCGAGCTGGCGCTGGGCTACGAGCGCAAGGCGCCGGCCTCGCTGCAGGGCTTTGTCGCCTGGCTGCGCGCCGCCGACACCGAGGTGAAGCGCGACATGGAGATCTCGCGCGACGAGGTGCGCGTGATGACCGTGCACGGCGCCAAGGGCCTCGAGGCATCGGTGGTGTTCCTGGTCGACACCACGACCTCGCCGTCGGACACCCAGCGGCTGCGCCTGATCCATCTGCCGCAAGGCAATGCCGCACCGGACGCCCCCGGCGTCGTGGTGTGGGCCGGCAAGAAGGCCGAGGATCCTCCCAATGTCGCAGAAGCGCGCAAGGCGATGCTCGGCGACACCGAGGACGAGTATCGCCGCCTGCTCTATGTCGCGATGACGCGCGCCGCCGACCGGCTGATCGTCGGCGGCTGCATGCCCGGCAACACGAACACGGTGCGCAAATCCTCCTGGTACGATCTGATCACCAAGGGGCTCGCCAATTCCGGGCTCAAGCTCGAGGAAGAGCAGACGCCGGCCGGCAAGGTGACGCGCTATTCGCGGCCCGACGACGTCGCCGATCTCACCGGCGCGGCGGCGTCGCCTGCCCCTGCGCCGATCACGCTGCCTTCCTGGCTGCGGACCGCGGCCGCGCCGGAAGCGTCTGCCGCGGGCGTGCTACGCCCGTCCGATCCGGCCGATGACGATAGCCACAAGATACGAACCGGCGAATCCGTGCTGCTGCGCGCCCGCGCCCTGCAACGCGGCACGCTGGTGCATCGCCTGCTGCAATCGCTGCCCGACGTTGCGGTGGAACGACGGCTCGGCGCGGCGCTCGGCTATCTTGCCCGTAACGCCGATGGATGGAGCGAGGAAGAGCGCGCGGCGCTGGCTCGGCAGGTGGTCGCCCTGACAGTCGATCTGCGCTTCGCGCCGGTATTTGCCCCCGGCAGCCGTGCCGAGGTTTCGATCGTGGGTCGGCTGGAGTGGCCGGGCCGGCCGAAGGTGCTGGTCTCGGGCCAGATCGACCGGCTGGTGGTGACGCCGAACGAGGTCCTGATCGTCGACTTCAAGACCAACCACGCCCCGCCAAAGACCGCCGCCGAGGCCCCCAAGGGCTATATCCGGCAGCTCGCGCTGTACCGTGCGGTGCTGGCAAAACTTTTTCCCCAAAGGATCATCCACGCCGCTCTGCTCTGGACAGAAACCCCTGAAATGATGGAGATTTCTGCCTCCGCGCTGGACGCCGGGCTGGCATAAGTTCATGTCGGCGTGAGCGAGCTTGACCCGGCAAGGGGGCATTCATACGTTTGCCGCATGCTCCCGGGCGCGATTCTCAACCCGCGCCCTTTTGTCCCAACCGAACGAGGTATTCACATGGCCGTTGGCAAGGTTTCTGACGCCGATTTCGAAGCCGAAGTGCTCAAGGCGACCGGGCCGGTGGTCGTCGACTTCTGGGCCGAATGGTGCGGCCCCTGCCGCATGATCGCACCCGCTCTCGATGAGATTTCCGGCGCGATGGGCGACAAGGTCAAGATCGTGAAGCTCAACGTCGACGAGAGCCCGAAGACCGCGTCGAAATATGGCGTGATGTCGATCCCGACCCTGATGATCTTCAAGGGCGGCGAGATGGCCTCCCGTCAGGTCGGCGCCGCGCCGAAGGCCAAGCTGCAGCAGTGGATCACCGCTGCGGTCTGATCCACGTCTGCTGATTAAATAATTTCGAGTACGGCCGGCGGATTCGCCGGCCGTTTGCGTTGAGACCATGTGTGTTGCGTTTGAGGTCTCAGCGTTTTGCCTGCCACCCGTCCGAAGCGAGCGTCCAGGTCCTCGTCCCTCGTCGCGATGGAAGCACGATCGGTCGAAGCGATCCCGCGCGGCAGGGAGTGGCAATACGAGCCCAAATGGGATGGTTTCCGCTGCCTGCTGAAACGGGACGGCAACAACGTCGACCTGCGCTCGAAATCCGGCGAAGATCTCGGCCGCTATTTTCCGGAGCTGGTCGCCGCGGCGCTCGCCGTCAAGGCAAAGTCGTTCGCGCTCGACGGCGAGATCGTGGTGCCGCACGGCCGGACGTTCTCCTTCGACGATCTCCTGCAACGCATTCATCCGGCCGCCAGCCGGGTGACACGGCTCGCGCATGAGACGCCCGCCCTGTTTCTCGCGTTCGATCTGCTCGCTTCGCCAACCGACAAGAAGCTTTCTGAGCAGCCCTTGAGCGAGCGGCGGCCGCAGCTCGAAGCGTTCGCCAAATCGGAATTGAAATCCAACCCCAGCTTTCGGCTCTCGCCGGCCACCGCAAGCCATGCAGTTGCCGAGAAATGGCTGGCGCGGTCGGGCGGCGGCTTCGACGGCGTCATCGCCAAGCGCCTGGACTTGCCGTATCAGGCCGGCAATCGCGACGGCATGCAGAAGATCAAGAAATTCAGAAGCGCCGATTGTGTGGTCGGGGGCTTTCGCTATGCCGCCAACCGAACCGGCGGCCGCAGGGTGGTCGGCTCGCTGCTGCTCGGCCTCTACGGCGACGATGCCCTGTTGCACCATGTCGGCTTCACCTCCGCCATCAAGCAGCAGGACAAGCCGGCGCTCACCGATCGCCTCGAGCCGTTAATCGCCAAACCCGGCTTCACCGGGAATGCACCGGGCGGCCCGAGCCGGTGGTCGACCGAACGCTCGGCAGAATGGTGTCCGCTAAGGCCCAAACTCGTGATCGAAGTCTGCTACGACCATTTCAGTGGCGACCGCTTTCGCCACGGCACCTCAATCCTGCGTTGGCGTCCGGACAAGGCGCCGACGCAATGTACGTTCGAGCAGCTGAAGCAAAAGGCGGTCGATCCGATGAAGCTGTTGAAGGCGTAGCCGTCAGCGGATCCATCCGGTCGCCAGCGCCGACGCGAGCTCGGCCTGGCCATGCTGGCGCGCCAGCGCCGCCATCGCTTCGTGATCGTAGGGGATATGGCGGAAGGTCACGGTCCAGTCGCCATGAACCTGTTCGAGGATCGCATAGCGGGCGTCGGGCGAGCCGGCCTCGACGACATGCGGATATGGCCTGCCGGCGCGATAGCCCGGCGAGCCGACGCTGCCGGGATTGACGATCAGCCGACCGTCGCGAAGCCGCACCGCGCGCGCGGTGTGGGTGTGCGCGCAGAGAATCAGCGATTGCGTGATGCCCGTGGTTTTGGCCTCGATCGCGTCAAGCGCTGACATGCAGACTTCGCCGCCCGGCAGCACCGTCTCGAGCCAATAGGTCTCGTCATCCTGCGGCGTTGCATGGCAGAGGAAAACCGCGTCGCGATAGACCGCATTGGCCGGCAGCGTGCGCAGCCAATCGAGATGCCGCGGCTCGAGCTGGGTATAGGTCAGCCGCTCCCAGGCGCCCATCTTCTCGTGCGGGCGGTCGATCAGATAGCGGTCGTGATTGCCGAGCAGGTGGACCGCATCGAGCGCCATCAGCATGTCGATCGTCGGCCGGGCGTCGAGCGGCCCGCTCGCCATGTCGCCGAGATCGACGATGTCGGAAATGCCCTGCGCGCGGATGTCGGACAAGACTGCCTCAAGTGCGAGGTGGTTGCCGTGGATATCGGCGATCGCAGCAAAACGCATGTTGTTCTCCCGTAGCCCGGATGGAGCGAAGCGTAATCCGGGACCGCCCTCACCGCGGTCCGTCCCGGATTACGCTACGCTCCATCCGGGCTACGACACAACGACACAACGTTATGCAGGAGGCGTGCCGTTGGCGGCAAGCACCGGGCCGGCGAGGTATAGCGAGCCGGTGATCAGGATGCGCGGCGGCACCTCGTAGGCCAGCGTCGCAAGCCGCTGCAAGGCGGCATCGACGCCGGATGCGATCTCGACCCGCATTCCGAGCGCGCGTGCGGCGTCGGCGAGTTTATCCGGCGCCATGCCGTTGTCGCGGCCGGGCACCGGGACCGCGATGATGTGTCGCGTCAGCCCGGCGAAATTGGCGAGGAAAGCATTGGCATCCTTGTTGGCCATCATGCCCGCGATTACGACCAGCGGCCGCGACACCCGCTCCTCGAGATCGCCGAGCGCCGCGGCGGCAACGCGGCCGCCCTCGGCATTGTGGCCGCCATCGAGCCAGATCTCGGAGCCCTGCGGGCCCTGGCAGACCAGGTTGCCTGAGACCAGTCGCTGCATCCGCGCCGGCCATTCCGCATTGACGATGCCGGCCTCGAAGGCTGCGATGTTGAGCTTGAATGCGTCGATTGCGCGCAGGGTCGCGATCGCGAGGCCCGCATTGTCGAACTGATGCCGGCCGAACAGTCTTGGCGCGGCGAGATCGAGCAGGCCGCGCTCGTCCTGATAGACCAGCCGGCCGCGCTCGACGCCGACATGCCATTGCTGGCCGGCGGCATGCAGCGGCGCGCGCATGCGGTTCGCCTCCGCCTCGATCACGGCCATCGCCTCCGGCGCCTGTTCGGCACACACCACCGGCACCTTGCGCTTGATGATCGCGGCCTTTTCGCCGGCGATCGCCGCCAGATTGTCGCCGAGGAATTCCATGTGATCCATGCTGACCGGCGTGATCACCGAGGCGAGCGGCGTCTCCACCACATTGGTGGAATCCAGCCGGCCGCCGAGCCCGACCTCGAGCAGCGCGACATCGGCCGGATGCTTGGCGAACAGGCAGAACGCCACCGCCGTTTCCATCTCGAAGATTGTAATCGGGTTGCCGGCGTTGACGCGCTCGCAATCCTCGAATGTCGCGCGCAGTTCGTCGTCGCCGACCAGCTTGCCGCCGCCGACCGCGCCCAGTCGGTAGCATTCGTTGAGCCGCACCAGGTAAGGCGAGGTGAAGACGTGCACGCGCAGGCCTGATGCTTCGAGGATCGCCCGCAGATAGGCAACCGTCGAGCCCTTGCCGTTGGTGCCGGCGACATGGATCACCGGCGGCAGCTTGCGCTCGGGATGATCGAGCCGCTCCATCAGGCCGCGCATGCGATCGAGGCTGAGATCGATGCGCTTGGGATGCAGCGCCGATATCCGCGCGATCAACGCCTCGAACGAGGCTTGCGATGGGGCGGCGCTTGCGGTCACGCGTGCGGCGCGGCCGGCACCGTCTCCGGCGCCGTGACGATCTGGGCCGGCTCGGTGACCGGGGCCGTGGATTTCGATGCGGTTTCCAGCGCCGGCGCCTTGGTCAGCAGGCGGCACAGCCGCGCCAGCGTCGCCTTCATCTCGTGGCGGTGCACGACCATGTCGACCATGCCGTGCTCGCGCAGATATTCGGCGCGCTGGAAACCTTCCGGCAGCTTCTCGCGGATGGTCTGCTCGATCACGCGCGCGCCGGCGAAGCCGATCAGCGCACCGGGCTCGGCGATCTGGACGTCGCCAAGCATCGCATAGGACGCGGTGACGCCGCCGGTGGTCGGATTGGTCAGCACGACGATGTAGGGTTGCTTCGCCTCGCGCAGCATCTGGACGCCGACGGTGGTGCGCGGCATCTGCATCAGCGACAGGATGCCTTCCTGCATGCGCGCGCCGCCGGATGCGGCGAACACGATGAACGGCGACTTCTTCTCGACCGCGAGCTCGAGCCCGCGCACCATCGCCTCACCGGCGGCCATGCCGAGCGAGCCGCCCATGAAATCGAAGTCCTGCACCGCGACCACGACGCCGGCGCCCTCCAGCTTGCCGTAACCGACTTTGATCGCGTCGTTCAGTCCGGTCTTGGCGCGGGCATCCTTGATGCGGTCGGCGTATTTGCGCTCGTCGCGGAACTTGAGCGGATCGGCCGTCACCTCGGGCAGCGCGACGTCGAACCAGGTTTCGTTGTCGAAGATCGACTTCAGCCGGGCCACCGCGCCCATCCGCATGTGGTAGTTCGAGCCGGGGATCACGAACTGGTTGGCCTCGACGTCCTTGTAGAACACGAGCTGCCCGGAATCCGGACACTTGATCCAGAGATTCTCCGGCGTCTCGCGCCGCAGGATGTTGCGGATCTTCGGCCGGACGACGTTGGTGAGCCAGTTCATGGTTCGCTCCGAAATGCGGGTCGGTCCCGCACCAGCTGGATATATGGCGGGCCAGGCGACCCCGGCAAGCCGCCATTGGCGGCCTTGTTGCCGCAAAATGTGGCTTATTCAGCGGCCTGCTTGGCGCCGCGGACCCCCTGCGCCAGCGCGGACACCAGATCCGCCACCGCGCCCACGGTCTTCGGCGTGGCACGCCCCTCGGCATCGAGGCTGCCCTTCAGGGCATCAACCAGCGCGGTGCCGACCACGGAGCCATCGGCGTTCTCGGCGATTGCGCGCGCCGCTTCCGGAGTTCGGATGCCGAAGCCGACACAGACCGGTAGCGCGGTGTGCCGCTTGATGCGCGCCACGGCCGCACCAACGACCTTCGAATCGGCCGCGGCACTGCCGGTGATTCCGGTGACCGCGACGTAGTAGACAAAGCCCGAGGTGTTGGCGAGCACCGCCGGCAGGCGGTTGTCGTCGGTGGTCGGCGTCGCCAGACGGATGAAGTTCAGCCCGGCCTTGATCGCGGGGATGCAGAGCTCGGTGTCTTCCTCCGGCGGCAGGTCGACGATGATCAGGCCATCGACGCCGGCGCTCCTGGCATCGGCCAGGAAGCCGTCGACGCCGTAGATGTAGATCGGATTGTAGTAGCCCATCAGCACGATCGGCGTGGCGTTGTCCTCCTTGCGGAAGTCGCGGACCATCGCCAGCGTCTTGCGCAGGGTCATGCCGCCCTTGAGCGCGCGCAGGCCTGCGGCCTGGATCGACGGGCCGTCGGCCATCGGATCGGTGAACGGCATGCCGATCTCGATGACATCGGCACCGGCCTTCGGCAGCGCCTTGAGGATGTCGAGCGAGGTCTTTGGGTCGGGGTCGCCGGCCATCACGAAGGTGACGAAAGCGGAGCGGCCCTGCTGCTTCAGCTCGGCGAAACGTGCGTCGATACGGGTGGTCACTTCTGCCTCGCCTTCAAGATGTCGCCGACCTGCGGCACGTCCTTGTCGCCGCGGCCCGAGAGGTTGACCACCATCAAGTGATCCTTCGGCCGCTGCGGCGCGAGCTCGGACAATTTCGCGATCGCGTGCGCGGATTCCAGCGCGGGAATGATGCCTTCGAGCCGCGACAGCAGCTGGAATGCGGCGAGCGCTTCCTCGTCGGTCGCCGAGAGATATTTGACGCGGCCGGTCTCATGCAGCCAGGAATGCTCGGGGCCGATGCCGGGATAGTCGAGGCCGGCGGAGATCGAGTGCGCTTCCTCGATCTGGCCGTCGGCATCCATCAACAGATAGGTGCGGTTGCCGTGCAGCACGCCGGGGCGCCCGCCGGCGAGCGAGGCCGCGTGCAGCTGCGTCAGCCCGTGACCGGCCGCCTCGACGCCGAAAATCTCGACCGAGGGATCGTCGAGGAACGGATGGAACAGGCCCATCGCATTGGAGCCGCCGCCGATGCAGGCGATCAGCGAGTCCGGCAGGCGGCCCTCCGCCTCCTGCATCTGCGTGCGGGTCTCGTGGCCGATGATCGACTGGAAATCGCGCACCATCATCGGATAGGGGTGCGGACCCGCGACGGTGCCGATGCAGTAGAACGTGTTGTGCACGTTGGTGACCCAATCGCGCAGCGCGTCGTTCATCGCGTCCTTCAGCGTGCGTGCGCCCGACTGCACCGGGACGACCTTGGCGCCGAGCATCTCCATGCGGATCACGTTCGGCTGCTGCCGCTCGACGTCGACCGCGCCCATATAGACCACGCATTCGAGCCCGAACCGCGCGCACAGTGTCGCCGTCGCCACGCCGTGCTGGCCGGCGCCGGTCTCGGCGATGATGCGCTTCTTGCCCATGCGGCGCGCGACCATGATCTGGCCGAGCACATTGTTGACCTTGTGCGAGCCGGTGTGGTTGAGCTCCTCGCGCTTCAGATAGATTTTCGCGCCGCCGAGATGCTCGGTGAGCCGTTCGGCGAAGTACAGCGGCGAGGGCCGGCCGACATAGTCCTTCAGATAGACATTCATCTCGGCCTGGAACGCCGGATCGGCCTTGGCGTCGGCATAGGCCTTTTCGAGATCGAGGATCAGCGGCATCAGCGTTTCAGCGACGAAGCGTCCGCCGAAAATGCCGAAATGCCCGCGCTCGTCGGGTCCGCTGCGGAAGGAATTGGGCAGGTTTTGATTCATCGAACCATCAGTTCTTGATGCCGCATCGCGGCTGTTTCCGCTCCCTCGCCCCGCTCTTGCGGGGCCGAGACGAGCACAGCTCGCTCTGAGAGGGTTGGGGTGAGGGGTTTCTCCAATTGCTCGATCATGTTGCGGCGCCCCTCACCCGCCCGCGCGTTGCGCGGTCGACCTCTCCCCGTAATCGGGGAGAGGTGAAGTGGAGTCGGTTGCGCGTGCGGCGCGGATGAAGGCGCGGATCAGCTCGGGATCCTTGACGCCGGGCGTGCGCTCGACGCCCGACGAGACGTCGACACCGCCGGCGCGGGTGACGCGGACGGCTTCAGCGACATTCTCGGCATTGAGCCCGCCGGAGACCATGTAGGGCAGCGCGAGATCGAGATTCTCCAGCACGTGCCAGTCGAACGGCGCGCCGAGACCGCCCGGCCGCGTCGCATCCTTCGGCGCGCGGGCGTCGAACAGGATGCGGTCAGCGACACTGACATAACCCGGCAGCGGGGCGAGATCGGCTGCGGTCTCGACCGGCAGCGCCTTCATCAGCGGCAGGCCAAATTTCTGCTTGAGGTCGCGCAGCCGTGCCGTGGTCTCCTGGCCGTGCAGTTGCAGGATGTCGGGCCGCAGCGTCTCGATGATGTTCTCGATGGTGGCATCGTCGGCATCGACGATCAGCGCGACCTTGACGGCGCGGCCCTTGGCGCGGCTGCCCAGCTCGCGCGCGGTCTCCAGGCTGATATGGCGCGGCGACGGCGGAAAGAACACGAACCCCACCATGTCGGCACCGCCCTCGAGCGCGACGTCGAGCGTCTCGCGCGTGGACAGGCCGCAGATTTTGACGAGCAGGGGCATGGTCTCAAAACGGGTCTTCAAAACGGGCTTTCGGGCGGCCGGAACACGGGCTGGCCCGGGTCCGACGGGGCGGGTTCTACAACGTCGCGCCCTGCTTGTCTCGCCCATTGGGCCCGTAAAAGCCAAGCTGGGTCTGGGCCGGACGGCGCTGCGCGTCGTCCCGGACGGCGGCCCTGAGGTCGGCGAGCTCGGTACGGACCTGGCGCGCGTCGGCCTCGTGCTGCCGGGCGGCGCGGCGCCAGCGCCCCTGCCTGAACCAGGTCGCGATGCCGCCCGCGATCACACCCAGGATCGCGGAGGCGATGATGACGACGAACAGCGGCAGTGTGACCGCGATCGTCGGCGTCACAGAGTTGAAGGGGTCAAACGACACCGTCACCCAGTGACGGTTGGCGACCGCAAAGATGATGAAGATCAGTCCGAGCGGAATGACGACCACTGCCGTGAAGAACTTTCGCATGACCATCTCTCGCAGCGATGGAGAAAGTGGCGGGCTGGTCGCCCGCGGCACGGCAACGCCTGATCTCGCGCGCTAAGCCACAGCCTTGTCAGTCATCAGCCTCTTAAGCATCCGCCCGTTAAGCGTCGGCTTTGGGCGCGTCGACCTTGGAGGCTCCCGGCTCGGTCTCGTCGCGATTGAGACGCTCGCGCATTTCCTTGCCGGTCTTGAAGAACGGCACGCTCTTCTGATCGACCGGCACATGCTCGCCGGTACGCGGATTGCGGCCGGCGCGCGCCGGGCGATGCTTCACCGAGAATGCGCCGAAACCGCGCAACTCGACACGGTCGCCACGCGCCAGCGCCGCGACGATTTCATCGAGAATCGCGTTCACAATATTCTCGACATCCCTCTGATAGAGGTGCGGGTTGTGCTCGGCGATACGCTGAACAAGTTCGGATTTGATCATCGAAAGTGGGATCCGGGCTCTTGCGGAAACCCATTTCCGTGAAAATGCCGTGCACTGTCAAGACGCTAAATCGATTTAGAACGCCGTGAAATCGCGTGACAAATAGCCCGATTAGGGCATGCGGAGATTCCCGCAAAGCGGGAATTCATCAAACGGTACGCGTTTGGCAGCCGATCAGTCGGTTCCGCCCGGACTCCACAGTGCCAGCATGCCGTCGAGCCCGAACCGGTCGACCGCCTGAGCCACGCCGCCCTGCTCGATCCGCCGCGCGATGCCGCCGAGGCCGAGCGCATCGAGTGTCATGGATGCCGCCGTGCGCAGGAAGGTCAGGTCGCTAAAGCGCGGATTGAGCTTGTAAGTGCGCACCGGCAGGTCGCTTTTGACCTTCTTCTCCGCAACCAGCCAGGCGATCGCGGTCTTCTCGTCCCCGAGCTGATCGATCAGCTTGAGATCGACCGCCTGCCGGCCGGTGAAGACGCGGCCGTCCGCGACCTTCTCCAGAATGGCGTCGTCCATGCCGCGCCGCTCCTTCACCAATCCACGGAACCAGGCATAGGAGTCCTTGACCAGACCCTCGATCGCGGCGCGCGCCTCGGGACTGGTCGGCTCCATGCCGTTGGGCGCGGCTTTCAGCGGGGAGGATTTGATCTCCTCCATCTTCACGCCGACGGTCTTGAGCAATTCCGAAACGTTCGGAAACTGGAAGAGCACGCCGATCGAGCCGACCAGCGAGGTCTGCTGGGCGACGATATGATCGGAGGCGATCGCGGTGATATAGCCGCCCGAGGCGGCCAGGCCCTCGACCACGACGACCAGCGGTTTCTTCGCCTTCAACTGCACCAGCGAATCGTAGAGCTGCTCGGAGCCTGCGGTGGTGCCGCCCGGCGAATTGATGTGCACGACAACCGCCGCATAGCTCGACTTGCCGAGCCGCTCCAGCGCCTCGACGCGCTCCTGGTCGCTGCGGATCAGCCCATCGATGTTGATCCGTGCGATCGCGTTCGATGTCGCGAAGCTGCCGCGGCCACCGGCGGCGATCACGCCAACGCCGACGATGGCCGCGATCGCAACGACCGCAGCGGCGACACGCCAGAACGTCAGCTTGCGCCTGATGCGGCGGCGGTCGACGATCACATCTGAATCCAGCGACATCCGATCTCTCCAGAAAATAGGCACCGCGCAGTCCCGCGCGTTTTGCCGTCGCAGCGTCACCATCTGCTTAGCCAAATACATCAATTGCGGCGCAATTTGAAGAAAACAAGGGCCGTCCCATTGACGCATCCGTAGCCCGGATGGAGCGAAGCGTAATCCGGGAAAGTCCGCCGCGGGGACGGACCCCGGATTTCGCTGCGCTTCATCCGGGCTACGGCAAAACAAAGAGGGCCCCGGCATGCGCCGGGGCCCCAATGTTCGCCTCAATCGGCGAACGCTTACTTGTCGGTGCCGCGGTTCTTCAGCGCGGTGCCGAGGATGTCGCCGAGCGTCGCACCCGAATCGGAGGAACCGTACTGCGCGATGGCTTCCTTCTCTTCGGCAACTTCCAGCGCCTTGATCGAGACCTGCACCTTGCGGGCCTTCTTGTCGAACTGGATGACGCGGGCATCGACCTTCTCGCCGACGGCGAAGCGCTCGGCGCGCTGGTCGTTGCGATCGCGGGCCAGCTCCGACCGCTTGATGAAGGTGGTGAACTCGGTGCCCGAGATCCGGACCTCGATGCCGCTCTCCTTCACCTCGAGCACTTCGCAGGTCACGACCGCGCCCTTCTTGACGTCGCCCGGCTCGGCGAAGGGGTCGCCTTCGAGCTGCTTGACGCCGAGCGAGATGCGCTCCTTCTCGACATCGACGTCGAGCACCACGGCCTTGACCATGTCGCCCTTCTTGAAGTTGTCGATGACCTGCTCGCCGGGAAGCTTCCAGTCGAGGTCGGAGAGATGGACCATGCCGTCGACGTCGCCGTCGAGACCAAGGAACAGGCCGAACTCGGTCTTGTTCTTGACCTCGCCTTCGACGGTCGACCCGACCGGGAACTTCTCGACGAAGACTTCCCAGGGATTGCGCATGGTCTGCTTGAGACCGAGCGAGATGCGGCGCTTGACCGAATCGACTTCCAGCACCTGCACTTCGACTTCCTGCGAGGTCGAAACGATCTTGCCGGGGTGCATGTTCTTCTTGGTCCACGACATCTCGGAGACGTGGATCAGGCCTTCGATGCCCGGCTCGAGCTCGACGAACGCGCCGTAGTCGGTGATGTTGGTGACGCGGCCGGTGAAGCGGGCACCCAGCGGGTACTTGGCTTCAATGCCCTGCCACGGATCGTCCAGCAGCTGCTTCATGCCGAGCGAGATGCGGTGCGTCTCGTGGTTGATCTTGATGATCTTGACCTTGACGGTCTGGCCGATGGTCAGCACCTCGGTCGGGTGGTTGACGCGGCGCCAGGCGATATCGGTCACGTGCAGCAGGCCGTCGATGCCGCCGAGATCAACGAACGCACCGTAATCGGTGATGTTCTTGACCACGCCGTCGATCACCTGACCCTCTTCGAGGTTCTGCACCAGCTCCTGGCGCTGCTCGGCGCGGGTCTCTTCGAGAACCGTGCGGCGCGACACCACGATGTTGCCGCGGCGGCGGTCCATCTTGAGGATCTGGAACGGCTGCGAGTTGTTCATCAGCGGCGCAACGTCGCGGATCGGACGAATGTCGACCTGCGAGCGCGGCAGGAAGGCCACTGCACCGTCGAGGTCGACCGTGAAGCCGCCCTTGACCTGGTTGAAGATGACGCCGTTGACCTTTTCGTTGTTCTGGAACGCCTTCTCGAGCTTGCCCCAGCTCTCCTCGCGGCGCGCCTTGTCGCGCGACAGCACGGCTTCGCCGAGCGCATTCTCGATACGGTCGAGGAACACCTCGACTTCGTCACCGACCTTCAGGTCGCTTTCACGGCCGGGGCCGGCGAATTCGCGCAGCGCGACGCGGCCTTCGGTCTTCAGGCCGACATCGATGACGGCCATGTCCTTCTCAATTGCAACCACCTTGCCCTTGATGACCGAGCTTTCCTGCAAATTGCCGCCGGCAAAGGACTCATCAAGCATCGCCGCGAAGTCGTCGCGGGTCGGGGTATAAGAAGACGCAGAATTCGAAACCATTTGATCTCCAGATGCGGGATTTCACCGGCAGTTCGGGTTGATGGGCGCACCGCGCGTGAAGTGTCAGGGTTCCGCAAACCCTGACGACCGCTCATTGCAGGAGGTGCAACAGCGGGCCGGCAGCAAGACTGCACGTTCGGTACGTTTGAAGTTTCCGGAGCGCGACTAAGGAAATATCGACTGCAAGACCTGGGAGCGGGCGTTCCTCCAGATGCGGCGTCAGTTTCGTTTGAGGATGGCTCAAACCCGGCGCCGGCCCGCTCAGACATAATCTCGACGATGTCGATGGTGCTCCGAACGGCGCTGATATAGCCCTGCGGGGTAGTTTCGGCAAGCAGGAAATGCCCCATTTTGCCGGGGTTTCGGCCGAAAGGCCCGCCCGTGCCTGCGATTTTAGCGTCTTGTGCGGGCCGCCTCGACAATGGCGATGGCGGCGCGCACGCCGGCCTCGATGTCGAGGTTGGAATTGTCCAGCGTGTGGGCATCGGGCGCCGGCCGCAACGGCGCAATGGCCCGGTTCTGGTCCCGCTCGTCGCGCTTGAGAATGTCGGCGAGCACGGCCTCCTCGTCGGCGTCCTCGCCACGGGCGCGGGCTTCAAGGGTGCGGCGCCGCGCGCGCACGCGGGGATCGGCGACCACGAAGATCTTCACGTCGGCATCGGGGCAGATCACGGTGCCGATGTCGCGCCCATCCAGCACCGCACCGGGCGGATCGGCGGCGAACTGGCGCTGGAAGTTCACCAGCGCCTCACGCACCTTGGGAAGAGCCGAGACAACGGACGCACCCTCGCCGACCTTCTGGGTCTTCAGGATCGGATTGCCGAATTTCTCGGGATCGAGCTCGAGCGCGACGGCCACCGCCAGCGCCTCATCGTTGAGGTCGGCGCCGAGCGCCATCATCGCATAGGCCACCGCGCGATAGATCACGCCGGTATCGAGATGGCGATAGCCGTAATGGTGGGCGAGCCGCTTGCCGAGCGTGCCCTTGCCGGAGGCGGCGGGTCCGTCGATGGCGATGATCATGCGAAATCAGCTCCGAGCGAGCACATCATCGGGATGAAGTCCGGAAAACTGGTGGCAATGAAGGCGGTGTCGTCGACCTTCACCGGCCGGTCCGAAGCACAGCCCATCACCAGCGCCGACATCGCGATGCGATGATCCATGTGGGTGGCGACGAGACCGCCGCCCGGGACGTGGCCGCGACCCTCGACGATCAGATCGTCGCCGGAGACTTCGACCTTGACGCCGTTGACCCGCAGCATGTCCGCGGTGGCTTCGAGACGGTCGGATTCCTTGACCCTCAGCTCCTGCAAGCCGCGCATGATCGTGGTGCCCTCGGCAAACGCAGCCGCAACCGCGAGCACCAGATATTCGTCGATCATCGACGGCGCGCGCTCCGGCGGCACCTCGACGCCCCTGAGCTTCGAGGCACGCACGCGCAATTGCGCCATCGGCTCGCCGGCATCGCCGCGCACGTGGCTGTCCTCGATCGAGGCGCCCATTTCGCGCAGCGTGGTGAACAGGCCGGTGCGCAGCGGATTGGTCATCACGTCGGAGAACACGACGTCGGAGCCCTCGACGATCAGCGTCGCGACGATCGGGAACGCCGCCGAGGACGGATCGGCGGGCACCACGATTTCGGCGCCGCGCAGCTCGGGCTCGCCGTTCAGCGTGATCCGGCGGCCGTGGCTGCCTTCCTTTTCGGAGGAGATCTCCGCGCCGAAATGCTTCAGCATCAGCTCGGTGTGGTCGCGGCTCGCCTCCTGCTCGATCACGGTGGTGATGCCGGGCGCGGACAGGCCCGCCAGCAGCACCGCGGACTTGATCTGGGCCGAGGCGACCGGCGTCTTGTAGACAATCGGCACCGGATAGCGGGCACCATGCAGGGTCAGCGGCAGCCGGCCGCCGGCCCCGATATCGCTGGTCCGGGCGCCCATCAGCTCCAGCGGGTCGAGAATCCGGCGCATCGGGCGCGAACGCAGCGAGGCGTCGCCGTCGAAGATGGCCGCGATCGGGCATCCCGCCACCGCGCCCATCACCAGCCGGCAGCCGGTGCCGGAGTTACCGAAATCGAGCGGGGCCGCGGGCTGGGCGAAACCACCGACGCCGACGCCTGCGACCGACCAGGCAAACGGCGCCGTCCGCTCCACTTTGGCGCCCAGCGCGCGCATGGATTTGGCGGTATTGAGGACGTCCTCGCCCTCCAAAAGGCCGGAAATGCGGGTCTCACCCACCGAAAGCGCTCCCAGGATCAGGGCACGGTGGGAAATCGATTTGTCGCCGGGGACGCGGACCTTGCCGGCCAGGGGGCCGCAGGCGCGCGATTCCAGCGGGGTCGGGGTGTCAGAATGGGCCAAGATTGTGTCCTCTCGCGCCGCGGCAGGTATCACATAGGCAACACCGCGTCACGCGCCCGTCACTTGCGCGCAAACCGCTATTGACAGCGGCCCCTCAACTAGCCAAGTGAAGCACCGTTTTTCAGCAAAATTCTGGGATGACCACGTGGCCAAGTCCGAGCTCGGAACCAAGCGCATTTGCCCGACCACGGGCAAGAAGTTCTACGACCTCAACAAAAACCCGGTGATTTCGCCCTACACCGGCGAGGTCGTGCCGATCGCGCCGGTGGCCGCGCCGCGGGGCCGTGGCGCCACCGTCAATTCGCCTGCGACCGCCGCCGACATGCCGGAACCCGCCGAGGCCGAAGAGTTGGTCTCGCTCGAGGAGGCCGATGCCGAGGAGAACACCGGCAAGGTCAAGGCTCAGGTTCCCGAATCCGAGGACGATATCGAGGTCGATGAGACCATCGATGACGATGACGACGACGATTCGACCTTCATCGCCGACGAGGAAGAGGGCGATGAGGACGTGACCGACATCATTGGTGACGTCGGCGGTGATGAAGAGACTTGAGATCGGCGCCGATCTATGATCAACGGTGCTGCCGCGCGAGTCATCCAGGCCGCGCGGACCGGGATCGATCCCCCAGGATCATCCCACTGGATAAGGGGCCATAGCTCAGCTGGGAGAGCGCTTGCATGGCATGCAAGAGGTCGGCGGTTCGATCCCGCCTGGCTCCACCAGCCTTCGCTCGCTTCGCGAGCTTCGGCTGGGCAAGCCCGGAAGTCCCTCGTAGCGATGCGAGCGAAGGCTGCCCCGCCGTAGCCCGAAGGGCGACGGCGGGCCGAGGCAAGCTGTTTTTTATGAGTTCCGATTGCTGATGTATCCTCACTCACGTGGAGGATACGCAATGAAATACGGCTACATTCTAGAGAGTCTCGATGCCGAGCATTTCTATGTCGGCATGACTGACGATGTGCTTGCACGTCTAATAAAGCACAATGCCGGCGAAGTCCCACATACCTCGAAGTACGGGCCATGGCGGCTGCGAACGTACGTAGCGTTCAGCGACGAACGTCTCGCTGTCGCATTCGAACGGTACCTGAAATCCGGGTCGGGTCGGGCTTCTGCGAAGAAGCATTTTTGACGCACCCCGCCACCGCTACTCCCCCAGCACCTTATTCAGCCGGTCGCGCAGCGCGACGATCTCGTCCTTCATCGCCAGCAACTCCCCGACCGTGCAGGCGGAGGCCGCGAGGATCGATTGCGGGATGGCTCTTGCCTTTTCGCGGAGCGCGTGGCCCTGCGGCGTCAGCGTGATCAGGACAATCCGCTCGTCCGCGCTGCTGCGGGTCCGCCTGATCAGCGCCGCCGCCTCCAGCCGCTTGAGGAGCGGCGTCAGCGTGCCGGAATCCAGGAATAGCCGCTCGCCGAGGTCTTTCACCGGCACGTCGTCGCGCTCCCACAGCGCCAGCATCACAAGATACTGCGGATAGGTCAGCCCGAGCCGGTCGAGCAGCGGCTTGTAGACGCGGTTGAACGCGTGCGCGGTCGAATAGACCGCAAAGCAGATCTGGTTGTCGAGCCGCAGCGCCTGGTCCGCCGCCGTCTGTTTCCTGCCCATAATCGTCATCGTATCCATCTCGTGTCCGGGTCATTCTGGGCTTACGGGACCGCGGATTCAATTGCGAACAATTAAATGTGAGGCCGCATATTTTATATTGCTCACAATCGAATTGTGCGCAATATGCGCGTTGTCGAATTCAAGCCCATCCAAAACCAAGGAAGACCACGATGTCTGTGAACGTGCTTTACAAGACCAGCGCCAAGGCAACCGGCGGCCGCGACGGCCATGCGGCAACCCTCGACGGCGCGCTCGATGTCAAGCTCACGACCCCGAAGGAGCTCGGTGGCGGCGGTGGCGCCGGCAACAATCCGGAGCAGCTGTTCGCGGCCGGCTATGCCGCCTGCTTCATCGGCGCGATGAAATTCGTGGCCTCGCAGGGCGGCCCCAAGGTTCCCGCCGACGCCGCGGTGACCTCGACGGTCGGCATCGGCCCGCGCTCGGAAGGCGGCTTCGGCCTCGCCGTCGATCTCGCCGTCTCGCTGCCCGGCCTGTCCCGTACTGAGGCCGAAGCGCTGGTCGAGAAGGCCCACCAGGTGTGCCCCTATTCCAACGCGACCCGCGGCAATGTCGACGTCAAGCTGACCGTCGTCTAGAGCCCTTTCCGTTCCGATTGAATCGGAACGGGGCTCTAGATTCTTCTTTTGACGCGTTTTCTTCATGCCAACCGGTATCCACTTCGCTCGAAAACGCTCTCATTCCACATCACGCAATGGTCCGCCGCGATACGTGGCGGACCATTGTCTTTCAGATGCCAGTTCGCTTGGCGAACGCCCGCGCTGCCCCCTGCATGGGCCTGCGCCGATCAAAGCATTGCTGCCTCGCCTGAAGACCGCTAGCTCTGGGACCGCATTGTCCAATCCCAACTGAGCGAAGGTTGTTTCCATGAATACCCCAGCGGCTGCGGGCGCGATGACCGGACTGCGCGTGATCGATCTGACGCGCGTGCTCGGCGGCCCGTATTGCACCCAGATTCTCGCCGACCACGGCGCCGACGTGATCAAGGTCGAGCCGCCCGCCGGCGACGAGGTGCGCGACTGGGGCCCTCCCTTCCACGAGGAGGACGCGGCCTATTTCGTCGGCATCAACCGCAACAAGCGCTCGATCGGCCTCGACCTCGCCTCCGAGGGCGGACGCGCGGTGCTGATGAAGATGCTCGAGACCGCCGACGTGCTGATCGAGAATTTCAAGCCGGGCACGCTCGACAAATGGGGCATCGGCAACGACGTGCTGCGCACGAAATTTCCGCGCCTGGTGCATTGCCGGATCTCCGGCTTCGGCGCCGACGGCCCGCGCGGCGGCAATCCCGGCTATGACGCAATCATCCAGGCGATGACCGGCATGATCGCGGCCACCGGCTCGCCGGAGAGCGGCCCGATGCGTATCGGCGTGCCGCTGGTCGACATCACGACCGGGCTCTATGCCGCGATCGGCATCCTGATGGCGCTGTCGGAGCGGCAGCGCTCCGGGCTCGGCCAATTCATCGAGACCACCCTGTACGAGACCGGGCTTGCGATCATGCATCCGCACACCGCCAACTATTTCATGCACGGCAAGCCGCCACAGCTCACCGGCAACGAGCATCCCAACCTCGTGCCGTACGCGATCTTCCCGACCAAGACCGACAACATCTTCATCGGCGTCGGCAATGACGGCACCTTCCGCAAGCTCGCCAAGGAAATCGGCAAGCCCGAGCTCGGCACCGATCCGCGCTTTGCCCGCAACAAGGACCGCATCGCCAACCGCGACGCGTTGCGGGTCGAGCTTGCCGCCGTGTTCAGCCGGCACGAGGCCGAGCCGCTGTGCAACCGGCTGCTCGCCGCCGGTCTGCCGGCCGGCCCCGTGCAGAAGATCGACCAGGCGCTGACCAACCCGCACACGATCCACCGCGGCGACGTCATCGAGAAGGATTGGTACAAGGGCGTCGCCTCGCCGATCCGCCTCGAACGCACCAAGCCGAGCCTGCGCCGCACGCCGCCGAAATTTAGCCAGCACGCGACGGAAGTGCTCGGCGAGTTCGGCTACTCAAAGGACGAGATCAACGGCCTGGTCGCCAAGGGCGTGGTCTGCGGCCCCCAGCGCAAGCGCTGACACAGCCATCCGTCAGCCCTGCGGTGCAGCGTCGCGTCTGACGCTGCACCGCACGGCGCCGGGTGCGATCTTCGTCTTTTTTACCGCTTCCCTTTGTCGCGGCTTCCCCCCTACGATGGCTTTCGTTTATACGGTCATTTGAACGTCATCCGGCGCTGATAACGCGCGCAACGAAAGATGACATTCCAACCGGGAGGGGCTTTGATGATTTTTCGACGATTGGGCGCCGCTGCTGTCGCCGCCGCTACGCTTGCATTCGCGTCGCCTGCATTTGCAGTGACCGAGATTCAGTGGTGGCACGCGATGACCGGCGCCAACAACGACGTCATCGTCAAGCTGGCCAACGACTTCAATTCCGCGCAGTCCGACTACAAGGTGATCCCGACCTATAAGGGCGGTTACGCCGACACCATGAACGCTGGCATCGCTGCATTCCGCGCCGGCAACGCGCCGCACATCATGCAGGTGTTCGAGGTCGGCACCGCGACGATGATGGCTGCCACCGGCGCCGTGAAGCCGGTCTACAAGCTAATGGCCGACGCCGGCGAGAAGTTCGATCCGAGCGTCTACCTGCCCGCGATCACCGGCTACTACTCGACCTCGAAGGGCGAGATGCTGTCGTTCCCGTTCAACTCGTCGTCGACGGTGATGTGGGTCAATCTCGACGCGATGAAGAAGGCCAACATCGCGGAGATCCCGAAGACCTGGCCGCAAGTGTTCGAGGAAGCCAAGAAGCTGAAGGCGGCCGGCTACGCGACCTGCGGCTTCTCCGGCTCGTGGGTCACCTGGGTCAATCTCGAGCAGCTGTCGGCCTGGCACAACGTGCCGCTCGCCAGCAAGGCCAATGGCCTCGACGGGTTCGACACCGTGCTCGAATTCAACGGTCCGCTGCAGGTCAAGCATCTCGAGAACCTGGTCGAGCTGCAGAAGGACAAGATCTACGACTATGCCGGCCGCACCAACACCGGCGAAGGCCGCTTCACCTCGGGCGAGTGCCCGATCTACCTGACTTCGTCGGCGTTCTTCGGCAACGTCAAGGCGCAGGCCAAGTTCAACTTCACCGCCGCGCCGATGCCGTATTATCCCGACGTCAAGGGCGCACCGCAGAACTCGATCATCGGCGGCGCCTCGCTCTGGGTGATGGGCGGCAAGTCCGCCGAGGAATACAAGGGCGTGGCCAAGTTCCTGACCTTCCTCTCGGACACCGATCGCCAGGTCTGGATCCACAAGGCGTCGGGCTATCTGCCGATCACCAAGGCCGCCTACGCCAAGGCCAAGGAAGAGGGCTTCTACAAGGATCAGCCCTATCTCGAGACCCCGCTGCTCGAGCTCACCAACAAGGAGCCGACCGAAAACTCCCGCGGCCTGCGCCTCGGCAACATGGTGCAGTTGCGCGACATGTGGTCAGAAGAGATCGAGCAGGCTCTGGCCGGCAAGAAGACCGCCAAGCAGGCGCTGGACGCTGCCGTCGAGCGCGGCAACCAGATGCTACGGCAGTTTGAAAAGACCGCCGTGAAATAATCCGACTCTAGACCGACGACCCGGCAGGCCGCATCATGCGGCCTGCCATTTTTCTGGATGCCATGCAAAAGCAAGCAATTTTCCAATCAAAGCTGTTGCCTTACGCGCTGGTTGCCCCGCAACTCGCGATCGTCCTGATCTTTTTCTACTGGCCGGCCGCGCAGGCGGTGATCCAGTCCTTCCTGCTGCAGGACGCCTTCGGCCTGTCCACCAGCTTCGTCTGGTTCGAGAACTATCTCGAACTGTTCAAGGAACCGGCCTATTTCGCCGCGATCATCAGGACCTTCGCGTTCTCATTTGCGATCGCGGTGTCCTCGCTGTCGTTTGCGCTGCTGCTCGCCGTCATGGCCGACAAGCCGCTGCGCGGCTCGACGCTGTACCGCACGTTGCTGATCTGGCCCTATGCCGTCGCCCCGCCGGTGGTCGGCGTGCTCTGGGTCTTCATGCTGCACCCCTCGCTGGGCGTGCTGTCGCGCTATCTGCGCGCCATGGGGGTTGACTGGAATCCGCTGCTCGACGGCGACCAGGCGGCGGCCCTGATCATCCTTGCCGCGGCGTGGAAGCAGATCTCCTACAATTTCCTGTTCTTCCTCGCCGGACTCCAGAGCATCCCCAAGAGCGTGATCGAGGCCGCGGCAATCGATGGCGCCCGCCCGATGCGGCGGTTCTGGACCGTGATCTTCCCGCTGCTGTCGCCGACCATTTTCTTCCTGCTGGTCATCAACATCGTCTACGCTTTCTTCGACACTTTCGGCATCATCGACACGATGACCCGCGGCGGCCCCGGCAAGGCGACCGAGACGCTGGTCTACAAGGTCTATTCGGATGGTCTGCTCGGCGGCAATCTCGGCTCCTCCGCGGCGCAGTCGGTGATCCTGATGGTCATCGTGGTCGTGCTGACGGGAATCCAGTTCCGCTTCGTCGAACGCAAGGTGACCTACTGATGGTCGAAGAGGAGGGCTTCCAGCGTTATCTGGCTCACGTGATCCTGTGGATCGGGATCGCGATCGTCGCCTTCCCGGTGTATCTGGCGATCGTCGCCTCGACCCAGGACAACGCCGTCATCGCCAACGGCCAGATGTCACTGCTGCCCGGCGGCCATTTCCTCGAGACCTATTACCAGACGCTGTTTGTCGGCACGAGCGGCTCGACCCGCGAGCCGGTGCTCAACATGATGCTGAACTCGCTGGTCATGGCGCTGTTGATCGCGGTCGGCAAAATCGCGATCTCGATCATCTCGGCCTATGCGATCGTGTATTTCCGCTTTCCGTTCCGGATGGCGATCTTCTGGATCATCTTCATCACCCTGATGCTGCCGGTCGAGGTGCGCATCTATCCGACCTACAAGATCGTCGCCGATCTGCACCTGCTCGACAGCTACGCCGGCCTGTCGCTGCCGCTGATCGCGTCCGCCACCGCCACGCTGCTGTTCCGGCAGTTCTTCATGACCGTGCCCGATGAATTGCTGGAGGCCTCGCGGATCGACGGCGCGGGCCCGTTCCGCTTCTTCTGGGATACGCTGCTGCCGCTGTCGCGCACCAACATGGCCGCGCTGTTCGTGATCCTGTTCATCCTCGGCTGGAATCAATATCTCTGGCCGCTTTTGATCACGACGCGCGACGACATGCAGACCATCCAGGTCGGCATCCGCAAGATGATCACCACGACCGACGCGCTGACCGAATGGCCCGTCGTGATGGCGACCGCGCTGCTCGCGATGCTGCCGCCGGTGTTCGTCGTCGTCGTGATGCAGAAATTGTTCGTGCGCGGATTGGTGGAGACCGAAAAATAATGGCCAACGTCACGCTGCGCAGCGTCCGCAAGACCTATCCCGGCGGCTTCGAGGCCATCAAGGGCGTCGATGTCGACGTCGGCGACGGCCAGTTCTGCGTACTGGTCGGCCCCTCCGGCTGCGGCAAGTCCACACTGCTGCGCATGGTCGCCGGGCTCGAGACCATCACCGGCGGCGAGATCGACATCGGCGGCCGCGTCGTCAACCAGGTCGAGCCGGCCGACCGCGACATCGCGATGGTGTTCCAGAACTACGCGCTCTATCCGCATATGAGCGTCTACAACAACATGGCCTACGGCCTGCGCAACCGCGGCATGGCCGAGGCCGAGATCAGGACCCGGGTCGAGGAAGCCGCGCGCGTACTCGAGCTGTCGCCGATGCTGGAGCGCAAGCCGCGACAGCTCTCCGGCGGCCAGCGCCAGCGGGTCGCGATGGGCCGCGCCATCGTGCGCCAGCCGAAGGTGTTTTTGTTCGACGAGCCGCTGTCGAATCTGGACGCCAAGCTGCGCATCGCAATGCGGGTCGAGATCCGCAAGCTGCAGCGCCGGCTCAACACCACCTCGATCTACGTCACCCATGACCAGCTCGAGGCGATGACGCTGGCCGACATTCTCGTGGTCATGAATGGCGGCCAGGTCGAGCAGATCGGCAATCCGCTGGAGATCTACCAGAAGCCGGCGACCACATTTGTCGCCTCCTTCATCGGCGCGCCGCCGATGAACCTGATGCCGCTGCGCTCGGACGAGCTGACCTCCCAGGTATCAGGCACTGACGGTGCCGGCATTGTCGGCATCCGGCCCGAGGATTTCGTCATCACCGGTGAGGCCGCTTCCGGCGGCGTTGCCCTCGACCTGACGGTCGAGGCAATCGAGCATGTCGGCGCCGAGACCTTCGTCTATGGCAGCCGCCAGCGCGAGGAGCACGGCATTGCCGCCAATCCGGGCGAGCTGCCGCCGGGCGAGGTGATCGTCCGGGTTCCCGGCGCCACCGGCCCCGCGATCGGCGAGCGGATCCGGGCGGTCGCCCCGCGCGACAAACTGCATCTTTTTACCGCCGATGGCCGCAAGCGGGTTGCGGGGTAACCGATCGAGAAGAATTTGCCCTCATGTTGCGGGCGTTTAGGCTGGTTTCGGGGCTGCTTGAACGCTATCCAGATCACCCCCATATCCCTCACTGACCGGAGGCCGACGGCCCACCGGTTGCATGGGGCGCCGCAAGGGCCCCTCAAAGTCGCTTCGAGAGGACTTTGTAATGTCTCGTGTTCCATCGTTGTCCAGTCCGTTCCTTCTGGGATTCGACGAGATCGAGCGTGCGCTCGACCGCGTCGTAAAGGGCGCCGACGGCTATCCTCCGTACAATATCGAGCGGTGCGACCGTACCAACGGGCAGCCTGAAAAGCTGCGCATCACGTTGGCGGTGGCGGGCTTCACCCGCGACCAACTCGATGTAACTATTGAGGAAAATCAGCTCGTCATCCGCGGCCGCCAGCAGGACGACAAGGCTCGGCAATACATCCATCGCGGCATTGCCGCGCGCCACTTCCAGCGCACCTTCGTGCTGGCGGAGGGGATGCAGGTGCTGGGCGCGGATCTGAAGAACGGGCTGTTGTCGATCGACCTCGCCAGGCCGGAACCTGAACGGGTCATTAAGACAATCGCTATCAATGAGCACGAATAATAGAAACAAGGAGCGGACTCGACCGCTTATCTGACTGAGGAGTCGAGACCATGAGTGAAGTGAGTACCATCTTCCAATCCGACAGCGTCACGCCGGAAGCGCTGGCCCATCTGGGCGAGGGTCATATCGCCTATGTGAAGCAGGTCCGTTCCGAGGACGTGCCCGACCTCTTTCCACAGGCGCCGAAGATCGCGCCGGGCCTCAAGCTGTTCGCACTGCATGCCGCCGACGGCACGCCGATCATGCTGACCGACAGCCGCGAAGCCGCGATCGCCAACGCCTGGAGCAACGAGTTGCAGGCCGTCAGCGTCCACTGACGCGCGGCTAACTAGCATCCGGTGATACAATGCGCGGGCTGCCTTGACACCGAGGCGGCCCGCGCATTTTTTTATGACGATGTTGTCGATGAGGCGAGCATCGGGCCCATGCTGAGCTGCACCTCGCCGGGCACGTTATAGTCGCGCATCAGCATCCGGTTGTTGCGCAGCCCGCAGGCCTCTCGCTGCACCACGAACATCCAGAGCGCATGGCCGGCTTCCCGCACCAGCATGCGCCGGGCCTGCTGCCTTGCTTCAGTGGGCGGATGCGCGGCGTCGAACTCGCGCAATTTGGCGAGCGCCTGTTCCAGCGCGCGGCCCATGCGCCCAAGCGCGCTCGCACTTTCTTCGGCGAGCTCGTAAGCGAGAACGTCGATGGGAACACGGTCGAGGCGAAAGTCACGGGACATCAGCGATCCCTGGGGTCGCATGCGCAATGTTGCGCACGGTCCGTCTTCTGGCGTCATCAGCCGGTTGTCAATAGGCGCTCACGGCTTCGATCACTGCAAGCGCAGACCGCTCAGTTTCAGGAGTTTTTTGCATAGCTTCAAGCTGCGAACCGTGGCTCCATTTCGCTTTGTGCAATTCCGTGCTGTAATCCGCCCCGTGAAAGGCAATGTGACAAAGGGAATATCCAGCAAGAATTATCCGCCGCCAACTCGATTGAAGGAGATGTGACCATGCAGAAGGGCTTGCTGATCAATCTCGTTGCTTCGATGTCGATTTCCGTTCTAGCGACTGGTGTCGCGATTTCCGCGCAGGACAGATACAGTCTGCAAGTGCCGAACGGGCTCGCATTCTCCGAGTTCAGGGGATACGAGGACTGGCCCGTGATCGCGATCAGCGAAAACGAAGGCGTCATCGCCGTGATCCTTGGCAATCCTGCGATGATCAACGCTTACCGCGAGGGTATACCTGGCAATGGCAAGCCGTTCCCGGATGGCGCCAAGATGGCGAAGGTCCATTGGCTCCCAAAAAAGCAGGAGGCGTATCCCGGTCAGCCCACGGTGCCTGGCGCCCAGCACGACGTCGACTTCATGGCAAAGGACAGCAAGCGGTTCGCAGACAGCGGCGGATGGGGATATGGCGCGTTCGAATATGACGCTGCGTCAGATGTATTCAGGCCTGCCAATACGACGGATAATCCGCCACAGGAGAACGATGCCAAGTGCGGCTATGCGTGCCACACCGTGGTGCAGAACCGTGACTACGTCTTCACCGAGTACGGAAAGAGGTGAAAGCGAGCTAGCGCTCCGTCAATCGCGCGCGGATGTCCGGCTTCAGCACCTTGCCGACCTTGGAGCGCGGCAGGTCGTCCCAGACCTCGATCTGCTTCGGCGTCTTGATGCTGCCGATCTGCTGCTTGCCGAAAGCTGCGAGCGCCGTTGCATCGATGGAGTGGCCGGCGCGCGGCTGCACCACTGCGACGATGCGTTCGCCCCATTTCTCGTCGGGCAATCCGATGACCGCACAATCCTGCACCGCTGCGTGAGCGCGCAACGCGTTCTCGACCTCGATCGAGTAGACGTTGAAGCCGCCGGTGATGATCATGTCCTTGGCGCGGTCGACGATGTAGAGATAGCCGTCGGCGTCGATGTAGCCGATGTCGCCGGTGTGGTGCCAGCCATGCACTGATGCTTCGCGCGTGGCCTCAGGGTTCTTGTAGTAGCCTTGCATGACAAGCGAGCCGCGCACCACGATCTCGCCGCGCGATCCCGCGGGCAACAGCTTGCCGTCGCCGTCCATGATGCCGGCCTGCACCAGCGGGCCGATCCGCCCCGCGGACGCAAGCCGCTCCAGCGCGATCGTGCCGTCCGCATTGTAGTGGTCGGCCGGTGCCATCATCGAGATCATCATCGGCGCCTCGGTCTGGCCGAACAGCTGCGCCATTGGCCCGATCCGCCGCACGGCTTCGGCAAGCCGGGTCGCCGAGATCGGCGCCGCGCCATACCAGAAGCACTGCAACGAGCTGCGATCGGTTGCGTCGAGCCCGGGATGATCGAGCAGCATGTAGATCACGGTCGGCGGCAGGAAGGTGTGGGTGACGCCGTAGCGCTCGATCAGCGTCAGGAACTCGCCGATGTCGGGGTGGTGCATGATCACGATACGGCCGCCCAGCGTCATGATCGGAAAACACAGCACGCCGGCGGCATGCGTCAGCGGCGCCAGCGCGAGATAGATCGGACGTCCCTTGAACGGATAACCCATCAGGGTCAGCGCGGTCATCGCCTCGATGTTGCGCCCCGACAGCATCACGCCCTTCGGCTTGCCGGTGGTGCCGCCGGTGCCCGGGATCATCGCGAGATCGTCGATCACCTCGCGCTGATAGACATCGCCGGCGAGCCCGTCGAGCCAGCGGTCGAACGACGGCGCAAACGGCAGCTCGGTATCGACGCAGACCAGCGCGCGCAGCTTGGGCAGATCCTGCCTGACGGCCTCGACCATCGGAGCGAAGCTGGAATGAAACAGCAGCAGGCTGCAGTCGAACTGATCGAGGATGAACTTGTTCTCGGCCGCCTCGTTGCGCGGATTGATCGGGCACCACACGGCCGCGGCGCGCGAGATGCCGAATACGCAGGCAAACGCGAGCGGATCGTTGCCGGACAGGATCGCGACCTTCTCGCCGGGCGTGATGCCGGATCGCTCGAGCCCGCGCGCGATCCGATAGCTCAGCCGCTGCACGTCGCCATAGCTGAGGTCGCGTCCGTCCATCGTGAGGCACGGCGCGTCGGCGCCGAGCGAAGCACCTTTGTCGAGATAGTCGATGAAGCGCATGGCGGGTCTCACGAGAGAGGCGGGTGACGCGCGATTGCGTCACCCGCAGTGCGTTTTCGAGCAAGGCGGATACCCGTCCGCTTGACGAAAACGCTTCAGGGAACCGATTGCCGAGCCCCGATCCGATCGGGGCTCACGCTTAGTCGTGCACGGTCAGCACCGGCTTGCCGACCAGGCCGAAGCTGCGCAATTGCCCGAGCAGCTCGTGATGGCCGAACGCCTGGCAGCCGGAGGCGAAGCCGACGCGCTTGGGCGGCTGCTGCAGCAGATACGCAGCGGCAAAGGCCTGCAGCATGCCGGTCTGCTTGTAGTTGCTGTTGCCGTAGATGACGCAGTGCGCGCGCCCGAGCGGGCCGGAGGCATACACCGAATCCAGCGACTTGTTGACGCGCGGGTTCTCGCGCGGCGGCATGGTATTCATCACGCCGGCCGCGGTCTGCGCCAGCGCGGCGTAACGCTCGTCGGGCTTCATGTCCTTGGTCGCCTCCAGCGCGGCGGCGACGATCTGCGGCACGCCCAGCATCAACGCGCGATTGAACACGCCGCCCAGCACCTTGACGTTGGCAACGCGCGGATCGCGCTTGAACCACACCGGGTGCGAGGTGCCGCCCCAGGGCAGCGCCAGCGCCAGCTCGTGCTGGCCGGGGATGGCGAGGCTGGTGAGGCCCGCATCGGGCTGATGCTCGACGTATTTGTTCTGCTCGAGGTAATAGGCCTTGGCCATCGCGGCGTTGACCAGGATGGTCTGCGTCGACGCGATGGTCGGGCTGCCGCCCCAGAACACGGCGATATCGAGCGTGTCGAGGCCGGGCGTCTCCAGGCAGAGCTGTGCGGCGATCTCGCCGGTGGTGTACATCTGCGCGATGCCCGGCGCCAGCAGCAGGCCGGCATTGCCGAACTTCGTGCCGAACTCCTGCTCGAGCGTGATCAGCCAGTCCTGCTCGCCGGTCGTGTCGGTGTAGTGGCACTTGGCAGCGAAGCAAGCCTGCACCACCTCGATGCCGAACTTGGCGAACGGGCCCACCGTGTTGAGCACCACCGAAGCGCCCTTGAACAACTCGGTCAGCGCGGCCGCGGTGTGCGGCACCGTCACCACCTCATAGTCGGCGGTTTCGATGCCGGCCACGTTCGACTTCATCGCGGCGTTGAGCTTGTCGGCGCTGCGGCCGGCGGCGATGAAGGGGATGTTGTATTCGCGCAGATATTCGCAGACCAGCCGGCCGGTGTAGCCGGACGCGCCGTAGACGATGACGGGCTTCTTCTCGCTCATTGCGTTCCTCCGAAATGCCTGTTGTCGGCTTGTTGCTACATGCCCATGCCGCCATCGACCGGCAGGCCGATGCCGGTGATGAAGCGGGCATCGTTCGAGCACAGAAACACCGCTGCGTCGGCGATGTCGGTAACCTCTGCCAGTTTGCCGAGCGGCGTCTGCTCGACCACCGAACCGACCGCGGCATCGACGTCGGCGGCGAGGCCGATCTTCACGATGTCATTGGCGAGCTGCAGGCCCATGTCGGTCGGGATCAGGCCGGGGTAGATGCAGTTGACGCGCACGCCATAGCCGAGCTTGCCGGCTTCCATGGCGCCGACACGGGTCATGCGGTCGACCGCGGATTTGGTGCCGGAATAGACGGCGATGCTCGGGAAGGCGATCGTCGCCGCGACGGAGGCGATGTTGACCACCGCACCGCCCTTGCCCGCGGCGCCGCCCGGCCGCATCGCGCGGAAGGCGTGCTTCATGCCGAGCACGGTGCCAACGATGTTGACGTCGCACATCCGCCGCGCGTCCTCGGCCTTGATGTCGGCGACCAGCGAGGTGATCTCGATGCCGGCATTGTTGATCAGGATGTCGAAGCCGCCCAGCGTCTCGACCGTCGCGGCGGCGGCCCGCTCCCACTGCGCGTCATCGGTGACGTCGAGCTTGACGAAACCGGTCTTCACGCCGGCCTTGGCGATCTCGCCGGCGGTGTCTTTTCCGACGCTTTCGAGAATATCGCCGATCATGACCGTAGCGCCGGAGCGCGCCAGCGCCTGTGCGATCGCCGCGCCAATCCCCCGGGCGCCGCCGGTGACCAGGGCTTTCCTGCCTTCAAGGCTCTTCCCACTCATGACGTAGTCCTCCCTTTGCTTGCTGATTGATGGTGCTGCGGACTGGGGCAGCGCGGCGCGTGGCCTTGCGCATTGACGCGTATTGGTGGTCGCGGCCGGCGTCGGCGGGGCGCAGCGTTGGCGCGCCCGGCGGGGCATTTCCTCCTGTTTTGTCGATTGGTCAGCCGTCTTGACGGTTGTCCAAATTATTGGAGCAACCCTCGTCCACGAACTTGACACTTGTCAAGCCTCAATTTGACAAGCGTCAAAGAGGATGCTGTGAAGGGATGCAGCGCACCGCGGGCGCCGCGGTATAAGTTGCTGAAGGGAAGAAGAGGGAAAGCACCGGATGGCGCGGCAAGCGACAGGAGCGGCCCAGCGGGTCGCCGTAGCGGCCGAGACGCTACGCGACGAGAAGTTCAACGCGCGGCGCATCGAGCTTGCGGAGGCCGCGCTGGAGACGCTCGGCGAGCTCGGCTTCGCGCGCACCAGCTTGCGCGAGATCGCGCAGAACTCCGCCTTCACGCACGGCGTGTTTCACTACTACTTCAGCGACAAGCTCGATCTGATCTGCTGCTGCGTGCGTCACTACAAGGCGAAATGCGTGACGCGCTATGACGAGGTGGTGACGACGGCACGGAGCCGCGACGAATTGACCGAAGGCTTCCTCGCCAAGCTCGCGGCCACGCTCGAGAATGAAGCGCGCATGCATCGGCTCTGGTACGATTTGCGTTCGCAGGCGATGTTCGAGCCGGCGTTTCGCAAGGACGTGCTCGAGATCGACAAGAGCCTGGAAGCGATGATCTGGCGCATCGCCACGCGCTATGCCGAGCTCGGCAACAAGCGCCCGGCATCGTCACCGGCGGCGCTCTACGCGCTGTTCGACGGCCTGTTCCAGAGCGCGCTGCTCAGGCATCTCGCAGATGACAAGAAGGCCGTTCCGGATCTGCTCGACGAAGTCCGCCGTCTGCTGCCGACGATCTGCTGAGACGTTGGGAATGCTTCGTAGCCCGGATGAAATCCGGGATTCGTGCCAGCCGTAAGATTTTCCCGGATTGCGCTTCGCTCCATCCGGGCTACGCTGCGATCGCAGAGTGGCTCCAACCTTCCCTTGAAAAGGGGGAGCTCGCTTTGCTCGCAAGAGCAAAGCGGGTGGGATCTGCTCCCTCCACATGCAGCGTCGCCTGCCGCTGACCCCCATCCCGACCTTCCCTCTTTCAGGGGGAAGGAGAAGATAGATCTGTGGCTCCGATCATGTTCCGTAGCCCGGATGAAGCGCAGCGAAATCCGGGGTTCGTGCCGGCGGCGAGACTTTCCCGGATTACGCTGCGCGTCATCCGGGCTACGGAGACGCAGCGATCGACAACATCGACGACGCGGTGGCATGCGCCATCGTGTGACGAACAGGCTATGGCTTGATGACAGTTGCGCGAACGAGTTCGCCGACGACAATTACGCCGCACTCGCCGGGGGCAGCGCGAGTACCGAGTAGATCGCCTGGGCGTCGCGCGAGGCTCGCAGTTTCTTGGCGACGTCCTGGTCGCGCAGCAGGCGGGCGATGCGCGCCAAAGCCTTGAGGTGGTCGGCGCCGGCGCCTTCGGGCGCCAGCAGCAGGAAGATCAGATCGACCGGCTGGCCATCCATCGCCTCGAAATCGATCGGGCGCTCGAGACGGGCAAAGAAGCCGAACAGCTTCTCGAGCTTCGGCAGCTTGCCGTGCGGAATCGCAACGCCGTAGCCGACCGCCGTGGTGCCGAGCTTCTCGCGCTGCAGAAGCACTTCAAAAATGGCGCGCTCGTTCTGCCCGGTCAATGCCGATGCACGCGCGGCGAGTTCCTGCAGCGCCTGCTTCTTGCTGATGACTTTCAAAGCCGGGAGAATCGCCTCGGGTGCGACCAGATCGGTAATCGGCATTGGGACGTTCCGAGGTGAATGACCGTCAGGTTGCGAAATGGGCTTTACAGCGGCGGCGACAAGAAGTTGAGGTGGGATGCGGGCTTAGCCCGGGTCCGGCTGGCAGGGCTTCTACTCCAACGTAGCGGCGGTGCCAACACCTGCGAACCCTGTTCCGCCGCCTTATTCCTGGAGGCGGCGGACCATAAGCAGGGCTGGCTTCGAACGTCAATGCCATCGGTCAACTATCCTCAGGGGCTCACCGCGGGCGGGTCGACCCAGCCGACATTGCCGTCCGTGCGGCGATATATGATGTTCAACCGGCCACTGCCGCCATGCTGGAACACCAGGCAGGAGGCGCCGGTCAGGTCGAGCTCCATCACGGCTTCGCTGACCGACAGGCGCTTCAACGCGGTGGTTGCCTCGGCAATGATCACGGGGCTGTATTCGGTGACCTCGTCCTCGTTCTCGGGCGCCTCGATCACATAGCTCGGCGCGTCGAGGCCTGCGCCGTTCAACTCGGCAAGCGCTGCGGTTGCGGCGTAGGCCTTGCGCGCGGAGCGGTCCTTGAGCCGGCTCTTGTAGCGGCGCAGGCGCTTCTCGATCATCAGGAGCGCGGCATCCGCGCTGGCATAGGCGTCGGCGGCGTTGGATTCGGCTTCCAGCGTGATGCCGGAATCCAGATGCAGCGCACAGTCGGTTCGGAAGCCGAAGCCATCCTTGCTCAGCGTGATGTGACCGGAATAGTTGCCATCAAAATACTTTCGCAGGACCTCGTCGGTGCGCTCGCTGACGCGCGCGCGAAGCGCCTCGCCGATGCTGATGCTCTTTCCCGAGATACGAAGGGTCATTTGATGCCTCGATTGCTGGATGCCTCGATCACTCTTGCTGGAGCATGGTGCTTGCTGGCTTCCGGTCACCTCCCTTGCTGGACGACGCTTCGCCTGGACGATTGAGACTAATCCGATTTGGCGCGAACGCAACGAGCGCATGGCCCGCTCCGTACTCGGACGGGCATGCTCAAGGAGTAACCTAAACGGAGGCCGTATCGCGCGAGCGGTCGGGCGCGGAGGCAGGAGCCGAGAGGGCATTACCAAGCATGCTCTGTTTGTCACGGCGGCGCTGCACCGAGGATGGTATCCGCATCGCCTCGCGATATTTCGCGACGGTGCGCCGGGCAATATCAATGCCCGAAGCGCGCAAACGTTCCACGATCGTGTCGTCGGACAGGATCGCCGACGGCGCCTCGCCATCGATCAACTGCTTGATGTGGTGACGCACCGCTTCGGCCGAATGCGCCTCGCCGCCGTCGGCGGACGCGATCGACGCGGTGAAAAAATACTTCAATTCAAAACTGCCGCGATTAGTCGCCATGTATTTGTTGGCGGTGACGCGCGACACCGTCGATTCGTGCATCTGGATCGCGTCCGCGACCGCTTTCAGATTGAGCGGCCGCAGATGCGCGACGCCATAGGTGAAGAACCCGTCCTGCTGGCGGACGATCTCCGTCGCGACCTTCAGGATGGTGCGGGCGCGCTGATCGAGCGCGCGGACCAGCCAGGTCGCGTTCTGCAGGCAGTCGGTGAAGTACGATTTGTCACCGTCCTTGCGGATCGTCTTCGACAGCTCAGAGTAATAGGTCTGGTTGACCAGCACGCGCGGCAGAGTGTCGCTGTTGAGCTCGACATGCCAGCCGCCGTCAGGACCCGGACGCACATAGACGTCGGGCACCATGGTCTGGGTCCGCGAGGTGCCGAACTTCAGCCCGGGCTTTGGATCGAGCCGGCGGATCTCGGCGATCATGTCGGTGATGTCTTCATCGTCGACGCCGCAGAGCTTTCGCAAGGCCGCGATGTCGCGCTTGGCGAGCAGGTCGAGATGCTCGACCAGCGCCTGCATGGCCGGATCGTAGCGATCGAGCTCGCGCAGCTGGATCGCCAAGCATTCGCTCAGGTTACGCGCGCACACGCCCGGCGGATCGAATTTCTGCAGCACCGCGACGACCTCGTCGACCGCTTGCTGCGATGCGCCGAGCCGCTCGGCAGCCTGGCCGAGATCGGCCGGCAGATAGCCGGCGTCGTCGACGAGGTCGATCAGGTACTGCCCGATCATGCGCTGCGCCGGCGCTGAGAACGCCACCGCGAGCTGTTCGGCGAGGTGGTCGGCGAGCGTCAGCTCGGCGGCCACGAAGGCTTCGAGATTGTATTCGTCGTCGCTGGAGGCGCCACCGCCCCATTCGGTATAGACCGACGGCGCCGCGTCCTGCGCGGCGCGCGCGGCGGCTTCCGCCGGCTCTTCGGAGAACACGTTGTCGAGACCGGTATCGAGCGTCTGCTCGATCTCGGCGCGGGTGCCGAGGTCGCGGTTCAGCCACTCCTCCTGGCCTGGTTCGAAAGCGGCCTCGCCACCCGAACCCGCAGCCATGTCGGACGAGTCGCCCTCATCCCCGTAGCTGCTGGAACCGTCGGAATCGCCGTAGTCCGCCCGCTCCATGACCGGCTCGCCGGCCACCGGGGGCTCCGGCCCGTCGGCCGCCCGCTCCAGCAGCGGGTTGCGCTCCAGCTCTTCCTCGACAAAGGTCGACAGATCCAGGTTCGACAGTTGCAGCAGCTTGATCGCCTGCATCAGCTGCGGCGTCATCACCAGCGACTGCGACTGGCGGAACTCTAGTCTTTGCGTCAGCGCCATGGAGGCAAGATCGACCTTAAAAGTTGGCTCGATTCTTGCTTATCTTAGTCCGTGAAGCTTGTACACGGCTTGACGGAAGCAAAATTTGGGCTAAAGGCGGAATTCCTCGCCAAGGTAAAGTCGGCGCACATCCGGGTCGTTAACGATGTCCTCCGGACTGCCCTCAGTCAAGATCTCACCGGCATAGACGATGTAGGCACGGTCGGTCAGGCCGAGCGTCTCGCGGACATTGTGGTCGGTGATGAGCACGCCGATGCCGCGGTTGGTGAGGTGCCGCACCAGGTCCTGAATGTCGCCGACCGCGATCGGGTCGATGCCGGCGAACGGTTCGTCGAGCAGCATGTAATTTGGCCGCGTCGCCAGCGCGCGGGCGATTTCGACGCGGCGCCGCTCGCCGCCGGACAGCGCGATCGACGGGCTTTTGCGCAGCCGCGTGATGTTGAACTCGTCGAGCAGCGAATCCAGCTCGTGCTCGCGCTTTTTCTTCGAGGGCTCAACGACCTCGAGCACGGCGCGGATGTTTTGCTCCACCGACAGGCCGCGGAAGATCGAGGCTTCCTGCGGCAGATAGCCGATGCCGAGGCGTGCACGCTGGTACATCGGCAGCTTGGTGACGTCGTGGCCGTCGAGCTCGATCGCGCCGCGATCGGCCTTGATCAGGCCGGTGATCATGTAGAACACGGTGGTCTTGCCGGCACCGTTGGGTCCGAGCAAGCCAACCGCCTCGCCGCGGCGCACATAGATGCTGACGCCGCGCACGACCTGGCGGCTGCCAAAGCTCTTTTCCACGCTATGCACAGCCAGGTAGCCCGGCCGCTTGATCAGCTGGGGCGCGGCCGCGGTGTTGTTGCGGGCGGGCCGCGCACGCGCCGGGGCGGGTGCTGCGGCCGGCTGGGGTCGCAGCTCGACCGCGGGAGCCGACGCGGCGCGCGCCATCGGCGGCGCATCACGCACCGGAGACGTCAGCATCTCGCCGAACTGGTCGCCGAGTGCCGTGATGTCGTCATGCGCGCGCGCAAATCCGGATCTGCGTTTCGCAGGGCGCCGCCGGAACATGCCGAGAAAATCCACCATCCCCGCTTCGCTTCAGCCTTTCACGGATCCCGCGACTTTTGCCTGCTGACCAATCGATTCGCATGCGAAGGCGCAAGCATGAGCCGGAAAACTGAACACCGGCCTTCCTTCGCAACAAAAGCGGACGCGTTTGCGGCGAAGATCATGCTCAAATAGCACGGCAAAGCGCGATCGCCCGCGCCTTGAATGATGGATGCCCCTCCGGCCGACAAGACTTCCCCTCAAGGCGCATCGTTCGGCCGGGCCGCAGCAGTAGATACAGTCTCGCCCCGCACGCTTCAACCTCGCGGCCGCGAAATATTATCTAATTCTTTGATTTATCTTGCTTTTGGTGGTCTGGCGGAAGCTGACGGGAGCTTACGGAACTGGCCGCGCGCGCCGCGCCCCATAGCCATCCGCGCATCACCGATCGGCTATTTCGGCTTGCTGCCGGGAATCAATTGAAGCGGCGACGGGGCGGCAGGCGCCGCGCCGGGCGCGGCCGGCGTTCCGCAGCCGCCCTTGCCGCTCTGGCCGCCCTGCGACTGGATGAACAGGCCCTGCACCTTGCCGCTATCGGATTCCACTCGTGAGACGCCGGTGGTCATGTCGACCAGCAGACGATCGCCGCGCAGCACGTTCTGGCACTGGGTCAGCACCACCTGGCCGCCACCGCCGCCAAGCATGGTGATCAGATTGGTCTTGGTGTCGAAGATCGCGGTCTCGCCAGTGACGACCTGGTCCTTCTGGGTCACGACGACATTGCCCTTCGCCTCGAGCCGCTTGATCGAGGACGCGCCACCGGGGCCGGGCGTCGCCGACTGCATCGGAGCGGTCCCCTTGGCGGAAGCGGCCTTGGTGCCGGCCGGCGCAGGTGCCGGCGTCTGGGTCGATTTGTCCTCATAGAACACCACCAGGATCTTCGAGGTCATGGTGGTGTCGCCCTGCACCACCTTCACGTTGCCGGAGAAGGTCGCCTCCTTCTTCTTGTCGCGCATTTCGAGCGCGGCGGCCTCGATCTGGATCGGCTGGTCGCGGTTCTGCGAAAAGCCCTGCATGGCGTTGGGAACGCCGCTCATCGAGCCCTGTGCGGAGGCCGCGCCGGTTGCGAGCAGCGCAAGCAGGAAGGCCGCAATTGCCGTGCCGTACGGAAAACGTCTCATCATCAAAATCATTTCGGGTTGGCGGATTTGCGCGCCTTCGGCGGCGCCGGAGGAGGAGGTGGCGGTGCGGGCTCGGCTTGCGGGCTCGGATTGTTGTCGCCAAGCTTGTCGAGGTACATCACGACATTGCCTTCGAAACGCACGAGCTCGCCGCTGTTGTAGATCCTGAGCCGGTCTGATGTCAGCGTGCCCTGGAGCAGCTTGACGTCGACATGCTCGTCCGACGACACGTTGCCCTTGTTGATGTCGACAAAGGCCTGCGTCAGCTTCGCCTCATAGCCGGTGGAGGATTGCAGGAAGATATCCTGGCGCAGATCGAGCAGCTGCTTCTTGTTGTCGAAGAAGCCGGTGCGCGCATCCATCGTCACGGTCGAGTCGTCCTGCTGCGCCACCTTGGCGCGGATCGTCTTGAGCTCGACATGATCAGGATCGGTGACGTCCTGGATCGCCGCCTTGGCCCACATTTCATAGGGCCGTCCTTCGGACGAGAAGCCGGCGATGTGCGGCGATTCCATCGTGATCTTGGTGCCCGACACCACGAGGTTGTCCATCTCGACCGGCAGCTTGGGGATCAGTTCGCGGAATGGATTGTAGACCGAGACGAAGATGATCGAAGCCATCGACAGCCCGACCACCGCGGGCACCGCAACGCGCAGGATCCGCACCATGCGGCTGTGCCGCGCGGCGGCAGCAAAGCGCGCCTCGAGGCCCGTGACATAACCGGGATTCTGGGCTGGATTCTGAATCGAATTCACCTGAGCTCCAGAGGCGCGAAATCGCCCCTATTCTAGCCGGAGCCGCCCAAATATGCAGCCCGGACCTCGCGTCGCGCCCCCCGCAAGGGACCACGCGTGAACAGTTTGGCCGAAACGGGGCGGAACGGCCCCTGCCGCGACGAATTCGGCGCCCATCATGAACGGCGAAATCATGAATGGGCGAAGATGTCCTCGGCCTCCCAGCCGTCGAGATCGAGCCTGGCGCGGGCGGGAAGGAAACCGAAGCAGGCCTGGGCCAGGTCGGTGCGTCCTTCGCGCGCGAGCATCACATTCAATCTGTCGCGCAGCGCATGCAGGTGCAGCACGTCGGACGCGGCATAGGCGAGCTGGGCTTCGCTGAGGCTCTGCGCGCCCCAGTCGCTCGACTGCTGCTGCTTCGACAACTCGACGTTGAGCACCTCGCGCACCAGATCCTTCAGGCCATGGCGGTCGGTGTAGGTGCGCGACAGCCGCGAGGCGATCTTGGTGCAATAGACCGGCGTCGGCATCACGCCGAAAGTGTTGTAGAGCACCGCAACGTCGAACCGCGCGAAATGGAAGATCTTGGTGATGTTGGGATTGGCGAGCAGCACCTTCAGGTTCGGCGCATCGGTGTGACCCTTCGGAATCTGGATCACATCGGCGGTGCCGTCGCCGTTCGACATCTGCACCACGCAGAGCCGGTCGCGATGCGGATGCAGCCCCATGGTCTCGGTGTCGATCGCAACGGAATCGGTGTAGCGCGTGAGATCGGGCAGATCGCCGCGATGCAGGCGGATGGTCATGAAATAAGGCCTCGGGTCTCGGGTCGATTCGACAGACGACAGTAACCCCCAAACGCCGGGGATGCGAGCGCATAGGCGGTCGCCAGGCGGCCCAGCCCGGGGTTACGCCCCGCTCTTGCCACATCCCGACACGGCTGCCCAGTATCGCTTGAGCTCTGTTGCATTTGGATCACGCTGCAATTCAAACGATTGGTGACGGGATGACCCGAGGCCTCGCAATACCCATATAGACGAGCGGAAATTTCGCGGTTCTTGATGACACTTCCGCGCATTTTTTGCGTGTCCGCGCCGATGAAATCCACGAACGGGGCCCTATCTGTGCCCAGCCGCTCGCACGTCCTACTCATCTTCAGAAATGAGCCTCATGTCGGAACAGACCATCGCCGCGCCGATCGATGACGACCAGCAGGAGCGCGGCTTTTCGCGCTATCAAACGTTCCTCATCGCGCTGCTGGCCTTCACGCAGTTCACCCTGATCCTCGACTTCATCATCATGTCGCCGCTCGGTGCCATCCTGATGCCGTCGCTCAACATCACGGCCGGACAGTTCGGCGTCGCAGTGTCAGCCTACGCCTTCGCGGCCGGCATCTCCGGCATCCTCGCCGCCGGCTTTGCCGATCGCTTCGATCGCAAGCGACTGCTGCTGTTCTTCTATGTCGGCTTCACTTTTGGCACGGTACTGTGCGCGCTGGCGCAGAATTTCCACGTGCTGCTGCTCGGCCGCATCGTCACCGGCCTGTTCGGCGGAGTGATCGGCTCCGTGGTGCTCGCCATCGTCACCGACCTGTTCCCACTGCAGCTGCGCGGCCGGGTGATGGGCTTCATCCAGACCGCATTCGCGGCGAGCCAGGTGCTCGGCGTGCCCGCCGGACTTTTCCTCGCCAACCACTGGAACTGGCACATCTGCTTCGTCGCCATCGTCGGCCTGTCGCTCGCGGCAATCGCCGCCATCGCGTTGTTCATGGAGCCGGTCGACGGCCATCTCAAGCTGCAGCACGACCGCAACCCGTTCCAGCATTTGTTCTCAACCGTGACGCAGCCGCGCTACACGCTGGCCTTCCTGGTGACGACGCTGCTGGCGACCGGCGGCTTCATGCTGATGCCGTTCGGCAGCGCCTTCACCGTGCACAATCTCGGCATCGACATCGTCCATTTGCCGACGATCTATCTGGTCTCCGGGCTGTTCAGCATCGCGATCGGGCCGCTGGTCGGCCGCGCCAGCGATGCATTCGGCAAATATCCGACCTTCATCTTCGGCTGCGTGGTCTCCGTCATCATGGTGCTGATCTACACCCATCTCGGCCACGTCTCGCTGCTGACCGCGATCATCGTCAACGTGCTGATGTTCGTCGGCATCTTCTCGCGCATGATCCCCTCGCAGGCGCTGATGTCGGCGATCCCCGACGCCAGCCAGCGCGGCGCGTTCAGCGCGGTCTCGGCCTCGGTGCAGCAGCTCTCGGGCGGACTGGGCTCGGTGGTCGCGGCCGCGATCGTCGCCGAGAATGCGGACGGCTCGCTGCTGCATTTCGACCGGATCGGCTACGTCGTCGTGGCGAGCTCGATGATCTCGCTGATCGCGATGTATTTTGTGCAGAAACCGATCGCGCGGCGGGCCGGCAAGCGGATGGTGTGAGGCAGGCGCCAGTCGGCGGATCTAGACGCGACCCCGCCCGCCTCCGGGGTCACGGCCTCGCCGCATCCATCCTCCGGATGCTCAGCGATTCCAATCGCTTAAAAAGGGGGTGGTGCCCAGGAAAGGACTCGAACCTTCACGGCCGTTAAGCCACTGGCACCTGAAGCCAGCGCGTCTACCAATTCCGCCACCTGGGCATGTGGAGCGGCTTAGTAAGGATCGGTTACGCGCTTGTCAAATTCGCGATTGAAAATTCAAATAGCCTGTACAGGATTGGGCTGATGGCGTATCGCGAGAAGCGCTAAATGCGCTCAATCACTCTCGAATCCGGCAGGAATGGACCTCATGGCATCGAACCTGGAAACGCTCGTCACAGTCTTCGGCGGATCGGGTTTTCTGGGACGGAACGTGGTCCGGGCGCTGTGCAAGCGCGATTACCGCGTGCGAGTCGCGGTGCGGCGGCCCGAACTGGCGTTCCATCTGCAGCCGCTCGGCCGCGTCGGGCAGATTCATGCCGTTCAGGCCAATGTGCGCTACCCGGCCTCGGTCGAGGCGGCGATGCGCGATTCGCAGGTCGTCATCAATCTGGTCGGCATCCTGGCCGAGGGCGGCGGGCAGAGCTTCGACGCCGTGCAGGTGAAGGGCGCCGAGACGATCGCCAAGGCGGCCGCCGCCGCCGGCGCCCGGATGGTCCATGTCTCGGCGATCGGGGCCGATAAGGATTCGCTGTCGAGCTATTACCGCGCCAAGGCGGAGGGCGAGCAGGCGGTACTGGCGGCCGCGCCACAGGCCACCATTATGCGGCCGTCGCTGCTGTTCGGGCCCGAGGATCAATTCACCAACCGCTTTGCCGCGCTGGCCCGGATGTCGCCGGTGCTGCCGCTGGTCGGCGGCGGGGTCAACAAGTTGCAGCCGGCCTACGTCGCTGACGTCGCCGACGCGGTGGCCGATGCCGTGGACGGCAAGGCGAAGGCAGGCGCCACCTACGAGCTCGGCGGGCCTGAGGTGCTGACCATGCGCGAGGTGATGCAGATCATCCTCCAGATCACCCAACGCGATCGCATGCTAGCGCCGCTGCCGTTCGGCCTCGCCAAGCTGCAATCCTATGTCCTGCAGTTCGCGCCGGGCCCGTTCACGCTGACGCCCGACCAGGTCGCGATGCTGCGGTCGGACAATGTGGTGTCCGACGCCGCCAAGGCCGCCGGGCTGACGTTTGCCGGCCTCGGCATCACGCCGGATTCGATGGAAGCGGTCGCCCCGCAATATCTCTGGCGCTTCCGCGCCACCGGCCAGTTCCAGAAGAAGAGCGCGTAGGCTCTATCCTCGTCGTCCCGGCGAAGGCCGGGACCCATAGCCACGATTCTCTGCTTTGTGCAGAGCTGTGGCCCCATCTCGCGTAACCAACAACGACTCGTGGTTATGGGTCCCGGTCTTCGCCGGGACGACGAGGTGAGTCTTATCGCCCCATCGCCAGCGCGATCAGGCCGAGCGTGCCGACGATCACACGCCACCAGGCAAAGAAGGTGAAACCACGGCGGGTGACGAAGTTGAGGAACGCCCGCACCACGATCATCGCCGTGATGAACGACACCACGAAGCCGACCGCAATCACGCTGAGACCGTCGGAAGTGAAGTCGGCACGGTTCTTGTAGAAATCATAGGCGAACGCGCCGATCATGGTCGGGATCGCCAGGAAGAACGAGAACTCCGCGGCCGAGCGCTTGTCGGCGCCGAGCAGCATCGCAGCGACGATGCTGGCGCCGGAGCGCGACACGCCGGGGATCATCGCCAGACACTGCGCGACGCCGATCCAGAAATACATCAGCAGCGGGAACCGGGTCGCATCGTCCTCATAAATCTTGAGGTCAAGCTGATCGACCCAGAGCAGCACGGCGCCGCCGACGATCAGCGTGAAGCAGACCACCCACGGATTGAACAGGAATTCCTTGATGTACTTGCCGGCGATCAGGCCGATCACGACGGCGGGCAGGAACGCCACCAGCACGCCGATCACGAAGCGGCGGTCGTCGGGATTGGAGAACATGCCGAGCGCGACGCGCCACAATTTGGTGAAGTACAGCACGAGGATCGCCAGGATCGCGCCGAGCTGAATCAGGATCGCGAAGCTCTTCCAGAAATTGCCTTCGCCGAGATTGAAGAAGCGCTCCGCGAGCAGCAGGTGGCCGGTGGACGAGACCGGCAGGAACTCGGTGACGCCCTCCACGATGCCGAGAATCACTGCCCGCAGCATATCCGTCATCATGATGTGGCCTGTCCTGTGTGGAAAACGGGATTCTTCTCGCTTATTCGCACATTGGCCGCAATCGCAAAAAATCGTCAAACAATGGGTTACCCGGCCGATTTGCTGAGCTATAGCGTTTTTGTGACCCGCGCCATCTGCGAGGGTGGCTACCGGTTTGTGTGCTGACGCGACATAGAGACGACCGGAACTGGTCTGGCCAAGGCACGGGTCCGGACCGCACAGGTTGATGGTTTCTTAATCGCCGTGAATCTACCAAGGGCTTCATGTACACGCTGTATCACCATCCGTTCTGTCCGCATTCGCGCTTCATCCGCCTCGTGCTCGGCGAGTATGGTCTCGATCTGCGTCTGGTGGAGGAACGGGTGTGGGAGCGGCGCGAGGCGTACCTGGCGCTGAATCCGGCGGCGACCACGCCGGTCCTGATCGCTGAGGGTTTTCCGCCGATTCCGGGCGCTCCTGTTATCGCCGAATATGTCGACGAGACGCATGGGCTGGATGCCGGCGAGCGGCGGCTGTTGCCGACGTCGTCGGCCGAGCGCGTCGAGGTGCGCCGGCTGATGGCATGGTTCAACGAGAAATTCTTCGAGGAAGCCTCCAACCCGCTGGTGACCGAACGGATCTACAAGCGCTTCATGAGCGAAGATAATGGCGGCGGCCCGCCGGCGCCCGACATCATGCGCGCCGCCAAGGTCAATGTGCGCTATCATCTGAGCTATATCGGCTGGCTGGCGAAGACGCGGAACTATCTCGCCGGCGACCGCCTGACCTACGCGGATCTCGCCGCCGCGGCGCATCTCTCGGCGATCGACTATCTGGGCGATGTGCCATGGGGCGAGGACGACGCGGCAAAGGCGTGGTACGCGCGGGTGAAATCCCGCCCGTCGTTCCGCCCGCTGCTCAGCGAATGGCTGGCGGGGGTGCCGGCGTCGCGCACCTATGTGGACCTCGACTTCTGAACCCTGCAGTCACGCTCTCACCATCCGATCTGAAGGCGGCGCTTCGGCGCGAGGCGCGCGCGCTCGGCTTCGATGCCATCGGCTTCACCGCGCCTGATGCGACCAGTGAAGCCGGAAAATACTTCCTCGAATTCCTCGGCAGCGGCGGGCATGGCGACATGGACTGGCTCGCAGCCAATCCGCAACGGCGTGCCGACCCGCGCGTGCTGTGGTCTGGCGTGCGCTCGATCATCATGCTCGGCGTCAATTACGGGCCCGCTGATGATCCGCTCGATATTCTCGCGCGCCACTCGCATGGCGCGATCTCGGTCTATGCGCAGGGCGACGACTATCACGACGTCATCAAGAAGCGGCTGAAGATTCTAGCGCGCTGGCTCGCCGCGGAAACCGGCGACGAGGTGAAGGTGTTCGTCGACACCGCCGCCGTCATGGAGAAGCCGCTGGCGCGAGCCGCAGGGATCGGCTGGCAGGGCAAGCACACCAATCTCGTGTCGCGCGAATTCGGCTCCTGGCTGTTCCTCGGCGCGATCTATTCCGCGACCGAGCTGCCGCGCGACGAAGGCGAAGTCGATCATTGCGGCAGCTGCCGTGCCTGCCAGGACATCTGCCCGACCGCGGCGTTTCCCGCTCCCTACAAGCTCGATGCGCGTCGCTGCATCTCCTATTTGACGATCGAGAACAAGGGCCCGGTCCCGCACGAATTTCGCAAGGCCATCGGCAACCGCATCTATGGCTGCGACGACTGCCTCGCAGTATGCCCGTGGAACAAGTTCGCGCAAGAAAGCCGCGAGCAGAAGCTTGCGGCGCGCGATGCGTTGCGGGCACCAGCGCTCGCCGACCTCGCGCGGCTCGACGACGCCGCGTTTCGCGCGCTGTTCACGAAATCGCCGGTCAAGCGCATCGGCCGCGATCGCTTCATCCGCAATGTGCTGATCGCGATCGGCAACTCCGGCGATGCCAACCTTGCCGGCGAGGCGCGGCGCCTGCTCGACGATGCAAGCCCGCTGGTGCGTGGCGCTGCGGTGTGGGCGCTGTCGCAATTGATGCCGCACGACGCGTTCGCGGCGCTGGCGTCACGGGCCGGCGGCGAGCCTGATATCACCGTGCAGCAGGAGTGGCGCGCGGCGGCCTCTTGATTTCGGCGCGCCGTTCCCGTCATGGTCTCACGCCATGACAAACCAGCCCTTCTTCACCAGGCACGGCGACGGCTTCATGCCGACATCAGTTGCCAACGGACCGTGGAGTCCGGAGTCCCTGCACGGCCGCGTCGTGATCGGCCTGCTCGCCTTCGTCATCGAGGAGCGCCACGGCTCCGACGAGTTCGTGCCCGCGCGACTGACCGTTGACATGTTTAGGCTGCCCAACATCACGACGCCGATCGAGGTGACGACCAGGCTCGTCCGCGACGGCATGCGCATCAAGATGGTCGAGGCCGAGTTTGTCTCCGGCGGCACCAGCATGGCGCGCGCCTCCTGCCAGTTGTTGCGCAGGACGGAAAATGCCCCCGGCAATGTGTGGTCGCCGCCGAACTGGAGCGTGCCGGCACCGGCAGACATTCCGAAGCCGGCCGATCCGAGGCTTGGCATGAACGGCAAATGGGAGACGCGGCCGATCACAGGCCATATGGGCTCGCTCGGCGAACGAAGGCTCTGGATGAGCGAGGTCCGCGAGCTCGTCGAAGGCGTGACAATGACGCCGTTCGTCCATGTCGCCACCGGCGCGGACTTCGCCAGCCCCTTTGCGAACGCCGGCGACCAGGGCCTCGGCTACATCAACAGCGACGTCACGATCTATCTGCACCGCCTGCCCGTGACCAACTGGATCGGCTTTGAGGTCGTCAACCACCACGCCACCGATGGCATCGCGATCGGCGAATGCTGGCTGTATGACGAGCAGGGCCCGATCGGCACCTCGACTGTGGCTGCGCTCGCCCAGCGCAAGCCGATGACCAATCCGCCGCCGCCGTAAGTCTCTCCGCCGTCATTCCGGGGCGCGCGAAGCGCGAGCCCGGAATCCATTTCACCACCTGCGCTGCGGCCTGATGGATTCCGGACGGCGCATCCCGGAATGACGACGGAGAAGTCCGTCGCGCAGCTCAAGCCAAATGCCGTTGCATCTCCGGCCGAGCCCTCAACGCCGTGCCCTGCTTGCCGACGATCTTGGCAATCCGCTCCGGCGCGAAGTTCAGATCGACGAAGGCGGGCGCGGTGTTGGCGACTTCGCGGTACTCCGCGATCTTGCCGGCGCGCAGCCGCATGATCGCGACGCCCTCGAACATCGCCCGTGCGCCCCTGGCTTCCGGCAGGGTCGAGCGGTAGCTGAACGTGTAGCGCGCGTAGAGTGTCGTGCCGTCGCTGACGGGATCGTGCATCACCCAGCGGAAATCGGTCGCGGTGCGGTAGAACCAGTCGTCGATCATCTCGGCGATTTTGGCATGGCCCGCAAACGCGCCGTAGAACACGTCGTGATAGATGCCGTCCTCGGTGAAGAGATCGGCAAAGGCCTTGCCGTTGCGCTGCTCGACCGCGTCGCAGAACGCGCGCAGCATCATTGTGGTGTCCATTGGCGTTGCTCCCAGCCACTCTGTCATGCCCCGCGCAGGCGGGGCATCCAGTATTCCAGAGCGGTTGCCTTAGATCGAGAGGCCGCGGCATACTGGATCATCCGCTTTCGCGGATGATGACATCGTGCAAGATGAAAGCGCTTAGCCGAACTCCGCCACCGCGGCGATGATGCGCGCGATGTCCTGCGGCCGCGACAGGCGGTGATCTCCGTCCTGGATCATGGTCAGCACCACGTCCTCGGCCGGCAGCCGGTGCACCAGCGCGAAGGCGTGCTTCCACGGCACGTCGGGATCCTGCGCGCCCTGCAGGATGCGCACCGGGCAGCCGACATCGATTTGGGTTCCGAGCAGCAGATGGTTGCGGCCCTCCTCAATCAAATTGCGGGTGATCGGATAGGGCGAGCCGTCGCCATATTCCGACGGCCTGAGCCATAGGCCCTTGGTCTCGATCTCGGCGCGGATTTCCGGCGAGAAACCTTTCACACATCAATTCCTCGGTGAAATCGGGCGCCGGCGCGATCAGAACGAGGCCGGCGAGCGAGGCGGCGCCCTTGCCGCGCTTTGCGAACTCGCGCGCCAGCAGCAGGGCCATCCAGCCGCCCATCGAGGAGCCGATCACGATCTGCGGCCCGCTGCAGAACTGCGAGAACACCGCCAGGCTCTCCTCGAGCCAGCGCCCGATGGTGCCGTCGACGAATTCCCCGCCGGATTCGCCGTGGCCGGAATAGTCGAACCTGACCGAGCTGCGGCCGTGTTCGGCGGCCCACGCGTCGAGTGCGATCGCCTTGGTGCCGGTCATGTCGGATTTGAAGCCGCCGAGCCAGAACAGGCCCGGCGCACCACTTGTGCTGCCGGGCGCACCACTTGTGCTGCCCGGGGCGCCGCCGGCGCGGGCGCGCACCGCGATCCGGCGCGCGCCGCTACCCTCGCCGACCTCGATGAAGGCGGGTTCCTGTCCGGTTGCGGCGGTTTGGCTCATGGTTCGGTCACTCGCGTGTCAGATATCTGGTTTTCAATCGTCGCGCGGCAACGGTCAACGGCAGCACGCGACGCCTTGCGGAGCGGATGCACCCGCTATATGTGCCGGGCGTGGCCAAAATGCCTCGCAATTGGCGGTTTTGCCGCGTAAGGGAGCGAGTTCGCTTGCCCGTCGCAGCGTCTTGCTTCAAAATATCCGCCTTCCCTTTCACAACTTTGGAGAGTTACCCATTCGCCGTCCCAATAGAGCCCCGCCCACAGTCGCCAAAGACGGGCCGCGCACCAATGATGAGATTCGCAACGCGCAGATCCAGCTGATCGATGCCGATGGTGTCAACAAGGGCACCGTCGAGACCATGGTGGCCATCAAAATGGCCATGGAAGCCGGCATGGACCTCGTCGAGATTTCGCCGAATGTCAGTCCTCCGGTCTGCAAGATCATGGACTACGGCAAATACAAATATTCCGCGCAGAAAAAGGCCGCCGAGGCCCGCAAGAAGCAGAAGGTCGTCGAGATCAAGGAGATCAAGCTCCGCCCGATGATCGACGATCACGACTATGACGTGAAGATGCGCGCGATGCAGCGCTTCTTCGAGGAAGGCGACAAGGTCAAGATCACCTTGCGCTACCGCGGTCGTGAGATGGCGCACCAGGAGATCGGCACCAAGCTCTTGGACAAGGTGAAGGCCGACGTGGCCGAGTTCGCCAAGGTCGAGCAGGACGCGAAGTTCGAAGGCCGCCAGGTCGTGATGGTGCTGGCGCCGCGCTAGTTTCGAATTGGTTTGTAGCTTCTGTGAAGCGGCCCGTCAGGCGATCTGGCGGGCCACTTCTATTTCGAACCCGTAGCCCGGATGAAGCGCAGCGAAATCCGGGAAGTGGATCCGCGGCGGCAGCTGCCCCGGATTGCGCTTCGCTCCATCCGGGCTACCCGGTTCCCGGCCTGTTTGGCTGTCTCAAACGTTGCAAAACCGCCGATCCTCTGTCATAAGCCGGGCCTTCGCCGCCCGGCTGATCAAGGGCTGCCGTGGCGACGTCCAGTGCAGGTTCTTTCAATTCGGAAAAAACCTTAGCACTTTCAACGCTCTAACGAGCATTTTAGCCGGCCGGACGCCTCTCGGGGCGGTCTTCGTGCTGTGCGACAGGAGAGCCAAATGCCCAAGTTGAAGACCAAGTCGGGCGCCAAAAAGCGCTTCAAGGTGACCGCCACTGGCAAAGTCATGCACGCCCAGCGCGGCAAGCGCCACGGCATGATCAAGCGGACGAAGAAGCAGATCCGTCAGCTCCGCGGCACCCGCGTGCTGTTCAAGACCGACGGCGACAACGTCAAGAAGTACTTCTTGCCGAACGCCTGATCGCGCCGATCCGCTTGAACCCTCGCCGCGGCTGCGCGGCGCCCCGTCACCTCTTCCAGATCAAGGATTTCCGTCATGTCTCGCGTCAAACGCGGTGTGACCGCTCACGCCAAGCACAAGAAAGTCTACAAGGCCGCCAAGGGCTATTATGGCCGCCGCAAGAACACCATCCGGATCGCCAAGCAGGCGGTCGAAAAGGCCGGCCAGTACGCCTTCCGCGACCGCAAGCGCAAGAAGCGCACCTTCCGCGCGCTCTGGATCCAGCGCATCAATGCCGCGGTCCGTCCGTTCGGCATGACCTACAGCGTGTTCATCAACGGCCTGTCCAAGTCGGGCGTCGTGGTCGACCGCAAGGTGCTGTCGGATCTCGCGATCCACGAGCCGGTGGCGTTCCAGGCGATCGCCGAGAAGGCCAAGGCGGCGCTGGCGGCCTGATCAGAGCATGATCCGGAAAAGTGGCTACCGGTTTTCCGATCAGATCATGCTCAAATAAGGCCTAGCGGGCCTTGGGGCCCGCTTTCAGCGCCTTCTGCGAAAAGCGCTGGGCGACGATCGCCCTGCAGAACGCTGTGAACGAGCGGTACATGGTGCCGCTTTCGTTGTCGTATTTGTGGTCACAGCGTTTGAGCTGGCTGGTATAGGCCTTCTTCGGCGCGCCCTTGAGGCCGGCCAGAAAGTCTGCCTCGCATTTCTTCTCGACCACCTCGCCGAACTGGATGTCCCCGCTGGCGCCGTATTCGCACGCCTCGAAGACCTTCATCGCGCGGTTGCAGCTCGGCGCCTTCTCGAGCTCCGTGATGATGTCGTCCATCTGGGTCGATTTGGCGGGGCATGCCTCGGTCGCGGCATCCGCTGTTCCGAGCATCAACAGGACCGCTGGAACGGCCAGGCAGGATCGCAGCAACATCGCGTGGGTCTCCTCCAACTCCCCTTGGGTAGCGCGGCCTCCGCGCCGGGTTCAACGCAGCCCGCCATAAACCCGAAAACGACTTGGGCCCGAAATGACCGGCTTTTTGCTTGACGTTACGGCCTTCGGGCGGCGACAACCCAGCCGAATTTTCGCGCATGGTCCGCAAGTCGGGGCCCGGTCCGCTTCCGGTTCTTCCCTCCAGATCATGCTCCGCTCAAGCGCAGGAATTGACCGTGTCCGACCTCGCAACGCTCGAACAATCCATCCTCGACCAGATCGCCTCGGCCGGTGACGAGGCCGCCCTCGAGGCGGTGCGGGTCGCCGCGCTCGGCAAGAAGGGGGCGATCTCGGCCTTGCTCGCCACCCTCGGCAAGATGTCGCCGGAGGAGCGCAAGACCGAGGGTGCCAAGATCAACCTCGCCAAGGACGCGGTGACGCAGGCGCTCGCGGCCAGGCGCGACGTTCTGAAAGCCGCCGCGCTCGATGCGCGCCTTGCCGCGGAGACCATCGATGTCACGCTGCCGCTGCGCGAGACGTCGGCGGAGACCGGCCGCATCCATCCGCTGAGCCAGGTGTGGGACGAGCTCACCACGATCTTCGCCGACATGGGCTTTGCGGTCGCCGAAGGTCCGGACATCGAGACCGATGACTATAACTTCACCAAGCTGAACTTCCCCGAGGGCCATCCGGCCCGCGAGATGCACGACACCTTCTTCTTCAAGCCGAAGCAGGATGGCTCGCGCATGCTGCTGCGCACCCACACCTCGCCGGTGCAGGTGCGCACGATGCTGAGCCAGACACCGCCGATCCGCGTGATCTGCCCGGGCCGCACCTATCGCATCGACTCGGATGCGACCCACACGCCGCAATTTCACCAGGTCGAAGGCCTCGTGATCGACAAGGGCTCGCATCTCGGTCACCTGAAATGGATCCTGCACGAGTTCTGCAAGGCGTTCTTCGAGGTCGACCACATCAACATGCGGTTCCGGCCGTCGTTCTTCCCGTTCACCGAGCCGTCGCTCGAGGTCGACATCCAGTGCCGCCGCGACAAGGGCGAGATCCGCTTCGGCGAGGGCGAGGACTGGATGGAGATCCTCGGCTGCGGCATGGTGCACCCGAACGTGCTGCGCGCCTGCGGTATCGATCCCGACGTCTACCAGGGCTTCGCCTGGGGCATGGGCATCGACCGCATCGCGATGCTGAAATACGGCATCGCCGATCTCCGCCAGCTGTTCGAGAACGACATCCGCTGGCTCAACCATTACGGCTTCAAGCCGCTCGACATCCCGACGATCGCGGGCGGGCTGAGCACGTGATGTCGCTGCGCGCAAACGACGTTGCAAAGACTCTCTCCGTTCCCTCCCCCCTTGCGGGGGAGGCTCAGGGAGAGGGGTGGCCGCGGGCGCTGATCGCAGTCGCTAGGCAGTACATCTCCGCGAGTCCTTTTTGCTTCGATGTTGCTGGCGCTGCCCGCAACGCAACGTCGTTCCGAGCAAGCGGCGTACCCCTCTCCCCAACCCTCCCCCGCCGCAAGTCGGGCTTGCCCGACTTGCGCAAATTTATGATGCGCAACCGGGGTAGACCCCGGTTGCGTGGGGGAGGGAGCCCTGCCGCCGTCGCAAGTATCGCAATGGACACCAACAAGAACCGAGGCATGCAGCCATGAAGTTCACCCTCTCCTGGCTGAAGGAACATCTCGAGACCGACGAGCCGCTCGACAAGCTCGCCGACAAGCTCACCATGATCGGGCTCGAGGTCGAGAACATCGAGGACAAGGCGAAGCAGCTTTCGCCGTTCACCATCGCGCGCGTGATCTCGGCCGAGCAGCATCCGAATGCGGATCGTTTGCGGGTGTGCATGGTCGACACCGGCGACGGGGCTGAGCCAGTGCAGGTGGTGTGCGGTGCCCCGAATGCGCGGGCCGGGTTGATCAGCGTGTTCTCGCCGCCCGGCACCTACATCCCCGGCAAGAACATCACGCTCGGCGTCGGCACGATCCGCGGCGTCGAGAGCCGCGGCATGCTGTGCTCGGCGGCCGAGTTGCAGATCTCGGAAGACCATGACGGCATCATGGAGCTGCCGGCGGACGCGCCGCTCGGCAAGGGTTATGCCGACTGGGCCGGGCTCGGCGATCCCACGATCGAGATCAATCTGACGCCGAACCGGCAGGACTGCACCGGCGTGCACGGCATCGCCCGCGATCTCGCCGCCGCCGACATGGGCAAGTTCAAGGATCCCGGCATCAGGCCGATCAAGGGCGAATTCCCCTGCCCGGTCGAGGTCAAGGTCGAAGACGCCACGCTGTGCCCGGGCTTCGCCCTGCGGCTGGTGCGCGGCGTGAAGAACGGTCCGTCCCCGGAATGGCTGCAGAAGCGGCTGACCTCGATCGGCCTGCGTCCGATCAACGCGCTGGTCGACATCACCAACTTCATGACCTACGACCGCGCCCGCCCGCTTCACGTGTTCGACGCCAGGAAGGTGCAGGGCAACCTAACCGTTCGCCGCGCCAAGGACGGCGAGACGCTGCTCGCGCTCGACGGCCGCACCTACACGCTCGACAGCAATATCTGCGTGATCGCGGACGAGCACGGCGTCGAATCGCTCGCCGGAATCATGGGCGGCGAGGCCTCGGGCTGCGACGACAACACCACCGATGTGCTGATCGAATCGGCGCTGTGGAACGAGATCAACATCGCGCAGACCGGCCGCAAGCTCGGCATCAATTCGGATGCGCGCTATCGCTTCGAGCGCGGCGTGGACCCGGCCTTCATGGTGCCCGGGCTCGAGCTCGCGACCAAGCTGGTGCTGGATCTCTGCGGCGGCACGCCGTCCGAGAACGTCGTGGTCGGCAAGCAGTTCGGCGAGGATCGCGTGATCGACTTCCCGCTCACCGAAGTGAAGCGCCTCGCCGGCATCGAGGTGCCGCTGGTCGAGATGAAGCTGATCCTTACCCGGCTCGGCTTCATGCTGGCCGGCAACGGCCCGGTGGTGAAGATCGCGATCCCGTCGTGGCGAACCGACGTGCAGGGCAAGGCCGACATCGTCGAGGAGATCGTGCGCATCGTCGGCGTCGACAAGGTGCCGATGACGCCGTTCGAGCGTGGCGAGGAGCCGCGCAAGCCGGTGCTGACGCCGATGCAGCTGCGCACCCGCCGCGTCAAGCGCGCGCTCGGCGTCCGCGGCATGGTGGAGGCCGTGACCTGGTCGTTCATCACCAACGATGCGGCAAAACTGTTCGGCGGCGGCCAGAGCGAGCTCGTGCTCGCCAACCCGATCGCAGCCGATCTCTCTGACATGCGGCCGAGCCTGCTGCCCGGCCTGGTCGCCGCCACTCAGGCCAACATCAACCGCGGCACTCCCGATGTCGCGCTGTTCGAGGTCGGCCAGGTGTTCCGCGGCGACAAGCCGGAGGATCAGCTCGTCGCCGCCTCCGGCGTGCGCCATGGCTACGCCTCGTCGCAGGGGATCGGGCGGCACTGGACCGGCGCGGCTGCGGCGGAGGCAATGGATGCCAAGGCCGACGCCTTCGCCGTGCTGGCGGCTGCCGGCGCACCGATGCAGGCGCTGCAGATCGTCCCGGGCGGCCCGGCGTGGCTGCATCCGGGACGTTCCGGCACCATCCAGATCGGCCCGCAGAACGTGCTTGGATATTTTGGCGAGCTGCACCCGCGTGCGGCCGAGGCGCTCGGCGCCGACGGCCCGATGATCGTGTTCGAGGTGATCCTCGAGCGGATTCCGGCGGGCAAGCAGCGGGCGACGCGCGCCAAGCCGGTGCTGGAGCTCTCTGCATTCCAGCCGTTGTCGCGCGACTTCGCCTTCATCGTCGATCGCAGCGTCAAGGCCGGCGACATCGTCCGTTCGGCGCAGGGCGTCGACAAGAAGCTGATCACCAATGTGACCGTGTTCGACGTCTACGAAGGCAAGGGCATCGATCCCGACAAGAAGTCGATCGCGATCGCGGTGACGATCCAGCCGCGTGAGAAGACGATGACCGACCAGGAGATCGACGTGGTTGCGGCCAAGGTCGTCGCCGAGGTGACGAAGAAGACGGGCGGCACGCTGCGGGGGTAGTCGGGCCGCGTGCGCCGCTGCTGCGTTCCCTCTCTCGCTTCGGGGACGCGGATCGGGAATGTACGCGGACCTATCACCGTCACCCTGAGGAGCGCGCCCTTGCGCGCGTCTCGAAGGGTCGACGGCCGCCGGCGGGGCCGTGCATCCTTCGAGGCTCGCTCCGCTCGCACCTCAGGATGACGGGTCTGAGTTCATTTGCCTGCCAGCTAGTTGGATCTCGCTATCCTCCCATGACCTCCTTCAGCCTGATCCCCTCCGACATCTCGACCAGCATCGCGCTTGCGATCTGTGCGATCGCGTTCGTGTCGGGCACGGCGCGCGGCTTCTCCGGGTTCGGCTCGGCGCTGATCTTCATGCCGCTGGCGAGCAGCGTTGCGGGACCGCGGCTGGTGGCGGCGCTGCTGCTCGTGATCGACTTCGTCGCCGCCGCGCCGCTGCTGCCGAACGCCTGGAGACACGCCGACCGCAAGGCCACCGCGGTGATGGTCGCCGGCGCGCTGGTCGGCGTTCCCATCGGCACCTATTTCCTGACCGTGCTCGAGCCGGTGACGACACGCTGGATCATCTCCTGCTTTGTCGCGGCGCTGCTCGCACTGCTGCTGTCGGGCTGGCGCTACCACGGCAAGGATCACGCTGCGTTCTCGATCGGCGTCGGCGGCCTCTCCGGATTCTGCAGCGGCCTCGCGCAGACCGGCGGCCCGCCAATCGTCGCCTACTGGCTTGGACGCCCGATCTCGTCGGTGATCTCGCGCGCCAACATCGTGCTGTTCTTCGGGGCCTCGGATTTCTTCTCGCTGGTGAGCTACTGGTTCACCGGACTGATCACGATTGAATCGATCAAGCTCTCGCTGATCGTGGGTCCGGTCTATGGCATCGGCGTCTGGTTCGGCGCCTCGCTGTTCGGCAAGGCCAGCGAGCAGGTGTTTCGTGCGATCTGCTACGCGCTGATCGCCGCCGCCGTCATCGTCGGCCTGCCGGCGCTTGATGGCATCCTGCGCGGCGGCTAGGGTCGCCGCAAAGAATTCAGGGAGGAACCGATGATCGATCGGCGCAATGCATTGAAACTGGCGCTCGGCGGCGGCGCCGTGCTCGCAGCGCCCAGCCTGCACGCGCAAGATGCAAAACCGCACACCCGCATCGTGTTCCTCGGCACCAAGGGCGGCCCGCGCGTCGGCAATGGCGCCTCCAACCCCGCCAACCTCGTCGTCGTCAACGACACGCCGTTTGTCATTGATTGCGGCATAGGCGTCAGCCGCCAGCTGGTGCGCGCCGGCATGCCGATCCCGTCGGTGAAGTACATCCTCATCAGCCACCACCATTCCGATCACAATCTGGAATACGGCAATCTGTTCTACAACGCCTGGGCGGCCGGCCTCTCGACACCGATCCATTCGTTCGGTCCCAAGGGCATCGAGGCGATGACGAAGGAGTATTGGGAGCTGAACAAATTCGACGTCGAGACCCGGATCGAGGACGAAGGTCGCCCCGACCCGCGCAAGCTCCTGATCGCCAAAGACATCACCAAAGACGGCGTGGTGCTGAAGACGCCTGACGTCACCGTCACCGCGTTCCGCACGCCGCATCCGCCGATCACGGACAATTTCGCCTACAAGTTCGAGACGCCGGACGGCGTGATCGTGTTCTCCAGCGACACTGCCTACAATCCGAAGCTCGCCGAGTTCGCCAAGGGCGCCGACGTGCTGGTGCACGAGTGCCTCTATGTCCCCGCGGTCGACCGCCTGGTGGTAAAGACCAAGAACGGCGCGACGCTGAAGAAGCATCTGCTCGACAGCCACACGTCGACCGAGGACGTCGGCCGCATCGCCGCCGCCGCCGGCGTCAAGATGCTGGTGCTGAGCCACTTCGTCCCCGGCGACGATCCTGGCGTCACCGACGACGACTGGACGCGGGACGTGAAGACGAATTTCAAGGGCCGGATCGTGGTGGCGAAGGATCTGATGGAGCTGAGATTGCCGGTGTGAGGCGCCGCAACAAACCCGCCGTCGTCCCGGGCAAGCGAAGCGCGACCCGGGACCTATAACCACAGGCGATCATTGCGGCGCAACGCTGGGGCCACAGCTCGCTTCTGCAATTGGGTTCAGTGGTTATGGGTCCCTGCTTTCGCATGCTATCGCAGGGACAACAACGGTTGTGCGGCGACCTATTACCCGAACATCTCCCTGCGATGCCCAGTCCACCCCCACCATCAATTCATCGGCCCCGCGGATCGCGGTGCGCGGCGCTTGTGTTTTGCGGCGGACGCGGCGGGCTCCGGCGTCGCATCCTTGGCCCCGCCGATCCTGCGCAGCGCGGCGTCGGCGGCACGCTCGCCGCTTTCCCAGGCGCCGTCGACGGTGCCCCACAGCGTCTCGTGCGTGGCCTCGCCCGCGAGATACATCGCGCCGATCGGCTCGGAGAGGATCTTGCGCGAGAATTGCGCGCCGGGTGCCGCCGCCGACATCGCGCCTTGAATGAAGGGCTGTGCATTCCAGCGCGTCACGCTGGTCTTCTTCACGGCACCGCCGACCTCGCTGCCGTAGAGCCTGGTCAGCCATTCCACCGCAAACGCCGACATCGCCTGCTCGCCTTGCGCGGACAGGTCGCGGCCGAACGAGCCGGCAACGTCGATCGTGCACAGCGAGGAGCCTGCGATATTGCCGTAGAGCAGCGCCGTCCTGGTCGAATTGCTCTGCTCGATGATGACGTCATCGCGCGACAGCCCGAGCGGATTGCCGGGGATCTGCAATGCGATGCGATCGTAGCTGCCGAGGGTCAGCTTGGCGGCGGCGTCCAGCGCGCGCTTCGGAAGCTCGGGCGCGAACTTGAGATTGCCGCTCGCGAGCACGTTGCTCGACACCGTGACGATGGCGGCGCGCGCGGTGATCTTGCCGGATGCCGTCTCGACCATCACGTCGCGATTGCTCCACAGAACACGCTGCGCCGGTGTCGACAGCACGAGCGGCAGCCCCTCGCTGAGCTTTGCGATCAGCGCACCGAGCCCTTGCCGGCAGGCGATCGCAGTATTGCGATCCTGCGCACGCACCTTGTCGACAGCGGAGAGGTCTTTCAGATCCTTGCCGCTGAAATTGGCGCCGAGCAGGAACTCCGCGGTGCCCGCCCAATCGCCGAGATCCTTCGGCATGGCCGCGGCGCAGGCCATATCGACCTTGCGCGAGGCGTCGTCGATGGCGCGATTGGCGCGCACCAGCGCCGCCAGAAACTCCTCGGTCTCGCCGGGACGGGCGTAGCGGCGGCCGATGCGAATCTTCTGGCCTGCGGGTGCGGTGACGATGTCGAGGCCGGCGGAGCGCGCCAGCCGGATCATCGGATTGGTCTCGGGATTGTGCATCCAGCGCGCGCCACGGTCGAACGGCACGCCGAAGGTCGACGCATCGGTCTGGCAGCGTCCGCCGACCTGGCCGGACGCTTCCACCACGATCACCTTGCGATTTGCGGCGGCGATCCGCCGCGCCGCGGCGATGCCTGCGGCACCGGCGCCGATCACGACGATGTCAGCCTCGCGCGGCGGCGGCGCAGCAACAGCCCGGCTACCCCACACCGGCGCCAGCGCCAGTCCTGCGGACGCCGACAGGAAATCGCGGCGGGTCACTGTCATGACTTAGCTTCTGGCATGGTTTCCGGAGGCTTGCAGGGTATGGGAACGCTTCGCGAACTGTGCCGCATCTCACCGACCGCAGCAACACTCATGGTAAATCAATCATGATTGATCGGTTGCAGGCATGAACCAAATTGCAACGGCTTACGACCATGATTAAGTCGAATGAAGCGGTCGTAGAACCGCTGGGGGGAATCCATGGGCGTAATGCTCGATACCGTCGGTAAATGGATTGCGGGGTACCTGCAGAAGGAGGTCCCTGGTTACGAACCGTTCACGCCGAGCGACCCGGACCATCTGCGGAGCATCATGCAACCCGGCGATGTGCTACTGGTCGAAGGCAACAACCGCATTTCCGGCATCATCAAGTACCTCACGCAATCGACGTGGTCGCATGCCGCGCTGTTCGTCGGACAGATCGACGGTGCGTTCGAGCCTGACGGCGAACAGCATGTGCTGATCGAGGCCAATATCGGCGAAGGCGTGACCTCCGCGCCGCTGTCGAAATATCTCGCCTATCATACCCGCCTCTGCCGTCCGGTCGGATTGTCGTTCGAGGACCGCACCACGGTGTGCCGCTATGCCATCAATCGCATCGGCTTCGGCTACGACACCAAGAACATCGTCGATCTCGCGCGCTATCTGTTTCCGCTGCCGATCCCGCAGCGCTGGCGCCGCCGCATGATCGCGTTCGGCTCCGGCGATCCGACCAAGATCATCTGCTCGGCCTTGATCGCGCAGGCGTTCGACGCCGTGCGCTATCCGATCCTGCCCAAGATCACGCGGGCCGCGAGCCGCAAGGCGCGCCGCGAGATCCTGCATATCCGCGACTCCTCGCTCTACATGCCGCGCGACTTCGACATCTCGCCCTATTTCGAAATCGTCAAACCCACCATCGTGCACGGTTTCGACTACACGGCCCTGCACTGGGCCGACAAGCAGAAGCCGCTCCAGGAGGTAGCGGGCGAATTCGGTGTGTTTCCAGAATCGCCGCCGCTTGTTCCTGAAGCGATTGACGAAGAGACGGCGCTTCCGGTTGCGGAAATGACCGCGGCGGCGTGACCGGCACCGCTGGCAGCCTCGATCTGTCGGACCTCGGCCGCGTCAACCATGATCTGGAATCCGTCTTAGCACCCGGCTTCGTCGTTGAGTTCTCGCGGCTGCGTCACTAGAGTGCGCGCGCTTCTGTTTTGCCTCATTCGGTAGTTTTACGGTGTTTTCGTTGATCGATTTCTCGGCGATGGCTGCAGCGTCGGAGAAAGAGCCGGCGCGGTGGCGCCGTCCGTTCATCACATGGCTCGAGGGGATCGAGACCGGATGGTCGATCCCGCTGCTGCTCGCTTCCTTTATCGCGATCTGGACAGCGTATCTCGTCATCGCCTATCTCGGCGCCGGCCTGCATCCCGACGTGCTCGAAACCTGGACGCTCGGCCGTCGCCTCGCATGGGGGTACCCTAAGCATCCACCGTTGATGGGCTGGATCACGCGGGGATGGACCACAATCTTCCCGCTGGCCGACTGGTCGCTGCAATTGATGGCGATGGTCAACGCAGCCGTGGCGCTCTGTGCGGTCGACCTGATCTCGCGCCGCTTCGTCCGCGGCGAGAAGCGGGTGATCGTGTTGCTGCTGGCGATGTTGCTGCCGGTCTATCAATTCCACGCCCAGCGCTTCAACGCCAACACGGTGCTGCTGGCCGCCTGGCCGCTGGCGACCTATTGCTTCCTGCGCGCGTTCGAGGCGCCAAGGCAGCCCGGCTGGGCGATCGCAGCGGGCGTCGCCTGCGCATTCGCCATGCTCGGCAAATATTATTCGATGTTCCTGATCGCAAGCTTCGTGTTCGCCGCCGTGCTGCATCCGGGTCGCCGCCGCTATCTGCTGTCGGCCTCGCCCTGGATCTCGACGCTGGCTGGAATGCTCGCGCTCGGCCCGCATCTGCACTGGCTCGCCACGACCGGCGCGACCACGTTCGATTATGCGCTCGCGCACGCCGGCGCCGATCGTGTCGGCGCGCTGTGGGAAGTCTCGTACTTCATCATGGGGCTGATCGCGGCCATCTCGATCGCGGCAGTCACCTGGGTGTTCATCGCCGGCCGGCGGCTGCTGCGGCTGCCGGCGGATTTCAGGGCGATGAACGGCGGGCTCCGTTTGCTGCTGCTGGTCGCCATCGGCACCATCCTGTTCCCGGCGATCGTTTCGCTCGCGGTCGGCACCGACCTGCCTTCGCTCTGGGCGGTGCAGGGCCTGTTCCTGTTCATCGTCCTGATCGTGTGCGCAACGCGCTACCCGATCGAGCGCTTCTACACCGTGAACCTGACGGTCATGGTGGCAGGGTTCGCCATTCTCGCAGCCGTCGTCGGCGCTCCGCTCCACGCGCTTTATCGTAACGTCTACGGCTATGGCGAAGGCCGCGGCTTCTATCACGCGGTCGCAGCGGAGCTCACCGCGCGATGGCACGACGCGGCGGGGACGCCGCTCGCCGCCGTCAGCGGCGACGATGCGCTCGCCTTCGCTGCGGCCTTCTACAGTCCGGATCATCCGTTCTATGCTCGGCCGTTTGCCTATCAGTACACCTGGGGCTTGCCGCGCAAGACCACGCTCGACCGCGGCTGGGCCGCGCTGTGCTTCGCCGACCAGCCGGATTGCCTGAGCTGGATGGCGCGCACCACGTTGCGCGCAACGGATGTCATTCGCTCCGAGTTCGATGCAAGGGCGATGCTGCTGGGCAGGCCGGGCCAGACCCGGCGGGTGGTGATGTTGATCGTGCCGCCCTATCGCGAAGCACCCGCTGTGCACCCCGATGTCGAGGATTTCAGCTCGAGCCGCCGCGTGTACGACTGATCAGAACGTTGCCGCCAGCGTCAGACGGACGGCGAGCGGCTCGGCGGGATGCACATGACGATCGGCGACGCCGTCGATCGGCTCGCCCGGCAGCCGCGACAGATAATAGTATTCGATCTGGTTGGTCTGCGCGTTGAAGAGATTGAGCACATCGAGCTGCAACCGCATTCGGTTGTCGAATTTGTAACCGGCGCGGGCGTTGACGATGAACGACGACAGCGAACGGACGCTGTCGTCCTCGATCAGGGGACGCGGGCCGAAGTAGCGGGCGCGCAGGCTGCCGAACCAGCCGGTGTAGTGGCCGAAGCTGACGCCGCCGCTGGCGACCCAGCCAGGTGCGCCCGGAATGAAATTGCCGACCGGATCATAGTCGGTGAAGCGGGCGTGGGTATAGGCGAGGTCGAAATCGAGGCTCATCCACGGCAGCAGTTTGTACTGGTTGGTCCACTCGACGCCGACGCGCCGGCTCGGCCGGCTCGGCTCGGTGGTGCCGGCATCGCCGACGAACAGCAGTTCGGAATCGAAGTCGAGCACGAACATGGCAAGCGACGAGGTGAGACCGTCGACCGCCCCAGTGCGGATGCCGAACTCGGCGCCCTTCGAGCGCACCAGCAACGGCACGCGATCGAGCGGCGTGACCTTGTCGTTGGGATCGACCGTGATGGTCGCGCCCCTGATATCGTTGGAATGCAGGCCGAGGCCGGCATTGCCGTAGAACTCGGTCTTGGCCCACGGGCCGAGCACAATTCCTGCCTTCGGGCTCGTCATCGCCGCCTGCGCGTTGCCGGAATTCTGCGGCGTGTCGCTCAGAACGTGCCCGGCGAAATAGTCCTCGCGGATGCCGACCGTGGTACGCAGCCAGTCGGTCCAGCGCGCCGTTGTGTCGGCCCATAGGGCGACGCTGCCTTCCTGGACCTGGTCGTTGCGCACGGTGGACAGGATCTCGCGCTGCGCGGTCTTGAACAGACCGACATTGATGTCGTCGTAGCGGGTCTGCACCCCGAACCGGGTCTGGGTCTCGATGCCGGCGATGCGGATATCGGCGGCGTGGCTCGCATCGAAACCGTAGACGGTGCGTCGGTCGATCTGGCTGAACTGATCGCCGTTGACCGGGTCGTCGAGAAAATAAGTGAAGTCGTTGTAGAGCTGCAGCGAGGAGCGGATCACATAGGCGTTGAGCTTGGTCTGCCCGTAGTCGCTCGACTGCGCCCAATTGCCCGACAGGCTGAAGCGGCTCGAGGTGCCGCCATCGGTCGGATCGAGAGAACCGTAACGATCGATCAGTCCCTGATCGATCGCGCGCTGCGCGAGCTGATCGGTCGAATTCCAGCCGTTGGAATAGGCCATCGCAGTCAGCGAGAAGCCATCGGTTGCGGTGCCCTGGCTGTAGCGCAGCACGCCGTTGAGCTTGCGGATATCGTCAGGTACATCCCACGGGCCGTTATATTTGTTGGCCTCGAAGGCGGCGAGCAGCGTGCCGTCTCCGACCTTGGTCGAGCCCGCGGCCATCGCGCGCTGATAGCCGAAGCTGCCGGCGGTCAGCTCCACGATGTTTTTCGAAAGCCGATCGAGATAATTGATGTCGACCGCGCCGGCGGAGGCGAAGTCGCCCTTGTCGGCGTAGTACGGACCCTTGCGGACGTCGATCGACTGGATCAGCTCCGGGATCAGGAAGTTGATGTCGGCATAGCCCTGGCCATGGCCATGGGTCGGCATGTTGACCGGCATGCCGTCGACGGTGATGGCGAGATCGGTGCCGTGGTCGAGATTGAAGCCACGCAGAAAATACTGGTTGGCTTTGCCTTCGCCGGAATGCTGGGTGACGATCAGCCCCGGCACCGCCTCCAGGACTTCGCCGACCCGCGAGACCGGCCGCGCATTCACCTCGTCCCCGCTGATCTGCCGGGCGCTGGCGGCGGTCGGTTGCAGACTGGAAGACACCGTCGCGGACCCGCCAGTGATTCCGTCGGTTGTCGACGTGGACTGGCTCGGCACCGGCGCGGCTGGTTTGCGACCGCCGCCGGCAACTGCATGGTGCGGACGCTGAGACGGCTTGGCGCGCTTCGGCGGCGCCTGATCCGGCGACGTCACCGTGACCGGCGGCAGCTGGCCGGGCGCGGCGGCGATTTGCGCTTCGGCAGCGGGCAGAAAAGCTGCAATGGATGCGGCGGCCGGAAATATCCGCCATGCAGTACGACGCAACGCCCATGCCCCCGCATGATACCTGTTACAGTCACGCGACGACCGCACCAGTCCAACCAATCCCGGCCAGCGAACGTTAGCAAACGTAGTATGACGTTACAATATAAATATCATACTGGCGCCCAGCAACACGGATAGTCCATGCAACGCATCACCATCACCATCGAGGATGATCTGCTCGCGGAGATCGACGCCGCCGCCGAGGCGCGCGGCTATCAGAACCGCTCCGAGATCATCCGGGATCTCGCGCGGGCTGGCCTGCAGCAGAGCGCGGAGGAGGCGCCGTCAGGGCAATGCGTCGCCGCGCTGGTCTATGTCTACGACCACGCCGCGCGCGACCTGTCGAAGCGGCTGGTGCAGAATTTTCACGGCCATCACGACCTGTCGCTCGCGACGCTGCATGTCCATCTCGATGACGACAGCTGCATGGAGGTGACGGCGCTGAAGGGCCCGAGCGGCGAGGTCCGCCATCTCGCCGACCACGTTATCGCCGAGCGCGGCGTGCGCTACGGCCGCGTCGTGATGATCCCGACGGCGGCGGACAAGAAGCCGCGCAAGCGCGGGCAAGGGCACACGCATGATTGAGGACTCTTACCTCGCCCCGCTTGCGGGGAGAGGTCGGATTGCATCGCCAGATGCAATCCGGGTGAGGGGGTACAGGTCGTTCCCAGCAGATCGCTCGCGGTAAGAGCCCCTCACGACAGCCCTCTCCCCGCAAGAGCGGGGCGAGGGAGAAGAGAGTTACGCCGCCTTCGCTTTCGTGCCGCGCGGCAGACCGGCGCGGGCGAGGCCGCCGTAGAGCTGCTCGTTCGGCATCTCTGATTTCAGGATCGCGCGCACCTCGACCAAGCGGTCGAGATCGATGCCGGTCGGAAATCCCTTGCTCTCGCACAGGAAGACGAGGTCCTCGAACACGACATTGCCGGTGGCGCCTGGCGCGAACGGGCAGCCGCCGAGGCCGCCGAGCGAGCCGTCGAGCACGCGGGCACCTTCGTCGAGCGCGGCGGACGCGTTCGCGATACCCATGCCGCGGGTGTCGTGCAGGTGCACGCAGACCGGCTTGGAACCAGCAATCTTCACCGCGCCGCGTGTCAATTCGCCGACCGCCTTCGGCCCGGCATAGCCGACGGTATCGGCGATCGCGACCATGTCGACGCCGACCCCGTAGAGCTTCTCGGTGAGGCGCAGCACCTCCTGCGGATCGACGGCGCCGACGATCGAGCAGCCCAGCGCCATGGAGATCGCGGCATTGACCAGCGGCTTGTGCGCAGAGGCATCGCGCAGCTCGCATAGCCGCTTGATGTTCTCGATTGCCGACTCGCGCGAGCGGTTGGCATTGGCCTGGCTGTGCTCCTCGGTCGACGACACCACCGAAGCGATCTCCGCGACGCCGGAGGCCAGCGCCTCGTTGACGCCGCGCTCGTTCAGGGCCAGCGCGACGCCATGCGCGCCGGGCAGCGATGCGACGGTGGCGACGACATCGCGGACATCGACGAATTGCGGGAAGGTTTTCGCCGGCAGGAACGAGCCGACCTCGAAATGCCGGACGCCGGCGGTATATTCGTCACGCACCCAGCGTTGCTTCGCCGCGGTCGATGGGAACGTCTTCACCAGTTGCAGGCCGTCGCGCAGACCGACTTCGCGCAGGCTCACTTTGTCGTTGGGATAGATATCGTGGACACGGGTCATGTCAGCCTCACGCAGCGTTTCCGGTTGATGACATCTTCCGTTGGGCGAGCTCGGCGCGCACCGCATCGGTATCCGCGCCGAGCACCGGCACTGTCAGACCTTCGCCGATATTGTGGCCGTTCCATTCAACCGGGAGCGCGGGGACGCGGAACGGCTTGCCGTCGGCGTTGACATTGTTGACCAGCCCGCCGGGCCGCAGCACATGCGGATCCCTGAGCAGATCCTCCGGCCGATTGATCGGCGAGAAACAGATGTTGAGCGCGTCGAGCCGCGCTGAAAGGTCGGCCACGTTCCAGCCTTTGATCACCTCCGCAACGCGCGGAATGATCCGGTCCCGCGCCATGATGCGGTCGGTGGTGGAGCGCAGCGTCGGATCGTCGGCAAACTCCGTCAGACCGAACTCGCGGCAGAAACTCTGCCAATGACCTTCGGTGACGACGCCGATGAAGATGCGGTCGCCGCCGGCGGTATCGAAGATATCGTAGATCGGCCAGGCATGCTCGCGCTCCGGCATCGAGCGCGGCTTGCGCCCGGTCATCTCGTACTCGACCATGTGCTGGGCGACCAGGAACAGGCAGTTCTCGAACAGGCCGATGCGGATATCGGCTCCGTTCCTGTTGCCGCCCCGCTTCTGATAGAGCGCGGCAAGGATCGAGATCACCCCGAACATGCCGCCCATGATGTCGTTGGCGGAAGAACCGACGCGCTGCGGCTTGTCGCTCGTGCCGGTCATCGTCGCGAGACCCGACATCATCTGCACGACCTCGTCGAGCGCCGGGCGATGATCGTACGGGCCGGAGAGAAAGCCCTTGTGGCCGGCGATGATCAGGTGCGGATATTTTGCGCGCAGCTCGTCTACGCCAAGCCCCTGCTTGTCGAGCTGGCCATCGCGAAAATTCTCCAGGAACACGTCGGCGCCGGCGAGCAGCTGGTGCATCGTGTCGCGATCTTCCGCCTTGGTGAGATCGAGCACGACGCTGCGCTTGCCACGGTTGAACAGCGGGAAGAACGAGACGCCCATGCCGCCGAGCGAGCGGGTCTTGTCGCCTGACGGGGGTTCGACCTTGATCACCTCAGCGCCGAGCTGCGCCAGGATCATGCCGCAGGTCGGCCCCATCACCATGTGGGTCATCTCGATGACCCTCACGCCTTCCAGCGGCAGTCCGCTCCCGGTCATCGGTTTCTCCGTGCTCGTTGCGCTCGTTTTGAATGGTCTGGCGCAGGTTAGGCTTCCGCACGCTATCTGAAAAATATAATCTGTCGAATAGTGCATTCGCGGTTCTAGAACGCTAAACGGCCATGGATTCGCGCCAGCTTCGCTATTTCATCGCGGTTTACGAGCAGCGCAATCTGTCGCGGGCGGCGGATCAGGCCAATGTCGCGCAATCCGCGCTGAGCCACCACATCGCCAATCTGGAAGCCGAATTCGCCACGCCACTCTTCGAGCGCAAGCCGCGCGGCATGGAACCGACCGCGGCGGGCGAGCGGCTCTATGAACATGCCCGCATCATCCTGCGCGCGATGGCGGCGGCCGAGCGCGAGATCAAGGAAGGCGGCAGCGCCATCGCCGGCGATATCTCGATCGGCATGGCCAATTCGGCGATGAAGGCGATCGGCGTGCCGTTGATGCGGACCGTGCTGACGAAATATCCGAACCTGAAGCTGTCGCTGACCGAGAGCCTGTCCGGCGCGACACTGCTGCACCTGATGAGCTCCGAAGTTGATCTCGCGCTGGTCTATAATCCGCCGTCGGAAAAGGACCTGATCGCAGAGCCCGTGCTGGAGGAGCAGATGTTCTGCGTCGGGACCGAGAAGCTGCTCGGCAAGAATGCACCGATCAGCTTCGAGGAGGTCGCGCGGCTGCCGCTGATCCTGTTGCGGCATGGGCTGTCGGCGCGTGCGCTGCTGGACGATCCGGTGCCGCTGAAGCGGCTGGAAGCCAATGCAATCATGCACCTCAATTCCACCAGCGGTATGATCGGCGCGTTGACCGCGGGCCTTGGCTGCACGATCGCGACGACGCATTTCGTCAAGGAACAGTTGAAGGCCCGACTAATGGTCGCCCGCGAGGTGGTCGAACCGAAGCTGACCCGCACGCTCTATCTCTGCCGCTTGCGCAATCGCCCGATGACCTACGTCATGGAGGAAATGTGCCGGCTGATCCGAGCGCTGATCGCAGACCAGGTGGGCCGCAGCGACTGGGAGGCGACGCTTCTGATCTAAATCGCGCGTCCCGGACAGTCCCATCGAAAATATCGAACGATCCCTTCGATATGTTCGTCTGGATTTCTGGCTCGCGGCTGCCAAACATGGCCGGACGGTAGGCCTTCCCAAAAAAGGCTGCCGCCAGCGCACCTGGGAGGAGCGGAATGAGCGCCGTCGATGTCGGCTCTGCGATCGATCTTGCCACGACGACAAGCAGGCCCGACGAGATCTCGCGACGGCTCGAGGCGCTGCCTGCGTCCGGCTATGTCTGGCGGCTGGTGATCCTGCTCTCGCTCGGCGGCTGCTTTGAGATCTACGACCTGTTCTTCACCGGCTATATCGCGCCGGGCCTCGCCCGCAGCGGGCTGATGACCACGACGACGCAGGCCTTCTTCGGCTTTTCCGGGATCGGCGCCTTCGTCGCGGCGACCTTCGCCGGCCTGTTCATCGGCACGTTCTGCCTCGGCTTCCTCGCCGACCGCTACGGGCGCAAGGCCGTCTTCACCTGGTCGCTGCTGTTCTACAGCGCGGCGTCGGTGATCATGGCGTGCCAGACCACGCCGGGCGGCCTGCTGCTATGGCGCTTCATCGCCGGTATAGGAATCGGCATCGAGGTCATCACCATCGATGCCTACATCACCGAGCTGGTGCCGAGCTGGATGCGCGGCCGGGCCTTTGCGATCAACCAAGCGGTCATGCTGTCGGCAGTCCCAATCGTCGCCGCGCTGTCGTGGTGGCTGGTGCCGCTCTCGCCTTACGGCATCGACGGCTGGCGCTGGGTGGTGCTGATCGGCGCCGCCGCCAGCATGATCATCTGGGTGCTCCGGCTCTAGTTCCGGAAAGCCCGCTCTGGCTCGCCCGCCACGGTCGCGCTGCCGAGGCTGAAAAAATCATGCGGACCCTCGAGGCCGCATCAGGCACCACTACACCGCGACCTGGTTCAACAGCCACGATCATGCCGGCACGCGGCGCGGTCGAGACCGGCTATGCCGACCTGTTCCGGCCGCCCTATGCGTCGCTCGTCGTGCTCTTCATGATCTTCAATCTGTGCCAGGCGTTCGGCGTCTACGGCTTCTCCAACTGGGTTCCGGCGCTGTTGGTCGAGAAGGGCATCAACGTCACCAAGAGCCTGCAATATTCCTTCATCATCGCGGTCGCCTATCCGCTGGCGCCGCTGCTGGCCGCAGCCTTCGCCGACCGCTTCGAGCGCAAATCGATCATCTGCGGCGCAGCCGCCGCGATCTCGGTGTTCGGCCTCGCCTTCGCGCAACTCACCGAACCGGTACTGCTGATCATCAGCGGCGTGCTGGTGACCGGCGCCAACATGACGCTGTCCTATGCCTATCACGCCTACCAGACCGAGGTGTTCCCGACCGCGATCCGGGCCCGCGCGGCGGGGCTGGTCTATTCGATGAGCCGGCTCAGCGCGACCTTCTCCGGCTTCATCGTGGCGTTCACCTTGAAGGAGGCCGGCGTCATCGGGGTGTTCGGCCTGATCACCGCGGCGATGGTCATCGTGATCATTGCTATCGGTGTCTGGGGACCTGCGGTCCGCGGCAAACCGCTCGACGCCTAAAATCTTCGGCACTTGCCGAAGCCATATTGGGTGGCTACCTCTCGCAGGTCATTGTGCAGAGGTAACCCGGTCATGTTCGACGCCGCCGTCAAGGCGCTTTCGCAAATCCTGTCGCCGCCGATGCGCACCATCCTGTGGCGCTCGATCGGACTTGCGCTGGTGCTGATCACCGTGCTGGCAATCGGATTGCAGCGGCTGCTCAGCTGGCTTGCCGATACCGGCGAGGTCTGGGCCGAAGGCATGCTCGGCCCCAACTTCCATTCCACGCTGCACGTGCTGTCCTGGATCATTTCGATCTCGGCCGGCCTCGGCGTCGTGCTTGGCGGCATCTTCCTGATGCCGGCGATCACCTCGCTGGTGGCAAGCCTGTTCGTCGACGATGTCGCCGACCATGTCGAGCGCGAGCATTATCCGGCCGACCATCCCGGTGTGGCGCTGCCGGTCACAATCGCGACCATCGAGGGCGTCAAGACGGCGCTGCTGACCATCCTGGTCTATCTGATCGCGCTGCCGTTCGTGCTGTTCGCGGGGGCGGGCTTCATCATCTTCTTCATCGCGACCGCCTGGCTGCTCGGCCGCGAATATTTCGAGCTCGCGGCGATGCGGTTCCGCTCGCCTGATGACGCCAAGGCGATGCGCAAGGAGAATGCGGCGACCGTGTTCACCGCCGGCCTGTTCATCGCGGCCTTCGTCTCGATCCCGATCGTCAACCTGGCGACGCCATTGTTCGGCATGGCCTTCATGGTGCACATGTACAAGCGGCTGTCCGGCCCGCGCCGCGAATTGATCGACCCGGCACCGCGTCAGGGAATCTCGACGCGGTGATTTGTACCGTCAGGTCGACGCCAGACCTATCCTGCGCATCACATTCTTCAGGCTGCCGAACGGCACCGGCGATAGCGGCCCTTGCGGCGCACGCGTGATCAGGGCGACCAGGAATAACGCAAGGATCGCGAGCCAGAAACACAGCCAGAAGCCGTCAATATAGGCGAGCGTGTTGGCCTCGCGCTGCACCAGCGCCGCGAGCGTGCCGACGGCCCGGCCCATCGCCGCGCCGATGCCGTGGCCGGAGAATTCACCCGCCAGCCGCTTCAGCAGGTTCACGACGTCGACATCACCATTCTGCACGTGCTGTCCGAGATAGTTCGAATGGATCTGCTCGCGGACGCGCAGCCAGGTGCCCATCAATGCGACGCCGAGCTCGGCGCCGCCGAGCCGCATGATCTGGATATAGGCCGCGAACGCCGTGGCCCGCGACGGATCGGAGTTCGCCAGCGCCATGATGATGATCGGCAGCAGCGTGAAGGCCTGCCCGACCGACGTCAGCAGCACGATGCCGACAAAGTCCTCGCGCGCCCAGACATGGCTCAGCTGGGTGCCCCAGAGATTGGCTGCTGCGAACGCCGAAAAGCCGAGCACCACGACGATGCGCGGATCGAGATGGCGGAGCAGCAGGATCGAGATCGGTACCAGCACGAACATCGGCAGCGCGCCATAAGTGAACAGCAGCACGCCCGACTGCTCCGGCCGCAGCGCGCCGATGGTCCCGAGGAAATTCGGCACCAGCGACGAATTCGACAGGCTGGTCAGCGTGTACAAGAGGATGACGACCAGAGAGAGCCCGATATTGCGCGAGAACAGCACATTGAAATGCGCCCAGGGCCGCCGCGCGACCATCTCGTTGATCATGAAGGCGATGATCAGGACCCCGCCCGCGATCAGCAGCGCCATCACGGTGCCTGACGACAGCCAGTCCAGCCGGTTGCCCTGATCGAGCCCGGCATAGATCATCGCCACGCCGGCGCCGAGCAGCAGCATGCCGCCCCAATCGGCGTGGTGCAGCAGGTCGCGATTGATCGGCTCCTTGGGGGTGCCGAGATAGACCATCAACCCCATTAGCGGCGCGATCACCGCGCCCTGCCAATACAGCCACTGCCAGCCGAGGTGATCGACATAGAAACCGACCAGCGAGCTCGACGAGTCCAGCGCGAAGCCGACGCGGATCGAATACATCGCAATCCCCGGCAGCCACCAGCGGATCGGCAAATTGCGCAGAATGATCATCAGGGTCGCCGGCACGAAGGTGCCGAGCAGCATGCCATGTACGATGCTGAGCGCGATCAACGCCGTGTAGTCGCGCACGAACGGGATAAGCAACGAGATCACGGCATAGACGAGGCTCGGAATGCCGAGCACGCGCCGCAGGCCGAACACGGTGGCGAGCCAGGCCACGGCCGGCGCGATGAAGATCTGTGAGCCGATCGCCGCGGTCGAGAGCCAGGCGCCCTCGTCGAAGGTCAGCGAGAAGGCGCCGCGCAAATCGGGCAGTCCAACTGACGTCAAGCGGCTGTCGAAATTCGCCAGGAACGCGCCGAGCAGCACGGCGACGACGGCAAACAGCGGATAGCGCGCGACGTCGCCGCGCGAGACTGGCCCGCGTTCGCGGTCGTCACTTTCCGCCATTGCTGGCCGCCTCGCCGGTGTTGATCCGCGTCACCACCGACATGCCGGGCAGCAGCCGCTCGAGCAGCGGCTGGCCCTTGTCGAACTGGATCCGCACCGGGATGCGCTGCACCACCTTGGTGAAATTGCCGGTGGCGTTGTCGGGCGGCAGCAGCGCGAATTGCGATCCGCTCGCCGGCGCGACGCGTTCGACGACGCCGCGCAGCTTCTGGCCCGAGAATGTATCGACGGTGACCTCGACCGGCTGGCCCGGCCTGACATTGGTCAGCTGGGTCTCCTTGTAGTTGGCGATCACATAGACGTTCGGCAGCGGCACGACATTGACGAGATTGGTGCCGATGTTGACGTAGTCGCCCGGCTGCACCTGGCGCTCGCCGGTCACGCCGTCGAACGGCGCAACGATCTTGGTGTAGCCGAGCTTGAGCTTGGCGGACGCGAGCAGCGCCTTGGCCGCGTCGAGATCGGCCGCGCGCTGCTTCTTGGTGCCCTGCAGGACCTCGAGCTGATGACGCTGCGCCGCGATCACCGCGCGGCTGGCGCTGACATCCGCCTCTGCCTTGGCGTAGGATGCGGTGGCCTGCTCGAGACGCTGCCGCGTGCCGGCATCGGTTTGCGACAGCGACTGCTGACGCTCTTCCTCCTGACGCGCCAGGGTCTGCTGCGCCTCCGCGGACAGCCGCGAGGCCTCGGCCTGCGCGATGGTCGCATATTGCAGCTCGACCTGGTTGTTGAGGTTATCGAGCGCGGCCTGCGCGCCGGCCACGCCGGCCTCGGCCTGGGCGACCTGCGCCTGGTAGTCGGCCGGATCGATCTGCACCAGGAGATCGCCGGCCTTGACGCGCTGGAAATCGGAGACGGCGACTGTCAGCACTTCACCGGAGACGCGGCTTGAGAGCTGGGTCAGCTCGGCGCGCACATAGGCATCATCGGTGGCCTGGATCGTGGCGCCGCCGACCCATGCGTTCCAACGGCCGGTCGCGATCGCAACGAACACCAGCGCGACGAGCACGGCAAACAGCGGGATCGCGAAGCGGCCCCAGAAGCCGCTTGCCGCGGACTGTGGCTTGGCCGGCGTTGCCGCTGGAGCAGGAGCAGTCTGATTGGCGGGCGACGGACCGTCTTGAACCTGCTCTGCCAAGCCACACTCCCCTTACCCACACTCCGAAATGCCGGACGAACCTAGTAGCACATGATGACGATCATGGCTCAGACCGTCTTCTCCGGCCACCGGCAGAGATCATTGATCAGACATACTTCGCAACGCGGCCCGCGGGCGAGGCAGGTATAACGGCCATGCAGGATCAGCCAGTGATGGGCGTGCAGCTTAAACTCGGTCGGGATCACCTTCTCCAACCCGAGCTCGACCTCGATCGGTGTTTTGCCAGGCGCCAGGCCCGTGCGGTTGCCGACGCGAAAAACATGGGTGTCGACCGCCATCGTGTGCTCGCCGAACGCCATGTTGAGCACGACATTCGCGGTCTTGCGACCGGCGCCGGGCAATGATTCGATTTCGGCGCGGGTGCGCGGCACCTCGCCGCCGAATTCGGCAATCAGCTTTTCGGAGAGCGCGATGACATTCCTGGCCTTGTTGCGATAGAGCCCGATGGTCTTGATGTACTCGCGCACCTTGTCTTCGCCGAGCTCAAGCATCTTCGCCGGACTGTCGGCGACCGCGAACAATGCCCGCGTCGCCTTGTTGACGCCGGCGTCGGTCGCCTGTGCCGATAGCACCACCGCAACCAGCAGCGTGTAGGGGTTGAGATGCTCGAGCTCGCCCTTCGGCTCGGGATTGGCTTTGCGGAACCGGTCGAAGGCCTCGTAGACCTCCTCGGCGGTCCATGGTTTTGGCTTTGCGACCTTCCTGGCGGCCTTGGTCGCCGGCTTCTTTGCCGCGCGTTTGGGCAGCGGCTTTGCCGCTTTCGCGGCCTTCTTCTTGGGCGCGGACCGAACGCTAGGCGCGCTGGCGCGTTGTGAGCGGATGATTTTGGCCATGAACGGGATATACTGATACGTCATGACCGCAGGCAACGACTTTGATCCGAGCGACGACCTCAGGGCCAAGGAGCTCGAAAAGGAGCTCGAGAAGGAGCTCGAGGCTGATGACGCCGAGGCCGAGCCAAAGCTGTTCTCGGCGCTGCTGACGCCGCACCGCTCGCTGAACCGCACCGGCTTCATCGTGCTGATGTCGCTCGTCACCGTGATCAGCTTCATTGCCGGCGCGGTGTTCTGGTGGCTCGGCGCCTGGCCGATCTTCGGTTTCTTCGGACTCGACGTGCTGGTGATCTACTGGGCGTTCAAGGTCAATTTCCGTACCGCCAAAGCGAGCGAGGAGATCACCGTGACGCCGTCGGAACTGAGGATCCGCCGTGTCAGCCACCGCGGCCATGTCACGGAATGGGTGCTCAATCCGCTCTGGGTCCGGTTCGAGCAGATCGCGCATGAGGAGTTCGGCATCGAGCGGCTTTACCTGGTGTCCCGGGGCCACCGGGTCAGCGTCGGCAGCTTCCTGGGACCGGACGAAAAGGCCAGTTTTTCCAAGGCCTTGACCGCGGCGCTCAACGCCGCGAAACGAGGCCCGACCTACAACCCAATCCCTTAGGCCAGCTTGTCGGAAATCGGGTGGTTTGGACGCGCCATGGCTCCTAAATCAGACACCATGATGACACTCGCGATCCATGACCAGCGCCTGGCCAAGCCGGGCTTCCAGAGCGCCGCCCTGCGCGACTACGACTCGGTGCGGCGCGCCATCGCGTTCATCTCGGAGCATTGGCGCACACAGCCGACCATCGAAGCGATGGCCGATGCCGCCGCCGTCACGCCGGATGAACTGCACCACCTGTTCCGGCGCTGGGCCGGGTTGACGCCTAAGGCTTTCATGCAGGCGCTGACGCTTGATCACGCCAAGAACCTGTTGCGCGATTCCGCCAGCGTGCTCGACGCGGCACTCGACTCCGGCCTCTCGGGGCCGGGACGGCTGCACGATCTGTTCGTCACCCACGAGGCGATGTCGCCGGGCGAATGGAAGGCCGGTGGCGGCGGCATGACGCTGCGCTACGGCTTCCACCCCTCGCCGTTCGGCACCGCGATCGTGATCGCAACCGATCGCGGACTCGCAGGACTAGCCTTCGCCGATCCTGGCGGCGAGCAGACCGCATTCGCCGACATGAAGCGGCGCTGGCCGAACGCGACCTATGTCGAGGACACCGACGGCACCACCGCATTGGCGCAGCGCGTGTTCGACACGAAGCTGTGGCGGGCGGACCAGCCGCTGCGCGTCGTGCTGATCGGCACCGACTTCGAGGTGCGGGTCTGGGAGACGCTGCTCAAGATCCCGATGGGACGTGCGGTGAGCTATTCCGACATCGCCTGCAAGATCAGCAATCCAAAGGCTTCGCGCGCCGTCGGCGCCGCGGTCGGCCGCAATCCGGTGTCGTTCGTGGTGCCCTGCCACCGCGCACTCGGCAAGAGCGGCGCGCTGACCGGCTATCACTGGGGCATCACCCGCAAGCAGGCGATGCTTGGCTGGGAAGCAGGCCAGATCGGATTGCATTAAAAGCGGACCCGTCACCCTGAGGAGCCGCGCAGCGGCGTCCCGAAGGGTCGACGGCCCGGCTGGTGGCCGATTCATCCTTCGAGACGCGCTTCGCGCTCCTCAGGATGACGGGTTGAGCATTCTTTAAGCCGCCAGATCGACCTTCGATGCCACAGTGGAATCGGCGTTGAGCCGGTAGACCACCGGCGCGCCGGTCGCGAGCTCGCGCTTGAGGATCTGCTCCGGGGTCAGCTTTTCCAGCACCATGATCAGCGCGCGCAGCGAATTGCCGTGGGCGGCGATCAGGGTGCGCTGGCCGCGCAGCACGCCGGGCAGGATCTCCTGCACGTAATAGGGCAGCGTGCGCGCCAGCGTGTCCTTCAGGCTTTCGCCGCCGGGCGGCGGTACGTCGTACGAACGGCGCCAGATCAGGACCTGATCCTCGCCCCACTTCTTGCGGGCGTCGTCCTTGTTGAGGCCGGAGAGATCGCCGTAGTCGCGTTCGTTGAGCGCCAGATTCTTCGTGGTCGGCAGTCCGGTCTGGCCGATCTGCTCCAGCATCAACTTCAGCGTGTGCTGCGCGCGCGTCAGATCGGAGGTGAAGGCGACATCGAACGACAGGCCCTGCGCCTTCAGCTTGCGGCCGGCCTCGTTGGCCTCGGCGATGCCCTGCTCGGTGAGATCGGGGTCTTTCCATCCGGTGAACAGGTTCTTCAGATTCCATTCGCTCTGGCCGTGACGAACGAGCACAAGAAGACGATCACTCATTTCAGATTCCGTTTTCGCTTGGCTGGATTTGATCTCGTCGAGCGGTCTCAGTCGCTCAGGCCGAGGACGTCGGTCATCGAATACATGCCGGGCTTCTTGCCATGCGCCCACAGCGCCGCCTTCAGCGCGCCCTGCGCAAACAGCGCGCGATCCTCGGCATGGTGCGACAGTGTGATGCGCTCCGAGGGCCCAGCAAAGATCACGCTGTGATCGCCGGCCGCGGTGCCGCCGCGCAGCGAGGCAAAGCCGATATCGCCCGCGCGCCGCGCGCCGGTCAGGCCATCGCGGCCGCGTGCCGAATGCTGATCGAGCGCGATTCCGCGTCCCGCGGCCGCCGCTTCGCCGAGCATCAAGGCGGTGCCGGACGGCGCATCGATCTTGGACTTGTGGTGCAGCTCGAGAATTTCGATGTCAAAGCTCTGGTCGAGCGACTGCGCGACGCGCTTGACCAGTGCAGCAAGCAGATTGACGCCGAGGCTCATATTGCCCGACTTCACCACGATGGCGCGATCGGTGACGCTGCGGATCACCGCATCGTCGGACGGTGACAGGCCGGTGGTGCCGATGACATGAACGAGGCCGCGCTCGGCCGCGATTGCGACATTGGCGATGGTCGCGGCCGGCACGGTGAAATCAAGGATACCGTCGGCATTGGCCGACATCGACCACAGATCGGCCGACAGCTTGACGCCATTTTCGGGCAGGCCGGCGAGCACGCCGGCGTCCTTGCCGAGCAGTTCCGAGCCCGGCGCTTCCAGCGCACCGACCAGCACCGCCCCCGGCGTTTCGGAAATCACCCGCGTCAGCGTGCGGCCCATCCGGCCGCCGGCTCCCGCAACAATCAGACGCATGTCAGCCATGGCTCACCTCTCACCGCCGTATAAAGCATGATCCGGCAAAGGGGAAACCGGATTTCCGGCGCGGGATCATGCTCAAATAGCGGCCATTGGCGGCTGTTCCAGCGACTGAACCGGCCGTCGCCGATCAGGGCTGCGGGCCGTCATAGCCCTCGATGATGATGAGGTCGGCGATCGAGTGCGGCTGCCGCACCTTGATGTTGGCCTGGTATTCCGGCGAGTTGTAGCAGGCGAGCGCGGTGTCGTAGTCCGGGAATTCGATCACGACGTTACGCGAGCGGCTCTGACCTTCCACGCCGGCGAATTTGCCGCCGCGGACAATGAATTTGCCGCCGAACTTCTGGAAGATGGCCGGATTGGCCGCCATGTAGGGCTTGTAGCCCTCCTCGTTATGTACGTCGACGCGTCCAATCCAGTATCCCTTCGCCATCTCTGTCCTCCCTTGTTGTTGGTTCAGGCGAGCGCCTGGGCGATCTCGGCGTGAATGGCTTCGGCCGCCGCCTTCGGATCGGCGGCCTCCATCACCGGACGGCCGACCACCAGATAGTCGGCACCGGCGGCAATGGCGCGGGCCGGCGTCATGATGCGCTTCTGGTCGCCGGTCGCCGAGCCCGCCGGGCGGATGCCCGGGGTCACCAGGCTCATCTGCTCGCCGACGATCTTGCGTAGCGCTGCGGCTTCCTCGGGCGAGCTGACGAGGCCGTCGACGCCGAGTGCCTGGGCCTGCCTGGCGCGCGCCTCGACGAGCTCGGAGACGCTGAGGCGATAGCCTGCGGCATGAAGATCTGCGTCGTCGTAGGAGGTCAGCACGGTCACCGCGAGGATTTTCAGACCGGAGCCGGCGCGGGCCTCGACCGCTGCCTTCATGGTCTGCGGATAGGCATGCACGGTGAGGAAGGTCGCGCCGAGACCGGCGACGCTCTCGACGCCGCGCGCGACCGTGTTGCCGATGTCATGCATCTTCAGGTCAAGGAAGACCTTCTTGCCATCGCCGGCAAGCCGCTTTGCGAGCGTTAGGCCGCCGGCATAACCGAGCTGGTAGCCGATCTTGTAGAAGGTGACGCTGTCGCCGAGCCTGTCGATCATCGCCTCGGCGCTCGCGACCGACGGCAAATCGAGCGCCGCGATCAACCGGTCTCTGGGTGCGATCTTGGCCGGCTGCATGTCACCTCACATCATGCGTTGGGAATGGTCGATCAGCTGCCGCACCAGCGCGCGCATCGCGTCGATATCGCCCTGGTGCTTCAGACGATCCATATCGTCATAGGCCTGCTCGGCGAATGACAGCGCGAGCTGGTTCGGTATCACGGTGGCGTGGCACGCCGTCAGGATCAGGCGCAGCGCCGCGAGCACGCGCGTGCCGCCGAGCCGGTTGCCGGATGCGGCTGCGATCGCGAAGGCGCGGCCGTGGAACACCTGGCCGCGGGCTTCCTGCGGGTCCTGCACGCGGCTGACCCAGTCGATGGTGTTCTTCACCAAGGCCGGCACCGAGGAATTATATTCAGGCGTCACGATCAGCACGCCATGATGGGCGCCGATCATCCGCTTCAGGTTGACGGCGTGCTGCGGCACGCCCGATTTCGCCTGCAGGTCGCCGTCATAGATCGGCAGCGGAAAATCGCCGAGCGAGATGCGACTGACGTCGGCGCCCAACTGCGCCAATTCATGCGTCAGCACGGCCGCCAGCTTCGCATTGAGCGAGCCTGATCGAAGCGATCCCGGGATCACGAGGATTTTCAGCGCGGACATTTCGACATCGCAGGTGGAGGGCGCACCCAGCGCGACGGCGCCGGCGAGCATTTTCCTTGAAAATGCTCTTAGCTAAGATTCTGCGCGTATTCCATGCGCAAAACCGGTACCCGCTTTTGCGGAATACGCGTCAGCCCTTGCGATACACCCAGACCCGCGCGGGCGGAAGGTTCATCCAGATCCGCTCGGAGGCCTCTGTGGACACGCCCGGCAGCGACTTCGGAATCGGGGGCGCCACCGAATAGGTGAACTGGACGAAGGGCGCGCCCGGCGCGAGCGCCAGGAATGCGTCGCGGATCAGCTTCAGGCGGGTCAGCATCGGCTTGGTGACCAGCGGCAGGCCCGAGACCATGGCGGAGGCCGGAGACTTCATGACATCCCACAGCGTATCGCGCAGCCGGTAGGCGTCACCTTGGACCACCTTGGCCTGCGGATAGCGCTCGCGCAGCAGGGCGCAGAAGCCGGGATTGTATTCGACCAGCACGAGCCGCTTCTGATCGACGCCGTGCTCGATCAGCGCGTTGGTGATCGCACCGGTGCCGGGTCCAAGTTCGACGACAGGACCTTCGGCGTCAGCATCGACATATTGCGCCATGGTGCGCGCAAGCAGCCGGCCGGATGGCATCACTGCGCCCATGTGCAGCGGCTTCTCGATCCATGAACGGAGAAAACGAACCTCGTCGTCGAGACGGAGGGGCTTCTTCGACGCACGCACGGACGATTGCAGAGGCATGTCGCTACCAGGCGGGACCGCGCGCACGATCGAGCGGTTGTCAGAAAACAGTCATAAACACGTATAGATCGAAGTCGTTACGGTCAAGCAGAACGACTGCGGCTAGACGGAGCGGCTTCCGAAGAAGTCCTTGACCTTAGAGAAGAAACCCGCTGCCTCCGGCTGGGTTGCGCCGGACGACAGTTTTTCGAACTCCATCAGCAATTCTTGCTGCTTCTTGGTCAGATTCTGCGGGGTTTCGACCACCACCTGGACATACATGTCGCCGGTCTGGCGCGAGCGGAGCACCGGCATGCCTTTTGATGCAATGCGGAATCGTCGGCTGGACTGAGTGCCGGCCGGCACCTTCACCTTGGTCTTGCCCTGGTCGATGGTCGGCACCTCGAATTCGCCGCCGAGGGCTGCGGTGACCATCGAGATCGGCACGCGGCAATGCAGGTCGGCGCCGTCGCGCTGGAAGAACTGGTGCGTGGTCAGCGACAGGAAGATGTAGAGATCGCCGGGCGGCCCGCCGCGGACGCCGGCCTCGCCTTCGCCGGCGAGACGGATGCGGGTGCCGTCCTCGACTCCCGGAGGGATGTTGACCGACAGCGTGCGCTCGCGCGTCACCCGCCCAGAACCGGCGCAGGAGGCGCAGGCATCCTCGATCATCTGGCCGCGGCCCTGACAGCCGGGGCAGGTTCGCTCCAGCGTGAAGAAGCCCTGGGCCTGCCGGATCCGGCCAGCGCCGCCGCAATGCGAGCAGGTCTTCGGCTTGGTGCCGGCCTTGGCGCCGGTGCCCGAGCAGGATTCGCAGGTGACCGAGACCGGGATCTCGATCTGCGCGGTCTTGCCCTGGAAGGCCTCCTCGAGCGTGATCTCCATGTTGTAGCGCAGGTCGGCGCCGCGCTCGCGGCCGCCGCTGCGGCGCTGCCCGGCCATGCCGAACAGATCCTCGAAGATGTCGGAGAACGACGAAGCGAAGCCGGCACCGAAGCCCGGGCCGCCGCCGCCCATGCCCTGCTCGAAGGCGGCATGGCCGAAGCGGTCATAGGCAGCGCGCTTGTCGCCGTCCTTCAGCACCTCATAGGCTTCGTTGATTTCCTTGAACCGCATCTCGCTCTGGGAATCGCCGGGATTGCGATCCGGGTGCCACTTCATTGCGAGCTTGCGGAAAGCCGACTTCAGTTTGGTCTCGTCCGCATTGCGATCGACCTCAAGGGTCTCGTAATAGCAGCGCTTGGTGGACATCCTTCAATTCCGTCCGAAGTTCGTCGCGATTGCCAACGATTGCGTCAAGGATCGCGCATGTCTGGAAGATGCCGCGATCGCCTTAAAGAAAAATGACCCCCACTCCTCCGAGACGCCTGGCGTGCTCATTGGTGTGAGGGTCATGATCGCAAATCCGCTTAAGCAGACTTCTTGTTGTTCTTGTCGTCGTCGACCTCGGTGAATTCCGCGTCGACAACGTCATCCTTGGCAGCGTCCTTGGCCGCATCGGCCTCGGCCTGCTGCTTGTACATGGCCTCGCCGAGCTTCATCGAAGCCTGCGCCAGCGTGTTGGTCTTGGCCTTGATCGCCTCGGCGTCGTCGCCCTTCAGCGCTTCCTTGAGGTCGCTGACGGCGTCTTCGATCGCCCGGCGATCGGTATCCGGGATCTTCGAGCCGTGTTCGGCGAGAGCCTTCTCGGTCGAATGAACCAGGCCATCGGCATGGTTCTTGGCGTCGACGGCCTCACGCCGCTTCTTGTCCTCGGCCGCGTTGGCCTCGGCGTCCTTGACCATCTTGTCGATGTCGGCCTCGGACAGACCGCCGGATGCCTGGATCCGGATCTGCTGTTCCTTGCCGGTCGCCTTGTCCTTGGCCGAGACGTTGACGATGCCGTTGGCGTCGATGTCGAAGGTCACCTCGATCTGCGGCATGCCGCGCGGAGCCGGCGGAATGCCCATCAGGTCGAACTGGCCGAGCATCTTGTTGTCGGCCGCCATCTCGCGCTCGCCCTGGAAGACCCGGATGGTGACCGCGCCCTGATTGTCTTCGGCGGTCGAGAACACCTGGCTCTTCTTGGTCGGGATCGTGGTGTTGCGGTCGATGATGCGGGTGAACACGCCGCCCAGCGTCTCGATGCCCAGCGACAGCGGGGTCACGTCGAGCAGCAGCACGTCCTTGACGTCGCCCTGCAGCACGCCGGCCTGGATCGCAGCACCGATCGCGACGACTTCGTCGGGATTGACGCCCTTGTGCGGCTCCTTGCCGAAGAACTGCTTCACGACTTCCTGAATCTTCGGCATGCGGGTCATGCCGCCGACCAGCACCACTTCGCCGACCTCGCCGGCAGTCAGGCCGGCATCCTTCAGCGCCTTGCGGCACGGCTCGATGGTCTTCTCGACGAGGTCGGCCACCAGCGCCTCGAACTTGGCGCGGGTCAGCTTCATCGTCAGATGCTTCGGACCGGTCTGGTCAGCCGTGATGAACGGCAGGTTGATTTCGGTCTGTGTGGTCGACGACAGCTCGATCTTGGCCTTCTCCGCAGCCTCCTTCAGGCGCTGCAAAGCGAGCTTGTCGTTGCGCAGGTTGATGCCCTGCTCCTTCTGGAACTCGTCGGCGAGATAACCGACCAGGCGCATGTCGAAATCTTCACCGCCGAGGAAGGTGTCGCCGTTGGTCGACTTCACCTCGAACACGCCGTCGCCGATCTCGAGGATCGAGACGTCGAAGGTGCCGCCGCCGAGGTCGTACACGGCGATCGTGCCGGACTTCGACTTGTCGAGACCGTAGGCGAGTGCGGCAGCGGTCGGCTCGTTGATGATACGCAGCACTTCGAGACCGGCGATCTTGCCGGCGTCCTTGGTGGCCTGACGCTGCGCGTCGTTGAAATAAGCGGGGACCGTGATGACGGCCTGATCGACCTTCTGGCCGAGATGCGCCTCAGCGGTCTCCTTCATCTTCTGCAGGATGAAGGCCGAGACCTGCGAGGGCGAATAGGTCTTGCCGTCGGCTTCGACCCAGGCGTCGCCGTTCGATGCCTTGACGATCTTGTAGGGAACGAGCTTCTTGTCCTTCTCGACCATCGGGTCGTCGTAGCGGCGGCCGATCAGGCGCTTCACCGCGAAGAACGTACGCTCGGGATTGGTCACCGCCTGGCGCTTCGCCGGCTGGCCGACGAGGCGCTCGCCATCGTCAGTGAAAGCAACGATCGACGGCGTCGTTCGCATGCCCTCTGCATTCTCGATCACCTTGGCATTTTTGCCATCCATTACGGCAACGCACGAATTCGTGGTGCCGAGGTCGATCCCAATGACCTTACCCATGGTTCTGATATCCTCTTTGCTACGGCAGGTTGGTTGGGCCCTGACGGCGCTCCGTACCGAACCCCCAGACGTTCACATACTCGCGATATTGCGACGGTGAGCCTGATATAGGAGAGAGGGTCCTGCCTGCAAGGACTGGACGCAACGTTGAAGCCTGAAAAGACTGACGTTTGAAAGATTGTGTCAGCCCGGTTGCGGCGCCGGTTCAAGCCCGGAGCCAAGCCCAGGCCAAGCCCAAGCCAAGCCCAAGCCAAGTTAACAAATCGGCAATGATGCCGCCCGCCATCGGCCGCGAATGTCCGTGACCAGACCTCTGCGCTGTTGAGTGAACGCTCACAAACGTCGTATGCGAGAGCGGCGCAGGGGTCGAGGGCGCGCTGTTTGGCCGCTGGCGCCGTCGGGTAACTTTGTTCTTGGAAACATCGGGAAACTGGAAAGTGCCTGCAAATCAGGGCGAAAAGCCCATGGAATCGGGCTTGCAGGCCCGGAGCGAAGATTTGGCGGCCTGTTGCAGGGTCATCAAAACCGCTAAAAGCGGTCCGACTGAAAGAGGCCATCCAGCCCTGCACCGGCCCCGTTGCGCGGCCACCAAGCAAAACCGGTAGATCCCCCATGACGCCTTTTCGTGTTCTCGTTGCGGTTGCCTTGCTGATTGCTGCCACCTGTCGTGGCTTTGCCGCCGACGTGGTGTTTCCGCCGGGCGCGCATGTCGGGATGAAACCGCTGGTGGGGCTCGTCCGTGCCAAGTCGTTCATCGGCTTCGAGACCGAGGACCAGGGCGTCAAGGTCCTGATCGCCGACCTGCCCGCGGACGCCTACAACGAGGTCGTGACCGCCTTCAAGGCCAACCCCGCCGGCACCGGAAACATCAAACCCGAAAGCCTCGAGACGCCGGCCGGTCTCGCCTATTACACCGTGGAGAGCGCGCGCGACGGCGCCAGCAATGTGCGGCGCTATTCCATGATCCTGCCGGGACCGACCTTCTCCGGCTATGTCGCGGTGCAGGTGCCGGAGAACGCGAGCAAGATCTACACCGACGACGCGGTGCGGCAGATGTTCGCCTCGGCCCAGATCCGCAGCGCGGTGCCGGTCGACGAGCAGCTCGGCATGATGCCGTTCAAGGTCACCGAGCTCTCAGGCTTCAAGAACGTTCGCATGCTGGCGCCGGGCGCGGCGCTGCTGATCGCCGACGGCGACGAGAAGGGCCTCGAGACCAAGCCGTTCATGCTGCTCGGCATCATCGGCTCGGCCCCGGCCACGCCCGATGATCGCGGCCGATTCGCCCAGCAGATCGCCACCACGATCCCGGGCGTGCGCGACGGGCGGATCACCATGTCCGAGCCGATCCGGATCGACGGCCAGCCCGGCTTCGAGACCCGGATCGACGCCGTCAGCGGCAAGGACAACACCCCGGTGACCATCGTGCAGTGGCTGCGGTTCGGCGCGCAAACCTCGATGCGCGTCATCGGCAGCTCGCCGCGCACTAACTGGGAGACCGCCTTCCCGCGCTTCCGCGCGGTGCGCGACGGCATCCAGCCGCGCGGCTGATCTGGTCTTCGCAAAGATTCGGACTTCCGCAGGTCCTTGAACGGAACTAGCCTCCTCGCGCTGTAACCACAAAAAGCGAGGAGGGAGCAATGTTGGATCGACGACGGGTCGTTGCAGGCCTTGGCGCGATGGCGCTTGCGAGCTTGGTTCCCAAGAGCCTCTGGGCGGCTGCGATCAAGCCCGACGATGGCTCCGCGCTGCTCGTGATCGATGTCCAGAACTGCTTCCTGCCCGGCGGCAGCCTCGCGGTGAAGGATGGCGAGCAGGTGGTGCCGGTCATCAACAGGATCGCCAAGAGCTTTGCCAATGTGGTGATGACGCAGGACTGGCACACGCCCGGACACGTCTCGTTTGCCTCGGTCCATGAAGGCAAGAAGCCGTTCGAGGTTATCGACCTCGCCTATGGCAAGCAGGTGCTGTGGCCCGACCATTGCGTGCAAGGCACCGACGGCGCCTCGCTGTCGAAGGAGCTCGCGATCCCGCAGGCCGAGCTGATCATCCGCAAGGGTTTTCACAAGGACGTCGACAGCTACTCCGCCTTCACCGAGGCCGACGGCAAGACCACGACCGGTCTCGCCGCGTATCTGAAGGCGCGCAACGTCGAGCGGGTTTTCGTGGCCGGGCTTGCCACCGATTTCTGCGTGGCATGGACCGCGCTCGATGCGCGCAAGGCCGGCTTCGAAACCTACGTGGTGGAGGACGCCTGCCGCGGTATCGACACGCAGGGATCGCTGGCCAAGGCCTGGGACGACATGGCCAAGGCCGGCGTCAAGCGCATCCAGTCGTCGGATATCGCGTAAGGCGCGGAAGTCCTGCGGCTCAGACCGTGATGTCGGCACTCGGGGCGGGCTTGGCACCGCCCTTGGAAACGCCGACCAGCGCCGGACGCAGGATGCGTTCGCCGATCATGTAGCCGGCCTGCACGACCTGGACCACGGTGCCCGACGGCACCGACGCATCAGGCACTTCGAACATCGCCTGCTGGAAGTTCGGATCGAACTTCTCGCCGATCGGATCGAACTTCTTCACACCGTTCTTTTCCAGCGCATTGAGCAGCGAACGCTCGGTCAGCTCGACGCCTTCGAGCAGCGCCTTCAGGCCGGGATCGGCGGCTTCCTTGGTCTCGGCCGGCACGGCATCGAGCGCGCGCTGCAGATTGTCGGCGATATCGAGCACGTCGCGGGCAAAGCCGGTGATGCCATAGGTCTTGGCGTCGGCCACCTCGCGGCGCGTGCGCTGCCGGAGATTCTCCATCTCGGCCAGCGTGCGCAGCGTCCGGTCCTTCGCCTCGGCGAGTTCCTTGGCCAGCGCCTCCGCCGACCCGACCTCGGGATCGTCGGGCATGACGTAGGGCTTCGAGACCACGGGCTCACCCGTCGGCGCCGAATTCTCGGTGTTGTCGTTGGCCCGGTTCGGATCGGTCATGGCGTGCCTTCTCGAAAACTCGCGTCGGTTCAAATCTTGGGGATTGCTGCCCGGGATATCGTGCTTTAGGCGGCGAAAATCAAGCGCAACATACCGGTTTCGGGAACAGGGACCTCCGACCTCGGCGAACAAAACCGGTCAAATGAAAGCGAAATCCGCTTCCATCAGCCGCCCAGCATCTTGCTGACGATGCGCGCCGCATAATCGACGGTCGGGATCACCCGCGCATAGTTCAGCCGCGTCGGTCCGATCACGCCGAGCACGCCGACGATCCGGCCCTGGGCATCGCCATAGGGCGCGATGATGGTCGAGGAACCCGACAGCGAGAACAGCTTGTTCTCCGAGCCGATGAAGATCCGCACGCCTTCCCCGCGCTCGGCACGGCCGAGCAGATCGATCACGCCGCGCTTGGTCTCGAGATCGTCGAACAGCGACTTGATGCGCTCGAGATCATCGAGCGCATGCAGATCCTCGAGCAGATTGGCGTGGCCGCGCACGATCAGCTGGCGGTCCTCGCTCTCGCCGCCGGACCAGCTTGCGATGCCGGCCGCGACCACCTTTTGCGTGAGCTGATCGAGCTCGGCGCGGTTCTGCGCCAACGCGGTCTCGAGCTCAAGCCGCGCTTCGGCCAGCGTGCGGCCGCGGATCCGCGCGTTGAGGAAATTGGTCGCCTCCGTCAACGCCGAGGATGGAACACCCGGCGGCAGCGCCAGCACCCGGTTCTCGACCTGGCCGTCTTCGCCGACCAGCACGACCAGCGCCTTCTCCGGTTCCAGCCGGACGAATTCGATATGCTTCAGCCGCGCATTCGATTTCTGCGTCAGCACCACGGCGGCGGCTCGGGTCAGCCCCGACAGCCGCGTCAACGCCTCTCCGAGTGCCGCCTCGACGGATTGCGCCCGGCCGACCGCCGCGAGCTGGGTCTGGATCGATTGACGCTCGGCCTCGGTGAGGTCGCCGACCTGCATCAGGGCGTCGACGAAGAAGCGCAGGCCGAGCTCGGTCGGCAGCCGGCCGGCCGAGGTGTGCGGCGCATAGATCAGGCCGAGCTGCTCGAGATCCGACATCACATTGCGGACCGAGGCCGGTGACAGCGGTAATGCGATCAGGCGCGAGATGTTGCGCGAGCCGACCGGCTCGCCGGTCGCGAGGTAGCTTTCGACGATTTGACGAAAAATGTCGCGCGAACGCTCATTGAGCTGGGCAAGCCCGGCATGCGGCGCGATCAGGCCGATCGGATCGTGGTGAGTCACACTCCAGTCCCTCACAATTACTGCCTAATTTGTCGATCCCGAGGGCCGGTGACAAGCGTGCATTCGGCCCCCTCGTACCGGACCCTTTCGGGGTCAAAAACCCTTGCCGCTGCCCCTTGCCCCTCCTACAAGCACCGCCAGCCATTTCTCTCGGATTTTTGGAGGATTTCATGCGGCCAAGCCGCCGTGCGCCCGAAGAGCTGCGTCCCGTGTCGCTGGAACGCGGCGTTGTCAAATATGCCGAGGGTTCCTGCATGGTGAAGTTCGGCGACACCCATGTGCTGGTGACCGCCACGCTGGAAGAGCGCTTGCCACCGTGGCTGAAGGGCCAGGGCCGTGGCTGGGTTACCGCCGAATACGGCATGCTGCCGCGCGCCACCCTGGAACGTACCCGCCGCGAGGCCTCCGCCGGCAAGCAGGGTGGCCGCACCGTCGAGATCCAGCGGCTGATCGGCCGCTCGCTGCGCGCCGCCATCGATCTCGAGGCGCTGGGCGAACGCCAGATCACGGTCGATTGCGACGTCATCCAGGCCGATGGCGGCACCCGCACCGCCTCGATCACCGGTGCCTGGGTGGCACTGGCCGACTGCATCAACTGGATGAAGACCCGCAACATGCTGAAGAGCAACGTGCTGCGCGACAATGTGGCGGCGATCTCCTGCGGCATCTACCAGGGCACGCCCGTGCTCGATCTCGACTACGCCGAGGATTCCGAGGCCGAGACCGACGCCAATTTCGTCATGACCGGTGACGGCCGCATCATCGAGGTGCAGGGCACCGCGGAGAAGACGCCGTTCACCCAGGACGAATTCCTGGCGCTGATGGCGCTGGCGCGCAAGGGTATCGCGCGTCTGGTCGACTTGCAAAAGATCGCGGTGGCGTAGTCAGATTGGCCATGCATCGCCGAATCACCGGAAGGCTCGTGATCGCCACCCACAATCCCGGCAAGCTTGCCGAGATGCGGGAATTGCTGGCACCGCATGGCGTGGAGGCGGTATCGGCCGGCGAGCTCGGCCTCGCCGAGCCCGAGGAGACCGGCGACAGTTTTCGCGCCAATGCCGCGATCAAGTCGATCGCGGCGGCCAAGGCGACCGGCCTGCCGGCCTTCGCCGACGATTCCGGCCTCGTGGTCGATGCGCTCGACGGCGCGCCCGGGATCTACTCGGCGCGCTGGGCCGGCGAAGGCAAGGACTTCATGGCGGCGATGACGCGGATCGAGCGGCTGCTGCAGGAGCGCGGCGCGACCACGCCGGAGCGCCGAAGAGCGCATTTCGTCTCCGCGCTGTGCGTGGCCTGGCCGGACGATCACCTCGAAGAGGTCGAGGCCCGCGTCGATGGAACCCTGGTTTGGCCGCCGCGCGGCACCGCCGGCTTCGGCTATGATCCGGCGTTCCTGCCCGACGGTTACACGCGGACCTTTGGCGAGATGACCAGCATCGAGAAACACGGCCTGCCGCCGCTCGGACTCGGCCTGTCGCACCGCGCCCGCGCCTTCGTGAAGCTCGCGGAGATCTGCCTTGAGCCACGCTGACCGAGAAGCCTTCGGCGTCTACGTGCACTGGCCGTTCTGCCTGTCGAAATGCCCGTATTGCGATTTCAACAGCCACGTGCGGCATGCGCCGGTCGACGAGGCGCGCTTCGTGCGCGCGTTCGCCCGCGAGATCGAGACCACGGCCGCGCGGGTGCCGGGACGCGAGGTCACCTCGATCTTCCTCGGCGGCGGCACGCCGTCACTGATGCAGCCGCAGACCGTCGGCGCCGTGCTCGATGCGATCGGCAAGCAGTGGCAGGTCTCGCGCGACGTCGAGGTCACGCTGGAGGCCAATCCGACCAGCGTCGAGGCAACGCGCTTTCGCGGCTATCGCTCAGCCGGCGTCAACCGCGTCTCGCTCGGCGTGCAGGCGCTGGATGATGCGTCGCTGAAGGCCTTGGGCCGCCTGCACACCGCGCGCGAGGCGCTCGACGCGGTCGCGATCGCGCGCTCCGCATTCGACCGTTACTCGTTCGATCTGATCTATGCCCGCCCCGACCAGACGCCGCAGATGTGGGCCGATGAGTTGAAACAGGCGATCTCGGAAGCGGCCGAGCATCTGTCGCTCTACCAGCTCACGATCGAGGAAGGCACGCCGTTCTTCGGGCTGCACGCCGCCGGCAAATTGCAGACCCCGGATGAAGCGACCGCGCGCGTGCTCTACGACGTGACGCAGGAGGTCTGCGCCCGCGAGGGATTGCCGGCCTACGAAATCTCCAACCACGCCCGCACTGGGGCGGAGTGCAGGCACAACCTCGTCTACTGGCGCGGCGAGGAATATGCCGGCATCGGCCCCGGCGCGCACGGCCGGCTCGACATCGACGGCGTCAGGCACGCGACCGCGACCGAGCGGCGCCCCGAGGCGTGGCTGCTGAATGTCGAGGAGCGCGGCCATGGCGTCGTCAGCGACGACAGCCTCAACAGCGAAGAACGCGCCGACGAGTTCCTCTTGATGGGGCTGCGGCTCGCCGAGGGCATCGACCCCAGGCGCTATGCGCAACTCTCCGGCCGGCAGCTCGATCCCAACCGGATCGCCTTGCTGCGCGAGGAAGGCGCGATCGCCGTCGATGCCGACGGCCGGCTGCGCGTGACGAAATCCGGATTTCCGGTGCTCGACGCGGTTGTGGCGGATCTCGCCGCCTAAATATCGAAAACAACCCCATGCAAAGGAGCTGGCAGGCGCTTCAAGGCGATTTCAGGCCAGTGCCCGACGCGATCTAAAGCGTGATGAGATTAGGTTTGAACTGGAGCGGCGCCGGAGGTTCACCTCTCCCTTGGGAGAGGTCGGCGCGTAGCGCCGGGTGAGGGGTTACGGTCTCTCGTTAGACTACGGCCCCTCACCCGATTTGCTGCGCAAATCGACCTCTCCCCGACGGGGAGAGGTGAACCGAGTCCGTGGCCAAACCGAATCAATCTAATTTCACCCGCTTTAGGCGCCAAAGCTCTTCGGCGAGCCGGCGACCGGCGTGCTGCCGCCGGATGCCACCTTCATGACCGCAAGGCCACGCTCATTGGTGCCATCGGAGCGGAAGCGGAAAAGGCCGTCGATACCGGCGAAGCCGGACGGATTGGTCAGCGTCTCCGGCGCGAAGCGCTGCGCGCCCTGGGTGCGCGCCAGCGCTGCCATCAGCGCAACCGCATCATAGGCCAGCGTCGCGGTGCGCACCGGCTCGCCGCCATATTTGGCGCGGTAGCGACCGGCGAAGCTGCGGAAGCCGGACGGATCGGGCGCGGCATAGAGGCCGCCCTGCAAGACCGGACTGGCGAACACCCGCGGATTGTCCCACAGCCCAGTGCCGAGCAGCTGGATGTTGCGCAGATTGGCGCCGGCCGCGGTCAGCGCATCGGCGGTCGCGACCACCGAATCGCCGTCGTCGGCGATCAGCAGCGCATCGGCCTGGCCAAGCGCCTGCGCCACGGTCCGCGCCGGCGTCGCGCGATCGGCACCATATTTCTCGAAAGCGACGACGCGGCCATTCTTGCGGCCGACCGCCTGCTTGAACGCGGCCTCCACCACGTTGCCATAGGCGTTGTCCGGCACCATCGCGGCGAACGAGCGTTTTCCGATCCCGGCGGAATAGTCGACGATGCGGTTGATGTCTGACTCCGGCAGGAAGCTCAGGAGATAGACGCCGCGGCCGGCCACGCTCGAATCGGTCGAGAAGGCGATCACCGAAGTGCCGCGCGGTCGCGTCAGCTGCGCGACGGCCGGCACCGAGCCTGCGAACAGCGGTCCCAGAATGATCTCGGCGCCTTCGGACAGCGCCTGCTGGGCACCCTGCGATGCACCTTGCGGGCTGCCGCCATCGTCCTTGATCAAAAGCTGGATGTTCGGGTTCTGGAATTCCGCCAACGCCATTTCGGCGGCATTGCGCATCGACTGCGCGGCGAGCCCGGCATTGCCGGCCGCCGACAGCGGCAAAATCAATCCAATTTTGACCTGGCCGGTGCCAACCGCCTGCGGCTGCTGCTGCGGGCCGGCTTCCGGGCTGCCGCTGGAGAATTGGCTCAAGCTCTGCTGGATCCCGGAACAGGCCGTCAGCAACGGCGCGCCCACGAGCAGACCGAGCGCGGTCCGCCGGGTCGCGCCCGACGGCGTGGAGTTGCGGTGATGCGGGCCTGCCATCGTCTCTCTTCTCTTGACCGACCAGGATCGGCCAGGACTCCATCCAGCTCTGATGAGGCGGGTGGATTTGGGCATATTGTCGGCGAATAGTTAACCAAAACAAAAGGATTATGGCGCCGCGGCGCCGTTGCCGCAGCCTCCATTTTCCTCCCTCAGGCAGCGTTCCGTCACCGCCATTGCAGATGTGGCGCAGGCACCGCCATCCCGCTAGAGCCTATATCCACTTCGCTCGAAAACACTCTAGATTGGGCATTATGCGCGCAAAAGCCAGTTCCCTCCACCATTCGGATGCCACGACCGGCGCTGCGGCCAGAACCTTTTCGATCGGCGGCCAGCACCTGCCCGCGCCGAAGGCCAGGCCCGGCCTCCATCTGGTCGCGACCCCGATCGGCAATCTCGCCGACGTCACGCTGCGCGCGCTGGAGACATTGGCCGGCGTCGACGTCATCGCCTGCGAGGACACCAGGATCACGCGCCGGCTGACCGAGCGTTACGCGATCAGCGCGGAGCTCGCGCTCTACCACGAGCACAATGCCGCCCAGGCCCGGCCCAAGATCCTGGAGCGGCTGGCGCACGGCGCATCGATCGCGCTGGTCTCGGACGCCGGCACGCCGCTGATCTCAGATCCCGGATTCAAGCTGGTGCGCGAGGTTTGCGCCGCCGGACATGCCGTCATCGCGGTGCCCGGGCCGTCGTCGGTGCTGACGGCGCTGTCGGTGGCGGCGCTGCCGACCGACCGGTTCTTCTTCGAGGGATTTCTGCCGGCCAAGGAGCACGCGCGCCGCGCCCGGCTCAATGAGCTCGCCCGGATCGATGCGACGCTGGTGATGTTCGAGTCAGGCAATCGCGTGCAGGACACGCTGCGCGACCTGGCCGCGATCATGCATGGGCGCGATGCCGCGATCTGCCGCGAGCTGACCAAGCTGCATGAGGAGGTCAAGCGCGCGCCGGTCGCCGAGCTCGCGGCAGGGGCGGACGCGCTGGAGACCCGGGGCGAGTTCGTGCTGGTGATCGGGCCGCCGGCCGATGACGCCGGGGTGATGGATGAGACTTCGCTCGATGACTTGCTGCGCGCGCAGCTCGCCCGCGGCAGCGTCAAGGATGCGGTCGCCCATGCGGTCGAACTGTCGGGCCGGCCGCGCCGCGAGGTCTATGCCCGCGCGCTCGAGCTTGCGAAGACCATCGGGGACGGCGATGGCCAAGCCTGATAGCGTCAAGCCTGATGGTGCCAAGACTGACAGCGCCTCGCCCGAGCGCGTCGCCGCATTCCGCACCGGCATCTCGGCCGAAAGCCGTGCCGCGGCGCTTCTGATCGCCAAGGGCTATCGCATCCTGGCGCGGCGCTTCCGCACCCCCTTTGGCGAGATCGACCTGGTGGTGCGCCGGCGCAATTTGCTGGCCTTCGTCGAGGTCAAGGCCCGGGCCAGCCTCGACGACGCCGCCTACGCGGTTACGCCGCGCCAGCAGCAGCGCATCGTCAATGCCGCCCAGGCCTGGCTGATGGCGCATCCCGAGCATGCCGAATTCGACCTCCGATTCGACGCCGTGCTGATTGCGCCGAAGAGCCTGCCGCGCCATCTGTTAGCGGCATTCGACGCAAGCCAATAGATTAGATTTTACCCTCAAGACCTCGCGGGACACGCCTATGCCATTGAAGATCGCCGTCCAGATGGATCCCATCGCGCGCATCAACATCCGCGGCGATTCGACCTTTGCGCTGCTGCTCGAGGCGCAGAAGCGCGGCCACGCCATTTCCTACTACACGCCCGACAGACTGTCGCTGCGCGGCGAGGAGCTGGTGGCGCCGGTGCAGTCGCTCACGGTGCGCGACGAGGTCGGCGATCACTTCACGCTGGGTGAGCCGAAGCGCGAGGCGCTCAACGGCTTCGACGTCGTGCTGCTGCGCCAGGACCCGCCGTTCGACCTCGCCTACATCACCTCGACGCATTTCCTCGAGCGCATCCATCCAAAGACGCTAGTCGTCAACGACCCGGCCAGCGTGCGCAACGCGCCGGAAAAGCTGTTCGTGATGAACTTCCCGCAGCTGATGCCGCCGACCCTGATCTCACGCGACCTCGACGAGATCAACTCCTTCCGCGATCAGCACGGCGCCGTCGTCATGAAACCGTTGCACGGCCATGGCGGCGCCGCCGTGTTCCGCGTGATGCCGCAGGATATGAACTTCGGCTCGCTGTTCGACATGTTCTCGGTCACCTTCAAGGAGCCCTGGGTGATCCAGCGCTTCCTCCCCGAGGTGAAGCATGGCGACAAGCGCATCATCCTGGTCGACGGCGAATTCGCCGGCGCCGTCAACCGCGTGCCGGCGGCGGACGATCTGCGCTCCAACATGGTGCGCGGCGGTGCCGCCAAAGCGACCGAGCTGTCGGATCGCGAGCGCGAAATCTGCACCACGCTTGGGCCTGCGCTGCGCGAGCGCGGCCTGCTGTTCGTCGGCATCGACGTGATCGACGGCAATCTGACCGAGATCAACGTCACCTCGCCGACCGGCATCCGCGCCATTCAGCGGCTCAACGGCCCCGATGTCGCGGCGATGATCTGGGATACCATCGAGAAGAAGCGCGCCGCGAAATAATAATCCTCCTTTGTGCGCCGCACAGGCTGGCTGAAATTTAGCCAGGGCTCGATCGCGCCTGCGTTCGCCTTATTCTTCTTGCCAGCTTGCGCGGGCGAGGGCAGCATTCTCTTGCCTGCGTCAGGTCAAGCGGGTCAACGCGCGGGCAACAACGCGACAAACTCATAAAAATTGGGAGGAAGACGTTATGACGCTCAATGTCTCACGACGATCCTTGCTCGCGCTCGGTGCCGGTCTCGGCGCCAGCACACTGCTCGGTGGCACCGCGCAGGCGCGCGCGCCGAAGCTCGGAACGCAGACGCCCTACTGGCACCGCTTCATGCTCGGCGACGCCGAAGTGACCGTCGTCTCCGACGGCCCGCTTCCGCTTGGCGATCCCTCCGGCACCTTCACCGGCGTTCCGAAGGAAGAAGTGAAGAAGATGCTCTCCGACAACTTCCTCTCGCCCGATAATGTCGTGCTCGAGCAGAATTCGCCGATAGTCAACACCGGCGACAAACTGATCCTGTTCGATACCGGCATGGGCACCTCGAAGGCATTCGGTCCGACCACCGGCCGGCAGCAGAAGAGCATGCAGGAAGCCGGCATCAAGCCGGAGGACATCGACGCCGTCGTGCTGTCGCACGCGCATATCGATCATATCGGTGGCATCGTCGGCGCCGACGACAAGCCGCTATTCCCGAATGCGCAGTACTACATCGCGCAAAGCGATCTCGATTTCTGGACCGACGAAGGCAAGATGGGCAGTCCGTTGAAGGACTTCATCGTGCACGCCCGCAAGAACCTGCTGCCGGTGCGCGATCGCATCGTGTTCTTCAAGGACGGCCAGGAATTCCTGCCCGGCGTGACCGCGCTCGCAGCCCCCGGCCATACCGTGGGCCACACCATCTTCATGGTGAGCTCGGGCGGCAAATCCTTCGCCTTCCTGGGCGATCTCTCGCATCACGCGGTGCTGCTCCTGGAGCGGCCGCGGATGGAATTCTCCTACGACACCGATCCGAAGCAGGCGGCGGCCTCGCGGGTCAAGATGCTGGAGATGCTGGCCGCGAACAAGACGGCGGTGATGTCCTATCACTTCGCCTGGCCGGGCTATGGCCACGTCGCCAAGGCCGGCGAGGGCTTCCATTATTATCCCGAGCCGATGCAAATGACGCTGTGATGGCGCCCCATCCGGGGACGGCGCGCCGTCGCCCCCGGATGTTCTCTTAATGTTCTTGCGCTGGGCGGCCCGCTCCGCTACCTTGGGTGGCGGAAGACAGGGGCAGCATGGTTCAGCGGGTTTCCACCGTCGCATTCGAGGGGATCGAGGCTCGCGCGGTCGACGTACAGGTGCAGGTCGCGCCTGGATTGCCGGCATTCGCGATCGTCGGCCTGCCCGACAAGGCGGTGTCGGAGGCGCGGGAGCGGGTGCGTTCGGCCCTGATCGCCTCCGGGCTGGCGCTTCCCGCCCGCCGCATCACCGTCAACCTCGCCCCGGCCGACCTGCCCAAGGAGGGCAGCCATTACGACCTGCCGATCGCGCTCGGCCTGATGGCCGCGATCGGGGCGATTCCGCCGGATGCGCTGAGCGGCTTCACCGTGCTTGGCGAGCTCGGGCTCGACGGCTCGATCGCAGCCGTCGCGGGTGTGCTGCCGGCTGCGATCGGCGCCAATTCGCGTGACGAGGGATTGATCTGCCCGGCCGCCTGCGGCTCGGAAGCCGCTTGGGCGAGCCCCGACATCCAGATCATTGCGGCGCAGTCGCTGATCCAGATCGCCAATCACTTCAAGGGCACCCAGGTGCTGTCGCGGCCGCAGCCCAAAGTGCATGAGCGCGGGGAAGAGGAAGCGCTGCTCGATTTGCGCGACATCAAGGGCCAGGAAAGCGCCAAGCGCGCGCTGGAGATCGCGGCCGCCGGCGGGCATCATCTGCTGATGATCGGCTCGCCCGGCGCCGGCAAATCGATGCTGGCGGCGCGGCTGCCCTCGATCCTGCCGCCGCTGTCGCCCTCGGAATTGCTCGAGGTCTCGATGATCGCCTCGGTCGCCGGCGAGATCCGCGACGGCGCGTTGACCGCGCGGCGCCCGTTCCGCAGCCCGCATCACTCCGCCAGCATGGCCGCGCTGACCGGCGGCGGCATGCGCGCCAGGCCCGGCGAGATCTCGCTCGCGCATCAGGGCGTGCTGTTCCTCGACGAACTGCCGGAGTTCGATCCGCGCGTGCTGGATTCGCTGCGCCAGCCGCTCGAGAACGGCGAGGTCTCGGTGAGCCGGGCCAACCATCGCGTCACCTATCCGGCGCGCTTCATGCTGGTCGCCGCGATGAACCCGTGCCGCTGCGGCCACGCCTATGAGCCCGGCTATTCCTGCAAGCGCGGCCGGCTCGACCGCTGCACCGCCGACTACCAGATGCGGATCTCCGGCCCGCTGATGGATCGCATCGATCTCAGGATCGAGGTGCCGGCCGTGACCGCGGCGGATTTGATCCTGCCGCCGCCGGCGGAGGGATCGGCCGAGGTCGCCCGACGCGTCGCGGCCGCGCGCGACATCCAGCTTGCGCGTTACGCGGCGGCCGGAATGCCGCATGTCCGCACCAATGCGGAAGCGCCGAGTTCGCTGCTCGAGACCATCGCGCAGCCCGACGCGCATGGCCAGAAGCTGCTGCGCGAGGCCGCCGACACCATGCACCTCACCGCGCGCGGCTATCACCGCGTGCTGCGGGTGGCGCGCACGCTCGCCGATCTCGACGGCACCGATACGATCGGCCGGCTGCACCTTGCCGAGGCGCTATCCTATCGTGCATTGGCCGACGATCTGCGCCGCGCGGCGTGAGTTCTCGTGTTCTGCACTCGACGCCGACCGCGTCAACGCGACAGTAACCACTCTCATTTACGCTCCGCAAACCATAAGCACCGCGATGCGCGGGCGCTTGGGTCGAGCGAGTTGTGTCATGTTGCGTATGAAAATGCTGGCCTCGGTGGTGCCGCTTGCCGTGGCCGCGATCTTTGCCCGCGCTGAGTTCCTGCCGGGTCCCCGGCCCTGCATCGAGGTCGGCGGCGCCACGATGCAGATCGCAGCGGTGCCGTGGCAGGCGCAGCTTCACGTCAGCTTCACCGACGACCCCAGCCTTGCGACCGTGCGGGTCCAGATTGCCGACAGCGCGGACACCGCCGACTTCACCGTGATCGACGACATCGACGATGCCGAGGCCGGGGCGTGCGAGAGCAACAGGGTGCCGCAGCTGATCGGGATATCGGATGACCCGTCGGCAAACGGTCCCGTGATCTATCTGTCCCGCGATGACGGGCCGTCCGATTACCGCGTGTTCGTGCAGTCCAGGACGTTTTCGGCGCGCGATGCCGCGGCGTTGATCGTCAGCGCCCGCGGCGGACATCGCCGCCTAGAGGCGGCATCGATCGAACCCGACACGCGCTTGCACGGCCGGGTCATGGCGGAGTTAACCTTGCGCTAACCCTGTTCCGAGGGCCAACGCGAAACGGCCATCAAGCTCAAGCACTTTGCAAGGTGGCCGACGCATCGTCATTGCCAGACCAAGCCATTTCAGGGCCACCATTGATGGGGCGTTTCTTCCGGATCAAGTTACGCTTTCGCCGCTTCCTGCGCCGCCATTCCTGGGTCGCGACGATCATCCGCTCGTTCACGATCTTCTCGGTCGCGTTCGGCGGCGCGTTCGGGTTCATCTCGGGCGCCCTCTCGCCGCACAGCGGCTACGATCCCAATTCATTCGCGATCGGGGTCAGCTTCCTGTTCGCGCTGGCCTGCCTCTGGATCGTGACGCTCGGCATCCGCCTGCGGCTGATGCGCAAGAGGTTGCGCACCATCGCCATGCACAATGAAGCGATGGCCGACCGCAACTGGGAACTACAGGAGGCCGAGCAGCGCGCCTCGACCCTGTTCGAGGCGCAGGACGATCTGATCGTGCTGCGCGACCTCGACGGCCGCATCACCTACGCCAACGACGCCTATTGCGCGCTGGCGCAGATCCCCCGCGGCGAATTGATCGGCAGCACCGCCACGCTCAAGGTGCTCGAGCAGGGCGACATCGCGCTCGAATCCAACGGCACGCGGGTCTACGACCAGAAGATCGAGGGTCCTCTCGGGCCGCGCTGGATCGCCTGGCGCGAGGGCCTCGTGCGCAGCGATGCCGGCGCGCCGGCCGAGATGCAGAGCGTCGGCCCGCGACGTCACCGAGCGCACCGAGAGCGAGCGCGCGCTGACTGAGGCCCGCGATCAGGCCGACGCCGCCAACCGCGCCAAGTCGCGCTTCCTGGCGATGGCGAGCCACGAGATCCGCACGCCGCTGAACGGCATCATCGGCATGAGCGGACTGCTGATGGACACCCAGCTGACCCCGGAGCAGATGACCTACGTCAAGGCGGTCAAGACGTCAGGCGATGCGCTGCTCGCGCTGATCGAGGAGCTGCTCGACTATTCCAAGATCGAGGCCGGCAAGATCGACCTGGAGCACCGCCCCTTCGCGCTGTCCGGCCTGATCGAGGACATCACCGAGCTGCTGGCGCCGCGCGCGCAGACCAAGGGCATCGAGATCGCCGCCTATGTCGACGAGCGGCTGCCGCTGCAGGTGACGGGCGACGCCGCACGACTGCGCCAGGTGCTGCTCAATCTCGCCGGCAACGCCATCAAGTTCACCGCGACCGGCGGCGTGGCGCTGATCGTCGAGCCCGGCATCTGGCCGAACGAGATCAGCTTCCTGGTCCGCGACACCGGTATCGGCATCGCGCCGGAGGCGCAGCAGCGCATCTTCCGGGAGTTCGAGCAGGCCGACGACCGCATCGCGCGCAGCTATGGCGGCACCGGCCTCGGTCTTTCGATCAGCGACCGCATCGTCAAGCGGATGGGTGGCCGCATCACGCTGGCGAGCACGCCGGGCGCCGGCTCGACCTTCGAGGTCTCGATCCCGCTGACCGCCGCCGACACCGGCGAGGCCACCAGCTTCGCGGCGCCCGACCTCGCCGGCCAGTCGATCATGCTGGTCGCGCCGCACAGCATCGAGGCCTCGCTGATCTCGCGGCGGCTGCAGCGCTGGGGCGCGCAGACCTGCATCGTGTCGGATGCCAATGTCGCCGAGGCGTTGCTGCCGGAGCGGAGCTGGCACGCGGCGCTGATCGACCACACGCTCGGCACCGCGGCGATGGAGGCGTTCGCCAACGCCGCCCGCATCCATGCGACCCACCGCATCGTGATGTTCACGCCGGCGACGCGGCAGGAGCTTTCGGCGGCCGAGACAGCGATGTTCACCGGCTATCTGGTCAAGCCGCTGCGCGCGGCCTCGCTCGCCGCCCGCCTGACCACGGCACCCGAAGTCACCGGACCGAGCCTTGTGATGCCGAGCCATCTGACACCGGGTCTCGCGATCGAGGCGGCCGCCGAATCCTCACCCACGGCCGGAGCGCCGGACAAGGCGCTCTCGATCCTGGTCGCCGAGGACAATGAGATCAACGCGCTGCTGATGCGTTCGCTGCTCGCCCGGCTCGGCCACAACGTGGTCATCACCACCAATGGCGAGCAGGCGATGGAATCCTGGCTCTCGGCGACGTCGGCCGGCACGCCCTATGATCTCGTGCTGATGGACATCCAGATGCCGCGCCTCAACGGCATCGAGACCACCAAGCAGATCCGCGCGCATGAGGCCGGCCAGTCCATCCGCCGGACCCCGATCCTGGCGCTGACCGCCAATACGCTGGTGGAGGACCGCTATGCCTGCTTCGAGGCCGGCATGGACGGCTTCCTGATCAAGCCGCTCGACCGCGAGAAGCTGGAAGAAGCGCTCGCGGGCCTCGCCGCTGCGCGGCATATCGCGGCGTAGGCGACAAAATCTCCCCTGTCGTCCCGGCGAAGGCCGGGACCCATAACCACGAATGTCAGTTGGTGAACGATCGTCTCGCCGCGTGCCTTTTGCAGGGGCCGCAGAGTATGGGTCCCGGCCTACGCCGGGACGACACCGCTGATGTGGTCAGCTTTGACGGATCAATACCTACAGCCGCCGCAGCGCGACCGACTGCACCACGTGATCGGCGCCCTTCTTCAGGATCAAGGTTGCGCGCGGACGGGTCGGCAGGATGTTGTCCTCGAGATTGGCGAGGTTGGTGCGCTCCCAGATCGCGATCGCGGTCGCGGTCGCTTCTTCGTCCGACAGCGGCGCATAGCGGTGGAAATAGGACCTCGGATCGGTGAACGCGGTGTCGCGCAGCGCCAGGAAGCGCTTGATGTACCACTCCCGCAGCACGGCTTCGTCGGCGTCGATATAGACCGAGAAATCGAAGAAGTCGGAGACGAACGGCACCGCCTTGCCGTCACGCGGCAGCCGCCCAGTCTGCAGCACGTTGACGCCCTCGACGATCAGGATGTCAGGCTGATCGATCTCGACCCATTTGTTCGGCACGATGTCATAGGTCAGATGCGAATAGACCGGCGCGCGCACACGACGCCGTCCGGCCTTGATGTCGCTCAGGAACGACAGCAGTGTCGGCAGGTCGTAGCTCTCCGGAAAGCCCTTCTTCTGCATGATGCCCTGCCGCTCGAGCACGGCATTGGGAAACAGGAAACCGTCGGTCGTGATCAGATCGACCTTTGGCCGCGGCGACCAGCGCGCCAGCAGCGCCTGCAGCACGCGGGCCGTGGTCGACTTGCCGACCGCAACCGAGCCGGCGACGCCGATAATGTAGGGCATCTTGCGGTCGCGGATCGCGAGGAACTGGCGCTGCGAATAATACAGCCGCTGGGTCGCATCGACATAGATCGAGAGCAGCCGCGACAACGGCAAATAAATGTCCTCGACTTCCTGCAAATCGAGGCGGTCGTGCATCGAGCGCAGGCGATCGAATTCGCCCGGCTCGAGCGTCATCGGCGTATCGTCGCGCAGATGCGACCATTGCTGGCGCGTGAAGATGCGGTAGGGGTTGTACTGCTGATCTGGTGCCCGGATGTCCATGAGGCCCTCCCCGTGATCAATCGCGCTTGCGCGACGCCTTCTCTTCCAGTCCGGACATCGCGGTGCGCTTCTCCAGCGCGGCCTCGACATCCTCCAGTCTCACGCCACGTGACTTCAACAGAACCAGCAGGTGAAACACGAGGTCGGCGCTCTCGGCGATCAGATGATCGCGATTGTTCTCGACCGCGGCGATCACGGTCTCGACCGCTTCCTCACCCAGCTTCTTGGCGCAGTGCTCCGCGCCCTTGTCGAGCAGTTTGCGGGTATAGGACGCCTCGCCGCCCGATGCAGCGCGGGCGTCGATGGTGGCGGCCAAATCGTGGACCGTGAAACGCGACATCAGCTCAACTCAAGCATGCGCAGCAGCACCGCCAAGGTGCTATCCCCTAGGTGGGGACTTAGCATTTTTGTGACAAGGAGTCCCAGACCACTCGGTTTCCAGACCACGCTACGGATCGAGGCGCATCGGCAGGCCGGCGCGCACCATGTGATCCTTGGCCTGCCGAATGGTAAATTCCCCGAAGTGGAAGATCGAGGCGGCGAGCACGCCGGTGGCGTGACCCTCGCGAACACCGTCGACCAGATGATCGAGATTGCCGACGCCGCCGGACGCGACGACCGGTACGGGGACACTGTCCGCGATCGCCCGGGTCAGCGGCAGGTCAAAACCTTGTCGCGTGCCGTCCCGGTCCATCGAGGTCAGCAGGATTTCGCCGGCGCCGAGCGCGACGACCTCCTGGGCATATTCGATGGCATCGATCCCGGTGGCATTACGCCCACCATGAGTGAAGATCTCCCAGCGGTCCGAGCCGCCGGCGCGCTTGACCCGCTTGGCGTCGATCGCGACCACGACGCATTGCTCGCCGTACTTCTCGGCGGCTTCCTTGACGAATTCGCGCCGGCTGACCGCCGCCGAATTGATCGAGACCTTGTCGGCGCCGGAGCGCAGCAGCGTCTTGATGTCATCGACGGTGCGGACGCCGCCGCCGACCGTCAGCGGCATGAAGCAGGCTTCGGCCGTCCGCCGCACCACGTCGAGCATGATGCCGCGGTTTTCATGGGTGGCGGTGATGTCGAGGAAGGTCAGCTCGTCGGCACCGGCGGCGTCATAGGCGATCGCGGCCTCGACCGGATCGCCGGCATCGCGAAGATCGACGAAGTTGACGCCCTTGACCACGCGCCCGTCCTTGACATCGAGACAGGGGATCACCCGAACCTTGAACATATGTCTGTCTCCTAGGCGGCCGCGCGGATCAGCTTGAGCGCCGCGGCCGGATCGAGCCGCCCGTCATAGAGAGCGCGGCCGACGATCGCGCCGGCGAGCTTTTTGGCACGAGGCTCAAGCAGCGCCTTGACGTCGTCGATCGAGGCGAAGCCGCCGGAGGCGATCACCGGAATCGAGATGCGGTCGGCGAGGCCTATCGTGGCGTCGAGGTTGAGGCCCTTGAGCAGGCCGTCGCGGGCGATGTCGGTGAAGATGATCGCGGCGACACCGGCGTCCTCGAAGCGCTGCGCGATCTCGAGCGCGGTGACATGCGAGGTCTCGGCCCAGCCCTCGACCGCGACCTTGCCGTCGCGCGCATCGAGCCCGACCGCCACGCGACCGGGGAATTTTTTCGCCGCGCCCTTCACGAGCTCGGGATCGCGCACCGCCGCGGTGCCGATGATGACGCGCGTGATACCCTTGTCGAGCCAGGCCTCGATCGTCTTGAGGTCGCGGATGCCGCCGCCGAGCTGCACCGGCATTTTGACGGCCTTCAGCATCGCCTCCACCGCATGCGCATTCATCGGCTTGCCGGCGAAGGCGCCGTCGAGATCGACGACGTGGAGATATTCAAAACCCTGCGCGGCGAAGCTTGCCGCCTGCGCCGCCGGATCGAGATTGAACACGGTGGCGCGCGCCATGTCGCCCTGCTCCAGGCGCACGCACTGGCCGTTCTTCAGATCAACCGCTGGGAAAAGGATCACGGCTTCCACTTCAAGAAATTGGAGATCAGAGCGAGGCCGAAGCGCTGGCTCTTCTCGGGGTGAAACTGGGTACCAACGGCGGTGTCCTTGGCCACGATCGCGGTCACTGGCCCGCCATAGTCGGCGCGCGCCAGCACGTCCGCCTCGTTGGCGGCGTTGAGGTGATAGGAGTGCACGAAATAGGCGTGACGCCCTTTCGGCCCGAGCGGCAGCCGCTCCAGCACCGGGTGCTCGCGCACCATGTCGAGCGTATTCCAGCCCATATGCGGGACCTTCAGGCTCTCGTCGCGCGGCTCGATCTTGACGACATCGCCGCCGATCCAGTCGAAGCCCTCGGTGATGACGTGCTCCTTGCCGCGCGTCGCCATCAGCTGCATGCCGACGCAGATGCCGAAGAACGGCCGCGCCTTGACCCGCACCGCCTCGGTCAGCGCCTCCAGCATGCCGTCGACCGCGTCGACGCCGCGGCGGCAATCGGCGAACGCGCCGACGCCGGGCAGCACGATCCGATCGGCGCGGTACACCGCGTCGGGGTCGCGCGTCACCTTGATGACCTGCGGATCCTCCATGCTGCGCGCGGCGCGCTCGAACGCCTTGGCCGCCGAATGCAGATTGCCGGAGCCGTAATCGATGATTGCAACGGTCATCGTGATCCTCCTGGCTCTGGAAACAATCCGATGATGCCGCCCTGCGGCATCGGTGGGGGCTTTGAAAATGATTGACCGGGAACGTCCCGGGTCGGCGGCGGACCGCCGCGATCGACCGAGCGCTGGTCATTGACGACGCCACGATGCCGCGCGGTCCAGCGCTCGAAGAAGCGGCGCTCGGCGGCATCCGCATTGTCAGCGACCACGATATCGATCAGGCGCCATTTGCGGCGCGACAGCGTCCAGCGCTGCAGCGTCGCGGCCTCGAGCCCGAGCAGCACCATCAGTACCAGGTCGACGAGCAAGATCGCGCCGCGGCCGATACCAAGCTTGGTCAGCGCATAGTCGATCACGAAGGTGACGACGAGCCAGCCGATCAGCGCCAGCCAGAGCCTGTTCCAGGCCAGCCACACCACGCCGGTAACCGCGGCCCAGAAACGGAAACCGTCGCGCACGAAAACGAACTTGTCGGCCGCCGCGAGATCGGCGCCGTTGGCCACGGGGGCATGCACTGTATAGACCGGCATCGAACGCTCCGCCGACGATGGGTTCTTATTGAGAGTATGATCCTCCGGAAAACCGGTTACGACCGTTTCCGGATCATGCTCCCGGGATCAGCCGCCGAGCTGACCCTTGGTCGAGGGCACTTCGCCCTGGGCGCGCGGATCGATCGCAATCGCGGTCCGCAGCGCCCTCGCCAAGCCCTTGAAACAGGATTCGGCGATATGATGGCTGTTCTCGCCATATAGGGTCTCGACGTGGAGAGTCACGCCGGCGTTCATCGCGAAGGCGTTGAACCATTCGCGCACCAGCTCGGTGTCGAATTCGCCGATCTTGTCGCGCGGGAAGTCGGCCTTGAACACCAGCACCGGACGGCCGGAAATGTCGATCACGACGCGCGAGAGGGTCTCGTCCATCGGCATGTGGATCGAGGCATAGCGGGTGATGCCGGCCATGTTGCCGAGCGCCTGCTTGACGGCCTGCCCGAGCGCGATTCCGACGTCTTCGGTGGTGTGGTGGTAATCGACATGGAGATCGCCATCCGCCTTCACCGTGATGTCGATGCGCGAATGCCGGGCCAGGAGGTCGAGCATATGATCGAAGAAGCCGATCCCGGTCGAAACCGTGGATACGCCCGCTCCGTCGAGGTTGACCGTCACCTCGATGTCGGTCTCCTTGGTCTTGCGCTTGATGGTTGCCGTGCGCATGAAGATTAAGCTTTCCCGTGCCGAAAAACGCCGGTCTTTTAACAGGCTGATGTCACCTTCGCTACTGCGGGATGACCCGAAACGCCCCAACTTCGGCCCATGGTGACCGGAATTCGTTGCCAAATCGCCCCGATTGTAACCCCCTGCCGGACCGCCTAAATCTGCCCGGAAGAGAGGTAACCTATGCAAGCATCCCAAAATGAGCTGCCGGTCTGGCATGGCACCACGATCTGCACCGTCCGCAAGGGCGGCAAGGTGGTGATCGGCGGCGACGGGCAGGTCTCGATCGGCCAGACCGTGATCAAGGCCAATGCCAAGAAGGTCCGCCGGATCGGCAAGGGCGACGTGATCGGCGGCTTTGCCGGCGCCACCGCCGACGCCTTCACCCTGTTCGAGCGGCTGGAAAGCAAGCTGGAGCAGTATCCGGGGCAGTTGACCCGGGCCGCCGTCGAGCTCGCCAAGGACTGGCGCACCGACCGCTATCTGCGCCGGCTGGAGGCGATGATGATCGTGGCCGACAAGGACGTCTCCCTGGTGCTGACCGGCACCGGCGACGTGCTGGAGCCAGAATCCGGCGTCATGGCGATCGGTTCCGGCGGCAATTACGCCCTCGCAGCGGCCCGCGCGCTGGTCGACACCGACAAGGACGCCGAGACCATCGTCCGCCGCGCGCTGGATATCGCCGCCGATATCTGCGTCTACACCAACCGCAACGTGACGATCGAGACGATCGGCGGCTGAGCGTGGCCGGCCTCTACCATTTCCGCCCGATGACGACGGCCGATCTGCCGCAGATCAAGCGCTGGCTGGCGTTGCCGCATGTCCGGGAATGGTGGGGCGATCCGGCCGAGCAATACGCGCTCGTGAGTGGCGACCTCAACGAGCCCGCGATGGATCAGTTCATCGTCGCGACCGATGCGTCCGATTTCGGCTACATCCAGTGCTACGACCTGACGGCCTGGAATGCCGGCTTCGGCGCCCAGCCGGAGGGCACCCGCGGCATCGATCTCTTCATCGGCGAACCGGACATGGTGGCTGGCGGCCACGGCTCGGCGCTGATCCGTGCCTTTGCCGAGCAACGGCTGGCGCACGGCGCGCCGCGCATCGTCACCGATCCCGATCCGGCCAATTCGCGGGCGGTGCGCGCCTATGCGAAAGCAGGCTTTCGAGAGGCCGGAATGGTCGATACGCCCGACGGGCCGGCGCTGCTGATGATTCGTGACGAATGACACTCGCACCCAAGTCGGCGGCCGGCGTTTCAGCGTGGCAATGGTTCGCGGTCGCGGCCGCGCTGCTCGCGCTGCAAGCGGCCCTGCTGTACACGATGGGCCGTTTGCCGATCTGCGCCTGCGGCTATGTCAAGCTCTGGCATGGCGCGGTGATGAGCTCGGAGAATTCGCAGCACATCGCCGACTGGTACACGCTGTCGCACATCGTGCACGGCCTGCTGTTCTATGGGCTGACTTTCCTGCTGCTGCCGCGGCTCGCCTGGCCGGGGCGGCTGATTGTCGCGATGCTGATCGAGGGCAGCTGGGAGCTCGTCGAGAACTCCAACTGGATCATCGAGCGCTACCGCGCCGGCACGATCTCGCTCGATTATTATGGCGATACCATCGTCAATTCGGTGTCGGACACGCTAGCGATGGTTCTCGGCTTCCTGCTGGCGCGCAGGCTGCCAATCACGGCAACGATAGCGCTCGGCGTTGTGTTCGAAATCGTGATGCTGCTCCACATTCGCGACAATCTGACACTGAATATCATCATGCTGATCCACCCGTTCGAGGCGATCAGGCAGTGGCAGGCCGGGCCGCCCATCCTTTAGGCGATTGCGCCCCGGAAGACCGCCGCTTGCCGAGACCGCGATTTCAACCTAGCTAGAGCCAATGACCGACTTCTCCCCCCGTGAAATCGTTTCCGAGCTTGACCGCTTCATCGTCGGCCAGGCCGACGCCAAGCGCGCCGTATCCATCGCGCTGCGCAACCGCTGGCGCCGGCTGCAGCTTGCCGGTTCCCTGCGCGAAGAGGTTCTGCCCAAGAACATCCTCATGATCGGGCCGACCGGCGTCGGCAAGACCGAGATCGCGCGGCGGTTGGCCAAGCTTGCCGGCGCGCCGTTCCTCAAGGTCGAAGCCACCAAGTTCACCGAGGTCGGCTATGTCGGCCGCGACGTCGAGCAGATCGTCCGCGATCTCGTCGAGGTCGCGATCGCGCAGACCCGCGAGCGCAAGCGCAAGGACGTCCAGGCCCGCGCCCAGCTCGCCGCCGAGGAGCGCGTGCTGGATGCGCTGGTTGGCCCCGGATCGAGCCCGGCGACGCGTGAATCGTTCCGCAAGAAGCTGCGCGCCGGTGAGCTCAACGACAAGGAAATCGAGATCGAGACGCAGTCGGGCAGCAGCGGCATGCCGATGTTCGAGATCCCCGGCATGCCCGGCGCCCAGATGGGCGCGATCTCGCTCGGCGACATCTTCGGCAAGATGGGCGGCCGCAGCAAGACCCGCCGCCTGACCGTGGAAGGCTCACACGAGATCCTCGTCAACGAGGAATCCGACAAGCTGCTCGACACCGATCAGCTGGTGCAGGAGGCAATCAGCGCGGTCGAGAACAACGGCATCGTCTTCCTCGACGAGATCGACAAGATCTGCGTGCGCGAGAACCGCGCCGGCGGTGACGTCTCCCGCGAGGGCGTGCAGCGCGATTTACTGCCGCTGATCGAGGGCACCACGGTCTCGACCAAGCACGGCGCGGTCAAGACCGACCACATCCTGTTCATCGCCTCGGGCGCCTTCCATATCGCCAAGCCGTCGGACCTGCTGCCGGAGTTGCAGGGCCGCCTGCCGATCCGCGTCGAGCTGCAGGCGCTGACCCGCGACGACATGCGCCGGATCCTGACCGAGCCGGAGGCCTCGCTGATCAAGCAGTACGTCGCGCTGATGAAGACCGAGGGCGTCACGCTCGACATCACCGACGGCGCGATCGACGCGCTGGCCGACGTTGCGGTCGCAGTCAACTCCTCCGTCGAGAACATCGGCGCGCGGCGGCTGCAGACGGTGATGGAGCGGGTCCTGGACGAGATCTCCTTCACCGCCCCCGACCGCCATGGCGAGACCATCCAGGTCGACGCCGACTACGTCACCAAGCATGTCGGCGACCTCGCCAAGAACGCCGATCTGAGCCGGTTTATTTTGTAGGCTGCCACCGCTGTCGTCCCGGCGAAGGCCGGGTCCCATAACCACCGATCACGCGGTGACCAAGACTCGGGCGGACATTCCCTCTAAAACTGCCTTCGGTGGCTATGGGTCCCGGCCTTCGCCGGGACGACGAGAGTGCGCGATCAATGAATCTGCGGGTGTGGCAAAACCCCTGGCGCTTGATGCTGGCCGTCAATGCGGCCGTGCTGGTCGGGGTGTTCCTGCACAAGATCGCGCTGCCGCCCTTTGTCCCCTACATCCATCTCCTGGTCGACTATCACTACGGCTTCACCAAGCGCGCGCTGGTCGGCGCGATCGTGTCGCTATTCACCGACAAGGTGCCAGTGTGGCTGGTGTTCGCGCTCGCCGGCATGATCTGGCTGGTGACGCTCGGACTATTCGTCAAGCTGTTTCACCGGACATTCGGCTTTAGCGATGCACACTGGCCACTGTTCGTCTTCACGGCGGGGTCGCCGTTCTTCCTCAAGAACTTCATGCACACGCTCGGCCATTTCGACATCTACGGCTGTGCACTCAGCATCGTGCTGTTGCTGATTCCGGCGCGCTCGATCGTCTACGTGCTGATCGCGGCGCTGTTCTCGATCGTGCTGATCCTGGTCCATCACATCTTCGTCCTGATGTATGTGCCGGCCATCGCCGCGATCGTGGTGCTGCGCTTCTACCTCGTGCAGGGCGCGACGCCGCGAAGCATCATCTTCGGCATCGGCGCGCTCGCGGCCGTCGGCATCCTGTTCCTGGTTGCGCAGTTCGCCGGCACGGTCGAGGTGCCCTATGACGAGTTCATCCGCCATCTGCAAGGCCGGATGGCCGATCCGTCGCGCACCGATCTGCTTCAGTTCGGCTACATCTGGTTCCAGCCGCTATCGAAGGAGTTCGCCGACACCTGGGCGCGGATGCCCTCGAATGTCCTGGGCGCGCCGGTGTTCGCGCTGCTGATCTGGCTGCACACGCCGCTGTGGCGCTATTTCGCGCGGCTGATCGAGGCGCTCGCGAATGAGCTGCATCGCCGGATCGTGCTTGCCGCGCTCATCATGGTCAGCGCCGGCTATCTCGTGATGTTCGTGACCGTGTTCGACTATTCGCGCTGGATCTCGAACTGGGCGGTCTGCATGTTCCTGATGCTGCATGCCGTGAAGACGCTGCCGGCGTCGAAGGACGTGCCGCTGATCCGGGGAGATGATCGCAAGACGACGGTCCTCGGCTGGATCGTGACGCTGGTCCCGCGCGTCGGGATCGTCCGACCATTTTAGTTTTGAGCATGATCTTTTTCGGAAAACCGCTGCACACTTTTCCGGATCATGCTCAGCGCGCGCGCCGGATGCGTACATAGAGCGCGCCCTCGCCGCCATGGCCGATATGCGCTTCCTCGAAGCCAACGACGAATGAACGAAATTCCGGCAGGCTGAGCCATTCCGGCACCTGGCGGCGCAACACGCCGCGTTCGGAATCCAGCCCGCCGACCTTGCCCTTGCCGGTGATGACGAGCACGAAGGTGAGCCCATCGGAGTGCGCGCGCTGCAGGAAAGCGAACAGCGCCCGATGCGCCCGCATCTGCGTCATGCCGTGCAGATCGAGCCGCGCATCGATCTGCCGCCGGCCGCGCGACAGTTTTGCGCGATCGCGGCGGCCGATCGGTGCCAGCGGCGGCGCCTGCGGACGCGGCGCCGGCGGCGCGGGCTTGACTGACGTGACCGGCTTGACTGGGATGGGCTTTGCTGGCGCGTGATGGGCAGCGGAGTCGGAGGTCGCGGCATGGGCCTTCGGAGCGGCCGACTTCTTGCGCAGCGGCTTGACCTGCTTGGCCACGCTCTCCCAGAGCGCACGCTCCTCTTCGCTCAGCGCACGCTTGCGCCGCGACGGAGCGGACAGATCGGGGATCGGCGCGGGTCGCTTCATTGCTCGCGGTGATGGCGATAGCGCCTGTAGCGCCGCTTCTCCGGTTGCTGCGGAATGTCGGGCCGGGCGACCGGCAACGGCACCGGTTCTGCCACAGGCGCCGCCTGCGCGACAGGGGTCGACGCCTGAGGCGCTGCGGGCGCGGCATCCCTCGCGGCCGGCTTCTTGGCGACGCTAGTGCCGGCGTCTTTCGCCGTGCTCTTGGCAATACCGGACGTCGGCACATCCGCAGGCTTCGCCGCCGCCTTGTCCTTCAGCGGATCGGTCTGCGGAAACAGCTTTGCGATCCGGGCCGATGGCCGCTCCTCCGGGATCGGCAGCTTGTGGCCGCGCGCGACCGGATCGAGACCCCTCGGCACCAGCATCACGAACTGCATATTGTGCCGCAGACGGCCCGAGACCTTTCCGGCATCGGCGCCGGCCCCGAAATAGAGATCGGCGCGCGCCGGGCCGACGATCGCAGATCCCGTATCCTGCGCGATCATCAGCCGGTGGAACGGCGTCTTCGACTGTTCCGAGTCGATCGGCAGCTCGCCGGCAATGAAGAACGGCGTGCCGTAGACATGCAGCGCCTTGTCGACCGCGATCGAGCGGCCCGGCGTCAGCGGCACGCCCTGCGCGCCCACAGCTTCATCCTTGTCGGACAGCGGCACCTCGCGAAAAAAGACATAGGCGCGGTTCTGCCGCCGCACCTCGTTGGCGCCGTCGGGGTTCTGCTCCATCCACTCCCTGATCTTCTGCATCGACATCTGCTCCCTCGGGATGATGCCGCGGTCGATCAGGACGCGTCCGACCGGCGTATAGGGATAGCCATTATGCGCATCATAATTGATACGCAGCGTGGTGCCGTCGTCGAGCTTGATCCGCGCCGAGCCCTGGATCTGCGCGAACAACAGATCGGTCTGGCTCTTCAGCCAGCAGATCTCGAGCCCACGGCCGGCGATCGCGCCGTCCTCGATCTGGGCGCGGTCGTAATAGGGTACGAGCTTGCGCCGGCCGATCTTGCGATACACCGGGCCGCTGTTGGGCAGGCCGACGGAAGCTTGCGTCTTGCCGCGCACGAAGAGGTTGGACGGCCGGCGATAGACCGGAACGTTGTAGACATCGGTCTGGGTCTTCGAGCCATCGAGCACTGGCTCGTAATAGCCGGTGACGAAGCCCGCCTCCTCACCGAGCCGCGAGATGCGCAGCGGCACGAAATTCTGCTCGAAGAATTCCTTCGCCTTGCCACCGTCGCTGAGCGCGAGCCCCTTGGCGATCCGGCAGGGATCCCGCAAAGAGCTTCCCAGCGCCTTTGAGTCGGCAGGCGCCCCCTGCTGCGCCGCGATCGGCTTGCAGCTGGTACGAAACGCGTTGTAGGCAGCGAGATGATCGTCGTCGTTCCAGCCCGACACGTTAGGCCAGGCCAGCGGCTCATATTGGCTGCCGCTAACCTGCAGCGGCAATTCCAGATTGGGATAGGGGATCGGGTGCTCGTGCCGTGGCGGGGTGTGCCGGCTCGCTCTGTAGCGCGCTGCGATTGCCGCCGTGGAGCACAGGACGGCAAGCGCGCAGCACGCGACCGCGAGGCGCCCGTAGCTGAGATGTTTAGTGAGCGCTTCCAGTGCCAACCAGCTTCCAGTTCGGATCGCGGGAGGTCGAGTCGCGGGCGAATGTCCAGATGTCGGTGATGTCGGCGACCTTGTCCGGGCTGCCGTCCACGATGGTTCCAGCCTTGTCGCGCGTGACCGAGATCATCTGCGACACGAAGCGCACGGTGAGCTGGGTCGAGCGATCGCGCGTCTCCGCGCTGACGATCTCGGCCTTGTCGATCGAGACGAACCGGGTCTCGGTCTTCTGCTCGTGCTTCTCGCGATCCTTGATCGCGGCCTCGAAGCTTTCATAGACCTCGGTCGACAGCAGATCGCGCAGCGCGCGGCGGTCGCCATTGGCGAAGGCCAGCACGATCATCTCATAGGCCGAGCGGGCGCCTGAGAGGAAATGCCGCGGATCGAACGAGGAATCCTGGGCGGCCACGGCGTCGAGACCCTGCGCCAACGGCGTGCCGGGCTCGGCGATGCCCTTCCAGCGCTCCGTGGGCTCGACCGGCTCGGCGGGCGCGGCCGGCGCCGGCTGATCGATCACCGATCCCGGGATCGGCACGACGTTGTTATCCTGGCCGCGCTGCAGGACGTTGGGTGCTGCACGATCATATGGCGGCCGCTCGCTTCCCGTACGCTGCCCGAGAACGCTGCGCAGGCGCAGGAAGATGAACACGGCCAGCGCCAGGAAGATGATGGTGTAGATATCCACGTCGAATTCGCTTTCTGCTCTCTGCCGGCAACCGGCCGGGCATCAAAGCGTTCCCGGTCGGGAACGGCAGAGATTACATCGCCGAGTGAGTCCGCAGCATGTAGGCACGAAACTATGCCCGGCCAATGGCGCTTTTTGGCACGGGCAAGTGTAGCGCGTTTTAACCCCGGGGGGAAACCCGTTCCTTGCTGGAAATCGCGTATCTTCAATAATTTAGGAAGCTGTTAAGAGGTTGGGCGGAGTTGCGCTCACGCGTCGATTGCCAAAGATTTGGTCGTAGCCGCACCGCCCCGCGCTTGCTCGTCCTTGTGGACCGAGCCGGGCCTATGATAGCCACTCGCCGGCATCGGCATTCCCAACACCTTAGCGCGTGCCGTCGGACATCCTGTCCCGAGCGCCGCTCCAGGAGACATTTTCATGACCAACGGCAACGGCGCCCCCGTCGAACAGGCCGCTCCCCAGCTCAACGTTCTGGCGCAGTACACCAAGGACCTGTCGTTCGAGAACCCGAATGCGCCGGCCTCGCTCGGCCAGCAGCAGCAACAGCCGGCGATCAACATCCAGATCAACGTCTCCGCCAACAACCTGTCGGAGAACGAGTACGAGGTGATCCTCTCGATCGAGGGCAAGGCCGAGACCGCCGGCAAGGTAATGTTCAGCTTCGATCTCGCCTATGCCGGCGTCTTCCGGATCGTGAACGTGCCGAAGGAAAACCTGCACCCGCTGGTCATGATCGAGTGCCCGCGGCTGCTGTTCCCGTTCGCACGCGAGATCGTCGCAACCTCGGTCCGCGACGGCGGCTTCCCGCCCTTGCTGCTCGACCCGGTCGATTTCGTCGGCCTCTACCGCCAGAACATGGAGCGCCAGGCAGCCGCCCAGGCCGCCTCCGGCGTCAAGCCGAGCTGATCCGAGATCAAGTTCGAGATAGCATCACGCGGGCCTTTGATCCGTCATCCTGAGAGTCTGACTCATAAATCACCCAACCTTAGCTGCAGCCGCGATTCTGCGGGTCAGGAGCCTGATGTGTGCAATCAGCAGCCAGGCAGCTTCGGTTGCCACCGTCGCCTCGAAGTCCTTGGCGAGACGGCGGCATCTGCCGAACCAAGCGAATGTGCGTTCAACCACCCACCGCCTCGGCAGAAGCTGGAAGCCTTTGACGCCGTGAGGCCGCTCGACGATCTCGATAGTCCATGGACCGCAGTCTGAGAGCGCGTCGAGGAGTTGATTTCCGCGGTAGATCCGGTCGGCAAAGACGTGGCGCAGCCGGGGGAAGTTCATCCGCACGTTCTTCAGCAGCGGTACGGCGCCATGGCAGTCCTGAACGTTGGCCGGATGAACATGAACCCCAAGGAGGAGGCCATTGGTATCCGTCACGATATGCCGCTTGCGGCCGTAGATGCGCTTGCCTGCATCGTAGCCGCGCGGTCCGCCAGCTTGCGTGGTTGGCGCACTTTGACTGTCGATCACGGCTGCCGTCGGCTTCGGTGTCCGTCCAAGCTTTTTTCGCGCCCGTCGGACAAGCACGCTGACAATCCTCTGCCACCGGCCTGTATCCCGCCATCTATAAAAATAGCCCTGCACCGTCGAATAGGGCGGGAACTCCTGCGGCAACGCCCGCCACTGGCAGCCGGTCGAAACGATATAGAGGATCGCTTCGATCACACGACGCAGCTCCGTCTTACGCGGCCGGCCGCGCCGGTTCGCTCGCGGCAACAGGCGTCTGATCACCGCCCACTCCGCATCGGTCATATCGCTTGCATAACGCAGATCGTCCCGCCGATATTGCTCCCGAGTGATCTTGGTCCAGGGCATCGTGCTCTCCCTCGAATCTTTGCAAATCCGATGGAATCACACCCACTGAGATCACTCACCCATTTTTCAGTCAGGCTCTGAGGAGCCTGCGAAGCAGGCGTCTCGAAGGATCGACGGCCACCCGCCGGGCCGATTCATCCTTCGAGACGCCGCTGCGCGGCTCCTCAGGATGACGGGTGAGATTTAAGCCGCCGGGGCTTCAGCAGCCGCCGGTGGCGGCAGATAATCGTTCCAGATCGGCTTGTCGCCGAGCGTGGCGACGAACGCCCGGTGGGCTTCCCGATCGAGCTCGCTGACCCGCGCCACCAGCGGCGTCTCGCGCTGCCGCCGCGGCGTATCACCATAGCTGCCGGCGCGCGCGTCCGATGTTTCCGACGCCAGGATGAGCTGCGACTGCCGCGCGCCGATCAGGTCGATATAGACCTCGGCGAGCAGCTCGGCGTCGAGCAAGGCGCCGTGCTTGGTGCGACGGGAATTGTCGATCTGATAGCGCGAGCAGAGATCGTCGAGCCGGTTCGAGACGCCGGGATGCTTGCGCCGCGCCAGCAGCAGCGTATCGACCAGCCGGTCTTTCGGGATCGTCTTCCGCTTGATGCGGTCGAGCTCGGCATTGATGAAGCTGATGTCGAACGAAGCGTTGTGGATGACCAGCGGCGTGTCGCCGATGAACGCCAGAAACTCGTCGACCACTTCGGTGAACAGCGGCTTGGAAGCCAGGAACTCGGTCGACAACCCGTGCACGTTGAACGCTTCCAACGGCATGTCGCGTTCGGGATTAATGTAGACGTGGTAGGTCTGCCCGGTCGGCATGCGGTTGAAGATCTCGACGCAGCCGATCTCGACCAGCCGGTCGCCGCGCAGCGGATCGAGGCCAGTGGTTTCGGTATCGAGAACGATTTCGCGCATGCCGTGAGGGATCCGAAAAAGCGGTGCGAATCAGATGCGCCGCTTCGGCATCTTAACAATCTCGGCCAGAATGTCGCGGATGCGCGCCCGCACCGGATCAAGTCCGTGCGAGGTATCCACTATGAAATCCGCGCGCTTGCGCTTCTCGGCGTCCGGCATCTGCTTGGCGATGATGGCATCCAGTTTCGCCGCATCCATGGTGCCGCGGGCCAGCACGCGTTCGCGCTGCAGTTCCGGCGAAGTGGTGACGACGACGACGGCATCGACACGCTTCTCGCCGCCGGTCTCGAAGAGCAGCGGGATGTCGAGGATGACGATCGGGTTGCCTGCGGCTTCCGCATCGGCAAAGAATTTCTGCCGTGACGCGCCGAGCATCGGATGCACGATCTGCTCGAGCTGCTTCATCGCCGCGGGATCATGCACCACGCGCGCCGACAGCTTGGTGCGATCTACCTTGCCGTCCGTGGTGGTGCCGGGAAACGCGGCCTCGATCGCGGGTGCGGCTTCCCCCTCGTAAAGCTGATGCACGGCCGCATCGGCGTCGTACACCGGCACGCCGGCCTCCATGAACAATTTGGCCGTGGTGGATTTCCCCATCCCGATCGAGCCGGTCAGTCCAACAATCAACATGTGATCAACATCGGTTCGGTATCTCGTCGCCTCGCCTTTGCATCTCACACCGCGAGCAGCTTCTCGCGGCGCAGGAATGCGAATAGCGACAATAGCGGCAGGCCGAGGATGGTGAAATGGTCGCCTTCGATCCGCTCGAACAGATGCACGCCGAGGCCCTCGAGCTGGTAGGCGCCGACGCTGGTCGTCACTGCCGTCCCGGCCTGGTCGAGATAGGCCTCGATTTCGTCGGTGGCGAGCCGCCGCATCGTCATGCGAGCCACGCTGACATCGTCGAACAAGGTTTTCCCGTCACGCGCGACCGCGACAGCGGAATGCAATTCATGGGTCTGTCCGGCGAGCAAACCGAGCTGCTCGGCAGCCTGCGCGCGGCTGGTGGGCTTGCTCAACATCCGCTGGCCGAGCGCCAGCGTTTGATCTGCGCCGACGACATATTGTCCGGGCTTCTGCCTGGACACGAACAGCGCCTTCTCGCGCGCCAGCAGCGAAGCGATCTCACCAGGCGCCGAAAGGCCGGAATTCTTCTGCACCGCGCGTTCGTCGATATCGGCCGGCAGCGCCTCGAATTCGAGGCCGGCGTTTTCCAGCAGCATCCTTCGCGCCCGGCTCTGCGACGCCAGAATGAGTTTCTGTGGTCCGCGCCAGATGCTCATGACGCGGCGATCATTCCGACGGCCGGGCGCGCTGGCGGTCGTTGTAGAGCTTCATGATCGCAGCCGCCGTCTCCTCGATCGAGCGACGCGTGACGTCGAGCAGGGCCCAGTTGAACTTCGCGCTCAGGCGCCGGGCAAACGCGACCTCATCGGCCACCGCCTGCTTGTCGATGTAGGTGTCGTTGTCCCGGTCCCCCATCGTGAGCAGGCGATTCTGCCGAACCTGGATCAAGCGTTCCGGCGTCGCATGCAGGCTGACCACCAACGGCTTCTTCAAGGTCTCGAGCTGGTGCGGCAAGGGAATGCCGGGCACCAGCGGTACATTTGCAGTCCTGATGCCGCGGTTGGCGAGGTAGATCGAGGTCGGCGTCTTCGAGGTCCGGGACACGCCCACCAGCACGATATCGGCCTCCTCGAGGCCTTCGACGTGCTGACCGTCGTCGTGGATCATCGTGTAGTTCAGCGCGTCGATCCGGCTGAAATATTCCGCGTTCAACACGTGCTGCGCACCGACGCGGCCGGTCGTCGCGGCACCCAGATACGCCTCGAACAATTGCATCACCGGCCCGATGATCGACAGGCTCGGAACATTGATTTCCTTGCACTTGCCCTCGAGCCGGCCGACCAGGTCCTTTTCCAGCAGCGTGAACAGCACGATGCCGGGCGATTCCTCGATCTCGTCGAGTACCCGGTCGAGCTGCTTCTGGCTGCGTACCAAGGGGTAGACATGCTCGACCGCGGTCACGTTGGCGTATTGCGCGGCGACCGCGCGCGCCACTGTGATCAGCGTCTCGCCGGTCGAGTCGGACACCAGATGGAGGTGGAAATAATTGGAAGTCGTCGGCACCGGAGCCCCTGTCTATCCTGTGAATCCGTGTGGAGGTCGCGGAGAAGAATCCGGGTCCGCCGCCCGGCCCGTGAATATCTCATCCCTTTCTTCACAGCACCCCGTGAAAGGATAAGTCGGCATCATGGCCAGGATGATAGTGAACCGGTGTGGATTTGTCTCTTCATAAGCTGTCCATAGAGCCGCGTAACCAATTGGGCCGAGCGGTAGATTCCGGATATCCGCCCTCGCCTGCCGAAATGTCGAGGGATGTGAACAAGCCTGCGAAAGCCGCTGGATCGCATTGCATGAGTCAAATTCACCGCCATTAAGACTCAAACCTTAGATTCTAAAATTAATTAGGTTTAGGGAGAGCCCTGTGTGCGGATATGTATCCGTCCCTCGCTTGCGAGGCCCTCCGAGTGTTCCCTGCCGAGCTGTTCCCCGAAAGGCATCGCTGCGATGTTGTACGACTGGATCAAGGCGCTGCACGTCATTGCCGTCATCTCCTGGATGGCCGGCATGCTCTATCTGCCGCGGCTGTTCGTCTATCATTGCGAGGCCGAGGCCGGGTCGAAGCAGTCCGAGACCTTCAAGGTCATGGAGCGGCGGCTTTTGCAGGCGATCATCAATCCTGCGATGATCGTGACCTGGCTCGCCGGGCTCTATTTGGTCTGGGCCGGACACTGGTACCTTTCCGGCTGGTTTCACGTCAAATTTACGCTGGTGCTCGTCCTGTCGGGTATCCACGGCTTTTTGTCCCGCTGCGTGAAGGATTTCGCCGTCGACCGGAATCAGCGAAGCCAGAAATTTTATCGTATTATCAACGAGGTGCCGACACTTTTGATGATCCTGATCGTCATCATGGTTGTCGTGAAGCCGTTCTAGACTTTGCGATGCCTAAGACGCATGCTTCAGTCCTTCTTGCGAAGGACGGATCGATTTTCTATATAGGTTTTATCCCACCCCACGCAGGCGGATGTGGTCGCGTTCCGGTTCTTTTCGGGCCGGCGCCGCATCAGGTTTGAAAGCCCAAACGGCACTTTCCTGGCTGAGACCTGCGGACCTTCCTATGGCGTCCGCTTTTTCCATAGCCACCTCGCACCCCTTCCCTACTTACTTCCTCACAGGACGACCCCGATGCGGGAAATCAAACTCCAGGACCTCAAATCGAAAACGCCGGCCGAGCTTGTCTCGTTCGCGGAAGAGAATGGGGTCGAGAATGCCAGCACCATGCGCAAGCAGGAGCTGATGTTCGCAATTCTCAAGCAGCTCGCGATCGCCGAGACCGACATTATCGGTGAAGGCGTTGTCGAGGTGCTGTCCGACGGCTTCGGCTTTCTTCGTTCGCCCGACGCGAACTATTTGCCGGGCCCCGACGATATCTACGTTTCGCCGTCGCAGATCCGCCGTTTCGGCCTTCGCACCGGCGACACGATCGAAGGCCATATTCGCAGCCCGAAGGAAGGCGAACGCTATTTCGCGCTGCTGAAGGTCAACACGCTCAATTTCGAAGATCCGGAAAAGTCGAAGCACAAGGTCAATTTCGACAACCTCACGCCGCTGTTTCCCAATCAGCGTTTCCGCATGGAGCTTGAGGATTCCACCAAGAAAGACCTGTCTGCCCGCGTGATCGATATCGTCGCGCCGATCGGCAAGGGCCAGCGCGCGCTGATCGTGGCGCCGCCGCGCACCGGCAAGACGGTGCTGATGCAGAACATCGCGCACTCGATCACTGCCAATCATCCCGACTGCTATCTGATCGTGCTGCTGATCGACGAGCGTCCGGAAGAAGTCACGGACATGCAGCGCTCTGTGAAGGGCGAGGTGGTGTCGTCGACCTTCGACGAACCCGCCGTGCGCCACGTCCAGGTCGCCGAGATGGTGATCGAGAAGGCCAAGCGCCTCGTCGAGCACGGCCGCGACGTCGTGATCCTGCTCGATTCGATCACTCGCCTCGGCCGCGCCTACAACACCGTGGTGCCGTCATCCGGCAAGGTGCTGACCGGCGGTGTCGACGCCAATGCGTTGCAGCGCCCGAAGCGCTTCTTCGGCGCCGCGCGCAACATCGAGGAGGGCGGCTCACTGACCATCATCGCGACCGCGCTGGTCGATACCGGCAGCCGTATGGACGAAGTCATCTTCGAAGAGTTCAAGGGAACCGGTAACTCGGAACTGATCCTCGACCGCAAGGTCTCGGACAAGCGGACGTTCCCGGCGATCGACATCGCCCGGTCCGGCACCCGCAAGGAGGAGCTGATCACCGATCCGCAGGTGCTGAAAAAGATGTACGTCCTGCGCCGCATCCTCAATCCGATGGGCACCATGGATGCGATCGACTTCCTGCTCGACAAGCTCCGGAATACGAAGAGCAATTCGGAATTCTTCGATTCCATGAACACCTGAGGCCGCGGAGAGATAGTGAGGCCGAAGAGAATAGGGCGCTCTGCACAAACGGGGCGCCTTTTTTTTCATGCTGCGGATTTGCTGCAGTAGAGTGCAGCATGAATTGAGCTGAAGCCGCCCGTCGACTGCCATTTAACTGATTGATAGAATTTATATTTGCGAAATAGACGCGTAGCGAGGCTCGCATTCTTGCAGCAAAATTGTGCGCGGTTGCTGCAACCAAGTTCGATTTTATTGCAGTGCAGCATTTTGTGATATGGCGTGCGAAATGAAAGCGGCATTGCCTTTGTCGATTTGCTTGGGAAGAAATGGGCGATGCACTCACGCGATCAGACCATCTTCGCATTGTCCTCCGGACGGCCGCCGAGTGCGATCGCCATTGTCAGGCTATCTGGCCCAATGGCCGCCTCGGTCATTGAGGGACTGACGGGCAAGACACCGGCGCCGCGGATGGCGACCCGCGCGCTGCTCCGCGATTCAGACCATCAGCCGATCGACGACGCTGTCGTGTTGTGGTTCCCCGGCCCGGCGAGCGCGACCGGCGAAGACGTTGTCGAATTTCATGTCCATGGCGGACGCGCGGTGCTGTCGGCGATGTTCGACGCTATCGCGGCGTTCGAGGATGTACGGCCGGCCGAACCGGGCGAATTCACCCGGCGGGCCTTCGAGAATGGCAAGCTCGACCTGACCGAGGCCGAAGGCCTCGACGACTTGATCCACGCCGATACCGACCGCCAGAGGCGCCAGGCGCTGCGCCAGCTGAAGGGATTGCTCGGCGATCGCACGCGCGACTGGCGCGAGCGGATCATTGCGGCGTCAGCGCTGATCGAGGCCGGCATCGATTTCTCCGATGAAGGCGATGTGCCGGCGGAGCTGATCGCGCCGGCGCTTGAGAAGGTCCGGGCGTTGCACGACGAGATCAAGCAGGTGCTTGCGGGGCAGGGGCAAAGTGAGCGGCTGCGCGACGGCCTGGTGGTCGCGATCGCCGGCCCGCCGAATGTCGGCAAATCGACTCTGATCAATCAGCTCGCCAAGCGCGAGGTCGCGATCGTCTCACCCCACGCCGGCACGACCCGCGACGTGATCGAGGTTCAGCTCGATCTCGAAGGCTATCCCGTCACGGTGATCGACACGGCTGGCATCCGCGAGACCAGCGATCCGGTCGAGCAGGAGGGTGTCCGCCGCGCCCGGGCCCGCGCCGCCGAAGCCGACCTCGTGCTGTGGCTGGCCGACAACGGGGGCGCGAAGGTTGGGCATGGCGGGACCACGCCAACCTGGCTGGTGCGAAACAAGATCGATCTGGTCAGGACCCCGCCGGGTGAGGGGGGCAGTTATCCCGAATTCAGGATATCGGCGGTCCGCGGCGACGGCCTCTCCGAACTGATCGCAGCCCTGGTCGGCTTTGCGCACGACTATTTCGCGACCAGCGAGGGCGGCCTGATCAGCCGAGCCCGGCAGCGCGGATTGCTTGAGGAGACCGTCAAGTCGCTTCGGCGGAGCATCGAGGTGGTCGGGCAGGGCGAGGAACTGGCGGCGGAAGAACTCCGAAGGGCGGCGATGTCACTCGGCCGTCTGCTCGGTCGGGTCGATGTTGAGGACATCCTGGACGTCATCTTCCGTGAGTTCTGCGTCGGAAAGTGAACGAGTTCTCCTCTGTTTCACGTGAAACATGGTTTCGAACCAGTAACGAACCCTGCTCGGGTTTGACATGAAACAATCACCATCCGGCAGGAACGCTGTTTCACGTGAAACAGCGCCGCTCTGCATTGCGAGCGAGAAGACCCCAATCCATATCCGCCTCGAATGTTCGGTCTTCTTAGGCTGAGCCTAACTTCGTTCTTCCGGCTTTCATCACTCCGCGATAGAAGTCCCGCCATGACTTTCAGGGCAGACTCATTTGACGTCATCGTCATCGGCGGCGGCCATGCCGGCTGCGAGGCCGCGAGTGCGGCTGCCCGGATGGGGGCGAAGACGGCCCTGGTCACCCATCGTTTCGCGACCGTCGGCGCGATGTCCTGCAATCCGGCCATCGGTGGCCTCGGCAAAGGCCATCTCGTCCGCGAGGTCGATGCGCTGGACGGGTTGATGGGCCGGGTCGCCGATGCCGGCGGCATTCAGTTCCGCATGCTCAACCGCCGCAAGGGTCCGGCGGTCCGTGGTCCCCGGGCCCAAGCCGATCGCAAGCTCTATGCGGCGGCAATGCAGGCCGCGATCACCGAGACCGTGAATCTCAGCGTCATCGAAGGCGAAGCCGACGAGTTGATCGTCGTCGATGGGCGCGTGACCGGCATTCGCCTGGGCAACGGCCGTCAGGTTTCGGCGGGTGCGGTTGTCATCACGACCGGCACCTTCCTTCGTGGTCTGATCCATCTGGGCGAAAAGAACTGGCCGGCCGGCCGGGTCGGCGAGGCGCCGGCCATGGGTCTGTCTGCATCGTTCGAGCGGGCGGGTTTTGTGCTCGGCCGGCTCAAGACCGGGACGCCGCCGCGCCTCGACGGAACCACGATCGACTGGTCCGCTGTCGAGATGCAGCCCGGAGACGATCCGCCGCAGCCGTTTTCGGTCATGACGGACCGGATCACGACCCCGCAGATCCAGTGCGGCATTACCCGGACCACGCCGGCGACCCATGAGGTGATCCGGGCCAATGCGCATCGCTCGCCGATGTATTCCGGCCAGATCAAGAGCTCCGGACCGCGCTATTGTCCCTCGATCGAGGACAAGATCGTCCGTTTCGGCGACCGCGATGGCCACCAAATCTTCCTCGAGCCGGAAGGGCTCGACGACACCACGGTCTACCCGAACGGTATCTCGACCTCGCTGCCGGAAGAGGTCCAGCTCGCGATCCTCGCCAGCATCCCTGGCCTCGAGCGGGTGAAGATGGTTCGGCCGGGCTATGCGATCGAATATGACCACGTCGATCCCAGGGAGCTCGATCCGACCCTGCAGACCAAGCGTCTGCGCGGGCTTTTCCTGGCCGGTCAGATCAACGGCACCACGGGCTATGAAGAGGCGGCGGGGCAGGGCATCGTCGCCGGACTCAATGCCGCGCTCGCAGCCGGCGATGCCGATCCGATCGTGTTCGACCGCGCTGACGGCTATCTCGGCGTCATGATTGACGACCTCGTGACCCGCGGGATCACCGAGCCCTACCGCATGTTCACCTCGCGCGCCGAGTATCGGCTGACGCTGCGGGCCGACAATGCCGATCAGCGGCTGACCGACAAGGGCATCGCGCTCGGATGCGTCGGATCGGCTCGTGCGGAGCGTCACAGGACCAAGATGGCGGCGCTGGAGGGGGCCAAGACCCTGGCGAAGTCGCTTGCGATCACGCCGAATGAGGCTGCCAAGCACGGGCTCGCGCTCAATCGCGATGGCAATCGCCGGTCCGCCTTCGAGCTGCTGGCCTATCCGGAGATCGAATGGCCTGCGGTCCAGGCGATCTGGCCGGAGCTGTCGGCCATTGACCCCGCGATTGCGGTGCATCTGGAGATCGATGCCAAGTACGATGTCTATCTGAAGCGCCAGACCGCCGATGTCGATGCCTTCCGGCGCGACGAGGGCTTGGTCCTGATCGATATCGATTATGCCGATGTACCCGGTCTTTCGAACGAAGCGCGCGCCAAGCTGCAGAAGGCGCAGCCGCGGACGGTCGGACAGGCGGGCCGCATCGATGGCATGACGCCGGCGGCGCTGGGCATTCTGGCCGCCTATTTGCGGCGTGAGGCGCGGCGCAAATCGGCCAGGGCGAGCGCCTGACGTTTCACGTGAAACGTGAGGCGGTCTTGGCATTGCGAGGAGCGGGAGCGACGAAGCAATCCCATCGCTTCCGCAGGGGCACGATGGATTGCTTTTCTTAGCTCGCAATGACGAGCTCGACCGGCATTCCAAAGAATGGCTCCAGCTCCACAATCCACCGACCTTACCGTCTCCCCTAAGGACAAGGCGGCGGCGCTTTCGCTGACTCCTGTTTCACGTGAAACGGAGGCACGGCTCGATCGGTACGTTGCCCTCCTGCTGGAATGGCAAGCCAAGACCAATCTGGTCGCGCCTTCCACGCTGCCGAACCTCTGGACGCGCCATATCTCCGATTCGCTGCAGCTCCTCAGTCTTGCGCCGACGGCAAAGTCCTGGGTGGACCTCGGCAGCGGCGGCGGCTTCCCCGCCGTCGTGCTTGCTTGTGCTCTGGCCGAGACACCGGGCGCATCCATCCATCTGGTTGAGCGGATCGCCAAGAAGGCCGCATTCTTGCGGGAGGCGATTCGTGTCACGGCATCTCCCGGGACTGTGCATCTGGCTGATATCGGGGATACTGTGGATAGAATCACCGGACCCATCGATTGCGTCACCGCGCGGGCGCTGGCTCCGTTACATCAACTGATCGGCTTTGCGGAGCCGTGGGTCAAAAAGGGCGCCAAGGCGCTGTTTTTGAAGGGTCAAGATGTAGAGGCTGAATTGACGGAGGCCACTAAATATTGGAATATTGAGCCAAAGCTACACTCCAGCCGGACCGGCGGACAGGGCTGGATCGTCGAACTCGGGTCAATCGAGCGGCGCTAAGGGGACTCCGCGAGAGTAAATGGTATTTTGGTATGACCGTGATGGACGAGGTTTATCAAGAAGATAGGACGTCGCAGCCGCCCGGCCAGCCGCGCATCCTGTCGCTCGCCAACCAGAAGGGCGGAGTCGGCAAGACAACCACAGCGATCAATCTCGGCACTGCACTCGCTGCGATCGGCGAGCGTGTCCTGATCGTCGATCTCGATCCGCAAGGCAACGCCTCGACCGGCCTCGGCATCGATCGCGGCAGCCGCAACTGCTCGACCTACGACGTGCTGATCGGCGAAGCGCCGCTGCGCGATGCCGTGGTCGCGACCGCGGTGCCGCGGCTGCATATCGCCGCCTCCACCATGGATCTCTCCGGCCTCGAGCTCGAGCTAGGCACCACGCCGGGCCGCGCCTTCCGGCTGCGCGATGCGATCGCCGGACTGAACAACAATGTCTCGCCGGAAGCCGACTACACCTATGTGCTGATCGACTGCCCGCCCTCGCTCAATTTGCTCACCGTGAATGCGATGGCCGCGTCGGACGCGATCCTGGTGCCGCTGCAGTGCGAGTTCTTCGCGCTCGAAGGTCTGTCGCAATTGCTGCAGACGGTGGAGCAGGTGCGCTCCACGCTCAATCCGACGCTGTCGATCCATGGCATCGTGCTGACCATGTTCGACTCGCGCAACAACCTCTCCAACCAGGTGGTTGCCGACGTGCGCCAGTTCATGGGCAACAAGGTGTACGACACCATGATCCCGCGCAACGTGCGCATCTCTGAAGCCCCGTCCTACGGCAAGCCGGTGCTGGTCTACGATCTCAAATGCGCCGGCAGCGATGCGTATCTCAAGCTAGCCACCGAAGTGATCCAGCGCGAGCGCGAGCTGCGCGCGCATTGACGACAATGCGTAGGATGGGTGGAGCGAAGCGATACCCATCGCGGCACGCAACGAGAGTGATGGGTTTCGCTGCGCTCTACCCATCCACCGATTCTGAAATTCAAGTCTGGAGTACTGCGCGTGAATCCAAGGGAGCTCGCAACAATGGCCGATGAAGCGCGTTCGCGACTGGGGCGCGGGCTGGCAAGCCTGATCGGAGATGTCGGCGGCGAAGCGGCTGCGCATGTCGAGCGGCCGCGCAACCAGCGCAAGGTGCCGATCGAATTCCTCAAGCCCAACCCGCGTAATCCGCGGCGGACCTTCGCCGACGCCGAGCTCAGCGAGCTCGCCGATTCGATCAAGGCGCGCGGCGTGATCCAGCCGATCGTGGTGCGCGCGATCAAGGGCGCGCAGGACCGCTTTGAGATCATCGCCGGCGAGCGCCGCTGGCGCGCCTCGCAGCTCGCCGGCCTGCACGAAGTGCCGATCGTGCCGGTCGAGGTCTCCGATTCCGACGCGCTCGAGATCATGATCATCGAGAACGTGCAGCGCGAAGACCTCAACGCGATGGAAGAAGCGCAGGGCTATCATTCGCTCGCCGACGAGTTCAAGCGCAGCCAGGAAGACATCGCCAAGATCGTCGGCAAGAGCCGCAGCCATGTCGCCAACATGATGCGGCTGACCAAGCTGCCGGCCGAAGTGCAGGCGCTGATCTCGAAGGGCGATCTCTCCGCCGGCCACGCGCGCGCACTGATCGGCGTGCCGGATCCGCTGACTGCCGCGAAGCGCATCGTCGCCGAGGGACTCAACGTCCGTCAGGCCGAGGCGCTGGCGCATGAGGAGGGCGTGCCGGAGCGCAAGCCGCAGAAGGCGCGCGCCGGCAGCGCGCCCAAGGTCGACAAGGACGCCGACACGCTGGCGCTGGAGAAGCGCGTCAGCGATGCGCTAGGCCTCGCCGTCACCGTCAGCCATCGCGATCCCGGCGGCACCGTCCAGATCAACTACCGCAACCTCGAGCAGCTCGACGAGGTGGTGCGGCGGCTCGAGGGCGGTTAGCGGTTTCGTCATTCCGGGGCGCGCGTGAGCGCGAACCCGGAATCTCGATCAATCACTTTTGGATTCCCCGATGTGCAATTGCGCATCTAAGGTTCGTGCTTCGCACGCCCCGGAATGACCCATTAAAAATCAGCCCCGGCGCTTCGCATTCACCGCGATCGACAGCAGCGCACGCTGGGCGATCACGGCGGCGAGCGACGTCTGCTTGCGCATGTCGAGCGCTGCGGTCGCGAGCTGGTCGATGATGTTCATCAGCCGCGGCGGCGTGAAATTGCGCAGCGCGACCTCGACCGCGGGCTTGCGCGAGAAATGCAGCCGCGGGAAACCGCCTTCGAGCACGGCTGACGCCGGCGTGCCGTCCGCGATCGCCAGCGCCGATTTGTGCAGCCATGCCGCCTGGCGCTGCGCGGCCGAGATGATCACGCCGGGATAGGTGCCGGCGACCATCGCCTTGGTGAACTCGCTCTCGACCAGCGCGGCATTGCCGGCGAAGGCGCCGTCGACGATCGGATCGAGCTTCAGCTCGGAGGCGTCGGAGACCACGGTCATGACGTCGTCGAGCGTGATCTCGCCCCTGCCGTGCGCGAACAGCGCGAGCTTGCGCAGCTCGTTGCGCGAGGCCATGCGGTCGCCGCCGAGCAGCGACATCAGCACTGCGCGGGCATCGCTCGCGAGCCGCAAATTGGACGCTCGCAGCTCGTCCTCGATCAGCTTGGTCAGGTCGCGTTCGGTGTCGGGATAGCAGCCGATCGCAACCGCATTCTTGGCGCGCTCGCAGATCTTGCGCAGCGGCGATTCCGGCCGGAGCTCGCCGGCCTCGATCACGATCCGGCAGTCCTTCAGGGCTGTGGTCTCGGTCAGCGTCTCGACGCCGCTCGAAAAATTGCGTGAGCCGGCGCGGACGCGGATGGCGCGGCGGCCGCCGAACAGCGGCACCGTCATCGCTTCGTCGACCAGCCGCGACGGTTCGGCGGCGAGCTCGTCGCCATCGAGCCGCACCAGCGAAAACGGATCATTGGGATCGTCGACGGCCGAGGTCATCAGCGCGTCGGCGCGCTCGCGCACCAGGCCCAGATCCGGGCCGTAAAGCAGGATGATCGGACGGCCGGCATCGGGCCGGGCGAGGAAGCTGTCGATCTCTTTTCCGCGAAGTGCGACCATCTAGCCTTGCTGTCGTTCCGGGTCGCCTCGTCAGAGGCGAACCCGGAATCTGGAGATGATGGATCGAGATTTCCGGGTTCGCGCCGCTGGCGCGCCCTGGAATGACGTCGGTGCCTCAGGTCCCGCTGGAGAAGAACGAGGCGAGCCGGGTCTGGATGTTGTCGGCGATCTCCTGCGCGGCGCGGTCCTCGGCATCGCGTAAGGCGCGGGCGCGGGCATAGCGCTGGTAGGAGCCCGGCATGTCATAGGACACCCGCGAGAAGGTGGTGCCGGTCATGACCGACTGGTTGGAGGCGATGTCGATCAGGTTGAACTGGGCGTCGACGCCATAGTTCTCGCTGCTCGGCAGCGCGGTTGTCGGGTCGATCATCAGCGAGGAGCGGCTGGTGGTGAAGCGCAACACCAGCCGATGCGTCGGCGGCGCGCCGGTGGCATTGCCGTAGAGCTTGAAGGCGAGGGCGTTGCGGACCTCGACGCCGACCCGGGCCTCACGGGAGGCGTTCGGCTTGTCGACCGGCGGAACCTCGACGCCCAGCAGCTTTTCACGCAACTTGGACGACTGACCGTCGAGGGTGCGCTCGGCGTACATCGGCTGGAAGCATCCGGCCGTCAGCGCGGCCAAGGCGGCCACGGCTAGAAGCCGGGCGGCGATCCCAATCCTAGCCGACAACATTGACGATCCTCATGGGCACCACGATCACCTTGCGGACGGGTTTGCCGCCCAAGGCGGCTTTTACCGCATCGAGCGCCAAAACGGCAGCCTCTATATCCGCATTTTGCGCCGTCCGTGGCACGGTAACATCACCTCGTTTTTTACCGTTGACCTGGACGACCAGGGTCACGCTGTCTTCGACCAGCAAATCGCGTTCGATTTGCGGCCAATCGGCCTCGGAAACCAGCCCTTGCTGTCCCAGAACCACCCAGCACTCCTCGGCCAGATGCGGCATCATCGGCGAGAACAGCTGCACCAGGATGGTCGCGGCCTCTTTCACCGCCCAAGAAACATCCGGAGCGACGCCCGGCGGCGGCTTGTCGCCGGTCGCAGTTGCCTTGGCCAGCACCTCGGCCAGTGCATTGGCGAACTCGCGGATGTGAGCGAGACAGACGTTGAAATGCAGCCGCTCGATCCCGGACGACACCTTGTCGAGCGCGCCATGGGCGGCCTTGCGCAGCGCCAGCGCCTCGGGCCCGAACGTGCCCGGCCGGGCCGTCGGCGCCAGCTTGGCGATCTCGGCCGATTCGTTGACCAGCCGCCACAGCCGCTGCACGAAGCGCGCCGCGCCCTGCACGCGCTCGTCGCTCCAGATCACGTCGCGGTCGGGCGGGGAGTCCGACAGCATGAACCACCGCGCGACGTCGGCGCCGTAGCTTGCGATGATGTCGTCAGGGTCGACGGTGTTCTTCTTCGACTTCGACATTTTCTCGATCGGGCCGATCTCGATGTCCTCGCCGGTCGCCAGCAGCACCGCGCGGCGCGCGTTACCATCAACCTCGACCTTGACCTCGGCCGGCGTGACCCAGCTGCCATCGGCCTTCTGGTAGGTCTCGTGCACCACCATGCCCTGGGTGAACATGCCGGCAAACGGCTCGCTCATGTCGATATGGCCGGTCGCCTTCATCGCGCGGGTGAAGAAGCGGCTGTAGAGCAGATGCAGGATCGCATGCTCGACGCCGCCGATATACTGGTCGACCGGCATCATCCGGTTGGCGACCGCGGGCGTGGTCGGCGCATCCTTGTTCCAGGGATCGGTGAAGCGCGCGAAATACCAGGACGAGTCCACGAAGGTGTCCATCGTGTCGGTTTCGCGCACCGCCTTAGCCCCGCACTTCGGACAATTGACGTGCTTCCAGGTCGGATGATGGTCGAGCGCGTTGCCGGGTCTGTCGAAAGACACATCCTCCGGCAGCGTCACCGGCAGCTGGTCGCCGGGCACCGGCACCACATCGCAGGTCGGGCAGTGGATCACCGGGATCGGGCAGCCCCAATAGCGCTGGCGCGAAATGCCCCAGTCGCGCAGCCGGAAATTCACCTGCCGCTCGCCGACCGGCATATTGCCGCGCAGCTCGCCCTCGAGCCGTTTCGCGACCTCTTCCTTGGCCGCTTCGATCGTCATGCCGTCGAGGAAGCGCGAATTGATCATCCGGCCGTCGCCGTCATAGGCGACGTCGGTGATGACGAACGTCTTCGGGTCCTGGCCCTCGGGACAGACCACCGGCGTGTTGCCGAGATTGTACTTGTTGACGAAGTCGAGGTCCCGCTGGTCGTGCGCCGGGCAGCCGAAGATCGCGCCGGTGCCGTATTCCATCAGCACGAAGTTCGCGACATAGACCGGCAGCTTCCAGCTCGGATCGAACGGATGCACCGCCTTGATGCCGGTGTCAAAGCCCTGCTTCTCGGCGGTGTCGATGATCGACTGCGCCGTGCCGATCTTCTTGATGTCGGCGATGAACTCCGCCAGCTTGGGATTCTTCGCGGCAGCCGCCTGCGCCAGCGGATGATCCGCCGAGATCGCCATGAACTTGGCGCCGAACAGCGTGTCCGGCCGCGTGGTGAAGATCTTCAGCTCGCTCTCGCCCGCCGGCGTGGTCGCCGGATCCAGCGCGAAGCGGATCAAGAGGCCCTCGGAGCGGCCGATCCAGTTACGCTGCATCAGCCGCACTTTGTCGGGCCAGCGGTCGAGACCATCCAGCGCGTCCAGGAGCTCCTGCGAGTACTTGGTGATCTTGAAGACCCACTGGCTCATTTCCCGTTGTTCAACAACGGCGCCCGAGCGCCAGCCGCGGCCGTCGATCACCTGCTCGTTTGCGAGCACGGTCATGTCGACCGGATCCCAATTCAGCTTGCGCTTCTCGCGCTCCGCGAGGCCGGCAGCCAGCATGTCCAGGAACATCTTCTGCTGATGCTTGTAGTAGCTCGGGTCGCAGGTCGCGAACTCTCTGCTCCAGTCGAGCGACAGCCCGATCGACTTGAGCTGCTTCTTCATCGCGGAGATGTTGTCGTAGGTCCAGGCCTTCGGCGCCACCTTGCGCTCGATCGCGGCATTCTCCGCCGGCAGGCCGAACGCGTCCCAGCCCATCGGATGCAGCACGTTGAAGCCCTTGGCGCGCATGAATCGCGCCAGCACGTCGCCGAGCGTGTAGTTGCGGACATGGCCGATATGGATGCGCCCCGACGGATAGGGGAACATCTCGAGCACGTAGTATTTTGGGCGCGGATCCTCGTTCCTGGAGGCGAAGATCGCCTTTTCGTCCCAGATGGCTTGCCAGCGGGGCTCGGATTCACGGGCGTTGTAGCGTTCGGCGGTCATGAAATCGCAGGGATTCTGGGTGGCTTTGGGTGATTTTCGGGTCCCCTCCGGGGACGGCGGACTAGGCCACAATAACGCCCATGGGGTCAACGGCTTGGGGCTGGCAAATACTCATGGCTCGCCGTCGGAGTGGGTTGGGGGTTGGCTGGGTTGGGCACCCCGTCAGGAACCTGCTGGGTGTCGTCACCCGGCTTGACCAATGGCGGACCTGTCAGTGATGCGTCGGAACAGGTGTCAGCCATGTCTCCGGTGTAAACATCGAGCCGGGCGATGACAGCGCTATGTGGGGCGCGACCAGTCAATGTCTGCGCGCTGCGTCGGTCGTGTTTGACGCCAAAGGTACGACGGATGATCGCGCTGATCTTGGGGGCGCGAGATCCTGGATGAAATCTCTGAGTGCCTCGGTATCAAACGGCTTGCGGAGTATTTTCAGGCTTGGCGGCGCCGCATTCGCGGCATCGCTGTAGCCGGTTGTCAGCGCGATCGGCAAACCCGGGTAGCGCGCCCGGACTTCTCTCGCGAGCCCGACGCCATCGATGGTTCCGGGCATGACGATATCGCTGAAGACGAGATCGATCCTTGTGCCGGCATCGAGCAGTTTCAGCGCCGCTTCGGCCGAATCCCGATAGATCGTTTCATAGCCCAGATGCTCGAACAGCGAGGATGTCACGTCAGCCACTTCGGGGCTGTCGTCGACAACGAGGACGGTCTGCCGCTGCGGCTGCTTCGGCCTTGCTCTGGCTGCGGCGAGCTCCTTGCCGGCGGTTTGTTCGTCTGCACTGGACGGCAGGTAGATTGTGATCGTTGTTCCCTGACCAACCTTGCTGTCTGCCGTCACCGTTCCACCCGCCTGATGGGCGAAACCATAGACCTGGGACAGACCGAGCCCGGTCCCCTTGCCGACCTCCTTGGTCGTGAAAAACGGATCGAACATCTTGGACAGAAGATGTGGCGGAATGCCGGTACCGGTATCGCTAAGTGTTATCGCAAAGAAGGCCTTTGCGCGGCGATCGTCGCCGGTTTCCTGGTTGGCGGTCACCGCATGAACGGACAAGGTGAAGGTGCCGCCGTTCGGCATGGCATCGCGCGCATTGACGGCGATGTTGACGATCGCAAGCTCCAGCTCGGCGAGGTCCACCTTGACCAACGCTGTGCCCTCGCCGACGTTCTCGTTGTACACGATGTTTCCGCGCAATGAGCTCTCGATCATGGTCCGCATGTTCTTGATCGACGCATTCAGATCAACGACCGTTGGGCTGAGATGCTGATGACGAGAGAAGGTCAACAATTGGCGCGTGAGGCTCTCGCCGCGTTTGGCCGCGGTCTGGATAGCTTCGATGGCTTTCGGCAGTTTCGGATCAAGCAGGCGCGTGAAGATCTGGGCACTGCCGCCGATGATCATCAATAGATTGTTGAAGTCGTGGGCGATCCCGCCGGTCAGCTTGCCGATCGCCTCCATTTTCTGCGACATCGCGAGCTGTTCGCGTGCCTGAACCAGCTTCTCCTCCGCGTCGCGTCGCTCGGTTGCGTCGCGCAGAATACTGATGAAGCCGATCAGATTTCCTGCGTCGTCATGGCTCGACGAGACGGAGCCCGTGGTGAAGAATGGCGTGCCATTTTTCCGGATGCGCCAACCCTCGACGTCGTATTTGCCTCTTTCGATTGCGGTCTCCAGCGCGTGTGCCGGCGAACCCGCGCGGCGTTCATCCGGCCGATAAAATATTCCAAAATGCTTGCCGATGATTTCTTCCGAGCTGTAGCCGATGATTTTTTGAGCGGTGCTGTTCCAGCTCGTGACGTGCCCCTCGCGATCAAGCGCAAAGATCGCGTAGTCGACGACGCCTTCGATAAGGGTTTGGAAGTGCCGCCTGATGCTGTCGAGTGCCAGGGCTTTCCGTTCAAGTTGACCGTTCAGTTGGTCCCGAACCGAAAGCAGATAGGCCTCCATGGTCTGGCGCGTCGCAATTGCCGCTGCCAGGGCAAGCGGAGGCGCCGATACGCTGATCGAAAGCACGAGCAAGGATAGCAATGCGCCATTCGGATCCGCTCTCGGAAATGGATCATTCCCCACCGAGAATCCCCACACCGCCATTCCGACAAAAATGAACGCGGCCGTCGACACCGTGCACCGATCGCCGCGCAGGCCGGCCCAGATCAAGGGGAGTACGACCAGAAAGCCCAGAAGGCTCCGGTGCGGCAACGATACGTCGAGGACGGTGCTGATGAGGTCGCTACCGATGAGCGGGCTGTAAGCAGCGATCCCGATGATCGCAGCGAGAGCGGGAACAGCGATCGATTCCAGCAGCCTCCATTTGGAAGGAATGCGTAAGGGCATCGTCGCCCAGAGCACGATGAGTGGAGCAATCACCAAGGCCGCGGCAGCGTCCGCAAGCCACCAGGTCACCCCGGCAATGACGGAATCGGAAAAGCTCGATTCGTTGACGAGCGCGAAGCCGGTCGAGGCGATAGTTGAACTGATGAACGTGGTCGGCGCGAAGCAAATGATGGCAAACTTCACGACACCGGAAGGCGTGGCAAAGGTCTGGCGACCGTTCGACCAACGGTCGATCAGCCATGTCCCGGCACAGGCAGCAAGCAGGCTGCCGATCCCGGCGGCGCCAAGCTCCAGGAGCGACCGGTCGGCCATAAAGTCCATAAAGTAGGGAGAAACGGCCCCCAGCAGGATTGCCGGCCAGACCCGGTAGCCGCGCAGCAGGACCAGGGCGAGCGCAAGCCCGGACGGTGGCCATAGCGGTGTCGCGGTTGGATTGATCGCGGGGAGCAGCCGCGCGGCCTCGGCAAGGCCGCCATAAATCGCGGCAATGATCAGGATTTCGAGCGCGTAGGTCGCAATGCTCCGCGCGTCGCCAAAAGCGAGAACCCTGGCTTTGTCGAACGTTGCCCTTTCCATCGCAAGCCTTTGCCGAGGGCGTCTCAAGAATGCTGTGGCGACCTGTCCCCTGATCCAGTGTCACCAAACGAGGCGAATTGCATTGTCATGACGTCGATGTTCCCGCCAAGCACCCAACGCAGTTTTGACCAAAGCATGGCCGCACGATGGTAAGTAGAAGGGCGCCAGGCAATTTCGGAAACGAGGGGCTATCGGGCAACACCATTGACCCAATAGCCGTGGCGCACCGGGATCCGAAACGGGCCACGGGCGGCATCCGGACTACAAAGTGGGTACGGTTCCGCTGCGTGTCGATGGGACGCCGGTGGTCATTTTTCTCGGTTGCGCGAGGGATGAACGCCTGCTCCGCCTGCACGGGGCGATGCGGCTAGCTCGCCAGCGCCATCCCGGCTTCATCCAGCGTCTGCAGGAAGCCGTGCTCGATCACGGCGTTGCGGCCGCGGCGCTTGGCGGCGTAGAGGGCGGCGTCGGCAGCTTCGATGAGATCGCCGGGGCGCTGGGTTTCGTTTGGCTTGGTCGTCGCGACGCCGACGCTGACGGTGACGACGCAATAGCTCGAGGGCGCATGCGGCACCGCGAGACCGAGCACCGCGGTGCGCACGGTCTCGCCAATCGCGAGCGCATGCGCGGCGTCGGTGTTCGGCAGCAGCAGGCAGAATTCCTCGCCGCCATAACGGCCGGCAAAGCCCATCGTATCGGCGGCGATCCCGGCCAGCGTTTCGCCGATCCGGGTCAGGCAGGCGTCGCCTTCGGGATGGCCGTAGGTGTCGTTGTAGAGCTTGAAGTGATCGACATCGATCATCATCAGCGACAGCTCGCATTCATATTGCTGCGCCCGCATCCACTCGAAATCGAGCCGGTTCTGGAAACCGCGACGGTTGGCGAGGCCGGACAGCGCGTCGATCGAGGCCATCACGGTGAGGCGGTCGTTGGAGGCGACCAGCTCGCGCTCGCGCTGGCTGAGCTGCGCCGCCATCGCGTTGAAGGCGCGCGCCAAGGGCACGAATTCCGCCGGCAGCTTGTGCTTGGCGACGCGCGCCGACCAGTCGCCCTCGCCGAACCGCCGCGCCATGCTGGTCATCAGCTCGATCGGATGGATGACAAGACGCTCCGCGCCGACCAGCGCACCCAGCAGCACGAACAGGCAGACGAAGCCGAGCTGCAGATAGGCGGTGCGGATCTCGCGGTTGATCGCAGCCGTCACCTTGGCCTCGTCCATGCTGACGATCAGCCGTGACTGCGTGCCGGCGATGCGCGCAAAGCTCAGCGTGCGCTGGGCGCCGTCGGATGCGGTGAACGACACCGAGCCTGACGGTTCGTCGTAGCTCAGCGCCTTCTCGGCAATCGCCGCCATCAACGGGATGGTGTCGAGCGAGCGGCCGATCAGGCTGGCATGATCCGCAGGCGCTGCGATCACGACGCCGGTCGAATCGACGAGGACCGCCGACATGCCGGGCTGCCCGCCGAGATTGGCCATGATCTGCGACAGCCAGTCGATGTTGATGCCGGCGACGACGACGGCATCCTGCTCCGGATTGATCGCGGCCACCGGATAGGCCGCCATCATCATCGGACGGCCATTGGTCCGGCCGCGCAAATAATCGCTGAACACGAAGCCGCGATTGTCCTGCGCCTTCTTGAAATATTCGCGGTCGCCGACATTGAGGCCGACCTGGACGTTGAGTGTCGAGCACTGCACCAGCCCGTCCCGGGAGACGAACATGATGCTGCGGATCCAGGGCAGCACGGTCGGCAGGCTGGCGCGCAGCAGCTCGCAGCTCTGCGCGATGCCGCCGGAGGCGCGGATATAGGCGGCGGATTTCAGCATGGTCTCGACCGAGGACACCACTTCGCGCTGTGTTTCGGCGGCGTGCGCGGTGAGGTTGGCATAGCCGGCCGCGGCCTGCGCAATCTGCGAGGTGCGGAAATTCTCCAGCGTGCGGATCCGATCGAGCATCAGGGGCGCGACCAGCATCAGCGCAAGCAAGGCCAGCCGGGCGCGAATGCCCAGAACCTTCTTGAGTTTGATCCGGTTGCGGTTGAAAGTGACGCCCGACATTCTAGTCCCTTGCCCGTGCGCCAAGGTAGAATGCAGGGATTCAAAAAGCCTTTCCCGAATTTGGTAAAATTCGAGCCACCCCGGCATCTGTCAGAGAACGGCACAAGCATGACCCAAAGCCCGACCGCGCCGTTATCGGCTGATTCACCACACGGTCTCGCCGCCGTTGAGCAGGAGATCGCTCGCGCCTGCAAGGAAGCGCGGCGCGACCGCGCCGCGGTGACCTTGATCGCGGTGTCGAAGACATTCGCAGCCGACGCAATTTTGCCGATTATCGGCGCCGGGCAGCGCGTATTTGGCGAAAATCGCGTGCAGGAAGCCAAGGGCAAATGGCCGGAGTTGATTCAGGCTCATCCCGGACTAAAACTTCATCTGATCGGGCCGCTGCAATCGAACAAGGCCAAGGAGGCGGTCGCGCTGTTCGATGCGATCCATTCGGTCGACCGCGCCAGCATTTGCGAAGCGTTAGCCAAGGAAATCAAAAATCAGGGCAAGCAGCCGGACCTGTTCGTGCAGATCAATACCGGCGAGGAGCCGCAGAAGGCCGGCGTCGCGCCGCAGGACGCGGATACCTTCATCGCGGCGTGCCGCGAGCAATATGGCCTGCAGATTTCAGGGCTGATGTGCATCCCGCCGGTCGACCAGGCGCCGGCGCCGCATTTCGCGCTCTGCGCCAAGATCGCCGCGCGCAACGGCTTGAAGAATCTCTCGATGGGCATGAGCGCGGATTTCGCGGTGGCGATCGCGATGGGTGCGACCCATGTGCGGGTAGGTTCGGCGATTTTTGGTACGCGGACGAAGCCGCATCCCTAGCTGTCGTCCCTGCGAAAGCAGGGACCCATAACCACAGGGTTTTGGTTGTTTCAGCAATAACGAGCCGCGTGCCCTTTGCGATGGCCGCGGCGTATGGGTCCCCTGCTTTCGCAGGGACGACACCGCAGAGTGCCGCAAAGGTGCAGCCTACCCGAACTTCACCGACACCTTGCCGATCGCGCCGAAATCGGCTGCGAACACGTCGCCTGCCGTGATCGGGAGCGGCGGATGGCAGGTGCCTGTGGTGACGACCTCGCCTGCCCGCAAGGTCAGCCCGAGCGTGCGCAGTTCGTTGGTGCACCAGGTGAGCGCGACGCGGGGATCGCCGAGCACGTTCTTGCCGTGGCCGATGTAACGCTCGCCGCGCAGCGTGATGGTCGGGCGCTCTTCGACCAGGTCGATCGCGCGCCAGTCGGCCGGTGTTGCAGGTCCGAGCACGAACAGATGCGCGCAGGCATTGTCGGCGATCAGCTGCGCCTCGCCGGCGGAGACGAAATCGGCGAACCGCGAATCCGGAATCTCGATTGCCGGATGCAGCGTGCCGACTGCATCCAGAACTTCCTGCACGCCGTAGGGTGTCGCGCGTGGTGCGAGATCGCGCGCCATGCGGAAGGCGTATTCCGGCTCGCCGACCCGCATCTCGTTGCCCGTCATCGACGCGGTGCCGCCATCCCGGATCACGGTTTCGGCGAGGATGCGTCCGGCGAGCGGGCCCGCCACATTGATGTGCTTCTGGCCGGCCGCGCTGGTCGCTGCGATCTTCCAGCCGAACAGTTTTTCGCGTGAGGTCTTTTCCAGCTCGGCCTGCACCGCGTAGCCCTCGGCGCGATCGCGCGGCCGTATGGCGCTATCGAGCGCGCCGAGTTTCGTTCCCGCGCGCCAGTGCTCGCTCAGGACTTTTGCGGCGGCGGCGATCTGGTTGTTGTCGAGCATGCTGGTTCGCTCCCGCGGGAATTATTCTTTGTTGCTCGCGATCTCAGCACAAACGCGTCGCGCTTGTCGCGTGGGAAAACCGATGCCCTGCCATCTACCCAATGATGATCTTTGTCTTCGGCGACATCCGCCGCAACAGCCGCAGCATCGAGGCCTTGGTCATCGAGACGCAGCCCGCGGTCGGCGAAAAGTTCGGCCGTGCCAGATGCAGGAACACGGCGCTGCCGCGGCCGGCGATGCGCGGGGCGGCGTTGTGGTCGATCTCGACAATGAAGTCGTAGAGGTGATCCTCGCGGGTCAGGCGATCGCCGGCCTGCTCGCGGTCGAGCCGGATCGGCTGGTTGTAATGGCGGTCGGTGGGATCCTCGCACCACGCGTCCTCGCGGCGAATCGGCCGCGTCGGCAGCAAGGTCACGGGGCGCCGGTGCCGGTCGGCGCGCCACCACAATTGTCTTGGATGGAAGACGCCGCGCGGCGTGCCGCCGTCGCCCTCGCGCTTGTTGGCGAGGATTCCGCCGCGTCCAAGCGCCACGGGAATCGTCCAGCCATTGACCGTCAGCCAGCCCCGGCGCGGATCGCCGGCGGCCGCCCGGACCTCGACGGCAGAGAGCGGGCGATCACGTTTGTCTGTCATATAAGTGATTGAAATAGCTGATCTTCCCTTAAGAATCGTTCAAAACTGAACTTGCCTTGGACGCCTCAAACATTCTATCCCCCGGCATTACAGGACATTCACGTCCTGCCCCACCGGATTTGAGGTAGACTGCGCTGCCTTGTGAATCGGTAACAATCGCCTAACTGAGCACATATCTAGCCGATGCTACGGCCGTAAGCGCCCTCCGCTTCTGACCGCCCCGCCCCGAAGGATTGTACCTATGGCCAATGCCCGCAAGATCTTGATCGTGGATGACGATACCGATCTGCGCGATACGCTGGTCGAGCAGCTGTCCCTGCACGAGGAATTCGAAGCCTCCGCAGTCGACACGGGCGCCAAGGGCGCCACTGCCGCCAAAGCCAATTCCCCCGATCTGGTCCTGATGGATGTCGGCCTGCCCGACACCGATGGTCGTGAAGTGGTCCGCAGCCTGCGCAAGGGCGGCTTCAAGGCCCCGATCATCATGCTGACCGGCCATGACACCGATTCCGACACCATCCTCGGGCTGGAAAGTGGCGCCAATGACTATGTGGCAAAACCGTTCCGCTTCGCGGTGCTGCTGGCCCGGATCCGGGCCCAGTTGCGCCAGCACGAGGCCAGCGAGGACGCGGTGTTCTCGGTCGGCCCCTACTCGTTCCGGCCCGGCTCGAAGATGCTCACCGGCGCCAATGCGCGCAAGGTGCGGCTGACCGAGAAGGAAACCGCGATCCTGCGCTTCCTCTACCGCGCCGGCCAGATGCCGGTGTCGCGCGAGACCCTGCTCCAGGAAGTCTGGGGCTACAATTCCGGCGTCACCACGCACACGCTGGAAACCCACATCTACCGCCTCCGCCAGAAGATCGAGAAGGACGCCGCCAACCCGGAAATCCTGGTCACGGAAGCCGGTGGCTACAAGCTGGTGCCGTGATACGCTTCGCGCTCAACGATTCGTGAAATCGAGGCGCACCGCGGTTACCGGCCTGAATGTCGATCGATGATGACGTAGCCCTGCTCGAGCGGGTCCCGACGATGCGTCTGTTGGGCGAGAGCTCCTTGCGCATGCTGGCGATCGGCTCCGAGCAACGCGACTTCAACGCCGGCGAAGTGCTGTTCAAGACTGGCGACACCGCGGACGCCGGCTACGTCGTGCAGCGCGGCACCTTCCGCGTCGAGGAAGGCGGCGCCGAGATCATCGCCGGTCCCGGCGCCCTGATCGGCGAGCTCGCATTGATCGTCGCGATGAAGCGGCCCTCGACCGCGACCGCACTGGAGCGCGGCTCGGTGATCCGCGTCGCCCGCAGCCTGTTCCAGCGCGTGCTGGAAAGCGACCCCGCCGCCGCACGCCGCCTGCGCGACGAACTCGCGCTGCGCACCAGCCAGCTCGCCAGCGATATTCTGATGGCAGGCGGAAAACTGAGTACGTAGCTGCACCTTGCGATAGCTGTTGAACCGTCACCCTGAGGAGCGCGCTCTTGCGCGCGTCTCGAAGGGTCGACGGCCACCAGCCGGGCCGATTCATCCTTCGAAACGCGCGTTCCGCGCTCCTCAGGATGACGGAGGACAACCTTCGCGTTGATGCGTCGTCAAACCTCCATCACCGCGGTCACCGGCACATGGTCCGACGGGCGCTCCCAGCTGCGGGCGTCGCGGGTGATCTTGAAATCGCTGACGTGATCCTTCAGCGCGCGCGAGACCCAGATGTGATCGAGCCGGCGGCCGCGATCGCCGACGGTCCAGTCCGCGGCGCGATAGCTCCACCAGGTGTAGACCTTCTCCGACATCGGGATCCGCTCGCGCGCGATGTCGAACCACTCGCCATGCGCCTGCGCTGCGAGCAGCTTCTCGGTCTCGACCGGCGTGTGCGAGACCACCTTCAACAGTTGCTTGTGCGACCACACGTCGTTCTCATGCGGCGCCACGTTGAGGTCGCCGACCAGGATGTGGCGGTCCTCGCCGCGCGGATGCAACGGCTCGCACGCCTTCATCTCGTCGAGGAATTGCAACTTGTGCTCGAACTTCGGATTGAGCGCGGGATCGGGAATGTCGCCGCCGGCCGGCACATAGAAATTATGCAACACCAGCGGCTTTACGAGCTGCGCCTTCTCCCCGAAGGAAACTGAGATGTGCCGCGAATCGATCTTGTCGCAGAACGTCCGGATGTCGGTCGTCTCGAACGGCAGCCGCGAGACGATGGCCACGCCGTGATAGCCCTTCTGCCCGTTCAGCGCGACGTGCTCATAGCCGAGCCGTTTGAAGCGCTTCAACGGAAACGCATCGTCGATGCATTTGGTCTCCTGCAGGCACAGCACGTCCGGCCGCGCGCTCTTCAGGAATTTGGCGACGATGTCGATGCGCAGGCGCACCGAATTGATGTTCCAGGTGGTGACGGAGAACCGCATGAGAACGGCGTCTTAGCACGGTTCTCGATGCGGATTGGCGCTTTGTCCACAAGCAAGAGCTTGTAGGTGCGCAGGGTGGGTAAGCGCAGCGTAACAACCTACCATGCTTGCGCGGACGGAATGGCGGGTTACGCCTTCGGCTGACCCGCCCTACGCATCTCGATTACCCCGGCGAGGACCCCGGATAGGTCGTGAAGTCGATCTTGAACAGGCCCGGGTCGGGCTTCTGCGTCGCATCGAGATTGTAGACGGCAACGGTCGTGTCGTAGCCCTGCGGATCGGTGACGGTCCACTGCTTGAGCTTGCCGTCCTTGGCGCCGATCATCAGCAGGAAGCGGCTGGTGCCGACCAGCGCCTGCTTCTCCTCGATCGTGATGCTGACGAACACGTCGTCGGCGGTGACGCTGATGACGTTGGTGTCCTTCATCAGGTCGATGCGGTCCGACAGCAGATAGCGCAGCGGGGTCTGCGACAGAGGATAGACATCCTGGGTGGCGAGCCTGCGATCGCGCACCGCGACCGAGGAGCCGTCGGCGATCACCTCGATGGTGCTCGGATTGTCATATTCGAAGCGCAGCTTGCCGGGCTTCTGGATGTAGAAATCGCCCTTGGTCTTGGTGCCGTCGGGGCCGACCTGGACGAAATTCCCGACCAGCGTCTGCAGCGACGACAGATAGGCCGAGACCTTGGCGGCCTGCGCCTTCTGGTTGGCGTCGAAGGTCTGGAAGATGTTGGCGGGCACGTTGCGTCGCGGATCGGGAATCACCGGGTCCGGTGGCGGCTGGGTGGCGCCCGTGGTGGTCGGGCCCTTGTCCGCATTGCTCTGCGCGCCGGCGTCCTTCTTCGCCGCTGACTTCGGTGCGGGTTTCGGCGTCGTCGGCGCATTCTGCGCCGTCGCGGCGCCGGCGATCGCGGCGGTGACGAGAAGAGCCAGCGCAGTGCGCGCGCCGCGGTCAATGAGGTGTTTTGCCATCAGATATGTCAGGTCTCTGTTCGACGCTCGTCCCGCTTGGCCGGATTTTATCCCGCCTCTTCCGAGGGAGATATGGTTTTTCCGTGATGATGATCCCGATCAGAACTGGCCTTCTTCCTCGCCGACCAGGATTTCACGCTTTCCGGCGTGATTCGCCGGTCCCACGATGCCCTCAAGTTCCATCCGCTCCATCAGCGAGGCGGCGCGGTTATAGCCGATTTGCAGCCGGCGCTGGATGTAGGAGGTCGACGCCTTGCGGTCGCGCTTGACGATCGCAACCGCCTGCGTGAACAGATCGCCGCCGCCGTCGCCACCCATGCCGGTGGCATCGAACACGGCGCCGTCCTCGTCGGTCGGCTCTTCCGCGGTGACGGCTTCGAGATATTCCGGGGCGCCTTGCGTCTTCAGGTGGCGCACCACCTTCTCGACTTCCTCGTCGGAGGCGAACGGGCCGTGCACGCGGCTGATGCGGCCGCCGCCTGCCATGTAGAGCATGTCGCCCTGGCCGAGCAGCTGCTCGGCACCCATTTCGCCGAGAATGGTGCGGCTGTCGATCTTCGACGTCACCTGAAAGGCGATGCGGGTCGGGAAGTTGGCCTTGATCGTGCCGGTGATGACGTCGACCGACGGACGCTGTGTGGCGAGGATCACATGCAGGCCGGCGGCGCGCGCCATCTGCGCCAGGCGCTGCACCGCGCCTTCGATGTCCTTGCCGGCGACCATCATCAGGTCGGCCATCTCGTCGACGATGATGACGATATAGGGCAGCGGCTCGAGGTCGAGCTTCTCTTCCTCGTAGATCGCCTTGCCGGTCTCCTTGTCGAAGCCGGTATGCACGGTGCGCGTCAGCTCTTCGCCCTTGGCCTTGGCTTCGACGAGGCGGGCATTGTAGCCGTCGATGTTGCGCACGCCGAGCTTGGCCATCCGCTTGTAGCGCTCTTCCATCTCGCGCACGGCCCATTTCAGCGCGACCACCGCCTTCTTCGGGTCGGTGACGACCGGCGTCAAGAGATGCGGGATGCCGTCATAGACCGAGAGTTCGAGCATCTTCGGATCGACCATGATCAGGCGGCACTGGTCCGGCCGCAGCCGGTAGACCAGGCTCAGGATCATGGTGTTGATCGCAACCGATTTGCCGGAGCCGGTGGTGCCGGCGATCAGCATATGCGGCGTGCGCGCGAGATCGATGATGACGGGCTCGCCGCCGATCGTCTTGCCGAGGCACAGCGGCAGTTTCGCCACCGATTCGGTACTCTCCTTCGCGACCAAGAGCTCGCGCAGATAGACCTTCTCGCGATGCGCGTTCGGCAGCTCGATGCCGATCGCATTGCGGCCGGCGACCACGGCGACGCGGGCCGACAGCGCGCTCATCGAGCGGGCGATGTCGTCGGACAGTCCGATCACGCGCGACGATTTGATGCCTGGCGCGGGCTCCAGCTCGTACAGCGTGACCACCGGGCCCGGATTGGCCTTGACGATCTCGCCGCGCACGCCGAAATCCTGCAGCACGCCTTCCAGCGCGCGCGAATTGTTCTCCAGCTCGGCCTTGCTCAACGGCTGGCGATCGCTGGCCTTGGGCGCGCTGAGCACCGAGACCGACGGCAGCTCGAACTTGTCGGAATTCTTCTTCTTGGGCTTCGGCTCGGCCTTCTTGCGCGGCGCGCGGGCGGCGGGAGCTTCCTCCTCGTCCTCTTCTTCCTCGTCGTCGAAGGCCTCAGCCTCCTCATCGTCGTTGTCGTGATCGCCACGCGCGGGCGCGATCGAGGGCGCCGAACGGCCGCCGCCGATATTGGGCTCCTGGCGCTCGAACGCGGCGCTGCGGCCCTGCGCGCCGCTCGACACCAGCGATCTATAGGCGGTGCCGAACAGCCATCCGAGCCGCGCCTTCGCGCTCATCAGCGCGTGGAACAGCCAGCCCAGAGAGACCGAGCTGCGGTCGTTGTCTTCGTCCTCGACGAACGGCTCGTCGTCGTCGGAGATCGGCGTCAGCTCCTCGTCCTGCTCCTTGGCGCCCCAGCCGCACGCGAACAGGAAGCAGGCCGCCATCGCGACGAACAGGATCAGGCCGAGCACGACGCGGTAGATGAAGCCGGGCGGGCCGAACACCACGGCCGGCGCGCGCAGCAACGCATCGCCGACCACGCCGCCGAGCCCGGTCGGCAGCGGCCATGAGGTGTTGTGCGGCCAGCAGCTGGCAAAGCCCGCCGCGATCACCGTGCACAGGATCCAGCAGCCGAGCCGCAGCGCCTCGCGGTCGAACGGGCGATGCGTCAGCATCCGCCAGCCCCACACCGCGACCGGCAGCAGCAGCATGATCGCGCCGAGGCCGAGGATCTGCATCAGGAGGTCGGCGCCGATCGCGCCGGGATAGCCGAGCACGTTGCGGATCGCGCGCGAGGTCGCGTGGCTCAGCGACGGATCCTGCACCGACCAGGTCATCAGCGCCGCGGCGACCGCACCCGACAGCGCGATCAGGCCGAGCCCGGTGAGTTCGCGCAGCCGCCGCGCCAGCGCCTCGCGCAACGAGAGCGGCAGATGGCCGACCAGGGGGATGACACGTTCGATCGCTGGCATACTCAATCTTCGCGCTTGGCGATTAACCCAGGGTTTCGACCAGGCGATGCATCGCCTCGGCCGTCGATTCACTGTCGGAGACCAGCGCGAGGCGGATATAGCCCGCGCCCGGATTGGAACCGTCGCTCTGCTCGCGCGCCAGATAGCTGCCGGGAATCACGCGAACGCCGGCGTTGCGGTAGAGCCTGACCGTCGTCTCCTCGTCGCCGCCGCGGTCGGAGACGTCGAGCCAGACGCAGAAGCCGCCGGCGGGACGCTTGTAGCCGTAGCGGTTGCCGAGGATCTGGTCGGCGAAATCGAACTTGATGCGATAGAGCCTGCGGTTCTCCTCGACATGCGCCTCGTCGCTGTAGGCAGCGACCGCGACATGCTGCAGCGGCACCGGCACCTGCGGTGCGGCGACATTGCGCAGTTCGAGGAATGCGGCGAGAAACTTCCGGTCGCCGGCGGCGAATCCGACCCGCATGCCCGGCAGGTTCGAGCGCTTCGACAGCGATTGGAACGCAACCACGTTGCTGAAGTCGGGTCCGGCGCACTCCAGAATGCTGCCCGGTGCTTCGCGGGTGTAGATCTCCGAATAGCACTCGTCGCTCAGAATCATGAAGCCAAAGCGATCGGCGAGCTGCTTCAGCCGCGTGAAATAGGCGCGCGAGGCGACCGAACCCTGCGGATTGGCCGGCGAGGCGATGAAGAACGCCACGGTGCGCGCCCACGTCGCCTCGTCGATCGCATCGAGGTCGGGCAGGAAACCGTTGGCGAGCGTGGTCGGCAGATGGATCTGCTCGCAGCCGGCGGCGCGCGCCCCGGCGCCATAGGCCGGATAGAACGGGTTCGGCATCAGGATCGCCGGCCGGCCCTTGCGCGGCGAGACGTAGCGTGCCGCCGTGATCGCGGCGAAGAACAGCCCCTCCCGGCTGCCGTTCAGCACCAGCACCTCGCTCTCCGGATCGACCGGGCGCGGCAATTGGAACCGGCTGGAGAGCCAGGTTGCGGCCGCGCGGCGGAACGGCTCGATGCCCTTGGCCATCGGGTAGCGGCCGAACTCGGCGGTGTGCTTCGCCAGCACCGGCCCGACGAAGTCAGGCACCGGGTGCTGCGGCTCGCCTAATGACAGCGTAATCAATGGCTTGGCGGGCTGATACGGCGCCAGCAGCTCGGTGGTACGCACGAATGGGGAACGCTCGGCCTGGCCGGCGGATGCGGCATCGGCGGCGCCCTGCGCCAAGCCGGATGGGGCGGTCATTGCCATGATTGAAATGCCAGCACTTTCACTGCGGTCGGGGGAGTGGGGCGCCGACCGTAAACCGATCAAATCACCATAGATAGGGCGAGGTTAAGACGCGATTAACCATCGGCGGCCCCCGCGATGGGCTGGCGCGTGGTATCAGCGTCGCCCCCAAAAAATCGAACCGAAAATTGCACCGAGACATGATCCACCGCCGCGCCGTCAGGGCGCTCATCACCGGCGATCGCGAAATCCTGCTGCTGCGCATCCGTCCGCCGCACGGCGACTGTTTCTGGATCGCGCCCGGCGGCGGCATCGAGGGCGACGAGACGGCTGAAGCGAGTTTGCGGCGGGAGCTGGCCGAGGAATTGGGGCTGGTCGATTTCGCACCCGGCCCCACCGTCTGGTTCCGTCACCATATCTTCAATTGGAGCGGCCGGCGGATCTCCCAGAAGGAAGAGTACCGGATCGTTCACGCCGATCGATTCGATCCCGTGATGGCCGATGAGGCCGAGGCCAGGGTGTTCGATGGCTTCCGCTGGTGACCGATCGCCGATCTGGCGAGCGCCGAGGAGCGGCTCACGCCGCTGTCGCTTGCCGATGAACGCTATTGCGCGACGGCACGCCGCGCGAGTTGCCGGACGAGGAGGTATTGATCGACTGATTGGCGCGTCACGGTCTGCCCTCTCCTTCCTCCTGAAAGGGGGAAGGTCGGGATGGGGGTCCGCCGCGTAGCCCGGATGAAGCGAAGCGAAATCCGAGGCCGGTCCTTACGCGGGGAGCTTTCCCGGATTGCGCTGCGCTCTATCCGGGCTACGCACCCGATGTGTGACGACTACCGCGCCGGCAGCTTCTCGAATGACGGCTTGCCGTCGGGCACATGGTGGAAGGTCTGCTTGTCGCAGGTGTAGATCGTCATCTGCGGGGTGAACACGCTGGGGTCGTCGAAGGTGCCGACCTTCAGGATGGTGGCCGGCAGGCCCGGCACCTTGGTCACCAGATGCGTGCCGCATTCCGGGCAGAACTCGCGCGTCACGGCGCGCTCGAGATCCTTGCGGGTGAACTGCTTGGGCTGGCTTGCGGTGTATTTGAAGCCAGTGGTCGGCATCGCCATGAACATGTTGGGGCCGCCGCCGGTGATGTACTGGCATTCGCGGCACAGGCATTGCGCCGCCATCATCGGTTCGCCCTCCGCCTCGTAACGCACGTTGCCGCAATAGCACCGTCCCTGCACCTTCATGACGCCTCCCGTTTCTGTTGTCGGTTTCGTTGTAGCCTGTCATTCCACAACGGCAGGCCATTCCGACATTATTTTCTCAGGCGAGAGAAAAAGAAAGGGGCTCCAACTTGCGCTGGAGCCCCTCAACGGTCCGGACATTGCCGGGTATGTGCCCGGACCGTAGTCCTGGGAACGACCGCTTGGGGAGGTCGCGCCCCGGGAGAACCCCGAATTAACGGCCCTCGAGGGCCGTTAATTCTACATGTTGTAGGCGCGCTCCGTGTGCTCGGTGATGTCGAGGCCTTCACGCTCGGTCTCGACGTTGGCGCGCAGGCCGACGATCACGTCGACGATCTTGTAGAGGATCGCCGAACCGATGCCGGACCACACCAGCGTGGTGCAGACGCCCCAAACTTGCGAGATCATCTGCGCCGAGAAGTCGTAATCGGCGACCTTCGGCGGGATCGCGGTGTAGTCGATGATGCCAGCGCCACCGAGCGCCGGGTTGACCAGGATGCCGGTGCCGAGCGCGCCGATGATGCCGCCGACGCAGTGGACGCCGAACACATCGAGCGAGTCGTCGTAGCCGAGCGCGTTCTTCACGACGGTGCAGAAGAACAGGCAGACCACGCCGACCACGAGGCCGAGCACGATGGCGCCCATCGGACCGGCATAGCCGGCCGCCGGCGTCACCGCGACGAGGCCCGCGACCGCGCCCGAGAGCGCGCCGAGCAGCGAGGGATGGCCCTTGACGATCCATTCCGCGAACATCCAGGCCAGCGCCGCCGCGGCCGTCGCCACGAAGGAGTTGGTCATGGCGAGCGCAGCGCCGCCATTGGCTTCGAGGTTCGAACCAGCGTTGAAGCCGAACCAGCCGACCCAGAGCAGCGAGGCGCCGATCATGGTCATGGTCAGCGAGTGCGGAGCCATCAGCTCCTTGCCATAGCCGGTGCGCTTGCCGATCAAGAGGGCGCCGACGAGGCCGGCGATACCCGCGTTGATGTGCACGACGGTGCCGCCGGCGAAGTCGATCGCACCCTTCTTGAAGATCCAGCCGGCGTCGGCGTTGATCTCGTCGAGCTTGGCCTGCGCCGCGGTCTTCGCCGCACCGTCAGCCGCAGCGGCGAGCGCCTTGGCGGCATCCTGGATCGCGTCCGGGCCCGGCCAGTACCAGACCATGTGCGCGATCGGGAAGTAGATCAGCGTCACCCAGAGCGGGATGAACAGCGCGATCGCCGCGAACTTCATGCGCTCGGCGAAGGCGCCGACGATGAGGGCCGGCGTGATCGCCGCGAAGGTCATCTGGAAGCACATATAGACGAGCTCCGAGATGTTGGCGTCGACCGAGAACGTCGCAGCCTTCGAGTCCGGGGTGACGCCCATCAGGAAGGCCTTGGAGAAGCCGCCGATGAAGTCGGAGCCGCCGGTGAAAGCGAGGCTGTAGCCGTAGAGGGCCCAGAGCACGGTGACCAGGCAGACCGTGTAGAACACCTGCGCCAGCACCGAAAGCATGTTCTTGGAGCGGACGAGGCCGCCATAGAACAGCGCGAGGCCCGGGATAGTCATCAACAGCACCAGCACCGTCGAGGTCAGCATCCAGGCGTTGTCGCCCTTGTTGACGGTTGGCTCGGCGTAGGCGGCGGTCGCGGCGAAGAGGCCGACTGCAAGGGCCGCCAGTCCCGCGCCATAGGGACGCTTGAACGTCATGTTATTTCACTCCTGAGGTCTTAAGGTTTGAGCGCGAAATCAAAGGGCCGCGGCATCGGCCTCGCCGGTGCGGATGCGCACGGCGTGCTCGAGGCTGATGACGAAGATCTTGCCGTCGCCGATCTGTCCGGTCTTGGCGGCGGAGGTGATGGCGTCGATGGTCTTGTCGACCTGATCGGAGTTGACTGCGACTTCGATCTTGATCTTGGGCAGGAAGCTCACGGCATATTCGGCGCCGCGATAGATTTCCGTGTGCCCCTTCTGACGGCCGTAGCCTTTGACTTCCGTCACCGTGAGACCGTGAACGCCAATGGCGGTCAGGGCGTCACGGACCTCTTCCAGCTTGAATGGCTTAATGATCGCCATAACAATTTTCATGAGTCCTATCCCCGCTTGGACCCGGTTCGAACGAACACCGGGAGTTTCGACTGAGGTTCACCACGCGGAGGATATCCACTACGCGGGCACAGCCAGGACCCTTAGAATCAAATGCCGTGCCAGTCGGCCGGACTTCGCTAATGGATTATGAATCCGGATATTTTCCCGCTTTGCGGGAGAACGGTGCCCCTGCGCTATTCCGTCGCGCCTAAAATGTAATCAGGCTGGCTCAATTCCTGAGCAAGACAGGCTCCGGACACAATTCTGCCCAGCGGCAGTGCAGCAGAAGGTATTTTAATAAGGTAGTGCCGGGGGATTAGGCGGCATCGCGTGCCGCGAAGACCTTGTCGATCAATCCCCAATCGAGCGCCTGCTGCGCCGACATGAAGTGATCGCGGTCCAGCGTGCGCTCCACGTCCGCCTCGGTGCGCTTGCAATGCTGCGCATAGAGCCGGGTGATGCGCCGCTTGGTCTCCTGCATCTCAGTGGCGTGGATCAGGATGTCGGAGGCCTGGCCCTGGAAGCCGCCGAGCGGCTGATGCACGTGGAGGCTGGCATTCGGCAGCGCGGCGCGGTGACCGGGCTCGCCGGCCATCAGCAGGAACGATCCCATCGAGCGCGCGGTGCCCATGCACAGCGTGTGTACCGGCGCCTTGATGAACTGCATGGTGTCGTACATCGCCAGCCCGCTGGTGATCACGCCGCCATAGGAGTTGATGTAGAGATTGATCGGCTTGTGCGGGTTCTCGGCCTCGAGGAACAGCAACTGGGCGCAGACGAGTCCGGACATCGCATCGTTGACCTCGCCGTTCAGGAAGATGATGCGTTCGCGCAGCAGCCTGGAATAGATGTCGAAGGAGCGTTCGCCGCGGCTCGATTGTTCGACGACCATGGGGACGAGTTGCATCATGTCGCGCATCGGCGACCTCCATGTCTGCAGGTGATGAAGTTCAGCGGGTGATGAAGTCTGGGATCAGGCCGCGCGCATCAGGGCGCGGTTGTTGCTGTTGGCCGCGCGCGGCTGGTTGCTTTCGCAGGCTTCCTGGATGATGCGAAACCGTGTGCCGCCGGCCTCGTTCGGCTCGATCCGGAAGGTGACATGGCTTTCGCGAAACGGCGGCTCGGGCTCGCGCAGCCGGTAACGCACCTCTTCGCCTGCGATCGTTGATTCAGGCTCGGTGCCGGCGAGATCGGAATCCGGCAGCCAGCGTTCGCGCAGTGCCGGAATGGTGACGGCGCGCCAGACCTTTTCGGGCGGCGCATCGAGTTCGTATTCCATCACCAGAGCTGGCTCGGCGTGATCAGGCTTTGCTGCGTCGCTCATTGATCCATGTCCTTCAGCAGGTCGGAGAGGGCTTCGATGCGCTTCGGCCAATAGGCGCGGTAGCGGGCGAGCCAGGTCCCGATGCTGGCGATCCCGTCCGGGTCGACTTCATAGTTCACGAAGCGGCCCTGCCGCTGCTCGCGCACCAGCCCGGCCGCGCGCAGCACCGCGAGATGCTGCGACATCGCCGGCTGACTGATCTCGAGTCCATCGCGCAAGGCGCTGGCGTTCAGGCTGCCGCCGGCCAGCTTCTCGAAGACCTTGCGGCGGGTCGGATCGGCCAGCGCCTTGAAGATATCGGTATCGACCATGCCAACACATAAGCATACACTTATGTGTCGCGCAAGTCGGAACTGTCTGCTTAGCGGCGCTCCTTTGCATGGGGTTGTTTTGCGGATTAGCTCTCGCGGCGCCCCATGCGCTGAGCCCGGCTGCTATTGCAGCGCCTCGCCGTGCTGTGAGATGTCGAGGCCCTCCAGCTCCTGCTGCATCGAGACCCGCAACGGGACGAAGGCAGAGACCAGCTTGAGCAGCGCGAAGGTGATGCCGCCACACCAGACAAAGGTGACGGCGACGCCGTAGAGCTGGATCAGCAGTTGCCGCGGGTTGCCCTCGAGCAGGCCGGAAGTGCCGCCGATCGCCGCGGTGGCGAAAATGCCGGCCAGCAGCGTGCCGGTCAGGCCGCCGATGCCGTGGACGCCGAACACGTCGAGCGAATCGTCATACTGGAAGCGATGCTTCAGCCAGGTGCAGGCCCAGAAGCAGACCAGGCCGGCAATGATGCCGATGATGATGCCGTGCCACGGCGCGACGAAACCGGATGCCGGGGTGATGGTGCCGAGCCCTGCGACCGCACCCGAGATCATGCCGAGCACCGACGGCTTGCGCCGCGTCGCCCATTCGATCGCGCCCCAGGTCAGCGCGCCGGCGCAGGCTGCGAGATGCGTGGCGGTGATCGCCAGCACTGCGCGCGAATTGGCCGCCAGCGCCGAGCCGCCGTTGAAGCCGAACCAGCCGACCCAGAGCAGGCCGGTGCCGACCACGGCGAGCGACAGGTCGAACGGCGACAGATTGTCATGGCCATAGCCGTGCCGGTTGCCCATCACCTTGGCCGCGACCAGGCCACTGATGCCGGCGGAGAGGTGCACGACGAGGCCGCCCGCGAAATCCAGCACGCCCGTCTGGGCGAGGAAGCCGCCGCCCCACACCCAATGCGCCAGCGGCACATAGGCGAAGATGAACCAGCCGATCGAGAACAGCACATAGGCGGAGAACCGCATGCGGTCGGCGACCGAGCCTGCGACCAGCGCCACCGTGATGATCGCAAACGTCATCTGGTACAGCATGAACAGCGCTTCCGGGATGGTCTTCGCCGCCGGGTTGACGCTGTCCATGGTGATGCCCGCCAGGAACCAGCTGTCGAGCGAGCCGAGCCATGGGCCATTGCCGACGAAGGTCAGCGAATAGCCGAACGCGACCCAGAGACTCGAAATGATCGCGACCGCCGTGAGGCTCTGCGCCATCGTCGCCAGCACGTTCTTCTTGCGCACCATGCCGGAGTAGAACAGCGCGAGCCCGGGGATCGTCATCATCAGCACCAGCGCGGTGGCGACGATCATCCAGGCGGTGTCGGCGGCGTTGATGCCGGAATTGGCTGCGGCGTCTTGCGCTGACGCCGGCGTGCCCCACACCAGCAGCATTGCAGCAGTGATCGGCGCAGCTGATATCGCTGCACGAAGAGCCCGTGCCCCCATCATCATTCCCCGGCGTGTTGTCGTTTTGTGGTGTGGATGTTTGGCGTGCGCCGGCGTCGTTGCCGGCGGTGATGTTTGTTTGAGCATGACCTATTCGGAAAACCGGTTTCCACTTTTCCGGGTCATGCTCCAAGCTTCAGAGCGCGTCGTTGTCGGTCTCGCCGGTGCGGATGCGCAAGGCGTGGTCGATCGGCGTCACGAAGATCTTGCCGTCGCCGATCTGGCCGGTGCGGGCGTGCTGGGTGATGACGCTGACCGCCTGCTCGACGAGGCCGGAATCGACCGCGATCTCGATCCTGAGCTTGGGCAGGAAGTTCACGACATATTCGGCACCGCGGTAGATCTCGGTGTGGCCCTTCTGGCGGCCATAGCCCTTCACCTCGGTCACCGTCATGCCGTGGACGCCGATCGCGGTCAGCGCCTGGCGCACCTCATCGAGCTTGAACGGTTTGATGATCGCGACGACGAGTTTCATGGTTCAGGCCTTCATTCCCTTGAGGTTTCCCGTGTGCGCCTGTCCCCGGCGCGGCAATTTGCCGTTCCCGGCGTTTCACGCCCGCCAAATCTGGCAGCTTTCTGGGCAAATGGCATAAAAAAGTTGCAGGTTGAAGCGGAAAACGTGCGCAGCGGGTGAACTCCGTCACTGTACGGGACGACAACCGTCCGCCACAATGTGGCTTTCCCGCCCGGCCAGCGCCCCCCGCTGGCTTACTTTGCTACCGCGTGTGCGTAGGCGCGCCCCCGAGGAACCACGATAATGTCCGACCGAAACTGGTTTTATGCATCCGAAGGCCAGCAAAAGGGCCCCCTGCCTGAAGCCCAGCTCCGCGACCTGATCACCCGTGGCATGGTGGGGGCCGATACCCTGGTGTGGACCGAGGGCATGGCCGGCTGGCAGAAGGCCGGGGAGATTCCGGGGCTCGTCCCGAGCGCCGCCGTCGCCGCGCCGCCGGCATTCCCGCAAGCCGGCGGACCGCCGCAGGTGGCGGCATCCGGAGACTACAGCGGCGGGGCGCTGTCGGCCGACTTCCCGATCTGGGGGCTGTTCGGCCGCAGCCTGCTGATGTTCATCGGCCAGATCTTCGTCATCCCCGCGCCGTGGACCGCGACCGGGCTGTATCGGTTCGCGATCCCCTATATCCGCGTGCCGGGCCGGCCGCATCTCGCCTTCACCGGGCAGCCGCTCGACATCTGGTACGCCTTCATCGTGCTCGGCCTGCTGACCTATGCCGGTGCGGCCAACAGCAATATCGTCACGTTGCTGTCGCTGCTGTTGCAGGGCTTCCTGAGCTGGATGATCGTCCGCTGGATCATCGGCCATCTCTCCTCGCGCGGCCAGGATCTGCCGATCTCGTTCAAGGGCAGCCCGCTTGCCTATGTCGGCTGGTACGTCGCGATTGTGATCTCGACCATCACCATCATCGGCTGGGCCTGGGTGATGACCGCATGGATGCGCTGGATCTGCAGCAACATCGACGGCACGCGCCGCGAGGTCAGCTTCAATGCGACGGGGCTCGAGGTGCTGTGGCGAACCATCGTATTCACGGTCGGCTTCGCCTTCCTGATCCCGATTCCGTGGGTGCTGCGCTGGTACGCCAACTGGTTCGTCTCGCAATTCGCGCTGACCGAGCGCGGTGCCACCGCGGACGTGTAAGCTGACGCGGCGCTCCCTCTCCCTTCACGTCGCAGGGAGAGGGGCAGCCACATCAACGAGCTGGAAGCGTTCGCGCCATGCTGACTTTCTCGCCTCCGTTTACGTTGGGTGATGTCCCGCCATAGTATTCGCCTCGAGGCTCCGACATGTTCGACAGGTCCTGGTTCTATGGATCCGACGGCCAGCAGAAGGGTCCGTGCTCAGATGCCGAGTTGCGCGACCTCATCGCCAGGCGAAAGGTGACCGCGGACACGCTGGTCTGGAGCGAGGGAATGGCCGGCTGGAGCAAAGCTGGCGACGTTCCAGGTCTCTTGACCAACGCGCAGCAGCCAGTGAATTCCTTCGCTCAAGGTGAGGCCGGGTTCGGTCCATCATTGGCCACCGGCGGCCCGCCGCAGCGTCAAGCGTTGGCGGCGGCAAAGCTCCAGGAGCTGGACGTCACGCTCGGGAGATTGCTGAGGATCTACTGGCTGTTTATCTGGCGATCGTTGCTCGGATCGATCCTGATTGGCGCGGTGCTCGGGTTCATCATCGGCTTTGTGCTGGCTGTGCTCGGTGCGCCGAAAACCCTGGTCCAATCCACAACTGGCCTGGCCGGCGCAATTGTCGGCTTCATCTGGTCGATTGTCTGCCTGCGGATGGCGCTCGAAAAGAAATACAGCGACTTCAGGATCGCGCTTCTGCCGCGCGAGATCGGGCGCGACTGATCGCACCGGCGACGCGGCGTGACGTGACTGCTATTTGCGCTCGCGCACCGAGCCTTCCTGTGCGACGGATGCCACCAGCGTGCCGTCGGGCTTGAAGATCAGGCCACGGGTCAGGCCGCGGCCTGATTGTGCGCTCGGCGAATCCTGCGCGTAGAGCAGCCATTCGTCGGCGCGGAACGGGCGGTGAAACCACATCGCGTGATCGAGGCTCGCCGGCATCATGCGCTTGTCGAACAGCGTGCGGCCGTAGCGCGCCATGACGGCATCGAGCAGCGAGAAATCCGAGGCATAGGCCAGCGCGCACAGATGCAGCGCCGGATCGTCGGGCAATTTCGCCGCGGTGCGGATCCAGACATGGATGCGGCCGTCGTCGATCTTCTGGCCGAAATAGCGGCCGAGCTCGACTGGGCGCAGCTCGATCGGCCGGTCGCTCTCATAGTAGCGGCGGATGAACTCCGGCATCTCCTTGAACATCGGCTGCTTGGACACTTCCTCCGCGGTCAGCTTCTCCGGCGGCGGCACGTCGGGCATCTTCTCCTGGTGATTGAAGTTGGTCGCTTCATCGGCATGGAACGAGACCATGATGGAGAAGATCGCGTTGCCGTGCTGGATCGCGGTGACGCGGCGGGTCGAGTAGCTCTTGCCGTCGCGCAGCCGCTCGACCTGGTAGATGATCGGGATCTGCGGGTCGCCGGGCAGGATGAAATAGCAATGGATCGAGTGAGGCAGCCGGCCCTCGACGGTGCGGCACGCCGCGACCATCGCCTGGCCGATCACCTGGCCGCCGAACACGCGCTGCCAGCTTGTCTTCGGACTGTTGCCGCGGAACAGATTCACCTCGAGCTGCTCGAGATCGAGGATGGACAGCAGGTCGATCAGGCTCTTGGACATCGGTGATGCTCTCTATCCGTCATTCCGGGGCTCGCGAAGCGAGAGCCCGGAATCCATTCGTCCACGAAGATGCGGCTTGATGGATTCCGGGTTCTCGCTGCGCGAGCCCCGGAATGACGATCGGGCTTGTTTCTGCCCCCTGTTTCGCCCAGCTATAATCAGGTAGCAAGCACAGTCTGGTGGCGTCGGGCGCGTAAGGAAAAGGCATGCCGGCACAACGAAGTATCGTGATCTGCGGGGGCGCGTTTGCGGGGCTAGCGCTGGCGGTGGCGTTGCGCCAGGGGCTTGGGCCGGACGTCCCGGTCATCGTGGCCGATCCGGCGCTGAGCCAGCGTCCCAGCCGCGACCCGCGCGCCACCGCCATTGTGGCGGCCTGCCGGCGGCTGTTCGAGACCCTCGGGGTCTGGGGCCAGGTGGCGCCGACCGCGCAGCCGATATCAGACATGGTGGTGACCGACTCCAAGCTGGAGGACGCGACGCGTCCGGTGTTCCTGACCTTCGCCGGCAATGTCGAGCCCGGCGAGCCGTTCGCCCACATGGTCGAGAACCGCTATCTGATCGATGCGCTCGCGACGCGCGCCGAGGCCGAGGGCGTCGAGCTGCGCGCGACTGCGGTGTCGAGCTTCGCCTCACGGCCCGACGGCGTCAGCGTCCGGCTCGCCGAGGGCACCGAGATCGACGCGAGCCTGCTGGTCGCCGCCGACGGCGCTCGCTCGAAGTTGCGCGAGCGCGCCGGGATTGCGACCCATGGCTGGGACTATGATCAATCCGGCATCGTGGTCACGGTCGGGCATGAGCGCGAGCACCACGGCCGCGCCGAGGAGCATTTCCTGCCCGCCGGTCCGTTCGCGATCCTGCCGCTGACCGGCAACCGCTCGTCGCTAGTGTGGACCGAGACGCGCAGGGAGGCCGCGCGCATCACGGCACTGAGCGATGAGGAATTCCACGCCGAGCTCGAGCAGCGCTTTGGTTTGCATCTCGGCGAGATCAAGGCGCTCGACAGGCCGCGCGCCTTCCCGCTCGGTTATTTCGTCGCGCGCTCGTTCATCGCCGAACGCCTGGCATTGATCGGCGACGCCGCCCATGTGATCCATCCGATCGCGGGGCAGGGGCTCAATATGGGCCTGAAGGATGTCGCAGCGCTCGCCGAGGTCGTGGTCGATGCGGCGCGGCTCGGCATGGATCTCGGACAGGCCGATGTGCTCGAGCGCTATCAGCGCTGGCGGCGCTTCGACACGATGGCGATGGGCGTTGCCACCAACTCGCTGAACTTCCTGTTCTCCAACGAATCGACACTGCTGCGCACCGTGCGCGACATCGGCTTGGGCCTGGTTGATCGCACGCCACCGCTGAAGAGCATGTTCATCCGCCAGGCCGCCGGACTGTCCGGCGAGGTGCCGCGGCTGCTGAAGGGCGAGGCGTTGTAGCGCTTGCTCGATGCCGTAGCCCCGATGCAGCCAACGGGTCGCGCGGATGTGCGCGCGATGGCTTCATCCGGGCTACGCGCGCCTCACTTCGGTGCAATGAAGGCCGCCACGGCGTCGATCATATCGGGATCGAGCGGCCGCTCCGGCTCATCGTAGCTCGCCACATCGTCCGCCGCGTCGGTGACGTCGACCAGCACGTGATTCATGTCCGGCAGCCACAAGGACTTGGCGGCGATGTCGGCGGTGGTGAGCGCGAGGAAGTCGAGCCGCGCCAGCTGATGGTCGCGGCCGCCTGCGATGATCAGCGTCGGCCCGGTGATCTTGCGCATCGGCTCGATCGGATCCTCGGTGAAGGCCGATGCGATGGCGGGCTGCAGCGCGGGCGAGATCGCGAGTCCCGTCGGCGGCGGGTCGACGATCTGTCCGGCCATGATGTCCTCGATGGCCTTTCCGATCGGCGCGAACTTGTCCGGCGGCAGCTGCTTTTCCAGCTGCGCCTTCAGCAGGTCGCCCTGCTTGCGCGCCGCCGTTGCGAGCAGGACCAGCCGGTCGACCGGCACGCGCTGTGCGGCGAGGATCGCAACCAGGCCGCCTTCGCTGTGGCCGACCACCGCGACATGCGCGAACCTGCCGCTGCCGCGCAGATTGTCGATCAGCGCGGCGGCATCGCTGACGAAGTCCTTGAAGCGAAAATCCTCGGGACGGCCGAACTCCTTCTTCCATTCGCCGGCGCCGCGCTTGTCGTAGCGCAGCGTCGCGATGCCGCGCGCGACCAGTTGCTCGGAGAGTTTCTTCAAGGTCGCCGGCTTGAGCTGCGGCCCGTTGCCATCATGATCGGTCGAGCCGGAGCCGGCGATCAAGAGCGCCACCGGCGGCCTTGCGACATCGGGCGGGACCGTCAGCACCGCGTCGATCGGGCCGACGCGCAGCCTGCTCTCGTCGGCTGCCGCGCTCGTCAATGCGACGAGCAGCAGCAGCCATGTGACGAGGGCGCGCATGCAGTCCTCTTATTGGAGCATGATCTTTTCGGAAAACCGCTTCACACTTTTCCGGATCATGCTCTAGTCAATCTTGCGGGCCTCTTCAGGCAGCATGATCGGGATGCCGTCGCGGATCGGATAGGCGAGCCTGGCGGAGCGCGAGATCAGCTCCTGCCGCGCGGCGTCGAATTCCAGCGGCCCCTTGGTGATCGGGCACACCAGGATTTCGAGCAACTTCGGGTCGGCGGTGCTCTCGAGATGGTCAGTCGTCGAATTCATTGTGATCTCCGGCTCGTCGTCCTGTAGCACATCCCGGCGCGCGCTGTCAGCGGCTGGCGATGCGCAACAGCTCGTCGATTGCGGCCTGCTGTCGTGCTTTCGGCAGCGTCTGCTCGGACAGCGCGTAGCCGATGAACGCCCAATAGAGGATCTGTGCGCGGCCGCGCGCCACCTCGTCGGGGAATCCGGCCTGCCGCAGCAGGGTCTCGATATAGCCGATCCGGCGCTGGTCGACCTCGAGCACGGCAGCGTGAGCCGCGGCATCGGCGGTGGCCCAGCTGCGTACCGCGCGCTCCAGCGCCAGCCGCGCCGAGAAGGTGCGGCGCAGCAGCAGCGCCAGCGCATCGCCGCCTTTCGGAATGGTCTCGAGCTCGGCGATCACCTGTTCGGCAGCGACCTCGCGCCAATGGGTCAGGATCGCCGCGCGATAGGCGCCGATGTCGGCGAAATGCCAGTAGAAGCTGCCGCGCGAGACGCCCATCGCCTTGGCCAGCGGCTCGGCCTTGAGCGCCGTGAAGCCGCGCCGCGCCAGCGTCTTCAGACCCTGATCGAGCCAATCCCTGGCTGAGAGCTGTTCGGTCATGGTTCCCCGTCGGCGACGACCATACACAAGTGTATTGACAGGTGCCAGCGTCCGGTGTCTCATCTATACAGTACTGTATGGAGACTTCGCGATGCGTGATGTTCTGCTGCAAGGCGCCGGGCTCATTGCGATCCTGGTCAGCCTGATCCATGGCGTTCTCGGCGAGACCAAGATCTTCGCCCGCGCCACCGTCGAGCCGCCGCGGCTGCGCCTGTTGCTTCGCCTGGTCTACCAGGCCGGCACCGTCGCCTGGATCGGCGGCGGCGTGCTGCTGATCGCCGCGCCCGCGATGGCCTCCGATGCCGCGCGGCACTGGATCGTGGCGACACTCGCGGTCGTGTTCGGCTTCGCCGCGCTGGCGAACGCTCTCGCGACCCGCTTCCGCCATTTCGGCTGGATGGCGATGAGCGCGGTGGTCGCGCTTGCCGCCGCCGGCTACTAGCGAGCGCTGACCTCAATGCCTGAAGACGTGCATTTCCCCACGAGCGCGAAATTTATGGGGCCATCAATTTCCGTGCGGAATCGGCTTACGCGCGGATAACCATGCCACTGAAAGTTGCAGAAAATTATCGAGAAGACAATTCAATCGGCCTAGCCTGTCTGTGCGGAAAACCATGGACCGGCGCATGTTTCGTGTTCTGACGTGTCTTTCGGGTGAGCATGACTGGCGGCTCGTTCTGCTCGCCGGGCTGGTGTGCTTCGTTGCCAGCATCGTTGCGGTCAACATCTTCCATCGCGCGATCGCGTCGCAAGCGCGGACGCGGCTGATCTGGATCGCGATCGCAGGCGCTGCGATCGGCTACGGCATCTGGGCAACGCATTTCATCGCCATGCTCGCCTACGAGCCGGGCGTGCCGACCGGCTACGGCATCGTCCTCACCGGCCTGTCGCTCGCCGCGGCGATGACGCTGACGTCCGGCGGACTCGGCCTCGCCGCCAGTGATACCAGTCCATGGCGCGCACCGGTCGGCGGCGCGGTGATCGGCGCCGGCATTGCCAGCATGCATTATCTCGGGATGTGGGCGCTGGAAGTTCCGGGCCACGTGGTCTGGTCGCTTGACCTCGTGGTGGCATCCGTCGTGCTCGGCATGTTGTTCGGCTACGCTGCGCTGGCGGTCGTGGTCCGCCATCAGGACCGCTGGATGTCGCTCATCGCGGCGCTGCTGCTGACGCTTGCGATCGTGTCGCATCATTTCACCGCGATGGGCGCGGTCGGGATCGTTCCGGATCCGCTGCAGACGCCGGCGGCGCTGTCGCTCTCTCCTGCCTTCCTCGCCATCGTGATCGCCGGGGTCGCGCTCTCGGTGCTCGGGATGAGCCTGGTCGGCGTGCTTGCGGACCGCCGCCTCGCGCTTCGCACCCGCCGCTTCGAGGAGATCATCAGCCAGTTGTCGCTGGCGCGCCAGCAGGTTGAGGCGTCGCAGAAGGAGCTTGAGGAACAACGGCTCCGGCTGGATACGGCGATCAACCACATGGGCGAGGGCCTCTGCATGTTCGATGCGGAGAAACGCCTTGTCGTGTGCAACGAGCGCTACGCCAAGATGTACCGGCTGCCGCCCGAGCTGCTGCTGCCCGGCACGGCGCATCGCGCGATCATCACGCATCGGATCGCCAACGGCATTCTCAAGGGCGAGACCAGCGACCGCGCCGCGACGCAGGTGCTCGCGACATTGAATGCACTGCCGGCCGACGAGATCAGCAGCCGAGTCGACGAGCTTGCCGACGGCCGGCTGATCTGCGTGACGCGGCAGCCGATGCCCGGCGGAGGCTGGGTGGCAACGCATCGCGACGTCACCGAGCAGCGGCGCGCCGAGGCCAAGATCACCCATATGGCGCAGCACGACGCGCTGACCGATCTGCCGAACCGCGTGCTGCTCAAGGAGTGGATGGAGCAGGCGCTGTCCGGCGCGCGGTGCGGCGGACCGAGCCTTGCGGTGCTGATGCTCGATCTCGATCGCTTCAAGGAAGTCAATGACACGCTCGGACATCCGGCAGGCGATGTGCTGCTCAAATTGGTGGCCGGGCGGCTGCGCAGGTGCGTCGGCGACACCACGCTGGTCGCCCGGCTCGGCGGCGACGAGTTCGCGGTGATCGACTATGTCACCGATCCGGTTACGGAAGCGGGCCTGCTCGCCGAGAAGATCAAGAAGGCGCTCAGCGAGCCGATCGATCTCGGCCATCATCGGGTGACCACCACGACCAGCATCGGGATTGCGATCGCGCCGCGCGACGGCGCCGATTCGGACGAGGTGCTGCGCAGCGCCGATCTTGCGCTCTATTCGGCCAAGACCGGAGGGCGTGGCTCGTTCCGCTTCTTCGAGCCGGAGCTCGATCGGCTACTGCAGGCCCGGCGCAGCCTCGAGCGCGACATGCGCAGTGCGCTCGCCAACGGCGAGTTCGAGTTGCACTATCAGCCGTTCATCCATGTCGCGAGCGGGGAGACTTGCGGCTTCGAAGCGCTGTTGCGATGGCACCATCCGCAGCGCGGCATGGTGCCGCCGGTGCAGTTCATTCCGCTGGCGGAAGAGACCGGCCTGATCGTGCCGCTCGGCGAATGGGTGCTGCGCACCGCCTGCGCGGAAGCCGCCAAATGGCCCGATCATCTCAAGATCGCGATCAATCTGTCGCCGGTGCAGTTCCGGAGCCCGGAGCTCGTCCCGGTGATCGTCCACGCGCTGGCAAGCGCGGGAATATCGCCCGACAGGCTCGAGCTCGAAGTCACCGAAACCGCCATCATCCAGGACGCCGAAGCGGTGTTCGCGGCGCTCAGCCAGCTGCACGATCTTGGGGTGCGGATTGCGCTCGACGATTTCGGCACCGGCTATTCGTCGCTGAGCTTCTTGCAGAAGTTTCCGTTCGACAAGGTCAAGATCGACCGCAGCTTCGTGTCCGAACTCGCCAGCGCAACCGACGAGTCGCGCCGGATCGCGCGCGCGATCGTTCGCTTTGCGGTCAGCCTCGGCAAGACGACGACGGCCGAAGGCGTCGAAACCAGGGAGCAGCTCGACATCCTGCGCGCCGACGCCTGCGTCGAAGTGCAGGGCTTCCACTTCAGCCCGCCGGTGCAGAGCGAGAAGGTCGCGCAAATGATCGGCGGCCGGGCCCAGGCCACGGCCGAACGCCCCGCGGTTCGCCTCGCAATGGCGGGCGCCGCGTCCTAATCGAAGGCCGGCGCCGGCTACGCATGAGGCGTAAGGCCGCAGCGAGCGCGCAAAACAAATTGGCTCATGGAGCGCAAAGCGGTTTTCGCGACCGTTAGAATTTCTCTAAAGCCTGCTGCCGCCGCGCGTTCTTGACTTGGCAATCGCCTCAGCATTGTTCACGCATGTGCCCTGCGCGATGGCGTCGTGGGCATCATCGTCAACGGAGGGGAGATGCGCGTGAGAGTGATTTTGAGTGCTGCGCTGGCAGCGTGTGTGCTTGGGGGCGTTGTTGGGGTGACCGGATCGGCGGCGTTTGCCGACGGCTACAAGACCTGCACTAAGCTCGACAAGGCGTCCTGGAAGCCGGCAACCGATGCCGAAGCCAAGGCCAAGGCGGCCGGATACGAGGTGCGCCGCACGAAGGTCGAGGGCTCTTGCTACGAAGTGTACGGCGTCAAGGAAGGCAAGCTCTACGAGCTGTTCTACAGCCCGGAGGATCTCAGCCTGAAGCACACGATCGCCAAGTGATTGTTAGCCAAGTGATTCGCGAAGTGAAGCTGGCGCGATGACGGAGGCGGCGCCTGGCGCCCGTGGCGCGACTTACGTGCAGGTCTGGGACCTGCCGCTGCGGCTCTCGCACTGGGCACTCGCCATCCTCGTCCTGGTCGCCTGGGTGACGCCGAACGTCCATGACCGGCTGCACCGGCTGGCCGGCTATGCCGTGATCGGCCTGCTGGCGTTTCGCCTGGTCTGGGGCTTTGCCGGCACGCGCTATGCGCGCTTCGGCAAGCTTATGGTCCGGCTGCGCGCCGCGCCGCGCTACATCTGGAATCTCCGGCGCGGCGTCACCGGGCGCTATATCGGGCTCAATCCCGCGGGCACCGTGATGCTGGTGGCGCTGCTGCTCACGCTTGCGGTATCCGCTATCACAGGCGCAATGGAAGTCACCGTGACCTTCTTTGGCATCTGGTGGGTCGAGGACACCCACGCCTATGCCTCGGATGCGGTCATGATCCTTGTTGGCCTGCACGTGCTCGGCGTCATCGTGGTGGGATGGCTGCAGCGTCAGAACCTGGTGCGTGCGATGTTCACCGGACGCAAGCAGCTTCGCAATCGTTCTTAAGCTGAAGCAGCAACGGAAGTTCACCTCTCCCTTGGGAGAGGTCGGCGCGAAGCGCCGGGTGAGGGTTAGCGCTCTCCCTTGAGGGCCGCGGCCCCTCACCCGATTTGCTGCGCAAATCGACCTCTCCCCGACGGGGAGAGGTGGGTGATCGCGGGTCGAACGATCCAAACAAGATACGTTTGATCTATTGAACCGGCGGGTCGCCCGAGGTGCGCTTCTTGGCGAGATCCATCTCGGTGACGGCGATCAGGATCTCGGCGCGGGTCTTCAGGTCGGGCGCTTCGAGCATCGCCTGCTTCTCGGCCGGACCATAGGGCGACATCATCGCCAGTGCGTTGACCAGCGCCTCGTTGGGCGCGGATTCGATGCCTTCCCAGTCGACCTTCAGATTGTTGGCTTCGAGGAAATCGGCGAGCACCTCGAGCAGCGCCTTGCGGTCGACCGCGTCCTCGCCCTTGCGTGCGGTGAAGTCGCCGGTGAACGAGAAAAAGTCGACCTTGCACTGCCGGTACGGCGTCTGCACGTTCAATTCCTCGACCACCTTGAAGCGCGCGACGCCGGTCAGTTCGAGGATGTAGCGGCCGTCGCCGGATTCGGCGAGCTGGGTGATGCGGCCGACGCAGCCGATCCGGAACAGCACCGGCTTGGCCTCGTTCTGCGAATGCGTCACATCGGGCTGGATCATGCCGATCAGGCGATGGCCGTCGCGCAGCACGTCGTCGACCATCGCCAGATAGCGCGGCTCGAAGATGTTGAGCGGCATCTGGCCGCGCGGCAACAGCAGCGCACCGGGCAGCGGGAACACCGGGATGATCTCCGGGAGCTCGCCGGGCCCGCGATATTCGGCATTGATCGGCATCTGCGGTCCCGCTGCTGTGACGGGCGTGCTTTACGAGAACAGGATCGTCGACAACCGCCGGCGCCCCTCGACGGTTGCCTCGTCGGTGCCGCCCCACGCCTCGAAGAACTGCACCAGCTGCTTGCGTGCGCCGTCGTCGTTCCACTTGCGGTCGCGCTTGACGATGGCGAGCAGTTGCTCGGTCGCTTCAGCACGCTTGTTCATCGCATTGAGCGCGGTCGCAAGATCGAAACGGGCCTGATGATCGAGCGGGTTTGCGGCGACCTTCTGTTCCAGCTCCGCGATCGGACCGACTGACTGCGCCTGTTCGGCGAGATCGATCGCCGCCTGCACCGCCTTCACCGCGGCGTCGTGGCGCTTGGTTTCCGGAACCATCGCGAGCGTCTGCTTGGCCTGCTCGACCGCACCGGTCGTCATGTAGCATTTGGCGAGGCCGGCGAGCGCGGCGATGTTGGTGGCGTCGTGCGCCAGCACCTCGGCATAGATCTGTGCCGCCTGGGCGGCGTCGCCCTCGGTCAGCACGGCCTCGGCCTCGGCCAGGATCTCGGTGAGGTTGGGCTCGCCGGCGGCGGGCACACCCTTGGTGATCTTCTCGATGAAGGCGTTGACCTGGCTCTCCGGCACCGCGCCCATGAAGCCATCGGCGGGCTGGCCGTTGACGAAGGCGATCACGGCCGGGATCGACTGGATGCCCATCTGGCCCGGGATCTGCGGATGCTCGTCGATGTTCATCTTGACCAGCTTGACCCGGCCCTTGGCGTTCTTGACCGCCTTTTCCAGGAGCGGCGTCAGCTGGCGGCAGGGCCCGCACCACGGCGCCCAGAAGTCGATCATCACCGGCTGGCGGCGCGATTCCTCGATGACGTCCTTGACGAAGGTCTGGGTCGTCGTCTCCTTGATCAGATCGGGCGCTGCCTGGGGCGTGGGACCGCCCTGCTCCATTATCGTCACGTTTGTCCTCGCCTGCTTCTGAGGTCGGAAATCCGAGGCGTTCTAGCACGCTCCGACCGACACGTTCAGCCGTTCTGTCAGGCTAAATGGCGGTCGGAAGGCAAAATTCAATCGCCGCCCGTCCCGTTCCATCGGCGATCGGGTGAGCCCCGCGACCCGGTCCAAATCGAACGCCGCCACCCGGCGGGGCGAGCTGGCGCCGCTGACCGGCCGGTCGAGGGCCGGCTCGAATCGCGCCGGGCGAGATGGCTTTGAGGTCGGTTCCGGCGAAAACATAAAAAGAAATCGTCGCCACGGCCGGTTTCGGCCGATTCAGGGTCGATTTTTAAGGAAACCGGACGATTTCGTGAGCTTCGGACCGCGCTCTTGTGTTGCATTCACAGACGGCTTTTGGCATAGGTCTGCCGTTGCCGGCGAGCGATCGCCGCCATTTCGGATGCGGGTGTAGCTCAGTGGTAGAGCACGACCTTGCCAAGGTCGGGGTCGAGGGTTCGAGCCCCTTCGCCCGCTCCAAAATATCTCGCTGACCGAGCTGACAGTCTGATGAAGGCCCGCCCATTGGCGCGGGCTTTTTTTTGCTGCTCGGCCATTGCCGCGATCTCGAGGCGCGATCTTGAGGTCAGGACTCCGCGGCCGGTGCTGCCCGTTCGGGCTCCTCCGAAAAAAAAGCGCGCATTCTCAAAACTGAAAGAAACCTGTGGTTGTGTCGGCGTCGAAATGGCTGCCGCTCGCCCGCCGACGCGGCACGCAAGTGAATGATGTCGATCAATTGGCCGCCAGATTCCGGGTTGAATCGCCGCGCGGCGCGCGCATGTGTTGCAGCGCTGGCCGTGCTCGCCGGCAATTGGATAGGCGCGCCGGCCTCGGCGCAGATGTTGCCGAGCGATTCGGCCTATACGCCCGCGCCCAGCTTTTCTGCCATGCCCGGCTTTGCGCCGGCACCTGACGTCGAGCCCGCCGAACGACCGCGACCGCGGGTCTACATCACGACGCGGTCGCACTGGGGCGGTCGACAACAATTCTGCGTCCGGACCTGCGACGGCCGCTTCTTCCCGCTGCCGCGCGTCAACGAGGCGATGGATCTCAGGACATGCGAGGCGGCCTGTCCCGCCGCCGAGGTGAAGCTGTATTCCGGCTCCGATATCGATAGCGCCAGAACGGAAGCGGGCGACACCTACAAGGAGCTCGCCAATGCATTCCGATTCCAGCGCGAGATCGCGCCGCAATGCGCGTGCAGCGCACGCGCATCCACCGGCCTGTCGCCGATTGCGATCGAGGACGACATGACGCTGCGGACCGGCGACATCATCGCCGCCGATGACGGCTTCAAGGTCGCGGCGATCTCCAGCGGACAAAGGCGCAGCGTGTTGTTCAGGCCGCTGTCGAAGACCAAGGCGCAAGCGCTCGGTCTGGCGCGCATTTCATCACGCTAGTGTGCCGAATGCGAAGTTCGCGCGATCTCGCGGCAGCCACTTTCACGAACTTCGCATTCATAAAGCACACTAGAATCATAAGTTTGCTAGTGTCCTTATCGAATCTGAAGTTCGCTCCGAAGGTGCGGCAAATGATGCGAACTTCAGATTCGGGACACTAGCGGCGATTGCAAGCGCTAGCTTCATTCGACTATTACGCTGCTGTGCTGAGTGCCTCATTATCAGGCAAGGCTTATCAGGCAGGGCGCGCCGGAAAATCTCGTCTCGATTTTCGTCTCACCTTGTTTTGACGCAGCGCACACCGCGGCATGCGCTTTTCAGCGTCGGTGGATGTGCTACCATTTTGCCGTCTGACCTACCTCACAGACCGCCACCATCATCTCTCAGGGCGTTCAAAATCAATAACAGGCAAGCTGCAACGGCTTGCGTAGGGGAGTGACGCGATGAAGTCCGCTTTCAATCGATCAATACTTGCGTTCGCGGCGATGGCGCTGCTGGCGGGGACGACCTTCGCCAGTGCGCAGCAACAAACAGACAAGAACCGTGCGCTGAAGAAGTACGAATCGGGCACCAAGGAATTCTGGACCCATCCGCCGGACGACTGGTTCCTCGGCGACGAGACCGAGGCGCAGAAGGGCCTTGCTCCGCCGTCCGGTCCGCCGACCGGCGCCTCCGACGCCGAACTCGCCAGCATGATGAAGAAGATCAAGCTGCCGCCAGGATTCAAGATCGAGGTCTATGCCTCGAACGTGCTCGCGGCGCGGCAGATGGCGTGGGGCGACAAGGGCACGCTGTTCGTCGGCTCGTTCGGCCTCGGCAACGTCTATGCGATCAAGGACAACAACGGCAAGAAAGAGGTCAAGACCATCCTCAAGGGCCTCAACATGCCGACCGGCTTGGCGTTCAAGGACGGCGCGCTCTACGTCATCGCGGTCGACAAGCTGATCAAGTACGACAATGCCGAAGCGAATCTCGACAATCTCGGCCAAGGCAAGGTGGTGTATGACGACATGCCGTCCTATGCGGCGCATGGCTGGAAGTACATCGCCGTCGACAAGGACGGCTGGTTCTACATTCCGTTCGGACCGCCCTTCAACATCGGCATCCCGCCGACCTCGGTGTCGCAGATTCGCCGCGTCGATCCGAAGACCGGCAATGCGGAGATCTGGGCGCTCGGCGTGCGCAACTCGGTCGGCGGCGACGTCGATCCGCGCACCGGCAAGTACTGGTTCACCGAAAACGCCCGCGACTGGATCAGCGACGATCTGCCGAGCGACAAGCTCAACATGATCTCGAAGATCGGCGAGCATTTCGGCTATCCGTATTGCCACCAGGGCAATTTGCCCGACACCAAGTTCGCGATGGGTCACAAGTGCTCGGAGTTCACTCCGCCGGTCTACAATCTCGGTGCGCACGTGGCTCCGCTCGGCATGAAGTTCTATACCGGCAGCCAATTCCCGGCCGATTACAAGAACGCGATCCTGATCGCCGAGCACGGCTCCTGGAACCGGCACAAGTACCAGGGCGGCCGCATCGTGAAGATCACCGCGAGCCCGGACGGCAAGAACGCCAAGCAGGAGATTTTCGCCGACGGCTGGATCGAGGGTGACCAGGGCTATCTCGGTCGTCCCGCCGATATCCTGCTCGACAAGGATGGCTCCATCCTCGTCGCCGACGATTGGGCCGGCGCGATCTATCGCATCAGCTACAGCAAGAAGTAACGATCGAACGCTCAGGAGGCTGCGGTAGCCGGGAGGCGGCCGCAGCCTCGCTTGCGATCAGATAGCGGAACCACTCGTCATGCCCGGACTTGATCCGGGCGGCCATCTAAACAAGAAACCCTTTCAAACCAGATGGATTGTCGGAGCATCCTCGATCAGGTCGAGGACAGGCGCGCGGCAATGACATGCGGAGAAAACCGGCAATGCGCGTTGTGTCGCTTGGAATGCTGTTCGCGTCGGCGGTCGCGCTGACTTCGTTTGCCCAGGCCGCGGACAATGCCGCCGTGAAGGAGAAGGCCGAGATGTGCGCCGGTTGCCATGGCGACAATGGCATCTCGCAGACTGAGAACATTCCCTCGCTGGCCGGCCAGCTCGACCAGTACATTCAATGGCAGCTGGTGTTCTTCCGCGCCGGCGCGCGCAAGAACGAGCAGATGCAGCCGATCGTCGAGCAGCTCAGCAACGAGGACATCCGCAATCTCGGCGCCTATTTCGCCTCGCTGACGCCGCCCAAGGGCGGCAAGGACGACAATCCCGACTTGTCCGAGAAAGGCAAGCAGGCCGCCGCCGGCCGCCGCTGCGCCTCATGCCACGGCGATACCTTTGCGGGCACGAAGGCGGTCGCCCGCATCGCCGGCCAGCGCGAGGAATATCTCGTCAAGGCGCTGCACGACTACAAGTCCGGGCAACGCTCCGGCGGTGCGCAAGCCGCGATGGCCGACGTGGCCTATCCGTTGAGCGACGAAGAGATCACCGCGCTCGCGCATTACCTGGCGCATTTGTAGCCGCAAAGACTGTGTCGTCCCGGCGAAGGCCGGGACCCATAACCACCGGCTTCAATTGTCTTGAGCGGACACCAGCCCACACTGCCTTAAATAGAGGGGCCGCGGCGTATGGGTCCCGGCCTTCGCCGGGACGACGGAGATAGTTTCATCCCCGCTGCTTCTCATACGCCTTGAGATGCGTGTACACGGTGCGCAGCTTCGGCACCGGGATCTTGGCGGCGTCGGCGCGCACGATCAGGTCGCCGATCACGTGGTCGGCCTCGACCGGCAGCCCCGCCTTGATGTCGCGGAACATCGAGGCGGTCATCGGCGAGCCTTCGGTGGTCAAGAGCCCGCGGGTGCGCTGGAAGAACGGACCGCCTGGCGCATGGCCGGCGTCGGCGGCGATCGCGCTGCATTCGTCGAGGATGCCGAGCAGGAACTCCTGGCCGCCGGGCGCGGCCAGAATGTTGCCGACCGAAGTTCGCATCAGGCTGGTGGAGGCGGCGAGCGAGGCGAGGAACACCCATTTCTCCCACATGTCCTGCATCACGTGCTCGCTGGCGTTGGCGCCGTTGATTGCGGAGAACGTCTCGGCAATCGCGCGCACCCGATCCGAGATGCCGCCGGCGCGTTCGCCGAAGCCCAGCGACTGCATCGGCTGCAGCTGCACCACCTCGCGCCTCTCGTTCAGCGTCGCCGCGATCGCGCAGAGGCCGCCGAGCACATGATGGGCGCCGAATTTCTTGTCGAGCGCATCGAGATGCAGCATGCCGTTGAGCAGCGGGATGATTGCGGTGTTGTCGCCGACCGCTGGCGCAAACGACTTGATCGCGTCGTCGAGATCGAACGCCTTGCAGCTCAACAGCACGACGTCGAACTTGTCCGAGAGCTTGTCGGCCTGCACGGTCGGCGGACTGTTCAGCGTGACGTCGCCGTTCGGGCTCTTGATCACGAGCCCGGCCGAGGCGAGCTCGGACGCGCGGCGGGGGCGCACCAGGAAAGTGACGTCACGGCCTGCCTGAAGCATCCGGCCGCCGAAATAGCCGCCGATCGCACCGGCGCCGACCACGAGAACGCGCATGGGAATTTGTCCTTCTTTGTTGTTGCCCGGGGAAGGGGCGAAATAGCAGGTTGGAGTAGCGAATAGATATGGATGTCAGTGCGACATTCGCTACGCGAACTTCATCGTCCGCTCATCTCACTTTCCCGACACCAGTTCCTCGACCTCGCGCAGCTGCTCCTTGCCGAAGAAGATCTCGTTGCCGACGAAGAAGGTCGGCGAGCCGAACGCGCCGCGCTCGACGGCGGATTGGGTGTATTCGAGCAGCTTGCCCTTGACGTCGGCGTCCTGCGCGCGGGCGAACAGCTTTGCCGCATCGAGACCGGAGGACGTGAGTGCTTTTCCGGCCACTTCCGGGTCGTCCATCTTCTTCGGTTCGACCCACATGTGATGGAAGGCGGCCTCGACATACGTCTCGAACACGCCCTCGAACTGGGCGGCGACCGCCGCGCGCATCAGGTTCAGCGTATTGACCGGGAAGAACGGGTTCCAGGTGTAGGGCTTGACGTTGAAGCGCTTGAGGAAGCGCTCGGTCTCGATCTTCATGAACTCGGGCTTGTTCTTGACCCCCGCCAGCGTCTCGGCCGGCGACTTGTTGTTGGTGGCCTTGAAGATGCCGCCGAGCAGGACCGGGACATACTCGAATTTGACGCCGGTGCGCTGTTCGATCGCCGGGATCGCCTCATGGCTGAGGAAAGCGTTGGGGCTGCCGAAATCGAACAGGAATTGCGGATTTTGGCTCACGGCGGTCTCTCCCTCGGCTTGTTTAGCTTGAGCTCGTTGTAGCATGGGCCTGCTGCGGCAGGCACCATCCGTAGAATATGATACTCATCATGTGAGCCGCGGCGCGCGATGTCAAATCAGCCGCTTGATGGTCTGCTTGCGCCATACCACGGCGTAATAGGCCATCTGCAGCACGAACATGGTTGCGAAGGTGGCGGGATAGGCGATCCAGATGCCGCTGATGCCAATGGTGCGGCTGAGCAGGATCGCGACCGGCACCTCGACCAGCGCGATCGCCAGGATCGAGATGAACAGCGGCATCCACATCGTGCCGCCGGCGCGCATCGCGCCCGAGAACACCGTCGCCATGCCGAACAGCACCATGCTCCACAGCACGATGTACAGCAGCTGCTGCGCCAGCGCGAGCACCGCGCCGTCGACGATGAAGAAGCCCATCAGCGGCCGTGCAAAGAGATAGCCGAGCACGACAAGTCCGCCGGTCAGTGCGAAATTCATCTCGATCCCGGTCCTGACGATCGAGCCGACCCGGGCGGACTCGCCGCGGCCAATCGCCTGCGCGCCGAAGATCGACACCGATATCGCGATCGAGATCGCCGGGAACTGCACATAACCGATCACCTGGTTGACCGCACCATAGGCAGCGGTGGCGTCCGAGCCGAAGCCGTTGACGAGGCCGAGCAGCACCAGCTCGGCGAGCGAGACCACCACCATGCCGATCGCGGTGGGAATGCCGAGCCGCAGCACGATGCGCAGCAGCGCGCCGTTCGGCCGCATCGCGCGCAGGAACGCGGTGTCGAAGGCGAGCGGATGCTTGTGCCTGACCATATGGACATGCAGCCACAGCAGCGTCACCACGCCCGAGACCGCGGAGGCGACGGCGGCGCTGGCGACGCCGAGCCTGGGCAGGCCAAGCCAGCCGTGGATCAATGCCGGCGTGACGACGAGGCCGACGACGGTCGAGACCGTCAGCGCCACCAGCGGCGTCACGGTGTCGCCGACGCCGCGCATCATGGCGGTGAGCAGCAGGAATCCGAATGTCACCGGCATCGCGATCATCATGATCCGCGCATAGGACACCGCGGCATCGAGCACGTCAGGCGGCGTTGCGAGCGCGATCAGCAGCGGACGAGTGAACAGGCCGCCTGATATCGCGATCGCCAGCGCCAGCAGCAGCGTCACGGTCATGGTGGTGCCGGCGACGGCCTTCACCCGGTCGGGCTCGCCGGCGCCCCAGGCTTGACCGATCATGACCGAGGCGCCGGCGCTCAACCCGATCACGAAGGCGATGAAGAAGAACATCACCGGGAAGAACACCGACGCCGCCGCGAGCGCGTCGACGCCGATCATCTGACCGAGATAGATGCCGTTGATGGTGCCGAACAGCGATTGCAGCACATTGCTGAGCAGCATCGGCGCCAGGAACGACAGGAAGGCTTTGCGCAGGGAGGTTTGGACACGTTGAACTTCCAGAGATTGGCTAGGCACCTGGCTGGGGCGTCCTAGATCAGGCGGCACACTCGCTGCACCTCTCCCGCTTGCGGGGGAGGTCGGATCGCATCGACAGAAGCGATCCGGGTGGGGGCTCTCTCCATTGGAAAGAATCTCTAAGCGGCGAGACCCCAGCCCGGCCCTCCTCCACAAGCGGGAGAGGGAGCGCAGCTCGCTCGTGGTTGCTCGTCGACGAAGGTTCATCGAGCGCTAATCCGCTTGATCGCTATAGGCGAGCCTGATCGCGTGATCGCGGATGTCGGCCGGCCAGTCCGCGATCAGCGTCGCAAAGCGGCGCCGGTCATGCGCGAACAGGGCGCGGATCGCGTCCTCGTAGTTCGGCCGGTTGCCGGCCATCGTGGTCATGAAGCGATAGGCGGCATCCTGCGCCGCGCGAGTGCGGTCCTTGTCGCCGCTCGAGCGCCGTGCCTCGTCGATCAATTTGCGGATCGCAACCGAGGCGCCGCCCTTCTGCTGCGCGAGCCAGTCCCAGTGCCGCGGCAGCAGCGTGATCTCGCGCGCCACGACGCCGAGCTTTGGACGTCCAGGGCCGCGCGGCGCGGCGGGCTCCGGTGGCTGCTCATCGGTCGGCGGTGCGGCCTTCGGCAGCCGGGCCAGCACATCGTCGACCGAGCCGCGGTAGTCGATGTCGACCAGCGCCGAGGTGCGGCCGTTGAACACCAGGATTGCGGCGTCCTTGCGCCGGTCGAGTAACTGCTTGGCGGCGCGGGCAACGTCGCTGAGGTCGCCGGCCGCGATGCAGCGCTCATTTTCGAAGGCGACGTAGGCTGGGTTCATAGCCGATCTCTTTGGTTACGCGACATATTGCCCGGGTAATTCGGGGTCATCCGGGTGCATTCATCTCGACTTTCTTGTGTCAGGCTGGCACCAAGCGCCGCCCAATTGCGCTGACACCCGAGAGGACGCCCATGCTGACGGTTCATCACCTCAACAATTCCCGCTCGCAGCGCGTGTTGTGGCTGCTGGAGGAATTGGGCGTGCCCTACGAGATCGTGCGCTACCAGCGGCAGCCGGACATGCGGGCGCCGAAGGAGCTGCGCGCGATCCATCCGCTCGGCAAGTCGCCTGTCGTCACCGACAACGGCAACACCATCGCGGAGTCCGGCGCGATCCTCGAATACATCATCGCGACCTACGGCAAGGGCCGCCTGATCCCGCCGGCCGATACGCCGGAGCGGCTGCGCTACACCTATTGGCTGCACTATGCCGAGGGCTCGGCGATGACGCCGCTGCTCCTCAAGCTCTTGTTCACGCTGATGCCGAAGCGCGCGCCGGCGCTGCTGCGGCCCTTGGTGCGCAAGGTCTCCAACACGGCGCTGTCTACGCTGGTCAATCCGCAGCTCAAGCAGCACATGGCCTATTGGGAAGACGAGCTCGGAAAGAGCGAGTGGTTCGCAGGCCACGAGTTCTCCGGCGCCGACATCCAGATGAGCTTTCCGCTTGAGGCTGCCGCCGCGCGCGGCGGGCTCGAGGACGGCCATCCCCGGTGCGTCGCGTTCCTCGAGCGCATCCACGCCCGCCCGGCCTATGCGCGGGCGCTGGAGAAGGGCGGGCCGTACCAGGTCGGCCGGTAGGTTCGCAGTCATAGCCGGCGGCCTCGGGTTTCGGTATCGCTATTTATATCCGGGTGTTATTGCGATGTCAATAATGCCCGGGTATAAATAGCGTCGAACCGACAGGAGCCGGCCATGAAGACCGAGCACCGCAAGCAGGCCATCACCGACTACAAAAAGCGCGCGAGCGCAGCCGGCGTGTTCGCGATCCGCTGCCGTGCGACCGGCGCGGTCTGGGTCGGACAGGCACTCGATCTCGACAAGATCCAGAACCGGATCTGGTTCACGCTGCGGATGGGCAGTCATCGTAATGCCGACCTGCAATGCGCCTGGACGGCGCATGGCGCGGACAATCTCATCCTCGACACGCTGGAGCGGATCGAGGACGAGGAGCTCGGCTATGTGCGCGATGCGCTGCTCAAAGAACGCGTGGCGCACTGGCGGATGCAATTGAACGCGTCCGCGGTGTAGCTTAGCGCGCGGGCAGCGCCTGCACGGTGACCCCGGGCGGCGGCACGTCGTCGTCGGGCACGAAGAAATCCGACATCAGCGGCACCGAGGGATCGACGCGATAGCGCTCGAAATCGCGCACGCCGTTGGCATAGAGCACCTTGTCGTCGATGCAGAAATGCCCGCTGAACTCGCGCGACGGCCGCGTGATGATCGCATAGGCGGCATCGCCCATGATCTCGGGCGTGCGGCTCGCCCGCATCATGGCATCGCCGCCGAGCAGATTGCCGACCGCGGCGGTCGCGATCGTGGTCCGTGGCCACAGCGCGTTGACGGCGACGCCGGCCGATTTCAGTTCGCCGGCGAGCCCCAGCACGCACATGCTCATGCCGAACTTCGCCATCGTGTAGGCGGTCGAGTGCTCGAACCATTTCGCCTTCATGTCGAGCGGCGGCGACAGCATCAGGATGTGCGGATTCTCCGCCTTCTTCAGATGCGGGATGCAATATTTCGACACCATGAAGGTGCCGCGGGTGTTGATCCCCATCATCAGGTCATAGCGCTTCATGTCGGTCGCCTGCGAATTGGTCAGGCTGATCGCGCTGGCATTGTTGACGCAGATGTCGATGCCGCCGAACTCCGCGACGGTCTGCTCGATCGCCGCCATCACCTGCGCCTCATCTCGGATGTCGCAAATCACCGGCAGCGCCTTGCCGCCGGCGGCGCGGACCTCGTCGGCTGCAGTGTAGATCGTGCCCTTCAGCTTCGGATGCGGCTCCGCAGTCTTCGCCGCGATCGCTACATTGGCGCCGTCACGCGCGGCGCGTAGCGCGATCGCGAGCCCAATGCCGCGGCTTGCACCCGAGATGAACAGCGTCTTGCCTTTGAGCGATGTCATGAGAATGGCCTCCAGTTAGGGACGCACACTATCAGGGCTCCCTCCCCCGCAAGGGGTAGGGACGGAGCAAGCCGCACCTTCATTGCGCTACCTCATCGTCTACCCATCCGCATGCAACACACGCCCGCGCGTTTCCGGCAGCGCGTAGGCGGCGATGAAGAACACGCCGTAGGCCGCGACCGCGAAGATCGCGATCGCATTGGCGAGCGTCGTCGTGGTCGAGAGCGCGCCGACCAGGAACGGGAACAGCGCGCCGATGCCGCGGCCGAAATTGTAGCAAAAACCCTGGCCGGAGCCGCGCAGCCGGGTCGGATACAGCTCGGTCAGGAACGCGCCCATGCCGGAGAAATAGCCCGAGGCGAAGAAGCCGAGCGGGAAGCCAAGCACCCACAGCACCTCGTTGGAGAGCGGCAGCTGGGTGTAGAGCAGCACCACCGCGATGGCGCCGATCGAGAAGATCAGGAACAGATTGCGCCGGCCGATCCGGTCGGCGAGCCAGGCGCCGACGAGATAGCCGATGAACGAGCCGATGATCAGGGTCGCGAGATAGCCGGTCGAACCGACCACGGAGAGCTTGCGCTCGGTGGTGAGGAAGCGCGGCACCCAGAAGGTGATCGCGTAATAGCCGCCCTGCATGCCGGTGCCGACCAGCGAGGCCAGCAGCGTGGTCTTCAGGATCGGTCCCTGGAAGATTTCCCACAGGGCGGCAGGGCCGCTGCCGGAGGCCTGCGCCTGCGCCCTGGTCGCGGCCGAGATCTCGGGTTCGGTGACATAGCGGCGCAGATAGAACACCAGTAGCGCCGGCAGCGCGCCGATCACGAACATCCACCGCCATGCGATTTCCGCAGGCAACACCGAGAACAGGATGGCCTGCGCCAGCACCGCAAGGCCCCAGCCGATCGCCCAGCCCGACTGCACCGAGCCGACCGCGCGGCCGCGATATTGCGGCCGGATCGCCTCGCCGATCAGCACCGCGCCGGCCGCCCATTCGCCGCCGAAGCCCAGGCCCAGCAGCGCGCGGGCGATCAGGAGCTGCTCGAAATTCTGCACCAATGCGCAGACCAGCGAGAAGAACGAGAACCAGATGATGGTGAGCTGCAGCGTCTTTACCCGCCCGATCCGGTCGGAGAGATAGCCGCCGAGCCAGCCGCCGACCGCCGAGGCCAACAGCGTCACCGTGCCCGCGAGCCCGGCGGTGCCGGCGTCGACCTTCCAAAGCGTGATGATGGTGCCGATGACGAGCGGATAGATCATGAAATCCATGCCGTCGAGCGTCCAGCCCGAGGCGCAGGCCCAGAACGTGCGCCGCTCCTGCAAATTCATGTCGCGATAGAAGGCGAGGAGGCTGGTGTCCTCGATCTCTGCGACTTCCATCGATTTGGATTCGGCTGTGCTCATGCGCGTTCCCTTGGACGATTTTGTTGCCGGCTTCTCAAGTTGAGGCCAGCTTGCGGAGACAGCAACTTAGCGCGATGCCGTAGGGTGGGCAAAGGCGCATTGCGCCGTGCCCACCGACGAATGTCGCGCTCGCGGTGGTGGGCACGCTGGCGCTTTGCCCACCCTACATTTCTGCCTTCAGTACCCCGCGGCCTCCGAGCCGCGCGTGCGCGGATCGGGCGCGCCGAGCAGACCGCTGGTCGTGACCACGATCGAGTTCGCGGAGGAGTAGCCGAGCGGCTCGACCGTCTTGTGGCCCTTGGCGCGCAGCTCGGTCAGCACCTCATCGGGAAAGCCGCGCTCGATCCGGACCTCGTCGGGCAGCCATTGATGATGCATACGGGGTGCCGCGACCGCGGCCGCGATGTCCATCCTGTAGTCGATCACATCGACGATGATCTGCGTCACCGCGGAGATGATGCGGCTGCCGCCCGGCGATCCCGTCACCAGCACCGGCTTGTCGTCCTTCAGCACGATGGTCGGCGACATCGACGACAGCGGGCGCTTGCCAGGGCCCGGCAGATTGGCCTCGAAGCCGACCAGCCCGAACGCGTTGGAGGCGCCGGGGGCGGCGGTGAAATCGTCGAGCTCGTTGTTGAGCAGCACGCCGGTGCCGTCGGCGACGAGGCCGACGCCATAGGGGAAGTTCAGCGTATAGGTATTGCTGACGGCGTTGCCGCCGGCATCGACCACCGAATAATGCGTGGTGTTGTCGCCTTCGTGCGGTTGCTTGGCGTTGCGCACATCGGTCCAGGGCGTGGCGCGAGCAAGGTCGATGGTCGCGCGCTGCCTGGCGGCATAGTGCTTGTCGACCAGCAATTGCGTCGGTGCGTCGACAAAGGCGGGATCGCCGAGATAGCGGGCGCGATCGGCATAGGCCCGCTTCATCGCCTCGATCATCACATGAAGCGAGGCCGCCGAGCCCTGCTTCATGTCGGACATCGGAAAGCCTTCGAGGATGTTGAGGGTTTCCAGCAGCACGATGCCGCCGGAGGAGGGCTGCGGCATCGAGACGACGTCGTAGCCGCGATAGGTGCCGCGGACCGGCGTGCGGACGATAGGCTGGTAGGACTTCAGGTCCTCGAGCGTAAAGATGCCGCCGGCATTCTTGATGCCGCTGACGAGCTTCTCGGCGACGGCACCTTCGTAGAAGCCGCGCGGGCCCTGTTCGGCAATCGCGGTCAAGACGCCGGCGAGATCGCCCTGGATCAGGCGGTCACCCTCGCGCAGCGGCGTGCCGTCGGCGTGCGAGAACGCCCTGGCCGAATTCGGCCAGCGCGACATGCGACGATACATGTCGTTCAGCGTGTCCGATGTGTCGTCGGTGACGACGAAGCCGCCGCGCGCCAGATCGATCGCCGGCTTGACGATCTGCGCCAGCGTGAACTTGCCGGAGCCGTATTTCTCCAGCGCCAGCGCAAGGCCTGCGACCGTGCCGGGCACGCCGATCGCGAGCGCGGAGTTGCGCGACTTATCGGGATCGGGCTTACCTTCGGCGTTGAGGAACATGTCGCGGGTTGCAGCTTGCGGCGCGGTCTCGCGATAGTCGATCGCGACGTCTTCGTTGCGCGCGGCGAGATGGATCACCATGAAGCCGCCGCCGCCGATATTGCCGGCGCGTGGATAGGTCACCGCCATCGCAAACCCGGTGGCGACCGCGGCGTCGACCGCATTGCCGCCTTGTCGCAGGATGTCGGCGCCAACCCGCGCCGCGAGTTTCTCCTGCCCCACCACCATGCCGTGTTCGGCGCGAATGCTGCGAGCTGCGTCACTGGCTGACGGCTCGTAGGCGTGGCGCTGCACCTGACCGAGGGCTGATGTCGCGATGCCGGCCACCAGGAGAGCGGCAAACAGCCGCCGCGACATCATTGCTGTCAGCGCCATCGAAATGTCCTGCCCTGTCCATCGCCGTATCAGTCAAACCGGCTCATGCTATATGGGAGCGGATTGAAGCGGCAAAAGCCTGCCTGTGGTTCGAGTTGGGGAATATCTTGCGCGATGACGGCAACATTACAGACGGGCGCCGGTGCTACGAAGTCCACCACCAAGATCTATCCGGGCCGCGCCGCCGTCGTCAGCTGGATCTTCTTCGACTGGGCCGCGCAGCCCTATTTCACGCTGATCACGACCTTCGTGTTCGCGCCCTATTTCGCGAGCTTCGTTGCGCCCGATGCCGCGAGCGGGCAGGCGCTGTGGGGCTTTGCCACTGCGGCGGCCGGACTTGCGATCGCGTTGCTGTCGCCGGTGCTGGGTGCGATCGCCGATGCCAGCGGCCGGCGCAAGCCGTGGATCGCGGTCTTCGGCGCGCTGCTCGTGATCGGATCGAGCGCGATGTGGATCGGCACGCCGGGCAATCCCGACATCATCCCGATGTTGCTGCTCGCCTATGCGATCGCGAGCGTCGGCGTCGAATTTGCGACCGTGTTCAACAATGCGATGATGCCGACCTTGGTGCCGCCCGACCGGATCGGGCGCCTGTCAGGCACCGGCTGGGCCACCGGCTATGTCGGCGGCATCCTGAGCCTCGTGCTGGTGCTCGGCTTCCTCGCCGCCAATGCCGAGACCGGCAAGACGCTGTTCGGCTTCACGCCGCTGTTCGGTCTCGATCCCCTCACGCATGAGGGCGATCGCATCACCGGGCCGTTGACCGGATTGTGGTTCATCATCTTCGTGACGCCGATGTTCCTGTTCACGCCGGACTATCCGGCGAAGCGCCCGATGCGCGAGGCGCTCGGCGAAGGCCTGCGCGAGCTCAGGGAATCATTTGCGAGCCTGCCGAAGCAGAGATCGCTGGCGCGATTCCTGCTGGCCAACATGATCTACACCGACGGGCTGGTCTCGCTGTTCGCGTTCGGCGGCATCTATGCCGCCGGCACGTTCGGCTGGGACACGATCCGGATCGGCACCTTTGGCATCATCCTGGCGGTGGCCGGGACGTTCGGTGGCTGGATCGGCGGCAAGCTCGACGATCGGTTCGGGCCGAAGCGCGTGATCACCGGCAGCCTCGTGATCCTGCTGTCTGCGATCATCGTGATCCTCACCGTGAACAAGGACTCCATCCTGTTCATCCCGGTCGCGCCGCCGATGCCCGGCGGGCCGCTATTCGCGGGCGCCGCCGAGCGCGCCTATATCGTGCTCGGCTGCCTGATCGGCGCCACCGGCGCGCCGCTGCAGGCGGCCTCGCGCTCACTGTTGATCCGCCTCGCGCCGAAGGATCGCATCGCGCAGTATTTTGGCTTGTTCGCGTTGACCGGGAAGGTGACGTCGTTCATCGGCCCGCTGCTGATCGGCGCGATCACCGCTGCGACCGCGAGCCAGAAGGCCGGCATGGCGGTGCTGGTGGCATTTTTCGTGGCGGGGCTGGGGCTATTGGCGAGGGTGCGTACGGCTTCGTAGCCCGGATGGAGCGAAGCGCAATCCGGGGTCTTTGATCCGCTGAAAGACCGCCCCGGATTTCGCTGCGCTCCATCCGGGCTACCGGTTTGATCAATGCCGGAAATGCCGCACGCCGGTGAACACCATGGCGATGCCGTGCTCGTCGGCGGCCTTGATCACCTCGTCGTCGCGCATCGAGCCGCCGGGCTGGATCACCGCGGTGGCGCCGGCCTCGATGCAGGCCAGCATGCCGTCGGCGAACGGAAAGAACGCGTCCGAGGCGACCACCGAACCCTTGGTCAGCGGCTCGGCGAGCTTCAGCTCGGCCGCCGCATCCAGCGCCTTGCGCGCCGCGATGCGTGCGGAATCGACCCGGCTCATCTGGCCGGCGCCGATTCCGACGGTGGCGAGATCCTTGGCGTAGATGATGGTGTTCGACTTGACGTGTTTTGCCACCCGGAAGGCGAATTTGAGATCGCGCAGCTCGGCGTCGGTCGGCGCGCGTTTGGTCGCGACCTTCAGGTTCATGTCCTCGATCACGGCGTTGTCGCGGCTCTGCACCAGGAGACCGCCGGCAACGGTCTTGGCGGTGAGACCTGTCGCGCGCGCGTTCGGCAGACCGCCGGCGAGCAAGAGCCGCAGATTGCGCCGGCCGGCGATGATCGCAATCGCCTCTTCGGTCGCGTCGGGCGCGATGATCACCTCGGTGAAGATGCCGATGATCGCGCGCGCCGCGTCCGCATCGAGCGTGCGGTTGACCGCGATGATGCCGCCATAGGCCGAGGTGGAGTCGCAGGCCAGCGCTCGGGCATAGGCGGTGGCGAGATCGGGGCCTTCGGCGACGCCGCAGGGATTGGCGTGTTTCACGATCACGCACGCCGCGGTGCGCTGCGGGTCGAACTCACCGACGCATTCATAGGCCGCGTCGGTGTCGTTGATGTTGTTGTAGGACAGTTCCTTGCCCTGCAGCTGGCGTGCGGTGGCAACGCCCGGCCGCTTCTCCGGCGTGGCGTAGAATGCCGCGGTCTGGTGCGGGTTCTCGCCATAGCGCAGCGACTGGATCAGTTTGCCGCCGAAGGCGCGGAAGTCCGGCGCCTTGGTGTCGAGCTGCACGGCAAACCAGTTCGAGATCGCGGCGTCATAGGCTGCGGTGCGCGCATAGGCCTTGGCGGCGAGCCGCCGGCGCAGGCCAAGCGAGGTCGCGCCCTTGTGCGCGGCGAGCTCGTCGAGCACGGCCTGGTAATCGTTCGCCTCGACCACCACGGCGACGTCGTCATGGTTCTTGGCCGCGGCGCGGATCATCGCGGGGCCGCCGATGTCGATGTTCTCGATGCAGTCCTCGAAGCCGGCGCCTTTGTCGACGGTGGCCTCGAACGGATAGAGATTGACGACCAGAAGGTCGATCGGCGCGATGCCGTGCGCGGCCATCGCCGCGGCGTGGTCCTTGTTGTCGCGGATCGCGAGCAGGCCGCCATGCACCTTCGGATGCAGCGTCTTGACCCGGCCGTCCATCATCTCCGGAAAACCGGTGAGCTCGGAGACGTCCTTGACCTTGAGCCCGGCCGCGGCGATCGCCTTGGCGGTGCCGCCGGTCGACACCAGCTCGACGCCCTGGTCGGACAACGCCTTGGCGAAGTCGATCAGTCCGGTCTTGTCGGAAACGGACAACAGAGCGCGGGTCACGCGGCGAAGCTGCTCGGTCATATCGGAAATTCCCTGGCTGTTGAGGCAGCCGGGTAGCATGGTTTGGGGCCGCACGAAACCGGTCTCCGAGCCGGATTCCCGGGAATCTATCCCGTCATCCTGAGGTGCGAGCGGAGCGAGCCTCGAAGGATGCACGGCCCGGCTGGTGGCCGTCGACCCTTCGAGACGGCCGCCATGCGGCCTCCTCAGGGTGACGGGACTGAGATGGGCGCGCCGGCCGAAGTCGGGCCGATACGACAATCCCTACAGCGGTAGTTCCGGCTCGCGGCGAGCGTTGCGGCGGGCGTTGGTGGCGGAGGCCGAGGTAGAGGAGCGCACGAAGCTCCAGCGGATGGTGCCGGCCTGCCTGGCGTCTTGCCGGATCACGATCTGGGAGGTGCGGCGCGGGCCGTCATTGCCGGCCAGGAACACGCTGTCCTCGAGGTCGACCTTGTCGTCCATCGCCTCGAAGGTCCAGACGTCGCGGTTGGGCAGCACCAGCATCACGCCGCGGGCATCCGACAGCCGGCTCGCCTTCACCGAGGGGTGCAAGTGGAAGCGCAGCGCGAAATCGGCCTCGCTGCCCTTGATGCGGCCGCCCGGCGCCGGCGTCAGCTGGTCCTCGCCCTCGAGCCTTGTGCCGTCCCGCGAGATCATCAGCACGCGGCGGTGGATCACGCCGAAGCGCGAGAGATAGCCGTCATGCGAGGCGGTCAGCACATCGCCGCCGGGAACGGCTTCGCGGTAGTTCTCGACATTGCTCGGGCCGCTGGTGATCGGCGCGCCGCGCAGCAGCCGCTTCATCGCCGACAGCTCGACGAACTGGCATGACGAGGTGTCGTGATAAGTCAGGGTCGAATGCGCCGCGGTGGAGCGCGCGAACGGTCGCCAATTGTCGCGGCCGGTGCTGGGCATGCCGCAGTTGACGACGATGCGGCTCGCCCCGGAGGACAGCTCGAACGACAGGCAGCCGGCATGCGCGTCCTGGCTGACGCTCGCCGGCGGCGGCGGGCCGGTGTCGATGATCAAGGTGGTGTTGCCGGCATCGAGTCGCTGGAAGCCGGTGTGCGGCATGCTCGCCATCGGCACGCCGCGGGTGTCGTCATAGGCGAGCAGCGTCGCGACCAGATCGGACGGCGCGGTCGACATGCCGTTGAACAGCGCGAAGCTGCCGTCGCCGTGCCGGAAGAAGCGCAGCATCGGCATCATGCGATCGATCGCGTTGAGCAGCGCCGGGGGCGGCGCGATGTTCCGCGCGGCAAAGGTCTGCCGCAACGGCAGGAGATCGCTGAGCAGCTCGACCAGCGCGCCGGGATTGCGCGAGATGTGGCCGCCATCGGGCAGGATCTGCCGCTGCAATTCGTCGGACAACCTGCGCGTGGCCGACTTGATGTTGCGGGCCTGGTTGGCGAGGCAGAGCGAGGCGTAGCACAGCGCGATCAGTACCTGCAGCCGCGGCACGCCGTCATTGTCGAGCGTCGCATGGCGCAGATAGCGGATTTCGCGCGCCAGCCCGCGCAGATATTTGCGGTAGAATTTTCCGTCGGTGTCGCCGAGCACCAATGGCGCCTGCGACAATAGCG